>NZ_KB904598.1:5034-219639 GCF_000380145.1 Streptococcus thoraltensis DSM 12221 | reverse complement strand
TCGCCTGTTTTTTCTTTTAGTTTTAGCCATTGATAAATGGTGTTGCGTGAGATTTGGAAAACAGCAGATGCTTCAGAAATACTGCCAGTTTTGTCACAGTATGCGAGAACTTTTTTACGAAAATCTAGTGAATATGCCATAAAAACATGATATCACAAATGTACTGTTTTTACTTCATTTTACTATACATCGAGTCAACAAGGTCTGCTTTTGATTTTAGAAGAGTATCAAGTATTGTTCTGCGTCTTTTTTTGTTCCTTGTTCTGAAAGTTAACTCATTTGACTATAAAAGGAGCTGAGATACTTTAGCCACAGTTCCTCGGTGTCCTCGTGACTTTTTGGGCAATGCTTAGAAATGGAATGCCATAGGAAATCGCTACCGTCTGAAATCACTTAAGAAAAGTTTCAACAAAAGGTTTGCAGATTGAAGAAAAGTCTGTTTTGGATCTTTTTCTTTGGAGTTAAAAGTAAAAAACCCCCAAAAACATTGAAACAACAGTTTTTTGGGGGTTAATGATTATCCATCCTTCTGCAAGATTTCCAAATGATCACATTTTCAGAAAGGGTCTACGTTTTGAGAGAAGTTTCAAAAAACGTTTTATTCTCAATTTGCAAGCACGTTTTTGCTTTCGTTTTATTTTGCGGTTGCTAGTTTCTCAGAAGGGTAAGTTTGTGTTTGGCTTGCTTGAGCTTTTTTAGCGTCTTTTTTGGCACAAAGGTTAGCATAGACGGTTCCCCATAGGGTGTGGACAATGGTACCAGCAGCACCAGCAAGGGCAGCCAGTGGTGAAAAGTGTGCCAAGCCCAGACTAGCAGCAAGTGAGGTATTTTGCAGTCCAACTTCAATAGCCATGGTACGTTGACTAGCAAGATCGTATTTAAAGAGTTTGGCTAGTCCCATACCAGCAAGATAACCTGATAAGCTGTGGAAAAAAACGACCAAGAAGATGACCCAACCCGTTGATAAGAGATTATCACGATTAACAGCAACTGTTCCAACCAGTACCATTAGGACTGCTAAGGAAGAAAATGTAGGCATTGCCACACTGACTTTTTGGGTGTATTTGCCAAAGAAAGCATTGAGTATCATACCACCGACAACGGGGAGTAAGACGACTTGAGCAACTGACATAAACATAGCAGTAAAGCTCATTTCAAAGTAAGAGCCCCCGTAGAGGGTTAGCATAATTGGTGTCATTAAAGGGGCTAATAAAGTAGACACCGATGTCGCAGAAATAGATAAAGGAACATCACCGTTAGCCAGATAAGCCATGATATTTGAAGATGTTCCACCTGGAACAGAACCGAGTAAAATCAATCCGAGGGCAACTTGATCTGGAAGATTGAAAAGTTTGGCAAAGACAAAACCAGAGAAAGGCATAAAAAAGAATTGGAGGACTTCAACTAGGAGAACACGGACGGGACGGCGAAAAACTTCCCCAAAATCTTTCATGGTCAAAGTTAGCCCCATAGTGAACATGATGAACTGTAAAAGTGGTGTTAAATAAGCTGTTATCCATGTAAATAGGTTAGGAAAAGTTAATGCCATAACGGCGACAGCAAGGACAACGTAAGAGAGGTAATCTCTAAAGACTTGGTTGCATTTATAAAATAGTTTCATAATCATTCTCCTGATAGTTCTAACAAAAAAGCTTCCCACAATGAGTGGAAAGCCTACAAGCAAGTCCACTCGTACGACGAATAGGACTTGGCAATATCATCGGTAAACGACGTCTGCTAAGTCCTGATTTTAATAATAATGACTGCTTTAGTATTTGAAACTGTCATTACGAGTGTCTCCAATCTTTTGTGATAATGCTAATACTATATCTTAACTATTCAGAAAAATCAAGTAATTTTTCGAAAAAATCAAAAAAATCTGATTATTAAGAGAAATGACTGTTTATTCAACCATTTATCAAGTCTCTTTAGCATTTTTAGTCAAGTAGTAGCGAGATACATCTGGCACTTAGTCTCCTTAGCCCCTATTAAAAACGTGATAAACAGTGTTGATAAAAGGTTTATGGTTCCATGTCATTAGAAAATAGCCGAAAAATCCCAGTGAAATGATGACCGATTTGTTTTTTATAAATCCTTGAAAATAATATCAACTAAGGTTGATAGGATAGAAGATGGGAATCTTTCTTGAAAAGGCATTCATAACCTGGCTGGCGCGTGATGAGAATGATCAAAGCCTTATCTAGATAAAGAGTGATTTTTATTAAAATAAAAACCATTTAGGAAAGTTAGATGACTGTTTAGGAATCAGAAGTCTTGATTTCCAATTTTTTTGGTATATTTAAAGCATGAAAGGACTTGATTATAAGATACATGATAAGGTGTTTATTAATTGAAATAAGTTAACAATCATAACAAGGAGGTGGGGGTTATGAATCACATTAATCCAATCATTTCCAACCAATGGTTGGAAGACAATAGAAAGCACTTATGTATACCTTTAGCGGACTCTAAATCTTTGAAAAAACTTCAAGAATTAGTTTATTCAAAAGATTGGGAAGAAACAAGAATTAATGGTGAAGCATATATTTAACATATTATAGTCAAATCAAAACTTGCCTAGACTGTATAAGTGTTAAGTTAAGACAGTTTTTAGGCGAATTTGTAGATTCTGATGATAGTGATAATATTTTTCCCAAAAATTGTAGACATTCGCTTTTAGCGACATATTTATTTTTAGAGGTTTTTCAGAAAAAAGCAAAAAGATATTTGATGAATTATACAATAAAGAAGAAATGATGTATTTTTTAAGTAACAGTTGTCTCAATGATTGGCTTTGGGAAAATAAGCAAAAGAAATTCTAGGAGGAAGACAGATTGTTTATGAAAAAATTATATGGTAATGCTTTCAAAGAAGTCTATATTGTAGACTTTTCACTGATGAGAGAAGTTCCCTTGTTTAGCAAGGAATACAATAAAATAGGCACTTGGTTTACAACGACAGGACAGAGATGGATTTGCCATACAGAAATACCGAAGGAAGAATTCAAAAATATGATATTAAGTAGCATAGTATCAGAGGATGTTGATAAAGTGAAGTTTTATAAGGATTATATTCCATTCTCAACTAATCATGAAATACCATTTTAGATCAATTATTTTTAAGTTTTGCATCTATAAATACACCTTATTCTTTACTGTATTTTACAGGTCATTAAAAAAAATAGATAATGATAAAAGAACGAAATATTAGAATAATTGAGAGGTGCAACAAGTATAGTCAAATGAATTAGCTTTCAGACAAGGAACGAAAGACGCAGACAGTACTCGCGTATGGCAAGTCGAAAGTGACGATGTATCAAAGTTAATCCAAAAGACTATACAAGGTGTCAATTAGCCATTGCAACCTGCACTCATGATACTATTTTAGGTGGACTTGGAACATCTAATCCAGAAAGTTTATGTGTTTATACGAGAAAAGTTTGCAAGTAATACCTCTCAAAGAATAAGGTTATTGTTAATAGGGTGGACGATTATTTCGTCCACTTTTTTATTGATATTTCTATGAAAATCTGTGATTGTTTTCTCACTTTATTTTCCTAACGCGCTTATTTTTTGTTATACTTTTTTTAGTTATTATTTTTCCATTTAGGAAATTTGAGTGACCGTTTAGGATTTACTGACTCAATGCGATTCTTTCTATGGTATTCTCCCTTTAGGAGGGTATTAAAATGACTGCTATTGTTTTTAGAATGAATCGTAATTATAAAAAAATTCCTTTATCAAACGTTTATTATATTGCAACTCATCCGACTAAACCTCATAAGCTGAGGATGGTTACAAATATTGGAATAATGGACTTTTTCGATAATTTAAATAAGTTAGAAAAACGCTATTCAGGTCATCTTGTAAGATGTCATAGAAGTTGCTTAGTTAATATTACTAAGATTAGGGAAATTGATTTTAGTGAAAGAACACTGATTTTGGAAAGTCCAGATGAGATGCGTGTTCCTTTTTCGAGAAGGCGTCAACAGCAGCTACTACAATCATGGTTAGAAGAAGGAGAAATGAGATGAATATTTTTGTATTAGAGGATGATTTTGCGCAACAGACACGGATGGAAACACTTATTAAAGAGATTGTTGCTAAACATAAGTTAGACGTTGAAAGTGTTGAAGTGTATGGTAAGCCCGACCATTTATTAGCAGCATCAAAAGAGAAGGGAGCCCATCAATTATTCTTTTTAGATATTGAAATTAAAAATGATGATATGAAAGGGTTAAAAGTAGCTAAGGAAATCACGTATAAAGATCCTTACGCAAACATTGTTTTTGTGACTACACACTCAGAATTTATGCCCTTGTCGTTTAAGTATCAAATCAAAGCCTTAGACTATATTGACAAAGAATTGGAAACGGTCGATTTTGAAAAGCGTATTGAAGATAATATCCTATACGCACAGACAAGAGATAGTAAAACGGTGACAGAAGATTCCTTTTATTTTCAATCAAAATATAACCAAATTCAGTATCCTTTTAATGATTTGCTTTATATAGAAACATCACCGCGTCCACATCGCGTCATCCTTCATACGGCTGTTGATCGCATGGAATTTACGGCTAGTTTATCAGATATTGTTAAGCAGGATAGGCGATTACTACAATGTCATAGGTCTTTTGTTATTAATCCTATGAATGTTATCAAGGTGGATAGGCATGAGCGGATTGCTTATTTAAAGGACGGTTCAACGTGCTTAGTTGCACGTCATAAAATGGATCTTTTACTGAAGACCATAGCAGATTTGCATTGATGGGAGAAATAATGGAGTTTCTTTTTGATATATTCAGTGTGTTTATTGCGTTTGGATTAGATCTATTTTTATTTTTATTCATAAGTAAACGCAAGTTTTCTGTTAGCACGATTTTTATAGCATTTCTTTTATATGAATTGCCTTTGTTATTAACATCTAGTTTGCAAAATTTTTTATTTCTTGATTTTAATTTTATCCCGTACTTATATCGAGCATTAGGGATGTTATCAATACCATTGTTTTTTTTAAGGGAATTACCAAAAAGTTTGCTTATTTTTTACGGTCTGTTTCCTATAACATTGAGAAATTTATTTTATAGATCTATTTCTTTTTTTCTTTTGCCAGTTTTTAGTTTAACAAACGATTATCTTGATTCGACAAAGTACTGGCTATTTTTCTATATCTTATCTGCTTTTTTGAGTACTTTATTTTTGAGATGGTTAAAATATGACTTTACCATTTTAGAACGAAAAAATTTGGATTCAGGCGAAAAACAGTTATTAAATTTCATAAATATTGTAATGATTGTATACTTTATTTTGATAGAAATATTTACCTATTTAGAATTTGAAAAATCATTAGAAACATTAGCCTACAGAAAGTTCTTAGTTATCTTGTTATTGATTCTCTTTATAGGAATTATAAATATACTTGATCGACGTTTGCGTGAGAGAGTCCAAAAAGATTTAATTTTACAAAGAGAGTTACAATTAAAAGATATGGAAACTTATAGCAAGCGGATTGAGGAACTTTACAAGGAAGTTCGTAGTTTTCGCCATGATTATGCCAATCTTTTGACGACTTTGAAGTTGGGGATAGAGAGTAAGGATATTGATGCGGTTAATGAAGTTTACCAATCTGTTCTCAAGGATTCTAATAAAACATTGAAAGATCATAAATATGATATTGGTAGGTTAACGAATGTAAAAAATTCAGCCTTAAAAAGTTTACTTGCTGCCAAATTTATTCAAGCTACTGAAAAAAATGTATCCATTAGTTTGGAGGTTCCAGAAGCAATTGAACCTAAGGGAATGGATTTAGTTGATTTTATTACGATAGTTTCCATTTTATGCGATAATGCTCTAGATGCTGCTTTAGATGCAACCGTATCATCAATTAATATTGCCTTTTTTTCTGAAGGAAATAAACAAATATTCATCATTGAAAATTCTATGAAAAATGAATCACTAAATATTGAGGATATATATAAGTTTGGGGTAAGTAGCAAAGGTAATGGAAGAGGAGTAGGACTATATAATGCACATCAAATTATAAATAAATATCCTAATATTTCATTAAAAACGACTAGTCACAATTATATATTTGCACAAAACTTAGAAATTAAACATTATAAATAGTTAACGCTTTTAATAATGAGATGAGGTTGTGGTAAAAAATATTTTGACGAGTGTTTTAAAAAAAGATAAAATTAGTTGATTTTAATTTAGGAAATTAGTTACCAATCTCGCCTTGAGATGAAAATAAGCAAAACTGGTATTAGTTACTATGAATAGGGGGAAGCGGTGAACATTTATATATTAGAGGATAATCTTTTCCAGAAGTCCTACTTAGAATTTTTGATTGAAGATATTCTTCGCGAAAACCAGTTCAAATCAAGTGCTATCTTTTCTTTTGATAATCCGGATAAGTTAATTCAGGCAATTGCTGGCAAGGGGCAAAAACAAATTTTTCTATTGGATATTGAAATCCATCAAGTAGAACAAGCGGGTTTACAGTTGGCACAACGTATTCGAGAACAGGATCCCTTGGCAACTATTGTTTTTATCACCACCCATACTGAAATGATGCCACTTGTTTTTCAGTTGCAAATTGGTGTTATGGATTATTTAGACAAGGACCTTTCAAAAGAAGCCTTGAAGCAAAGGTTGACATCCTTGTTGGATAAAATAAACGAGAGCAGCGAGCTAGTAGACTTGAAAGACTACTTTATCTATGAGACGGAGTACACGGAAGTTCAGCTTCCCTTTGCTAAGATCAACTATATTGAGACCTCCCCAAGACCACATAAATTAATCCTCCACACCAACACAGACCGTATTGAATTTACAGGAAAATTACAAGAAATCCTACAAAAAGAAAAACGTTTCATCAAGTGTCATCGGTCTTATGTGGTCAATCCGAAAAATATCAGTAAAATCAACACTAAAGAAAGAGTAGCCTACTTTAGTGACGGTAGTTCTTGTATTATTTCAAGAACAATGGTCAAAGAGTTGAAAAGAATAGTGAAAGAAGGGAGAGAGGTGTGACCGATTTAGTTCAATTTTTAGTTCAGTTCATTGACACACTGTGTTTTGTTTTTCTTTTTGCATTTACACAGGACAAAAAAATTACATTATGGCAATGTTTACTAATTGCTTTAGGAAAATACATAATCTTTTCATTACTATTTCTTTTTTTACCGAATTTCTTTTTTGAATTGGTCACTCCATTTTATTTTTTAAGTGTTTCTTTTTTATTAAATAGAAAATTAGAAGGTTGTTTACAGATATTTAGGGGACTTTTTCCGATAACGCTACATCATATTATTTATCTTGGTTTGGTCTATTTTATTATCCCCTTAGCTAAGATGGGTTATGAAGATGTTAATCGGAGTGTCATTATTTCAATCTCCCTTTCTATATCATCAACAATTATCTCTTATTGTTTTTTGAAATATTTTAATTATTATTTTAAAACAGAGTACTTTGCTAAATTAAACGCACAAGAGAGACGCTTTTTAATAATTATTAATGTTAGTATGATTTTATACTATATATTAATAAAATACGTTGTGCAAAGCGTAGGCATTGATACCGACCTCTACAAAGCTTCAATTGTTTTTATTTATATTGTTTTCTTTTTGACCATGATCAATCGTCTTGATAAATCAATGCAGATTGAATTAAAAGAAGAGTTGATGTTTCAAAAGGATATACAACTTCAAAATTTAAAAGAATACAGTAAGCAAATTGAAGATTTGTATATTGATATTAAACGTTTTAGACATGATTACCTGAATATCTTAAAAACGTTAGCTATCGGAATTGAAGAGAAAAATTTTACTGTCATTGAATCCATTTATCAGGAGACGATAAAAGACACAGATAAACCATTCAAGAATACCAAGTATGACATTGGACGATTAATCAATGTTAAAAATGAATCATTAAAAAGTCTGCTTGCCGTTAAGTTGACACAAGCTAGGGAAAATGGAGTAGTAACGTCCATTGAAATTCCTACTACAATTGATGTAGAGGATATTGAAATGATTGATTGTGTTACGATAATCTCAATATTATTAGATAATGCAATGGAAGCTGCTTTAAAATCCGAAAAGAAAATATTAAAATTAGCTTTTTTCGAAACAATTTCACAACAGATAATATTAGTTGAAAACACGATAAAGGAAGAGAGGATTGAAGTCAAACAGCTCTTTGAATTAGGCTTTAGTTCAAATGGATACGGTAGAGGGATCGGACTAGCAAATGTTTCTTCAATTATTGGAAAATATTCACATATTGTTTTAGAAACAAAATCACAAAATTACTATTTTACTCAAACAATAAAAATAAAAAAGAGAGTAAAGAGAGCGATGTAAAAGTCGGATTTCTACGAAATGACCAATTTTTACATCGCTTTCTATTTTTTCTTCAATTGATTTAGCTTCTCAACTTTCTAACGTGCTTTATAATCTGTTTTATGAATAATATCAAGAATTTTTTTAAAGATACTCTTACCTTTTCCTCCATCAATTTCAGCTAATTCTTTTTCGCTAAGCTCCTTGAATTGTTTAGACGTTTTTAAATGAGTCATTATTGCTTCTCCTTTTCGTAATAATGTTAAGTATAAACTAGATTTGTCTATTTATAACCAAAAATCCTGAATGGTTGTTATTTTGTTCTGAATGGATAAAAAACTAAGAAATTCAAGTTAAATATGATTTAAGTAAGTAGTATCGATTTTATTGTATATCATTCAAAATCTTATCCTTGTAATAATTAAAGAATGTTTTTTTCCCAATAATGCTTGTCACTCTTCCCTGCATGCCATATTTCAGAATACGGCTATCAGTTTCTGAAATCTTAGCTTGCGCTTTGACTTTAAAAAGATTTCCCTCCTTGGTTTCAGTTGAAGAGGCGTTGATAGCTCTGACTTTACCAATAACCACCAAATCTTGATTGCTGACTTTATCTAATCTGAGACGGACAGTTTGTCCTTTTTTAATTGTCGCAATGTCACTGGAATTGACGTAGTAAGTAATAGTGACTTTCCTCGTCTTACTCATATCAGGAAGGATCTGCGCAATCTCAGTCCCTTTTGGAATGATGCTCGTTTTAGATAGATGTCTTAAGAGGTGAACAATACCGTCTTGTGGCGCTTTAATCGTGTTATTTTGAACTTGAACATCTGCTTGTTGGAGTTTTCCCTCAAGCTCCGCGATTTGATTGGTAACAGTTGTCAACTGGTCATCCGTTTTTTGGATGTACTCCGTTCGGAGAATATCAATTTGTGATTGACCGTTCTGTGAGGCATTCTCTGTCAAAATAAACTTACCTCGGCTGTGGATTTCTTTAATTGCACTTTTAGGCGTGTGATACGTTAATAACTTTCCTCTTGCAGATCTAAAAGAAGTCATAGCCGTTTGCGGTGCTTGTTGTGATGGGATTTGAGGGGGCTGTTCCTGTATTCCTGTTGCGACATCTGGCTGACTAGAGGGGAGATTTGGCGTCTGAGGGACTTGAATTCCCTGATCTTGTTGTGGTGTTTGGCTAGGGTAGGGATAATTCCCATAGGGTTGTGATGGTGTCGTTTTAGGTTCCAATTCCTTTACTTTAAGCATAAAACTGTTATAAGTATTCAAATAGCCAAATTCATCCACGCCATCATCAATGAAAAAATTAACCCCTTGCTTTAAACTAGCTTTCAAAGTTTCAAGACCAATTTTTTGGCGTTTAGCACTGGCTAATTGAGTTTCTAGAACCGTTTTCTGAGATTCATCCATCGTCTCAGAATAGTTTAGGAGGACATCGTCTTTTTTGACGACCTTATTTTCCTCAAGGTGATGACTTGATAAGGGATTATCACTAGTTGATTGAATCGAGGCAATGACACTGGTTGGTGTGATTTCACCAATCGTTGAAACACTAATTTCTTTCTTGGCTACTAAAGAAAAGAGTCCTAAGAAGCCAACTAATAGGAGTAAGGGGTAAATCAGTAAGGTCGCAAAATTTTGGTAGCGTCTTCTGTAAAATTCAGCACCTTGAAAAAGATTCGGATTCATAAATTCTCCTTATTTACTAAATAAATGATAATAAAACCCTTGTCGTCTGACTAAGTCTCTATGCGAGCCTTCTTCGACAACTTTTCCTTGCTCTAGAACAAGAATTTTCTCCGCACGTTGGGCGATGCTCAAGCGGTGAGCGACAAAGATAATGGTCTTATCAAGGGCTAAGAGGTTGTCAATTACCTTTTTCTCAGTTAAGACATCTAACCCACTAGTAGCTTCATCAAGAATGAGTGTTGGTGCTTTTGTGAGCAAGGCACGAGCTAGAGCAATGCGCTGCTTTTGACCACCAGATAGGCCGGCTCCATCTGAGAGTTCGGTCTGATAGCCCATGGGCATCTGCTCAATGTCTTGACGGATTTCCGCAATCTCACAAGCCTTCAGGATGTCTTCTTGGCTAACGGTTTCTTTGATACCTAGGGTGAGGTTTTCAAGAATAGAGCCATTAAAAATATAGGCTTGTTGAGGCAAGTAGTTGATATGACGTCGTAGCACTTTCTTATCCAACGTTTTAAGATCCGTGCCATTCAAACGAATAGTCCCTTGATAAGGTTCGTAAAAATTGACAATCATCTTGGCAAGAGTTGTTTTGCCTGAGCCACTAATACCTACGAGAGCAACTTTTGTTTTTTCCTTGATGGTGATGGTAATATCAGACAGGGTGTCTCGTCCAAAACCATATTTATAAGAGACCTGATCAAAAACAATATCCCCTTTAAGTGTGGCAGGATCGGTCTCAAAGGTCTGGTCTTTAAATTCGGAATCAACCAAGTAGACTTCATTGAGACGTGTGTTGGCAACTTTGGCAGATTGCAACTTGGTTTGCAAGTTGATGATATTTTCAAGGGGGTCAGTGAAATAACTTAACAGGGTATTAAAGGTGATGAGCTGACCGACGGAAATCTTTCCTTTAATGACAAGGTCTGATCCCAACCAGAGAATGAGGACGTTTAGAAGGAGTTGAGCGCCTTGCTTCAAGGCTGATTGAAGGGTTGACAGTTTGCTTAAGGTAAAGGATTTGTCTAAGTAATCGACAAATTCACGGTCAATCTTTTGATAACGAATTTCTTCGCTAGTTAATGACTTAATCGTTTCAATCCCATTAATATCCTCAATAATGGCTGAACTAACCATGGAGTTGCTTTGCATGACATCGTTATTCATGCGTTCAAAAGGTTTCATAAAGGCAAAAATAATCACCAAATAAATGGGAATGGAAACTAAGGAGAGAAAGAAAAGGTTGGGGTTTTGAAGTAACAAGACACTTCCGACGATGATGACGATAGAGAAATCTAGGAAAAGGGAAAGAATAGTTGAAGCTAGTGCATCGATAATGGCATTGGCATCAGTAAAACGTGAGATAATTTCCCCAGTGCGTCTAGTCGCAAAAAAAAGACATGGGCAAGTTAAAGATGTGCTTGATATAAGATAAAATGACATCAATCGTCAAACGCTGACTGAGCACAGTGAGGAGGTAGTCTCTGGCAAAGGTCATGATTTGTTGGATGATGTAGGTGATAATCAATCCAACAGAAATAATGCCCAGCGTGGATAGCATGTGATTGGGGATGTAATCATCTAGGATAGATTGCAGGTAGTAAGAACCGACAATATTAATGACGGTAACCAGTAGGCTAGCAATGACAATTTGGGCAATCACTGCTTTTTGCTTAAAGATGAGTGGAAGAAAACTAGCTAGCCCATTCTTTTTATCTTTGTGCGGTTGATAAGATGGCTTAGGCGCCATGAAAAGCGCTACACCTGTCCATTCAGAAAGAAAGGTGTCGTAGGACATTTTAGTGACCTTGACACTCGGGTCAGGGTCACCAATGATGAGTCCCTTTTTGGTCGTTTGATAGACGACATAGTAGTGTTGAAGTTTACCTTCTTTATTGACATGAGCGATGAAAGGATAGGGGACATCTGTCATGTCAAAAAGGCTGGCGTCAGCTTGAATAGCACGTGTCTCAAAACCAATCTCTTGAGCAGCTTTGATCAAACCAAGAGCAGTCGTTCCTTCTTTATTAGTTTTCGCTAGTTCTCTCAAGTGTGCTAGGGAATATCTAGACCCATAAAAGGCAGCAATAGAAGCTAAAGCTGCCACTCCGCAGTCTCTAGCATCTACTTGGGGGATGAACGTACGTTTGTATTTGGACATTAATTCCTCCTCTAATGACTTTAATTTATGATATGCCTTTTTAATACTATCAAAAAGTAAGTCATGAAGATAAAAAAATCTTAAACGGTAAAAAATGAGTAGTGAATGGTAAAAAATGACCGTTCGCAACAAAAAAACGACTGTTTAGGATTTGAGTAAAAAAATAACTAAAAGTGAGTTACAATAAAAACGTGGTCGCGACACAAAATAAAAAATAGGAGGTATTCAAAATGAATACAAATACACTAGAACAGTTTACAATGATGGATGAGATGGTACTTTCAAGTATTGAAGGTGGTAAATGCACATGGAGTGGACTTGGTAAAGCAGCGATTGGCACTGGTGCAGGAAATGGTTTGAGAATGGGTATAAAAACTGGAACTTGGCAAGGAGCCATTGGAGGAGCTGCAGGCGGAGCAATCATTGGTGGTGTCGGATATGGAGCAACTTGTTGGTGGTGATGCATGGATTTTAAAAGTTTTTTTATAGGATTAATAATTGGTTTTTTATTACCAGCGTTAGATAGATTTTTGATGAAGAAAAAATAAAAATAATATTCAGAAAGTTTTTCTAGTGCTTCAAGTCAGGAAAATGAATAAACGTTTAGTCTTTGGAACTATTGCTAATAATTCAGTTATGAATGGATTAACAGGTGGAAATGCAGGTTGGCATTCGGGTGGTATCGGTTAATACAATAGCTAATGCCTTTGGAACAAATTTTAAAAAAGGTACTTGAGAATGAAAATTTCTAAGCACTCTTTCTATTGTTTTATATAAAAGGTTACCAAATAGAATAATAAAAGAACTTTGAAAATAAAGTAAACTATAATGGAGGATGTAAATTTGAGTATCGTTAAATGGTTTTCAGGTGGGAAGGAGCGAAAAGATAAGGCTTCAGAATTAATTCAGGATTTAATTTTAGATTTAAAAAACAGTCCTAATACTAAGCAATTAGAACAATTACTTGTATCCTATAAAAAGGAATTGGATGAAGAAAAATCATCTGTCCCTTTTATCTTAAGTCGATTAAATGTATCAATCTCAAAAATAATAAGTGAAAACAATATTTCTTTGACAAAGAGTCAGGCTGATATTTTAAAGAAAATAAGGACTTTATCGCACATTCGTTATGGATATTGAGAGTAGTAGCTGGCACGGGGAATGTTCAACCAAGGACGCATAGCTAAAATGCTTTTAGGTATTGAAGATAGTAACAATAACTGGTAAGCTAATGTCTTTGGTGCCTTGGTTTCAGGTAGTGTAGGAGCTGCTATAGTGTTTTTCCAATTTGTGGAATAGCTTGTGATTATATTGGTGCTAAAGCGGGTATTACTTTATGGACAATAGCAACAGGGGCAACAGGTGGATTTTAGAGAGGGTATACTGATGAAAAAATATAAAGAATTAGCAACAAATGATATTGCCAATATAAGTGGTGGTAACCCTACTGGAAATGCTGCAATTGGTGGACTTTCAGGTCTTAGTGCAGGTACGAAATATTGTAAAATTCCTCATCCTGTTTTAAAGGGAGTTTGTGCTGTTGGCGTTACAGCAGGTAGTGCCTATTTGGCATATAAGGTTAATTAAATGATTTACACAGTTTTTATAGTTTTATCATCTTCTATAATTGTTTTTACGACTATTCATGCTATTTATAGAAAAAGTGTAACTCATCTAACACCGTACTTATTCTTTTTAGTTTTTTATCAACTATCGTTATCAAAACAAACGACAAATATGTTATCAATTGTTACTTTATTAGCCTCTTTACTCGTTTATTTTGATAAAAAAGATTGAAAAGTGGATGACACGGCTGTGGAAGAAGATAATTTTCTTGTCAAGATTTTCCAAAGTTGTAAATGGAAAAACAGATTGTCTTATGATAAGAAACGAACTGTTCTTAAATGGTCTCATTATTATCTTAAACGGTAAAAAATGAGTAGTGAATGGTAAAAAACGACCGTTCGCAACAAAAAAACGACTGTTTAGGATTTGAGTAAAAAAATAACTAAAAGTGAGTTACAATAAAATCGTAGTCGCGATACGAAATAAAAATAGGAGGTGTTCAAAATGAATACAAAAATAGTTGAACAGTTTGAAGTTTTAAATGTTGAGAGTCTTTCAGTTGTTGAAGGTGGAGCCTTACCTCTGGGACCAGTTATCAAAGGGCTTGGGATCTATGTCGCTGGAAAAATTTTTGATGGCGTGGGAAAAGATAGCACAAAAAGTTGTCAACAAAATCCAAAGCAATGGTTTTGTTTTAAAGTTTAGTCCACCTTCAGGTACAGTTACGAATGAATAATTTAAAATCTTTAATAATTCTATTTTTAATATATAGATTTTCAGTACTTATTATAGAAATCGTTTCGGAAATCTATCCTTTAACGATTTGGTTGAAAGAATTATCTACACTGATAATTACGATTATCGGCTCAGTTTGTTACTATAAATATATTGGAAAGGGAAAATGATGAGTGCAATACAGACAAAAGAAATTAGTGAATATCAACTAGCAATAATTTCTGGAGGGAAAGTTTGTTCTATAGGGGATCCAAGCTGTTGGATTTGGCCGACAACTAAAAAAATAATCGGATTGATAAGTAACTCACCTACTAAATCAGCTCCGAAATGTTTTCCAAGAAGTGCTTCTAACCCTGCACCTCCAGTTTTCTGTCCATAATTTTTATTCTATAATCAATTAATTACTATTTTAGTATTCTTATTAGTTTTTCTCTTACTAGAATTAAGAATTTTCCAAGACTTGTCAGCATATGAGTCTTGGATTTTTACCATTCAGGAAAGTTAAATGACTGTTTAGGATTTAGACATTTATTTTAAAAAATGATTGCTATAATAAAATCGTAGTCGCGATACGAAATAAAAAATAGGTGGTATTCAAAATGAATACAAAAGTATACAAACAGTTTCCAGAATTAAGTGGCGATACTTTAGAAAACATTACAGGCGGTGATGATTTTACTAGAGGTATGTATAAATTAGGGAGAGCTGTAAGAGATACAGTAAACAAAACTGGTAAATTCATTTGTGATCGTGCACCATGGTGCTAAAACAATACGATATTTTAGAAATTATTTATAGTAAGTATTAAAGGAGAAAGAAACATGTCACAAAAAGAACTTAGTCACAAAGAACTTGAAAAAATCCTAGGAGGCGCTCCTGTTATCAATCTTGGTGCTGATGTCATTAAAGTTGTTAATAAACTTTTTGCAGGGACTTGTTCATTTATTGATGGTGTGAACGGTAAAAAGTATAAAGGTAAATGTTAAAAAGGGGAAAATAGAATGATTGGTGTATTTAAGAAGTGTTTCAGATTGGCTCTGTCTATTATATTCTTTATGGTCATGATTATGTTTATCCAAACACCTGTTATTTCTACTTTATCCAAAGACCATGTCAACTTTAAGCAAGATACTCAAGGGGATATACTAAGAGTTATGACGTGTATTGGAGCTATTATCCTCTCCCTTTATTTTCTGAGACTTTTAGCAAAATGTTTAGGGATAAATTTGAGTAAACCTCAGTCTAAAAGAAGGCTGTTCAATGATAAACGTTTATTGGCATATATCGTAGTAATACTTCTTATAACATTAATCTATTTGATTCTTTTGTTTATTGGTAATGGTTACAGTGTAGGAGTTGTGCCAAAAGAAATTTCTGAAATGTCCAACAAGCCAGTAATATTTATATTGTATATGTTTACAACTATTATTTCTCAACCTATTTTAGAGGAACTTTTATTTCGAGGGATACTTCAAGAAAGGTTAGCACGTTATTCAAGTTGGATAAGTATCATAATCACTTCGATAGTATTTTCATATATCCATGGCTATGGTGCAATAATTAATTCGCAATTCATCAGTTCCATAATATATGGCATAATCTACAAATCTAGCGATGATGTTAGGTTTCCTATTATCATACATTCTTTGCAAAATTTAGTAGTGGTGCTCTTCGTAATTGTATTTGCGTAAGAATTAATATTGAAAAGACAAGTCTATTACAACACCTTTCACTTAAACTAAGACATACGAATCCTGGTCACCAGCTTACATTGGTGACTAGGATTTTTGATATTTTTACCATTTAGGACGTTTCGGTGACCGTTTAGGATTTTAATGAAAAAATAAACAAATGAGAGTTATAATAAACATATGGTTGCTACACAAAATAAAAATAGGAGGTATTCAAAATGAATACAAAAGCAATGGAAAAATTTAACGATTTGAACTCTGCTGATCTTGCTACTGTAGAAGGTGGTGATGGAGGAGCATCTTTATTATGGTTCTTGGTAGGTGGGGTTTATTCATACTATGCTAATGAAGCTACGGCTAGCTGTCGGAAAAATCCTAAACAATGGCACTGTATTAATATTAAATAATAGGGAGGAATAAGTAAAATGAGACAGGCAGAATTACAATCAGCAGAATTAGAAACTATTGTCGGTGGGAAAGTTTGTTCAGTATTTGATATTTTTTGTGTGATTGGAGAGGGGATAAAAAGTGGTAGCAAGGGGCCAGTTAAACCACCTACTTGTAGTTATCCTTCTGCCTGGAATCCAGCTCCAGTAATTAGGTGTTATTGAGGGAAGTATTTATGAAAAAAATACTTATAATTGCTATACAAATACTAGTTTCGGCACCTTTAATTTATTATATTAGAGAAACTTTTGGTATATATAGTTTCATACATTGGGGGCTATTCCTCCTTATCTACTTAGTTAATCTCATCATTTATAAGAAAATTTGTCAGAAAATTACACCTAAATAAGTTATCTCAATTTTATTAGTCACTCAATTATTGATAGTGTGGGGTAAATATAAAATTGGTTGTTAGTTTAATTTACTATGCAATTGATTTTATTATCAGGCTCCTTCTCGAACGGTAGAATTTTCCCATTTAGGACAATTCAATGACCATTCAGGATTTTAATATAAAAATAACCAAATGTGAGTTACAATAAAAACGTGGTCGCGACACACAATAATAAAAGAGGAAAAATTAATATGAATTCAAAATCAATAATAAGTTTTCAAGAAATACAATTAGAAAGTCTATCCAATGTAAATGGTGGAGCAAATAAATGGAATAATGCAGCTACTGGAGCTGTATACGGAGCAGGAATTGGTGTAAGCTTATGTACAGCTGCAGGTATGATGACAGCAGGGGCTACCTTAGCTGCGACTGCTGGGTGTGCTTGGGCAGGTGCAAAAATAGGTGGTTCTATAGCATTTATTGCAGATAATATCATTAAATAGGAGATATATAATGGATAAAAACTTTTTTAATGAACTTTCAGTTAGTGATTTGTCAGATGTTTGTGGTGGTGGACTAGGTGGGCACTCGTAACTGGTGCTCTAGCAGGAGCTTTCCAAGCTGGACAACAGTGTATTTTAGCAGGTCCTCAAGCTTACTTAATTTGTGCAGCAGGAGGTGCTGTTGTTGGGGGAGTTGTTGCATATGGATTACGTCCTCCAAAATTGTAAGTAGGAGAAATTATGGGCACTATCATAACTCAGATGGTTATCTTAATCGTCTTTCTGCTCTATATTTTAATTAGTATTTCGTTAAAAAAATTTCACGGCAAGATTTATAGGGCTTGTACCTTCATTTTTATAATTGCAGGAATGGTTTCTTATGTGACCAAGGGTTCAAATTGGTTTGATTTTTTAGCTCTTCTTATTCCTTTGATGGTACTGTATCAGTTTGAAGATAGATTCACCAAGTGATAAAAACTATTATCTTATTGGAGGCAACATGGATAAACTAAAACGTCTTCTTCAGTTTGGATTTTTATTGTGTTTGACCATTGACTTGACAGTCTTTTATTTATTCTTTAGAACAATTCGTGTCGAAGAGAGTCATTTGACAGTTTATTTCTTGTTATTGACAATATTACATGTATTGGTTGTTTTATGGGCTTATGCCATGTTAAAACGTTATAAAGTAAACTATGTTTTTTTAAAACAACAAATGAAAATCGCTCTTCTAGTTGTCGTTGCCTCAGTTCTAGTAGTTGTCCCCCTCTTTATTTTAAAAGAGGATACAATACCAATGGCAATGCTATTAACAAATAGTGTTATATTCTTTTTATATCCGAATCGAAGAGGTTATATCAGTTAAGTAGGGTAGGAACAAAACTACATTAACTAGTTTGACTGGTATAAGTAGAAAACTACTGAAAATCAAGAGGACCTTTAATGAGTCTTCTTGGTTTTTGTTTAAATAAGAGTTGACAATTTAAAGTGATGAATGAAATGGTGCTTTCAGGTATTGAAGGTAGTAAAAATAATTGGCAAGTTAATGTCTCGGGTGCCTTGGTTTCAAGTAGTGCCAGAGCTACTATAGTGTTTTTCCAATTTGTGGATTAGCTTGTGTCTATATTGGGGCTAAAGCGAGTATTACTTTATGGACAGTAGCAACAGGGGCAACAGGTGGATTTTAGAGAGGAGTATAATGAAGAAAAAATATAAAGAATTAGCAACAAATGATATTGCCAATATAAGTGGTGGTAACCCTACTGGAAATGCTGCAATTGGTGGACTTTCAGGTCTTAGTGCAGGTATAAAATATTGTAAAATTCCTCATCCTGTTTTAAAGGGAGTTTGTGTTGTTGGCGTTACAGCAGGTAGTGCCTATCTGGCATATAAGGTTAATTAAATGATTTACACAGTTTTTATAGTTTTATCATCTTCTATAATTGTTTTTACGACTATTCATGCTATTTATAGAAAAAGTGTAACTCATCTAACACCGTACTTATTCTTNTTAGTTTNTTATCAACTATCGTTATCAAAACAAACGACAAATATGTTATCAATTGTTACTTTATTAGCCTCTTTACTCGTTTATTTTGATAAAAAAGATTGAAAAAATAGCTAATATATCTATAAACGAAGCCAATCTTCTTAATCAGTCTTTATAAAGTCCTAAGTGGAGGACGTCATGGAAACTATCATACCTCAAATGGTTATATTGACCGTCTTTTTTATCTATATTTTGGTCAGGATTTCCTTTAAAAAATTTCACGACAGAATTTATAGGGCTTGTACATTGGAAGCTTCAATTACCAAACATTCATAGCTCTTAGACTGATAACACATTAATAATTTATGAATTCTGTACAAAAAGTACTGCCTTTCAACTAGCTAGTTAATTTTTATCAGTACTGTTAAACCGTCGCTTATTTGGCATATATCATTTATATACCTCAACAATATTGAACATTACAGGAGAAAAATTAAAATGAAAATTTATGAAGAAATTGCAACAGAGAAACTGCTTGATATCAATGGTGGTGTCATGTTACCTTGGCACGATTATGGTTTAATACTATCACCTAAAAGTTCCGTTGATGCCGTTTTAAAATAACTATATTTTTCTATGCTAAAAAAAACATCCATTTACTTATTTCCCGTCTTTATTTATATTGTCTTCCATAATATATTAGCTCAGATACAGTTATATTGGTGGAAACAAAGGAATTTTGATGACAACTTCTATTTATTAGTAAATGCTATTCTCCTTCTGAATATCCTAATAATTTGCCTATGGCAAAGTACAAGATTTAATTCTAAGCCATTTCGTATATTCGGGGCAAAATGGTGGTATGCTCCGATAACTTTTTGCTTAGGTAGCGCTATATTTATCTTTGATCTAACTAGCTCTCGATTGTTTTCAATACCATTGACCGAAAACACTAATAGTCTGAACACCATCTTATCTTACAGCAATGGAAATTTCTTTTTACAAGGTTTTATACTTTGGAATGTCATCTTAGGACCAATACGAGAAGAAATATTTAATCGTATGCTCCTAATGGAGACCTATTTTAAAGAGTCACCCTATTACTTTGATGTTTTGCTTTCTGCAATAGTATTTAGTGCTAGTCACGTATTACCAAGTGGCAATTTCCAAGCATTCTGGGTGTATGCCATACCTGGAACTTTATATGCCCTGATGTATCGTTTTACTAGAACTATCTATTGTCCAATACTAGTTCATATATTATGGAATGGATATGTCTATTGGGATTTAATTAATCTAGTCATTACTTAAATAGGATGTTTTCACCTAACTGATAAATAGTTTAGGTGTTTTTAATATTTGTTGAAATTTCGTTTTTTAATTATACTGACACAATTAAAACTACTAACAAATGGTGTCCACTACTTTTTATCTGAATAAAAATGATTATATTAACTAAATATAACAATGGTGGCACTTTTAGCCAGTTATTATACATTCTTCCATAATAAATAACAGTCAAGGAGGCAGTGCAGTAGTCTTCTTGATTTTTGATATGCACTCCTGTTTTTGGATAGTGGTTCGTTTAGGAGAACAATGAGTAAGGGACAAATATTTGCCTCATATCTAACGTTTTATCTGCTCTTTTTATACAATAAATTGTAGATTTAACCACTTTTCCTTTAAATTAATGACCTTTTTACCATTCAGGAAAGTTAAACGACTGTTTAGGATTTAGACATTTATTTTAAAAAATGATTGCTATAATAAAATCGTAGTCGCGATACGAAATAAAAATAGGAGGTATTAATAATGAAGAACACAATTGAACAATTAGAAGTGATGGCTAATTTGAACCTTGAGAATACTGTCGGAGGTTATAGCGCAGGTGCTTGTTTTACTGATATTGTTTTGGTGGCAATAGATGGCATAGCATCTGGTGCTGCGGGAGGCGCACTAAGTGCAGGAGTTGGATGTTTTATAGCTGGTGCACAAGAGATTTCAGATGGACTATTTAAATGATTATTGTTAAATTTTTGTTACCTTATTTAATATTGACTCCAATTATGTATGTAATATCCAGAAAATCAAAAAATCTTTTCAAAAAATATATGCTAATCGCTACTATTTTTTTTTCTCATCCAATTACTATCTGAGATAGCTTATCATTTTTTTAGATAATGAGTTTTAAATCATTAAAATCAAGAAGACAGTAGCGGGATCTTCTTGATTTTTGATATGCACTCCTGTTTTTGGATAGTGGTTCGTTTAGGAGAATAATGAGTAAGGGACAAATATTTGCCTCATATCTAACGTTTTATCTGCTCTTTTTATACAATAAATTGTAGATTTAACCGCTTTTCCTTTAAATTAATGACCTTTTTACCATTCAGGAAAGTTAAACGACTGTTTAGGATTTAGACATTTATTTAAAAAAATGATTGCTATAATAAAATCGTAGTCGCGATACGAAATAAAAATAGGAGGTGTTCAAAATGAATACAAAAATAGTTGAACAGTTTGAAATGATGGATGAGATGGTGCTTTCAAGTGTTGAAGGTGGAATTCAAGTACCTTGGTATGATTATATGATATTTCCTAGAGATATTTCATCGGCACCGTGGAATAAATAGAATGAAAAAAGATAAGAGTCTTTTTAACATTATAGCTATGGGGCTAATAATGTTTTTTCATTTATCAATTCCTAAATGTTTGGATATTTTATTTCCATTTTATGGTTTTTATTCGGACTTATATTATCTATATTATGTTTTGTTGGATACAGTGACAATAATATTAGCCTATTTATTATTTAAACAAGTCAATAACGAGGAATTGTATCAGAACAAACTACTCACTCTAGAAAATATAAGAATTCTATGCATCAGTTTACTTGGTATATATAGCGTTGAATATTTTCTAATAAAACATTTAACTAATAGTACAGCTAATTCTCAAGCGATTAATGATTTTCTTTACTACAGTACCGGAAAATATTACTCCTATTTATTTTTATTATTAATCTGTCTGCTAGGTCCAATTGTTGAAGAATTGATTTATCGAGGATTGTTAATGAATGCATTATTCAGGAAAAGCACGTATGGAATTGATATTCTTATTTCAGCATGCTTATTCTCAATGATTCATATCTATAAATATCCTTGGTCAACCATCGCATTTTTTATTTACTTTGTTTATGGTTTAGGATTTGCGATGATTTACCATTATTCAAGGAATTTAAAGTTATCAATGGTTGCTCATGTTGCCGTTAATACTTTTATCAGTATTCCGTATATCATATATGTATTCACCAATTAAAATTTACGACAACCGTCATTATCATCCATTGTGAATAGATGGTCTAAATGAAAAGGCAACGCTTTTTCTGTACAAATGTTATAAAGTGTTTTTTCTTAAGCGATTAATCTCTTAGTCATTGGTGTTTAATAGCTAAGAACTGCTGTGAATACGGTGCGGTGGAGGTTCCACCAGTGAACATATTCCTCGGTTTTAAGATTGATTCTTCCAGAGTATGGAAGGTCTCTTGCTTGATAAACTCAATCTTAAAAGAATGGTAATTACTCTCAGAGACGGCATTGTCATAAGGGCAGCCGGCTTGATAAAGTGAACGAGTGATGTCAAAGACTTCTATGAAGTCATCAATCATTCGATTATCGAATTCTTTTCCGCAATCAGAGTGGAGTTAGTCTTGGTTAAGGCGTAAGGGGAGGATCTGAATAGCTTATTTCACCAACGCAGAGGTCTTACGCTAAACAACGGATACGTCAATGATTTCACGATTGAAGAGGTTGATAATGAATCAGACATAGGTTAATTCTGTCACAATAGTATTCAAAGGCTCTTGTTCGTAAAATAGTCTAGCTAAATGATTTGGAATTAGCGCCTCATTTTTCCCTTTAGAATGCGTTTTGAATCAGACTGTTGATAGATACAAACTAAGTTCAGTGTCTATTTATGATTCGACGACGGGATACGGTGATTCCCTTGGCTTCGAGACTTTCGTTATCTTTCTAGCTCTTTATTACGCTTCCCAAGGACAATCAGCTCACGCTGTTCATCCGTTAGCTCATCAATGGTTTTGTATGAATCAGTGGGTTTTGCCTATTTACCCCACTTATCAAAGGTTTAGGGTGTTAAATCATATTTCTTGATAAGCTCACTACGCTTTTTCCTGTATTCTGAAGTTCAACCATTTGTTGTTTGAGGTCACCTGTAGATTGTTGGCGTATTTTTTAGCCATCAATTCCCCTATTTCTTTTCCAGTGTAGAACACTTTGTAATTACTATCTAGTTTTTCTCTTACTGGAATTAAGAATTTTCCAAGACTTGTCAGCAGATGAGTCTTGGATTTTTACCATTCAGGAAAGTTAAATGACTGTTTAGGATTTTAAAAGAAAATACTACTTATTGGTGGTATACTTATTGAACAAGAGAAAATTAGTGTATAGGAGATAAGTCAATGACTAATGATAGAGAACAAATGTTGATTAGGGTTTATAATCTGATTTTAGACCCATCAGTCAGTCAAGAAGAAAGAGACATTTTACGGGCTTTTATGTCTGATTTGGAGCGTGGTAGTGACTATCAAGTTAGTGTGATGCGGTTTGCGGAGGATTTGCGACAGCTGGCAGTGAAAAATCTTAAAGACTATAAAAAATTATCTCCAAATGTTGCAAGGCTTTATCGGGAGATTGCCTATCGTGGTGAAAAATATTCAAATATCGCCAAGGGATTGATGAGCATAGGTTTATGGGGGCTTGGTAAATAATTTTAGGAGATTTCAGGTGGCGATTTTATATAGAAATGAACCTGTTTTGGTTTGGAAAGTTAATCGAATTGAACCTTATCCAGACTGGGTTCAAGAAGCTTTTGATAAAAACATTATGGTTTGGATTGATCATCATGTGAGGATTTTGATGGCTGCTTTACAACCATCAGCAATTGAAAATGCTAAAACAGGCGCCGTTGGTGCGATGGCAGGCGGATTTGGTGGCTACGGGATGTATGTCTTAGCCTATCCAGGTGACTATCTTGATGTCACCAATCATCGTGTCATTTCTGAAAAAACGTTTCAAAAGGAATACCAACTCGTTGAAGGAGAGGAAACTAATGTCTAAGAAATTAAAAGCAGAATTGAAAAATGAATTGATGAAGGTGCTAAACGATTATCATGTGCAAAGAAATGGTGACTTAAATTTATTATTTGAGAATTGTATGGCTGAGTTGGAGAATGCCAAAACGAATCGTGATGTTTCGGCAATTACAGCACGGCTTAGCCAATCTATTTCTTATTATCTCGTTTGTCATCGTTATGAGGCTCCCAAGTCGGTTATTGACTTAGGATTATGGTTGGCCAAATATCCTAGTGTTGAGCGTGGTCATCTAGCGCCATTACAGATGTTGGCTCAATCGTTAGCAGGCTTACTAAGATAAGAGACATAAGTATCACAAGATGACTATAAGCGATTGGAAGAAAAAAATCTCTTGAATGAAATAGGAATATCGTCATACCGAATGAAAGACAAGATAAGTGTTACAGGGGTTAATTGCCTTATCACTTTAATTTTGAGCTATTGTTGTGGACAAAGTTGGTGATAAAGTTTATTACGAATCCTGTTTATGGAGCTAATCCTGTTCTTCCTCAATCTGAGAATCTTCTTTTCTTATCTATCAAATCAAGAAAAATCTGACGTTTAAAAAAAGACATAATTCTGTCTTGCTATTACTTGAAGTAAAGCCAGTGGATGTTTTTATTCTTGATTATTCTCATTGGTGCATCCACTCTGGTCTCATCCGAGTGGTCTTTTAGTGTATATTTTTTTGAGCATTATCTCTTTTTAAAATTTCAAATCTGTTAGAAGTGTCGTGAATTTTCCGATAAAGCTCGGCGGTAAAGTAGATGACGTTATTGGTGAGGGCTAACACTCTTTTTTATCTCAAGACGCTTTTCTTGATAATATAACTAGTTAGTAATAAAATATTTTCAAGATAAAGAATTGAGGTATTATAAATGACTATTGAACTGGGAATTACAACTTTTGGCGAGACAACTCCTTTGGAAAAAACAGGTGAGCTTTTAAGCCACGGGCAACGTATTCGCAACCTGGTGGAGGAAATTGAGTTGGCTGACAAGGTAGGTTTGGATATTTATGCTATTGGCGAACACCATCGCGAAGATTTTGCGGTGTCTGCACCGGAGATTATTTTAGCAGCAGGAGCAGTTAATACCAAGCGTATTCGTCTCTCGAGCGCGGTGACTATTTTATCTTCTAATGATCCTGTTCGTGTTTACCAACAGTTTGCGACTATTGACGCCCTATCAAACGGTCGTGCAGAAATCATGGCTGGTCGTGGCTCATTTATCGAATCCTTCCCACTCTTTGGCTACGATTTACGGGATTACGATGAGCTATTTGATGAGAAATTGGATATGCTCATTAAGATACGTGATAATACAGAACTAAGCTGGGCAGGCAAACATACCCAAACGGTGGAAAAAAGACCTGTCTATCCAAGAGCTATCCAAGAAGACTTTCCAATTTGGGTGGCGACAGGTGGAAACTTGGATTCAACGGTTAAAATTGCGGAGCGTGGTTTACCTATCGCCTATGCGACAATCGGTGGCAATCCCAAGGCCTTTGGACAGTTAGTCGCTATTTATCGTGAAATTGCGAGTCGACATGGTCATGATTTGAGCAAAATGAAAGTTGCAGCACATTCATGGGGGTGGCTGGAAAAGAGTAACCAATCAGCTATTGACAATTATTACTACCCAACCAAGACTGAAACAGATAATATTGGGAAGGATCGTCCTCACTGGTCATCGATGACTTATGAGACTTACTTGCAACAAGTAGGACCAGACGGGGCAATGTTTGTCGGAGATCCAGAGCATGTTGCCACAAAAATCATCGGATTGATTGAAGCACTTGGACTTAACCGTTTCATGTTGCATTTACCGATTGGCTCAATGCCCCATGAAGAAGTATTGGAAGCCATTCGCCTCTATGGGGAAGAAGTAGCTCCCCTTGTTCGAAAATATTTTGACGGGAAATAAGTAGTTATTAAAAACAGTAAATGACCTAAAATAAATTAAGATAAAACCTGAGTACTGGATCAGGCAAAGTTGAAAAAAGTTCATTTTGGGTAATTTTGATATACGTCCCTGATAGTAGACAGTACTTGAGTACGGCAAGTCGAAAGTGACGATCTATCAAAGTTAATCCATTTGACTATACTTTTTCAATTTTTCTATTGTTTAGAGGGGGTGACCTTTTGTAGTATCTTTCTGAGTTGTTTTTCATACCCTAAGTTGACTAATGTTATTTTTAGAATTTTTCTTTTTGAAATAAAATTTGGAAAATTTGAATTTTTTTGAAAATAGTCTTGTTTTCAAGCTTATTTTCATGATATAATAAGCACAATTTTTATTTAGGAGGAACTCATGTGAAACAAACGCTATCACGAAAAGATTCATTCTTCATTGGCTCAATGCTTTTTGGTATTTTATTTGGAGCTGGTAATCTGATTTTCCCAGTTCATATGGGTCAAGAAGCAGGAGCAAACATTTGGTCAGCCAATTTAGGGTTTTTATTGACAGCTATAGGTTTTCCTTTTCTCAGTATTATGGCTATTGGGCTCTCAGGAGGAAAGGGGGTATTTCATTTGGCAAGTCGCGTAACTAAACCATTTGCCTACTTTTTCACAATTGCATTATATCTAGTGATTGGTCCTTTTTTTGCGATGCCACGTTTGGCGACAACTTCATTTGAAATTGCATTTGCTCCTTTTTTAAGTGATACAATGAAGACACCAGCACTGGCTGTTTATTCGGTGATTTTCTTTGGTTTAGCCTATCTGTTATCGAAAAAACCTGGTAAATTGATTGATATTATTGGAAAATATATCAATCCAGCCTTCTTATTGGTACTGGGAATTGTTCTTCTTCTTGTGATTGTCAGTCCATTAGGGGCTGTTAAAACTGCAGCAGTAGGTCAAGCCTATCAGTCTGCCCCATTCTTAAAAGGCTTTATTGAAGGCTATAATACTCTTGACGTTTTGGCTGGTTTAGCCTTTGGTATCGTCGTCATTACGGCTCTTAAACAAAAGGGGATTACTCAACCTAAATCACTTGCAATAGAGATGACAAAATCAGGTTTGATAGCCATGGGGCTTATGGGACTCATCTACACCCTGCTCGGCTATGCAGGAGCTACAAGTCTTGGTGGTTTTGATATGAGTGAAAATGGTGGTATTGCACTTGGACAAATTACAGCTCATTATCTTGGCGCCCTTGGAAGCATTATCCTTGCGCTTATCGTTTTCCTAGGTTGTTTTAAAACGTGTATTGGATTGACAACTGCTTGTTCAGAAACCTTTAACGAACTCTTTCCAAGCAAACCTTATGACTTCTACTTGATGGTCTTTTCAATCCTTCCAGCTATTATTGCAAATGTTGGTTTGACACAAATTATCCAACTATCACTCCCGGTTTTGATGTTTATCTATCCTTTAGCGATTGTCTTAGTTTTATTGGGAATTGCGTCAGCTTGGTTGCCATTGTCACAAAAAGTTTACCAATCCGTTATTGTGTTTACTTTATTAGCAGCTATCGTAGATGGATTAAACGCAACACCAGCGCTTATCCATGAGTTAGCACCTGTTCAAGGACTAATCAACTTTGCAGCAAAAGTGTTACCGTTTTTTGAACTTGGTATGGGATGGATTTTACCAGCTCTAGTTGGTCTAGCAGTAGGTGTCATCTGGCAACAGTTTGAAAAAGAAAAATTAACAGTTTATAGTTAATGTTTATGTTCTGATACTCATCCAAAATCAAAAACTAACTTTCTGTAACCATTGTCTGTTGACGATGGTTTTTAATACTCTGCAAAAATCCCAAGCAGACCTTATTGACGTGATTTGATGAACTTTAGTTCTATCTGCTATCTGTGTCGCCTAGTTTGCTTTGGATTTTCATTGAGTATAAGTTTGATAAGCTGCTATGAACACTAGTCGTGTGATAATATCTTCAAATCGTATAAAAGAGTGATTGTGCTTTCTTTTTCTGTGAGAAAGACTACAGTCACTCTTTTTATTGACCTAGCGAAATTCGGCTATTTAAGCTATAATAATTAAGTTATGGAAAATCAAAATCTTAGTAAAATCACCCAGGAATTGGGATTAAAAAGTCAACAAATTGAGCAAGTTTTAGCCTTAACGGCAGAAGGAAATACCATTGCTTTTATCGCTCGTTATCGTAAAGAAAAAACGGGTAATTTAGACGAAGTCCAAATCAAAGCTATTATCGATTTGGATAAGTCTTTGACGGTTCTTTCAGATCGAAAAGAGACTGTCCTTGCAAAGATTGAGGAGCAAGGTAAGCTAACAGAACAACTTCGTCAGGCTATTCAAGCAGCTGAAAAATTAGCGGATGTTGAAGAACTTTATTTACCCTATAAAGAAAAACGCCGTACCAAAGCGACAATTGCGCGTGAAGCAGGTCTGTTCCCATTAGCCCGTCTCATCTTGCAAAATGTTCCTCATCTCGAAAAAGAAGCAGAAAGCTTTACCACTGATGGCTTTGAAACAGCCGAAAAGGCCTTAGCAGGTGCTTGTGATATCTTGGTTGAGGCTTTATCAGATGATAATAAATTGCGGTCTTGGACTTATAATGAAATTTGGGCTAACAGTCAGTTAACTTCTCAGCTCAAGGATCAAGAAGCGGATGATAAGCAAATTTTCCAAATCTATTATGATTTTGAAGAAGCTGTGAAAAAAATTCAAGGGTATCGTGTTCTTGCCCTCAACCGCGGAGAAAAATTAGGAGTCTTAAAGGTTACTTTTGAGCATAACCTTGAGAAAATGCTTCGTTTCTATGAAGCCCGATTCAAAGAAAAAAACGACTATATCCACAAGATTGTTCAAGAAGCTTGTAAGAAAAAAATTATTCCAGCAATGGAACGTCGTATTCGGACAGAATTAACAGAAAGTGCAGAAGATGGAGCCATTGGTCTCTTTTCAGAAAACCTTCGTAATCTGCTTTTGGTATCTCCATTAAAAGGTAAAATGGTTCTTGGTTTTGATCCAGCCTTTCGTACAGGAGCTAAATTAGCTGTTGTTGATCAGACAGGAAAGTTGATGACAACACACGTTATCTATCCAGTACCACCAGCAGGTCAAGCGAAGATAGAAACAGCTAAAAAAGAATTGGCAGAACTCATCCGAACCTATGCTATTGAAATCATTGCTATTGGTAATGGGACAGCTAGCCGTGAAAGCGAAGCCTTTGTTGCAGAAGTTCTTAAGGAGTTTCCACAAGTTTCCTACGTTATTGTGAATGAATCCGGCGCATCTGTCTATTCAGCCTCAGAATTGGCTCGTCAGGAATTTCCTGATTTAACTGTTGAAAAACGTTCAGCCATTTCCATTGCACGCCGCCTCCAAGATCCGCTGGCAGAATTGGTGAAAATTGATCCAAAATCCATTGGTGTCGGTCAATATCAGCACGATGTTAGTCAGAAAAAACTGGCAGAGAATCTTGATTTCGTTGTGGATACCGTGGTTAACCAAGTTGGTGTCAATGTAAATACAGCAAGTCCAGCTCTCTTGGCTCATGTTTCAGGACTAAACAAGACTATTTCTGAAAACATTGTCAAATACCGTGAAGAAAATGGTACTATCAAATCTCGTGCGGAGATCAAAAAGGTTCCTCGTCTTGGTGCTAAAGCTTTTGAGCAAGCGGCAGGTTTCCTACGTATTCCAAACGCTAAGAATGTCCTTGATAATACGGGGGTTCACCCAGAAAGTTATGCGGCTGTTAAAACACTCTTCAAACAGCTTGACATCAAGGATTTGGATGATTCCGCAAAAGTAAAATTACAAGCCCTAAATGTTGCTGAAACAGCTAAGCAGCTCGAACTTGGTCAAGAAACGCTGAAAGATATTATTCAAGACCTTCTCAAACCAGGTCGCGATCTTCGTGATGACTTTGAAGCTCCTGTTCTTCGCCAAGATGTTCTTGATATTAAGGATTTGACGATTGGGCAAAAACTTGAAGGAACTGTACGTAATGTTGTGGATTTCGGTGCCTTTGTGGACATCGGTCTTCACGACGATGGTCTTATCCACATCTCACAAATGTCCAAGACCTTTGTCAAACACCCAAGCCAAGTCGTCTCAGTTGGTGATATTGTGACTGTCTGGGTATCAAAACTTGACCTTGAGCGCGATAAAATTAATCTTTCCTTGGTAAGTCCGCGTGAATCTAACTGATTTCGTTAGACAAGTTTCACTGGAAGATTTTGGTTGTGACTTTCGTCACCAAGCCTACTGGAATAAGCGCTTGAGAACGACTGGTGGACGATTCTTTCCTAATGATGGCCATTTAGATTTCAATCCTAAACACTTGGAAGTATATGGAGAAGCGATTTTTCGTCAGATTGTTCGACACGAGCTGTGTCATTATCATCTTTATTTTCAGGGAAAAGGTTATAAACACCAAGATCGAGACTTTAAACAGTTGCTAAAAGAAGTTGATGGGATTCGCTTTGCTCCTAAGCTTCAAGAAATCAGCTACAAACATACTTATTATTGTCAAAATTGTGGACAAATCTATCCTCGCAGACGACGAATTGACCTCAAAAAATACCGTTGTGGTAGGTGCCAAGGTAAGTTAAGTGATGAAAATATTGCAAATCAGTCGTAAGGCTGATTTGTTTTTTTCTGCTTTGGCTTATACTTATATTATGAAAATACGGGATCAGATTTATGGTTAGAAGGAGAATATGATGGAGGATCAATTTTATCGATTGAAACGTGGACGGGTTCTGGCAGGAGTGCTTGCTGGTCTATCAGATAAGTTCAATTGGGACCTTAATTTGGTGAGAGCACTTTTTGTAGTATCCTGTCTGTTTGCACAGTTTCCAATTATTATCTACGTGGTATTAGCTATCTTTTTACCCTATAAAGAAGATTTGGAGAGACAGCGTTTTGGTAGTAGCAAACGTCGTCGTAAAAATGCTGAATCAGTAGGTTCTGACGATGATGACTGGCTTTGGTAAGTCTATAAAAGAGCTATTTAAGAAGTATTACAGCAACAGCTATGTCTTTTGATATTATCGCTAGCTAGCTTTGAAGCCATAGTTTATGACTTGGAAGAGCAAACTATTTATGAGGACAAGGAAAGATTAGATTGGTTTGTGACATTTTCTAGCAAACTAGTCTCTCTTTTTTTGAAAATGCCCCCCTTTTTCTGAAAGTTGGTGAGCGCTTACTTTTTTCTGAAAATATGATATAATGTTCTGAAATAAAGCTTTTAGTTAAGGAGAACTTATGTCTGTTACAGTTCAAATGCTGGTAGATAAAATTAAGTGTGATATTATCTATGGTGATGACACATTGCTAGCTAAAAAAATAACGACTTCAGATATTTTAAGACCCGGTCTTGAAATGACAGGTTATTTTGATTACTATGCGCCTGAGCGTGTTCAATTGGTAGGAATGAAAGAGTGGTCTTACCTCAATGCCATGACGGCACATAACCGTTTTCAGGTTTTGAGTGAGATGTTCAGATCTCAGACACCTGCTATTATTGTCTCTCGTGGTTTGGAAATTCAGGAAGAAATTATTCAAGCGGCTAGTAAAAATGGTGTTGCTGTTCTCTCCAGTGAAATCCCAACTAGTCGATTATCCGGTGAAATCTCATGGTATCTTGATTCTTGTTTGGCTGAGCGAACCAGCGTACATGGAGTCCTTATGGATATCTATGGCATGGGTGTTCTGATTCAAGGTGACTCGGGAATTGGTAAGAGTGAGACCGGACTAGAGTTGGTCAAACGTGGTCACCGTCTCGTTGCTGATGACCGTGTTGATGTTTATGCCAAGGATGAAGAAACGCTTTGGGGCGAGCCAGCAGAAATTTTACGTCATCTCTTGGAAATTCGTGGTGTTGGTATCATTGATATCATGAGTCTTTACGGAGCAAGTGCTGTCAAAGATTCCTCACAAGTTCAATTAGCCATTTATCTTGAGAACTTTGAACCCGGAAAAGTTTTTGATCGCCTCGGAAACGGTAACGAAGAAATTGAATTTTCAGGTGTTAAAGTTCCCCGTGTGCGTATCCCTGTAAAAACAGGACGAAATGTATCGGTTGTGATTGAGGCAGCCGCGATGAACCACCGCGCAAAGTTAATGGGCTTTGATGCAACGAAAACATTTGAAAATCGTTTGACAAACCTTATTTCTAGAAATGAGGCTGCAGAAAATGATTGATCCTACAGCCTTAAAGCTAGGACCTCTTGAAATTCGCTGGTATGCCTTGTGTATCGTTACAGGCTTAATTTTGGCTGTTTATTTGGCTATGAAAGAAGCACCGCGAAAAAAAATAAATCCGGATTCTGTTCTTGATTTTATTCTCATCGCCTTTCCTATCGCTATTCTTGGGGCACGTTTTTATTATGTTATCTTTGAATGGTTATACTACAAGGATCATCTATCTGAAGTCTTCGCTATTTGGAATGGTGGGATTGCTATTTATGGCGGTTTAATAGCTGGAGCCTTGGTTCTTTACTTTTTCACGAGACATCATTTTATTGATACAGTGGACTTCTTGGATATTGCCGCACCGGGTGTTATGATTGCACAAAGTTTGGGACGCTGGGGAAATTTCTTCAATCAAGAAGCTTTTGGTAAATCAGTTCAACACTTGGACTACCTTCCAGAATTTATCAGAAATCAGATGTATATTGATGGTGCGTATAGAACGCCAACTTTCCTCTATGAATCACTTTGGAATCTTATTGGCTTTATTATCATCATTAGTTTGAGACACAAACCGAAACTTTTGAAAAAGGGTGAGCCAAGTCTCTTTTACCTAATATGGTATGGTTGTGGTCGTTTTGTAATCGAAGGCATGCGAACAGACAGTCTTATGTTGGCAGGATTGAGAGTATCACAATGGTTATCGGCTCTGTTGATTATCGTTGGACTAATTCTTTTTATCTACCGCAGACGCCGTTCTGATATTCCTTTTTACCTTAATCTTAAAAATGCAAACAAATAATAGGAGAACATATGAATTTAGTAGGTATTTCAGTTTTTATTATCGCTCTGGCCTTTGTTGCCTTAGTGGTTTACTTGATTATGGTATTGAAAAAAGTTGCAGGAACAATTGATGAGGCACAAGAGACCATCAAGGTACTGACCAGTGATGTGAATGTAACGCTCTTTCAAACCAATGAAATTTTAGCCAAAGCCAATGTCTTAGTTGAAGATGTTAATGGTAAAGTTTCGACGATTGATCCACTTTTTGTCGCTATTGCTGATTTGTCAGAAAGCGTCTCTGATTTGAATGTTAAAGCTCGTAATATTGGTCAGAAAACTAATGGTGTCGGCAGTGCATTAAGTACAGTTGGTAAATCATACGTTACTGGTAAAGTTGGCGCAAAATTATTTAAAAAAAAGAATAAATAAGTATTTGTTTAGGAGGAAACAACATGGCAAAATTAGGAAAATCATTACTCATTGGTGCAACAGTTGGTGTAGTGGCGGCGTATTTCTTTAGTACAGCTAAAGGAAAAGAAGCCAAAGCTAAAGCTAGTGACTTTATCACTGACTACAAAGAAAATCCTGAAGAATATAATCAGTACGCCAAAGAAAAAGCTAATAGCTATAAAGATTTGACTGTTGAAAAGTTCAATGATTACAAATCAAAATATGAAAACGGAAACTTGACTCCCGAAGAAGTTTTTGAACAGGTTAAAGAAAAAGCAGCTCTTGTTAAAGAAATAGCCGTTCAAAAAATGAATCAGATTGCTGATTGGGAAGGTGATGAAAAGGCAGATAAGAACAATCAAGATGTCAAAAGTGCAGTAGAAGTAGATGATATTGTTATTGACTACTCTGATGATGAAGAAGCTTAGTCATAACCGCCCGTGACGACAGGTGGTTATGATTTTCACAACGTGAAAAACTGGCTTGAAGCCATAATCACAAAAAGAGCGACAAAGTCGGATTTCTAGGAAATCAGCGATTTTGTCGTTCTTTTTTTATGGTTAGGTTATCTAGTTTGCTGGGGTATTTGTTTCTACTGCCCGTCAGTTACCGTCTTTACAAGCAATGCTAACTAAAAATCAAAAATAGATTATGCTCCAATTCTATAAACAATTGATTTTATATTCAATGAAAATTAAAATTAGACTGGGTAGCTCTGATGCAGCTAGAACTAAAGTTTATCACCTCAAGTCAATAAGGTTTGGATGTGATTTTTAAAGAGTGTTAAGTCAAAACAATGCAAATTTTGAAAGACTTTCTGCAGTTTTCAATCACTTCATTAAGCATTTTAAAGGCTTGATTCTCAAACGTTTGTGACGCGAAAGCAAGAAGATTACCGACAGGTAAAAACGTAAGTTCTCAGGACAGAGAATCATGCATTGGAGGTATCTGCAATAGAAAACATAGGAAAGATTGTTTAATTCGTTTCATCGATTAAGATAAAGTTGTTTTATAGTATTTGGGGTGTATCTATTTTTATTAAATATAAGGTAATCAAATGAAGAAGCTATGTGTTTTCGACCTTAACTGTTATTCAGGGGTGCAAAAATCCTACTACAACGAAAATAGTACCTCACAAGAAAAGTTGTAAGGTACTATTTTTTTAGAAATGTAATGATAATTTGGTATACAATAGAGGTTAAAGCAGTGGCAACCAACATTGCAATCGGAAAGGCTAAATAGGGTTCAACGCTAAAACTTAAAAGAACAAATGCTGTAAGTACAGTAAAAATCGAGAAAATCGCAATTTGTCCAAAAAAGGCTAACTCTCTAAGTCTGATGTTATTATGATCAAAGTCTTGGTAACTTTGATATTTTTCCTCTAACTCTACTTCTTGATGACGTTGCTCATCTGGCAGAGTTTTTTTATTTAAATGACTTGCCATAACAACTCCTACGTTTAATTCCATATCATAATACCATAATAAACGAAGCTTGTCACTAGTTTTTAGAAATAAAAAAGCTGTTTTAGTATTTAAATACCACAACAACTCAAAGTATTTCTTTTTGTAGTATTAGAATACAAAAAAAACACTTCCAAAATTAAGGTAAAATAATGATATAATGTCCCTATAATATCGAATTGATAATTAGGAGGTCTTTATGGCAGAATTTAAATTTGAAATTGTTGAAAAACTCTTAGTGTTATCGGAAAATGATAAGGGATGGACCAAAGAATTAAACCGTGTCAGTTTTAATGGAGCAGAACCAAAGTTTGACATCAGAACTTGGAGCCCTGACCATACTAAAATGGGTAAGGGAATTACGCTGACCAATGAAGAATTTCAAGTTCTGGTTCAAGAATTTAAGAAATAAAAAATAAGATTGGTGTTATTTACCAATCTTATTTTTATGTTGTAGACGATCCGCAATGCCAATGATAATAAAAACAGCACCGAGAAAGACAAATATCCATTTGGCTGCCATTAAACCGTATAAAATAAAAATAGCAGCGGATAAATAAGCAAGATATTCCCTAGACATGATAACTCCTCAAATTGTTATGAATATATAGTCTTTTGAATTAACTTTGATACACGTCATTTCCGATTTGTCGTACTCAAGCACTGCCCGCATCTTCCGTTCCTTATCTGAAAGTTAATTCATTTGACTATAGTGTAACATTTTTAGAATGACGGATAAAGAAAAATCGCCCTTTGAAAGAGTGATTTTTCTTTTTTATTACAGGTTATTTTTGAAACCAAATTTAAAATGAAATAGTATGTGCAACACGCATCCTCCCTAGATAAAAATTATTTTATTCAAGGGAGTAAGAGTGACCAGTAGGCATTCTTTGACCGTGATTCAAACCAGAAGGTAAACTTTTAGGATATGCTCTACTAATCTTGTCTCCAATGTAAGAATCACTTCATCGTTGGGAAAAGTAACACATCACGAATGGTTGTTGTGTCTGTTAGGAGCATGCAGAGGCGGTCAATACCAATACCCAGTCCACCTGTTGGTGGCATACCATATTCAAGAGCTTCAACGTAGTCATAGTCGATACCAGTTGCTTCGTCGTCACCTAGTTCTTTAGCTTGTGCTTGTGCTTCAAAACGTGATAACTGATCAATTGGATCGTTCAGCTCTGTAAAGGCATTACCGTATTCTTTAGTCATGATAAAGAGTTCAAAGCGGTCTGTGAAACGAGGGTCTTTATCATTTTTCTTAGCAAGTGGTGACACCTCAACAGGATGTCCATAGACAAAAGTAGGCTGAATGAGTGTTTCTTCAACGAATTCTTCAAAGAAAGCATTGATGATGTGACCGACGGAAGTAAAGTGTTTTTCAAGCGGTACTTTTTTCTCCTTAGCAACAGCAACAGCTTCTTCTAAAGTCATGTCTTGCCAGAAGTCAACTCCAGTGATTTCTTTAACAGCATCAACCATGTGGACGCGTTTGAACGGTTCATTGATTTTGATTTCAGTTTCTTGGTAGATGACTGGCTCATCTCCTTTTACAGCTTTTGTTACGTGCTGGATGATACCTTCTGTCAAGTCCATGATGTCTTGATAGTCAGCATAGGCTTGATAGACTTCGATAGATGTGAATTCAGGGTTGTGGGTAGCATCCATTCCTTCGTTACGGAAAATACGTCCGATTTCGTAAACACGCTCCATACCTCCAACGATAAGACGTTTTAAATGCAACTCAGTTGCAATACGAAGTACCATGTCAATGTTTTGAGCATTATGATGGGTGATAAATGGACGGGCAGCAGCACCACCTGCCTCATTATGAAGAACGGGTGTTTCTACTTCAAGGAAGCCAAGACCATCAAGGTAACGGCGCATTTCAGAAATGATTTTTGAACGGGTTACGAAGCGATCAAAACTGTCACGGTTAGAAATCAAATCAAGGTGGCGTTTACGATAAATGGTTTCAACGTCTGTCAATCCGTGGAATTTCTCAGGAAGAGGACGAAGAGCTTTTGAAAGGTGCGTTAATTTTGTAGCTTTAATAGAAAGTTCACCCATGTCTGTGCGCATGATTTCACCTTCAACACCAAGAAAATCACCCAAGTCAGCTTTTTTGAAAATCTCATAATTTTCTTCACCAACAGTATCTTTACGAACATAAAGTTGAATTTGACCTTCACGGTCTTGAAGGTGGGCAAATCCAACCTTACCTTTACCACGCTTAGTCATTAAACGACCTGCAACAATAGCAGTTTCGTTTAGATCGTGCAAGTCTTCCTTGCTCTTATCAGCATATTTTTCTTTTAATTCGCCAGAATTTGCAGTGCGTTCGAAACGTTTACCGAATGGGTCGATACCTTGTTCAGCAAGAGCCGTCATTTTTTCGCGACGGACAATCTCCTGGTCATTCAATTCTTCCATATGTTCTTTAGACATGATGACATCCTCCAATAAATAATCACCCTATTGTAACACAAAACGCTTGATAATTCACTATTGTTAGAATGCTGTTTGGTAAAAAATAAAGAAAATGATATAATAGTCACGTTTGAAAAAATAGAAAAAGGATTTAGCATTCATGATAACCTCAATTGTTTTTGATGTCGATGATACGATTTATGATCAGCAAGCACCTTATCGTTTGGCGATGGAGAAGTGTTTTCCTGATTTTGATATGAGTCAGATGAATCAGGCTTACATTCGTTTTAGACACTATTCAGATATTGGTTTTCCGCGTGTTATGGCTGGAGAATGGACGACAGAGTATTTTCGTTTTTGGCGTTGTAAAGAGACGTTGGTGGAATTTGGTTATCGTGAGATTGATGAAGCTGAAGGGAATCACTTTCAAGAAATCTATGAGCATGAGTTAGAGAATATCACCATGCTTGATGAGATGCGCATGACTCTTGATTTTTTGAAGTCTAAGAATGTGCCAATTGGGATTATCACCAATGGTCCAACTGAGCATCAATTAAAAAAAGTGAAGAAGCTTGGACTTTACGACTATGTTGATCCTAAGCGTGTGATTGTGAGTCAGGCGACTGGGTTCCAAAAACCTGAAAAAGAAATTTTTAATTTAGCCGCCGAGCAGTTTGACATGAGTCCAGCGACAACGCTTTATGTTGGGGATTCCTATGACAATGATGTCATGGGTGCTAAAAATGGTGGCTGGCATGCTATGTGGTTTAACCATCGTGGGCGGAGCTTAAAAGCAGGTACGAAACCGGTTTATGATGTCGCTATTGATAATTTTGAGCAACTGTATGGGGCGGTAAAAGTCTTGTTTGACCTCCCTGATAACAAGTTTATTTTTGATGTTAATGACAAGAAAAACCCTATTCTTGAAATGGGACTTAATAACGGACTTATGATGGCAGCTGAACGACTTCTAGAAAGTAATATGAGTATTGATAAAGTGGTTATTTTACTTCGTCTTGATGCCAAGCAAGAAAAAATCTTACGTATGAAATATGCAAATTAAAGGTCTTTGGGACGTGTTCCCAAAGACCTTTAATTATTATAATGACTGGTATCATTCCAGAGCTTCAAAGTATAATTTTTTAAATCATCGGTTTCTAGTATGGTGAGACTGGCATTATCCAAACCACCTTGTGCTCGTAATAAAGCAGGCTCAAAACCAAGTAGACTTCGGATGGAAGCCGTCAGATGGGCACCGTGTCCGACAAGAAGTATGTTCTCAAGTTGTTTATCGATTTTCTCTTGTAGGAAAACTTCTAAACGATGGGTTGCTTGGTAGACTGATTCCGCTTCAAAGTTATGTGCCTTGAAGACGCCTAGATTATGGCTAAAGGCGTTCATTTGAGAAGGATAGATTGATTTAACCAGACTTATTTTTTGTCCTTCAAGTTTTCCAAGATCCCATTCCCTCAAAGCCTTTGTGGTGATGATTTCTGTTGGGGTGTGACTTTGAGCCATGATCAGTTTTGCTGTGACTTTGGCTCTTTTCAAATCACTTGAGTAAACTTTGTCGAAGTGAACATCAGCTAGTCGTTTTCCTAATTTTGCAATAGTATCGTAGGATTCTTCTAGTAAGGGCGAGTCTCCTTTAGCGCCCTGAAAACGACCCTCTTCATTCCACAGGGTTTTACCATGTCGTACAAAATATAGTTTCATATTTACTCCTTACTCTTTGATGACTGTGATTCCAAAAGGGAAAAGACTGATTTGTACTAGTTTCCAACATTGTCTAGCAAAAGGGATTCCAATGATGGTTAGGCAGAGGAAAAAGGCAAACGTTAAGTGAAGTAGGGCTAATTCCCAACCAAAAAGCAGAATCCAGATGATATTGAGAAATAGGCTCGTTCCTTTATCAGAGATGATTACTTCTTTTCCAAAAGGGAAAAGACCAAAACTGGCAATTTTGAAACATTGCAGTCCTAGTGGGATTCCAACGATGGTTATACAGAGTAGGATACCGATCATTGACCATGTGATAAAAGACCAGAACCCAGAGAAGATGAACCAAATAAGATTTCCAATAAATGACATACTACTCCTTTATATCAGCGAATTTAGCTTGAACAAAATCAGCTAGGGTTTGACTATCAATTCTAATTGATCGACCGATCTCACCACCAGATACAATCATGTTTCCTTTTTCAAGAGCCACTTCATCAATAAAAATGGGGAAATTGTATTTCTGACGAATACCGACAGGATTGTTAGCGCCGTGGACATAGCCAGTTGTCTTTTGCAGATCTTTTTGAGGAATCATGTGAACTTTTTTATTACCAGAAATCTTAGCTAGTTTCTTTTCAGCTAAATGTTCTGTTATGGGGATAATACCAATGATTGGACCGGTTTTATCTCCGATTAAAGCTAGCGTTTTGAAAATATCATCTTTTTTGATATTTTCTGGAAGTTGTCCTGTCTTGGCATTGATGACAAGACTGTCGTGTTTTATACCGGCCTTATCGAGAATTTGATCAACGAGGGTTTTCTTGATTTTATTTTTCTTACTCATTTTTTGTATTTTCCTTCAAGACGACTCATCCAAACCCCTAGGGCAATCCCTGCTACAAATAAAATGGCAGAAAAGATGAAGGTAGCAAAACTTGCACCTGCATAGGAAATGCTTTCAGCTGAACGAGGATTTGGCAAAATAATTAAGAGGGTACTTGATGTTACCAAGCCCAAAATAAAATGGTAAACACGAGAATGATGGTTTTCGAGCGCATAATCCATTACTTTTGAAAAGAGAATCATGGTGACGGCGCCACCGATAGCGATGGGGAGAAATACACCAGCTAAGTCTAAGCGTTTAAATCCTGTAAGCATAGGGCTGTAAAGTCCCATGATTAAGAGGAGGTTGGATGGGCTTAATCCAGGAACCAGAACTCCCAGAGCAATAAGTGCACCAGCCAAGATGAAACTAGCAAAGCTTGCAGGTATCGTTCCAACTAGGTCATTGAGGAAGAAAAGAAGGAGTCCTGAAACGATGAAAGTGACAATTAAAATGCTCCAATCTGTTCTATCGCGGCGACCGTCAATAGTGGCTTCTTGCCAAAGTGAGGGAAGGGTACCAACGATAGCCCCCGTAAAAGCCCAAAGGGTAGCGACTTGATAATTAGCGAGTAACCATTCAAGCGGAGCAGAAAAGAGAGCAATTCCAAGAATACCGCCTACACCAACAGGTAGAAAAAAGAGAATATTTTTAAGAAAATCACGAGTAGGGTGAGCTAGAAATGCAATGATTTTTTGGTAGAGCCCCAAAATTGATGCTAGTACGCCCCCGGACACACCCGGCAGGATAAAACCAAGTGCAATGATAATACCTTTAGCCAAACGGCTAAGCCATGCAAACATATATGCCTCCAAATAAAAAATAGTACAACTTAAATTATACCATTTTTATGTCGTTATAGCTGATTATAATAGGTTTGAACCAACTTGATGAAGTCTTCAACAGTATAGTCTACACCCCAGTAATAGTTGGCCATGCTTGTCCAATAGTCAACAGGGTCGGTGTGATCAGTACCTCCAATATATCTGGAAATCATATCATGAGTCCAGATGGTTCCTTGTCCATCTTCTTGCCCAACTGTGACTGGTAGATGGTAATGGTGCAACTGTTTAGCAGTGTAGAAAGCTGCGTTAGCTAACTGTCTTGTAAAACCTTCTGAATCTTCTTCTCTGATCATTTCAAATTGGATATAGCTAGGATTTGCCTTAGGACCGGCACCCTGTGCCATAAAATTAGTATCTGCAATGGTCAAAATTTGATTGGCATCGATGAAGCTATGGACAAAGACGCCTGATGATAGATAATTTTTTTTCATGTAATTAACTTCATCATCAACAGTTGAGCTATCATTGCCTGTTTCATGAATGATAATGCCTTTTGGTTGACGGTTAAGGTTGAGATAGGGCAGCTTTGTAAAACTCTTGTTAATCTGTTTTGAAAAGTTGACTTTTGGATAGCCTAAGTCAGCAACAGATTGGTTAATAGGATTTTCTTGAATGACAGTAAGTTTATTGGCTAATGTATAATATTTCTTGCCATTAAATGTAAAGCCAGCAAATAGCTGATTATTCCCTCTGAACCACTCTTCCTGATAGGAAATGATGGTAATTGTCTCCTGTTTAGAAAATGGATTACTAACCTGGTGAAACTGCGCATCAAATAGTTTTTGATGATGATCGATTTTAGCTATTTGTTGCGTTTCGTATTGAAGTCGCTCTCTAGATTTGAAATAGTGGAATATTGCAAATCCGGTTAGAATAATTACCAGGAAAAAAAGTATGGCAATCAATTTTTTCTTGTTTTTTTTAGAACGCTTATGACGTCTTTTATATCTTTGCATGAACTATATTTTAGCACAAAAGCACAAAATGCTTCAAAAAAGTTTTAAATTATTTTGGTAAAAAGATTCTATTTGCATGGGCTGATACTAAGAGCATTAGGCTAATCAAAACAAGGACGAGCGTTGCTAAACCAGCAATACCATTAACACTCAAGGAGTACCAAAGGGCTGACATACCTTTAGGAGCGTATGAACCCCAGAAAATCACACCTGCGAGGAAGTGCCAGAAGTAGCGCACACCAACTGCTAGCAAACTAGCCAAAAAACTAGTAATGATGGCTGTTTTTGTATCTTTTGAACGAATAGCCGTCTGAAATGGCTTATGAAAAATTCCCGCTAAGCCCATTGAAACAAATGCTAGGATGTATTCTATTAATACTTGAGAGAAAGCTAAGTAGTAAACTTTTCCAAGAACAAAATGCATGAGTCCCCAAAGAAGTCCAGATAATAGACCGTATTTTGGACCGCGACGTAGTGCGAAGACGACCAGTGGAACAGCTCCGAAGGAAGGAGTGAACCAGTTGGCAAAATCAGGTATAAATGAGAGAACCATCGCCAGTGCGGCAAAAATGGCAGCTTCAACGAGAGCATTAAGATTTTTCGACATAAAAAGACTCCTTTTCGACAAAGAGGGAGTCTTACCAAGTTCATAATGACACAATTCCTACGCTGGTACTAACCAGATCAGGTTGATAAGGATTCCACAAACACGTGGTCTCAGCCAGAAGGCACTCCCTTGTGATATTTAATTTTAGATGTTGTTTATATTATAAATGACATCGATTACAGACAGTTTAACGAAAAAAAAACAACCTGTCAATAGATTGTTTTATTCTTGAGCCTCTTTGCTAGGCTTTCTGCCGAATAACTTTTTATACGTTGAGCCGATGTCTTTGTTACTAGCAATCTGATTTAAATCAAGAGGCTTAGCGAAACCGTCAACATAACCTTGAGAGGTGTACTGGTGGAGGTCGTAGTTGAGAGATGTATTTGGATCTTCTTCGTAGTAACCTGAATCAGTACCGTATGTTGGGAACCAAACGGCATCAAACTTATCAGTGGAAATACTATGTTCTTCCATAAAGTACGTTCCAATGTATATGCCGATATTTTTAGCACCTTGTTTTTCAAGTTCACTTCGGAAGGCTTCAACACCCTTGTTCATATCTTCCATCGTTTTTTCTTCAACATCTAACCAATAATAGGTTGGTTTATACGGCTTAGACTCTTTATAAAGGATGCGTGCTTCTTCTTTCATTTCTTTGACACTGGCGCCCATGACATAGGCATAGACAGCTACAGGGACATCACGCTTTTGAAATTCCTTGATATGTTTTTTGTAAGATTTATCAACGCCCTTAGCGTTGGTGGCATTATTATCAATTCCAATACCTGACCCTCCAAAGACACGAACAATTGCCCCAGAAATATTTTTTGATAGGGTGTCGTAGTCAATTTCTTCAGGCAACTGCCATCCAGAAACATCAATGATGGGATCAAGGGAAGTAATAGCTTCTTCTTTTTCTGTACTTGTTGCTGTTTTATTTTTAGGAGCAGTACTTACGGTTGGGATGGTCGCCTTAGCAGCATTTAGCTGAACTGTTCGGGCAAACATGGCATAAGACTTTGCAATTACCAATATAAGAATAGGTAAACCTAAGAGTATAAAAGCAACCGGTGGCTTAATTCTCTTTCTCATCTTCGTTATATTGTAACTTAAAAAATATAAAAAATCAAAGTAACTTGCCTTGAAAAGCGATAGTAAAGCTGTTTTGTCACATAATTGTCATATTTTAATAGTTTTAACTTATATCTGAGTATAGGAAAGATATATTTCTCAACTATAGGGAGCTTTGTTAAAATAAAGCAAAAAATGATTGGAGAACATTTATGGTTGAGAAATATTTTGAACATGTCGGTTCTTTTTTAAGGCCGGAAGTCTTGCAAAATGCACGTAGGGCTTACGAGTTAGGAAGGCTTTCGCAAGAAGATTTAAAGTCTGTTGAAGACATTGCCATCAAGGATTTGGTTGATAAACAAGTTGCTGCTGGTTTAGAAAAAGTGACTGACGGAGAATTTCGTCGTGCTTATTGGCATCTTGATTTTTTCTGGGGGTTTCAAGGAATTGAGCATGTTCAAGCCTCTTCGGGTTATCAGTTTCATGGGCAGGAGACGAAGGCGGATTCTGCTTTAATTTCTGGGAAGATCGCTGGAGAAAATCACCCTTTTGTTGAAGCCTATCGCTTTTTGAAAAACTATGTTGATTCCAAAGGTGTGGCTGTTGAAGCTAAGTACACCATTCCAGCTCCCTCGCAATTTTATTTTGAATTGATTCGGGATCAAGAGCATGTGGATAAGTTAAATGAGATTTATCCTGACTTTGAGGAGCTTCGCGCTCATATCAAAGCTGCTTACTTACAGGTTATTAATGATCTGGTTGATGAGGGCTTAAAAACGCTACAAATTGATGATTGTACATGGGGTGTCTTGGTAGATGATAATTTCTTAACTGTCTGGGCTCAAGCTCAAGGAAACTCTAAAGAAGATGTTAGAGATGAGTTATCTAAACTCTTTTTAACCTTGAACAATGATGTTTATGAAAATGTTCCCGAAGGGCTTTTGGTCAACACACATGTCTGTCGTGGGAATTTTCATTCCACTTGGGCATCATCAGGAAGCTATGATTCAGTCGCAAAAGCCTTATTTACTGATGAAGCAGCCAAAACCTATTTTTTGGAATTTGACGATGAACGTTCTGGTGGATTTGAGTCTTTGGTAGCAATCAAGGACCCAGAAAAAGTAGCCGTTTTAGGTCTAATCACGTCAAAATTTCCAGATTTAGAAGATAAGGAGCAGTTGATAGCTCGTCTTAAAGAAGCTAGTAGATACCTTCCTTTAGAACAACTTTGGCTTTCTACCCAGTGTGGCTTTGCCTCAACAGAAGAAGGAAATATTTTAACTGAAGAAGATCAATGGAAAAAATTGGCACTGGTTAAAGAAATTATTGATGAGGTTTGGAATTAAAAAATAAAGTCATTTCTAAAAATCCTTGAATTATTGATGATTTTACAACTTCTGGTCAAATTGAGACTTATTTGAGATAATAGGGTTATGAAAGATGCAAAAAAATTACGTTTAACCATCCAAAATATCACTAAAATTGCTATCTTATCTGCCATGTGCGTGGTTTTACGCTATGCTTTTTCAGCCTTACCAAATATCCAACCAATCACAGCTTTATTTATGATTTTGGTAGGGTTTGAAAGTTTGTGGCTTGCTTTTCTGGTGATGGCTTTAAGTATGCTGATTTCCTCTTTTTTATTGGGCTTTGGTCCCTGGGTTTTCTTCCAGATTTTTAGCTTTGGTGTCATTTTGTTTATTTGGAAAATACTGTTAATTAAAAAGTGGAATATTTATTATTTGTCATTTTTTTCAGCAATACTAGCCTTCTTGTATGGTATGATTATTGATAGTGTTATGGCTGTTTTCTTTAAAATGCCTTGGTGGTCTTATGTGCTAGCTGGGCTACCCTTTAATCTAAACCATGCCTTATCAACACTCTTATTTTACCCTATCTTAGAAAGAATTTTGAGGAGATTTTACTATGAAGAAAGTTTTAAAACCAATCGTACTTGCTAGTTCCTTGTTACTACTGGCAGCGTGCTCTAATGATGATGCCAATAAAAAGCCAGAATCTGACGAAGTCAAGGTAACTGTATCTGTCAAACCTCAAGGTGAAAAAGCTGATAAAAAAGAAGTCATCGTTGATAAAGATGATTCAGTTATGGATGCCTTAGAAGAAGCCTATGAAGTAGAAGATGATAATGGCTTTGTAACTGAGATAGATGGTCACAAACAAGACCCTGGAAAAAACCTTTATTGGATGTACAAAGTTAATGGGAAAATGCCAAGTAAGGGTGCCGAGCAAAACGGTGTCAAAGATGGTGACAAGATTGAATTTTATCAAGAAGTTTCCAACTAGCATAATAAAACGGACATTGATGTTTTATCAGTGTCCGTTTGTTGTTCATAGATATTTTTCAATATCCGTTTTTAGGGATGCGGGTTCTGTTTTGGATGAAAAGCGCTTGATGACTTTTCCTTCCCTATCTATCAAGAATTTAGCAAAATTCCATTCAATAGCCTTACCAAGAGGTCCTCTAGTTTCTTCTTTTAACCATGTAAAGAGAGGTGAGGCTTCTTTACCGTTAACTTTGATCTTAGCAAAACGTGGAAAAGTCGTCTGATAGTTGAGTTGGCAGAAGTTATTGATTTCATCAGCTGTGCCGGGTGCTTGATTCATAAACTGATTGCAAGGAAAGTCTAAGATGGCAAAACCTTGTTCATTATAGGTGTCGTAGAGTTCCTGTAGCCCCTGATATTGCGGAGTTAAGCCACAGCCTGTTGCAGTGTTGACAATTAAAACAACTTTACCAGAGTAGGCTTCAAGTGACACCTTACGACCATCTTGTGCCTTGACGGTAAAATCATTTAGCTTAGGCATTTTCGAGCTCCTGACTATAAGCGATGATTTGGTCAACAGTGTCGCTTAAGAACTGGATAGTGTCACGAAGTGGTTTATCAGTTGAAATATCAGCACCGATAATCAAAGCTGTGTCAAGTGGTGTTTTACTGCCTCCTGATTTTAGAAGGTTTAGCCATTCTTGAGCTCCATTGTCATTTTGTTTAAGATTGAGGTAACCAGCTGTTGAAAGAACTAGCCCAGCAGAGTACGTATAGCTGTAGAGTCCCATGTAATAGTGAGCTTGGCGCATCCAGGTCAAAGCAGCATCGTCGTCTATGTCAACAGCATCGCCCCAGAAGTCGGTCAAGACCTCTTTCATGAAAGTGTTTAAAGTGTCGGCACCGAACGTGCCACCTGCTTCAATTAAATCATAAACCTTACGCTGGAAGGCAGCTTCAAGCAAGTGTGTGATGAAGTTGTGGAAGTAAGTGTCCGTTAAACGATGAGCTAAGGCGAAGCGTTTTTGGCGTGGGGTGTCAAATTGATTTTCCAAATAGTCACTCAAAAGCAACTCGTTGAAGGTAGACGGAGCTTCCACATAGTAAGTTGACATGTGAGTATTGTAGTAGGATTGGTGGTTGTCTGAGAAGATGAATTGACCTGAATGACCAATCTCGTGGATAAGGGTATAGACATCAGACATGCGACCTGTCCAGCTCATGAGCACATAAGGATGAACCTTATAAGGATCAGCTGCATAGCCACCAGATTCCTTGTTTTCGTTAGCTGCAAAGTCAACCCAGCGTTCTGTTTGATAGCGTTCAACCTCTTTGACGTATTCCTGTCCAAGTGGTGCGACTGATTTCATGACCAAATCATAAGCATCATCAATGGAAACCTTCGGATTGAGGTCATTGTCAATGTCCAACTTCCAGTCGGCAAAGGTCATTTTATCTAAACCATTAACTTTAGCGACGTGTTTGAGGTATTTTTGAGCCACTGGTCCAAACTCAGACATGATGAGGTCTATTTGGCGGTCAAACATGCTACGGTCAACTTCTTGGTCAGCCAAAAGATAGTCGTAGACAGAATCGTAACCACGCATATCTGCGATTAATTTTTCAGCTTTGACTTTGGAAAGGTAAGCAGCGGCAGCAGCATTTTGATGAGCTTTCAAACCTTTTGAAAAAGAACGAAATGCTTTTTCACGAACATCAGCATTTTCATGATTTTGGTAGAAGTTTTCATAAGTGACAAAGGAATTCTTATAGGTTTTTCCATCAACTTCAAAGTCCTCCATAGTAAAATCACCAGCACGCATCTTAGTGTAAATATCATAAGGTGCATCAAGTACTTCTCTCAAGTTTGATAAGGCTTTTTCGACTTGAGGGTCAAGAAGATGCTCTTTTTGGATTTTTGCCTGACGAATGGCTGCACTAAAGTGTGGATTGGCTTCTAATTCATCTAGAATAGCTGAGTCAGCCGTTGCTAGAGCGGTATCAAAGAAACTGAGAGCTACACTAGCTTTAGTAGCAAAATCATCTCCTGCCTTAGCGATTTCAGCAAACTCTGCGCTTGAAAAGTCAGTCGTTTGAGGCATGAAAGCATAAGTTTCAATGTGACTCATTTGGATGTAGATTTGCTCCAATTCTATGAGCGCCTGTGTGAAATCATCAACTGACTCCAGTTTATTTTGATAATCACGAACGAAGACATCGATATCTCCCAAAGCTTTTTCAATGGCTAAAAGAAAATTTTGGCGGTCTTTGTAGAGGGCTGTCAAATCCCAAAGTTCATTTTCGGGAAATTCTGAGCGTTTTTTTAATTCCATAGCTAAACTCCTTTTTTTATCTAGTATACCAATCTGAAGTAAACTTATCAAAAATAGAACAATCGTTTTTAAAGACTTTTAGATTATAAAATGGAAGTATCAAGTGCAGTTCCTCACAAAAAGTGATATGATAAGGAATAGAAACAAAAAGAAATGGAGTGGTTTTGTGGACATCACCAAATTAGAAAGTAGCAGTAATCAGGCGCTTATACAAGAAGAGGTTGAGATACTAACTCAGCTTTTGGAGGAGATAACTCAAGGCCTTGTTGGAGAAGGTGTTTACTCGAAAATAAAGGAGTTAACAAGCTTATCAAAAGCTGATGATTATCAAGGCTTACAAGATGTCATCTCGACTATTAGCAACGAAGAAATGGTCTTAATTTCACGCTATTTTAGTATCCTACCTTTACTCATCAATATTGCTGAAGACGTTGATTTAGCCTATGAGGTCAACTATCAAAATAATGTTGATAAGGATTATCTCGGGAAGCTTTCAACGGTTATGGGAATGATTGCGGAGAATGAACAAGGAGCTGATTTCATTAATCATTTAAACGTTGTTCCGGTTTTGACAGCTCATCCTACGCAAGTACAACGTAAAACGATGCTTGAATTGACCAACCACATCCATGAGCTTCTTAGAAAACATCGTGATGTCAAGTTAGGGCTTATCAATCAGGAAAAATGGTATTCGGACATGCGTCGATATATCCAGATGATGATGCAAACGGATATTATTCGTGAGAAAAAGCTCAAAGTTAAAAATGAAATCACCAATGTTATGGAGTATTATCCTACTTCCTTGATTAAGGCTATTACTAAATTGACCCTAGAATATAAGTCATTAGCCGCCAAGCATGGTATCCCTCTTGAAAATCCAAAGCCCATCACAATGGGCATGTGGATTGGTGGTGACCGAGATGGGAATCCTTTTGTAACTGCTGATACCCTTCGTTTATCAGCAATGCTTCAAAGTGAAGTCATCTTGACCTACTACATTGAAAAAATCTCAGATCTCTACCGCCAATTTTCACTTTCAAGTACCTTAACGGCTGTTTCAAAAGGGGTCTTGGACTTGGCTGAGAAATCTTTGGATAATTCAGAGTTTCGTGAAAATGAACCCTATCGTAAGGCATTTAGCTATATTCAAGCAAAATTAGTCAATACATTAATTGATTTTAGAGGTCCTGATGCTGATTTTACAAAGAATTTAAGCAAATTAGGTCAGCTTGCCCGCCAACCGCACACGACTGATTATCATTTGGCTAATGCAGGTCACCGTGGGCTTGTGCATGATTTCTATACAAGTGTTGAGGAATTCAAAGCTGATTTAGGGATTATTCGAGAATCTTTGGAAAACAATGGCATGGAGAGTTTAATCAAGGGAGATTTTACAGAATTATGTCAAGCTGTTGATGTGTTTGGATTCTTTTTAGCAACGATTGATATGCGTCAAGATTCTAGCGTTCAAGAAGCCTGCGTGGCAGAACTGTTGAGAACGGCTAATATTGAAAATAACTATAGTGCCTTATCCGAAGAAAAAAAATGCCAATTGTTATTGAAAGAATTAGTGGAAGACCCTCGTCAGTTATCTGCTACAAACACACCAAAGTCAGAACTTTTAGAGACAGAATTAGCCATTTATCAGACAGCGCGTGAGTTGAAAGACCGTCTTGGTGAAGATGTTATTAAACAACATATCATTTCTCACACTGAAACTGTGTCAGACATGTTGGAATTGGCTATCATGCTTAAAGAGGTTGGACTTTTAGATAAGGATCATTCTCGTATTCAGATTGTGCCACTTTTTGAAACAATCGAAGATTTGGAAAATGCTAAGGGCATTATGACAGACTACTTGAATCTTGATATTGTGAAAACTTGGATAAAAGACCATCAGGGTTACCAAGAAGTAATGCTTGGCTATTCAGACTCCAACAAAGATGGTGGCTATCTGGCTTCTGGTTGGACGCTTTACAAGGCTCAAAATGAGTTGACAAAACTTGGTGAAGATTTTGGTATTAAGATGACCTTTTTCCATGGTCGGGGCGGAACTGTTGGCAGAGGTGGAGGCCCATCCTATGATGCTATCACTTCACAACCATTTGGCTCTATCAAAGACCGCATTCGCTTAACAGAGCAAGGTGAGGTTATTGGAACTAAATATGGTAATAGGGATTCAGCTTACTATAACTTGGAGATGTTGATTTCAGCGACGCTTGATCGCATGGTGACACGCATGATAACGGATCCAAATAAAATAGATGATTACCGTTCGATTATGGAAGAGATAGTCTCTGATAGCAATCTTATCTACCGCGATCTTGTTTTTGGAAACCCTCATTTCTATGACTATTTTTTCAAGGCAAGCCCAATAAAAGAAGTGTCTAGTCTCAATATCGGTTCACGTCCTGCAGCACGCAAAACAATTACCGAAATTTCAGGACTTCGTGCCATTCCTTGGGTGTTCTCGTGGTCTCAAAACCGTGTTATGTTCCCGGGTTGGTATGGTGTAGGTTCAAGTTTCCAACATTTTATTGATAAGGATTCAGAGAATCTAGCTATCTTGCAAGAGATGTATCAATCGTGGCCTTTCTTTAAGTCACTCTTGGCTAATGTGGATATGGTTCTCTCAAAATCGAATATGAATATCGCCTTTCAATATGCTCAAATGGCTGAGAGTCAAGAAGTCAGAGATGTCTTTTTGACAATTCTGGATGAATGGCAATTAACTAAAAATGTGATACTAGCTATTGAGCAGCATGAAGAATTATTAGAAGAACTCCCGAATCTAAAAAACAGTTTGGACTACCGTTTGCCGTACTTTAACGTTTTAAACTATGTGCAAGTTGAGTTAATTAAACGTCTTAGAGCTGGACAACTTGATCCAAGTCAAGAAAAATTGATTCATATTACCATAAATGGTATTGCCACTGGCTTACGTAATTCAGGTTAATAATAGAGAAAACTGGAATCTACTTCCAGTTTTTTGAGCATTTCATCTTTTGCTGGTTTTTAAGTCAGCTTCTGATTTTGCTTTTCTAGGAAAGATGTTATAATGCTAATGTTATTAATGGAAAGATTATAAAATATGCATATCGAAAAAAAACACCTTCTTAATTATTCGATACTCTTGCCTTACTTGATATTATCAGTGTTAGGCTTGATTATCGTCTATTCAACGACTAGTGCAACCTTGGTTGACTACGGTCTAAATCCATTCAAATCAATGATCAACCAGGGTGTCTTCTGGATCATCAGTCTCTTTGCCATATTATTTATCTATCGTCTGAGACTGAATTTTTTAAAAAATTCAAAGATTCTTACTGGTGCTCTAGCTATTGAGGTGATACTCCTACTAGTCGCACGCTTTTTTACGCAAGAAGTAAATGGTGCACACGGTTGGATTATTATTGGACCAATCAGTTTCCAACCAGCGGAGTACTTGAAAATATTGATTATTTGGTTTTTGGCATTTACCTTTAGTCGCAGACAACGCTCAATCGCCGTTTATGATTACCAAGCCTTGACCAGAAGGCGTTGGTGGCCAAAAAGTGGGAGTGACCTCACAGACTGGCGCATTATTTGTTTACTGATGATAGGATTAGTAGCCGCACAACCTGACCTTGGGAATGCTGCTATCATTGTTTTAACCGTTTTAATCATGATTACTGTGAGTGGCATTGGTTATAGGTGGTTCTCAGCTATTTTCCTAAGCATAACTGTAGCATCGACACTTTTCCTTAGCCTGATTGGAGTTGTCGGTGTTGAAACAATGGCTAAGGTTCCAGTGTTTGGTTACGTCGCTAAGCGTTTTAGTGCCTTTTATAATCCCTTTAAAGATTTAACAGATTCGGGACATCAGCTGGCGCATTCTTATTATGCCATGAGTAACGGTGGTTGGTTTGGTCTGGGACTAGGTAATTCCATCGAAAAAAGGGGTTATCTACCTGAAGCAACGACGGACTTTGTTTTCTCAATTGTCATGGAAGAGTTTGGGATGATTGGTGCTTGTTTGATTCTAGCCCTTGTTTTCTTCTTGATTCTCAGGATTATTCTTGTTGGTGTTAAAGCGACAAATCCTTTCAATTCAATGATGGCTATTGGCGTTGGTGGTATGATGCTCATGCAAATATTTGTCAATATTGGTGGTATTTCTGGATTGATTCCGTCAACCGGGGTTACCTTCCCTTTTCTTTCCCAAGGGGGAAACAGCCTGCTGGTATTATCGGTAGCAATTGCTGTTGTTTTAAATATTGATGCCAATGAGAAACGTGCTGAAATCATAGAAGAAGCAGAAAGAGAAGCTGCTAAAGTAGAAGTAGAAGACCTATAAAACCAGATTTTTCTGGTTTTTTTGTTACCTTTTGATGTTGTGAATCGTTATATTAGTGAAAGGTGGTGAGGGATAAGCGTGAAATTGGATGATTACGAAGAAAGTCTAGTCGAAATAGCCAAAGAGATTTCGTTTTATTTGCAAAAAGGAGGTGCTTTGAAGGCAGATGCTGATGACATTTCGCAAGATTTATTTGTCAAATTACTAGAAAGTGATATTGATTTACCTTTTGAAAAATTGCGTGCCTGGATGTATCGGACAGCCATTCGAAAATACATTGATAACTATCGACGTCATATGACTTATCAAAGTATTTTAAGAAAAGAATTTTTTACCCAATCTGCGCTAACCCCTTTCGATCAGGAAGATACTAGTGATTTAGAAGAGATTTTAAAACAATTGCCTGAAACTTATTTTCTTGTCATTGATCTCTTTTATTTCCAAGATTTTTCCATTAAAGAAATAAGTGGTTTGCTAGACATTCGGCAAGCAACGGTAAAAATGCGATTATCTAGAGCTAGAAAACAATTAAAAAAATTGATAGAGAAAGAAGGGAAAACTTATGAATTCACTAAGTCATTTTGAAAAAATAGCTAAAAAATCAAAACGCAAGCATACAATAAAAACAGCAATTTATGCTGCGCTACTTGCTACCTTGTTCTTGGGATTAGCGGTTAAAGGTTTGGTAGAGTTAACCAGCAAGAATGGACGGCGTATTTTAGAACGCTATGAATTCCTGAATCATATTGCCTACCCAAATATGTTTTATAAAAATTATTATTTTAATGCTTCGGGTTTATTTTCCGGAGAGTTTCAATCTAATCGTGTCAAAAATATTGATGGGATTGAAGTTCCTTTTGAACCAATGAAGGTTAAGTACTCTCTAACACAAGTATCAAGCCATGACAGCACTTCTTGGGGCTTATGGGATTCTAAAAATACGGGTGTATATAGTCAAGGACAACAGCTTAAAATACCAGTTTTTTACAATATAAATCATTCTTATACAGACGAAGTAGATCCAGTGGTGACGCAGGATTTGAATGTTATCCCAAAAATGCCTAATCAAGCAGTCGAAGTAGCTGTGACCTTTGACAAACCCTACACTTACTCAGAAATTCAGAAAATGGTTCCTGAAAATGTGTTAGTCAACTGGTACTGGATTGGTAGTAAAAGCCAATTCGACACAACAGCATTTGCTATGGATAATACTTTAGGGGTTATGGGAGACGATGAAGGTAGGCTATCTCCTAGCACTTTCAAGCAGTTCCGACACCATCTAAAGAAAGGAAGTCAATCATTATGGTTAGACAGTAGCTATGGTAGTGATGGAGAGAAGTGGGTGCGGATAAAGGATGAGGCTAAGGCTTACGTCAAAACGAATAAGACCCTCAAAGATGCTACTTTTTCAGGAATTGTGATTAGTGGACGCTCTGAAAATTTAGCTAAAATGAAAGATAGAGACTGGATTTTTGCATCTAATATTGGTCAATCCGTCCAAATTCAGCCCTATCACCAATTAACAAAATAGATGAAAATACTGAAAAGCGTATAAAACACTTGCAATTCTATGACATTCTGATAGAATAAAAGGGTAAAGTTAGACCGTATTGCCTACTGTCTATCTATAAAATATATTTTATTGGAGGCTTTTCCTAAAATGGCAAAAGAAAAATACGATCGTAGTAAACCACACGTTAACATTGGTACAATTGGACACGTTGACCACGGTAAAACTACTTTGACAGCAGCTATCACAACTGTATTGGCACGTCGCTTGCCTTCAGCAGTTAACCAACCAAAAGACTATGCGTCTATCGATGCTGCTCCAGAAGAACGCGAACGCGGAATTACAATCAACACTGCACACGTTGAGTATGAAACTGAAGCTCGTCACTATGCTCACATCGACGCTCCAGGTCACGCGGACTACGTTAAAAACATGATCACTGGTGCCGCTCAAATGGATGGAGCTATCCTTGTAGTAGCTTCAACAGACGGACCAATGCCACAAACTCGTGAGCACATCCTTCTTTCACGTCAGGTTGGTGTTAAAAACCTTATCGTCTTCATGAACAAAGTTGACCTTGTTGATGATGAAGAATTGCTTGAATTGGTTGAAATGGAAATCCGTGACCTTCTTTCAGAATACGATTTCCCAGGTGACGATCTTCCAGTAGTTCAAGGTTCAGCTCTTAAAGCGCTTGAAGGTGATACAGCTCAAGAAGATGTTATCATGGAATTGATGTCAATCGTTGACTCATACATTCCAGAACCAGAACGCGATACTGACAAACCATTGCTTCTTCCAGTTGAGGATGTATTCTCAATCACTGGACGTGGTACTGTTGCTTCAGGACGTATCGACCGTGGTACTGTTAAAGTTAACGACGAAGTTGAAATCGTTGGTATCAAAGACGAAATCACTAAAGCAGTTGTTACTGGTGTTGAAATGTTCCGTAAACAACTTGACGAAGGTCTTGCTGGAGATAACGTTGGTGTCCTTCTTCGTGGTGTTCAACGTGATGAAATCGAACGTGGTCAAGTTCTTGCTAAACCAGGTTCAATCAACCCACACACTAAATTCAAAGGTGAAGTTTACGTTCTTTCTAAAGAAGAAGGTGGACGTCATACTCCATTCTTTGACAACTACCGTCCACAGTTCTACTTCCGTACAACTGACGTAACTGGTTCAATCAAATTGCCAGAAGGTACTGAAATGGTAATGCCTGGTGATAACGTAACTATCGAAGTTGAGTTGATCCACCCAATCGCCGTTGAACAAGGTACTACTTTCTCTATCCGTGAAGGTGGACGTACTGTTGGTTCAGGTATCGTTTCAGAAATCGAAGCTTAATTTTTACAATTAAGTTTTCCCAAAATAACAATTAGAGTCAGACAACTTCTAATTGAGCACTTCCTCTGGGAAGTGCTTTTTTATTTATATTGCTTTAAGCCACATAAATAAGAAAAGCACCAGTTCTGTACTGACCCCAAAAAGTTGGACAGAAAATTAATGAACCTATGCTCACAAGAGTAGTCGCATAGATAGCACTATTCAACGAACGGAGAAGTCTACTAGTCTACTACCAATTAATCATCCTAAGTTGGGGAACAGACAATCTTATCACTGTTACCGTTCTTCATGACAGGTGACTCAGGCTGTTAATCAAGTAAGTGCTGAAGAGGTTACTACAGCTCAAAATCAGTCAATAAATCTAGGAAATACAACATTAGCTAGCGAAACAAACTAAAGATTAGGTAAGACTGAAGATGATGCTGCTAAGCAAGAAATTGGAAAAATTTCTGAAAGTATGTGAAAATAATAGCGATATTTACTCAATTCCTTTAAATCTAGAGGATTTTATGGTAAAATGTAAGTATACTATAAAAATAGAAGAGGTATGTGAAATGTCACGTAAACCAATTATTGCCGGAAACTGGAAAATGAACAAAAATCCTCAAGAAGCAAAAGCGTTCGTTGAAGCTATTGCGGGGAAATTACCAGCAGCTGATAAAGTAGAAGCGGCTATTGCAGCTCCAGCTGTTGATTTGGTAGCTTTGCTTGATGCTAATGTTGAAGGACTTAAAGTTGCAGCTCAAAATACTTATTCAGAGGATGCTGGTGCTTTCACTGGTGAAACTTCTCCAAAAGTGTTGTCAGAGATGGGCGTAGACTATGTTGTTATTGGTCACTCAGAACGTCGTGATTATTTCCACGAAACAGATGAAGACATCAACAAAAAAGCACATGCTATCTTTAAAAATGGTATGACTCCAATCATCTGCTGTGGTGAGTCTCTTGAAACTTATGAAGCTGGTAAAGCTGAAGAGTTTGTAGGAGCACAAGTATCAGCAGCGCTTAAAGATTTGTCAGCAGAACAAGTATCATCACTTGTAATTGCTTACGAACCAATCTGGGCTATCGGTACTGGTAAGTCAGCAACTCAAGACGATGCTCAAAAAATGTGTAAAGCAGTCCGAGACGTTGTTGCAGCAGATTTTGGACAAGAAGTTGCAGATAAGGTTCGTGTACAGTACGGTGGTTCAGTTAAACCTGAAAACGTTGCTTCATATATGTCTTGTGAAGACGTTGATGGAGCACTTGTTGGTGGTGCATCTCTTGAAGCTGAAAGTTTCCTTGCATTGCTTGAATTCTAAGTTAATAAACATGATTACAACTCAACCTTGGTTGAGTTGTTTTCTTATGTGGCTTTAAGCCCAGTCTCGCTCCGATAGGTGCGAGACAAATAAACCACTCGCTATGCGGGTGCGCATTGAATGTTATACAAAAAATCTCCAAACGCGATACAATAAAGGAGTTCAAGCCTACTGTACAGTGAAAGGAGATAATAATATGGCATAAAAGGCACATAGTTTATCGCACACAAAATGGATGTGTAAATATCACATTGTGTTTACCCCTAAGTATAGACGAAAAATCATCTATAATCAATATAGAGAAGTAGTTTGGAGGAGATATAACAAAATGAAATAAAAACATGATATCACAAGTGTACTGTTTTTATTTCATTTTGTTATATTTTTTAAAAATCATATTCAGCTCTTGTTGAATTTCAGTTCTATCGGCATCGCCGCTACCTAGTCTCATTTTGTTTTTCATTAAGTATAAAATCAATTGTTCGTAGCAGTTGAACTAGGATTTATTTTTGGTTAATATAGTCTTTTGAATTAACTTTGATACATCGTTACTTTCGACTCGTCGTACTCAAGTGCTGTCCGTGTCTCAGTTTCTTGTTTGAAAGTTAATTCATTTGACTACATTGGAATTATTCTTTGAAAGAATTTTGATAATTGTTTTTGAGTATACCAAAAACACTCTTGACTATTGAACTGTGTTCTCAAAAGTTGGATAAAAAACTACTGAGTAGGTATACAATTCATAGTTTATCGAGAGTGTTTTCGTGTATGTATGTGGTTCTCATTACTAGTTACGTCTGAGAACTGTTTTTAAGACTTGATAGAATTTATATTTGAGTGGTTTTGGATAATAGTTGAAACTACCTGGTCTTCTTTCAATATAACCGTTGAAATTCTGTTTAAAACGCAGAATGCCATCACTACCATCAAAAGTCCCCTCAACGCCTAAAAGATTATAGTTTAGGATACCTTTTTCAATGCTATCTTTCATGATATATTCTTGAAGGAGAGCAGGGGCGTAGAATTTATTGAATTCGGGGTACGACCCGCTAAAGAAGTAGGTTGTTTCTTGTGGCATTTGGATAAAGAGACTACCAGCTAAGATAACTTCCTTGTCACCATATTTTGCAATAAAGTCCTTAGCTTCAGCTTTTCGAGTATCAAATGTTTCTGATTGACTGCAAAATTCGCGATGTTGGTTGCGTTTTTTCTCTGAATTTGGATTTTTTGCTAGGTCGTTTTCAAGTTTAGTGATTTTTGCTTTTAATTTATCCTGGTCTGTGATTAGATGGTTGAGATAATCTTGGAAGTTTAAGCTGGCAACAAGGAATTTAGCTTTATCTTTAAATCCGTCATATAGGAATTCATAGTATTCAAGGGGTTTGTCATCGTAATCACGACGGTCAGACGTTGAAGAAGTGACTTCTTTGAAAAGATTCAATTCGTCCCGTTTGAGTTGACGAATATTAATGCCAAAGGTATTAGCTTTTTTGACAAGTGCCTTTCCTTTTTTGCTAAAGCTGTTCAAAAGTTTAGACGAGTCAACTGATGCTAGTGGTTTTACATAATGCCAGTCGCTACTTTTGAAACCACTTGTTAATCCTTGAAATTGGTAGCCAGCTTTCTCAAAAATATCAAGTAATTCTTGATTTTGAGGTGATGTTTCATTACCGTTATCGTCATAATTTTGATAACTGTCATAAGGTTTTACAGCAAGCTCGATGGTATTATTATGTTTTGCAAATTCTTTTAAGCCTTCAAGGAAGGGGCGAAGGTATTTGCTGTCATCAAAGACTGGTCCGTAGTGGATTTCTGAGTAAAGGCCACCAGCTACAGGTGTGCTGTATAAAATCGCTGCAACTTGAACAAGATCATTATGATCGACATAACCAATAGGAGAAACTTGATAGCCTCTTTTTTCGAGGAGATAGCCCATCTCAGAAGATTGTTCGAAACTTCGATGTTTTGCGTGATTGACAAAATGATCAAATACGTCCCAGGTTAATGCTTTAACAGGCATTTTAATGTTTGCTCCTTAATTTTTTTCGTAAAGTATAAGCGGTATTGGATAGGTGATAAAGAAGTGGGTTAACGGGTATGTTAAATTCGCCGATGAATTCTTCAATCATCGGATTGAATTTTGATTTAAATTGATACAGCCCACCATCTAACTGGTTTTCAATACCTCCCATGTTTTGCCACTTGGCTCCTTTTTCAAAGGCGTGTTGTGCTGTTTCAAACCAGGTGATAAGAGGAGCGTTATACTGTTTATAATCTTCATCCATGCCGGCATAAATGTTTTCTGAAGTGTCTCCAAAGTTTAAGGATAATGTTGCTGCCAGTGGGACAATATCCTGTTCTTTTTCAAGTTTTTCTGTAAAGAATGCTATATCTTTTTGGTGACGTTTAATTTCGTTTTCTGTTGCTTTTACTTTGCTTTGGCGCGTTTCTTCTGTAAAGGTTTTCTGGAGTTTTAGAGCGTTATTTAGTGCTGTCTGTGCTTGTTCTAATCTTTCGTTAAGATTTAACCTAGCCATGGTAATATAAGCATTGTCGCCATATGTTTTTAGCAATTTTTCGTAATAATCTTTCCCACGTAGGTGAATATGTTTACGCTCTTCGGTCTTTTTCATTAATTTGGCAAAATCATCAACTAAGTCCATGCCGCCAAAAATGATCTCGACTCCTTTATTTCGTGATGATCGAATGTTCTGACGGATTTTTTTAGGCAAAGCAGACTCTGAGAATCCTTCCGAATAAATATTAGCTTGAAAACGAGGCTGGATATTTTGCGCCAAATCTGCAGTTCGACCTGTCCAATAAGCGCCGACATCGGTTAAATTTTTGATAACCTCATGACCGAATGATTTCTCGTTTGATTCTTCATCGACTTTATGATCGGCTAAAAGAATGAAAGGATCGCATTTGATAAAGACGGCTTTTTTCTTTTTACCGTATTTCTTTAAGTTTTCAACAACAAATGCCAATAATTCTTTATTGCTATAATCCATAATAGGCCCACGAGGGCTGTAAATCATTGTAAATCCAAAAGGAAGTGGTTGGACTAGTACAGAAGCGACTGCAACTAATTGATCATTTTCGTAGAAACCGATACGATCATTTCCCCAAGTATCTTTAATATTAGCCCAGGAACTAGATTGTAGTATATTAGTCAGTGGATGATTGATTACAAACTGATCGTGTTCTTCAGCAGAAATACCGATTTTTACAGAATATGTCATTAGTTTAATACCCACTCTCTAATAGCATGTGCGACGCCAGATTCTTCATTTGATTTGGTAATGTACTTAGCGATTTTTTTGAGTTCTGGCACACCGTTTTCCATCACAACTGGCGTTCCGACAACTTCAAGCATGGCGCGGTCATTTTCCTCATCACCAATAGCCATAGTCTCTTCCATAGAAATTCCAAGTTGTTTAGCAAGTGCTTTGATAGCATTGCCTTTGCTGACACCTTTATCGACAACTTCAAGGTAGAATGGTTTGGACTTAACCAACATGAAGCGATTTGCAAAATCTTCTGGGATGTTAGCAATCGCTGCGTCAAGAACCTCTGGCTCATCGATAAACATGATTTTAACGATTTCTTTATTTGCCATTTCCTCTGGTGTGCGGTAATAAACAGGCATATCCACCAAGGTTGCTTCGTGGATAGTGTATTTTCCAATATCGCGGTTGGCTGTATAAATGCCGTCTTTTGTAATGGCGTGCATATGAACACCGAGTTTTCTCGCCATTAGCTCGATGTCAAGGTACTCTTCATATGAAAGAGGAACCTTGACAATATCAGAACCTGTATCTGTTTCTTGAACCAGTCCGCCATTGAAGGTAATGACATAATCACCTTTGTCACGCAGATTGAGTTCATCAAGCATTGTTGTAACACCTGCAATAGGACGTCCTGTTGTGATGATAATTTTAACACCAGCTGCTTTAGCATCCTGAATGGCAGCAAAAACTTCGGGTGTGATTTCTCTGTTTTCATTTAATAAAGTGCCATCGATGTCAATGGCAACAAGTTTGATAGACATAGTCGTCTCCTTTTTCCGTAAAAAGTGCTTCCTATCTAGTTTACTAAAAAACTGCCATTTTGTCATGGCAGAGCTTAGATTATGGGGTGCTGGTCAGGTGGCCATTAGAGATAAATTTTTGGAAATTTACCTTGTCTTGTGTGAATAAATCATCTGTTTGTAACATTTCTTTTGGAAAGTAAAATCGTCGGTCACCATGGATATTACCCGATAAAGATGCTACTAGTGGTGATAAGGCTGATAACTCTTCTTTGCTTCCATCTTTTTCAGCGATATCTATCTGTGTACGTGGTTTGTTGCTTTTAGGTTTATAGACATCGTAAGGCAAGTCTAGATTGATGTGAATGCCTGTGTAGTAATCAGGATCAAATCCGGTCTGCCTCACTAATTTTATCATGTCATTTAACTGCGACGCATTTTCCTCATCAAAACTAATTGAAGTTAAGAGCTTGCGATTGATGAATCGGCTAGCCAAGTCTTTTAGAATGCTGTCTTCACTAGTTATCCAGCTTTGAAAATAGGTATTCATGACACCATCGTCTAGAGCTAGGTAGTTTGCTAGACTGGGATTTTTTTCGAAGAATGGGATGAGATTTGGAGATGTCTGTTGAAAGTATTGTGGATGATTTTGATAAAGAAATTTAGCACGTTTTAAAAGATTTTGTAAGAGAACTTCCATCGCGCGGCTAGCTGGATGGAAATAAACTTGCATATACATCTGATAGCGACCAATTAGGTAGTCTTCAACAGCGTGCATGCCGTTTTTAGCAAAAGCAATACCATTTTCAACAGGTTGAATAACGCGTAAAATCCTTGTTAAATCAAACTGTCCGTAGGAAGTGCCAGTGTAGTAGGAGTCACGAAGTAAGTAGTCCATGCGGTCACAGTCGATTTGGCTGGAAATGAGTTGAACAACCTGTTTGTTAGCATAGGTATGGTCAATGACACTGGCGACTTTTTCTGGGAAATCAGGCGATACTTGACGCAGGATAGCGTTGACTTCGGTTTCTGGATTGGTAATTATTTCCTGTGTGTAGGCTTCGTGGTCTGTCTCAAAGAGTAACTCGAAGGTATGGGAATAGGCACCGTGTCCAATGTCATGAAGCAAGCCTGCTACCATTGTAATGAGAGATTCTTCGGGATTCCATTTATCAGCGTATTGTTGTTCGAAAATCTCTGTTACACGACGGGCAATATCATAAACACCAAGACAGTGGGAGAAGCGGTTGTGCTCGGCTCCGTGAAAAGTATAAGAAGTTGTAGGGACTTGTTTAATACGACGCAGGCGTTGGAATTCTTTGGAATCGATTAATTGTGCAATGATAGGCTCTTTCACATGGATGTAATTGTGGATGGGATCGCGGAAAACTTTTTCTTTCATAGCATATCCTTTCAATGGCATAAGTTGATTTTATTATAGCAAAAATTGCTGGAATCCTCATAAATTGGTACAATGTAAAGACTAAATTGAAGGAAGCTTTTATGAAAATTATCATTGATAACAAAATTATGATGGATCATGACCTTGATATGGTTCATGAGGAAGCAGATGGGGAGTATAAGGAAAAAGGTGAGTTTTCTTATCTCATTTATACTAATTCGGAAAAAGAGCGGGTGGTTCTTAAGTTTAACGAAGAAGAGTTGATGGTTACTCGTTTTAGCAAGCCTCAGAGCATTATGAAATTTGAAAATGGAAATTTTGCGGCAGCCCAAATCCCGTCTCCGTTAGGATTGCAGCGTTTGGTTACTAAAACCACACAATTTGAACTGAATCAATCTGCTCAGGAGTTAATACTTCATTACCAACTGTTACCCCATCCTGAAGCAGAAGAAGCCTTGGCAGACTATCAGATGCGTTTACGCTGGGAAGCGAAATAAAGGATAGTCTATAAAAGTAATCTTAAATAATAATTATCAGATGAATTTAGAGTGTTTTTGCTAAAAAACACTCTTTTTTTCACTTTAAACAAAAAATATGTTGACAAATCATCTGATGAATAATAGAATATAGGTAAATAAAAACGCTTTCACAAGAAAGCTTCAAGGAGGCGACTTATGATGAGTCATAAAAAGGATCGAAGTGAAGATGTTACCTACAATCGGGCGAAACTGTGGCAGATTATTTTATTTGCGGCAAATAATACGTCTACCAATATTTATCTGGTAGCCTTTAGTTTTGTTGCTTATTTTTCTACCGGTGTCCTTGGTTTAGCGGCTATTTTTGTTAGTCAGTTGATGGGTTATATTCGTATTTTTGACGGGTTTATTGACCCAGCTATCGGTGCCTTAATTGATAAGACGAATACTAAATTTGGTAAATATCGTCCTATTCTTGTCTTAGGTAACTTGATTACAGCTCTATCATTTCTATTCTTGTTCAATATCCATCATTTTGGTAAAGGAATGGTTATGCCATTGTTTATTGTGGCTTTAATTATCCATAAAATTGGTTATTCTATGCAACAAACCATTACCAAAGCTGGTCAAACTGCTCTTACTAATGATCCCAAGCAACGTCCTATCTTTAACATTGTTGATGGTATCATGACAGCTATTCTATTTTCAGGAAGTCAGATTGTCGTTTCTAGTTATTTAGTCAAAAAACATGGCGGCTTTACGGAAAGTTTCTTTATTGAGTTGATGTGGGAGGTTATCCTTATTTCAGCAGTCCTTGCCGTATTTGCCATTATTGGTATTTGGAAAAAAGATAATTCTAAATACTTTGGACTAGGTGGTGAGAAAAACAAGAAAACATCACTCAAAGATTACTGGCAAGTTATTAAAGGAAATAAACCTTTGCAAGTCCTTTCCTTGTCTGCCGCTCTTGTCAAATTCTGTGCACAATTGTTTGGTGATGCTGTTGTCACTGTCATGCTCTTTGGGATTCTTTTTGGTAACTATGCCCTATCTGGTGCTATCTCAGCGATGATGGTCATACCAAATATACTTGTAACAACCTTTGCAGCCAGTGTGGCGCGTAAAAGAGGGCTTCGAAGTGCTTATATTTTAGCTCTGCAGATTGGTATCGTTGGTTTGATGGCTATGGGAGCTCTTCTTTTCTTCGGTGAACAAGGTGGCTTGAGTTTTACAAAATGGACACCATATAGCATTGCTTTTGTTATTGCCTATATCTTTGCGCGTTATTTCTCATCAGCACCGTCAGGTCTTGTTTTGACGATGGGAGCTGATATTTCAGACTATGAAACGTCTGTCTCAGGGCGGTATGTTTCAGGTATGATTGGAACCATTTTCTCATTAACGGATTCAGTGGCATCTTCCTTTGCACCGATGGTTGTGGGTTGGGCTCTTACTTCAATTGGTTTTGCCAAAGATTATCCAACGGCAGAAACACCTTTGACACCAGAGTTGAAAATGATGACAATTATTTTATTTGCCATTATCCCAGCTGTTTTCTTACTGGTCTCACTTTTCTTGATGAAATTCTATAAACTTGATAAAGAAACGATGGTTCAAATTCAAGAAAAAATTCATACGATGAAAGCGGCTCGTGATAAAGAACGTGCGATGGCTATTGCTAAAAATGTTCCATTGTCAGATATGGATTATGTTGATTTGTCAAAATATCCAGTAGATGATAAATAAAATGAATTGCAGTTGCCCTTTTTGAAGCAACTGCTTTTATACTAGGGGAGGATAGAAAATTGAAGAAAAAAGTTGTTGCATTTGGTGAAATCATGTTAAGATTGTCGCCCCCACAACATCAAACCTTGACACAGGCTACTCAATTAGACTGTCAGTTTGGTGGATCTGAATTGAATGTTCTATCGACTTTGGGGCAATTAGGGCATACGGTTTCTCTGGTGTCAGCTATTCCTGATAATGACTTGGGACATATGGCAGAATCATTCTTATTTGCTCACCAAATTGGACAAGAACATTTGGTGAAAAGTGGGGATAGATTGGGGATTTATTACTACCAAAAAGGCTTTTCCCTAAGAAATAGTCGTGTTCTTTATGATCGCAAGTTCTCGTCATTTTACGAGTCGCAATTATCAGATTATGATTTGGAGGCTATTGTTGAGGATATGGATTGGCTTCATGTTAGTGGCATAACGGTAGCTTTGAATCCCAATATTTACGCTATTGCTCTTGCTTTAATGACTAAGGCAAAGGAAAAAAATATCCCTATTTCATTTGATTTAAATTACCGAGAAAGCCTTTGGGACTCTTTTCAACAAGCGCGTGACGATCTGTCTAAGTTGGTTGCTCTGGCAGATGTCTGTATCGGGATTGAACCTGTTTCCCTATTGACGGATAAAGGAGGGGATTTGAAGGATGAGTTAGGATTGACGAGACCTTACAAAAATCGTGAGGTTCTATTAACCGTTTTAGAGACAATGGCTGCTCGGTATGGTTTGAAATACATCGCCTTTACAGAAAGAGAAATTGGCGCAACGAATGAGTACTTGTTAAAAGCCTACCTCTATGATGCCCAAGAAGCTATCCTACATGAAACGGATAGGGAGGCTATTCAAGTTTTGGATCGCGTAGGAACTGGCGATGCCTATACGGCTGGGATTATTTATGGATTGCTTGAAAATGTTTCAGTTCCAGAAGTTTTAGAACTCGGTATGGCTAGCTTCAAATTTAAACATACCATTGAAGGTGACATCAATATCGTCACTAAAGATGATATTGAACAATTTATGAAAAAAGGTGACTTGGATATTAAACGATAAGGAGAAAAAGATATGTTATACCCAATTTTAACAAAAACACGTAATGTTTATGATTTAAATGGTTTATGGAATTTTAAACTTGGTGACCATAATCCCCAAGAGCTCTTAGCTTCAGATGAGGTTATGACTGTTCCGACCTCTTTTAACGATGTGCTTGTAGATCAAGCTAAGCGAGATTATATTGGTGATTTTTGGTATGAACGTTTTGTTGAGATTCCTGATATTACCAAAGAGCAAGAAGCTGTTTTACGCTTTGGTTCTGTAACTCATTATGCCAAAGTCTATGTGAATGGGGAATTGCTTGGAGAACATCGCGGCGGCTTTACACCGTTTGAGGTGCTTATTCCTGATCACTTGATGAAAGAAAGTCGTCTCAAAGTTTCTATCTGTGCAAATAATGAACTCAATTATACGACGTTGCCAGTTGGGAATTATAGCGAAGAACTTCAAGAAGATGGTAGCCTTAAAAAGAAAGTTCAGGAGAACTTTGATTTCTTCAACTATGCGGGGATTCATCGCCCAGTGAAGTTAGTGATTCGCCCTAAAATCCATCTTTCAGATCTTGTTATCACGAGCCAACTATCTGATGATATGACTTCTGCTGTTGTAAAAGTGGATGTGACCAGCAGTCAGCCTGTCGATGATGTTAAAGTAAGTATTTTTGATGAAAATCAACAAGAAGTTGCCGTCTTGGAAAATGGGCAGGCTGAGCTGCTAGATGTTCATCTATGGGAAGTTTTGGATGCTTATCTTTACACTGCACATGTTGAACTTATCAAGGATGGTAAAGTTTTAGATGTTTATGATGAGCCGTTTGGTATCCGAAGTGTTCGAGTGGCGGACGGTCAATTCTTTATTAATGAAAAACCTTTTTACTTTAAAGGTTTCGGAAAACATGAAGATACCTTTATCAATGGTCGTGGGTTGAATGAGGCAGCTAATTTGCTTGATCTGAACTTGCTTAAAGAAATCGGTGCTAATTCCTTTAGAACCTCACATTATCCTTATTCTGAAGAGATGATGCGCTTAGCTGATAGGCTAGGGATTGTTGTTATCGATGAAGTTCCTGCTGTAGGGCTTTTCCACAATTTTAATGCTTCGCTAGATGCATCTCGAGGAGGCAATGAGACGTGGAAACGTTTAGAGACGAAAGCGGCCCATGAACAAGTGATTAGCGAATTGGTTCAAAGAGATAAGAATCACCCTTCGGTTGTTATGTGGGTCGTGGCTAATGAGCCAGCGAGTCATGAGGACGGGGCGCACGAGTACTTTGAACCCCTAATTAAGCTATACAAGGATTTAGATCCTGAAAAACGCCCTGTAACCTTGGTTAATATCATGATGGCTGATCCAGAACATGATAAAGTTATGGATTTGGTTGATGTTATTTGCCTTAACCGCTATTACGGCTGGTATGTGCATCACGGTGATTTGAAAAAAGCAGAAGAGGGCTTGCGGAAAGAGTTAGAAGACTGGCAAGCGCTTTATCCAGATAAACCAATCATCATGACAGAATACGGAGCAGATACCCTTCCAGGTCTTCATTCCATGTGGAATATCCCTTATACAGAAGAATTCCAAATTGATTTTTATGATATGAATCATAAAGTCTTTGATGAAATTGCCAATCTCGTAGGTGAGCAAGTGTGGAATTTTGCTGATTTTGAAACAAATCTGATGATACTGAGAGTACAAGGTAATCACAAAGGACTGTTTTCAAGAAATCGTCAGCCAAAGAGTATTGTTAGGAATTTTAAAAAACGCTGGGATAGTGTTCCGAATTATGGTTATAAAGCTAAAAAGTAGTATAATAGCCATAAAAGGTTTAAGGAGGAACAATTATGGCAGCGCGTCCACTGGTTGAAAAAACAGCAGAACGCCTCTTGCAATTTATTTTGGAGCAGGGGTTTGAAGTTGGACAAAAATTACCAAATGAATATGATCTGTCAGAAGTGCTAGATGTGGGACGTAGTACCGTCCGAGAAGCAGTTAGAAGTCTTGTGGCTCGTAATATTTTAGAGGTTAGACAAGGCTCAGGAACTTATATTAGTTCCAAACAAGGAGTTGCTGAAGATCCCTTTGGATTTGCTTTTGTCAAAGATCGCATCAAATTAACGACAGATTTATTTGAATTAAGGTATCTTTTGGAACCAAGAATTGCTGAACGTGCCGCCCAATTTGCTAAAGAAGAAGACATTGAACGTTTGGAAAAACTTGCTCTGGCTATTGAAGAAGCACTAAAAGCTGATGATCCAAAACATTTAGAGCTAGATGTGGCATTCCACAGTTTAATAGCGGAAATGAGCGGGAACATTGCGGTTAAAAGTTTGATTCCTGTGATTAATGAATCCATTCAAATCATCAATGAAGACTACACAAATCGTCAGATGAAACAGGCTAGTATTGAGGCTCATCGCAATATTGTAAACGCTATTAAAGCAAGGCATCCAATAGGTGCTTATGATAGTATGATGTCTCATATCTTAACCGTCAGACAAACTGTGTTAGATGACTGGTACGACAAGAAAATTGAACTACATGGACTGCCGAAATCTAACGAATGATTAGCTACCTATAGCATATATAAAAAGATTGGGGATAGCCCCAATCTTTTTATATTTAAGCAGAAAATCCTTGACAAATCATCTGATGAATTTTATAATTAATTCATGATAACGATTACAAACAAGGAGGGGTCTATGTTAGATGTTCTAAAAGAAAATTATTTCTTTGCCGTTATACGTGGCAAAGATGAAAATGATGCGAAAGAGATTGCGCGACGTGCTATTGAGGGAGGGATTCGAAATATTGAAATCACCTTTTCAACGCCCAATGCCCCTCAGGTTATTCGTGATTTGACAGAAGAGTTTGAGAACTGCGACGATGTCGTTATTGGGGCAGGAACTGTGATGACAGTTAAACTTGCTAAAGAAGCGATTGTTGCTGGTGCGAAATTCTTAGTTAGTCCGCATTTTTCTGCTGAGATTCAAGACGTGGCAAAAGAAACCAAAAATCTTTACTTCCCAGGTTGTGCTACGGCGACTGAGGTGGTTGCGGCAATAGAAGCTGGCTGTTCGATCATCAAGATTTTTCCTGGAGGCATTGTAGGACCAAGTTTCATTAAAGATATTCACGGTCCGATTCCTCAAGTGGATTTGATGCCATCTGGGGGAGTATCCGTAGCCAATGTTGCTGATTGGAAAAAGGCTGGAGCTTGTGCTGTAGGTATTGGTTCTGCCTTAGCAGCGCGTGTCGCTGATGATGGATATGATTCAGTGACTGAGATTGCAAAAGAATTTATTGCAGCTGTAGGAGAATAAGATGGGATTTAATAACGAAACTTTTATGTTAACGAGCGAGCCAGCTCTAAAACTTTATGATCAAATTAAGGATCAACCAATTTTTGACTACCATTGCCATCTTGATCCAAAAGAAATTTTTGAGGATAAGGTCTATGACAATATCGTTGATTTATGGCTGGGTGGGGATCATTACAAATGGCGTCTCATGCGGGCGCACGGTGTCTCTGAAGACTATATCACAGGAGCAGCTTCTAAATTAGATAAGTTCAAAGCCTTTGCGCGCAGCCTCTCACGTTCTTACGGCAATCCTGTGTATCATTGGTCAGCCATGGAGTTAAAAAATGTCTTTGGGATTGATGAGGTGTTAACAGAAGAAAATGCTGAAGATATTTACCATCGGATTAATGAAACGCTAAAAACTAAAAAGATTAGCCCACGTAAACTGATTAAGGATAGTCAGGTGACGTTTATCGGAACGACAGATCATCCTTTGGATTCTTTAGAATGGCATCAAAAATTAGCTGACGATGCTAGCTTTGAAACGACTGTTGCACCGACCTTTCGTCCAGATGAGGCTTTTATCGAACATCGAAACTTTACTGATTTCATTCGTCGATTGAGTCAGGTGACAGCAGTATCAATTGAAGAATTTCAAGACGTTATCAATGCTCTTGAAAAGCGTGTCGCTTATTTTGCTGAAAAAGGCTGCAAAGCAAGTGATATTAGCTTTACCGAGATTGTCTTTGAAGAAGCTGATAAAGAGACTTTGGATAGTCTTTTGAAAACTGTTCAAGAAGGCTATCAGCCAAGCCAGTTGGAAATCAATCAATGGCAAACGGCAGTATTTGCAGAACTTTGTCGCCTTTATAAACAATATGGCTTTGTAACACAGGTTCATTTTGGAGCTTTGCGTAATAATCATTCTGGCATTTTTCAACAGTTAGGAAGTGATGTTGGGGTGGATTCGCTTGGTGATCAAACAGCACTGGCTATTAACATGAATCGACTTTTGGATCATTTAGCTCAACAAAACAATCTACCAAAAATGATTTGGTATAACTTAAATCCTAGCTACAACATTGTTGTTGCTAATACTCTAGCCAATTTCCAAACTAACGAAGAAGGGATTAAATCCTACCTTCAGTTTGGTGCTGGTTGGTGGTTTGCAGATACAAAGTCTGGTATGTTGAGCCAGATGACAGCTCTGGCAGAACAAGGTGTCCTGGCTAATTTTGTTGGTATGCTAACAGACTCTCGCAGTTTCTTATCTTACCAACGTCATGATTATTTCCGTCGCATCCTTGCTTCTTATTTGGGGCAGTGGATGGTAGATGGTGAAGTTCCAAACGATTATGACGCAATAGGTCAAATGGCTAAGGATATTGCTTATCACAATGCTGTTGAATATTTTAACGATTAAAGAAAAAACTTATCGTCAGCAAGGCTCTTGCTAGAAGATAACTAAGGTATGGGGGAATTATTATGAAAATGTCATTTCGTTGGTACGGGAAAAATGATCCTGTGTCACTTGAAGAAATTAAAGCCATTCCAGGCATGCAGGGGATTGTAACAGCGGTTTATGATGTGCCTGTCGGACAGGCATGGCCTTTAGAGAATATCCTTGAACTCAAAAAAATGGTCGAAGATGCAGGTCTTGAAATTACAGTTATTGAATCCATTCCTGTTCATGAGGACATTAAGCAAGGAAAACCTAATCGTGATGAATTGATTGAAAATTATAAAACGTCCATCAAAAATGTTGGAGAAGCTGGTATTCCGGTTGTTTGTTACAATTTTATGCCCGTTTTTGACTGGACGCGTTCTGATCTGAATCACCCACTTCCAGACGGTTCAACCTCACTTGCCTTTCTCAAAGAAGATTTAGAAGGGGTTGATCCAGTGGCAGATGATTTGAACTTGCCAGGTTGGGATTCATCTTATTCAAAAGAAGAGATGAAAGCGATTATTGAGAATTATCGCAATAATATTTCTGAAGAAGATTTGTGGGCTAACTTAGAGTACTTTATCAAAGCGATTATGCCAACAGCTGAAGCTGCAGGTGTTAAAATGGCGATTCACCCTGATGATCCACCTTATGGCATCTTTGGGCTTCCACGTATCATCACTGGTCAAGAAGCTGTTGAACGCTTCCTTGATATTTATGATTCGTCAAATAATGGCATTACCATGTGTGTGGGTTCATATGCATCAGATCCTCAAAATGATGTGATTGCCATGACAGAATATGCTCTAAAACGCAATCGCATCAACTTTATGCACACACGAAATGTTACTGCGGGGGACTGGGGCTTTCAAGAAACCGCGCATTTGTCGCAAGCTGGTGACATTGATATGAATGCTATCGTGAAGTTATTGGTTGATTATGATTGGAAGGGCGCTCTTCGTCCAGATCATGGGCGTCGTATCTGGGGTGATCAGACCAAGACTCCTGGTTATGGCTTGTATGATAGAGCGCTTGGTGCAACTTACTTCAATGGTTTGTACGAAGCTAATATGCGAGCAGCAGGTAAAACCCCTGATTTTGGTATCGCTGAAAAAACGGTTGGGAATAAATAATCCTCTTGGCTTACTATTTTTCTATCTAAGAGAATAAGAAAGGATAAAATCATGTCTAGAGTTATTGAATTTAAAGATAAAGTTGTTGTTGTTACAGGTGCTGGTGGTGTTCTTTGTGGTTATATGGCAAAAGAGTTTGCCAAAGCGGGTGCTAAAGTAGCGCTTTTAGACCTCAATCAAGAAGCAGCACAAAAATTTGTTGACGACATCGAAGCTACTGGTGGAGTTGCTAAAGCCTACAAAGCCAATGTTTTAGATAAAGACAACCTTGAAGAAGTACGCCAAGCAGTTTTATCGGATTTGGGTCCAACAGATATTCTTGTCAACGGGGCAGGGGGAAATAACCCTAAAGCAACGACAGACAATGAGTTTCACCAAACAGATTTGCCTGAGGGAACAAAATCATTCTTTGATTTAGATAAAGCTGGCATTGAGTTTGTCTTTAATCTTAATTACTTAGGAACCTTGCTTCCTACTCAGGTTTTTGCCCAAGATATGGTGGGACGTAAAGGAGCAAATATCATCAATATTTCTAGCATGAATGCCTTTACGCCATTAACTAAGATTCCTGCCTATTCTGGTGCTAAAGCTGCTATTTCGAATTTTACGCAATGGTTGGCAGTACATTTTTCAAAAGTTGGTATCCGCTGCAATGCTATTGCCCCAGGCTTCTTGGTAACCAATCAAAACCGTGGTCTTCTCTTTAATGAAGACGGTTCACCTTCAGAACGTGCGGAAAAAATTCTTCGTAATACTCCGATGGAGCGCTTTGGAGAAGCTGAAGAATTAATTGGTGGTCTTTTCTTCCTAGCGGATGACAATTCAGCAAGTTTTGTTAATGGTGTCGTCCTTCCAATTGATGGTGGCTTCTCAGCCTATTCAGGCGTCTAATATGTTTTAAGCGCTTGATGCGTCGTTGATGATTGCTCACGGTTTGAAAAGATAAAGGAGTTTTTATGGGTGAAATGATTACCTTGGAGCTAGAAAAGCTAGACAAGATACGTGATATAAATCCGCGTTTGGTTTCTTATAATGTTGAGTTTGCAGAAGTGACAGGTGGAACTTTCTGGAAGTCTTATTCAGAAGAGCAAATTGCTGGAACGGAAGATTTTTACGTCGAACCTTCTGATGAAGGAATCGCAGCGATGTATAAGGACCTTATGCAAGAGTATGATCCGATTGATTTATCAAATGAGAAACTACGCTATTTGACGAAAGAATTGGGAGAAGCATGGGTACGTGTCTCAGGAACTTGGTCAACCAAAACTTATTACGATTTTGATGGTGAAACTGCTGGAGTACCGCCACAAGGTTATCTGAATGTTTTGACAAAAGAACAGTGGCTGGGTGTTTTGGATTTTGTTAAAGCAGTTGGTGGACATTTGAAAATTTCCATGGCTAACTGTCCCGGTTTACACACGGCGGAGGAACCATGGCATCCTAGTGAAGCTGAAAAAATCTTTGCTCTAAGCCAGTCATATGGTGTACCGATAGAAGCTGTTGAATTTGCCAATGAACCCAATATCCTAGAGGACACTGGATTTCCAAAAGGCTATACAGCGGCACACTATCGCCGTGACCAAGACCTTTTCTTCCAATGGTTAGATGAGAATTATCCGGATTGCTTAAAAGTAGGACCAAGTTCGACAGGTGGAGATGATATTGTCTTTGGAGATCCAAGCCAGCAAAAAGGTATCGGGGGCATTGAGCAGATTGCTCATGAAACGGTTAACTGTGAAGATTTGTTAGAAGGAACAAAAGTGCCTTTAGATGTCTTTTCTTATCACTACTACAATGGGGTTTCAGAACGTCTGGCTTCTGTAATGCCAGCAGGGCATTGGTCAGTGGAAGCTGCCTTGTCAGAAGCCTATTTAGCTGTAGCTTCAAACTTTTGTAAAACCTACCTTCCCCTGCGTGATCGATTCGTTCCGGGGGCAGAAATGTGGGTAACAGAGTCAGGAGATGCTGGTGGTGGCGGCAATACTTGGGCGTCAACTTATCTTGATGTGCCGCGTACCCTTAATGAGCTGGGAACATTTGCTTGTTTGACAAATGGCGTTATCTTCCATAACACCTTAGCCTCTTCTGATTATGGTTACTTGGCACGAGAAGTGTTTGATCCACGTCCGAACTATTTTGCAGTTTTATTGTGGAATCGATTGATGGGTTCAGAAGTATTTGATAGTCAAATTCCAATCCATGAAGGGGCGCACGTTTTTGTGCATTCACGTAAAGATGGCAAAGATGGCAAAGCAATTTTGATCATTAATAATTCAGAAACGAAAGCTACCACCTTGGCTTTGGAAAAAGATGCTCAAGTATATCGCTTGTCAGGAAAAGACGGTGACAAACGTGCAAAAGAAATGTGTTTGAATGGTAAGGTCTTGGCTTTAGATGAAGACAACAAATTACCGAATTTAGAAGCAGACCTCATTTCGGCTGGCGAGTTGGTGATTGCCCCTACAGAATGTATGTTTGTGATTGTTTGATGAGTAAGAGTGGGAGTGGGACAAAATCGTGATGTCGAAGAAATCGATTATCCTCACTCCGCTATTTCTAGGTTCGGGCTAAAATAATCCAGTGGATTATTTTACTCCCACCTTCGCAAGGTTGACGAGACTTGTATAGTCTTTTGAATTAACTTTGATGCTTCGTTACTTTTGACTTGCCCTACCCATACGCTTCGAAAATCAAAAACAGATCTTGTTGACTTGATTTGATGAACTCTAGTTCTATCTGCTATCTGTGTCGTCTAGTTTGCTTTTGATTTTCATTGAGTATCAAGTACTGTCCGAGTCTTTTTGTTCCTTGTTTGAAAGTTAAGTCATTTTACAAGTCCGACAACTACTGTACTAAACGATTCTACTTATCTACTTAGTTAAAACTTAATGAGGTTAGGTACTTTGGTTCCTGCCTCACGTTATCAGAAATCTTTAGATGATTAAGAGTGCTTTATCAGACTGCAATAGTGGTGGGGTTGCTAGATAGTATTTATACCATAGAAGGATAAGAAGCGATTGAGAGGTTAGATAATCTAATACCAAATACCTTTTTAGTAGCTTCATTTTCAAAGAATTTCAGCTAAAATGATTGGTACGGTCTGTCTTACTTTTAGGTGAAATACCGTTGCCAGAAAACGCTGACTTCTGGGGTAAAAACGGATTGTCTGGCACTCTGTTTTAATCCTTAAGCATGATAGCATTGCATTATCAGATGAAGATAAGAATGAAAGGGGAAAAATGTCTAAACAGCAAGAATATGTCTTTTGCGTAGACTCAGATGGCTGTGCCATGGATACCATGACCTACAAACATCAGCTCTTTTTTGGACCACTAGCAGCTCAGTTTTTCGAGGTTACAAATAAAGAAGCTTTTTTGAAAGAGTGGGATAATATCAACCTTTACTCTCGTACAAGAGGCGTCAATCGTTTTGTCGGATTGGTGATGGGGTTAGAGTACGCAGGTCTGGAGGGCATTGATGCCTTGAAGAACTGGGTAGCCACTACCACATCACTATCAAATGCGTCTCTGGAGCAAGCGTTGGCTCAACAACCATCAGATGATTTACAGAAAGCATTGGATTGGTCTAACGAAGTTAATCGACAAATTAAATCTTACAAGGGTGAGGCACTTGCTTTTATAGGTGCTCGTTCAGGCTTAGAAAAACTTCACGAGCTTGGGAAGGTGTATGTTGTCTCTTCAGCCAATCGTGAAGCTGTCGAAGAGGAATGGCGCGATCAAGGCTTGTTAGAGTATGTCGATGACCTTTACTGTCAAGATCGTGGTAAGAAAGAAGATGTTATTGCAAGCTTGCTACAAGATGGCTACTCAAAAGATCATCTTGTAATGGTGGGAGACTCACCTGGTGATTTAGCAGCAGCTGAGCAAAATCAAGTGGCTTTTTACCCTATCTTGGTTGGTAAAGAAGCAGCATCTTGGAAAGCATTACAAGAAACATTTTCACCAGCTTTTGTCGCTGGTCAGGTAACAAAAGAAGGCTTAGAAAGCCTAAAAGAAACGTTTTGGAAACATTTAGATTAGGAGTGATAAGATGACACATTTAGTAGACTTAACTAAAAAGCCTTATAACCTAAATCAAGAAGCTATTGATTGGGTAGAAACGACCCTTAATAATATGACCTTAGATGAAAAAATTGGTCAGCTTTTTGTTAATATGGGTTCTAGTCGTACAGAAGAGTATCTAACTCAAGTTATGACAGATTACAAATTTGCAGCGGTAAGGTATGCTCCTGGTCCAGCAGCGGACATTTGGGAGCAAAATTACATTTTACAAACCAAATCAAAAATCCCTCTGTTGATTGCAGCCAATACAGAATCAGGGGGAAATGGGGCGGTCACAGATGGCACCAAAATTGGTGATGAGATTAAAATTGCCGCTACTAACGATCCTAAGTATGCTTATGAACTAGGGCGTATTGCTGGACTTGAGGCATCAGCCGTGGGATGTAATGCGTCATTTGCTCCTATTATGGATCTTAGCCGTAACTGGCGAAATCCTATTATTGCTAATCGTACATGGGGAGCTGAAGTCGAGCAAGTTATCAGCCTTTCAAAAGAATACATGCGTGGTATCATGGAACATGGCATTATTCCATTTGCTAAACATTTTCCTGGTGATGGCATTGACGAACGAGACCACCATCTTTCATATGCGTCTAACCCTATGTCAAAAGAGGAGTGGATGGAGACCTTTGGGCGTATTTATGGCGAAATGACTGAAGCGGGTCTTCCGGGTATTATGGCAGGTCATATTCATCTGCCAAATGTTGAAAAAGAAATGCACCCTGAGCGTGATTTGGATGATATGCTACCAGCATCGCTTAATAAAACACTTCTTGATGAACTTCTACGAGGTGAGCTGGGCTACAATGGGGCTATCGTAACCGATGCCTCTCATATGGTTGCGATGACAGCATCGCTTCCACGTCGTGAACTGCTACCAACAGCGATTGAAGCTGGATGCGATCTCTTCTTATTTTTCAACGATCCTGATGAAGATTTCCGTTGGATGAAAGAAGGCTATGAAAATGGTCTCTTAACAGAAGAACGTCTGCACGATGCCATTCGTCGTACCTTAGGGTTGAAAGCAAAACTTGGCTTGCATCAATTTGAAGGTCGCCGCAAGGAGATTTTGCTTCCAAAAGAAGAAGCGCTAGAAAAAATTGGTACAGACGAGGCTAAACGCCTTTCAGATGAAGTAGCTGATAAGGCAATCACGCTGGTCAAAGATAAACAAAAAGACATTTTCCCAGTCACACCAGAACGCTACAAACGCATTCTTTTAGTTGAAGTCGAAGGTTACAAGGGTGGCTTTGGTGCGATGATTAACTCTGGCAAAAAACGTGCAGCTGACACCTTAAAAGAGTTGTTAGAACAAGCGGGACATGAAGTATCGATTTGGGAAAATACAGAAGAGCGTATTAAAAAACTGCCGGAAGACGAACGTCCAGCAGCTATTCAAAATGTCTATGCTTCTAAACGACCAATTGCTCAAATCACGGATAATTATGATTTGATTATCAATCTTGTTGATGTCAATTCTGGCGGTACTACCCAACGTATTATTTGGCCCGCGGCTAAAGGAACACCAGATCAGCCATTTTATGTCCATGAAATCCCAACAATCGTCGTGTCAGTGCAACATCCATTTGCCTTGGCAGATATGCCACAAGTTGGAACCTACATCAATGCGTATGATGGCTTACCAAATACTATTGCCAGTTTGGTAAAAAAACTAGCAGGTGAATCTGAATTTACAGGAGTATCAAGCGTCGATCCTTATTGTGGCTTAATTGATACGCATATCTGGCGTTCACATGAAATGAAACAATAGTTTTCATTTACCTTGAGTCGATGAGCTATTTCTGTTATAATTATATCCATCAAGGGAGTAGCCGACGATGGTCATATCGTATCAGTGATATGGTGTCATCGTGATTATGTCGTCATTTCGAAACGTTTGTTTCCGGCATAGTCTTAATTTGCGAGACTTGTTTAAAAATAAACAGGTCTTTTTCTATAGAGAAAAGACCAAGGAGGAGAAAAAGTGTCAAAAGAACAAAAACGTCAAGCGTTTTACACACAGTCGGAAGACTCTGTTCTTGAAGCTCTTGAGACAAACAAAAAAGGTTTGACGAGCGCTCAAGCCGAGCAACGTTTGTCAGAGTATGGTCGTAATGAATTGGAAGAGGGTGAGAAGAAGTCACTTTTCCAAAAATTCTTGGATCAATTTAAAGACTTGATGATTATTATCTTGTTAGCAGCTGCAGCACTTTCAGTGATTACTGAAGGGATGCACGGTTTAACAGATGCTTTAATTATCTTATTCGTAGTTGTCATTAACGCTGCATTTGGTGTTTACCAAGAAGGACAGGCAGAAGCAGCTATTGAAGCACTTAAATCAATGTCTAGTCCATTAGCGCGTGTTCGTCGTGATGGACACGTGAAGGAAGTTGATTCTAAAGAATTAGTTCCTGGTGACATTGTCTTACTTGAAGCGGGTGATGTTGTTCCAGCGGATATGCGCCTTTTGGAAGCAAGCTCTTTGAAAATCGAAGAGGCTGCCCTTACTGGTGAGTCTGTACCAGTTGAAAAGTCTTTAGACGTTGAACTAGCTGAAGATGCTGGTATTGGTGACCGTGTCAATATGGGTTACCAAAACTCAAACGTTACATACGGTCGTGGTATGGGTGTCGTTACTAACACGGGTATGTTTACCGAAGTCGGTCACATTGCAAACATGTTACAAAACGCTGATGAAACAGACACCCCTCTCAAACAAAACCTTAACCAATTGTCTAAAATTTTGACGGTTGCTGTCTTGGTTATTGCAGCTGTTACCTTCGTAGTTGGCGTCTTCCTTCGTAATGAAAGCCCACTTGAAGGTCTCATGATTGCGGTTGCTCTTGCGGTTGCTGCCATTCCAGAAGGTTTGCCAGCCATCGTTACAGTTGTCCTTTCACTTGGTACACAGGTGTTGGCTAAACGTAACGCTATCATTCGTCAATTGCCTGCTGTTGAAACACTTGGCTCAACAGAAATTATCGCCTCAGATAAGACAGGTACTTTGACAATGAACCAAATGACTGTTGAAAAACTCTATACAAATGGTACCCTTCAAGATGCCAATGATGATTTGGATCACTCAAATATGGCTCTTCGCATCATGAACTTTGCCAATGATACCAAAATTGATGAGTCTGGTAAGTTAATTGGTGACCCAACTGAAACGGCTCTTGTTCAATTTGGATTGGATCATAGCTTTGATGTTCGTGATGCTCTCAAAGGAGAACCACGGGTTGCAGAATTACCATTTGATTCTGATCGTAAACTCATGTCAACAATCCACAAATTGGCAGATGGTCAATACCTTGTTGCTGTAAAAGGTGCCCCAGACCAATTGCTTAAACGTGTGACTAAGATTGAAGACAACAATCAAGTGCGTCCTATTACAGATGCCGATAAGGAAGCCATTCTTTCTACCAACAAGTCTCTTGCTAAACAAGCTCTTCGTGTTCTCATGATGGCTTACAAATATGAAGCAAGTATTCCTACCATGGAAACTGAAGTGGTGGAAAATGATTTGGTATTTGCTGGCTTAGTTGGTATGATTGACCCTGAACGTCCAGAGGCTGCCCAAGCGGTTAAAGTGGCTAAAGAAGCTGGTATTCGTCCAATCATGATTACTGGTGACCACCAAGACACTGCTGAAGCAATTGCTAAACGTCTCGGTATTATTGATGCCAATGACACAGAAGATCATGTCTTTACAGGTGCTGAACTTAACGAATTGTCAGATGAAGAATTCCAAAAAGTCTTCCAGCAATATTCAGTTTACGCTCGTGTATCACCAGAACATAAAGTCCGTATCGTTAAAGCGTGGCAAAATGAAGGCAAAGTTGTTGCCATGACTGGTGACGGTGTTAATGATGCGCCATCACTTAAAACAGCTGACATCGGTATTGGTATGGGGATTACCGGTACAGAAGTTTCCAAAGGAGCTTCTGATATGGTTCTTGCTGATGATAACTTTGCAACAATTATCGTCGCTGTAGAAGAAGGACGTAAAGTCTTCTCAAACATTCAAAAAACAATTCAATACTTGCTTTCAGCTAACATTGCTGAGGTTATGACAATCTTCCTTGCAACCTTGTTTGGATGGGATGTTCTTCAACCAGTTCATCTTCTCTGGATTAACTTGGTTACAGATACACTTCCAGCCATTGCTCTTGGTGTGGAACCTGCTGAGCCGGGTGTGATGAAACACAAACCGCGTGGACGCAAATCAAGCTTCTTCGATGGTGGTGTAAAAGAATCAATTATCTATCAAGGGCCACTTCAAGGTTTACTTGTTCTTGCTGTTTATGGCTTTGCTCTTAAATTCCCAGAACACACTACATATGCTGACATTCATGCTGATGCTTTGACAATGGCGTACGTTACGCTTGGTTTGATCCAATTGGTACATGCTTATAACGTTAAGTCTGTTTACCAATCTGTTTTCCAAGTTGGTCTCTTTAAGAACCGCTTGTTCAACTGGTCAATTCCAATTGCCTTTGTTCTGCTTATGTCAACAGTGGTCGTTCCAGGATTTAATAACTTCTTCCACGTGGCTCATTTATCAGTCACACAGTGGTTAGTAGTTGTTATCGGAAGTTTAATGACATTGGTAGTTGTTGAAATTGTGAAAGCAATCCAACGTGCAACAGGTCAAGATAAAAACGCCATTTAAGAGATAAACTAAAAAAATCAGATTGAAGAAAAAGTCCATTTTGGACCTTTTCTTCAATCTTTTTCTTTATGTTGGAACATGAAAACCTCTTAGAAATACTGTCATATCAATGGTAAACGTCCAATAACGAGGTATATTGAAAAACATTCCAAAGTCAAGCTGACTCTGGAATGTTTTCTACTAACAGTATACTGGAGGAGTGAGAGGATTACTAGATACCTCGTTATGGAGCGCTTACTATCAATACTTGTAAGAGTTTTATGGTTTAATGATGTCAAAATCAGTGCCTTGATATGTTCAGGTTAGAGAGGGGAAGCCATATTCTTAAAAAGAATCTGAAGCAAAGCGTTTCATTTTAGAAATTCTTTACTATCTAGTTCTATGAAGTTGATAGTATTATAAAAAAAGGAACAAGATAGAATTCTGTTTAATAGAAAACTATCTTGTTCCTTTTTTATGTTTGGTGTCAAACTTTTGCCCCAGACTCTTTTTAAGTGCTTTTAATCAGTCTATATCGGGGGATGATACAGTTTAGTAGGAGCAGTAAGAGTAAAATGAGCTGCGTAGGCAAATAGTCAGCATTAGTGAACAGTATGTTAAACTGTAGTCCGAGGCAAATGAGGAGTATTAATTCTAAGGCAAGCCACCATGGATTAGTCTTCATGATAATCTGATCACCATCAGCAACTTGGCATTTAGTCAAAATCCCCCAGCCTAAGCTGAGTGTTGCAGGAGTGTCTGGCATATCCAAACTGATTTGTTGGTCTTTGTAAAGTTTTCCCTGATAGATGCGATTAAGGTAGATATCACTTGGTTGATAGCGACCATCCCAGGTTTTTCGAATAAGAGTAATCGACAAGAGCCTTCCCTCCTTTGTCCAATCTGATAAGCTTTCCATGAAAAGGGTATCAAAAAAGAGATTAGAAGTCAAAAATCGTTAGCGACTGTCGAAATTCTTCTTCAAGCTGTTGTCGGGTAAAGTTTTTAAAGTCTGGCAATTTTTTGACCAGATTGTACCTTTTTGACAAATTCCATGTCCCTGTCGGATTGAGTTCTGGATGTTGGTTGACATAATCGATGGTTAAATCCCACTCACGACGGTAACCTAAGGGGCGAGAGTGATAGGTGATACCATCAAGAGTTTGACTGCCATAGGAACGGTGGGCATGACCAAAAACGACATCTTTTACGCCGTGTTTGACAAAAAGATTATGGAAATCTTGGCTACCCAAAAAGGCATTGAAAGGGATAAATTTTGGATGGGTCATGAGGAAGTTTTTATGGGGAACAAAATGTAGGGAAATCAATGTTATTTCGGGGTGCTTAGATAGGGTAATGTCTAGGACTTTGAGAATGTCAGCGGTCAGTTCAGAATCTGTTTTCCCCCTATCTAATCGCCTATCAAACCAAAAACGATTTTTAAAGGCAAGGTTTTCATCGAACGTTTTCTGAGGCTGAAAACTATAGTCATACCAGCCGTGAAAGGCTAAGAAGGATTTACCATTAATCTTATGAATCTTAAAATCTAAATGCTCAATCTCAGTTTCTGTCAAATCTAACATATCATGATTGCCAAGATTATAAGTGACAGGCAGGTGTTGCTGGAGGGTATCTAGAAAGGGAAGGGATACCTCGTAGTGGTGGTTGGAGATGTCTCCAGCGATATGAAGGTGGTCAATCTGTTCTTTTTTTAGTAAGTTGATAAGGGTTGTAGTTTCAAAGTCTGTGAAGTGATTGAGATCGACATGCAAATCACTCATAAAAGCTAGTTTTGTCATAAAGCTATTGTATCTTTTTTTAGCCGATTTGACACAAACTTGTTACTGATCTGACTTGCTATCAACATGATTTTCACTTAAAATAGTAGCATGGATATTAAGGTGGAAATTCAAAAACTTGCCAAGGAAATTGGCATTTCAAAGATTGGGTTTACAACTGCCGATGATTTTGATTATTTGGAAAAAACCTTACGGGCTGGTGTCGAGGAGGGTCGGACGACTGGTTTTGAGCACAAGGTCATCGAGGAGCGGCTTAAGCCTAAGTTGTCTTTGGAGTCTGCTAAGACTATCATCTCAATAGCAGTAGCTTATCCTAATAAATTACCCGTTAAACCTCCCAAAACCCAGTATAAACGGGGGAAAATCACGCCTAATTCTTGGGGTCTAGATTATCATTATGTCCTTCAAGACAAGCTCAACCGTTTGGCAAAAGGGATTGAGGAGCTGACCGAAGATTTTGAATACAAGGGTATGGTTGATACAGGGGCTCTTGTTGATACGGTTGTCGCTAAGCGAGCTGGTATCGGTTTTATCGGAAAAAATGGTTTGGTCATCTCTAAAGAATTCGGGTCTTATATGTATCTGGGGGAGTTGATTACCAACTTAGAGATTGAGCCTGATCAGGAAGTGGATTATGGCTGCGGCGATTGTACCCGCTGTTTAGAATCTTGCCCAACCTCCTGTCTGATTGGTGATGGAACGATGAATGCTCGCCGCTGCTTGTCTTTCCAAACTCAGGACAAGGGCATGATGGCTATGGAATTCCGCAAGAAAATCAAGACGGTCATTTATGGCTGTGATATTTGTCAGATTTGTTGCCCTTATAATCGCGGGATTGACAATCCATTAGCTAGTGAGATTGATCCAGAATTAGCCCAGCCCGAGTTGATTCCCTTTTTGGAATTGACGAATAGATCCTTCAAAGAACAATTTGGCATGATTGCAGGTTCATGGCGTGGAAAAAATATCTTGCAGCGTAATGCCATTATTGCTTTGGCTAACGCCCACGACCGCAGTGCTGTGGTTAAATTGGTGGAGATTATTGATAAGAATAACAATCCTATTCATACAGCGACAGCCATCTGGGCACTGGGTGAGATTGTGAAAAAACCAGATGAGGCCATGCTTGATTTTATGCGTAGCCTTTCTCTAAAAGAAGAAGATAGCATTAAAGAATGGGAATTAGTCCGTGAAAAATGGCAATTTTAGAGGCTTTGTGCTAGAATGAACAGGATTATACTGAGAATAAGGAGTTTATCATGGAAATTGCTGAAATGCGCCAAAAAATAGTAGAAAATCAAGAGAAGTTGACTAGCTTCAGGAGGTCTCTTTGACTTAGATCGTTTGGAAGAAGATATTGCGCTTCTTGAAAATCGAATGACCGAGCCAGACTTCTGGAATGATAATATTGCCGCTCAAAAAACTTCGCAAGAATTAAATGAGCTTAAACAAACTTATGAAACTTTTCATAATATGGAGGAGCTGTCCGAGGAGACAGAACTTTATTTGGAAATGTTGGAAGAGGACGACTCTGTCCAAGAAGAACTGGAAGAAAATCTTGAGAAGCTGGATAAAATGATGGCTAGCTACGAGATGACGCTTCTCTTGTCAGAGCCTTATGATTCAAACAACGCCATTATGGAGATTCATCCTGGTTCTGGAGGTACTGAGGCACAAGATTGGGCTGAGATGCTCTTTCGGATGTACACACGTTTTGGAAATGCCAAGGGCTACAAGGTGGAAACATTGGACTATCAGGCGGGAGATGAAGCAGGTATTAAGTCTGTAACCCTTTCTTTTGAAGGTCCAAATGCCTATGGTTTCTTGAAATCTGAAATGGGAGTTCACCGTCTTGTACGTATCTCACCTTTTGATTCTGCTAAACGTCGCCACACGTCATTTACTTCTGTTGAGGTTATGCCTGAATTAGACGATACTATTGAAGTTGATATACGTGATGATGATATTAAAATGGATACTTTCCGTTCAGGTGGTGCCGGTGGTCAGAACGTCAACAAGGTTTCGACAGGGGTTCGTTTGACCCATATTCCTACAGGGATTGTCGTATCCTCAACAGTTGACCGCACGCAATATGGCAACCGTGATCGGGCGATGAAGATGTTGCAGGCTAAACTTTACCAAATGGAGCAAGAGAAGAAAGCAGAAGAAGTGGATGCTCTCAAAGGTGATAAAAAAGAAATCACCTGGGGCAGTCAGATTCGTTCTTACGTTTTCACACCCTATACCATGGTTAAAGATCACCGCACTAACTTTGAAGTAGCGCAAGTCGATAAGGTTATGGATGGTGACATTGAAGGCTTCATTGATGCCTACCTCAAATGGCGCATGGATTAGTTGGCTCATTTAGAAGAAATTATTGAAAAGATGCGAGTTCAACCAAATTGAACTCCAACTAAAAGCAGAAGAAAAAAGATAGCCTTCCTCATGTGCAAACACAGGTCGTCTCTTCCCTATGTTCCTCCTGCTTTTGATGTTTTTAGTATCGTCAAATGAATTAACTTTCAGAAACAAAAAAGACACGGGCAGTACTTGATACTCTTCGACAATCAAAAGCAGACCTTGTTGACTTGATTTGATGAAGACAGATCTATCTGCAACGGCGTCGCCTAGCCTGCTTTTGATTGTCATTGAGTAAGAGTAGGGCAAGTCGAAAGTGACTATGCATCAAAGTTAATTCAAAGGACTATATCTGTAAAAACGAACATGGGACTACCCCCCCTTCGAAAAAAGATAAAACTTCCCTGATTTGACAAGTCTTTGGTAGTTTTCCTATTTTTCATTTGGAAGTTTTCGACGTGTCGAACGCGTCCTCTTGTATCTTACGAAGGGCATTGAGCGAGGCACCTAGCCTTGTTTATCACTTTTTTGAACTTATAGAAAGGAAAAGATACGAGTTCAAGCGAATTGAACTCGAGCCAAAAGCAAAAGAAAAAAGATAGGCTTCCTCATGTGCAAGCACATGTCGTCTCTCTCAATTTTCATCTGCTTCTAAGGGCTCTTAGTATCTTTTAGAAAGGAATTGAGCATAGCCCTTAGGCTTGGCATTTAGAGAAATCAGTTTGTGTCTGAGATACTGCATTGATTTCCTAAAATTTAGCCGCCTAATGATGGGCTTTTGCATCTGATTATTATGGCTTTAATTGAATTAAAGGATGTTTCTAAGAAATATCGTCGCTCCACGACGGCTCTCCAACATGTGAGTGTCTCTGTCAATCAAGGAGAATTTGTTTACATCGTTGGTCCCTCAGGAGCTGGTAAATCAACGTTTATAAAATTGTTGTACCGTGAGGAAAAATTGTCCAGTGGCTCTCTCAAAGTTGGAGAGTTCAACTTGGCTAAAATAAAAAAACGTCAAGTTCCCCTCTTACGTCGTTCCATCGGTGTGGTTTTTCAAGATTATAAATTGTTAGAACGTAAAACTGTGTATGAAAACGTCGCTTTTGCCATGGAAGTTATTGGTGAAAAGCGGAAACACATCAAAAAACGTGTGACGGAAGTTTTGGAACTGGTTGGTCTCAAACACAAAATGCGTTCATTTCCTAATCAACTGTCCGGCGGGGAGCAGCAGCGTGTTGCGATTGCGCGTGCTATTGTGAACAATCCGAAAGTTTTGATTGCGGATGAACCAACAGGTAACTTGGATCCTGAGATTTCTATGGAAATTATGCAGGTACTTGAGCGTATCAATCTTCAAGGAACGACTGTTTTGATGGCAACGCACAATGCACAGATTGTTAACAATCTGCGTCATCGTGTCATTGCTATTGAAGATGGTAAAATTGTTCGTGACGAAGAGGAAGGAGAGTACGGCTATAATGATTAGAAACTTTTTCAGACACCTATGGACATCCATCAAGAGTTTAAAACGAAATGGTTGGATGACTTTTGCTGCCATGTCAACAGTATCCATTACCTTGATTTTAGTGGGGCTTTTTGCCGGAGTTCTGCTTAATACAGAGAAGTTAGCTTCAGGGATTGAGGATAATATCCAAGTCAACGTTTTCTTGAACGTGGATTCGACAGACCCTCAAGAAACTGTCAAAGACAGCTCAGGCAAGAAAATCGTGAATAAGGATTATCATAAGATTTACGACCAGCTTAAGGAAATTGATGGTGTTAAGGCTATCGAATATTCAAGTAAAGATGAGCAGTTGGAAGATTTGAAAGCTAAAATGGGCGATTCTTTTTCAGAAGTCTTTGATGAAGATGCCAACCCACTTTACGATGTTTATTACTTGAAAACTAAGTCACCCGAAGACGTTAAAAAAGTCGCTCGTGCGGCAGAACAACTGGGTGGAATTGATTCAGTGGAATACGGTGGTGCAGATACAGAGCGTATCTTTAACCTAGCTAAAATGGTTCGTATTTGGGGACTTGTTGGAACGGGAATCTTACTTCTGGTTGCTATTTTCCTTATCTCAAATACCATTCGAGTGACTATCTTCTCACGTAGCCGTGATATTGAAATCATGCGTTTGGTTGGTGCTAAGAACTCTTACATCCGTGGCCCATTCTTTTTTGAGGGGGCTTGGATTGGCTTACTCGGTTCTATCCTACCAGCAGCCTTGGTTTCATACTTATACATCATTGCCTATAACTACTTGATGAAAGGTCTCGTACAGCAAAATCTAAGTCTTTATAAACCAGACTTAGCTGTACCTGTCGGCGTTATCGCCATGGTGCTTATCGGTATTGTGATTGGTTCTCTAGGATCTGTTTTATCAATGAGACGATTTTTGAAGATTTAGCAGTGATGCTGACAAATGAAGAAAAAATGAAGGTGCATGCTAGAGTCATGCGCTTTTTTTGTGTCCCAAAAATCGCGATATACTACAGTATATCAGGTATATAGGGATATTGACATATCCCTATATACCTACTAATAACTAACCAGCAAAGAAAAAAATTCTAGGGCTTTGCTCTATGTTGAGTTTAGAGCACCGTAAGTGGTGCTTTTTTATGTTTATAGTCTTTTGATTGTCATTGAGTATCAAGTACTGTCTGCGTCACAGTTTCTTGTTCTGAAAGTTAGTTCATTTGACTGTATATTAGGAGAATATGGGAGTTTTTAGAGTGGCGATTCAGTTAACGATTACAGAAATAGAAGATAAAATACAAGATTTACTTAAAAATCTCAATCAGGAGACTTTTTTCTATGACTTTTTAAGTTTATATCAATTTCCAAAATCTACCTTAACGCGTTTGCGCAAAGATAAGGGAAATCATATCAAAAATAAAGTTCTTTTTGAAAAGATAGAACATCAAAAATCTGTTGTTGCTCGAGTAGATGCAATGGAAAAAGAACTCATAGGAAAGAAATCTATACCGCGCTATCTTATTGCAACCGATTTTAATAATTTGGCAGCTAAAGATACTAAAACAGGCGATACTCGCGATATTGCCTTTTCTGACTTACCAATTTATGCAGACTTTTTCTTGGCTTGGAATGGTATCGAAAAGATAGATTATCAGAAAGAAAAGCAAGCAGATATTAAGGCTGCTGTACGTTTTACGCGTCTTTATGATGAATTGCGTAAAATCAACTATTTTGATGACCAAATGAAAGAAGAAAAAGAGTTCAATCTTTTCTTAATTCGCCTGCTTTTCTTGCTTTTTGCAGAGGATACGGAAATCATGAAGAAAGACATTTTTACTAATGTTATCAAGACACGTTCACGTGAAGATGGTAGTGATTTGAATGCTCTCTTTAACCAGATTTTTGCTATTCTAGATAATAACAATCGTTCTAACCAAAAAGCATGGTTGCAGGACTTCCCCTATGTGAATGGAAAATTGTTCACTCAAGCGCATACCAAGTTAATCTTTGACAGAAAAACCAGAAAGCTCATCCTAGAGGCGGGAGAAGTAGTCAACTGGAATGAAGTCAATCCAGATATTTTTGGTTCAATGATTCAGACAGCAACTAGCACTGAAAAGCGAGCACGGACAGGTATGCATTATACCAGTGTAGAAAATATCATGAAGGTCATCAGTCCTTTGTTTTTAGATGAGTTAAAAGGGGAGTATCAAGCTATTCTTGATAAACTGAATGAAAATGAAGATAAGGAGATTACGGAGCGTACAAGGAGAGCAAATCGCAGTCAATATGAAAAAGAGCTAAAAACTTTACATCGCCGCATCGCTGACATTAAGTTTTTAGACCCTGCCTGTGGGTCAGGGAATTTCCTGATTATCACTTATAAGGAAATCCGTCGTCTTGAAATCAAACTGCTCAAAACCATGCGTGAACTCCGTCAAGATGGCACAATTAACTTTTTCGAGAAGTCAAAAATCACTCTTAATCATTTCTACGGTATCGAGATAGATGACTTTGCCCATGAGGTTGCCAGATTATCTTTGTGGATAGCTGAATATCAGATGAATTTAGAAGCCGAAAAAGAAATCAATCTTAAATCAGCCTTCTTGCCGTTACAAGATGCAGGAAATATCACGCAAGGCAATGCTCTGCGCCTAGACTGGGAGGAAGTTCTTCCGCATACAGCTGATGATGAGATTTACATTATTGGCAATCCGCCGTATATTGGAAGTAAGTTACAATCCAAGGACCAAAAAGAAGATTTACGTCTATCTATTGGTGAAGACTATCAGTATAAAAAAATGGATTATATTGCTGGTTGGTTTTTCAAGGGAATTCATTTTATTCAGAACTTACATGCTAAGCTAGCCTTTGTATCAACCAATTCTCTTTTTCAGGGAGAACAGGTAGCCATTGTTTGGGAGTCTTTGTTGACTATTGCAGAAATTGAGTTTGCCTATACTTCTTTTAAATGGGGAAATAGTGCTTCTCACAATGCTATGGTATCAGTTGCTATCGTTGGAATTAGTAATAAAACGCACACGAATCCTATTAAGCTCGTCTTTACCGAAAGGCAAGAGAGAATGGAAGTTGACCATATCTCTCCTTATCTTACAAAAGCAGAGGACACTATTTTGGTGAAGAGTAGGAGACAGCCTCTTTCGGACTTGCCAGCCATGGTCTTTGGTAATATGCCAAATGATGGCGGAGGATTGATTTTTACGGTTGAGGAATACCACCAAGCTATTAGGGAATATCCTGAAATTCGTCACTTGTTTAAAAAATTTATCGGATCAGAAGAATTGATTAACGATAAAGTTCGATATGCATTATGGATGAATGAATCAGATTATAGGGAATTTAAGGAAAATAAGTTAATTCGAAATAGAGTTGAAATTACTTTGAACCATAGATTGAATTCAAAAAGTGAGTCAGCGAGAAGACTTTCTGTAAGACCATGGTCATTTAGAGATACCAATCAACCTCAAGAGCAATCAATCATCGTTCCACGTGTCTCATCTGAACATCGTGTATATGTCCCTATGGGATTTGTTGGGGAAGAGACGATTATATCGGACTCGGCTATGGCTATCTACAACGCTCCAATCTGGTTACTGGGACTTTTAGAATCACGTCTCCATATGGTTTGGCTAGGAGCAGTTGGTGGTAGACTTGGAACAGGTTATCGTTACTCGGCAGGACTGGTCTACAATACTTTTCCAGTACCAGCCTTATCAACCCATCGAAAAAACAGAATAGAAGACAAAGTCTGGGAGATTTTGGATTTACGAGAAGAGTTGGGAGGCACTCTTGCAGACTTGTATCATCGTGACACCATGCCTGAAGTGCTGAGACAAGCCCATCAAGAATTAGATGAGCTGGTTGAAAAAGCCTACAAAGAAACACCATTTAGAAGTGATGAAGAGCGCCTAAGCCATTTGCTCAAGCGCTATAAGGAGATGACTGATGAGTAAGGTTTTTGAAGTTTCATATGGTCAAAAAAGGACCTCTGTCAATACCAATCATCTCGGTATGCGAGAGATGCAAGCGCGTGTTTATGAAAAGCGTTCCAGTCGTCACCTCTTAGTCAAGGCACCTCCTGCTTCTGGTAAATCACGGGCTCTCATGTTTATTGCTCTTGATAAGCTGAAAAATCAAGGCTTAAAAAAAGCGATTATTGCTGTACCTGAACGTTCAATCGGTAAGTCTTTTCACTCAACTAACTTATCTGAGTTTGGCTACTATTGGGATTGGGTCGTCAAAGAGGAGAATAATCTAACCACAGCAGGAACAACTAGAAGCAAAGTTACTGCCTTTGTTAACTTTATGGACTCAAAAGATCCGACAGATGACGTTCTCATCTGTACCCATGCCACCCTTCGCTTTGCTTCGGAACAGCTGGATGTTAGCAGTTTTGATGATTGTCTTCTTGCCATTGACGAGTTTCACCACGTGTCCCAAGATGACAATTCTGTCTTAGGCAATGTTCTGCGTGAAGTCCTTCAAAAGTCCACGGCTCACGTCTTTGCCATGACAGGTTCCTACTTTCGAGGGGATAGCATTCCTATTCTTGAGCCGGCTGATGAGGCGCGCTTTAACCGCGTGACCTATACCTATTACGAGCAGTTGGAAGGCTATCAGTATCTCAAATCATTTGGAATGACTTATAAGTTCTATCGTGGGCGCTACATTGATGCTTTGCCTGAATTGGTAGCTGACTTTATTGACAAAAAGACAATTATCCATATTCCTAATGTTAATTCTGGCGAATCAACCAAAGACAAATATGGTGAAGTGGATGAGATTTTGGATCTTCTTGGGGACTATCTCAGAAAAGATGAACATGGCATTATTCATCTAAGAACATCTACTGGAAAGATTTTAAAAATTGCAGACTTGGTTACCGAAGAGGGGCGTGATGTCGTGGCATCCTATCTTGACAGTATGACTGAACTGGATGATTTGGATATGATTATCGCTCTTGGTATGGCAAAAGAAGGATTTGACTGGCCCTTTGCGGAGTATGCCTTGACCATAGGCTATCGTTCTAGTTTGACTGAAATTGTTCAGATTATCGGGCGAGTGACTAGGGACTCAAGCAATAAGAAAGAGGCAATCTTTACCAACCTCATAGCTGAACCAGATGCCGAAGATAGTGAGGTACAATATTCTGTTAATAACATCATGAAAGCTATTACAGCTAGTCTTCTCATGGAAAATGTCTTGTCTCCGTCTTTTACCTTTAAAACCAAAGATCGAAAGGATCAAAAAGCTAAAGGGGCAGAGATTTTCATCAAAGGACTAGCCAAGCCGTCAACACAACAGGTGAAAGAGATTATCCAACAGGATTTAATAGAGCTTAAGGCATCAACCTTGCAAGATGAAGTGGTTCAGGCGGCTATCGCAGCTGGTGCTGATAGTGAGACCATTAACAAACAGTTAATTCCTCGTGTGATTGCGACGCAATATCCTCAACTTACTCAAACTGAAGTTGAAGAAGTCAGGCAGCATCTCGTTTCTGACCTTAACTTATCAAATGCTAAACGAGATAAGGAGAACAATCAATTACTTAAAATGGCAGATAAATTTGTCAATATTGATGATTTAAACATTGACTTGATTGATAGCGTCAATCCATTTCAACGGGCTTACGAAGTGCTTTCTCGTGACGTGGATAGTAAGACGTTAAGCATGATTGCCCGTGTCTTTGATAGTAAAAAGATGGAGTTCACTGAAGATGAGTTGCGTATGCTCTATCCTAAAATCAAGGCCTTTCAGGCAGAACATGGGCGCTCGCCACAGCGAAATGCTAAGGAATTAAATGAGCAACGCCTCTATTTTGCCCTTGCCAAACTAAATCAACTTCGTCAGGAAAGGAGAAATGGTTAATGAATAATTTTGCGACTTTAGAGGATATTTTCACAGATCCTGACTTTGAAGGCTTAGTGGCAGGAATCAAAACAGCCCCTATTGAACGTGTTGACCCTGAAATTGAAAAATTCATGGAAATCATTGATTGGGTCAAAGTCAATGGTAGAGAACCTCAGAAAACTCTCAATATGAAAGAACGCTCCCTTTTTTCACGCCTTAAGGGGATTCGTAGCAACGAGGAAAGACTAACCAAGTTGCTGGCTTATGATACAATAGGCTTGCTAGGAGAAGGTCATGACTGATTTGGATGATATTTTAAATGACGATAGTCTTTTTGAAGGTTTTGAATCGGATGATAGATTATTCAACACCAAACGCTATAGCCGAACGGTAAAAGCCGCGGATAAAGTGGCAACACGCCAGCGAGTTAGATCTGGTTTTGATTACTATCAGAGACTTTTTCAAGCCGCGCAAGCTGATATTGCCAGTGGGAAACGACAGATTAAGCCTATTTCAACTATTGAAATTAGTCAGAAAAGTCCGATTAAACAAGGCAATTTTTACATTGATAATGGTGTTATGCTCTACGTCAATAAGATTTACAATCCAGAAAATGGTCAGGAAGTTTCTGAATCTACCAATCGAAAGTATAAAGCCCACACTGTTTATGAAAATGGGACTGAAAACCACATCTGGCTCTTGAGTCTGATTTCTTCCCTATATGATACAAAACGCTCTGGGCGAATGGTGACTGAGAATTCGGAAGACATTTCGTTACTAGGTGATTATGTAACCGATTATCAGACGACAGGCTATATCTACGTAGTGAAGTATGCTGGGCAAGATCAACGTTTTTTACAAATGAAAAATCTCTATAAAATTGGTGTTGCCAAAAACATCCAGCAACGTTTGGCAAATACTAGTAACGAAGCAACCTATCTTTTTGCACCTGTCGCTTTGGTAAAATCTTTTGAAATCCAAAATGTTGATGCTAGAAAACTGGAAACGTACTTGCATCATGCTTTAACTGATAAAAGAGTTAAATTATCGACAATCTCACCGAAAGGAAAAGAGATTACGATAAATGAGTGGTTTATTGCCGATTTAGATGAGATTGAATCTATCATCAATGAAATGATAGTTGAAGTGCAAAGATATTAATGACACGAAAATAATCAGCGGGTATATAGCAACTCGTAAAAATAAAAAGAAGAAAGAGGAAAAGATGAGGAGAAATGAAAAAACGTGGGACATGGGTCATTAATACCGGTTCAGCTGGCGCAGTAGCGAAAGGTTTAGCTATTAGCGATATTCATTTTCCAGTAGTGGAAGCTTAGGAGGTTTATAATGTTAGAGTTATTTATGTTAATATTATATATAGGGTTCGTCATAGCAAATATTTTTGTTGTGGTAGTTGGTGTAAAAGCCCTTATTGATTGGATTAATAGATTGGATTAATAGGTGAGTTATGGCAACTAAAGGTATATATATTGACTATTTAGAAGTTGAAAAAGAGGTTAAATATTTAGCATTTACTTATAATATTTTATCTGTAGACTCTTTTATGGAAGATGTTTTTGAAAAGGCAACCCTTTTCATAAACTTATCCAAGAAATTAATAAAATGGACACAACAGATTGGAAATATGAGGAATTATACAGAGAAATAAAATGGCACTATTACGAGGAGGACTACGATAATTATGGATTTATTGAATAAAATACTTTTCTATGTGATACTAGCTTTAGTTATAAATTACTGTTCAACCGCTATTAATTTGAGAAAGGGCAATACCCCTATAGGATTCGGAAGTACTAATCCTAATGAGAAAGAAAACGAGGTAAAGAATGATGAAACTATTGATGAAAAAGTAGATAGGCTAGGTATTAAACGTTTACCAAATGGGGATTACCCACTTGGCTTTTTTATTAATCTTGAATATACTGATGGAATAGAACATAGATACCCTTACAATGAAAAATTTAAATGTGAGGGAGGTTGGAAGGGTAATATATTGTTTATTGATAAAATTGACGGATACTTTTATAGCAATCTACCAACTAAAGGGAAAAAGATATATGTAGATGATAAAAATGGTATGTTTTATCTTGAACATGATTACAGAGTTATCTTAGGTTTACATGAAAGACCTGATGACTTTTCAGAATTTGGTTGTACTCCATCAGAAGAGGAAGTAGATAAAGAAATGGTAAAGCTATATGAGGAGAGTAGAAAGCAACGAGAAGAGATTATACTTGAACTAGAAACAACAGATATTTTGCCTGATAGTATGAAACAAGACTTATACAATAAATTAGCAAAAGCAAAAGAAGAGATGATAGAATACGTTAAAGAAAATAAATCATTCACAAATAGACAAAAAGAAAAGTATATAAAAATAATTGAGGAGATGAGATAATGGAACAAGAAAATAATTTAAACTTAATTAATCTGACAGGGCATGACATTGTGATTTATGATTGGGAAACAAATGAAAAAGTCATGACTATTCCTAAAACAAATGACACTTTACGAGCGCAAAAACATGTAAATCGGCTAAACCCCTCTTAACATCCTATAGTCTTGCTCATTGTTAGCGGTAGTGGGGGATTTATAGCTAAGTACGAGAGGGAATGATACTCTTTAAAAATCAAAAGCAGACCTTGTTGACTTGATTTGATGAAGACAGTTCTATCTGCTATCTGTGTCGCCTAGTCTGTTTTTGATTGTCATTGAGTATTAGACTTATTCTCTCTTTTAGCAGACACCCCAAAAACCCTGTCATCTCTATAGGATAGACTTACCTATTGCAGAAATGATAGAACTAAAAAACGGCACCTCATTTGGTGTCGTTTTTGCTTGTTTTAATAAAGTTGATGATGTTTTTAACGATCTCTTGCCGTTGTTTGGAGTTGGAAATGCTAGCTTCGCCATCTTTGGACTGTCTCCCGTAATCACCAAATCCAGCGTGATTACCGCCATCAATGGTGAGATAAGTGGTGCTCCTTGGCAAGCGACTCTTTGCCTCTTGGTAAGCTTTTTGATTGAGTACCTTGTCCTGACTAGCCCTAATAGATAGGACAGCTAAGTCCTTTTTCACCAAGTTCGTCTTATCAGAAGGGTAGCTAGCAAGTAGGATTAGGCCTTTGGTATCTTTTGAAAAATCCTCTACAGTTTGTGTAGCAACGACACCACCCAAGGAGTGACCAGCTAGATAGACTGGGGTACGGGCTATTTTATCCCTTAGTTGTTCAGCACGATTACCGGATAAGATAGCAAGATTAAGGGGCGCATCAAGCAAGTAGACATCAATCCCATGTTTAGCTAAGTCAGCTGCAAGTGGTGCGTAGGCTTTCTCTTCAACTAGTGCCCCTTGAAAGAAGATGAGCGATGCCTTGGTTTTCCCTTTAGCTTTAAAATAAAGGCTGTGGTCAATCGGCTGTGCTTTTTGAGCGATTTTATTAGCCGTTGGACTGGCTTTATAAGTTTTGTTTTCAAGTAAAATCAAGAGACCAGCCAGTAGTACCAAGATTAGCAGACAAAAGCTCAGAAGAATTTTCCTAAATCGTTTCATTGAAAGTAGGGGTTAAAGTTTTTTTCGTGGGCGATGGTTGTGCTCTGACCATGGCCGGGGTAAACAGAGAAGTGGTTTGGTAGTGTGAAGAGTTCCTGACGGATACCTGTGACAAGCTCGTCAAAATTCCCAGTAGGCAGGTCTGTCCGTCCAATCGTCTCTTTAAAGAGGGCATCACCAGAGAAGATGGCTTCTTCTTCAGAGAAGACAAATGAGACACTCCCCCAAGAGTGACCGGGTGTTGGCACGACTGTAAAAGCAAAGTCCCCAATCTGGTAAGGTTGACGCAATTGAAAAGTATGTTCAGCAGGTGCTACGATAACGTCTTTTAAGTCATCATGGCGAGGAAGTCCAGAAAGATTGTCCTTGGGTGATTGAAGCCACGATGCTTCCTCTTTTGAAACGTAAAGAGGAGGCTGATTAAAGTGTTCACGTACAGCATCCACACTCAAGATATGGTCATAATGGGTGTGGGTTAGAAGAATTGCTAAAACAGGTTTGTTTAAGTCCTTAATGCGTTTTTCAATTTTTTCCCAATCGCTTCCAGGATCGATAACAAGGAGACCAGTTTCAGTTTCTAATAAATAGGTATTTTCACTAGCTACGGTGTTAAAAATTTTATGTGTTTTCATAGCAATAGTGTATCAAAAAATGATGCGTTAGGGTATTTTTGAGCATTATTTTTTATTTATTCTAAATTTTCTGAAAAATGAGTAGATTTTTCCAACTGACTGTGTTAAAATACCTCTAACACAGTTAGGAGGAGATATTATGGCAGGTAAATTGAACTTTGTAATGATTTCGCCGCACTTTCCGACGAATTTTGAAACCTTTGCCCACCGCCTCTACGAGAGCGGTATTAACACATTAGGCATTGCGGACGTGCCGTACGATGAGCTATCAGAAGGTCTTCGCCAACATTTGACTGAGTATTATCGTGTTGATGACATGCAGGATTACGACCAGGTTTACCGTGCGGTAGGCTATTTCGCACATAAATACGGCCGTATCGATCGGGTGGAATCGCATAACGAATTCTGGTTGGAACTGGACGCTAAAATACGCACGGATTTTAATGTTTTTGGCTTTAAAAATGAGGATATGCTGGCTATTAAAACTAAGCGCCAGATGAAAGAAGTCTTTCGCAGTCAAGGTTTAAAAGTTGCAGCTGGAGATACCTTTAAGACCGATCAGGAAGCTAAAGCATTAGCTAAAAAACTTGGCTTTCCCATCATTGTCAAACCCAATTCAGGGGTTGGCGCTTCAGATACTTATAAGCTGAAAACTGCTGAAGAATTAGATCATTTCTTGGCTAACCGTCCTGCCCATGTTGATTACATCATGGAAGAGTTTGTGGATGGCGATATTATCACTTTTGATGGTCTGGCAGACCATGACGGCAAGATTGTCTTTTACTCTAGTTTAGAGCATTCAGAAGCAGTCTTAGAAACTGTAGCCAATGGCACAGATATGTATTACTTCCTTCCTCGTGAGATAAATCCTGAATTGGTTGTACTCGGTGAGAAGTGTGTCTCAGCCTTTAATATCAAAGAACGTTTTTTCCATTTTGAATTTTTCCGTATCAAGGAAACTGGGGAAATCATCCCGCTTGAAGTTAATTGCCGTCCGCCCGGTGGCTTAACGATTGACATGTGGAATTATGCCAATGATTTCGATATTTTTAAAGAATACGTCAATGTCGTCAAGGAAAATCACTTCAAGGCTGAAAGCAAACGCCCTTACAATGTTTTCTACATTTCACGTCGTGATGATATGAATTATAAGCATAGTCTAGACGAGGTTCGTCAATACTTTGGTCAGCATCTGGTTTCCATAGCTTCTGTTCCCGGAGTCTTTTCTGCTATCATGGGGAAAGATGGGATTATTGGGCGTTGTCCCGAGCGTGAAACCATGCGGGATCTGATCCGCTATGCCCAAGAAAAGGTTTAGGATTTTTCAGGAAAATGCCCAACCTTTGTTTAGTAGAATGCTTTGTCACTCAGTGATGATTTTTTGATATAGTCTTTTGAATTAACTTTGATACATCGTCAGTTTCGACTTGCCGTACTCAAGTACTGTCCGCGTCTCAGTTCCTTGTCTGAAAGTTAATTCATTTGACTATAACAATCCACAAATTAGAAAGTCTTTATATGAAATTTGAACGTCGTAGTCAGTGGTCAGGGGAACTTGGTCGTGAAATGTTTTTTAATGTCTATGGACATGCAGGCAAGCCTGTTGTTGTTTTTCCATCTTCTGGTGGTAGCCATGATGAATATGCTGATTTTGGTATGATTGAAGCCTGTCAATCATGGATTGATCGCGGTTTGGTTCAATTTTTTACACCAGATTCTTACGATGCAGAGTCTTGGTTAAATTTAGGAAAATCAGGTCATGATATGGCGCTTGCCCATGACGCCTATGAGCGTTATATCGTGAATGAGCTAGTTCCTCTGATCCGTTATGAAACAAACTGGCAAGGTGGTCTTTTAGCGACTGGATGCTCTATGGGTGGTTTTCATACGGTTAATTTTACTTTAAAACATCCTGATTTATTCGATGTTTCGGTTGCCCTATCAGGGGTCTATGATGCTAGATTTTTCACTGGCGAATTTGGCAATGATCAGGCTATTTATTTTAATTCGCCAATTGATTACCTATGGCAACAAAACGACCCTTGGTTTTTAGAGCACTATCGTCAAAATCGGATGATTGTCGCCGTAGGTCAGGGCGCCTGGGAAGAACCCCATGTCTATGATACCAAGCGTTTGGAAGAAGCCGTCGCAGCTAAAAATCTTCCCGCTTGGTTCGATTACTGGGGAGAAGATGTTGCCCACGACTGGGAATGGTGGCGCAAGCAAATGCCTTTCTTTATGGGGAAATTGGAAGAAGAAGGTCGTCTGGCTTAGTTTTATAGTCTTTTGATTTACCTTTGCTACACCGTCACTTTCGACTTGCCCTAGTCATGCTCACTGAAAATCAAAAACAGACTAGGCGACACAGATAGCAGATAGAACTAAAGGTCATCACATCAAGTCAACGAGCTCTACTTTTGATTTTCGAAGAGTATCACGTACTGTCCGTGTTTTTTATGTTCCTTGTTCTGAAAGTTAATTCATTTGACGATATCAGGGTTTCCGTTTGGGAAGCCCTTTCTTTTTTGATACAATAATGTGAGGAAGGAAGTGAGGTTTTGACATGAACAAAGCTAAAATCGTTATTTTAGGGCAACCTCTGGAAGAAGGCTTAAGCGAATTAAAAGAACTTTTTCAAGTAGATCAGGCTCCTTTGGAAAACACACGTGACTGGCTTTTAGAGCATCTCTCAGAATATGATGGACTCTACACGACTCAGTTGCCAGTTGATAAGGAAATGATTGATGCAGGTACAAACCTAAAAATCATCTCAACACATAGCGTTGGTTTTGACCATATTGATATTGACTATGCCAAGGAGAAAGGTATAGTTGTGGCGAATTCTCCTGAGGCTGTAATGGTTCCGACAGCTGAATTAGCTGTGAGTTTGATGTTAGCAAGTATGCGTCAAGTCGCTTTCTTAGATCGTCGTTTACGTGATGGCGAATGGGTGAATACCTCTCTGCCAGCAGGTCTTAGTCAAGGCTTGAGTGGAAAAACGGTTGGTATTTTTGGTTTTGGTCGCATCGGTCAAGAAGTGGCTAAAATGGTGCAAGCCTTTGGTGCCAAGGTTATTTATAATAAGCGCAACCCATTGTCCAAAGCGAAAGAAGAAGCTTTGCAGGTTTCTTATCGTGATTTTGCAGATTTGCTGGCAGAAGCTGATGTCATTAGTTTACATGCTCCAGCAACTGATGAAACCAAAGGACTCTTCAATGCGGAAATCTTTAACAAAATGAAAACAGGTGTCTTCTTGATCAATACAGCGCGTGGCTCATTGGTAGATGAAGAAGCTATGATTGCAGCTCTTAAGTCTGGCAAATTATCCGGTGCAGGCTTAGATGTTTACGAGGTTGAAGGGCAATCGCATCCAGAGCTAACAAAATTGGAGAATGTGGTCATGACCCCTCACTCGGGTTCAGCTACTTGGGATGCTCGTATCAAGCTTTCTCGAGAAGCAGCTCAAAATATCATTTCCTATCTAGACGAAGGAAAAATCATCAACCAAGTCAATGTCTAATAAATAGGGTTTGAGATAAAAAGATTTTCATTTGACTATAGACATTCTTTCCTATCTAACCATATGAAGTTGATAATATTATAAAAAAGCGAACAAGGTGGAATTCTGTTGGACAGAATTCTATCTTGTTCGTTTTATATGTTTTGTCCCAGACTTCTGCTGGCAAACTAATGCGCTATTATCCTTTGAAAATCAAATGACGACCTTGTTGACTTGATGTGATGAACTTCAGCTTTATCTGCATTAGCTTTGGCTAGCCAGACGTTGGTTTCATGGAGTATAAAGAAGAGAATCAATCAAGATGCGTTTGGTTTGTGGCAACTAGCCTTTCAAGGTGAATTGTAAAAATTCTAGGAAATGGTCCGCCCAGTGCTTCTCATGGTGAATTTCATTAGCCATGATTTTGAGTTTGATATTATCCATGCTGGTTCCTGTTTTGAGTAGCGATTGATAATAATGAAGGGTGCAGTCAATGTAGCGTTGGTTCATATTGGAAGCGAAAGTTTCGTCAACCTCATCCCCTTCAAGAGTCCCAACTTGAATATAAACCTTGCTGGATTTTGCTAATGGATGATGGTCACAAAAACGCAAAAAGTCACGTTCGCTAAACCAAGAAGCCAAAGAGAAAACACCGAGATTGCCAAAAACGTCAGGGTAAGCTGCGCCCATGTAGGCTGTGATAATGCCCCCCATAGATGACCCAGCCAGAAGGGTGTGTTCAGGGTCGGTCATGGTACGATAGGTTTTATCAATAAAGGGTTTTACTGTATTGACCACCCAATCACCATAGTCCATACCATCGCCTCCAAGGCTAGCTGTTTCAGGAGTCGTTCCAACGTCGGTCATCCATGGCGCATACTCGTTAAGACGATTGTCACCCCCATTGTCAATGCCTACTACAATCATCTTTGGTAGTTCCTTGTGGTTTTTGATAGTAGGAATGACCTTCCAAGAATAGCCAGAAAAAGATTCCTTACTGTAAAAGACATTCTGCCCATCGTGCATATATAAAACAGGGTAGGAAGCCCAATTTTCCTTATGATAATCTTTTGGGAGAAGCACACGGATACGGCGTTCTTCATCGTAATAAGGTACATGGAGGTAGTGCTCTTCCATTTCCAGATAGTAGTTGTTAAGTCGGGTTCGTTTAGCCATTGCATCCTCTTTTTCAGAATAATCTTGAAAATAATTATACCATATTTCAAGTTTGAAAGGATTTTAAAATCATGTATTTAGTGACTTGTTAGAATTTAAAAAAAGTCTGCAAATTTGCTAAAATGATAGGAAAGAAATGAGGAAAAAGATGACCGTAAAAGATGATATTGTCAATGGACAGGCTGTCTTAATTGACGTTCGTAGTTCAGAAGAATTTTCTGAAAAGCACATTAAGGGAGCTCGGAATATTCCTGTTGAACTGATTGAAAAAGGTCAGCTGGATTTGACCAAAAATCAAAAGATTTACCTGCACTGTCAGTTAGGTTCAAGGGCAGATAGAGCCCAAGAAGCGCTAAAAGCCGCAGGCTATACAGATGTTCACAACCTAAAAACACTGGAAGCAGTGGAAAGTTTGGGGTTGGAAAGTGAGTTTTTAGAATAAATGATTCAAAGAAAGTTAGTTCAATACTAGTTTCTTTTTTGGTATAATCTTACTGTTATGACTAAGTCCAAGCAAAAATATGCCGTGATTGATTTGGAAGCAACAGGTGCTTCTATCATGGCTCAAATCATTCAAGTGGGAATTGTGATTATACAGGGTGATACGATTATTGACTCCTATCAAACTGATGTTAATCCACATGAACCCCTGTCTGAACATATTATTCAGTTGACAGGTATTACAGACAAGCAGTTGGCTAAGGCTCCTGATTTTTCACAAGTGGCGCGTGAGATTTATGAGCTAATTCAAGACTGCGTTTTTGTGGCGCACAATGTTAAGTTTGACGCCAACCTTCTATCAGAGCAGCTCTTTATGGAAGGATTTGAATTGCGCACGCCAAGAGTTGACACGGTCGAGTTGGCGCAAGTCTTTTTCCCAACTATGGAGAAATATTCTCTAGGTGAATTGACCAAAGCCTTAGACATTCCCTTAGAAGATGCTCATACGGCTATTGCAGATGCCAGAGCAACAGCTCACCTTTTTTTCAAAATTCGCGAAAAGATTGCCAGTCTTCCTAGCCTAACACTTGAAAAGATCAAATCTTACGCCGATCACCTAATCTTCGAATCACGTATCGTGATTGACGAGGTCGCCTTGGATAAGGATTTTGACCATTTTCTCTATCAGGAAGTGGGAGGTATCTTGATACGAAAACCTCAGCCAGAAATGGCAGAGAAAAAATACTCGCAGAATTTTGCGACCAATATGGCTCTGTTAGGACTTGATAGTCGCCCCACGCAAGAAGCTTTTGCAAAAGCTATGTTGCAAGAGGAAAAAGACACTCATTTTATTCAGGCACAAGCAGGGATAGGAAAAACCTACGGCTATCTAGTTCCTTTACTGGCAAAGAGTGAGTTGCAAAAAGTCGTCGTCTCTGTGCCAACTAAATTGCTACAAGATCAAATCATCTCCCAAGAAGCTAAACAGCTGCATGAGGTCTTTGGCACTTCCTTCCAGAGTTTAAAAGGCCCTGCCAATTATCTGAAACTGGATGCTTTCAAAGCCTCGCTAGAACGAGATGATGATAATCGGCTGCTAAATCGTTACAAGATGCAACTTTTGGTCTGGCTCTTGGAAACTAGGGACGGTGATCTCAACGAAATCAAACAGCAGCAGCGTTTGCAGTGGTATTTTGATAGTCTTCAACACGATGGTGACCTCAGCGCTCACTCGCCTTTTGCTCAGGATGATTTTTGGTTTAGGTCTTACGAAAAAGCTAAATCTAGCCGTCTACTCATTACCAATCATGCTTATCTTTTAACGCGTTTGGAAGATGACCCTAGTTTGATTGAAGGGGCTCATTTGGTTGTTGATGAAGCACAAAAATTCTTCCTAGCATTGGAAGAATTCTCTCATGCCCAAGTGAATCTATTAGACACATTGACCAAACTGGAAGACTTTTTAAGTGAAACAGACCAGCTTTTGACGCGACGGTTAATTGAAAGTCTTCAATTCGAATTTAGCCATTTGGTGGTTGATTATCACCAGTCTAGCGACCAGCTTATTCCAAGAGAGAAATGGGAAAAAATTCGTCGTGACATTATGGAATTAAAACATCCCGATTTAGAAGGGTTAAATAAAATAGCAGATGAGCGTTACGATTCTGTTTGGGTTGATAGTCGTCAGGAAAAGGAAAAACGGAGTGTTTTTCTCAAAGGAGCCAGTCAGCTCCTCTTAGATTTTTCACCATTCTTACCGGAAAATCAAAAAACCACCTTCGTCTCTGCCACTTTAACAATCAGTCCACAAGTATCCTTGCCAGAACTTCTGGGCTTTGAGGATTACGAGGAAACTATTATTGAGGACTCTCGCAATTCACAACAAGCAATCTGGATTGACACTGAAGGCGTCTCACCCGCTCTGCCAGCAGAAGATTATCATAGAGAATTAGCCAATAAGATCTATAAGCTCAGTCAGTTAAAACTTCCCACCCTAGTCCTTTTTACGTCTAAGGATGCTCTAGAGCAAGTCTCACAGCATTTAGAAACAGCTGGTTTGCCGCATCTAGCACAGGGGAAAAATGGAACAAGTCACCAAATGAAACGACGGTTTGAAGTAGAAGAAGCCCCAATCCTATTAGGAACGGGAAGTTTCTGGGAGGGTGTTGATTTTACCAATCATGATCAATTGCTCCTTGTTATTACTCGGCTTCCTTTTGAAAATCCCCAAGATTTTCTCAATCAAAAAATGGCTAATCGTCTGTCGAAAGACGGGAAAAATCCTTTTACAGCCTATAGTTTGCCCGTCATGATGATGCGTTTGAAACAAGCTTTAGGTCGTACAAGCAGACGACTCGACCAGAAATCAGCCGTCCTTCTTTTAGACCCACGCTTGATCGAAAAGTCCTATGGTTATTCTAGTTTGGAAATTCTAAGACAGACCCATCAAGTTTGGCTTGAAAAAAATGATAAAATCTTGTCAGAAGTGCTTGATTTTCTGCTATAATAGGTGATATTGAAAAAGATAATCTTTTAATGTGTTTTTGGTTTGTGCAATCAGTCGTTTTTAAATGTAGAAACATGGTTGCGGGAAGATAAAATGGGGAGGTAAGATGAAACTATCTGATCGGATATTGAAGATGCAAGAGAGTGTGACCTTAGCGTCAGGTGCACGTGCAAAAGAGTTGAAAGAGCAGGGACGTGATATTTTGAATTTGACCTTGGGTCAACCTGATTTTCATACACCTGCGCATATCAATCAAAAAGCAATCGAAGCTATTGAAAATAATCAGGTTAGTTTCTACACACCTGCTAGTGGCTTACCAGAACTTAAAGACGCTATTGCCACCTATATGAAAAATTTTTATGGTTATGATGTTGAGCGAAATCAAATTTTAGCAGCAACAGGTGCTAAATTTGTTCTCTATGCCTACTTCATGACCGTCTTGGATCAAGGTGATGAGGTAATTATTCCAACACCTTATTGGGTATCTTATTCTGATCAGGTAGAATTGGCTGAAGGGGTTCCTGTTTTTGTAGAAGCCAAAGAAGAAAATCACTTCAAAGTAACTATCGAGCAGTTAGAAGCCGCTAGAAGTGAAAGAACCAAGGTATTCTTGTTGAATTCTCCGTCAAATCCAACTGGAGTGATTTATACGGAGGAAGACTTATTAGCCATCGGTAACTGGGCTGTTGAGCATGGTATTTTAATTTTGGCTGATGATATTTATGGTCGTTTGGTTTATAATGGCAATACTTTTATACCTATTTCAACCTTGTCACAAGCCATCCGTCAGCAAACCATGGTTATTAATGGTGTCGCCAAAACCTATTCAATGACAGGCTGGCGCGTTGGATTTGCTGTTGGAAATCCCGAAATCATTGCAGGGATGTCCAAGATACTGAGTCAAACAACTTCTAATTTAACAACGGTTGCTCAATATGCCGCTATAGAAGCCTTGACTGGTCCACAGGATTCTGTTGAGGAAATGCGTCTAGCTTTTGAAAATCGTCTTAACGCTATTGCACCGCTCATTAATGCTATTCCGGGTTTTACACTTGTTAAACCCCAAGGCGCTTTTTATTTCTTCCCTAACGTTAAAAAAGCCATGGAAATGAAAGGTTTTGAAGATGTGACGGACTTTACCAATGATATTTTGGAAAAAGCTGAAGTTGCCCTAGTCACAGGTGCAGGATTTGGTGCGCCCTATAGCCTTAGAATGAGTTACGCTTCTGATTTAGAAACCTTACAAGAAGCTATTAAGCGACTCAATAAGTATATGTCTGAAAAATAAATAAAAGAGACAGGCGTGTTTCTTGGTTCTGCTAATGAAACAAGTCGCAACAACTAAAGGAAAAGTTTCCGTACAGTGTTCAGCTTACGAAGATTTTATCCGCAATTTAAGAAAGGACTGGAAAAGTTATTATGTCACGTCAATTAATTACCATTAACCAAGTTAGCCAACATATCGGCGAAGAAGTTACCATCGGTGCTTGGGTTGCTAACAAATCAGGAAAAGGAAAAATCGCCTTTTTACAACTTCGCGACGGAACTGCCTTTTTCCAAGGTGTTGCCTTCAAACCAAACTTTTTTGAAAAATTTGGCGAAGAAGAAGGTGCTGAAAAATTTGATACCATTAAACGTCTTAGCCAAGAAACATCAGTCTATGTGACTGGTATCGTCAAAGAAGATGACCGCTCAAAGTTTGGCTATGAACTTGACATTACCGATATTGAAGTTATTGGTGAGTCACATGACTATCCAATCACACCAAAAGAGCATGGCACTGATTTCCTTATGGATAACCGTCATCTCTGGCTTCGTTCTCGCAAGCAAAACGCGGTGCAACAAGTTCGTAACGCTATTATCTATGCTACTTATGAATTCTTTGACAAAAATGGCTTCATTAAGTTTGATAGCCCAATCCTTTCTGGCAATGCGGCGGAAGACTCAACTGAACTCTTTGAAACGGACTACTTCGGTCAGCCAGCCTTCCTTAGTCAATCAGGTCAGCTTTACCTCGAAGCAGGTGCTATAGCTCTTGGTCGTGTCTTTGACTTTGGTCCTGTTTTCCGTGCGGAAAAATCAAAAACACGCCGTCACTTGACAGAATTTTGGATGATGGACGCTGAGTACTCCTTTGTTAGCCATGAAGAGTCACTTGACCTTCAAGAAGCATATGTCAAAGCACTTATCCAAGGTGTCATTGATCGCGCACCACAAGCGCTTGAAACCTTGGAACGTGATGTAGATGCTCTTAAACGTTATATCTCTGAACCTTTCAAACGTGTTTCTTACGATGATGCTATTTCCCTTCTTCAAGAACACGAAGCCGATGAAGATACTGATTATGAACACCTTGAGCATGGGGATGACTTTGGTTCACCACATGAAACTTGGATTTCAAACTACTTTGGCGTGCCAACCTTCGTGGTCAACTACCCAGCCAGCTTTAAAGCCTTCTACATGAAGCCTGTTCCAGGTAATCCTGAGCGTGTTCTCTGTGCGGACTTACTTGCGCCAGAAGGTTACGGTGAAATCATCGGTGGCTCGATGCGTGAAGATGATTACGATGCCCTCGTTGCTAAAATGGACGAACTTGGTATGGATAAGTCAGAATATGACTTCTACCTTGACCTTCGTAAATACGGTTCAGTACCACACGGCGGTTTCGGAATCGGAATCGAACGTATGGTAACCTTCGTAGCAGGTACAAAACACATTCGTGAAGCCATCCCATTCCCACGTATGCTTCACAGAATTAAGCCATAAAGCCCCTCGTGTTTCTGCGATTTTATTCTCGGAGATGATATAGTCTTTTGGATTAACTTTGCTGCATGGTCACTTTCGATTCGCTGTACTCATACTCTTCAAATATCCAAAGCAGATGTCGTTGACTTGATTTGATGAACTACAGTTCTATCTGCTATCTGTGTCGCCTAGTCTGCTTTGGATTTTCATTGAGTATCAAGTACTGTCTGCGTTTTTCTGTTCCTTGTTCTGAACGTTAATTCATTTGACTATATTTTTGAGAATAACAATCTAGGTTTTAAAATATAATAAATGAACTAGCTGAAATTTATTTTTCAGCTAGTTCTTTTATGCTCATTGTCAACTGTAGTGGGTGACGTATCATTAAGGTGGTGAGAAATCTAAATCTGATTTCCTATCGTGCCTAAAGTGATGAGTATGAGTTTTATCGCTTGTCATTATAAGTATCGTCTTTTGAATTAAGGTTGATACATCGTCACTTTCGACTTGCCGTACGCGAGTACTGTCTGCGTCTTTCGTTCCTTGTTCTGAAAGTTAATTCATTTGACTATATAGGCTTTTGAATTAACTTTGATACATCGTCACTTTCGACTTACCTTACTAAAGTACTGTCCGCTCCTTCCGTTCCTTGTTCTGAAAGCTAATTCATTTGATTATAGTATGGAACTTTTTACACGCTGAAAAGCCCCATAACCCCTGCAGTTGTGTGACCCACTGCAGAAATGATAGAGGCTTATTTAGTAATGCACGACATTATTTGCTTTTTTTATCTTATCGATAATGGACTTTGATTCTTCGGATTGAAAGAACTCAAGAGTGGTTTTTGGGACAAGTGTTTCTAATAGCTCCCAATTGTTTTCTTTGATGGCTAGCCGAGCAGTTGAAGCGCTAATGAGATGCTCCTGATTATTTGTCATTTTTCGTGGCACAATAAGGAGGTCAATTTGATTTTGTGCTAATTGCTCTTTCATAATCTCATTGTAAATAGCTGTGACTTGGCTGTTGGGTTCCTCACCCACGTAGCGTCTAGTGATGCCTAATTCTTTAGCAATTTTTAAAAAGATCTCTGTGTCTAATAAGGATTGACTTTGAATCACTTGACTTTCTTCTTTTTGGAAATAGCTTGGAAAAGTAGCTTGACTAATCAGATAAGGCCCAGTTTCATGAAAAATGATATTATCCAAATGCGACAGTCCAGATGTGATAAGTTTGTGACGAGCTGAGAAGGGAACAAGACTTTTGTCCTCACTGACCATGAAGAGGTGGACTAAATCGTTTTCTGCGGCAGCTTTTTCAACCAGATATTGATGTCCGAGTGTAAAAGGGTTAGCGTTTATCACTAGGGCAGCTATCTTATCAGAATGTTCTGCAGGTTTCTCCAAAGAGGTTACATAATCTTGGAAGCCTGTTTTTTTATTTTCTAAAAAGCTAATCTTATTGTCAATGCGGACGATTTCGGTAAAGCCTAAATCTTTGAAAAATTTGGCAGAGCAAGTTTTGGTGTAGACAAAGAGATGGAAGTTGCCGATAGCATATTCCTCCTCAATCAGATGGCTTATGATACTGCCCATCAATCCCTCTCCTTGATAATCGCTAGAAACACAAAGGCAACGTAGGCTGTTGCCAAAATAAGAACCCGTTGCTATGACTTGATTATCTTCACCAAAAATGGCACAGGTGTAGTCTAGGTTTTTATCAAGACGAATGCCTTCCTTAATTAAAAGGTCTTCCACCTTTTTCATATTGGCGATGTCAAAAGGAAAAATTCTGGAAATCTTATGATTGGTCATCAGTGCTCCTAACTTCTCGAATCATTTTTCTTTATTATAACACTTCAAGCACTGGAACTTTTTAGGATTAATGTTAAAAAACAATAGAAAGACAATTTGTAACATAAAAATAGAAGTCATGGCAAATGAAAGGTGATAAAATAAAAGAAGTAGTCTAGAAAGAAGATATGATGATGTTAGTGATGATGACGCTTTTAATTGGCTTATTAGGAGGTTTTATTGGGAAAATGCTGCGCTTTCCAGCACCGTTTATGCTAGGCAGTATGTTTTCAGTAGCCATTTTTTCGATTTTATATGGCAATATAGAACTTTCTTCCAGCTTTAAAGTCCTTGTTCAGATTGTCAGTGGTGCTTATATTGGACAAAATATTTCAAAAAGTGACCTTAAAATCTTGCCTAAACTGAGTCCATTGATTATCACCCTAATGTTTATCTTTACCCTTAATATGCTTGCAGTGGGTTTCTTTTTGATGGTGATTTTTAATTTCGATGCAGCAACTGCCCTCTTGAGCTGTCTTCCTGGTGGGGTCATGGATGTGTCCTTGATGAGCATTGATATGGGGGCGGAGCCTGATGTTGTGGCAACTCTTCAAACGGCTCGCTTTGTTGGAATTATGCTCATTTTACCAGTGTGGGTTTCTTACTGGACAAAACAATTTGGCGATAAGACAGGTTCTTTTAATGCTCATTCATCGCAAGTAGGCTCTATCAAAAAGGAAAGAGAAGTAACGAAAGCAAATTTTTGGCACAATGATGGCTTGATTTTGACCGTGTCAACGCTTGGTGGACTGTTTGGTCTCTGGTTAGGTTTACCGGTGGGAGCCTTGATTGGTTCTGTCCTTGTATCGTCAGCATTAAAAATTACTCGAAATACCAAACAATTACCTAGAACTTATCGCTTCGCTGCACAAGTCTTTGCAGGTTCTCTTATCGGAACCAGTTTTTCATACGACAGCCTTCTTCACATGCGCACGCTTGTCATTCCAATTGTGTTACTTCTAGGAAGTTATTTAGTAATCAATGTTTTCTTTGGTAGGTGGATAGCTAGGAGAGGACTTTTAGATGTGCAGTCGGCGCTCTTTGCTTCCTCCCCAGCAGGTGCAACAGATATTTCACTCTTAGCTGGTGATTTAGGCGGAGATATGCCTAAGATAGCGACCATTCAAATTTGCCGCACCCTGTATACGGTAGTTATCATGCCCCTAATTGTTAAAGTCATCCTTAACATCATGATGTAAAAGAGTCAGGGGCAAAAGTGCGACACAAGAGATAAAAAACGAACAAGATAGCATTCTGTCCAACAGAAAAAAACTATTTTGTTTGCTTTTTTTATAGTCTTATCTACTTCATAGAGCTAGACCGTAAAGAATTTATAAAATGAGAATCCTTTTGTTCCAGCCCCGTTTTTACATCAGTTTTTCAAGGAAAAAATAGTGTGAGGATGAGAAGGTCAACAGAACCACTTGCAATTATTCCAAGGAAATCGTCAAAGTAGAACGACATACTAGCATCTCTATCGTCTCTCGAATCAATCCTACTTCATTACGCTCTTACTAAAATATAGTCTTTTGAATTAACTTTGGTATATGGTCACTTTCGACTTGCCGTACTCATATTCAATAAAAATCAAAATTAAACTGGGCAGCGCCTCTGCAGATAAAACTGAAGGTCATCAAAATAAGTCAACAAGCTCTGAATGTGATTGTCGAAGAGTCTTAAGCCAGTCCCATGTAAGTTTTGAATGATTTTCTGCAGTTTTTAAATACTTTAGTATTTTTAATCCCTTCATCAAGCATCCTAAGGATTGATTCTTAACCGTTTATAGCGCAAATAATAGCTAAAAACCTTAATCTCTCATGATGCAGTAGTAGGTATTGGATAGCTCTGTGATAAGAAGCATAGTTTTTATCCTCCTTGTTTTAATTCGTTTAATTGATTAGGAATTTAATAGTATCAATAATAGAACTTTTTTGTTAAATATTAAAAAAAGTCTCATAACTATCAAAATATATAAAGATGATAGCGTAAACATAACGATTTTTAAAATTAGAAAAAATAAATAGAAATATATTTTATTGTTATATGTTTTTTATTGAAATTTAATCTAAATATGGTATGATGGAAAAAACAAACAAATGAAGAGGTGACAAATGCAAGAAAAAATTTTCCATACATTAGCGAAAACAGAGCTACATTGTCATTTGGATGGTTCCTTATCTTTAGGAGCTATTCGACAGTTGGCAGGGATGGCACAGATTTCATTGCCTTCTCATGATGAGGAACTAAGGACACTAGTGACAGCGCCAGAGCAGACAGAATCTTTGCTGGATTATTTGACCGTGTTTGATTTTATTCGTCCCTTGCTCCAGACCAAGGAAACTCTTCGACTTGCTGCCTATGATGTTGCAGCACAAGCGGCACAAGAAAATGTCCTTTATATGGAAATTCGCTTTGCACCAGAGTTGTCTAGGGACCAAGGATTAACTGCCTTGGAAACGGTTGAAGCAGTTTTGGAAGGCATCAAGGAAGCAGAAGCTGAGTTTGGAATTGTCGCCAAAGTCTTGGTCTGTGGCTTGAAGCAGAGTCCAAGAGAAGAAACTCAGGACATTTTTGCAGAAGTTGCAAGTTTAGCTCAAAAGGGTTTGGTAGGATTTGACTTTGCAGGAAATGAAGCAGATTTTCCGACAAAGGCATTGGAAGGGGCAATCAAAGAAACACAAGCATTGGGCTTGCCCCTCACCCTTCACGCAGGAGAATGTGGCTGTGTCGCCAATGTCGCTCATGCCATCCAACTCGGTATTTCTCGGATTGGTCATGGTACAGCTCTGCTGAAAGATCGTAAAACAATGGAAGAAGTTGTCCAATCTGGTACGACGATTGAGATGTGTCTGACCAGTAACTTACAGACAAGAGCAGCTCGAACTCTGGCAGATTTTCCTTATCAGGCTCTCTATGACTTGGGTGCCAATATCACGATTAACACGGATAATCGCACGGTATCAGACACCAATTTGACTAAGGAATATGCCCTGTTTGCCCAACACTTTGGAACCAGCAAGGCGGACTTCTATCATTTTAACCAGAACGCCATTCGAGCCAGTTTTACAAGTGAAAAAGAAAAAGATGAGCTCTTGAAAAAATTGGAACAAGCCTATCAAGACTAAATCAGCCTAGCAGAACATCACGAGCTAATCTTCTCGTGATGTTTTTATATCAAATATGTAAAAAATAGCTACAAGTACAAACATCTATAAAGATACATGAAAGCCTTTACATAACGTGAGAGAAAGAGTATAATGGACGGGTAAAGCAAGCGCTTGCATAGATATTATTTTTGGAGGTTTCTGAATGAAACAAGAAACAGTTAGTAAGGAACGGCAGCATTTTGGCTTGCGGACGTTAAAATGTGGTACCGCTTCCGTTCTTTTGTCGGTCAGTTTTTGTGCCTTGGGTGGGCAGGTTGTCCAAGCAGAAGAACCTGCCATGGATAACATCAATCTACAAGTAGATTCTTCGGTATCTGCGGAAGATACAGCAGAGAATGCAGATCAGACAGGAAATAATGAGGTGGCAGAGCCTCTGCCTGAGGAGACTGCTACGAGTGGAAGCATCACTTCTGATCAAACAGTGTCGGCACAGTCAGAAGAAGCAGCTGATACAGTAAGTCCAGCGCCTGCACCTCAGGAGGCGGCTTTAGCAACAGATAATGAAGTTCAAGAAGGCTCTATTCGCATGCACTTTAAGAAACTACCGTCTGACAATCCAGCCAGCCTTGGTCTGTGGACATGGGATGATGTGGAGACACCATCTAGTCAAAAGGGTTCTTGGCCAACAGGAGCAACCAGTTTTTCAGAAGCTAGGACGGATGACTATGGGCATTACTTAGATGTGCCACTGTCTGCAGAAAAACGAGAAAAAATTAGCCTTTTAATCAATAATACGGCTGGTGAAAATCTGACAGGAGATAAGAGTGTTGAGCTCATTAGCCCCAAGATGAATGAGGTCTGGTTTGATGAAAAATATAACTCTTATACCTATGAGCCAATCGCTGAGGGCATGGTGCGGATTAATTATCTGCGTTCAGATAAGAACTATGACCGCAAGTCTTTGTGGTTGTGGGGAGATGTAAAGCAGCCTACGACGGACTGGCCTGACGGACTTGATTTTGCCAAGCAGGGCAAGTATGGGGCTTATGTTGATGTCAAATTGACTGATCTGGCTAAATCAATCGGCTTTTTATTGCTAGATGAGAGTAAATCAGGCGATGATGTAAAGATTCAGCCAAATGATTACAATTTTACAGATTTGAAAAAACATCGCCAGCTTTTCTTGAGAGATGCCGATCCTACGATTTATACCAATCCTTATTTTGTCAACGATGTCCGAATGACTGGAGCGCAGCATATCAGTCTGACTGAAATCGAGACGACCTTTACTAGCTTCGAAAATCTCAAAAAAGAAGATATTTTAAAGAATGTACAGGTGAAAAATAAGGACAATCAGCCTGTAGCCATCAAGGATATTATCTTGGATGAAGGTGCGAAAAAAGTCATCCTTCAGGGAGAATTCGGACAGGAGGATGCACCTTATACAGTGGCTTATGGAAGTGAGCAATTTAAGACAGGTATGAATTGGCAGTTAAAAGATAGTTTGTATCAATATGACGGTGAGCTGGGTGCCCGTGTGACAGAAAATGGTCAGAAAGTGGCAGTTACCGTGTGGTCACCAAGTGCAGATCAGGTGTCACTAGTGGTTTATGATAAGGCAGACCAAGGGAAGGTTGTCGGCAGAGTGGCTATGGTCAAGGGAGACAAGGGCACTTGGAATGCGGATTTGGCAACAAATAGTGGTCTAGGTATTACGGACTACCGTGGTTATTACTACCATTACGAAATCAAACGTGGCGACCAGTCTGTCTTAACCTTGGATCCGTATGCCAAGTCGTTAGCTGCCTGGAACAGCGATTTGGCAGAGACAGACCCGTCTTACAAGGTTGCTAAGGCCGCCTTTGTAGATCCAGCAGAAGTCGGACCAAAAGACTTGGCCTATGCTACCATTCCAAACTTTAAAGACCGGAAAGATGCGGTGATTTACGAAGCCCATGTCCGTGATTTTACGTCTGATCAGGCGATTGCAAATGACTTGAAGTCACAGTTTGGAACCTTCTCAGCTTTTGTGGAGAAACTGGATTATCTAAAAGAGTTGGGCGTGACCCACATTCAGTTGCTACCTGTCCTTAGTTATTACTATGTCAATGAACTCAAAAATGCAGAGCGGCTGGACGAGTACGCTTCTAGCAACAGCAACTATAACTGGGGTTATGACCCGCAGAATTATTTCGCCCTAACAGGTATGTATTCAAGCAATCCGACCAATCCGATTGCCCGTATCGCAGAATTTAAAGAGCTAGTCAATGAAATTCACAAGCGCGGTATGGGTGTGATTATGGACGTGGTCTATAACCATACGGCTAAAACAGCGATTTTTGAAGATTTAGAGCCGAATTATTACCACTTTATGGACGCAGACGGTACTCCGCGAACCAGCTACGGTGGCGGTCGTTTGGGAACGACCCATTACATGAGCCGTCGCGTTTTAGTGGACTCAATTAAGTACTTGACTGACGAATACAAGGTGGATGGCTTCCGCTTTGACTTGATGGGGGACCATGATGCCGAAACCATTCAGAAGGCTTACGATGAAGCGAAAAAGCTCAATCCAAATCTGATCATGTTAGGCGAGGGTTGGGTGACTTATTCGGGCGATGAAAACAAGCCTGTCCAGCCAGCGGATCAATCTTGGATGAAATCTACCAATTCTGCGGCGGTATTTTCAGACGACATTCGCAATACGCTGAAATCAGGTTATCCAAATGAAGGAACGCCTGCCTTTATCACAAATGGTAAGCGGGATCTTGAAAAAGTTTTCCGTAATATTAAGGCGCAGCCAACGAACTTTGAAGCAGATGATCCAGGTGATGTGATCCAGTATATCGCAGCTCATGACAATCTGACCTTGTTTGACATCATCGCCCAATCCATCAAAAAAGATCCTTCCAAACTAGAAAATGAAAAGGAGATTCATCGTCGTCTCCGTTTGGGGAATCTCATGGTCTTGACCTCTCAAGGAACACCATTTATCCATTCAGGTCAAGAATACGGTCGAACCAAGCAATTCCGCCATCCAGACTATCGCACGCCTGTCTCAGACGAGAAGGTGCCAAACAAGGCTCATCTTTTGACCAACGAAGACGGTAGTCCGTTTGATTATCCCTATTTTATCCATGATTCCTATGATTCGAGTGACGCGGTCAATCATTTTGACTGGAGCAAGGCGACAGACAGCGCAGCCTATCCTGAACATGCAAAAAGCCGTGCCTATACGGCAGGCTTGATTGCCCTTCGGAAATCAACAGATGCCTTCAAATTGCCATCGAAAGAGGAAGTTGACAAACGCGTGACCTTGCTGACAAGAGCAGGCAAGGACGGTGTTGAAAAAGAAGACCTTGTTTTGGGCTACCAGACTGTCGCAAGCAATGGCGATGTCTACTTGGTCTTTGTCAATGCTGATACCAAGGAGCGCCATTTCACAGTTGAACAATCTCTGAAGACAGCAGCCGTACTAGCAGACGGAAAACAAGCAGGTACAGAAGCAATTCAAGCGCCAGATGGTGTTCAGCTCACTGACAACGGCTTGACCCTTGCGCCGCTGACCGCAACGGTTTTACGGATTGCCAAAGAAGATGCGCAGACACCGCCGAGCGGAGACAAGATGGTCAAAGGATCGGTAATTATCGAATACCGTGATATCAACGACCGCATATTGAAAGACAATGCCCTTGTTCACTATAATGCAACAGTCGATACTGCCTATAATGCGGAGGAATCTGAACACAAAACTCAGACGATTGTGGGCTACGATGGCAAAACTTACAAGTTGGCACCAGCAGGGACTTACAAGGTTGGAGAGGTAGATGAATATAGTCATTTAGCCACCTCAGCGCCTACGTCTGGTCATGTGGTAGGAAATACTACTCTGATTGTGACCTATGTCTACCAAGAAGTTACAGCACCATCAGACACACCAGACGATTCGCAATCAAAATCGCAAACAGATGCGGAAAAGATCACACCGATTGTTTCTCATGTAAGGAAACCAGAAGGTGAGTTAAGCGAGTTAGATGTTATAGGAGCAGTGGCAGGAATTGGTCAAGGAACAGTTCAGCTTGCCCCAGGTATGGCGTTGCCAACTCGAGCAGGTGAGTATGACATTTCAGTTATAGTAACCTACCCGGATAAGAGTAGGGATGAGTTAGTCGTCCCTGTCACACTTACTCCGAAGACAGATACTCAAAAAACACTGCCACAAAGTTCTATTCAGGATTCCAAAGGCTCAGAGGCACTAAAAGTGAGTGACCAGTCACCGTCTCAGGCTAAGACTGAATTGACAGACAGAAAGAGTCAGAAAGACTTACCAAAAACAGGTAGTGAGTCTTCAACGACAGGCTTCTGGTCAGGTATTTTAACGCTCGTAGCAGGACTAGCCATTGTTAGAAAAAACAAAAAGAGCGAGTAATGCGCTCTTGCTAAAAGAGTCTGGAACAAAAAAAATATCACTTTAGAAATTCGTTACTATAGTTAAATGAATTAACTTTCAGAATAAGGAACAGAAAAAGACGCAGACTGTACTTGAGTACGGTAAGTCGAAAATGTCTATGTATCAAAGTTATACTCTTCGAAAACCAAAAGCAAACCTTGTTGACTTGCTTTGATGAACACCAGTTCTATCTGCATCAGTGGCGGTTAGCCTGCTTTTGATTGTCATTGAGTATTAATTCAAAAGACTATAGTTAGCTCTATGAAGTTGATAAGACTATAAAAAAGCGAACAAGATAGTTCTTCTGTTGGACAGAATGCTATTTTGTTCGTTTTTTATCTTTTGTGTCAGGCTTTTATACAGATATTTTTTTAGATAAGTTCTTCAAGAAAAGCAAAGAATAAGGTCAGGGCGAGAAGGTCGGCAGAACCACCTGGGCTTAAATGCCGACTAACTAGGATGCGATTATAGTCTGACATGGCTTTTTTTAAAGATGCTTCAGATAAATTCTGTTTAAGAAGTTGCGCAGCTTCTTTTTTAACCTTTTGCCATGCTTCAATTCCACCTCTGTGAATGAGATTGCCGTCTTCGACAAAAGTCATCAAATAAAGGAGCAGCTGCAATTGCGCACTTTCTTGATGACTTTTATTTTTAAGAGTTTCTCTGAAATAAGGAATGGCTTTTTGAGTGATGCTGGGAAAGCCTGCACTGGCTTCGCCACGTGGACCCGTTATGCCATAATCAAGATAAAGTCTTTCGCCGTAGCTTAAGTTTTCTTTAGTTTCTAAATCATTTAAATCCATGGCTAAAACTTCTGAACAAAGTTCAGAAGCGACTTGGCATATAGCAAGGCTATCTTCTGGAGAAAAGCGATAACTTCTGTCTCGGTTTATCTTATTTTGAGCTAGCCATCTGCCCGTTGCTCCCAGAATGACCGCCAGAGAAAAATTAACCCCTTTATGAGTGTTTATGCCCTTTGTTACTGTAAACATGGCTTTTTCAGCTACAATCCCCTTTTGTCTCAATTGTTTAAATACTTCTTGAGAGGGCTGGGCGATGGTATCAAATCCTATAGATAAATAAGTTTCAAAGAATGGTGCCAGAACAAGAGCGCTGTCAATAAAGGTTTGAAAGGTCATGTCCTTATGGGCGCCATCGTCAAAGCGATCAACCAGACCTGGTTTGGGGCTAAGTGAGACTTCGTAAAGAAGTGATTTGAGAGCGGCTTGGCTAATGCTAGCTATGAGTTTTTTAGTCATGTGGCTGAGCATCCATCTCTTTTAGGATAAAGGTTAGTGAGCGGTTGAGGTGCTGATGTGTAATTTCGGTAACTTTTTCAGCGTTTTGTTCTTTCATGTAATGATAAATATCCCAGTGTTCGCTCAGCGCGAGCTGACGACGTTCCAGTGATGAGATTGAAATTTCCCTAAAATAGGTCAGATAGGTTTGAAGTTCGCTGACGATTTCTCTTAAACGAACCATGCGACTTTTTTCGTAGATACAGTTGTTGAACTGGTTGAAATTATCTAAAATCTGCTCAACATCACCATCAACAATAAAGGTTTCGCATTCTGTCAAGATGGCTTTCATATCATCAAAGTCGTCTGGGGACATTTTTTTCATAGCTGTTATGCTTGCCAAGGTATCTAAAGACTTTCGGATTTCGAAGATTTCCATAGCGTCTTCAATGGTGACACCTTTGACGATAATCCCTTTTTTTGGAATGTGTTCGACCAATTTTTCTTCTAAAAGTTGGGCTAGTGCATAGCGAATTGGTGTTCGGCTAATGTTTAATTCAAGTGAGAATTCTTTTTCGTTGATTCGGCTTCCAGCTGGAATTTCCCGTAAAATGATAGTTTTGCGGAGCGCTTGGTAGAATAACTGTTTGAGGGGTAAATTTTGATTGAGATCAAGGTTCGCTTTTACTGATTCAATAATTGGATTCATATCATAACCTTTCTATTATCACTATTATAACGGAAAACGTTTTAAAAATGAATACCAGCTTGAAAGTAAGGTATTTTTTTAAAAATGAGAAGGATTAGACTAATGTCCAATCCTTTTTGATATAATAATGCATTTTTATCTTACTGAGGTAGGTAAATTGGCATACGTCCCATCAAGACAACAGTTACGATGAAAATGATGAAGATGATAAGTGCATATTTAGCGGAGGTTTTTTGCCACTCACCCATATCCAATCCTGTTAGGCGAAGGAGAAGGTAGATGAAGGCAACAAGTGGGCTGAGCAAGTGGAAGGCTTGTCCCATGAGGGAAGCAAGAGCCATTGACATGTTGTCAAATCCATACTGAGAGCCAGCTTGAGCCAAGACTGGCATGATACCGTAGTAGAAGCCGTCGTTTGAGAGGAAGAAAGTACCTGGTGCAGAGATGAGGGCGATGATGATTCCCCAGAAGCCAGCGAGTTGTTTAGGAATGATGGTTGCAAAACTTTGAGCAAGAGCACCAGCCATACCTGAACCTTGGAAGAGTCCCATGAAGACACCAGCTGCAAAGACCAAGATAACCACTTGAACGGCGTTATCAGCATTGTCACCGATACGTTTGGATTGGTCTTTTAGTTTTGGATAGTTAAACATGAGGGCAATACATGTTCCCACTGCGAAAAGAAGAAGTGGTTCGACTTTGATGGCATCAACGAATGATCCAGCAACCAACCAAGCGATTAAAACGATAGTCAAAATGCCGTTAAAAAGGAAGTTTTGTGGACGACGAATAGCGATAGTATCTGGATCTGTGATATCTGTTAATTTACGAAGTTCAGATTCTGATAATTCCTTAACACCGAGGCGTTTGCGTTCTTTTTTACCCATACTACGCGCAACGATGAAGATGACATAAAGAACAGAAAGGATCATACCAGGAGCTAGGTAACCAAGGATTTCAGCACCAACGCCCAGTACGGACATGGCACGCGCTGTTGGACCACCCCAAGGAAGTAGGTTCATGATGGTATTTTGAAGGATAATCAAAACACCAAGGTTCATGACATTCATATTGAGTTTTTTGTAGATGGGTAAGAAAGCAGATACAACGATAAGGGTTGTTGTTGTTCCATCACCATTAAGTGAAACAGCAGCAGATACAATGGCTGTAGCCATCAAGACTTTCATCGGATCGCCTTTAGCGAAGCGAATCATTTTCTCAGTAATTGGATCGAAAAGACCGGCATCAAGCATGATTGAGAAGTATAAAATGGCAAAGAGGAGCATGATACCTGTTTTTGCAGTACCATTGATACCGTACATGACCATTGGACCAACAGCTGTTAGGTTGTTTGAAAGTTTATTGTCTCCCAAGAATTCTGCGAAACTGGCATCTAAACCAAAGTCAGCAGCACCAGTGTAGATAGCGATTATTGTGAAAACTAATGGAACAATAACCAGGGATGTCAGAGGCGACATTTTTTTCTTCATGACTACGAACATGAAGACGACAATCATAGCATAAGCTAATATGGTAAGAAGCATAGCTTTTTCTCCTTAAATTTTATAATTATTATATTTAGCTAATATATAACAAAATGACTTTATATCCCAAGTATAATTGAAAGCGTTTGATTTTTAAAGCCTGATTTGCGATAAAAACACAAAAAAAACACCTTGAAAATGTTTTTGTTAGCATTTGGAAACGTTTTTTCAAAAAAACACAAAAAAGCCAGTCAAAAGAAAAATCATGTTATATAATAATTTTAGAACGTTTAAAAAAATTTATTTTTAAACAAACTTTTTGAATCCTATAAGTTTAGAAAGGAGAACCTATGGGGATATTTAAACGGTTATTTTCAAAGCCTAAGGCATCTTATGAAGATGATTCAAAGGCGATGGAAAGCAATCGTAGCCACACAGTTATGGAGGAATGGGAAGATGTGCCAGCATATATCCCAGCTACTTCAGAAGACTTTCAATTGGTGAGTGTCATTGCCTCAAGCATTGCAGCGGGTGATTATCCAGAAAGTCAATTTTCAGTGAAACGTATTTTAAAACGTAATCCAGAAAGTTTGACCGTCTCTTTGATTGCTTCAAGTATTGCCGCAGGTGATTACCCAGACAGCCAGTTTGTTGTTAAATCAATCAAACGTAAAAAATAAGATAATAAGGAGAAAATAATGTTACGTAAATTCAAAATTTCTGTAGATGGAAAAGAATACCTCGTTGAAATGGAAGAAATTGGTGGTACACCAGCTCCTGCCGCTCAGCTACCATCAGCACAGCCTCAACCTTCAGCTCCACAAGCTCCAGTTGTAGAAGCACCAGTAGAGCCAGCACCAGCCCCCGCTGCAGCACCTTCTGCACCCGCAGGAGCAGATGCCCTATCAGCGCCAATGCCGGGAACTATCCTTAAAGTTTTGGTAAATGTAGGCGATACCGTTTCTGAAAACCAACCTCTCATGATCCTTGAAGCGATGAAGATGGAAAATGAAATTGTGGCTTCATCTGCAGGTACTGTTTCAGCTATTCATGTGACACCAGGACAAACTGTTAATCCAGGTGATGGCTTGATTACGATTAATTAATCACACGTATTAGAGAAAGGAATTGACTTAATGGAAACATTAATTGCTGGCATTACGTCCATCACGATTTCGCAAATTGTCATGATGCTTATCGGAGCAACCTTGATGTATTTGGGAATCAAAAAAGAGTATGAGCCAACCCTTCTTGTCCCTATGGGACTTGGTACAATCTTAGTTAACTTCCCAGGAACTGGGGTTCTAACGCAGGTTGTCAATGGGGTTGAGCAAGAAGGGGTCTTCGATGTTCTCTTCAATATTGGTATTGGAACAGAGCTTTTCCCACTGCTTATCTTTATCGGTATTGGAGCCATGATTGATTTTGGGCCTCTCCTTCAAAACCCATTTATGTTGCTTTTTGGAGCGGCAGCTCAGTTTGGTATTTTCTTCGTTGTTGTCGTTGCTGTTTTAGCAGGATTTGACATTAAAGAAGCAGCTTCAATTGGTATTATCGGTGCGGCAGATGGGCCGACTTCCATCTTTGTTGCCAACCAGTTGGCGCCGAAACTTCTAGGGCCAATCACGGTGGCGGCTTATTCTTACATGGCTTTGGTACCAATTATCCAACCATTTGCGATTAAATTGGTAACCACTAAAAAAGAGCGCCAAATTCGCATGACTTATAAAGCAGAGAGCGTTTCTAAAATGACGAAAATCCTCTTTCCAATTGTGATTACCATTGTTGCAGGATTTATCGCTCCGATTTCCCTTCCTTTGGTTGGTTTCCTAATGTTTGGTAACCTTCTTCGTGAGTGTGGTGTCTTGGATCGCTTGTCACAAACAGCTCAAAATGAATTGGTTAATATCGTTTCTATCTTACTTGGTTTGACCATTTCAGTGAAGATGCAAGCGGACTTGTTCTTGAACGTGCAAACACTTTTAATCATCGTCTTTGGTTTGGTTGCTTTCATTATGGACTCTATCGGTGGCGTTGTTTTTGCTAAGATTTTGAATATTTTCCGTAAAGAAAAAATCAATCCAATGATTGGTGCAGCTGGTATCTCAGCCTTTCCGATGTCAAGTCGTGTTATTCAAAAAATGGCGACAGATGAAGACCCTCAAAACTTTATCTTGATGTACGCTGTTGGTGCCAATGTGTCAGGTCAGATTGCTTCGGTTATTGCGGGCGGTTTGCTCCTTGCCTTCTTTAGCTAGAGTATAGAAAAGAGGAAATCATGATAACTATCGTAAATACGGAACACTTGCTCCAAGCCTTTGAACTGATGGGCTTGGGTATGTTTGGAATTTTTGTTGTTTTGGGAATTCTTTATATTTCAGCGGAAGTTTTGATTAAATTGTTCCCATCCGATTGAAAAGAGTAAGATTGAGGTGAATCATGGAAATTAAGCAAACAGCAGTTGCTGGTTCATTAGAATCAAGCGACATTATGCTAACCCTATCTCCAAGTGAAGTTGATGGTATTTCAATTTCTCTGGATAGTAGTGTTGAAAAACAATTTGGTACACAAATTCGTCGTGTCATTGAAGAGACTCTAAAAAATCTTGGTGTGACATCTGCCAAGGTAGAAGCTGTGGATAAGGGGGCTCTTGATTGCACTATCCAAGCTCGTACAATCGCAGCAGCACACCGTGCAGCAGGCATTGAAACTTATAATTGGAAGGAGATTGACTCATGGAACGTTTAAGAAGAACAATGATGTTTGTCCCTGGTGCCAATGCTGGAATGCTTCGCGATGCGCCTTTGTACGGGGCTGACTCGATTATGTTTGACCTAGAGGACTCGGTATCCTTAAAAGAAAAAGATACTTCACGAGCTCTTGTTCATTTTGCGCTTAAAACGTTTGATTATAGTAATGTTGAAACAGTTGTTCGTGTGAATGGTTTAGATACTTGTGGTGCTTTAGATATTGAAGCTGTTGTAACAGCAGGTGTAGATGTCATTCGTTTACCCAAAACAGAAACAGCCCAAGATATTATTGATGTGGAAGCTGAAATAGAGCGTGTGGAGCGAGAATATGGCATTGAAGTTGGTCGCACTCGTATGATGGCTGCGATTGAATCTGCTGAAGGTGTTCTCAATGCTCGTGAGATTGCTAAGGCTTCAAATCGTTTGATTGGGATCGCCCTTGGTGCTGAGGACTATGTGACCAACATGAAAACCCGTCGCTATCCAGATGGTCAAGAACTCTTTTTTGCCCGTAGCATGATTTTACATGCTGCTCGTGCAGCTGGTATCGCAGCGCTTGATACGGTTTACTCAGATGTTAATAACACGGAAGGTTTCCAAAATGAAGTTCGCTTGATTAAACAACTTGGTTTTGATGGTAAGTCTGTGATTAACCCTCGTCAAATCCCGTTGGCAAATGAGATTTACACCCCAACTGAAAAGGAAATCGAAAACGCTAAACAAGTCAAATGGGCGATCCGTGAGGCGGAAAGCAAGGGTTCAGGTGTTATTGCGCTCAATGGTAAGATGATTGATAAGCCAATCGTAGAACGCGCAGAACGTGTGATTATGCTAGCGAAAGCAGCAGGAGTTTTGACTGAGGAGGATATTTAAGATGGTGACAAACACACTAGGCCGAGACATTCCTCAAGAATACGCTGATCAATACGGTGTTTTTGAAGGAGAATTGGCACATATCAAAGACTACCAAGAATCAAGCCGCAAGATTAAACCAGTAAAACCAGGGGATAACAAGCTGCTTAGCTCAATTCGAGAAGCTATTGAAAAAACAGGTTTGAAAGACGGCATGACTATTTCTTTCCATCACCATTTTCGTGAAGGGGATTATGTCATGAACATGGTATTAGATGAGATTGCAAAAGCTGGTATTAAAAATCTCTCTATTGCTCCAAGTTCCATTGCCAACGTCCATGAACCTCTGATTGAACACATTAAAAACGGTGTCGTGACAAACATCACGTCATCAGGTTTGCGTGACAAGGTGGGAGCAGCTATTTCAGAAGGAATCATGGAAAATCCTGTGGTTATCCGTTCTCACGGTGGACGTGCGCGTGCTATCGCTTCAGGTGATATTCACATTGATGTAGCCTTTCTGGGAGCACCGTCATCAGATGTTTATGGAAATGCAAATGGAACAAAAGGAAAAGCCACCTGTGGTTCCCTCGGCTATGCCATGATTGATGCTAAGTATGCAGATCAAGTAGTTATCATTACCGATACTTTGGTATCATATCCAAATACCCCAATCTCAATTCCGCAAACGGATGTTGATTACGTGGTTGAAGTTGATGCTATTGGTGATCCAGATGGTATTGCAAAAGGAGCTACTCGTTTCACTAAAAACCCTAAAGAACTCTTGATCGCAGAATATGCAGCTAAGGTCATTACCAACTCTCCTTACTTTAAGGAAGGCTTTTCATTCCAAACAGGTACTGGCGGAGCATCACTTGCTGTTAGCCGTTTCATTCGAGAAGCCATGATTGACAAAGATATTAAAGCTAGCTTTGCGCTTGGTGGTATCACCAATGCCATGGTGGAACTTTTGGAAGAAGGCTTGGTTGAAAAAATCATTGACGTTCAAGACTTTGACCATCCATCCGCTCTATCTCTTGACCGCAATGCTGGCAAACACTTGGAAATCGATGCCAATATGTACGCTTCACCACTTAGCAAGGGTTCTGCCATTAACCAACTGGATACTTGTATTCTATCTGCTCTTGAAGTCGATACAGACTTTAATGTTAATGTTATGACGGGGTCTGATGGGGTTATTCGTGGGGCTTCAGGCGGTCACTGTGACACCGCTTTTGCCGCTAAGATGAGCCTTGTGATTTCACCTCTTATTCGTGGACGCATTCCTACCTTTGTGGATAAGGTTAATACAGTCATCACGCCTGGTACCAGTGTTGATGTTGTCGTAACAGAAGTTGGTGTCGCGATTAACCCAAATCGCCCTGACTTGGTGGAACACTTTAAAGATTTGAAAGTGCCACAATTTACGATTGAAGAACTTAAAGAAAAAGCCTACGCGGTCGTTGGCAATCCTGAACCAATCCAATATGGTGACAAGGTTGTCGCCCTCATTGAATACCGCGATGGCAGCTTGATTGACGTGGTTAAAAATGTCTAAAGAATCTGTATTTCAAGGACCGTCAGTTAGCCTAGATGACATGCTAGAAGCTAGGGAAGCACGCAGTTTTAGACAACAAGCGCTCATGGAAAAATGTCCACAAGCTAGTCTACTCTGTGCAACCATGAATATCCCAGGCCCTGTAAAGACGTCAGAAAAACTAGGTCAAGCCTTTGATAGTATCATCGACCTGATCAAAGAGAAATTATCTGACGAGATTATCTTTGATAAAAAGATAACCCCAAAAACAGGCTGGGAATATTACATGATGTCGAGCTTGCCGGCTCTTGAACTCAAAAAAGCGTTGATTACTATTGAGGAAGCTAGTGATTTGGGGCGCCTAATGGATCTGGACGTTTTACGGAAAGTTGAAACTGGGCTCTTAAGTCCTATCAGCCGAACGGAATTAAACAAAGCCCCTCGTAAGTGTTTTATTTGCTCTGAAATCGCCAAAGAATGTGGGCGTTCTCGAAAACACAGTATTGAGCAAATGCAAGCAGTCATTAGTAAAATGATTGATAAGGCATGTGTCAAAAGTCACTAGACCTTAAAACTTAAGAGACAAATCAAGCTAATCAACTAGTTAAACTAGTCACGATTTAGGAAATAATGGAGAATAAGATGACAAAAATTCGTATTACCGAAACGGTTTTACGAGATGGTCAGCAAAGTCAAATCGCAACACGAATGACCACTGAAGAGATGTTACCAGTACTTGAACAATTAGATCAAGCTGGTTACCATGCTCTTGAGATGTGGGGAGGGGCAACCTTTGATTCGTGTTTGCGCTACCTTAACGAAGACCCTTGGGAAAGACTACGTACCATTCGTAAAGCTGTAAAAAATACAAAATTACAAATGCTCCTTCGTGGGCAAAACTTGCTGGGTTATCGTAACTATGCCGATGACGTGGTCATTAGTTTCATTCAAAAATCTGTGGAAAACGGAATTGATATTGTCCGCATCTTTGATGCCTTGAATGACCCTCGTAACCTCCTAACGGCAGTTCGTGCCACTAAAGAAGCTGGTGGACACGCACAAGTTGCTATTTCATATACCACCAGTCCTGTTCACACAGTGGATTACTTTGTGGATTTGACCAAACGTTATGCTGAGATTGGTGCGGATTCCATTTGTATCAAGGATATGGCGGGTGTTTTAACTCCTCAAACCGGTTATGACTTGGTGAAACGCATCAAAGAAGCTGTTGATTTGCCTTTAGAAGTGCACACTCATGCGACCAGCGGAATTTCTGAAATGACCTATCTTAAGGTAGCTGAAGCGGGTGCTGATATTATTGATACGGCAGTTTCATCCTTTGCAGGTGGAACGAGTCAACCTGCAACCGAATCAATGGTTGTGGCTCTTGAAGAGCTAGGATTTGACACGGGTATTGACCTTAAGAAAGTGGAAGAAGTGGCAGAGCATTTTAACAAGGTGCGTGATCACTACCGTTTAGAAGGTATCCTCAATCCTAAGGTTAAGGATGTTGAGCCTAAAACTTTGATTTATCAAGTGCCTGGAGGAATGCTCTCCAACCTCCTTAGCCAATTGAAAGATCAAGGTTTAGAAGATAAGTATGAGGAAGTTCTAGCGGAAGTTCCCCGTGTGCGGGCAGATCTTGGTTATCCTCCTTTGGTTACGCCATTGTCACAAATGGTTGGTACGCAATCCCTCATGAATGTCATCTCAGGCGAGCGTTACAAGGTCATTCCAAATGAAATCAAGGACTATGTGCGTGGGCTTTATGGACAGTCACCAGCTCCTTTAGCTGATGGGATTAAAGAGCTAATTATTGGCGATGAAGAAGTGATAACGATTCGTCCAGCCGATCTTCTTGAGCCACAATTGCCAGCTCTTCGCGAGGAGATTGCTGAATACGCTAAGAGTGAAGAAGATGTGCTTAGCTATGCTTCCTTCCCTCAACAAGCACGTGATTTCCTTGGACGCCGCGAGGATCCCTTCTATGACGTGCCGGTGCAAACCGTTAATGTTAGCATTGACATTTAAACATATCATAAAAAACTGTCTATCAAAAAATGAACCGTCGTGCAGCGGTTCATTTTTTAGGCTCTATAATTTCTGTAGTGGGTAATGCCACTGTGGAGATTATAGAGGTTTTTTAGTTTTATAGTTTTTTGAATTATCTTTGCTACATCATCATTTTCGACTTGCCCTACTCATACGCAATGAACATCAAAAGTAGACTAAGCGACACAGATAGCAGATAGAACTGGTGTTCCTCAAATCAAGTCAACAAGGCCTGCTTTTGATTTTGGAAGAGTGTCAAATACTGTCCGCATCTTAGTTCTTATCTGAAAGTTACTTCATTTGACTGTATTAAGGAGGTATTTTTTATAAGGTCTTCCAATCTTAGTGTATATCTGTTGGCTGGTAAGAATGTTATTTTCTTCCATAAAGTTGATGTATTTACGGATAGAGACATGGGATAGGTTACTTTTATCAGTTAATTCTTGAATGGTAAATGCCCGATTAAAGGTGGTAATGGTATCTAAGACATGCTGATAAGTTGCTTGGGATAAGCCTTTTTCATCTAGGGTGACTGTTTTGGAGGTATTTGGTTGGGAGATGGTGGCTTGGTTAAGATGGTCAATAGTTGTTTGCTGGAATTCACTGTTATTAAAAATGTTCTTGCGTTCTAGAAAACGTTGAATACTTTCTTCAAATCTCTCATAGCTAAAGGGTTTTATGAGATAGTCGAGTATCCCCAAGTGAAAACCTTCTTTGACGGATCGAGCCTCCTTTGCTGCTGAAATGATAATGACTTCAGACTCAAGAGAATTGGTTCGAACTTCCTTTAAAAAGGTTAAGCCATTGCCAGTCTTTAAATGAATATCAAGCAGTATTAAGTCGATAGAATTTTCATTTAATATAAGGGAGCCTTCCTCAACAGTATTGGCAGAGAAAATCGTTTCAAAATAGGTCGTTTGTTCAAGATAATGCCTGTGAATAAACTCGACCATGGGGTCATCTTCAATTATTAAGACATTCATGGAAAATCCTCTCTAATAAGGGCTGATAAAAATAAGTTGTGATTTATCTTTGTCATGATTAATCTGAAACGTTGCTTTGGAATCTTGAATGAGTTGATGGAAGTAGGGTGTGTTGAAAATCGTTTCTAAATCAACGTGTGTGCCTGTTCTTATAGGGAGGGTTAATTCTGAGATAATCTTATCCCCTTCTATGAGAACTTCTAAATTCAAGTATTCTGAACCGTAGTGAGAGATGAGACGGTTATGGATGTAATGCTGAATCATCATGAAATTATTCAGATAGGTTTCATTTGAAAAGGCTTCAATGTCATCTAGTATTGTGATATTTAAAACAATCTGTTCTTCAGAGAACTTTTCCTTTTCTCCTACAAAAAAGCTGGCTAAAAGTGGGTCCTTGATTAAAAGCGAAAGCTGACTCAAGGTATCTTGCCCGGGTTCTAGCAGTTGATAGAGATAAAATTTTAGTTCGTCATAATACTGGGTATCAAGTAAACCATAGATAACGTGCAATTGATTCATGAAATGATGATTTTGTGCTTGTAACGCTTTAGCATAGGCTGTGGTTGTCTCTAATTGATTTTGAGTAAACAGTGTCTTACTAGCATCTTTCAGAAAAACAATATGTCCTCTCTGGTGGTTTTTAACAATGATTGGTGAAATGGTAAGCAGGTAATCCTTTCCCTGAAAACGCAGAAGTTGTTCGTCTGAGGTTTCAAACTGTTTATTTTCCAGATAAGGGAGTAGGTCAATGATTTTTTTGGCATCTGTTGAAGGCTGTTTTAGAGCTTCAAAAAGGGATGCTGCTGCATAATTAAAGTGTTTTATCTCATGTTGATTATTAAGAACAAGTACGGCAGCCTGCGTATTATCTAACATGGCATTTCGTTCTTCTAACAGTTGAAAAATCTCCCTAGGTTCTAAATCGTGAAGCTCTTTTTTCAACAGTAATGCCAGTATAGCTGTTATTGCTAAACTGGTAGCGATATTAATGATAAGCACTTTTCCGTAGGTATTTGCTTGTTTTTTTGATAATTCTTCAAGTGTTGTTAATTTAATTCCAACAGCTATGGCACCAATCTGTTGCTCTTTATCGTCAAAGACAGGTGCAAAATAGCGCAACGACTGTCCAAGTGTTCCTCTGGCAGTAGAAAAGGATTCCTTACCGTGAAAGACTTGGTTTTCATCGCCACCTTTAAAATGTTTTCCAATTTTTGAAGGATTGGGATGTGTCAGGCGAATACCATTCATATCCATCAAAACAACATAGTCGAGATGGAACTGTCTGGTCATTCTTTGAACAAAGGTTTGCAGTTGCGGATTGCTTTTTTTGGCTCTGAGTGCATCGTTAATTTGGGGTTCGTCTCTTAAAAATTGAGCGGTAGATTTCAACAATGTCTTTTCATGTTCTTGAATGGACTGGTAGGATTGATTGAGGCTACTCATATAGAAAAAAGAAATAGCGATACTTGAAGTAATAATGAGAACGAGGGTCAGTAGAGCCCAAAGAGAAAGTGACTTTTTCATGCAAACGCCTCCTCTTTGAGTATAACATATCTTGAAAATCGAAGGCTAGTTTAAATTAGTTAAAAAAATTAATTACTTAAAGAACTTAAAGTAATTTAAAAATAGTTACTTTAGAAAGCGTTTACTTTAAACTAGAGTCAACAAAGCAAAAGGAGGCACTTTTCATGGCAGAAATGAAAGTCACAAGTCAGTCAAAAGCTGAAAATAAAGATCAACCAAACAGGGTGTCTTGGAAAGAATTTCAAGTGGGTTCGGTTCCTTTGCCCGTTTATATCAGTTTATCACTTGTTGTTATGGCTGCTGCTTATTGGCAACAGTTACCCGTTAACATGCTAGGTGGTTTCGCCGTCATTTTGACACTCGGGTGGTTACTGGGAACAATTGGAGGTAGTATTCCTGGCTTAAAAAACTTTGGGGGACCTGCCATTTTGTCATTACTAGTACCGTCTGTTTTGGTGTTTTTCAATCTGGTTAATGAAAATGTTCTAGAGTCTGCGGATATTCTGATGAAGCAAGCTAATTTCTTATATTTTTATATTGCTTGTTTGGTTGCAGGTAGTATTCTAGGGATGAATAGAAAGATGCTTATTCAAGGACTTTTTAGAATGATTATTCCCATGATATTAGGAATGGTTTGTGCTATGGCAGTTGGTACTTTAGTAGGCGTGTTACTAGGACGTGATTGGAAAGAAACCTTGTTCTTTATTGTAACCCCTGTCCTTGCAGGAGGAATCGGTGAAGGTATTTTACCATTGTCTATCGGTTACAGTGCTATTACGGGTATATCAAGTGAGCAGTTGGTGGCGCAGCTTATTCCGGCAACAATCATTGGAAACTTCTTTGCCATTTTATGTACAGCCTTACTGAGCCGTCTTGGTGAGAAACGTCCGGAATTGTCTGGTCAAGGGCAATTGGTTAAAATCAATAAGGGTGATGATCTGTCCGATATTTTAGAGGACAAGTCAGGACCTTTAGATGTGAAAAAAATGGGAGCTGGTGTTTTAACAGCATGTACTCTCTTTATCACTGGTGGCCTATTACAAAAGTTGACTGGATTCCCAGGACCAGTGTTAATGATTCTCTTAGCAGCAGCTTTGAAATATATCAATGTTATTCCACAAGAAACACAAAATGGCTCCAAACAACTGTATAAATTTATTTCAGGGAACTTCACTTTCCCTTTGATGGCAGGTTTAGGACTACTTTACATTCCTTTGAAGGATGTGGTTGCTACCTTGAGCATTCAATACTTCATTATTGTTATCAGCGTGGTTTTCACCGTTGTATCGGTAGGGTTCTTTGTTGCTCGTTTCTTAAATATGCATCCTGTTGAAGCAGCGATTATTTCATCTTGTCAGAGCGGTATGGGGGGTACAGGTGATGTGGCTATTCTAAGTACAGCTGATCGCATGAATCTCATGCCCTTTGCACAAGTTGCAACACGTTTGGGTGGTGCTATTACAGTAATTACGATGACAGCTATTTTACGAATGATTTTTTAAACTAAAAAAAACAAGAAGGAGACGATATTATGTCAGAAAATGTAGGGCAATTAGCTATTGAACAAGCTCGTAAAAACGGTGGTAAACTTGAGGTAATCTCAAAAGTTGATGTTAATAATCGTAAAGATTTAAGCATCGCCTATACACCAGGAGTTGCCTCAGTATCGTCAGCGGTTGCTGAGGATGTGAGCTTGGCTTATGAGTTAACAACTAAGAAAAATACAGTAGCAGTAGTTAGTGACGGCTCTGCGGTACTAGGATTGGGGAATATTGGTGCAGAAGCAGCCATGCCTGTCATGGAAGGAAAGGCAGCCCTGTTCAAACGATTTGCAGACGTTGATGCCGTACCAATTGTTTTAAATACTAATGATACAGAAGAAATCATAAACATTGTGAAAGCCATCTCGCCAACCTTTGGTGGTGTTAACCTTGAAGATATATCAGCACCACGATGCTTTGAAATTGAACAACGTCTAATCAAAGAGTGTGATATTCCAGTCTTTCATGACGATCAACACGGAACAGCCATTGTTGTTCTAGCAGCCATCTTTAACAGTTTAAAATTGATTGGTAAGGCTTTAGCAGATGTCAAGGTGGTTGTCAACGGTGGTGGTTCTGCCGGTCTATCCATCACAAGAAAACTGTTGGCAGCTGGTGCTACTGATGTCACAGTTGTTGATAAATTTGGTATTATTAATGAAAAAGATGCTGAAAAATTGGAACCACATCATCTAGATATTGCCAAAGTGACCAACCGAGAGTTCAAATCAGGAAGTCTTGAAGATGCCCTTGAAGGTGCGGATATTTTTGTAGGGGTATCAGCACCGGGTGCCCTACATGCAGAATGGATTTCCAAGATGGCTGAAAAACCGGTTATTTTTGCCATGGCTAATCCGACACCAGAAATCTATCCTGATGAAGCCTTAGAAGCAGGTGCTTACATTGTTGGTACCGGACGTAGTGATTTTCCAAATCAAATTAATAATGTTTTAGCCTTTCCGGGTATTTTCAGAGGTGCATTGGATGCGCGCGCTAAGACCATTACCGTAGAGATGCAGGTAGCAGCTGCTAAAGGTATCGCCGCTCTAATTCCTGACAGTGAATTAAGTCCAACCAATATCATTCCAGATGCCTTCCAAGAAGGGGTCGCAAAGGTTGTGGCACAAAGTGTTAGAGATGCTGTAAAAGATTAATTCATTTGTATAAAAGTGAGGAAATATAGTCAAATGAATTAACTTTGAGACAAAGAACTGAGACGCGGGCAGCACTTGAGTAGGGCAAGTCGAAAGTGACGGTGTCTCAACCTTAATTCAAAAGACTATACAAAAAGAATGAACTGCCGTGTGGCGGTTCATTCTTTTGAGTTTTGGCTGATGCTTTCGTCAATTTTTAAGACTTTGGAGATGATGTCAGCCATCTCAGCTGGGCTTTCCTTGCCGCCTGTTGCAACCCAATAGGAAATAAGGCTTTCAATACTGGCTAAATAGACCTGAATGGCGTATTCATAAGGAACACCGTAATGATTGGCAACGGTTGTTTTGGCTTTGGGAAATTCTAATAGAAAATCAAGCACAAAGTTCTTGATGGTTTTGGAGAAGTTGATAAAAGAGATGGTTGAGATGGCTTCTATGTACTCAAAATTATCTTTCACATAAGAAAAGGTATTAATCAAAATAGTATTGATGTCAGTCTCAATATTTCCCTTGTTTAAGATGGTATAGAGGTCAGCCAGCATTTCTTCTTTAAATTGGCTCATCATGTCATACTTGTCTTTATAATGGAGGTAGAAGGTGCCACGATTGATTCCTGCTCTTCGTGTGATGTCTGAAATGCTAATATCCTCAAAGCGCTTTTCTTTAAGCAAGATGATTAGAGCTGTTTTGATGTAGCCTTTAGTTTCTGTCTGACGTTTTTGCATAGTCTATCCTTTTTCTTAAATCAACACTTTGTTGATTTTTGTTCTTGAAGATTTCTTGCTGACATTATATAATATCAGCAAGTTTAAATCAACACGTTGATGATTTAAGAGAAAAAGATTGGGAGGTTAACATGTCTTATATTCAAATGAAAAACTCCTATAAACGTTATCAAACAGGGAGTACCGAAATTGTTGCCAATCGCGATGTGAGCTTTGATATTGACAAAGGAGAGTTAGTCATTATCCTTGGAGCATCTGGTGCTGGAAAATCAACTGTTTTAAATATCCTAGGTGGCATGGATACCAATGATGAGGGTCATGTGCTGATTGATGGTAAGGATATTTCTGGTTATTCTGACAAGGAGTTGACCGCTTATCGCCGCAATGACGTTGGCTTTGTTTTTCAGTTTTATAATTTGGTTCCCAACTTAACTGCCAAAGAAAATGTAGAACTGGCTTCTGAGATTGTGCCGGATGCTCTGGATGTTGAAAAGACTTTGGCTGATGTAGGGCTTTCTAATCGTATGGATAATTTCCCAGCCCAGCTGTCTGGCGGTGAGCAGCAGCGCGTGTCTATTGCGCGTGCTCTTGCAAAAAATCCCAAACTCCTACTCTGCGATGAGCCAACAGGGGCTCTGGATTATAATACAGGAAAACAGGTTTTAAAAATCCTTCAAAACATGTCGCGCGAAAAAGGAGCGACAGTGGTTATCGTCACCCACAATGCAGCTCTAGCACCAATCGCTGATAAGGTCATTCGCATGCATGATGCCAGCGTGACAAGCGTTGACATCAACGAAAATCCGCAAGACATTGCGACCTTGGAATACTAGGAGGGTGCCATGTCTAAGAAAACCTACTGGAAAGATATTTGGAAATCGCTAGGATCGTCAAAAGGACGGTTTTTGTCTATCATGCTTTTGATGATGCTAGGGTCATTTGCCTACGTCGGTCTTAAAGTCACAACACCTGATATGCAGCGTTCAGCGACAAACTATCTCAATCGGCAAAATACTATGGATTTGACTGTGATTGCAAGCATGGGCTTGGGGAAAGAGGATCAAAAAGAGCTCCAAAATCTCAAGAAGGCTGATGTTGACTTTGGCTACATGGCAGACGTGACCATTAAAGATACTAATGATGCTCTTAGAGTTATGTCGACAACGGATAGGATTTCCAAGATGACCTTGGTAAAGGGGGAATTGCCCAGTCATTCTAAGGAAATCGCTCTCGCTTCTAATCTTAACAAAAGGTATCAGATTGGTGACACCATTAATTTCACACAGTCAGATGATGGCATTCTCAAGCAGACAAGCTTTAAGGTAACTGGTTTTGTCAATTCACCAGAGATTTGGTCCACAACGAACCTTGGCTCTTCCACCGCAGGTGATGGAAATCTATCAGCCTATGGTATGGTAGTAGCTGACGCATTTGATAGTGATTATCCTCTTCTTGCCCGTATCCGCTATCATGATTTAGCAAAATTAAGTTCCTTTGAGAAGACGTATCAAAGCAAGCTACGAGATAAACAAGATTCTTTAGACAAACTTTTGGCTGACAATCCTGAAAACCACCTAGCCGAAATCAAAAAAGAACCACAAGCAGAAATTGACGATAACAAGCAGAAGTTGGCTGATGCTAGTCAAAAAATTACTGACGGTGAGACAAAAATAGCTGATGCCAAGAGAACATTATCAGATCAAGAAAAAGCGTTAGCTGCTTTGCCCCAAGTGCAAGCTGAAGCTGCTACGGCGCAAATAAGAGAAGCTAAAAAAGAAGTAGCTCAGCAAGAAAAAGACTTGGCAGCTGCGAAAAAGGATTTAGCAACCAAGGAAAAGAACCTGGTTAAAGCGCAAGAAGACTTGAATGCTTTAGCAATGCCAAGTTATACGGTCTACACACGTGAAACACTGCCCGGTGGCAACGGCTATATGGTCTATGCATCAGGTTCAGACAGCGTGGCGCAAATCGGCAACATCTTTCCTGTTGTTCTTTATCTAGTGGCAGCACTTGTAACTTTTACGACTATGACGCGGTTCGTTGATGAAGAACGAACCAATTCGGCTATCCTTAAAGCGTTGGGTTACAGCAATGCTGATGTCATTCGCAAGTTTGTCATCTATGGTCTTATAGCCAGTTTGACAGGAACCATTTTGGGTGTCTTAGCCGGTCATTATATCCTGCCTCGGGTTATTGCTGATATTATGACAAAAGATACGACCATCAGTGCCGTGCAATATGACTTTTTCTGGTCTTATACCTTTATTGCTATCGGTCTTGCTTTGGTATCAGCTGTTTTACCAGCTTATCTCATCGCTCGCCGTGAGCTAAGTGAGAAGGCCGCCCAGCTACTCTTGCCTAAGCCACCGGTCAAGGGTTCCAAAATTTTACTAGAACGCCTGTCTCTTATCTGGGAAAAAATGTCCTTCACCCAAAAAGTGACTGCTAGAAATATCTTTCGCTATAAACAGCGTATGCTCATGACTATTTTTGGCGTAGCAGGGTCTGTCGCCCTCTTATTTGCAGGACTTGGTATCCAATCCTCCTTATCCAAGGTCGTTGATAACCAGTTTGATCGTCTGACACCTTATGACATGCTAGTTGTTGAAGCATCTGACGCTAAGAAAGAAGACAAGGATAAATTGATTAAAGCCCTATCAAGTGATGAGGTTGCCAAGCAAATGACGATCGACTATGCCTCAATGATAGTAGAAGTTCCTAAGATGACCCAACACCAATCAGTATCCCTCTTGATTTCTGAACAAAAAGACTTTGGCTCTTTTGTCAATCTCTATGATGCTAAAAGTGGGGAAGAACGTGATTTAGCCAAAGATGGCGTTCTTATTTCAGAAAAACTAGCTAAAGCCTATCAGGTTAAAGAAGGTCAAAGAATCCGTTTGAAAGATGATAAGGGTCAAAGTTATAAGGCTAAGGTTTCAGGTATTATCGAGATGAATGCAGGTCATTATCTTATGATGACGAAACCAGTTTTTGAGAAAACGTTTAAAAAAGTGGATGCTTCAGAGGCTCATTTGGTTAACTTAAAAGATAAATCTAGTCAGGCTTTGAAAAATCAAGCAACAGCTCTATTAAGGCTAGTGGCTGTTTCAGGTTTAAGTCAAAATTCTGCTATGGTTGATACGGTTGAAGCCGTAGTGGCCTCCTTGAATGGAGCAATGACCATTTTGACAGTAGTGGCTGTGCTCTTAGCTGTGGTTATTCTTTATAATCTTACCAATATAAATGTGGCAGAGCGCATTCGTGAACTTTCGACTATCAAGGTTCTTGGTTTTTTCAATAAGGAAGTCACCATGTATATTTACCGTGAGACGATTATCCTTTCTCTGATTGGTATTGGAGTGGGGCTCTTAACGGGTATCTATCTTCACAAGTTCATCATGAGCATGATTGGTGGCAATGATATCCTCTTTGGGACACAAGTTACTTGGACAGTCTATGCCATTCCTATTGCAGTTATTCTTATCATTTTGATACTGCTGGGGTGGCTGGTCAACTATATCCTTAAAACAGTTGATATGCTAGAAGCCTTAAAATCAGTGGATTAATACAAAACTCGACGTCAATACGCCGAGTTTTTAAGTTCTAAAGAAAGGAATGGTTGAGAAAGAGTAAACTCTGATAGGTGATTAAAGTGTAAAGATAAAGAGTTGCTGGTTTAGAGAGAAGAGTTATCCAGCAGAATTTCTTAAAGGACATGTTGCTAAGACCTGCTACCATACAGAGAAAATCATCAGGAAAACCTGGAAGAATAAAAGCTGCGATGAGGAAATATTGGAAGCCTTGCCCTTTATCTAATTTGGCTGTGTACTTATTGTAAGTTTGCTCTGAAACAAAAGTTTTAGCGAAGCTTTCACCATATTTTCTTGCCAGATAAAAATTAAGTAGCGATCCTGAAAAAATACCAATAAAATTATAAATGAATCCGTACAATGGTCCAAAAACTGCATGACCAACAACACAAGTCATGCCACCTGGAATGATGGGATAGACAACTTGGATGATTTGAAGGAGAATAAAAACCAAAGGACCAAAGATACCTAGATTGGTAATGAAGGATTGGAAAGCGCCACCAACCGTAAAGAAATGGCTGTGTGTTTTCATATAATAAAGACCAATCAGGGTTAGGCATAATCCTGCAAGGCTAATTATTTGAATCCACTGTCTATTGGATAACGATCTTGTTGATTTAAGCATATCAGTACCTCTATGTCCTTAGTTGTTTTAATGTATAATAACAAAGTGAGGATAATATAACATCAGCCTTAGGACTGAATGATGCTAGGAAAATTATGGGAAGGGCGAAATACAGTTAAATGAATTAACTTTCAGACAAGGAACAGAAAAAGACGCAGACAGTACTTGATACTCTTTGAAAATCAAAAGTAGGTGTAGTTGACTTGATTTGATGAACACCAGTTCCATCTGCTATCTGTGTCGCTTAGTCTCCTTTTGATGGTTATTGAGCATGGGGAGGACAAGTCGAAAGTGACGCTGTCGCAAAGCTAATGTAAAAGGCGATATTGTTTGAAAGTATCAAAAAAACCTAACCAGAGGCTAGATTTTTAAATTGCTTTACAAGTTATTATAGGAACCTTCAAAAGTTGTTCCATGACTAATATCACCGTATTGGTATCCTCTATCAAACCAGCGTTGTCGTTGTTCAGATGTTCCATGCGTGAAACTGTCTGGAACGGTTCGGCCATAGGCTTCTTCCTGCAGCGTGTCGTCACCAACAGCATGAGCAGCCTGCATGGCTTCTTGGACATCACCTTTGTCTAGTAGACCCTCATCCTTGACGTAGTTTGCCCATGCCCCAGCGTAATAATCTGCCTGCAATTCCAAACGGACATTGAGCTGATTTGCTTCAGCTTTTGATTTTCCTTGACGCGCTTTTGTATACTCACTCATAGTGCCCAGTTCGTTTTGAACATGGTGTCCAACTTCATGGGCAATAACATAGGCTAGTGCAAAGTCACCTTTAGCACCGTAACGGTTGGATAATTCATCATAGAAACTTAAATCTAAATAAATTTTCTCATCGGCAGGGCAGTAGAAAGGACCAGATGAAGCTTGACCAACACCGCAAGCGGTAGTGGTTTGACCAGAATAAAAGACGAGTTCTGGCTCGGTGTAGTCGCCAAGACCTTCTTCTTTAAACTGCTTATTCCAATAGTCTTCCGTTGACCCTAGAACCTTACTGACAAATTCGGCATCTGCATCACTGACATTGGTATTTTTTTTCTGGGTGATTTGATTAGATTGATAGGATTGGCTGGTGCCGCCTGTGAAAATACCTGATAAGGCACCACCACCTCCAAACATGAGAAGGATGATAATCATGAAAAGTTTCATTTTCCATGACCCTCTCGAAAAAAGGATGGAAAGAAGAGCTCCGCTTCCCATTGAGCCACCACGTGATGTGCCATAAGATGGTTGACCTCGTCGATCATCAATATTACTACTTTTTCTAAGATCATCTATTTTCATTGTATTATCCTCTAAACTTATCTGATAACTTAATTGTACCAAAAGTCCCTTGAATTATCTTTCATTATCAATGGAAATATTTAAATTTGTTATAATAGGGAGACAGTTTGAAGGCTTTTTTATGATAAATGAATGGTCTTAGTATCTTGTAAATTGACCTCGCCCTAACGGCTATGTGAGAAAGCCCAAGCCTTCCTAGATGTTTGGTATCTGCCTTGCGCTTTCCTCTTTTTTTCTTTGCCGTTTGAATGGCTTACTATTTTGTTTTTTTAGGTGTTTCTATGAAGTTATTTTATACCCATCCAACCAATTCTCTAACGGATTTATTAACGCAAAAGGCAGAAGATTTTCTTTTGCAAGGGAAGCGAGTTTTTTATATAGCGCCAAACTCCTTATCATTTGAGAAAGAACGCCGAGTGCTGGATTTCTTGCCAAATCATGCCACATTTCAGATGATTGTCACACGATTTGGACAGTTACCCAATTATTTTATGCTTCCAAAGAGAAAAGAAAATGCCAATCTGGATGATGCCGGTTTGAGCATGCTTCTTTACCGTGTCTTGAACCAGCTCTCCGACCAGTCATTACCTGTTTTTGGTCGCTTGAAAAAAGATCCAGGTTTTATTGAGCAAGTTCTCAAGTTATATAAAGAATTAGCCAAAAGTCAGCTGACTCTAGCTGATTTTGACGTTCTCATATCAGAAACTGACCCTTTAGACAAGGTGGCAGAGCTGAGAATGATTTTGAACCATTTTATTGAAGCTATCAGTTTGGAGCAATTGAGTGGTGAGAGTAAGCTGCAATTTTTCATGCGAGTTCTCAGTGAGGGTCAGCTGGATCAACAATTGCAAGATACGGTTATTATTATTGATGGCTTTACCCGTTTTTCAGAAGAAGAAGAGCGTCTGGTTGAGCTTTTAAATCAAAAAGCAGATCAGTTGATTATTGCGGCTTATGCGACTGAGAGAGCTTACAAGGCTCAATTATTATCGGGAAATATCTATGAGGCTAGTGTTTCTTTTTTACGAGAATTAGCTAGCCGATATGGTGTTAAGGCGGAAGCATTGTTGGCAGAAAGCAAAGAAACAACTTTCTCAAAGGTTTCAGCAGCTTTTGAAGCAAGTCATGATTTCTCACCTCAAGAAGTTACGTTTGAGTGGACCGACACTGACAAAGAGGCCTTACAAGTCTGGGAGGCTACTAATCAAAAAGTTGAAATTGAAGCAGTCGCTAAAGACATTCGTCGAAAAATCCGTAAAGAAGGGGCAGACTACAAAGATTTTACATTACTTTTAGGAGATGAAAAATCTTATAAACTACCCGTCGAACGCCTATTCCATCAGTTTGAAATCCCCTTTTATTGGGGACGGGCTGAGTCTATGGTCAGTCATCCGCTTTCTGCTTTTATGATGAGTCTTGAGCGTGTTTTGCATTATTATTTCCAAAGAGAGGATGTCATCAATCTGTTAAAAACAGGATTCTTTGGGGATTATGATGATTATGATTTGGATATTTTTGAACAATATTGTCAATTCGCAGACATCAATGCTGGACAATTCAACAAACCTTTCAAGCATAACATCAGTCGAACTCAAGCAGATGAAACAGGGCGAAAAAAAGAACTTGAAAAGTATGACTTAGAAGCGCTCAATCAAATGCGTCAATCATTAATAGAACCCTTGATGGCCTTAAATACGCAGGGAGATATTGATTTTCTTTTACAAGAACTGATGACCTTCTTTGAAAACTGCCGCTTAGCGCAGAATATGGAAAACTTAACCATCAATGCTAATCAAGAAGCGATTGAAGAACATGAACAAGTTTGGAAAGTCTTTACTGGTTTATTGGAACAGGCAAAAATTGCTTTTGCAGGAGAGTCGCTTAGCATGCAGGAGTTGATAACTCTTTTAGCAAATGGGATGAAATCAACAGACTATCGCACGATTCCTGCCACAGTTAATGTGGTTAATGTGCGTTCTTATGATTTAATAGAGCCCCACTCGGCACCTTATGTCTATGCCATTGGGCTTGGGCAATCGTCCTTTCCTAAGGTGTCACAAAATACTAGTCTTTTATCAGATGAAGAGCGGCAACTGGTTAATGACAACGCGAATGGTCAAGGACGACTTGAAATCATCACAGGAGATAATCTCAAGAAGAATCATTTTGTGGCTATCTCCCTCTTAAACGCTGCTGATAAAGGCTTGGTTTTATCCTACCCACAACTTATAGGCGAAAGGCAAGAACTCATGTCACCCTATATGACCACCCTAGTTGAAGACTTAGGATTTCCCTTAAGGACAAAACAAAAAAATCTAGGGCAGATTGCACCCGATGACTTGGGCTCTTATAAGGAAGTTTTGGCACGCCTAATCAGCCTTAATCGCTCTCAATTTTTGGATAAGTTGAATCAAGAAGAAGTGACTTACTGGAACGTTTTAGGCCGTATTATTCGTAAGGAATTGTCTGATAAAGGCATTTCAATCGGACACATTTCTAAAGAGTTGACAAGTAAGCCCCTATCGCAAGAGGTCTTAGAAGTCCTCTTTCCAAGCGATCAGGCCTTGCACTTATCGGCTTCGTCACTAACGCGCTTTTACAATAACCAGTATCTTTATTTTGTTGAGAAAATCCTTGGTCTTCGTGAGCAGGATTCTATTCATCCAGATGCCAGAAGTCACGGGAATTTTTTACACAAAGTTTTTGAGCGTGCGCTCTCTAACCAAGAGACCGTAAGTTTTAAAGAAAAACTGGACAGAGCCTTGAAAGAAACCAAGCAAGATAAGGCCTTTCAAACGCTTTATGAGGAAAATCAAGAGAGCCTTTATTCCCGCGAATTATTGGAAGCCATTGCCAAGGCTACAGGAAGTTTGTTTGAAGACATGGATGATATTCAGGTCAGTCGCCAAGAAGCAGCATTTAAGGTACTTTTGGAAGAAGACGCAAACGCTCAATTAAGTCGCCCCTTAGAAATATCTGGTTTTATCGATCGTGTGGATAAGTTGCGATCAGATTCAGAAGACTTAGCCTATGGAGTAATCGATTACAAGTCCAGTCGCCAACGTTTTCAACTGGAGAAATTCTACAATGGCTTAAGTCCCCAGCTGATAACCTACCTTTTGGCTTTGAAAGAGGGCAAAGACAAAGAAGGAAGAACTCTGTTTGATGAGCTAGATTACTTCGGTGCCATGTATTTACAGATGCAAGAACCAAGTCTAGCTCTCAAAGACATTAGTGAATTTGGAAAAATTCCTCAAAAACTCAAGGAAGACCTGCGCTACGACGGTCTTTTCCGAGAAGAATTCCTCTCTTATTTACCTGAAGATGATTACAAATTCAGCCGTAATAAGCAGGCTGTTGTCTATAATGAACAGGAACTTGATGACTTACTTATTTTCTTAAAATCTCAATACCAAGAAGCAGCCAAGACTATTTTGAAGGGGCATTTTGCCATCAATCCTTATAGCCAAGATGGGAAATCAGTTGCTGGTGAGCAATTGACAGCTTTGACTGGATTTGAAGCTGATTTGCACTTGGGACAGGCTCGTTTTTTAGAAAGCATAAAAGCCAGTCCGGCACAAAAGCGGCAGCTATTATTAGAAAAAATACACGAAAAAAATCAATCAGAGAAGGGAGGCAGTCATGTTTAAACCCTATTTAAGCGAAACAGAAATCAAGCGATTGATTGAACTTGAAAACCAGTTGCCAGAAGGACAACAGAGGCGTACACCCGAGCAAATAGAAGCTATATACAGTCACGGTCAAAACATGCTGGTTTCAGCTTCAGCGGGTTCGGGTAAAACTTTTGTTATGGTTGAAAGAATCATTGACATGATCGAACGTGGAGTGGCTATAGACCAACTCTTTATTTCAACCTTTACGGTAAAAGCGGCGACTGAACTGAAAGAGCGTTTGGAGAAAAAATTAAACCTAGCCCTTGAAGGTGCGGAGAATTCTGAAAGTCAGGCTCATCTATCTTTACAATTGGCAAATGTTCAGACAGCAGATATAGGGACTATGGATGCCTTCACGCAAAAGCTGGTTACGCGCTATGGCTATTTGGTAGGGATTTCACCAAGTTTCAGCATCTTACAAGATGAGACGGAGCAGTCACTCTTAAAAGATAAGGTTTTTGGTGACCTCTTTGAAATTTATCGTTTAGATGAGAGGAGAGCTGTTCATTTTAATGAATTGATTCGAAATTTTACAGGTCGTGCCAAGACAAATCGTACCTTTCGTGATGTGGTTTATCAGTTGTATAATTTCATGCAGGCGACGGCTGACCCTAAAAGATGGTTAAAAGAGGATTTCATAGATCAATCTGCCTACACGGTAACGTCCTACTACCCGAATCAAGCCCTAGAAAAACTTCAAGGAGAGCTTGAACAAGCGCGGCGCTATTATCAAGCGCGACATCAGCAGGTGCTTCAAGCTGTAGCCCAAAAAGAATTGGGACAAGTTAGTGCTTTGGTGTCAGACATTGCCTTTAAAGCAACTGTTTTTGGCAAAAAAGGTGATTTTCTAGAACTAGCAGAATTAATGGCTCGCTATGCCAATATTGACGTCGATCAAGCCCAAGCGAGTCGGGCAGAATTACAAGCAGCCAAGGACAACTTTTTAGCCCTTTGTCGTCGTCCAGCAACGACAACTAAAACTGGTAAGTTAGATAAACTTTCCACCCAAATCCAAGCACTGGCAAAGCAAGAAGATTATCTCATTAGCTTAATCGAACAGAGAGAATTGGCGAGATTTGTGGATGCGTTGGATAAGATTGGAATTGCTAGCACTCACTTGAAAAAATACCAGCTTGAAAACGTCATTAACCATTACCGCTTCTCTGATTTGACCATAGATGATGTCAGAGCAAGTGACTTGGACATCATGAAAGGACAATTTGATAACCTATTCTACCAGATTGATGAGACTCTATCTGCCATGTCAGATCAGATTAGGAAAGTCAAAGAAGATGAGTTTGAATCGACTTATTTCCTAATGGAAGAAGAACTCCATTGCCATTTTGATGCTTGGTTCACCAAGAAAGAGTGGGACAGTCGTTTTCCAAAATTGACAGAGTATCACCAGCTCTATGCTATGATTGCAGTGATTTATCAAGAGCAGCCCAAAGCTATTGCGCTTTTAAAAACCTTACAAAGTTTTTTGAGCGATTTTTCCGACCGCTATTTGGCGTTGAAAATAACCGAATCTCGTTTGGAATTTTCAGATATTGCCCATGCGGCTATTCGCATTTTGACAGAAAATGAAAAGCTAAGACAAAGTTTTCAAGATCACTACGCTGAAGTCATGGTCGATGAGTACCAGGACAACAGCCCTATTCAAGAGCGTCTGCTGGACTTGCTTTCAAACGGAGAAAATCGCTTTATGGTGGGAGATGTCAAGCAGTCCATCTATCGTTTTCGTCAGGCAGACCCGACTATTTTCACTGAGAAATTCAACCTCTTTAAAAGTGATCCGCAAGCAGGTAAACTCATCGTCTTGAAGGAGAATTTCCGCAGCCATAAGGAAGTTGTGGACAGCGTTAACGTAGTCTTTAGCCATCTTATGGACCAAGAATTAGGAGATATTGCCTACGATAAATCCCAAGAATTAGTCGCCGGAAATCCTGAAAAACAGGTGGCGACCCCAGACTATAAAACGACTTTTTTACTCTACGATGACAGGCAGGAAGAGAGCTTAGATGATATAGAAGATGACGAGGCTAACGACCGTCAAGAACTCCCCCAAGGGCAAGTTGATTTGGTTATTAATGAAATCAAACGCTTGCAAGGGAAAACTAAAGAGCCATTTGATTTCTCAAGCATTGCCTTATTAGTACCTTCTCGTACACGGAATATCGCCATTTTGAAACGTTTTTCAGAAGCGGGGATTCCCTTAATTTCAGATGATGGGGTCATGAATTACCTCAAATCAACCGAAGTCATGATAATGCTAGAAACCTTGCGGACGATTAACAATCCTTTAAATGACTATGCTCTGGTTTCCCTAATGAAATCCCCCATGTTTTCTTTTGATGAGGATGACTTAGCACGCATTGCCGTTCAGGATCAAAGACAGACACTTATGAATTTTTACGATAAGGTTCTTTTAGCAAATCGTAAAGAAGGTCATCATCCTGACCTAATCACGGATCAATTGGCGCATAAAATCACACAGTTTTTAGACTATCTGATTTCTTGGCGTCAGTTTGCCAAGACGCATTTGATTCACGAATTGATTTGGAAAATTTACAATGATCGCTTTTACTTGGACTACGTTGGTGCTCTGCCAAATGGTTTGCAACGTCAGACCAATCTCTATAGTCTTGCCCTAAGGGCGCATCAATACGAGCAGTCAGGATTTCGAGGTCTCAGTCGCTTTGTGACCATGATTGACCACATTTTGGAACAAGACCATGACTTGGCTGATGTAGCTGTCGCTCTCCCTAAAAATGCTGTTCGCCTGATGACCATTCATAAAAGTAAGGGCTTGGAGTTTGACTACGTCTTTGTCCTTAATATGGATCAGCAGTTTAACCTTAAGGAAGCGTCACATGCTAAGGTAATTGCTCAGAAGAAAACTGGTGTTGGGATTATCTATCAGGCAGATCTATCAGATGATGAGAGATTGGGACATAACACCAGCCTTCCCATCAAAGTCACCCTTGAAACCTTGCCTTTTCAAACCAACAAAGAAGCAGTCCTCATGGCAAGTCTATCAGAACGGATGCGCTTGCTTTATGTCGCCATGACCCGTGCGGTCAAGAAGCTCTATCTGGTCGGAACTGCCCATGAACAAGAAAAAAAACAGACGGATGATGCAAAAGAAGCAGTTCTACCATTGGGACGTCGAGAAAAGATACGCTCTTTCCAAGCCTGGTTATTAGCTTTAGCAGACACCTATCCAAATGCCTTTGCGCAAGCTATTGATTTGGTTTATTCTTCGGGAAATATTCAAAACCTTGATGTCCCTCCTTCGCTTGATGTGATGGATTTAGCTAATAATCGACAATCTGATGACATTGTTAAGGCTCTGGATAATTTAAAACAAGTTCAAACATACAATGACCTGCACCAAGCCGGAATTCAGCTACCAAGTTTAAGAACCCCAAGTCAGCTTAAAAAGGCTAAATTGATAGAACAGGAGCAGGCTGATATAGCGCTAATTAGTCAGGTTCAAGAAGAAAAAGCTCCTGTGAGCTTCACACTGCCAAATTTTTCAGACAAAAAAGCCTTGTCATCAGCAGAAGTTGGCTCAGCCCTGCATGATTTAATGCAACGTTTGGACTTGCAAGCGAACCTTAGTCAAGAGACGATTAAGAAGACCTTGCTTGAAATGACTGACCAGACGGAGCTTGTAGAGAGATTGCCGCTTAATAAAATAGAAGCCTTTTTCAAAACAGAACTCGGACAGCAGATTTTGGAACACCAAGATAAACTTCACCGTGAAGCGCCTTTTGCCATCTTAACGGACGATTTAGCTAGCGGGGAAGCCTTTGTCATTCGTGGGATTATTGACGGCTATCTCTTGTTTGACGATCGCATCATTCTTTTTGACTATAAGACGGACAAATACAGAGATGCTTCACAGATGCTTGAGCGTTATCAGGAACAGATGTACTTGTATGTAAAATCCCTCAAACAAGCCTATAATATCGACCAAGTGGAAGCCATTTTAATCTTGTTTGGTGGAGATAATCTAGAGCTTATTTCAGTACCTCAAAAGAACTAGCAGAAGGTCAATCAGATGTTGTACTCTTCGAAAAACCAATTCAGACTTCGTTGACTTAATTTGATGCATTTCAAACCTATCCGCATCGGCGCTGCCTAGTCTGCTGTTGATTTTCATTGAGTATTAGAAATTCCTAAAAAGACACCTAAAATCTGGTATAATAATAGAAACGAAGAGGAGGAAAGCTATGACAGAAAAAAAAATCAATCTCGTCATTGTAACGGGAATGAGTGGTGCCGGAAAGACGGTAGCTATCCAGTCTTTTGAAGATTTGGGTTACTTCGCTATGGATAATATGCCGCCAGCCCTCTTGCCAAAGTTTCTAGAGTTGGTAGAACACTCAGAAGGGACCAGTCGAGTAGCTGTTGTGGTCGATATGAGAAGTCGTCTCTTTTTCAAAGAAGTCACAACCATTCTTGACAATTTAGAGAGCAACGAAGCTATTGATTTTAAAATTCTTTTTTTGGATGCAACAGATGGGGAATTGGTATCGCGGTATAAAGAAACGCGCCGCAGCCATCCCTTAGCAGCCGATGGTCGTGTTTTAGATGGGATTACATTGGAACGTGAACTCTTAGCCCCCTTAAAAAATCTTAGCCAAAATGTGGTTGATACGACAGAGTTAACACCGCGCAACCTGCGAAAAGAAATCTCAGACCAGTTTGCCAAAAATGCTGAAAAACCAGGTTTCCGTGTTGAAATCATGAGTTTCGGCTTCAAGTACGGTCTTCCCCTAGATGCTGATTTGGTTTTTGACGTGCGTTTTTTGCCAAATCCTTATTATCAAGTTGAACTCAGAGAGCAAACTGGACTAGAACAGCCAGTTTACGACTATGTCATGAGTCATCAGGAATCAGAAGACTTCTATAAAAGTTTGCTAGGCCTCATTGAACCTATATTGCCAGCTTATCAACGAGAAGGAAAATCTGTCTTGACCATTGCCGTTGGATGCACAGGAGGGCAGCATCGCAGTGTCGCCTTTGCTCATCGTCTAGCCACTGACCTTTCAAATAACTGGTCTATCAATGAAAGCCACCGCGACAAAGACCGACGTAAGGAAACGGTGAACCGCTCATGAGAAAACCTAAAATAACAGTCATCGGCGGGGGAACTGGTATTCCCGTTATTCTCAAATCCTTACGCCATCAGCACGTTGACATTACAGCAGTGGTAACGGTGGCTGATGATGGCGGCTCTTCTGGTAAGCTACGTTCGGCGATGCAATTAACCCCACCAGGAGATTTACGCAATGTCTTAGTCGCCATGAGTGACATGCCCAAGTTCTATGAAGAACTATTCCAGTATCGCTTTAATGAAAACGATGGCGTGTTAGCAGGTCATCCCCTAGGAAATCTGATTATTGCAGGAGTTTCTGAAATGGAAGGATCGACCTACAACGCCATGCAAGCATTGACGCAGTTCTTTCACACCACTGGTAAAATTTACCCATCAAGTGTGACACCCCTGACACTCCATGCCGTTTTTAAAGATGGTCATGAAGTTATTGGCGAAAGTCATATTTCAGAGTATGATGGTCTGATTGACCATGTCTATGTAACCAACACTTATAGTGATGACATTCCAACGGCAAGTCCCAAAGTAGTAGAAGCTATCATGGAAAGTGACATGATTGTACTGGGACCAGGTTCACTTTTTACCTCAATTTTACCCAATCTCGTTATTCCAGAAATTCGCCAAGCCTTGGTTGAAACAAAAGCAGAAGTAGCCTACGTTTGTAACATCATGACTCAACACGGAGAGACGGAACATTTTACAGATGCTGATCACTTAGCAGTTCTCAACCGTCATCTAGGTATTGATGTTATCGACACTGTTTTGGTAAATATCGAACCTGTTCCGCAAGAATACATGGAAAACAACCAGTTTGACGAGTATTTGGTTCAGGTTGAACACGACTTTAAAGGACTTAAAGACAATGCTAAACGCGTGATTTCGTCTAATTTCTTACGTTTGGAGAATGGCGGAGCCTTCCACCAGGGAGAGCTAGTTGTTGAAGAATTGATGGATTTAGTGAGGACTAGATACCTATGAGTTTTACTACAAATGTAAAAGAAGAAATTCTGACAGAATCCCCAAAAAGTAAGGAAGAATTATCAGCTATTATCAAAATGTCGGGCAGTATTGGCTTAACAGGCCAAGGCTTAACCCTATCAATTACCAGTGAAAATGCTAAGATTGCCCGCCATATTTATTCGCTCTTTGAAGCCTATTATGGCATTCCACCTGAAATCAAATACCATCAAAAAACCAATCTTCGAAAGAACCGAGTTTATAATGTATTTGTTGAACAAAATGTGAATGACATTCTTGCTGATTTGCAGCTGGCAGACTCCTTTTTCGGCTTTGAAACAGGTATCAATCCCATGATTATGGAAAATGACGATATGGGACGCTCTTACCTACGAGGCGCTTTTTTGGCAACTGGAACCATCCGAGATCCCGAATCAGGTCGCTACCAATTAGAAATTTTTTCCGTCTATCAAGACCATGCAGAGGATTTGTTGCGTTTAATGCAGAAATTCCTCCTAGAAGCCAAGGTCATTGAACATAAAAATGGCGTTGTGACTTATCTTCAAAAGGCGGAAGACATCATGGATTTTCTTCTTTTAATCGGTGCAGAATCTGCTAAGGAAACTTTTGAAGAAGTAAAAATCTATCGTGAAGCTCGCAATGACATCAATCGTGCTAATAATGCTGAAACAGCCAATATTGCTAAGACGATTAGTGCCAGCATGAAAACCATTAACAATATTATCAAAATCATGGACACGGTCGGATTGGATGCTTTACCGATCGAACTACAACAAATTGCACAAGTGCGTATCGCCAATCCAGATTTCTCCATGCAGCAAATTGCAGATAGCCTAGATTTTCCCTTAACCAAGAGTGGCGTCAACCACCGACTAAGAAAAATCAATAAATTTGCAGATGAGTTATCATCCAAAAGAAGAGTCTAGGACAAAAGTCCAACCCTAAATCTAAAAAGCGAACAAAATTAGTTTTCTGACACTCAGAATTCTGTCTTGTTCGCTTTTTAGACTCTTTTTCTACATTCAAAAAGACTCCATAATCTCCGAAGGGAATTTACCCACTACAGAAATTATAGAGCCAGAAATTATAGAGCCGATTTTTATATCTAATGTATCAACTTGAAGAATGGATGATAAAGAATTTCAAAAATCAAAACCTTTTTGTCTCAGCTTCTTTTGAATGATTGTTTCGCTTGTAAGACGGAATAATAGATTCTAGTCCAACTTCTATGAGCGATTGATTTTCATTGAGTATGACTAGAGTAGGGCAAGTTGAAAGTGACGGTGTATCAAGATTAATTCAAAAGACTATAAGTCCGACCAATGCAAGTTTTGAAAAACTTTCTGCAGATTTTCAATCACTTCATCAAGCAGCTTAAAGCCTTGATCCTTAACAGTTTTTAGCGCGAAAGTAAGGGGATTGCCAATAGCTAAAATTAAGCCCTTGATGTAGAAGAGTGCATTGGATAGGTCCGTGATAGGAAACGTAGAAGTTATTTTTTTCTTATTTTAAGTCGTTTGATTGATGAGAAGATAGTGTTGGTTTCATAGTATCTACGATATATTTATTTTTATTAAGCCTAAAATACACCAGTTGAGTGGGCTTTGACTCTCCTACAACAGCTTTTATCATTTTACTTAGCTGAATGGAGATAACTAGCCCAACTCAAGTGCTTAACTTAGCGACTTTTGTTTCATTCTCTTTTTCGAATCTTATACATGATAGCGTCTGATTTTTTTACAAAGAAAGCCCTCTTCAAACGAGAAACTTGTAGAAAAGGTTGGCTTCTTCGGAAATGCTATCGCCATATGCTTGTCGCAAGTCTTTTACAGTTGATTAAAAACTGACTAGACCTCACCTGGTATCCAAGCACTAATGGACTCAGCTGCTACTGTAAAAATCCCCCAACCTTCCTCGTCAATGGTAATTGGCGCTTCCTGCCTGTTTAAGGCATTGTAAAAGTGGTGATTTGCCCATCCTTGTCCGACAAACATCCTTTTTTCTTTTTCAGTACCGTTTGTCACGAGTACTGCCAATGGATTGGCATGTTCTTCATCCCCCAGTCTCACCCAGCCAATGCAGTCGCTGTCATCGAAATAGTCAACTTGCTTGCCATATGCATAATCTTGTCGAAGTTGCAACAAAAGGTCAATGACTTCTGTAAAGGCTTGCTGAGGATAACCTTCCTTGATACCGTAGTAATCGCCGTAAAAGACACACGGAAGCCCAGCCTCTCTAAGTAAAATCAAGGCGTAGGCTGCTGGTTTGAACCACTCTTTTACAGTTGACTCTAGGGCCTGCCCTCTTTGTGTGTCATGATTATCAACAAAAGTCACAGCCTTTGTCGGATGATTTTTAACCAAAGTGCCTTCAAAAATTAGTCGCAAATCAAAGTCTTTATGGTGACTGGCGTCGTAGAAATTTTGATGTAAACGAACATCAACGAGGTCAAATTGATAACCGACACTCTCTAAGTAATCAGTATTGGCTGTTTCATCAGGGTTCCAAAATTCTCCAAAGACATAAAAGTCTTTCCCTTGTTTTTCACGAATATCTCGGATAAAATTCGCGATGAAAAAAGAGTCGATGTGCTTAATAGCATCTAGTCGAAATCCTCGAATACCTGTTGTTTCAATAAACCATTCAGCCCAATCGTAGAGATTTTGGATAACCTCTGGATGTTTAAAATCCAAATCCGCATACATCAAATAGTCATAGTTACCATTTTCGCTATCCACCAAGTTTTCATTAGCCCAACCTTTATTATCGCCTTGGATTAAATAGACCCCTGATTTTCTGGTTTTGGCATCGTAGTCTGTCCCTGTAAAATGGTACCAGTGCCACTCAAAATCGTTATAAGTTTTCTTTCGACCTTCAAAATTAAAGTGTGTCCATCCCTTGATAACAAAAGGTTCTGACAAGGAACGATTGCGGTCATTAGCATCCACTTCAATAACTTCAAAACTCTCAATTCGATCAGCAGCGGCTTTATGATTTAAAACAATATCTGCAATAGGCTCAATGCCATTATCTTTAAGGCACTTAATAGCTTCTAAATAGTCATGTTTATCACCGTATTTAGTGCGCACGGTTCCTTTTTGATCAAATTCGCCCAAGTCAAAAAGATCATAAATGCCATAACCGACATCATTGGCATTGGTTGCTTTAAAAGCAGGGGGCATCCAAACTTTACTAATCCCCTTACTAGCCAAATGTTTAGCATCGTTTGCGAGACGCTTCCAGTGGTTACCGTCGTTAGGCAAGTACCATTCAAAATATTGCATTATGGTTTGATTAGGCATGACATTTACCTCTCCTTTATGATGATAGGTAATAGTTTAGCTTATTTTTTGAGTTTATGCAACCGATTGCGTAAATTGTAACGCATTTTTGTGAAGAACATAAGACCTTGAAGGCGTTAAAATAGTTTATGAAGGCAGGATAAGCGAAATTTTTTGATAGTTCGATATTCATTATAAGCAAAGCTTTTTTATGGAATTCAATGATGTTAGGTAAGTGGGGTAGTTATTATAAGATTGAATAGTTTTTATGGGATTTCACTTTAAAAATTTTCAGCCAAATGTTTTGATTGACATTTAGCATAGAAATGATATACTTAACCGGTAATACAAAAAAACTAAACCAGTTAAGAATAAGGAGTAAACAATGAAAAAGAAATCAATCCTCTCAATGGGTTTTGTTAGTTTATTTTCACTAGGCCTTGCTGCTCAGAGCCAACCAGCCCAAGCAGCAAATAAGGATATTGAAGTTATTGCTTCCTTTTATCCAATGTATGAATTCACCAAGCAAGTTGTTGGTGACGAAGGTAACGTGAGTCTTTTGATTAAAGCAGGAACAGAAGCACACGACTTTGAACCATCTACGAAAGATATTGCCAGACTGCAAAAGGCTGACGCCTTTGTTTATGATGATGATAACATGGAAACATGGGTACCAAAAGTTAAGAAATCTCTTGACAATAAAGGGGATAACTTCATCAAAGCCACTGGAGATATGCTTTTAATGGGTGGTGGTGGACATGACCACGAAGACGAGCATGAGGAAGAAGAGCACGATCATGAACACGGTGAAAAACATGAGCATGACCATGATGAAGAAGGTCACAGTCATGAATTTGATCCGCACGTATGGTTGTCACCAGAACGTTCACAAGTTCTTGTTACTAACATTGCTAATGATTTGTCTAAAAAATTCCCAGAAAAAGCAGATGCTTTCAAGAAAAATGCCGAAGCTTACAATAAAAAATTATCAGATCTTGATAAGAAATACGATGAAGCTTTGAAAAATGCTAAACAAAAGAGCTTTGTGACACAACACGCTGCCTTTGGTTACCTTGCCCTTGACTATGGATTAAACCAAGTGCCAATCACTGGTGTATCTGCTGAAGCAGAACCATCAGCTAAACGTCTTGGACAATTATCAAAATACGTCAAAAAATACGATATTAATTACATTTACTTTGAAGAAAATGCTTCATCAAAAGTATCAAAAACGCTGGCTAGCGAAGCAGGTGTTAAGACAGCTGTCTTAAACCCACTTGAAGGTTTAACCACTAAACAAATGAAAAAAGGTGAGAACTACATCACCGTTATGGAAAAAAACCTTAAGGCGCTTCGAAAAACAACGGACAAAGCTGGTAAAGAAATTGAACCAGAAAAAGGCGTTGAAAAAACGGTTTATAATGGTTACTTCAAAGATAGTCAAATCAAAGACCGTAAATTATCAGACTGGACAGGTAAATGGCAATCTGTTTACCCATTGCTTCAAGATGGTACTTTAGACCAAGTCTTTGATTACAAGGCTAAGAAAAATCCAGAAATGTCAGCAGCTGAATACAAAGACTACTACACAACTGGATACAAAACAGATGTTGAACAAATCAATATTGATGGTAAGAAAATGACGATGTCATTTGTTCAAAATGGTAAGTCACACAAGTACACCTACAAATACGCTGGTTGTAAAACATTGAACTACGAAAAAGGTAACCGTGGCGTTCGTTTCCTGTTTGAAACAGACGACAAGGATGCTGGACAATTCAAATATGTTCAATTCTCTGACCACGATATTCGCCCAAATAAAGCTGAACATTTCCATATCTACTTTGGTGGAGAAAGCCAAGACGCTCTTCTTAAAGAGCTTGAGCATTGGCCAACATACTACCCAAGTGACTTATCAGGTCATGAAGTAGCACAAGCAATGTTAGCACACTAAGGTTAAGTATCTCTGGAAAAACTTTAAAAAAGCAGATTGTTCCCCAACAATCTGCTTTTTTGTCATGCCAGTGATTGATGATAAAAATGGCTGATGTCAGGCTATAATATTCTTCGAAAATCAAAAGCAGACCTTGTTGACTTGATGTGATGAACTTTAGTTCTATCTGCAACAACGTTACCTAGTCTGTTTTTGATTTTCATTGAGATGAGTAGGGCAAGTCGAAAGTTACCATGTATCACAGTTAATTTGAAAGACTATAAAAATCTCTCGTGCCTTTATCGTGGCCTTTTTGCCGGTATTTTAAACAGTAAAAAAACCACTTCCATAAAGCGAAAGTGGTTGTTGCAAAACTATGATTATTTCGCAGCGTTTGCGTCTTTGAGACCGTATTTATTATCCGTTCGTATATTGTCAATTTTCATCAAATATCAATCGTTGCTCTATAGCTAAATTCACTGTTAAATGTTTGTCATCAACAATCATCAATTTGACTCAATGGCAATCAATTTGGCAATCAAAAATATAAGTCTTGTCGGTATATAAAAGAATTTCATTTACTCAGTTTAAATAGCTGTGGTATAATCAAACAGTAAATAAGTTATGACGGTAGCTACGACCGATTGAAAGGTGGTGGTGCTTATGGAAGTAAGTACTAAAATCTTGATAGAAAGGAGTAGCCCTTTTGTCTGTAGCAGAAGCTTTACAGTTAATGTTGAACTTTGGTAGTTTTATCATAGCTCTATTGACTTTAGTAATTGCTTTCATTTTGCTTAACAACAAAAAGAAATAACCGTCTCAAACTTTAGCTGGTTGACGGTTATTTCTTAACTATTAACTTAGCTACCGTCTTAAACGGATTTATGCTAGGAGTTAGTGTAGTGGCTAACTCCTTTCTATTTACTCCTATTATAATCTAAGGATTTTTTTTTTTCAAGTATTACTAATCTTGGTCATTAAAAACATTGCTAGTATATAGCCTATATAAGTTACAGCAAATGCTTAATAGTACGTGCAAATTATCTAATCTAATTCACGCAAATAATCATAGATATTATCAATCCAAGTTTTTAAATTTAACTTCATTTGGATTTAAAATATATCTATTCTTTCCAATTTCCATTCCTTCAATATTATAGAAAAATGCTGGATTTGATAACCCGTGTTCATGAGCAACTACAACTAATTGTTCGTTTAATGTTGTTACCAGAGTTTTTATCTCTGTGGTAGAAAAACTTGCAACAAGACTACTGAGATTAATATTTACATTTGGTTCTACATCTCTAGGAGTAAAAGTGATTTCTGTTGAGCCTACTTCTTCACTTATTTTATCAAGATGCTCTTGGATAGCATTATAGTAGCTAGTTGTATCAAAAGATTCGGTTTTAGAATTGTCTGTTGTAGAAGTAGTAGTTGAAGTTTTTAGTTCACTTGAACTGCTAGTTGAGCTTGATTCAGTTGTAGAACTAGTATCAGTTTCTGAGCTTGATTCAGTTGTAGAACTTTCTTCAACGGTAGAGCTTGAACTGCTACTCATTGATACATAGTTATCTTTTACTTTTTCATAATCATTTTTTGTAAATAATGTTACTTCATAATCATTGTTATAACCATCTAGCTCAATGGTAGCATCCTTTGGAATGGAAACTTTATAAAATGTTCCTACTTCATCTAATAATTCCCAATATAACTGTTTATTTTTATGACTAATTTCCACACTTACATGGCTATCAGCATCACCAGAAAATTTGGTTAATGCCATATAATAGTTACCAGATTCAATGTCTTCATTTTCAATATACTCACCATTTGATGAAAAAGCTACAGTTTTCTCATTGGAGTTATCCACAACTGGTTTATTAATATAAGAAGTTATAGTATCAAATAGTCCAAGAAAGATGAAACCTAATAATAAAAATTTCCAGATACTAATTTTATTTTTCTTGTTAGGCTTGATCATAAAAGCCCAAAAAGCAGAAAAACTTTTTTTAATAATTGACCAGATAGTTTTAGGAATCCTATATTTATCTGTGCCTATTGAGTTAACTATATCATTGAAGTTATCATTTCGAATAACACCACCTTTTATTTGTTGAATATGATTTACTGTTTTCAAAGAGCTTGTATTGGTGGTAGTTTCATTTTCATCGATGAATTCACCTAAATTTTGGGCTTCCCTTATTTGGTCTTCGTTAGGTGATTTTCCATGAACTGTCTCATAATACTCTATCCAATCTTCTTTCTTCATAACATTTTCTCCTAAAATAGTTAATAAAATAAAAATCAACATATTATAAATTAAATCGAATAGAAGTTTATCAAATCATATTCGATTTATACTTTGGGAAGTATTTTTTATAATATATTGTTAGACACTATTATAACAAAAAAGTTACTTTTAATGTCACTATTTATTAAAAAGTTCTTTAAAATAACATATTTTTATTTATTTTTAAATGATATTCTTTGTCTAAGAGGAAACTATGAATAAAGAATATCCATTATCTCGGTTTGTTGCCGATAGAGTAAAAGTTATTAGAAAAGAAAAAAGAATTAGTCAAGAAGCTTTATCTGAAATGGCTGGACTTGATGTCAAGTATATAAATAAATTAGAAAATTATAGGATGTCACCACGTTTTGAAACGTTGGAAAGTATCTTGAAGTGTCTAGATATAACATATAGTGAATTTTTTAATTTTAATATTCAAACAAATAAAAATGATATAGAAATACTTATTAATAGATTAGCTCATTTGCCACAAGATAAGCAAAGTAAAAAAATAAAGGCAATTATTGAATTACTAGAAGAATGAAAAATATCACTTGCTATTGACTAGCAAGTGATATTTTACTGTTTATGAGTAGTTAATGAGTGGCAATCAACAAAAAATAGTCACGTCTACTTAGTAAACGTGACTTAATATTAACGACACTATTATTTCGCAGCGTTTGCGTCTTTGAGACCGTATTTTTTGTTGAAACGGTCCACACGGCCATCGGCTTGTGTGAATTTTTGGCGTCCTGTGTAGAATGGGTGTGAATCAGAAGAGATTTCAACACGGATAAGTGGGTATGTTGCACCTTCAAATTCAACAGTTTCGCTAGTTTCTTTTGTAGAACCGCTAACGAATTGGTAGCCAGTAGTTGTATCTAAGAAAACAACTGGACGGTAATTAGGATGGATATCTTTTTTCATTGTTAATGTTTCCTTTCTGCCATAGCAATTTTCTTGCCATAGTTATTAACCATTTCATTCTAACAAAACTTATGATAATTGACAAGGTTTTTATGCTTTTTTCTTAGAAATTTCCTATCTTTTTCGCTGCTTCTATGATACACTAGGAATGTTGTTTCAAACAACCCTTGGTGCTTACTTCCCTTTCACCAAGCATATTACAAACGGTTGAACCGCTAAAGGAGAAAATATGAAAAATCTTACTGTTCGTGACTACGTACAAATCGCACTAGTTGCAGCACTCTACGTTGTTTTAACGATTACCCCACCCCTCAATGCCATTTCCTACGGAGCCTATCAGTTCCGCGTCTCTGAAATGTTTAACTTTTTGGCTTTTTACCATCCAAAGTACATCATAGCAGTGACACTTGGTTGTATGATTTCTAACTTTTACAGCTTTGGTATGATTGACGTGGTCGTTGGTGGTGGATCAACACTGGTTTTTGTTTCCTTAGGAGTCTTACTCTTTAAGAAATTCCACAATCAAACCCTCTTTAATGGTCTATTTGACAAAGCCTTTTTCTACTTTTCATTCTTCTTTGCTGCATCTATGTTTACTGTAGCACTTGAGTTGAAGGTTGTGGCACAGGCACCATTCTTTTTAACCTGGTTTACATCAGGTATTGGAGAGTTGGTTTCTCTCTTGGTTGGGTCATTGATTATCAAGAACCTGTCAAAACGAATTGATTTTACAAAATAGTCGTGTTTCATAAGTCTAGGGCAACTGTTCTAGGCTTTTTTGCTGTGCTGACTTGGCACAGTCCTCCATCTGTTCTACTCTGTAAGAAGTGGTAAAACTACTTTCCTATTTTGCCATTTTTCATGAATCTAATTTTATAAAAACTAAGTAAATATGCTAAAATAAAAGTATGGAAAATCGTATGAAAGAATTGGTTGCAGAACTCAATCAATATGCTAAAGAATATTACACCCTAGACAATCCATCCATCTCTGATGCCGAATACGACAAACGCTATCGAGAACTGGTTGAACTAGAGAAGAAATACCCAGAATTGACTCAAGAAAATAGCCCCACTTACCGAGTCGGAGGAGTGGTTCTCTCTGGTTTTGAAAAATACCAACACGTCTATCAACTCTACAGCTTACAAGATGCCTTTTCAAGAGAAGAGTTAGACCTTTTTGATGCTCGCATCAAGGCTGAATTCCCCAAGGCAAGCTATGTCGCAGAGTTAAAAATTGATGGCTTGTCGATTTCTTTGACCTATCAAAATGGCAACTTGGTCACTGGGGCTACCCGTGGTGATGGCTATATTGGTGAAAACATCACTGAAAATCTTAAACGCATTAAAGATATTCCCCTAAAACTTGAGAAAAATATTGACATCACAGTGAGAGGAGAAGCCTATCTGCCAAGAGCTTCTTTTGCTGCCATTAATCTTGAACGTCAAGAAAACGGGGAAACAGAGTTTGCTAATCCAAGAAATGCAGCAGCTGGGACCCTGCGCCAGTTAGATACTAGCATTGTTTCAAAACGCAATTTAGCGACATTTCTTTATCAAGAGGCCAGTCCAAGTCAGCAAGATAACCAAGAAGACGTGCTAAGCTATTTGTCAGCACTTGGCTTTTCGGTCAATCAAGAACGTCTCATTACTCCTTCTATGGATGAGATTTGGGACTTTATCCAGAGCATTCAAGAACACCGAGAACAACTCCCGTATGATATTGATGGGATTGTTATCAAAGTTAATGATTTACATATTCAAGAGGAATTAGGTTTTACCGTTAAAGCGCCTAAATGGGCTATCGCCTACAAGTTTCCTGCTGAGGAAAAAGAAGCAGAACTTCTTTCTGTAGACTGGACTGTTGGACGTACAGGGGTTGTCACACCAACTGCCAACCTAACTCCTGTCCAGCTAGCAGGAACGACTGTTAGTCGTGCCACCTTACATAACGTAGATTATATTGCTGAAAAAGACATTCGTCTTGGTGATTCTGTCATTGTTTACAAGGCAGGGGACATCATCCCAGCTGTACTGCGAGTCAACATGGACAAACGAACCGACCAGGAGCCATTAGTTGTTCCGACAGCTTGTCCATCTTGCGCTAGTGAGCTTGTCCATCTCAAAGACGAGGTTGCTTTGCGGTGTATCAATCCACTCTGTCCAAACCTTATTCAGCGTAGTCTAGAACATTTTGCCAGTCGAAATGCTATGAATATTGCCGGCTTGGGCCCATCAGTTGTTGAAAAAATGTATTCAGCGAAGTTGGTTAAAGATGTCGCAGATATTTACCAACTGTCAGTTGATGATTTGTTAACGTTACCAAATATCAAGGAAAAATCGGCAGAAAAACTCTATCAAGCGATTCAAAGGTCAAAAGGCAATTCTGCTGACAAATTACTCTTTGGATTAGGTATTCGTCACGTCGGCGCTAAAGCTAGCCGTCTGATGTTAGAAGAATTTGAAAGCATTCCCAACCTCGTAAAAGCCCAAGAAGAAGCAATCGCTGCTATTGATGGGCTAGGCACTGTCATTGCAGAATCAGTGCACAGTTATTTTGCCCAAGAAGAAGCAAGACTTCTCCTAGAAGAATTAGAAGAAGCAGGCGTCAACATGACCTATCTGGGGAAAAAAGTTTCAAAAGATGCCAAGTTATCAGGTATGACTGTCGTTTTAACCGGAAAATTAGAAGAATTAACCCGTACTCAGGCAAAAGAGAAGCTAGAAGCCTTAGGAGCTAAGGTCACAGGTTCTGTGTCTAAAAAGACTGATTTGGTTGTAGCAGGAACCGATGCAGGGAGCAAGTTAGAAAAAGCGCAAGCACTAGGGATTCGTGTTGAATCTGAAAAGTGGCTAAGCGACTTATGAGATTGAGAGTAAGCAAATAGGAGAAAGTATGACAAAGCAAAAGCGGGCTCGTTTGATCTATAATCCCACATCGGGGCAAGAAATTATGAAGAAAAATGTGGCTAAAGTTTTAGATATTCTGGAAGGTTTTGGTTATGAAACCTCAGCTTTTAGAACAACAGCAGCGCCAAATTCAGCACGTGATGAAGCCAATCGGGCTGCCCAAGCAGGTTTTGATTTGGTGATTGCCGCAGGTGGCGATGGTACCATTAATGAGGTCGTTTCTGGGATTGCCCCTTTAAAAAAACGTCCTAAAATGGCGATTATTCCGACAGGGACAACCAACGACTTTGCGCGTGCCCTTAAAATTCCACGTGGGAACCCTGTTGAAGCTGCCAAATTAATAGGAAAAAATCAAACCCTCAACATGGATATTGGCTTAGCAAAAGAAGATAAATACTTTATTAACATTGCAGCTGCAGGAACCTTGACCGAATTGACCTATAGTGTGCCAAGCCAGCTGAAAACCATGTTTGGCTACTTGGCTTACTTGTCTAAAGGGGTTGAGCTCTTGCCGCGCGTTCGAAATAGACCAGTTAAGATTACACACGATAGCGGTGTCTTTGAAGGGCAAGCCTCTATGATTTTCGCCGCCATCACCAACTCAGTTGGTGGCTTTGAGACCATTGCTCCAGATGCCAAATTGGATGATGGCAAGTTTACCTTGATTGTGGTTAAGACGGCTAACCTTTTTGAAATTGTTCACCTAATTCGTTTAGTTTTACAAGGTGGTAAACATATCAATCATCCCTTGATTGAATATATCAAAACCAATGAAATCAAGATTGAACCACAAAGTAAAAACCGCATGATGATTAACCTTGATGGTGAATACGGTGGCGATGCACCAATTACTTTAAAAAATTTAAAGAATCATATCACATTCTTTGCCAATACTGATGAAATTTCTGAAGATGCTATGGTGCTTGAAACAGAAGATTTAGCCTTGGAAGCTATTGCTCAGAAATTTGCCCATGAAGTTGAAGATTTTGAGGAACAGGAAGGAATTGATGAAGACTTATAAAACAAAGAATACTGTGATTGTTCATTATCACAGGCGTCAGGGAAATTACTTTGATTTGAGCCTATGGAAATGGCTTGATAACGAGTGGGGACAAGATGATAGATTTTTACGATATGACAGTTTTGGTGCGGTAGCCGTTTTGGATTTTGATGCCATGCATTACCTAAGCCATGTCTACGTCATGATTAAAAATCAAAACTGGACCTACAAGACAAAAGAATATCGTGTTAATAAAGCAGAAGGCGCCCCAAAAACAGAAGTTTGGATTGTGGATGGTGATGACACCCTTTACTATTCTCGTCAAGCGGCTGTCGCTAGTTCATCCTATGGTCGTAGACGACCTCGAGGCTTTGATATGGCTATCAATGCTACAGCCTTTGATAAAAAATGGGGTTTTGATGGGTGGCTTGGAACCAAATACACTAAGGAAGAAACGGCTTTTCGCCTCTGGGCTCCTACCGCAGAAAGGGTAGAAGTGATTTTATACCATTCGACAGCCGAAAATGCCAGTGTTGATCGCGTTATTCCCATGAAACGTGGGGAGATTAAGAACCCTGAAAATCATCAAGAAAATACCCACGGGGTATGGGCGTTGACAATAAGCGAAGACTTAAATTATCGTGCCTATACTTATCGGGTTTACTACCGTAGACGAACATTTTCAGATACGAGAGACCCTTACTCAACCGCAACAACTGCTAATGGTCGTCGTTCTATCATTATTGCCCCTGAATTAATGTCACCTCAAGGTTTTAGTGTCAAACACGGTCAAGAAGCCAAGTGGAGAGTTGAAAATCCTAATCAGATAGTCATTACAGAAATGCACATTCGCGACTTTTCAAAGTCACCATCGTCAGGTGTTCGAGAAGAGAATCGTGGAAAATATTTAGGGGCGATTGAAACTGGGACAAGCAACCGTTTTGGAGATAAAACTGGCTTTGACTATATCAAGGAACTAGGCACGTCATATATACAGTTGCAACCTGTTTTTGATCACCATCAAACCTTCGATGAAAATGGTGATTATGCTTACAATTGGGGCTATGATCCTGAGAACTATAATGTCCCAGAAGCAAGTTTTGCAAGCAATCCACATGAACCCTTGTCTCGAATTCATGAACTAAAGCAGTTGATACAAGCCTATCATGATGCAGGAATAGGTGTCATCATGGATGTGGTTTACAATCATACCTTTTCGAACGTTGATTCAGCCTTTCAATTAACAGTGCCAGATTATTATTATAGAATGAACCACGATGGTACCTTCCAAAATGGTACTGGCGTTGGCAATGAAACAGCCAGTGAAAAAGAGATGTTCCGTAAGTACATGCTTGATTCCATTCGTTATTGGATTGAAGAGTATAACATTGATGGGTTCAGATTTGACTTGATGGGGATTCATGATGTGGCTACAATGAATGCTATTCGTCAAATGGTTGATCAAATCGATCCAAGAATTCTCCTTTATGGAGAAGGGTGGGACATGGGAGTCGGCCTCATGCCAGAAGATAAGGCTAAAAAAGACAACGCCAATAAAATGCCTGGAATTGGATTTTTTAATGATAACCAACGTGACGCTGTTAAGGGCGCTGAAGTCTACGGTGAATTGAATCACGGTTTTGTATCAGGAGCAGCGACGGAAGATATTGTCGCAAAATCCATTTTAGGTAGTGATGAACTAGTTGATTATCTTGCTCCTAATCAAGTGCTTAATTATGTTGAAGCCCACGATAATTACAATTTAAACGATTTATTGTGGACGTTGCATCCAGCCGACGATGAAAAAACGCATACCAAGCGAGTTGAAATGGCGACAACCATCAATCTCTTGTCGCAAGGCATGTGCTTCATGCAGTTAGGTCAGGAGTTCTTAAGAACCAAACGTGTGGCGACTGGCGAAAATGGAGAGCTAACCTCTCAAGATTTGCATTATGCGATGAATTCATACAATGCGCCTGACTCTGTCAATCAGATTGACTGGGACTTGGTGACTTACAATAAAGAAACGATAACCTTTGTTCGGAAATTAATTAACTTGAAAACAACAGATAAGGCCTTTTCATGGACCAATTTTGAAGACATTCGTCGTCATGTTTATATTGAAAATGCCGTCCCGTCTTCAGGGTATATCAGTTACCTTGTTGAAGGTAATCAGAAATACCGAATTATTTTGAATACAAGTGGAAAAAATTTGAAAATTTCAATGACAGAAGACGAAAAATGTGATATACTATTTTCAAATATGAAGCGTTTACAACATCAAGACCCTAAACTTGAAACCTTAAGTGCCTTGGTCTTTGAAATACACCAATAACCCTAGTAATAACTAAGGGTTATTTTTGTACTCTTTTAGAGACCGCATAGTCTTTTGAATTAAGTGTGATAGATGGTCACTTTCGACTTGCCCTACTCATATTCTTCGAAAATCCAAAGCAGACGTTGTTGACTTGATTTGATGAAGACAGTTCTATCTGCTATCTGTGTCGCCTAGTCTATTTTTGATTTTCATTGAGTATCAAGCACTGTCCGTGTCTTTTCTGTTCCTTGTCTGAAAGTTAATTCATTTGACTATATTAACAAGTTTCAAGTTCAGTATCTTACATCTGTCGTGCAAGGCGCACTAGTGGTTGCATAGTTTCATCAAGAAATGACAGATAATTCTTATTTTTGTAAACTTTTATTAGAAAGGATGATGCTATGGATAGAGATGCACATCTTTATACCTTTGGTATAGGAGAAGATTATCATCTGCAAGATTTTTTAGGGGCGCATGAGGCAGTTTCTCATGGTCAAGAGGGGTACCAATTTAGAGTTTGGGCACCAAATGCTGAAAATATTCAGATTATTGGCGATTTTACAGGCTGGTATGATTTTCCGCTACAGCTACAGAGACACGAATCAGGAGTTTGGGAAGGCTTTAGCCCTTATGCTAAAGAAGGACAAATCTATAAGTGTTTGGTGCAACGCCGAGGCGGACAGCTGATTGAAAAGATTGATCCTTTTGCTCGCTATTTAGAGCAACGTCCAAGTACCGGAGCAATTCTTCAAAAAACAAGCTCTAAAAAATGGAAAGACAGTCTGTGGTTGGGACGACGCAAACGTTTTGGTTTTAAATCCCGTCCAGTTAATATCTATGAAGTCCATGCTGGCTCTTGGAAAACGGATGAATCAGGAAATCGTTACACTTTTAAACGCTTAAAGGATGAATTAATTCCCTATCTTGTAGAGATGCACTACACCCATGTTGAGTTCTTACCCCTAATGGCTCATCCATTGGGTGAGAGCTGGGGTTATCAGTTAATGGGGTATTTTGCTTTTGAACATACCTATGGTACTCCAGAAGAATTTCAAGACTTTGTTGAAGCATGCCACTTGAACAATATCGGTGTTATCGTCGATTGGGTACCAGGGCACTTTACGCAAAATGATGATGCACTCGCTTATTTTGATGGTAGTCCAACTTTTGAGTATGAGGAGCATCATAGAGCGCATAATTATGGCTGGGGAGCTTTGAATTTTGATTTAGGAAAAAATCAAGTACAGTCCTTCTTGATTTCCTCGATTCTCTACTGGATTGAACACTTCCATGTTGATGGTATCCGTGTTGATGCTGTGACCAATATGCTCTATCGTGATTTTGATGAAGGCCCATGGACACCTAACATTTACGGAGATAATCGCAATCTTGAAGGGATTAACTTTTTGCAAAAAATGACAAAGATTGTGAAAAGCTATCATCCAGGAGTGATGTTGATTGCTGAAGAGTCTTCCTCACAAGTTCCTATCACCAAACCAGTTGAAGAAGGTGGTTTGGGATTTGACTACAAATGGAATATGGGATGGATGAATGACATTCTTAGATTTTACGAAGAAGATCCTATTTATCGGAAAAATGATTTTAACCTAGTCACCTTTAGTTTTATGTATTGTTTTAAGGAAAATTATATCCTGCCATTCTCGCATGATGAGGTAGTGCATGGTAAGAAAAGTATGATGCATAAGATGTGGGGAGATCGCTACAATCAATTTGCAGGACTTCGTAACCTCTATGCCTATCAGATATTCCATCCTGGCAAGAAGTTACTTTTCATGGGTTCAGAATTTGGCCAATTCTTAGAATGGAAGTCACATGAACAACTAGAATGGCAAAATATCGAAGATCCTCTGAATCAAAAAATGCAATTTTTTACCAGTCAACTAAATCGTTTTTATAAAGAACACCGGGCCCTGTGGCAGATTGATGATTCCTACGATGGCATAGATATTATTGATGCAGACAACAAGGATGAAACAGTCCTCACTTTTGCTCGACAAACAAACAAAGGTGAGCTTCTTCTAGGTATTTTCAATATGACGCCAGTTGAAAGACGAGATTACACAGTAGGAGTTCCTGTTGCAGGTGTTTATGAGGAAGTGCTTAACACCGAACTTGAGATTTATGGCGGAACATGGACTAGGGGAAATTCACCACAAAAAACAGTGAAAACGAAGTGGAAAGATTATGATCAGACGATAAGTCTCACACTCCCAGCACTTGGAGCAAGTATTTGGAAGGTCAAAAGACGCATAAAATAGTCTAGAGCATTCTCAGGACAATCATCGAACTCACACCGAGCAATAGCTGCCAATTGTTTAAGATAAAAAGAAGGAAAATTTATGAAAAATGAAATGTTAGCTCTCATCTTAGCCGGAGGACAAGGAACGCGGCTAGGAAAATTGACACAAAGTATTGCTAAGCCAGCGGTTCAATTTGGTGGGCGTTATCGCATTATTGATTTTGCTTTATCAAACTGTACAAACTCAGGCATTCAAAAAGTTGGTATAATTACCCAGTATCAACCCTTAGGATTGAACCAGCATATTGGAAATGGTTCATCATGGGGGTTAGATGGCATCGATGCTGGTGCAACCATTCTACAACCCTATTCGGCGACAGAAGGCAACCGTTGGTTTCAAGGAACTAGCCATGCCATCTACCAAAACATTGAGTATATTGATAGTATCAATCCCGAATACGTTTTGATCTTATCTGGTGACCACATCTATAAGATGGATTATGATGACATGCTTCAGACCCATAAGGATAATATGGCGAGCTTGACAGTAGCTGTTATTGATGTTCCCCTAAAAGAAGCCAGTCGTTTTGGTATTATGAATACCGATTCGAATGACCGCATCGTTGAATTTGAAGAAAAACCAGAACATCCAAAATCAACAAAAGCATCAATGGGAATCTACATCTTCAACTGGGCAGCTCTTCGTGAAATGTTGGTCAATGGAGAGAAAAATGGCGTTGATATGTCAGACTTTGGTCAAAATGTCATCCCAGCCTATCTTGAATCAGGCGAGCGTGTTTATACTTATAACTTCAAGGGATATTGGAAAGATGTTGGAACAATTGAATCCCTTTGGGAAGCCAACATGGAGTATATTCCAGTCGATAACGAACTCGATAGCCGTGATCGTTCGTGGAAAATCTATTCCAAAAATGAAATTGCACCACCTAACTTTATTTCCGAAAAAGCAGAAGTCAAGGATTCATTAGTTGTTGATGGCTGCTTTGTTGACGGAAAAGTATCACATTCTATTTTATCAACCAATGTGCAGGTTCGAGAAGGTGCAAATGTCCAAGACAGTTTTATCATGAGTGGTGTTAAAATCGGCAAAGGAGCTGTTATCAAGCGTGCTATCATTGGTGAGGGGGCAACTATCGGAGATGACGTTGTCATTGATGGAACAGACCAGGTGCAAGTAGTAGGATACAATGAAGTAGTGGGGGTACCAAATGAAGATTGATAAATACACAGCCATTTTAGGCAATGCGGTTGGCTATCATGATATGGAAAGTTTGACAGATAATCGCCCTCTAGCCAATCTTCCGTTTGATGGAAAATATCGTTTGATTGACTTTCAGTTATCTAGCCTTGCGAATGCAGGTATTCGTAGCGTTTATGGGATTTTTCGTGGACAAAATATTCGGTCAGTCTTCGACCATATACGAAGTGGTCGTGAGTGGGGGTTAAATACTCTTTTAAGCCATTATTTCTTAGGATTTTACAATACAGATCAAGAAACAACTATCACAGATAAAGACTATTACAGTCAAATCCTCACTTACTTAAAACGTTCAGGATCAGATCAGACGGTGTACATGTCTTGTGACATTCTATGTAATATTAACTTGGAGCAGGTTATTCATCTGCACAATGCTAATAAGCGCAATATCACAGTTGTTTATAAAAAATTACCAAAAGCCCTCTTTTCACCAGCCAATGAGGTGCTCGAGATTGATGAAAAAGATAATGTCATCGGAAAACGGAAGATTGAAGATGCAGCAGAACCAGTATCAATGTCTGCCGATATTTATGTGGTGAATACCCCTTGGTTGATTGAAAAATTAGAAGAAGAGGCACAAAAAGAAGAACCGCGCAAGATTCGTTATTTACTTCGTGAATTAATTGTTACAGAGCATGCGCTAGCCTTTGAATATACAGGATATTTAGCTAACATTGCTTCAGTCAAGTCATATTATGATGCCAACATGGATATGTTGGATCCTCAAAAATTCTACTCCCTTCTTTATTCAAATCAAAAAGTATATACCAAGGTTAAGAATGAAGAATCTACTTATTTTGACCAATCATCTGAAATCAATAATTCTCAGTTTGCTTCGGGTTCAGAAATCTATGGACAGGTCAATCATTCTATTGTTTCAAGATCTTGCCACATCGCCAAAGGTAGCCATGTAGACCACACCTTGATTTTCCCTAAAGTGACCATTGAAGAAGGTGCTGTTGTTGAGTATGCGATTATTGATAAAAATGTTACCGTTCCAGCTGGAGTAACGCTTAGAGGGACAGCCGAAAAACCATTGGTTATTGGGAAAGGACAAGTTATCACAGGAGATATAATTCAATGAAACTCTTATTTGTAGCAGCAGAAGGTGCTCCGTTTTCTAAAACAGGAGGTTTGGGAGACGTGATTGGAGCCCTTCCCAAGTCTCTTGTCAAACACGGTCACGAAGTTGCTGTTGTTTTGCCATATTATGATAGCGTTGATGATAAATTTGGAGATCAAGTAGAAGACTGCTTTAACTTTACCGTCAATGTCGGATGGCGCCGCCAATACGCTGGGGTAAAGTACATTCAGCGTTATGGTGTTCATTTCTTCTTTATAGACAATCAAGATTATTTCTTTAGAGGCGCTGTTTATGGCTATTGGGATGATGGTGAACGCTTTGCCTTTTTCCAATTAGCCGCTCTGGAATTAATGGAAAAAATTGATTTCATTCCAGATATTCTTCATGTTCACGATTACCATACGGCGATGATGCCATTTCTTTTAAAAGAAAAATATCACTGGATTCAAGCATACCAAACTATCAAAACAGTCTTTACCATTCATAATATTGAATTTCAAGGTCAGTTTGGACCAGAAATGCTAGGTGATTTGTTTGGTGTAGGAAATGAACGTTACGAAGACGGTACCTTACGCTGGAATAATTGTCTAAACTGGATGAAGGTGGCAGTTCTGTATGCTGACCGAGTTAGCACAGTGTCGCCATCATACGCTGAAGAGATTAAGACACCATCTTTTGGCAAAGGCTTAGACCAAGTCATGAGGATGGAATCGGGGAAATTGTCAGGTATTGTAAATGGTATTGATGCTGACTTATTAAATCCTGAAACAGACCCACTTATTCCTTACCATTTTTCTAAAGATGACTTAAGTGGCAAGGCTCAAAATAAGGCTGCATTACAAGAACGCTTAGGACTTCCCGTCAGAGCGGATGTGCCACTTATCGGTATTGTTTCTCGATTAACAGATCAAAAAGGTTTTGATTTAGTTGTTAATGAATTAGAACATATTTTGCAACATGATTTACAACTCGTTCTTTTGGGAACAGGCTATGCAGCTTATGAAAATGCCTTTTCTTGGTTTGCAAGTCAGTACCCAGATAAGTTATCTGCCAATATCATGTTTGATCTAGGGCTCGCCCAAGAAATTTATGCCGCGTCAGATCTTTTCCTCATGCCATCAGCCTTTGAGCCTTGTGGTTTATCACAAATGATGGCTATGCGGTATGGCTCTTTGCCAATTGTTAGTCAGGTTGGTGGTTTGAAGGATACGGTCGAATCCTACAATGAATTCACCGGTCAAGGTACAGGTTTTGGCTTTGGTGAGTTTACAGGGTATTGGTTAACCAAAACTATAGAAAGAGCCTTGCAGGTCTATCGTCACGATAAAAGAGCTTGGCAAGGTATACAGCAAGAAGCGATGTCTCGAGATTTTTCATGGGACACAGCCAGTCTAGCCTATGAGGCACTATATCACCAGCTTTAAAATACGCAAAAGGAAGTTAGGAGAGTCTGACTTTCTTTTACGTATGAGATAGTAAGTATTTAAATAAGAAGAAAACTTGTTTTATAGGTCAGACAAAGGTCAAAGTTGGTTTAAGAATCCTATGAGGAAGCGCTAACAAGACGGATTTTCATTGACATCACTATAAAATAGGACTAAAATAACAGGGTAAAAAATTTTAAAGGAGAATTCTACTATGAATTTACAAATCTTGGCACTTGGTCTCGCAGTTATGGGAGTAAGTATCGGTGAGGGTATCCTCGTTGCTAACATTGCAAAATCTGCAGCACGTCAGCCAGAAATGTTTAGCAAATTGCAAACATTAATGTTTACAGGTATTGCCTTTATCGAGGGTACTTTCTTCGTTCTTTTTGCTTTCACATACATCGTTGGAAAATAACAATATAAGTATCAGTGAAATTGATTAGAAGAAGGAGGGACCAAATTGGGAGAATCAACTAATCCGACAGCAAGTTTTTTAGGACTTGACTTCGATTTAACTATTCTTGCGATGTGTCTCTTAACTGTTCTCATAATCTTTCTTAGTGTCTTTTGGGCAAGTCGTAGCATGACATTAAAACCAAAAGGTAAGCAAAATGTTTTAGAGTGGACATATGAATTTGTTCAGGATTTAATCCGACCAAATGTTGGAAAGTATACCTCAAATTATACTTTGTTTGCATTTGCCCTATTCTTGTTCATTTTAATCGCTAATAATATCGGTTTAGTGACAAAACTGAATGCTGGTGATTATAATTTCTGGACATCACCAACATCAAATATTGTTGTTGACTTTAGCTTATCCTTAATCGTTGCTACAATTGTCCATGTTGAAGGTGTTAGAAAAAATGGTTTTAAAGGGTACTTAAAAGGGTATTTAGCGCCAACGCCTGCAATGTTGCCAATGAACATCTTAGAGGAGTTGACCAATGTTGCGTCACTTGCTCTTCGTTTGTATGGTAATATCTTTTCAGGTGAAGTGGTCTTATCACTCTTGGTGACCTTTGCAAACTTAAGCATTTTTACAGCACCAATTGCTTTTTTATTAAATCTTGCCTGGACAGCATTTTCAATCTTTATTTCTGCTATTCAAGCCTATGTTTTTGTCTTATTAGCATCAACATATATTGGTAAAAAAGTAGTAACAACAGAAGAATAAGAAAGGAAGCATGACGATGTCTACATTTATTAATAGTACTAGTCTTGGTAATTTTATTATCGTGACAGGGTCATTTGTACTCTTGCTTGTTCTGTTGAAACTATTTGCATGGGAACAATTGACAAGTATTTTTGATGCTCGTGAGAAGAAAATTGCTGATGATATTGATAGTGCAGAAGTGGCACGTGAGCAAGCTGAGAAATTAGCACAACAACGTCAAGAAGAATTGGCAGGAGCTCGTACAGAAGCATCTGAAATCATCGAATCAGCAAAAGAGACTGGTAAAAAACAAGAAACGCAAATCGTTGCAGAAGCTCGTGAAACAGCAGGACGTCTTAAAGATAAAGCAGAGGCTGATATTGCTCAAAGCAAAGCAGAAGCATTTGCTGGAGTTAAAGACGATGTGGCTGACTTAACAGTTTTATTGGCTGAGAAAATCATGACTAAAGAACTTGATAAAGCAGCACAAAGCAAACTGATTGACAACTACCTTGATCAATTAGGAGATGCGTAATGGATAAAAAAACATTAACTTTAGTTGAGAATTACTCAAAAAGCTTAGTTGATGTTGCGGTAGAACATAATCTTATTCATGAAATTAGAGAAGATTTGACAGCTCTTTTAAAGATTTTTCAATCAACTGACTTGGCTAGTTCGCTCTCTCATGAAGGCATTAGCCAAAGTGAAAAAGCAGCTCTCGTTAGTCAACTTCAAGAAGGCAGTCACATTTTTGTTAATAACTTTTTAGAAGTGATTAAACAAAATGAGCGTGAGGCATTTTTAGAAGCAATTTTGTCTTCAGCTATGGAAAAACTATCAGTGGCCTCTAATGAATTTTCATTGGAAATTCAGGTTGCTGATTCCCTTTCAGATGAACAAAAAAATCGATTGAAAGCAGTAGCTGAAAGAAAATTTGCCATTTCAGTTGGTCAAGTAAAGGAAGTTATCAATCCAGAGTTGATTGGTGGCTTTATTTTGAAAGCGAATAACAAGATTATTGATACAAGTATCAAATCGCAACTTCAGCAATTAAAAATGAATTTGAAATAGAAAGTGGTGTGACATTTGGCAATTAATGCACAAGAAATTAGCGCTTTAATTAAAAAGCAAATTGAAAACTTCCAGCCAAATTTTGACGTCACAGAAACTGGTAGCGTTACTTATGTTGGTGACGGTATCGCACGTGCTCGTGGATTGGATAATGCCATGAGTGGTGAACTTCTCGAATTTTCTAACGGTGCTTTCGGTATGGCTCAAAACCTAGAGTCAAACGACATCGGTATCATCGTCCTCGGTGATTTCAGCACAATTCGTGAAGGTGATGTGGTTAAACGTACAGGAAAAATCATGGAAGTTCCTGTTGGTGAAGAATTGATTGGTCGTGTTGTTAATCCTCTAGGAATCCCAGTAGATGGGCTTGGGGATATAAAGACAAGCAAAACGCGTCCAGTAGAAGCAGCAGCACCTGGTGTTATGGATCGTAAATCGGTTTCTGAACCTCTCCAAACAGGTCTTAAAGCCATTGATGCTCTTGTTCCAATTGGACGTGGACAACGTGAACTGATTATCGGTGACCGTCAAACAGGTAAGACATCTGTTGCTATCGATGCTATCTTGAACCAAAAAGGTCAAGACATGATTTGTATCTATGTAGCTATCGGTCAAAAAGAATCAACTGTTCGGACACAAGTAGAAACACTTCGTCGTTATGGTGCGCTTGATTACACAATCGTTGTAACAGCTTCTGCATCACAACCATCTCCATTGCTCTACATTGCTCCTTATGCGGGCGTTGCAATGGGTGAAGAGTTTATGTACAATGCCAAACACGTTCTTATTGTTTATGATGATTTGTCAAAACAAGCCGTAGCTTACCGTGAACTTTCCCTTCTTCTTCGTCGTCCTCCAGGACGTGAGGCATACCCAGGGGATGTTTTCTACCTTCACTCACGTCTTCTTGAACGTTCGGCTAAGGTTTCAGATGCTTTAGGTGGTGGGTCAATTACCGCTCTTCCATTTATCGAAACACAAGCTGGAGATATTTCAGCCTACATCGCGACAAATGTTATCTCAATCACTGATGGACAAATCTTCTTGCAAGAAGACCTCTTTAACTCAGGTATCCGTCCAGCCATCGATGCTGGTTCATCAGTGTCACGTGTTGGTGGTTCTGCTCAGATTAAGGCGATGAAAAAGGTTGCAGGTACCCTACGTTTGGACTTAGCATCTTATCGTGAGCTTGAAGCCTTTACACAATTTGGATCTGATTTGGATGCGGCTACTCAGGCTAAATTGAACCGTGGACGTCGTACGGTTGAAGTCTTGAAACAGCCACTCCACAAACCACTTCCTGTTGAAAAACAAGTCTTGATTCTTTACGCATTGACACATGGTTTCTTGGATAATGTTCCAGTTGAAGATATCTTACGATTTGAAGAGTCTCTATATTCATACTTTGACGCTCATCATGGAGAAATCTTTGAAACGATTCGAAATACTAAGGATCTACCTGAAGAATCAGTGCTAGATGCTGCTATTCAAGAGTTTAAAGATCAATCACAATTTAACTAAGAGGAGGAAGCATTATGGCAGGTTCTCTTAGCGAAATCAAAGGGAAAATAGCTTCTACTAAAAAGACCAGTCAAATTACAGGAGCCATGCAAATGGTTTCTGCTGCAAAGTTGACGAAGTCTGAACAAGCAGCTAAAGATTTCCAAGTTTATGCTAGTAAGGTTCGTCAAATCACAACTGATTTGATGAAGGCTGAATTATTATCAGGTTCGTCAAATCCAATGTTGATTTCTCGTCCTGTTAAAAAAACAGGCTATATTGTGATTACATCTGATAAAGGATTAGTAGGTGGTTACAATTCTACTATCTTGAAATCGATGATGGATACTATCGGTGAGTACCATCCAGATGGAAATGATTTTGAAATCATTGCTATCGGTGGGATGGGAGCAGACTTTTTTAAAGCCCGTGGTATTGATGTTGCCTTTGAACTACGTGGTTTAGAAGACCAACCAAGTTTTGAAGAAGTAGCTCGTATTATTTCAAAATCTGTTGAAATGTATAAAAATGAGCTTTTTGACGAACTTTATGTCTGCTATAATCACCATGTTAACAGTTTGACTAGCCAAGTACGTATGCAACAAATGTTGCCAATTACTGAATTAGATGCGAACGAAGCCAGTGAAGGTGGAGCATCATTTGAGTTGGAACCAAATCGTGAAGCTATTTTGGATCAACTATTGCCTCAGTACACTGAAAGTTTAATTTACGGGGCTATTGTTGATGCTAAAACAGCAGAACATGCAGCAGGTATGAGTGCTATGCAAACAGCGACTGATAATGCCAAAAATGTTATTAATGATTTAACAATCCAATATAATCGTGCTCGTCAGGCAGAAATCACACAAGAAATTACAGAAATTGTAGCGGGTGCTAGCGCCCTTGAGTAGTGATTGTAATCACGTGACTCAAAATATAGAACGACATTCGTTTCAATGATGTCGCTCTACGTAGGAGTAATCCTAAAAATCTAAAAAGGAGAAATACATGAGCTCAGGCAAAATTGCTCAGGTTATCGGTCCAGTTGTTGACGTTGCATTTAACACTAATGAACCTCTACCTGAGATAAATAATGCACTTGTTGTTTATAAAGACAATGAGAAAAAACAAAAAATCGTTCTGGAAGTAGCTCTTGAACTCGGTGAAGGTCTCGTTCGTACTATTGCCATGGAATCAACCGATGGTTTAACACGTGGCTTGGAAGTTCTTGATACTGGTCGTGCGATTAGTGTACCAGTTGGTAAAGAAACGCTTGGACGTGTCTTCAACGTGCTTGGTGATGCTATCGACCTTGAAGAACCATTTGCAGAAGATGCAGAACGTCATCCAATTCATAAGAGTGCCCCAACTTTTGATGAATTATCAACATCAACAGAAATCCTTGAGACAGGGATTAAAGTTATCGACCTTCTTGCCCCTTACTTAAAAGGTGGTAAAGTTGGGCTTTTCGGAGGTGCCGGAGTTGGTAAGACCGTTCTTATCCAAGAGTTGATTCATAACATTGCCCAAGAGCATGGTGGTATTTCAGTATTTACCGGTGTTGGTGAGCGTACACGTGAAGGTAATGACCTTTACTGGGAGATGAAAGAATCAGGCGTTATCGAAAAAACAGCCATGGTATTTGGGCAGATGAATGAACCACCTGGAGCGCGTATGCGTGTTGCACTTACTGGTTTGACCATCGCCGAATATTTCCGTGATGTTGAAGGTCAGGACGTTCTTCTCTTTATTGATAATATTTTCCGTTTCACTCAAGCGGGTTCTGAAGTTTCAGCTCTTCTTGGACGGATGCCATCAGCCGTTGGTTATCAACCAACCTTGGCAACTGAAATGGGTCAATTACAAGAACGTATTACTTCAACTAAAAAGGGTTCTGTTACGTCAATCCAAGCTATCTATGTGCCAGCCGATGACTATACTGACCCAGCTCCAGCGACAGCTTTCGCTCACTTGGATTCAACAACCAACTTGGAACGTAAGTTGACACAAATGGGTATTTACCCAGCCGTTGATCCTCTTGCATCAAGTTCGCGCGCCCTTTCTCCAGAGATTGTTGGTGAAGAGCATTACGCTGTAGCAACTGAAGTTCAACGTGTTCTACAACGTTACCGTGAGTTACAAGACATTATTGCTATTCTAGGTATGGATGAATTGTCAGAAGATGAAAAGACTCTTGTCGGTCGTGCTCGTCGTATTCAATTCTTCCTTTCACAAAACTTTAACGTTGCTGAGCAATTTACCGGTCTTCCAGGTTCGTATGTTCCAGTTGCCGAAACTGTTCGAGGCTTTAAGGAAATTCTTGAAGGTAAATATGATAACCTTCCAGAAGATGCTTTCCGCTCAGTAGGTCCAATTGAGGATGTTATCGAAAAAGCTAAAAAGATGGGTTACTAATGAGGTGATCACATGGCAGAAATGACAGTTCAAGTAGTCACACCTGATGGTATTAAATATGCTCATCGAGCTAGCATGGTTGTTGTTGGGACACCAGATGGCGAGATGGGGATTTTACCTGATCACGTTAATATCATTTCCCCCTTAACTGTTCATGAAATGAAAGTTTATCGTGTGGACCAAGAGCAAACGATTAATTGGGTGGCTGTTAATGGTGGCATTATCGAAGTAAAAAATAATCAGATTACGATTATAGCCAATTCGGCTGAACGAAAACGTGAGATTGATTTAGATCGTGCCAAGCGCGCTAAAGTCCGTGCCGAGCGTGAACTGGAAGAAGCGCAAGCAAAACCACACAGCGCAGACCAAGTCCGTCGTGCACAAGTTGCCTTGGAGCGTGCCATTAACCGTATTAACGTTGGGAATAAATAAAAAGGTCCATTGGGTCTTTGAGGTTGAAGAAACAGTCTATTTTGGACAATTTCTTCAATCTTTTTTCTTTCTGGTCAAAAGCAAAAAACTCCCGAAAATGTTGAAATCACAGTCTTGTTAATAGTTTGACTATCATCTGTCTCTGCAAAATTTTCAAAATTATCAAAGTTTCAAGGGTTTGGGTATACTTTGAAAGTTCCATTGAATCTTTTTATGTGTCTCATAAAATCTGAAAAGATTTGTCAGTCTAGTCGGAAAATAAACTTCAATAGCGTTTCTCTTCTCCTCCAAAAGACAGATACCTAGTCTTATTTTTGGGAACAAGATTTCCTTGTATCTTTTTTTAATGGCAATGAAGTGAATAGGTGTCTTATAGTCAAACGAATTACCTTTCAGAACAAGGAACTAAGATGTGCAAAGTTCTTCTTAGTACTCAATGAAAATCAAAAGTAGACTAGGCGACATAGATAGCAGATAGAACTGTCTTCATCAAATCAAGTAACGCCTACTTTGGATTTTCGAAGAGTATGAGTAGGGCAAGTTGAAAGTGATGGTGTATCAAAGTTAATTCAAAAGGCTATATTGTTTAATTGACAAGGATTGCTATTGGATTTTCTTTGAGAATGTTGGTAAAGATTTTCTTTTTTGGTAATTTATAAAAAACTGGTATAATAGTCTTATGCAAGTTGTAATGGAGTCTCTGGCTTTGTTGAGCCATATGGTGTTTATAGGTATTTTTTTCCGTCTTTTAACGCATCTAGTTGATTGGTCAAAAATTCTAAAAATTAATCAAGATAATTTGGGGCAAGTCAGGCTTTTAGTCGTCTTGTTGAGTTTGGTTTTAGGTTATTTAGCCAGCCGATTTGTTCTTGAAATAATTACCTTAAGTCAAGCTTTTGCAACTATTTTAAATTAGATTTTGGTATTGAATGATTATGAACAATACTTTGGAGTAAACATGGATAAAATTATTATCGAAGGTGGTCAAACCCGTCTTCAAGGTGAAGTGACAATTGAGGGAGCTAAAAATGCTGTCCTTCCACTTTTGGCTGCAACAATCTTACCAACTGAAGGAATAACAACTTTAACAAATGTTCCCATTCTTTCAGATGTGTTCACAATGAACAATGTTGTTAGAGGTTTGGATGTTGCAGTGGATTTTGATGAGGAAAAAAACACTGTCGTCGTTGATGCTCAAGGTGATATTTTGGACGAAGCACCTTATGAATACGTTAGTCAAATGCGTGCATCAATCGTTGTTTTGGGACCGATTCTCGCTCGTAGTGGACATGCTAAAGTGTCTATGCCCGGTGGTTGTACGATTGGTAGTCGTCCAATTGACCTTCATTTAAAAGGCCTTGAAGCCATGGGGGCTAAAATCACTCAGACAGCTGGTGATATTACGGCGACTGGTAAACTTCATGGAGCCCGCATTTACATGGATTTCCCTTCAGTTGGAGCTACTCAAAATTTGATGATGGCTGCTACACTAGCTGAAGGTACAACCGTAATTGAGAATGCTGCCCGTGAACCTGAAATTGTTGACTTGGCTCTTCTTCTGGATAAAATGGGCGCTCACATTAAAGGGGCTGGTACTGAAGTTTTAACCATCAAAGGAGTTGAGAAGCTACATGGTGCAGAACATCAGGTGGTTCAGGATCGCATTGAAGCTGGTACTTTTATGGTTGCTGCAGCGATGACTTCTGGAGATGTTTTAGTTAAAGATGCTGTTTGGGAGCATAACCGTCCGCTTTTAGCAAAATTGATGGAGATGGGTGTCGAAGTAACTGAAGAAGCAGCCGGTATTCGTGTTAAATCAGATGTTTCTAAATTGAAACCAGTGACGGTTAAAACATTGCCACATCCAGGTTTCCCTACAGATATGCAGGCTCAGTTCACTGCTCTTATGGCAACTGTTAAGGGTGAGTCTACAATGATTGAGACGGTTTTTGAGAATCGTTTCCAGCACTTAGAAGAAATGCGTCGTATGGGACTTCATTCTGAAATTCTTCGAGACACAGCCTTGATTCATGGTGGACAAGAACTTCAAGGAGCACCTGTCATGTCAACTGACCTTCGTGCTAGTGCAGCCCTTATTTTGACAGGGATGATTGCTGATGGGACAACAACTGTTGGGAAATTAAGTCATCTGGACCGTGGTTATTATCAATTCCACACTAAATTGGCTAACTTAGGTGCTAATATTCGTCGTATTTCAGAGGATTAAGATGAAACAACGTATTTTATATGTTTTGAGACAGTATTTATTTATCATTGTCGTTGTAGCCTTATGCTTACTATTCTTAGCGCTGGGGTTGGTCATTGGTTACGGTGTTATTGGTGATGGTAAGGATGCCTTCTCAATTCTCTCACTGGATAAATGGCAAGAATTGATTGCCAAATTTAAGATAAAGTAGGCTTGTCCTACTTTTTTCATGAAATGGAGTCGTATGGCTAAACCTTATTGTTCAAAAAAATCGTCTAAATCAGTCATTTCTATTCTGGCTGTAATTGTCACCTTAGTTTTAGCACTTGTTGCGGGAAATGATAAACTCCCTGACAATAATCCTTTGAAACAGTTGGCGCAAGTTGTCACGAATTCGTCACATCAGGAGAAGGCACGCTCTAATGGATCAAGTACAAGTGAGTTTACACCAAGTCAAGAACTGGCACAATCAGTTTTGACTGCCTCTGTCAAAAGGTCATTGGGTTCCAATATCAAGTGGAATGGGGCTGGTGCTTTTATTATTAATGATAATAAAACAAATCTGGATGCCAGTGTATCTAGTGTGCCCTATGTTGATAATAAGGTAAAGCGAGTTCAAGGCGAGGTTGTGCCAACAGTAGCCAATGCTATGCTTTCCAAACACAGCCGTCAGTATCGCGACCGTGAGTCAACAGGAAATGGTTCGACCTCGTGGACACCAGCTGGTTGGCATCAGGTTCATGATTTGCCTGGTGGATATGATCATGCTATTGATAGAGGTCATTTGATTGGTTATGCGCTCGCGGGAAATATTGATGGCTTTGACCCTTCAGCAAGTAACCCTAAAAACATTGCCGTTCAAACAGCTTGGTCAAATCAAGCTAGAAATAGTCGTTCGACTGGTCAAAATTATTATGAGACACAAATTCGTCGTGCTCTTGATAATAATAAACGCGTTCGTTACCGTGTAACCCTTGTTTACGATGGCGATAATATTTTGGCATCAGGGTCACATCTTGAGGCAAAATCTAGTGATGGTAGTTTAGAATTTAATGTTTTTGTACCCAATGTTCAATCGGGTATTACCCTTAACTATGCTAATGGTCAAGTGACTGTTAATAACTAAGGCATTATCACTTTCAAATGATATTTAGTGATTGATTCAGAGACTGGTACTTGTTTAAGCGCCAGTTTTTTGATACACTGTTAGTAATTGAATACGTGTCTGTGAGACTAGTAATCTTAGGAAACTTGCCAGGGAATGAAGAGCACGACTGGAACTCTTCTAAAGTGAAATAGGACGAATTCACTCATATTAAGGACAATAGAATTAAGGTCTACCAAGGTAGATAAAAATCGGATGGTACCGCGTGTCAACGCTCCGTTAAGGGAGTTTTGGCACGTTTTTTGTATTGGAAGATTGCCTTAAGTAAGGATTCATTTAACCACTTAATTACTGATGAAAGGAAGATTTGGTTACAGTCATTGAGTGACTGCAATTGAACAAGAGCTCAAAAGGTGAGGGTGAAGCGGTCTCATAGTGGACTCGTTTATCCCTTACTATCGAAAGCTCGAAGTATCTTAACTTATGGATTTACAAGCTAAATTAGAAGAGTTGAAAAACTCAACGCAGGCTAGATTGAAAGAATTGAATGGAGAACATTCAAAAGAATTACAGGACTTGCGTGTGCAAGTTCTTGGGAAAAAAGGCTCTTTGACGGAGTTACTTAAAGGGCTTAAGGATTTATCAAATGACTTGAAACCTGTCGTGGGTAAACAAGTCAACGAAGTTCGTGATGTCTTGACAAAAGCTTTTGAAGAACAAGCTGAAATCGTTCAAGCAGCCAAAATAAAGGCACAACTTGAGTCGGAAAGCCTTGATGTTACCCTACCCGGTCGCCAAATGTCACTTGGCAACCGCCATGTCTTGACACAAACCAGCGAGGAAATTGAAGATATTTTCATCGGTATGGGGTATCAAGTTGTGGATGGTTACGAAGTTGAGAAAGATTACTACAACTTTGAACGCATGAATTTGCCAAAAGATCACCCCGCCCGTGATATGCAAGATACTTTCTATATTACAGAAGAAATCTTGCTTCGTACGCACACTAGTCCAGTTCAAGCACGTACGATGGATGCTCATGACTTCAGTCAAGGGCCACTTAAAATGATCTCTCCAGGACGAGTTTTCCGTCGCGATACAGATGATGCTACTCACTCACACCAGTTTCATCAAATTGAAGGACTTGTTGTTGGGGAAAATATTTCAATGGCTGACCTCAAAGGAACGCTTGAATTAATCAGTCAAAAGATGTTTGGTGCTGACCGAAAGATTCGTCTTCGCCCATCATACTTTCCATTTACAGAGCCATCTGTTGAGGTTGATGTTTCTTGCTTCAAGTGTGGTGGTGAAGGTTGTAACGTTTGTAAGAAAACGGGTTGGATTGAAATTCTTGGTGCCGGTATGGTTCACCCAAGTGTTCTTGAAATGTCTGGGGTTGATTCAGAGAAATATTCTGGTTTTGCCTTTGGTTTGGGTCAAGAGCGTGTAGCCATGCTTCGTTATGGTATCAATGATATTCGTGGTTTCTACCAAGGGGATGCGCGTTTCTCTGAACAATTTAAAAGCTAAACGTATCGATATTTTTAAGAAATGATTGATACAGAAGAAAGCCTACTTAGCTTTCTAATAGAGCCGTAGTTAAGTAAAGGAAGTGGCTATGTCTAATATTAAAATAGAACCAATCTTACCCCATCAAGTAGACACTCTTCGTCAACTTGCGATGGATACCTATAGAGAAACCTTTGGGCACGATACGACAGAAGAACAATTACAAGCCTTTTTCAATAAGGATTATCATCCCGACGTCTTAAAAGCAGAGTTATCATCTGATGAATCTGACCACCGCTTTGTTTATGTTGATGACGAGCTAGCTGGTTATCTCAAGGTCAACTGGGGTTCACAGCAGACGGAGCAGGAGTTGGATAATGCGTTTGAAATCCAACGCATTTACATTCTCAAAGCTTTTCAAGGTTATGGTTTGGGAAAAACATTGTTCGAACTGGCTTTGGATATGGCTAAAGCAGCTGACTTCGAGTGGGTCTGGTTAGGTGTCTGGGAGCATAATTTCAAGGCTCAAAAATTCTATGCTAAATATGGTTTTGAAAAGTTCGCAGAGCATGATTTTGTTGTGTCTGAAAACAAGGTTGATACGGATTGGTTGTTAAGAAAACGATTGAAATAAGTCGCTGGTTAAGGTGACAATAACATGAAATTTGAAGCAGATAGGAAAAGCTTTCTATAAATCTTCAATGTTAAAATCAAAAACGAAAGGAATGTTTGGTTAGATTTAACCGAGCAAGGGATTCCATCTTTTGGCAAACTCGTCTGCTTAATGTCAAGAAGTTAGGCAGATGAATTCTCAAAGAATTGTTGAAAAAAGAGTCCCAAAATAGCTTAATTATGTTAGTTTCTTATAAATGGCTTAAGGAATTGGTGGACATCGATGTGCCATCTTCTGAATTAGCTGAAAAAATGTCAACGACAGGTATTGAGGTTGAAGGCGTAGAAACGCCTGCTGAAGGTCTGTCAAAATTAGTGGTTGGGCATGTCCTCACATGTGAAGATGTTCCAGAAACACACTTGCACCTATGCCAAGTGGATACAGGAGACGATGAACCGCGTCAAATCGTCTGTGGTGCGCCAAATGTTACCGCAGGGATCAAAGTTATTGTGGCTGTACCGGGTGCACGTATTGCGGATAATTACAAGATTAAAAAAGGAAAAATCCGTGGGATGGAATCTCTTGGAATGATTTGTTCGCTTCAAGAGTTGGGCTTACCTGAATCCATTATTCCAAAAGAATTTTCGGATGGTATTCAAATTCTCCCAGAAGATGCAGTTCCAGGCGATAGCATTTTTCCATATCTGGATCTAGACGATGAAATCATCGAACTTTCTATCACACCAAACCGCGCTGACGCCCTTTCAATGCGTGGTGTTGCCCATGAAGTGGCTGCCATTTATGGTAAAAGTGTGACTTTTCCAGAGAAATCAGTGACCGAAACTTCTAAAGCAACTAAAGATGTCATCGATGTAGCCATCACATCTGACAAGGTCATGACTTACGCCAGCCGTGTGGTTGAAAACGTAACAGTGGCACCAAGTCCACAGTGGTTGCAAAATCTCCTCATGAATGCAGGAATCCGTCCAATCAACAATGTAGTTGATGTTACCAACTATATTCTTCTCTACTTTGGACAACCCATGCACGCCTTTGACTTGGATAAGTTCCAAGCTAACCAAATCGTTGCTCGCGATGCGCGTGCTGGTGAAAAATTAGTGACTCTTGATGGTGAAGAACGTGAATTGACAGCTGATGACATTGTTATCACAGTGGCTGATAAACCAGTTGCCCTTGCTGGTGTTATGGGTGGTAAAGATACTGAGATTGACAATTCTTCTAAGACTGTTGTTCTAGAAGCGGCTGTTTTTGATGGGAAGTCCATCCGTAAGACATCAGCTCGTTTAAATCTCCGTTCCGAGAGTTCATCTCGTTTTGAAAAAGGAATCAACTTTGAGACTGTGACCGAAGCACTTGATTTTGCAGCAGCCATGCTTGAAGAATTAGCCAATGGTACAGTCTTAGCGGGTCGTGTTCAGGCGGGTTCTGTACCAACTGATTCAGTTGAAGTTTCAACAAGTTTGGACTATGTCAATGTTCGCTTGGGAACGGAATTGTCATATTCAGATATTGAAAATGTCTTTGCTAAACTTGGTTTTGGTTTATCAGGGTCAGCAGAAAAATTCACTGTAGCAGTTCCTCGTCGCCGTTGGGACATCAGCATCCAAGCTGATTTGGTTGAAGAAATTGCCCGTATCTATGGCTATGACAAATTACCAACAACTCTTCCAGAAGCGGCTGGTACTGCAGGTGCCTTGACGGCTACTCAGAAATTGCGCCGCAAAGTGAAGACATTGGCAGAAGGAGCTGGCTTAACAGAAGTGATTTCCTACGCTTTGACAACGCCTGAAAAAGCGACAGCATTCAATGCCAATCCTAGCCATTTGACAGAACTCATGTGGCCAATGACTGTGGAACGCTCTGCCCTTCGTCAAAACATGACATCAGGTATGCTAGATATTGTTGCTTATAACGTGGCTCGTAAGAACAAAAATCTTGCACTTTATGAAATCGGTAAAGTTTTTGAACAACCTGGAAATCCACAAGAAGAACTTCCAAATGAAGTTAACACCTTTGCCATGACCTTGACTGGTCTTGTTGCGGAGAAAGATTTCCAAACAGCAGCGACTCCGGTAGATTTTTTCTATGCCAAAGGAATCATTGAAGTTATTTTTGCGCATCTTGATTTGGATGTGACCTATGTGGCAGAGAAAAACATGGCTAATATGCACCCGGGTCGTACAGCAGCCGTCGTCTTGAATGATGAAAAACTTGGTTTTGTTGGGCAGGTGCATCCACAGACTGCTAAAGATTTTGATATTCCAGAAACTTATGTAGCAGAGCTTAATTTGACGGCTATTGAAGCAGCATTGACAAACGATTTAGTCTTTAAAGACATCACAAAATACCCTGCCGTTTCTCGAGATATTGCTTTGCTATTGAACCAAGAAACAAGCCATCAAGAAATTGTTGATGCTATTGAGAACGCTGGTGTTAAACGCCTAACAGCTATCAAACTCTTTGACGTTTATGCCGGTAGTAACATTGAAACTGGTAAGAAATCTATGGCTTACAACCTTACTTTCCAAAATCCTAACGATAATCTAACGGATGAAGAAGTGGCTAAGTACATGAACAAAATCACAAAAGCTCTAACTGAAAATGTTGGTGCAGAAATTCGATAGTAACTACAACTATAGGATAAAGATGACTTCTATATAACTAATAGAAAGTGGTTGATGGATATGGACATTTGGGATAAACTATATGAATCTGCCAAGGACTTATACAAACCAAGAGAATTATCTGACTTTGTCTATGCCAATCATGTCGTTGCGGCGATAGAAGGAGCAGATGGCAAAATTTACACTGGTTTTTGTCTAGAAGCAGCTTCAGGTGTTTTTCATTTATGTGCTGAACGGGCAGCGATGTTTAACATGTACCAAGAATCAGGACAGGTCATCGCCAAACGTATTTTGGCCTTTCGTGACAAGCCGCCCTATGGTGGCTCAAGTGGGATGCCATGTGGCGCATGTAGAGAATTTTTAATGCAGTGTTCTTTAGAAAATAGTAACACCGAAATCATGGTTGATTTTGAGACAAGAGAGATAGTGACTTTAGAGGAACTAATGCCCTTGTGGTGGGGAACTGAAAGACAAGTGCAGTGGGAAGAAAATCGAGAGGATCATTAGCATGGCAAATTACCAAACTAAAGTAAAAGGCGATAAGCTTTATCATTCAGTATCAGAAGGCTACGGTGCTCCTATTGAGCTCTTTGGTTTCCCTAAAGATGGTGAGACGCCGATGAGCTTAGTTAATATTGCACTAGCTTCATGTGTGACCATGTGTGTTCAAGGATATTTTGCTCGTTTTCATCAAGAAACAGTAGTTGCCAGTCTAGTTGATTCGTCTTATGATGAGGGTAACTTCAAGGTGCTTATAGGTATTGATCGTAGCTTAGATGATAAGATAATTGGAGAAATTTTAGCCTATATAGATGAACAATGTCGTGTTAAAAGAATTCTTCGAGACGACTTGACTTACAATATCAGCTTGGTGGAAAATCATGACATCCAATTTTAACCTTAGTTACTTAGACTATCTACAAGTGTGGTTACTCCCAGAAATACTGAGCGATAATGCATGGGAGTGGGAAAGCACTCTAACAGAGAAAAAATAGACTTCACTCTCTGGTTTCTAGGCTAAAATATCCTGACAGATGATTTTATTCCCCTTCCCCGCATGGGTGATGATCTTACCTTTGGAGCTGAAAAAGTTAACGTCAAGACAATCAAGCACTGTGTCAATTTGATTTTATATCTTTTGACCTAACTTTGTTCCGTCACTACTTTCGACTTGCCGTACTCAAGTACTCTCTGCGTCCCAGTTCCTTGTCTGAAAGTTAATTGCTTTGGCTATACTGGAATAAGTTGAGGTGTCTAGGACAAAAGTCTGACAAAAAAATATAAAAAAACGAACAAGATAGAATTCTGTCTAACAGAACAACATCTTGTTCGTTTTTTATAGTCTTATCAACCCCATAGAAGTAGATAGTAAAGAATTTTTAATACTCAATGAAAATCAAAAACAAACTAGGCAACGCCGATACAGATAGAACTAAAGTTTATCAAATCATGTTAATAAGGTCTGCTTTTGATTTTTTAAGAGTATTAAAAACCACCGTCAACAGACAATGGTTACAGAAAGTTAGTTTTTGATTTTGGATGAGTGTAAGATGAGAATCTTTTTATCCCCTCTTATTTCAGATAACTATAAAAACTGCATAAAAAATAGCGAGTAGCCGAAACTATCTCGCTAATAAAGTTTAACCTTTTGGGTCACTACATTTGAAATTGTATAATCTTTTGACTTAACTTTGATATATGGTCACTTTCGACTTGCCGTACTCATGCTTAATGAAAATTAAGTACTGTCCGCGTCTTTTCTGTTCCTTATCTAAAAGTTAATTCCTTGGACTATATTATTCTTTTTCAGCTTTTTTCTGAACTAGAACTTGCTGATGAGGGTGACGTATCCGTTTCTTCTGGATTTAGCTGCATATAACTTGGAGCTTTAAAGAAATCTTGTGTTGACTTGTTGCCATGTTCGCTATAAATGCTGGTCGATTTGTCACCCAGTTTTTTCTCAATAGACTTCATCGTCTTCAATGAGTCGATGTAGGAAACCTTACCAGAATCAACTTTCTTAAGCTTGTTATCCTTGTCAAAGCGTAGCAAATCTCCAGTTTGAACGGCATCACTCATCTTAAGTTGTAGGGCAACTTCTTCACGGATTTTTTGATTTTCTTCCATAGTTGTTTCATCTGGATTTGTGATTAATTCGCCAGTTTGCGTATTATATAACTTACCATCGTAGCTAGTGTACTTAGGCGTCACATAAGTACCAGATGTTCTGAAGGCAACGGTCTGTTTATTCTCTGGTGATAGGAGATTTTGACCTAGCTGAACATAATTTGAAGTATCGATACCAAGCAATGGAAGTAGGGTTGGCAGGTTATCAACTTCACCACCATATGTGTCGCTGATAAATCCTTTATCCATACCAGGAATATGAATCATGTAAGGAACACGTTGTAACATAGCATTATCATACTCTGACCAAGTTTCAGGGTCTTTGCCGAGTAGCGGTGCAAGGCTTGTGTTACGAGAATTAGAAATACCGTAGTGATCTCCATAAAGCACGATAACAGAATTATCGTAAACACCTGTAGCTTTCAAGTAGTCAAAGAAGGCTTTCAAGGAAGAATCCAAATAGTTAGCGGTGGAGAAGTAACCGTTGATGGTTTCATCATCTGTTTGGGCTAGTGGAAATCCTTTTTCCCCCTCTTCGCCAGCTAAGCTGGTGTAGGGGTAGTGATTAGTGACAGTGATGAATTTAGTGTAGAAAGGCTGTTGCATATGCTCAAGATACTTAATCGAATCTGAGAACATATGCTTATCATTCAATCCGTATTGGAAAGAGTTGGCTTTGGTCAATTTTTGGAAATAAGATTCATCGAAGAAGTAATTGTATCCCCATTGTTTGTATGCATTGTTACGGTTCCAGAAGGTACCAACGTTCCCGTGGAAAACGGCACTGTCATAGTTGCCATTTTGTTTCAAAATATTAGGAGCAGCAAACTGTGTATTATCGCCACCATAGTTAACCATGAATGACCCACTATTTAACCCAAAGAGAGAATTTTCCATGAGTGTCTCGGCATCAGAAGTTTTACCAGCCTTAACCTGATGGAAGAAGTTTGAAAAGGCAAAGGTTTCTTTAGAATGGTAAAGTGAGTTGATAAATGGTGTTACCTCGTGCTCTTGCCCATCAACGTTTAATTTGTAGTCAATCAAGAACTGTTGGAAGCTCTCTAAGTGAATCACAATAACGTTACGCCCTTTGGCGATACCGTTATAATTAGGATTTGGAGCTGTCTGTTGTTCTTTGACATACTCTTTGACAGCAGTTAGTTCCTCCGCTGTAGCTCCGCTACGCTCTTTTTCTGCTTGGTAAGCTTGATTACCACTGTAGACGGAGAAAGCTGGAAGTCCAAGTGCCCTGACGAGATAAAAGTTAGAGAAACCACGAGATAGAAGTTCTGGTCGGTCAATCTCAGCTAAGAATAAATTGGCTGAGAAGAATAATCCCGACAAGGCAGTCACGGCAAAGCTAGCTCTCTTATTGAAAGGACGATCATCTCTAGTGATTTTCTTTTTGAAAAAGAGATAGCCGAGTAAGATGAAGTCAACCACATAGCCGAGATCTGTAATGCGAACCAGATTAAGGGCGGAATCTCCTAAACCAGCTGCCGCTTTACTACTTCCAAGCATTGTAGAAACCGTAATAAAGTCGGAGAATTCACGGAAGTAGAAGGCATTTGCAATGACTAGGATTGTCAATAGTGAATAGATAACCCAAGTAATAGCGTAAAATAATCTTGTATTTTTAATGTAGAGTGCCAAACCAATCAGAAGCAATCCAACTGGAATCGGATTGATGATTGTTAGAAAAATTTGGTAAAAATTTTCAATGTTAAGCACAAAGTCGATATTGTAAGCCCAGAGGGTTTTCAACCAATAAAAAAACAATAAAGTAATGACGAACCCCAAGCGGGTACTCATCACTGTTAGTATTGTATTGATAAATTTTTTCACAACAGTTTCGTTCCTTGCTTATTTTCCTAAATAAAGAATCTCAAGTTTCATTATAACATAAATTAAAAAGAGGTCACAAATAGAAGCTGTTGAATCGTTCCTGCTGTCTCGATTAGTTCTAACGTTTTTTACCAAGTTCACAAAAAGCAAAATCGAAACGATAGGTAACGATTTCAGATTGAAAAAAGTTCATTCTGTACATTTTTCTCCAATCTTTTTTGCAGTCAAAAATAAAAAAATAGAAGTATTGAAATAACAATGCTTCTAGAAGTCTAATGATTCTCCGTCTTTCCGCTAAATTATCAAATTTTCAGGGGGCTATCCCCTTTTATAAATCCCCACGATAGGTAACGGTGGTTCCTTTTATTAGCTTTAAGGCAAGGCCAAAGCCTTATATCGTCTTTTGAATTAAGGTTGATACATGGTCACTTTCGACTTGCTCTACTCATGCTCAATGAAAATCAAAAGCAGACTAGGCGATGCCGATAGAGCTGGAGTTCATCAAATCAAGTCAACGGGGTCTACTTTTGATTTTCATTGAGTATCAAGTATTGCCCGCGTCTTTTTTTGTTCCTTGTTCTGAAAGTTATTTCCTTTGACTGTACGGAGTAGTGTAATGTCACTATATAGCAAGAGTTCACTATGAAAATGCTAACACAGTTTAATCTTTTTGAAGCTCAAGAACTTGATGGAATGATTCTCGTTATCTCTGGCTATTCATAAGAACGATATTTTGGTATAATAGACTTTATGGAAAAACTTCGACTAAGCACACAAGTTGAGAAAAAACTTAAAAAGGGAATTGTTCTATTAGAAAAAGATGATTTATCCACTGCCAAAGCAGAAGCTGGTTTGGTGCAGTTGGTGTCTAAGTCTGGTCAATTTACAGTAACTGCCTACTTATCAGAACAAAATAAGGGATTAGGTTGGGTCATCTCTGATGGTGACACAGAACTGACTCAAGCTTTTTTTGAAAATTTATTTACTAAGGCAAGAGAATCACGTCTTTCTTACATTGATGACCCAAGTACCACAGCCTATCGATTGTTTAATCAAGAAGGAGACGGTTTTGGTGGTTTTACCGTCGACAGATATGGTGACTTTGTCGTCTTTTCATGGTATAATGCTTTTGTTTACAGTATAAAGGATATGGTTGTGGAAGCGTTTAAAACGGTTTACCCTGAGCTTGTTGGAGCATATGAAAAATACCGATTTAAAGGTGCAGAAACTCACTCAGCACATCTTTATGGAGAAGAAGCTCCTGAAACCTTTGAAGTGCTAGAAAATAACGTCAAATACCAAGTTTTTCTAAATGATGGCTTGATGACGGGCATCTTTCTAGACCAACATGATATTAGAGGACGCTTGGTTGACGGTTTAGCAACAGGCAAGTCCGTTTTGAATCTTTTCTCCTACACAGCAGCATTTTCTGTCGCTGCAGCGATGGGTGGAGCAATAGAAACAACTTCTGTTGATTTGGCTAAGCGCTCTGTAGAACTTTCAAAGGCTCATTTTGAAGCGAATGGTCTTGATCTGGCAAATCATAAACTCATGGTTATGGATGTTTTTGATTACTATCGCTATGCAAAAAGACATGATTTGACTTACGATGTGGTTGTGATTGACCCGCCTAGCTTTGCCCGCAATAAGAAACAAACTTTTTCTGTCTCAAAAGACTACCATCGTTTAGTCAACAAGGCACTTGATATTTTAAATCCAAATGGTATTTTGATTTTGTCTACTAATGCTTCAAATCTAAGTGTTGAGCAATTTCAAAAACAGATTGCTAAAGGGTTCGAAGGACAAGCCTATCAAGTGTTGTCCCTAGACCAACTTCCTGGTGATTTTAAAATAAATAAGAATGATGAAAGAAGTAATTACTTAAAAGTATTTACCATTAAGGTTGGATAATGAAAATAGTTGTACCAATTATTCCTAAGAACCTCGATGAGGTTAAAGAACTTGACAGTTCAAAATATGAAGGCGCCGATATTATTGAATGGCGTGCGGATTATTTAGAAAAAGATGATATTTTAAGAGTGGCGCCAGCTATTTTTGAGAAGTTTTCTGGTTATGAGATTCTCTTTACTATTCGAACAGTAAATGAGGGGGGCTTTGCTGAACTTAGTCCAGAAGATTACATCTCTCTTTTGAAGGATGTCGATGCTCTTTACCATCCGGATTATATTGATTTTGAATACTTTACTTACAAATCACACCTTGATCAGTTGTTAAGTTTTCCGAATTTATCATTAAGCTACCATAACTTCCATGAAACACCGGAAAATTTGATGGAGATTTTTTCTGAATTAACAACTCTGGCACCTCGTGTTGTGAAAATTTCAGTGATGCCTCACAATGAGCAAGAAGTTCTTGATTTGATGAACTATACACGTGGTTTTAAAACCTTGAATCCAGAGCAAACATACGCAACTGTTTCTATGGGGAAACTCGGCAAACTTTCTCGAATTTCAGGTGATGTGACGGGTTCATCGTGGAGCTTCACAAGTTTGGACTGTGAAAATACCAGTGCACCAGGTCAGCTGAAACTACATGATATGAGACGAATCATGACGATCCTTGAAGAGGATTAAAAAGAGTAGACTCACTAAGTCTGAATTAAGAAATAATAACAACAAAAGTCAGATTGGAGACAAAGTCCATATGGGATATTTACTCTAATCTTTTTTCTTTGTAGTCAAAAACAAGAAACGATCAAAAACCTTGAAATACCAGTGTTTCTAAACGTTTAATTATTATCTATCTCTCTGGAAGATATCCAAATGATTAAATTTTCAAGGCCTTGTTTACGTTTTGAAAGTTCCTCCAAGAGGAGCTTTTTGTTATGTGAGCTATGAGGTGAAGCAAGGATGGTTTTCAGATTCGTTTCTGTTTTTTATACTCAACTCAATGAAAAGCAAAAGCAGACTAGGCGACACAGATAGCAGACAGAGCTGGTGTTCATCAAATTAAGTCAACGAGGTTTGCTTTTGATTTTCGAAGAGTATTACTTTTCCGAAATATCCTTACGTTTAGGACTTTCTTGTTTGGAAAATTATGTTAAAATATGGTCAATACTTATTTAAATTGGAGGATTTAACCATGTCAACTAATATTTATGATTTAGCCAATGAGTTGGAGCGCGGCATTCGTACTTTACCAGAATATCAAGCGGTAGCCGAAGCTAAAGTCAAGATTGACGGCAACCCAGAGTCTAAAGCTCTTTTTGATGAGTTTGTTGCTTTTCAAGAGGATTTGTACCAAAAGATGCAATCTGGTCAAATGCCAACTGAGGATGATCAAAAAGCTATTCAGTCAATGACAGAAAAAATGGAAGCAGACACAACGGTTAGAGATTATTTCAATGCCCAACAGGCTCTTTCGGTTTACATCTCAGATATTGAGCGCATTGTCTTTAAACCATTACAAGAATTAACAGGAAAATAACTCACTAGCAAACAGTAATTTAAAAAGGGGGATTCATTATGGCACGTAAAATTGGTATTATCGGAATGGGAAATGTTGGTTCAACCTTGGCTCATGGCTTGATTTCAGAAGCTGTTGCGGATCATTATGTGTTGATTGATCCTAGAGAAGAAAAGGTGCGTGCCGATCAGATTGACTTCCAAGATGCAATGGCTAATCATTCTAGTTTTGCCAAAATTACTATCAATGACTATGCTGCCTTAGCTGATGCTGATGTGGTGGTGTCAGCCCTTGGAAATATCAGTCTGCAACATAATGCAGATGAAGACCGTTTTGCGGAGTTTGCTCTTATGCAGGAGCAGGTTCCTCAAGTAGCGGCCTCTCTCAAAGGTTCAGGATTCTCCGGCGTCCTTGTGGTTATTTCAAATCCAGTTGATGCTGTGTCAGCTCTTTATCAGGCTTTGACGGGATTTCCTAAGGAGCGCGTGATTGGAACAGGTACCCTTCTTGATACTGCTCGAATGAAGCGTGTCGTTAGTGAGCGTCTTGGGGTTAATCCTAAGAGTGTATCTGGTTATAATCTTGGTGAGCATGGCAACTCTCAGTTTACAGCATGGAGTCAAGTGAGTGTCAAAGGTCAGTCTATTGATCATTTCTTTTCTGAAGAAGAGTTGGAAGAGATGTCATTTGCTTCTATGAAAGGCGGTCATACTGTTTTTTACGGCAAAGGCTACACATCTTACGGTATTGCAACAACAGCTATTCGCATCGTTAAGGCTATCTTGTCTGATGCTGAAGAGGAGTTGGTTATCTCAAGTTACCAAGATGAGTTTGAAACTTATGTGGGTTACCCAGCCTTGGTTGGACGTAAAGGAAAGGTTGGGCATGTTCCGTTGAGTTTAACTGAGAATGAAAATACTAAATTACAAGCATCTGCCAACCTAATCAAAGACCGTGTTGAAACAGCTCTTGAGAAATTACTATAAAAATGAAACCAGTCAATTTTGATTGGTTTTTTCTATCTCTTCAAGATTTGTTTGTGCATAATTTACGTTAAATGGATGAAGAACGTTTCTATTTCAGATAGCATAAGACTATCATAGCGATGAAAATGCGTCATTCCCTATGTGAGAATGTAACATGTACGACATTAACTTGAAGAATGGCATATAATCAGAAAAAAGGATTTTATGTATTTTTTCGTGCGAATCCCGCGATGAACTTAGATGAATTCTTGACAAGTGTTAGTAGAAATTATAAGATTTTAGAGAAACCTTCTTTTTAGTAAGAAATTTTAGTTCGTATGGATTAATAGAATAGTATGAGACACTAACTATGGCAAAAAAAGATACAGGTGGCTTGTCGCATCACGAGCAGTTGAGGTATCAGTACCTTTTTAAAAATATTCATTACCTGAGTGAGCGAGAAAAGACCGAATTTAATTACCTATATCGGAAGTTGACTAGTCAACAAACTAGCCGACCGGCATTTAAGCAGGAAGTTCCATTTTCTGGGGGGATTGCTTATGACTATGAGGGATATGCTGATGAGGGAACGCCCCCTTATTTGAATGATTACGATCAGTATGAGAATACTAATTATCAAGAAAATATGACTGAACAGGGCTTGCCAGTCTTTCCTAGTGAGGTTACAAGGTCACGTCAGTCAAAAAAATCACGTAAAGAGAAAAAGCATGCCGCAGTAAAACACAAGAGACTAGCTAGGCAACCTAAAGCTGTGCAAAAGCCCAAGAAAGGACGTTTTAAGCGTTTCTTTATCATTTTGGGCTTACTTTTGCTTCTTGTCTTCGCAATGCTTCTGGCAATGTTTTTCAAAGGTGTCACTGCCATTTCAAACCCCAGTGGTAAGAAATATCAGCCTGCAGTAGAAGAATACTTTAATGGTCAGGATACAAGTGACGGAACTAATATTCTCATACTAGGAAGTGACAAGCGTGTCACCCAGAATTCCGAGGATGCTCGAACAGATACCATCATGGTTGTCAATGTCGGTAACAAAGCTAAGGATATTAAGATGGTTAGCTTCATGCGAGATACTCTGGTTAACATCCCTAATGTCAGTCAAACAGACTATCTCAAGGATCAAAAATTAAACACCGCCTTTAACGTGGGTGAACAAAATAACCATCGCGGTGCTGAATTAATGCGTGAAACGCTTAAATTTAATTATGACCTTGATGTTAAATACTATATGATGGTTGACTTTGAAACGTTTGCTGAAGCGATTGATGCCTTATTCCCAAGTGGTGTCGCTATCAATGCAAAATTCGCTACAGTTGACGGTGAGGTAGTTAAATCAGTAGAGGTTCCTGATGACCTTCGAATGGATGATCAAGGACAGGTTCCTGAGCAAACGATTAAAGTCGGCAAACAACGGATGGACGGACGAACTCTGCTTAACTATGCACGTTTTCGTAAGGACGATGATGGTGATTTTGGGCGAACCAAGCGCCAGCAGCAGGTAATGCGAGAAGTTTTACGTCAGGTTAAGAATCCGACCAAGCTATTTACGGGTTCGGAAGCTCTGGGGAAAATCTATGCTTTAACGTCAACCAATGTGTCTTATCCCTATCTTTTAAGGACAGGATTGTCTAGCATGACAGATGGTGACCTATCCATCCATCAAACGACTATTCCAGAACAAGGTGATTGGGTAGACGACTATGACGTTTACGGTGGTCAAGGTTTGGCAATTGATTTTGACAAGTATCAAAAAGAATTGTCCGAACTAGGCTTTAGGTAAATATGATATAATGGAGGGACGAAAGTCTCTCTTTTTTCTTTCGGAAAAGAGTAGAGTTGTAAAACTAGAAATGAGTCAAAAAAATGCAAAAAAACGATATTTTAGAAGTTGAAATCCTTGATCTAACCCACGAAGGACAAGGGGTCGCCAAGGTAGATGGTTTGGTCTTTTTTATTGACAATGCTCTTCCAGGTGAAGTTATCAAGATGCGCATTCTCAAACTAAAAAAGAAAATTGGTTTTGGAAAAGTTGAAGAATACCTGAAACTTTCTGACAAGCGTAATCAAGATATTGACGTAGCGTACTTGCGTTCTGGTATCGCTGATTTTGGTCATATAGTTTATGAGGAACAGCTCAAGTTCAAACGCCAACAAGTGGTCAATAATCTCTATAAAACAGCTGGTATTTCTGATGCAGAAGTTGCTGAAACAATTGGTATGAAAAATCCCCTAGCCTATCGTAATAAGGCAGCAGTGCCCGTTCGTCGTGTTAATGGGCAATTAGAAACAGGATTTTTCCGTAAGCATTCTCACGACCTCATGCCTATCGAGGATTTTTACATTCAAGATAAGGTTATTGATGAGTTAATTGTTTTTGTGCGTGATTTATTGCGCCGTTTTGACATTAAACCTTATGATGAAAAAGAAAAAACTGGTTTAATGCGAAATCTCCTTGTTCGTCGTGGGCATTATACTGGGGAAATGATGCTAGTTCTTGTGACCACACGTCCTAAGATTTTCCGTATTGAACAAATGGTTGAGAAAATTACCCAAGTCTTTCCAAATGTCGTATCGATCTTGCAAAATATTAACGACCAAAATACCAATGCTATCTTGGGTTCAGAATTCCGAACGCTCTACGGTAAAAATACCATTATGGATAAGATGCTGGGAAATGACTATGAGATTTCTGCCCAATCCTTCTATCAAGTCAATACTGAAATGGCTGAAAAGCTCTATCAAACAGCCATTGATTTTTCAGAATTAAGCGCTGGCGATGTGGTTATTGATGCCTATTCAGGAATTGGAACCATCGGGTTATCATTTGCTAAACAAGTCAAAGCGGTTTATGGAGTGGAAGTTATTGAAGCAGCGGTGGAAGATGCCAAGAAAAATGCTGAAAGAAACGGTATCACAAATGCTCACTATATCGCAGATTCTGCTGAAAATGCTATGACTCAATGGTCTAAAGAAGGGATTCAACCGAGTGTTATCCTAGTTGACCCACCACGCAAAGGATTGACGGAAAGCTTCGTACGAGCAAGCGTTGAGATGGCACCAGAAAAAATCACTTACATTTCATGTAACCCAGCTACTATGGCGCGTGATATTAAACTTTATGAAGCATTAGGATACAAACTAAAGAAAGTGCAGCCAGTGGATTTATTTCCAATGACACATCATGTTGAAGCGGTAAGTTTGCTAGTCAAGGAGCGAAGCGACGACGAATAGCATTTACTTCCGCCCATGCGATAGCTGTCCAAGAGCTAGGAGTATGGCGCCGTAGCGATTGGAGACCGCGAACCGCTGAGTGTGTTAGCCTGCTCGTAAAAGCCTAGAAAACTTTGACAAATCGCAATAGTAAAAAGCCTTGAGTTCAAGGCTTTTTGTCGTATAGGAGGTAAGTATCAGAGTGAGAGTTGAAGTTGAATGTCTTGATGTGATAGTCTGATTGAAATGGAATTTATTCCCATAAACCCTAGGGGTGCAACTTATTTCCATAGACGAGGAGTTTGAGGGAATGAAAAGTACCCTCCCTATAAATTAAATTCAAGAAAAGTTTGGTATGCTGAATTTTAAATTATTTGAAGTTAAGCGTATTTCTATACTTGAGATAAATAGTCTTCAGCTTTGCCATGTTCTATTTCAGGGAGGTGGTTGAAGTTGGCAGAATCAGACTGATTCATATTCGTTTTCTTTTATATTATGGTTGGCGATTTAATATTCAACCAAAATCAAAAAATAACTTATAATAGGACTATGAAACTAACGACAACACAAATTAATGAATTGAAAACTTACTTAAATCTCACAATTCCATAGACGCCTTCAAGAGGTGCTATTTAGAGCAGAAGGGCTCACTTATAAGGAAATAACCACTCTTATTGGCTTTTCAAAGTATGCTATTTTGAGCTTAACTCGTAAGTACGAAGCAGAAGGCATTTCAGAAGTCATTGATGACTTGTGAGTACGAGCAGTCCTCACAGGAACTGCTTTTTATGAGGAGAGAAGATGAGGTTATTCAAAAAGCAAACGCACAATCAAGATAGTTTTAAAGGTCTCATTCATCGCTTATCAAGAATGTCTGAAGCCGACTTACACAGGGTCAACCAATTACTAGATGTTGTTTTTGATTCAGCAAGTCAAACTACCAGTGAAGAAAAAATGATCCTTAAAGCTATGCCAGAGGAAACGATCTTGGATGAGACCATTACTGAAGCCTGAATAGCTTGAAAAACGGATAGAACAGTTTAAGCAAGCGAAGAAAACTAAAAACAGATAACGCACCAAATTTGGTGCGTTATCTGTTTTTTATGTTATAATAAAATTAAACTGAGGAGGTATTATGATGATTGGAGACAATATAAAATCATTACGTCGTACGCATGATTTGACACAGCCAGAGTTCGCCCAAATTGTTGGTATTTCACGCAATAGCCTGAGCCGTTATGAAAATGGCACAAGCTCAGTTTCGACAGAACTTATAGATCGTATTTGTCAAAAATTCAACGTCTCTTATGTTGATATTGTAGGAGTGGAAAAGATGTTAACACCAGTAGAAGATTATCAATTAACAATGAAAATTGAAGTGATCAAAGAACGTGGTGCAGCTATTTTATCTCAACTCTATCGCTATCAGGATAGTCAAGGGATTGCTTTTGATGATGAGACCAGTCCTTGGATTTTGATGAGTGATGACTTAGCTGACCTTATCAATACCAAGATTTATCTTGTCGATACCTTTGATGAGGTAGAACGTTATAATGGTTATTTAGATGGCATTGAGCGGATGTTAGGTCTTGCGAATCATCAGGTGGTGGCTTAATGACGTTAGAAGAATTCAGTCAGGTTGACTTTGACCTAGCCCTGAAACGGACTATTCGTTCCGTAACTCGTGGTAAGAAGATTTCATCAACCCCACAGGCTATCTTACTTGGTGGGCAAAGTGGAGCAGGTAAGTCAACGATACATCGTATCAAGCAAAAAGAGTTTCAAGGCAATATCATCATTATTGATGGCGATAGCTACCGCTCTTTACATCCGAATTACCTAGCCTTACAAGAAAAATACGGTAAGGATAGTGTTGATTATACGAAATCCTTTGCAGGAAAAATGGTGGAACATCTGGTTGATGAGTTGAGCAAACAAGGCTATCATTTGTTAATCGAAGGAACGCTCAGAACAACAGAAGTCCCACGAAAAACAGCTCAGCTATTGAAATCAAGAGGCTATCAAGTATCACTAGCACTGATTGCGACAAAGCCAGAATTATCTTATCTCAGCACTTTGATTCGCTACGAAGAAGTCTATGCGGTAAATCCAAGTCAAGCCAGAGCAACGCCTAAAGAACATCACGACGATATTGTAGAACATTTAGTTGATAACTTACGAGAGTTAGAAACCGATAAACTCTTTGACCAGATTCAAATATATCAGAGAGATAGAATATGTCTCTATGATTCCGAAATCGATGACGGTTTAGCTTCCATTGTGCTACAAGAATGCCTCTTTGGAAAATGGAGTAAGGTGGAGGAGGAGATGATGAAGATTGGGCAGGAGCGGTTGAGGGAGTTACGTGAAAAAAATAAATTGTAGGTGAAGGAAATTAGATGATAGACTATAAAGAATGGTGGGAACAAACTCGAGAAAGTAGTGAATTAAATTTTCTTCATTCACAATTCCGTAAAAACTTTTTAGAGGAATTAACTATTTTAGAATATAGACCACTTTTTTATAAATTTTTTCAAAATAAGCAGCTAAAACATTGGAATAGAGAAGGATTTAAATTTTTAAATTCAAAGATTCGTCAGCTGGAAAGTCAATTGGGGAAGGAAAAATTTATTAATGTATTCTTAAGTAATTTCGAATTGTGGATTTCTATGTACGAACAGCTACTAGATATAGAAGAAAGAATAAATCTTATGGAGTTATTCAATGGGAGTGAGGAGCTACGAGCGAAGATATTTGCAGTCAGTATATATAATGATTTGTTGAATTCAGCTTATAGTAATGGTCTTAAATTAATTATCAAATTTCATGGTGAAATTTTAAGTAAAAATCAGGACCAAAAAACTTTAACTCCTCAAATTGAATATCTTAGAAAACGTGATTATAATTTAATAACAGATATTTCAGATTCGGATGTTCGTAATGCTATATCTCATGGAGGGATTAGATACAATTATAATACGTTGAGCTTTCATTTTACTCAAGGGAGTATTTCAGGGCAAAAAGAAATTTCAACATTTCAATTTATCACAGATATCAAAGAAATATTTGATATTACTAGTAGTATGTGTTTATCTTGGTTATATTATTGGTGTCAGAATATTTCCCTAGATAAATTAAGAAGTTTTAATAACTTATCCAAAACATCTATTAAGTTTATTGATAAACTATTCTTATCAACACTTTTATTTGAGTGTAAACAAATTGATTCATTGATTCCAGTGTACGCGAAAGGAGGTACACAATATAATCTTGAGTTTCAACATGATAATTTAGATGTAAATTCAAGATATTGTCTAGGAGTGTATTCAGCTCAAAAATTTTTAAAAATGAAAAATATTGAATCAGGAAATTATATACATCTCTCTTTTCAATCGTCTAAATCTATGAGTTCATTTTTTAATATTTCTACAGAACAATTGATAGATTTTTCTAACGGAAAAATAGAGTTTAAAGATATTATTAGTTCGATTATTCCAAATTCTATGATGTGGGAAATTAATGATGAAGAAAGGAATGAGATAGAAGATAATTTTAGATTCTATCCTGATATAAATAATGAAGCGTACGTTATTTCTGAAATTACCGATATTAGTTTAGAAAATACAAAACGTTTTTCGGCAGTTTTTGTATTAATTAAAGAAGTAACTAAATTTCAAATAAAAAAATTGATAAAAGAGGCGATTGAACAAATCTCTAGTATTGAAAATTATGGTTTTGCTAGTAACAAAGTTAAATATGGCAAAATGTCTGCTGATATTGTTTATTTAACTGTATATCGTAATCAATTAAGAAGAAACAAAAAGAGAGAACTATTTCCAGAGAATGATAATTTTATCTGCTATGTACAATATGATAGAAGTAAAAAATTCCCAATTCATAACACCATAGTAGATCCATATTTAAAAAAGAATAGGGAGGGATATTTGGAATTCAATTGGAATCCAAATTATGAAGGGGTTAAGCAATGAGTAAACTACAATTTATATAATTTGCCTTCTATTATTTCAATCTTGCTTGCATTATATATAGTTAGTATGTATTATTATCTATGATTGTTCCATTTTTAGTACCTATAAATCAAAAGATACGATAGAGTCAATCAAATATCGTTAAAAAATTTTTTCATCTCAAATCAGAAATAAAGATATACTGAATAATCTGACATTGGGATGTCAGGTAATTACATTTTCTTATTTAGTGGATGAAGATAGCAAAGAAACTCAAATTATAGTTTTTGTCTATCAAAACTATCGGGATATTTTAAACTTACCTAAGTTATACTTTAACTGCAAATGACAGAAAGAATGAGGGCGTTATGCTCTCTTTTTTCTTACCCTTTTTCTGTAATGTGATAACTTTTCCAAACTACCCTTGTTATTCTGATATCATTCCTAAGAAAATCAAAGTTTGATTGCCTCTGGGGGGTTGGGGGCGAAGCCATCAAGTTATCGTATCGTTTGTACTGACAATGTGAGGCAGCTTGACACTGTCAGACAAGTATAATGTTGAAAGGATAGCAGGATGGGACAAAATTAAGTTAATTCGGAAGCAATTTAGAATCACGCGACAAGAAGAAAAACAGATAAAAGAAATGATGAGGGAACAAAAAGTGGATAGTTTCTCAGAATTTCTTCGTCAAAATTTATTGAAAAAGGATTATCAGGATAGAATTTTTGAAAGTGGATTCTCCCTTTGGCAATCTCAAAAGTTTGAGCAGATTAGTCGAGATGTGCATGAGGTTTTGATTGTCGCAAGAGAAAATCACCAAGTGACTCAAGAGCATGTACCAATCTTATTGACCTGTGTTCAAGAATTGATTGCGGAAGTGACTCAGACTCAGCCACTCGGTCGTGAGTTTCGTAAAAAATATTTGGGGTAGGAGATTGTTATGTCATATCGTTATCGTACCAATCTCAAAAAAGTGTTTCTAACAGATTGAGAATTACATCAATTGAATGAGTGAATTGCTAAGAGTAACTGTCAAAATTTCTCAGTCTATGCCAGAAAAGTTTTGCTTAATCCAAACGTGTCTTTTGTCACTATTGATATGTTCACGTATGAACAGCTTGTTTTTGAAATTAGGCGTATTGGAAATAACATCAATCAAATTGCGCGTGCTATTAACCAAAGCCATCTTATTTCTTAGGAACAATTACAAGAATTGAGTAAGGGAGTTGACAAAGAATTTCAAGTGGAAGCGAAAAGACTGAAGGTGTTCCATGCTAGTAACTAAACGTTTTGCGACGCACGGTAAAAAATACTGTAGGCGTTTGATTGAATATATTCTCAATCCCAATAAAACGGATAATCTAAAATTGGTTTCATATTTTGGCATGAGTAATTACTTATATTTTCCTAGCCATGCAGAAATGGTTGAAATGTACAATGCCAACTTTACCAATAACGATAAGTTATACGAATCAAGAAATGATTGACAAGAAAAACACCAGCAAGCTATTCATGCCCATCATCTGATCCAATCATTTTCTCCTGAAGATAATCTGACACCTGAGGAAATTAACCGTATCGGTTATGAGACCATAATGGAATTAACAGGAGGTCGTTTTCGTTTCATCGTAGCAACTCAAACAGATAAAGATCATATTCACAACGTGTGCCCAGATAGGGTATTAAGTAAAGTATTTTAAGCTACTACTCTGTACGTTAACACAGAAAACAACCAAAGGCGAATCTCAAATATAAGTTTTGGAATCGTCACTTTTGGGTTGAGGGATACTATATCAGTACCGTTTGTATAATCAAATGAATTAGCCTTCAGACAAGGAACGGAAGGAGCGGACAGTACTTGAGTACGGCAAGTCGAAAGTGACGATGTATCAAAGTGAATTCAAAAGCCTATATTATCAAAACTATGATAAAGAAGTATATTCAAGAGTAACATGATATTGCGCTTGATAAATGAAGTGTTAAAGAGTATGAAGTTTCTTTTAGGGATAGCAAGTAATCCCAAAGACTCTTTAAGAGGTGAGCGGCGAGGCAATGCCAAAAGAAGTTTAAAACGAGTGTGAATGAGTTGATACGACTTAATCGCAACAGCAATCAAAGCCTTATCGTTGTTGGGCAGAAATTGAAACAAAAATAAGCTGCCAAATAGGTAGCTTTCATGGTATAATAAGCATCGTAGAAAAGTGAAGACGGTGGCTCCTGAAACCGAAAGAGAGGTGATGCCTATGGGCAATTCATCAAAATCTGACGGAAAGGAGGTAGCTTTCTTTTGACCGCTTTTGAAGTGGTGCAGACGATTCTAGGTTTTGGTAGTTTTACCATTGCTTTGATTGGCTTGTGCTATAAAATCTTCAAAGACAAGGACAAAAAAATAACCCGTCCCCACTTTTGACCGAGTTGTTGGACGAGTTATAGTCTAATAATAACGAGTCACCGTCTTTTTAACGGTTCTACATTGGAGTTGAGTTCCCGCTCAACTCTTTTTCTACTGTCATTATACCATAGTCTGCGATTATTTCAAATGCTACGGTGATTTATTTCAGTCTGATGGGACCGTTTTTTTTTTGAGCATTTTTGATTAAATAATTTATTTGTAATCAATGAAGTAATGACAAGAAAGGTTTCAAAAGCTAAAAGTGTCCGCCTTTTCTACGAATTAGTGGTGCAGACGATTCGAGGTTTTGGTAGTTTTACCATTGCTTTGATTGGCTTGTGCTATAAAATCTTCAAAGACAAGGACAAAAAATAACCCGTCCCCACTTTTGGCTAGGTTGGACGGATTTAATCTGTAAAACGAGCCACCGTCTTTTTAACGGTTCTACATTGGAGTTGAGTTCCCGCTCAGCTCCTTTTCTACTGTCATTATACCATAGTCTGCGATTATTTCAAACGCTACGGTGATTTATTTCAGTCTGATGGGAACGTTAGTTTTTTTATCTTTTTTTAAATTTAAAAAAAGGGTATACCTTATTTAAATGAGTGGCTTTTGTAGTCATCATAAAATGTTTATTGCGCTGTACTTTCTAGTATAGCATTCGGTCGTCGTGTGCCTTATTATTAATATATCTTTAAGTAGATGAGGGTAATGCATTGTAAGACATTTAAAGAAATGTTATACTTTTTAATAAAACAAATAATTAATTTTTTTTGAGAGATGGAGATAGACCGTTTTGAAACGATTTTTAATGAAACATAGCTTTACAAGGAAAGTCCTAGTGACCCTCTTCTTTCTCTTGGTTTTTCTTGTTGGGAGAAATGTTCCAATTCCCAATGTAGCTATTGATGCCTTTTTATTTTCAGAGGAGTCCTCATTAGGACTTGGAGCAGCCGTTACCGGTGGTAACCTATCCCAGATTAGCCTATTTTCACTTGGCTTGGGGCCATGGATGTATGCGATGATTTTAAGTCGAGTGTTTAATTTGGGTAAGAAAAATGACCAATCAACCTCCAAAAAAACACAAGACCGTAGGCATAGCACTATCATGTTGATTATTGCTATTATTCAGGCTTTGGGGATAGCCATCAGTCTGGATTATCAAAAGAGCTCAATTCCTAAGTTAGAGTTGATATTTATGACCAGTCTTATTTTGATAGCGGGAGCTTTTATCTTGGTTTGGATTGGTAATCGCATCTCAGATAAAGGGATTGGCGGCCCTTCAATATTGGTTTTGGTTAATATTTTATTATCACAAGAAAGCCTATTTAAAGAAGGCATCACATTTTTTGAAAACCGAGAGTTTATTCTAATCCTGTGCCTGATAGCGTGGAGCTTACTGGCTATCTTTTTGATGGTCTTATTCGAAAAAGCTGAATACCGCATTCCTGTCAAACGTATCGGTATCAATAACAGCCTGTCAGAAGACACTTACATGCCTATTAAGATCAATACGGCTGGTGGTATGCCTGTCATGTACGCTTTTTCTTTGCTGATGCTACCACAATATCTCATTTTGCTTTTAACCTATCTTTATCCTGATAACCCAGCATGGAAGAAGTTGACCTCTTTCTTTGCGATTACAAGTTTGTCAGGTGTTTTGCTCTACATGCTGATTATTTTTATTCTTACTCTTAGTTTTGCCTATATGAATTTTGATACGGTCAAAACTGCGGAAAATATGCGAAAATCTGGAGATTACATCGCATCATTAAGACCGGGAGCTACGACTAAAACCTACTTGTCAAAAATCGTGGGACGTTTAGGTGTGTTTAGCGGTTGTGTGATGTCATTTTTGGCGAGCCTTCCTTTACTGTATGCCTTAAATGATCCAAGTTCTCAACGCATAGCGATGTTGACAGGAATCGGCATGATGATTGCAGGAATTTTGCTTAATTTAATCGATGAAATCAAAATCAGCCGTCTCAGCAAGCAATATCAAACACTATTTGAATAAAGGAATGATGTATGTATTATTTTATCCCAGCTTGGTATGATTCTGAGCGTCCTTTTTACGACACTACGCAACCTTGGTATCGTAAAAAGCAAGGACTTTCTTTTAACGACACGATCAACCATCTTCGTATGTTTAAAGCGACAGAACAAGATACCCAGCTTACTGTTTTTAATTATGCACCGAATCTAAGGTACTTTCTACATGAGTATGATCTCTATGAGTCGTCTTATTGGTCTTTGTTTGACCATCTTCAAGGGATTAAAGATGAGGCAACAAGAGGATTGAGTTTTCGAGATTTTGCATGGCCTCACGGGACTTCCTTTGTCTATACTCCCTTTATGGTATTAGCCTATGTCAATCAAAGTCTAGTCGGTAAGGTTGAGTTTGGCAATGACGGTCAGCTCATCTGGATTGACTATTATGAGGATACGATTTTAGATAGGCGCTATGTTTTTGATGATCGAGGCTTCCTATCCAGCATTTTACACTTCCAAGGTGGACAACCTCATTATCAAGATTACTTAAATCAGCGTGGTGAAATCCAATTTCGTGAGTATTTAACAGCAGAAGATAAGCATGTTCAGGTCATGGTTTTTGATGAAGAGCGTTTCTTGCAGGAGCGTTATGTGTCTATGGCTGATTTGGTGGCTGAAACAGCTTATAGGTATTTTCTCGATCACGATCAGGTAGGCGACGCCCTTGTCCTTGCCTTGTCAGAGCATCACAACCACATTGCGCAGGCTTGTCGTGGTGTTAAAGATTTGGTCGTTTCTTTTTTCCAGAATCGCTATCCAGTTGAGACCATGTCGATGGATTTGGTCAATCAGAGTGACCTTATCTTAGTGGATCAGGAAAAGACTGCTGTCTTGCTAAAAGATCGTGTTTATCCGAAGGTTCTTCATCTTAGCTTGTTTGATACGAGGTTGTCTCTTGGTAAGAGTCAGCGTTTACGTGAGTTGATTGTTTACTTTCAAGTTGATGGTTTGACGCGAGATGATTTGACACAGAGTTTAGAACATATTTTTGAGCTGATGGGGGTCAATGAAAACGTTGTTTTAGCGATTGTATCCTATGAGCAAGATATTCAGAAAAAAGCTGAATTGGCAGCCTATGTGGATGAGCTTTTAAATAGTCGTGAAGAAGATTATCTCAAATTACGTGAAGAGGTTGATGAAACCTATGAAATTGACGATGACGAGGAAGAGGATCCAGCTCGTATCGAGCTTCATTTCTTGCTGACAGAGCTTGAGATTATTGATGTGTTAGACTCGGCGCGAATAATCTTGGATGTGAGTGAAACGCCTGATCTTTACACGCAGATTGCAGGGATTAGTGCGGGGATTCCACAAGTTAATCAGATTGCAACAGAGTTTGTTGAGCATGAAAAAAATGGTTATCACATCACAAGTATTTCTGAGATTCCACAGGCATTGTCCTACTTTTTAGATGGTTTGAGCCATTGGAATCGCTCGCTAGTCTATTCCGTTCAGAAGATTGGTGAGTATACGAGTGGTAACTTAGCGCAAAAAGTAATGGAAAGTGTGGTAGAAATTAAAGATGAGTGATGATAAGATAACCATTTTGCAAGTTTCTAATGATAGTAGTTGGCAGGATAGTTGTCAAATACCAGAAACACTTCGATGGTTTCACCTAAGACCAGATGAGATAGCAGATTTTACTGCTGATCAATTGGCTAAAAAAGCTGAAAATAAAGTGTTGAAAAAGGAAAATCTCAAGCCCCATAAACTGCTTAGCTTTCAAGCTGTTTTGTACACTGATAGCACTGTTGGAGATGAGTTTCTAGCCTTGGCTGACTGGATTGAACCGCATACCCTTTATTTTCCAGAAGATTTGCCTAGCCTTCCTGACACGTTAGAACCCTTATTTCATCAGAAATTAGCACGCGCTTTGGACATGACAGATAAAGATGCTCTTTTGATGAGATTGTCTAAAGGTTTGTTTATCAAACAATATGGTGCTAAGATGGGGATAAAAGAGTTGATGATGACAAAGTCACTCCTTAATCCGATAACCTTTGAAGGCAATCGCTATGCGGTATTAACCGATGATTTTGGGTCAGATTTTGAGCAGGTTGCTTATTATCGTTATAATGTGCCCTTTGAATCAGCCAAATATCTAGATTTATGGCAAGAGATGATACACGATTCTAGCGTCGATGTGCAAATTCGGATTCAGCTCATTCCTGCAGGAGCGACTTTTGAAATTGCAAAAGAGTGGTGTTTTGAAGGAGAAGCCTTAAAAGATCCTTTAACTCTAGAGGCTTCTGTTGATGGAAACCTATTTATTTCTGTTTTGGCAAAAGGCGAAGGCACTTTGAAACTAGGTCCTCTGCACTATCGATTTGCAAGGAATGGCTTAGGTGAGTACATCCCTGGTGGGGAACGATTTGCGGATGCGAATGGTCATGAATTCATGACCTACTTTCACCCTGGTGATTTGAAACCACCGCTTAACGTTTATTTTTCAGGGTACCGTTCTGCGGAGGGTTTTGAAGGATTTTTCATGATGAAACGTTTCGGCTCACCTTTTCTTCTTGTTTGTGATCCCAGAAATGAAGGAGGATCTTTTTATCTAGGAAGTGAGAGTTATGAAAAAGCGCTTGCTGCTAAAATTAAAGAAACCCTTGATTTTCTAGGCTTCACATCAAAGGATCTGATACTTTCAGGCTTATCAATGGGAACGTTTGGAGCCCTCTACTATGGCTCGGAACTCTCCCCACATGCGATTGTTGTTGGAAAACCCTTGGTTAACTTGGGAAATATGGCTTACAAAGAGCGCTTGAGTCGACCAAATGGTTTTGGTACTTCACTAGACTTATTACAGGCGATGTCAGGAGCTCAGGATGAAGAGGCGATTCAACACCTTAACAATCGTTTTTGGAAGAAGTTTAACAAAGCTGATTTTAGCCACACCCAACTCGCCCTAGCCTATATGAAAGATGATGATTACGACGATAAGGCTTTTGATGATATTATCGAGAAAACGCGTGATAAGAAATTAAAAATCTATGGAAAAGGCTGGGTAGGTCGCCACAATGACAATAGTTCGGCGGTTGTTGTCTGGTTTGTATCACAGTATAATAAGATATTGAATCGTGATTTTGGTAGGGAGTTAAAATGATATATACGATTACATGGGATTACTATGCTGGTAGTAGTTACCTTTACGGGTCCGATCTAGTATTTCATGGGACACGAGTGACATTTAACAATAGTCTAATGCCATCAGGTCAGGTGATTAACCGCTGGAAATCACGAACGAACTTTCAAGCGAATCGCACAGAACCAAGTTTACCGCTACTTAAGCAAGGACAGACCTATTATCTAGCGGCTAAGCTCAACTGCCAGCCCAAAGATGCCTATATTTTACAAATAACGTTTTACGATCGCTTTAATCGCTCGCTAAACTCCGTCACATTGAAAAATGACAATCACTCTTTTGTCTATCCTGAGGGAGCCTATGCGTACGATATCAGTCTTGTTAATGCTGGCTGTTCTTCTTTAACCTTTGATTTCATCATGCTATCTGATGAGCCAATCGCAACCAATCAGATGGACTTTTTGGAAGATGATGTCTTTTATAAAGATGATAAAAAACCATTATCAGTTATTTTTGTAGAAAATCCGACACAGCCCATTACTTCAAACGATTTAGCGATTATGGAGCGAATCGGTAACGTCTACCTTGTTTCAGACGCTCAAGCAGCAAAACATTTCTACCTAGAAGATGCCTTTGCCAAACGATTGGCTAATACCCTCTATGAGCAGCATTACGACCGCTTACGCTTGATTGGGTATGGACCAAAGGGCAATCTCGCTGTTCTTCAGATGATGGAGCGCATGGATGATTGTGACGCCTTTATAACGTCTGACTTAGGAGATAAAGAGACCTATCTTGAGCATTTTACAAGAGAGAATTGCCAGCCAGCAACCCCAATTGAAGAATTGTTTGAGAGGTATGGTTATTCCACCTCATTGACCATATATGATGGAGCGCTGGATAGTGGTAGTCTTGATTTGGGTCTCGTTAAAAATAGATATAATCAGATGGACAGGCTAGCCAGTTTGCCATTTATCACATAAAGAGAGAGTATGAGTAATATAAAAGATTATTTTACCTTAGATTTTTATCGCTTAAAAAAGATTCAAAAAACCGTTGATAAGATTAATGATTTAGCCGATGAAATGGCATCGCTATCTGATCACGATCTCCAGCATAAGACAGTGGAGTTTCGCAAACGCTTAAAAAACGGTGAAACTTTAGATAGTTTACTGCCAGAAGCCTATGCGGTAGTACGTGAAGCGGATAAAAGAGTTTTGGGAAAATTTCCCTATGATGTGCAGGTGATGGGGGCTATTGTGCTCCATCAAGGTAACCTCGCCGAAATGAAGACAGGAGAGGGGAAAACCCTGACTGCCACCATGCCTTTATACCTAAACGGCTTGACGGGTGATGGGGCAATTTTGGTGACGACTAACGCTTATTTAGCCTGTCGAGATGCTGAAGAAATGCGTCCTGTCTACACCTTTCTTGGCTTGACAGTTGGTATCGGGGTGCGAGAAGATGAGAAGAAGATAGAAATTCCCGAGAAAAAAAGAATTTATGCTTCAGACATTATCTACACGACCAATGCGGTTTTAGGCTTTGATTACCTCATCGATAATCTTGCCCCACATAAATCTAAAAAGTACATGCGTGATTTAAATTACGTTATCGTTGATGAAGCGGATTCGGTCTTGCTGGATTCTGCCCAAACGCCCCTAGTTATTTCTGGGGCACCAAGGGTTCAGTCTAATCTCTATGAGATTAGCAACCAGTTTGTCACAACCTTAGTTGAAGATGAGGATTACTACGTCAATCAAGAGCAAAAGGAAGTCTGGCTAAGGCAAACAGGGATGGATGCTGCCGAGAGTTTCTTTGCCTTGCATGATATTTATAATGTAACGCATTTTGAACTGGTGAGACATGTCAATCTTGCTCTTAGAGCCCACACCTTGTTTACCCTAGGAAAGGAATACGTGGTAGAAAGTGGCAAGGTACAGTTGCTCGATCAGACGAATGGCCGTATTCTTGAGTCAACAAAACTACAGGGTGGACAGCATCAAGCTATTGAAGCTAAGGAGAATGTCAAGATTTCTCCGGAAATGCGTGCGATGGCGTCCATCACCTATCAAAATCTATTTCTTCTCTTCCGCAAATTAGCGGGTATGACAGGGACAGGGAAGCCAGCAGAAGAAGAATTTATCGAAATCTACAACATGGAAGTTATCCGCATACCAACTAACAAACCTGTTCAGCGAAAAGACTTGCCAGATAAAATCTTTACCACCCTGCCTGAGAAGGTTAACGCCTGTGTTCAAGAAATTAAGCGCATCCACCAAACAGGTCAACCCATTCTTGTCGTATCAGGATCGGTCAGAATGTCGGAGCTTTTCTCTGAAATACTGCTGATGGAGGGGGTTCCACATAGTTTGTTAAACGCTTATAACGCTGCTAAGGAAGCACAGATGATTTCTGAAGCTGGAAGACTTCATGCGGTTACTGTGGCAACCAATATGGCAGGACGTGGTACCGACATCAAGTTAGCCGAAGGTGTTCGTGAACTTGGCGGTTTAGCAGTTATTGGAACTGAGCGTATGCTAAACGAACGGATGGACTTGCAGATGCGTGGGCGTTCAGGCAGACAAGGAGATCCTGGGTTTAGTGAGTTTTACGTCTCGCTGGAAGATGAGCTGCTCACCCAGTACGGTGCTTCTTGGATTGAAAGCTACTTCAAAAAGCATCAGGACAGTGTTGATGAGTTTCGTCCAAAAGAATTACAGCAAAATCGATTTAAAACAGCCATCACCAAAGCGCAAGCAGCCAGTGAAAGCTCTGGAAAAGAGTCTAGGACAACCATCGTTCAGTATGATGAGAGCGTCAAAATCCAGCGCAATTTTATCTATCAAGAGCGCAATCGTGTGCTAAACGGTAGCAGTGAAGGGTTTGATGTTCAACAGATTATCGAAGATGCCCTAACTGACTTTATTGATAGCCATGAAGAGTTGACCCCGTTCATTGTGGAACGTTATATTTTTGACCATCTCTCTTATGAGTTTACCGCCTTTCCTGACGGTTTTGACGCGACAGATAAGGTAGCTGTCAAAGCCTACTTGTGGGAACTTATCAAAGAAGAGCAAGATCGAAAAGAAAAACTTATCACAAAGGATTTTGAAACATTCCGTCAGACGGCTGTTCTCAAAGCTATTGATGAATCATGGATTGAGGAAGTGGATTACCTGCAACAACTGCGCATTGTTGTTCAAGGTCGACAATCCGCCCAGCGTAATCCAGTCTATGAGTATCATACTGAAGCTATTCAATCCTACAAGCGCATGAAAAGAGATATAAAATACTTAGCATTACAGTACTTGATGCTAAGCGATGTTTCTTACAATAAGAAAAATAAATTGGAGATTCATTTCGTATAAAAAGAGGGAGATGCAATGACAGTCTATAACATTAATTTAGGAATCGGCTGGGCAAGTTCAGGTGTTGAATATGCTCAAGCCTATCGTTCAACAGTCTTTAATCAATTAGGGATTGATGCCAAGTTCATTTTCATGGATTTTATCTCACAGGATAATATCTGTGACTTAACGCGTAATATTGGTTTTAAAGATGAGCAAGTCATCTGGCTATACACTCACTTTACCGATCAAAAGATAGCGCCAACCACCTATACCCTAGCCAATCTCAAAGCGGATTTTCATGGGAAGCTAGAGCGCATCGAAAAAAATCAGAAAGTTGTTAAATATTTCTATCCAGAACAAGATGTTTTTCTAACAGCTTATTTGAAAGATGAGCATGAAGACATCGTTCACCGTGTCGAGTATGTGTCACGTGGGAGCTTGATTCGAAAAGACTTTTTCACCTATACTAGAAGTTTTACAGAATATTACACGCCACGAGATGGCAAGGCATATCTCTATCAACGACGCTTCTTTAACGAAGACGGTTCAGTAGCCTTTGAAGAAATTATTGACGGAGATCATGTGGTTTACCGTCATCAAGACTTTGTCTGTTATTCAAAAGAGGCACTGGTTGCGGAGTTCATGAAGAGCCTATCTTTAAGCGAACATGATTTTGTGATTCTCGATCGCTCAACAGGTACAGGTCAGGCTGTCTTTAAATATGTCAAACCTGCTCGCTTGGCGGTTGTTGTGCATGCGGAGCATTTTAGTGAAAATTCAGTCACCGATCAAACGATCCTCTGGAATAATTACTACGAATATCAGTTCACAAACGCTGATAAAGTAGATGTGTTTATCACAGCCACTGATGCTCAGAATCGCCTACTGGGTGAGCAGTTTAGACAATTCACCAAACACGACCCTAAGATTGTTACGATTCCAGTCGGTAGCTTGGATGAGCTTCGCTACCCAGAAAAAAATCGTCAGCCCTTTAGCATGCTAACGGCTTCACGCCTAGCGACTGAAAAGCATGTGGATTGGCTAGTTAAGGCTGTCATTGAAGCTAAAAAAGCACTCCCTAAATTAACCTTTGATATTTATGGTGCTGGTGGTCAAGAAGCCAAACTTCGCCAAATCATCGAGGAACATCAAGCTCAAAACTATATTCAGCTTAAAGGACATCAGGACCTGACTGATATTTATAAAAACTATCAGCTCTATCTATCCGGGTCTAAGAGTGAGGGATTTGGCTTGACCCTGCTAGAAGCTGTCGGTTCAGGTCTCCCTCTAATCGGTTTTGACGTGCGCTATGGTAATCAGACCTTTATCAGAGACGGAGAAAATGGTTACCTAATCCCAAGATCTGAAACCGATGACGAGTCTTGGATTGTGAGTGAGTTTGTGGATAGGATTGTGAACCTCTTTAAATCGGATATGCTCAAAACCGCTCATGAGGTTTCTTATGATTTGGCAAAAGATTACCTCACGACCGAAGTAGAGGAGAAATGGCGAGTATTGATTGAGGAGGCAACACGATGATCAATTTATTTGAAACTTACAACCAAAACAGCTGGGATTTACATTATTCTCTCATTGTATCAGGCTATAATAATCCGACAATTTCCATAACAGATGATGGCTTTTTGCCTGAAGACGTGACGTCACCGTTTTTATACTTCACAGGATTTTCTGAAGGAAGTGGACGTCCACTCTACTTTAACGAAATTCCAGTTCCGGAATTTTGGGAGATTGCAGGTAACAACAGCCAAGGTGAAATTCTAGACTATGAGAAAAAGCGTGCGGTGATTAACTATGCTAACCCCAAACACCTTCGTCATGTCAAGACGGTCGATTGGTTAGATGAAGACGGTCGTCTTCGTTTGACTGACCGCTATAATAAATTTGGTAGCCGCTTTGCCCAGACCAACTACAATATCGATGGTCAGGCAACCCTAACTTCGTATTTCAACAAAGAAGGTCAGGAAGTGTTGACTGAAAATCATACGACTGGGGATATTATCCTGAACTTTAACAAGCAAGTCTATATCTTTAAAAACCGTTCAGAGTTTGTCATCTTCTACTTAGAGACGGCGAAGTTTGACCTTGATAGAATTTTCTACAACTCGCTATCAACACCTTTCCTAGTTGCTTATCGCTTGAATAAAGCAGGTAATGATGTCTTGTTCTGGCAGGAGAGTCTAGGTGATCAACTTCCAGGTAACATGGAAGTTGCCCTTCAAAAAGATCGCCTGCGTCAAACGACAGTTGTCTCACAGGACTATGCTGCCTATGAGAAAATGCAACAACTCATGACGAAGGAACAAAAAGAGAAGACCCACTTCCTCGGCTTCCTCTATCCATTTAGACGTCAAAATAGTAATCAAAAAGATGCCCTTATTTTGACCAACTCCGATCAGTTGGAAAATGCTGAGCAGCTTATTAGTCACCAAACAGGCATTCATTTCCACATTGGTGCTATCACTGAAATGTCAAGTAAGTTGATGGACTTGGGACGTTATCACAATGTCACCCTCTACCCAAATATTTCACAGGCAAATGTTGATCGCTTGTTTCAAACATGTGATATTTACCTTGATATTAACCATGGCAACGAGATTCTTTCAGCTATTCGAACAGCGTTTGAAAATCGTATGGCAATCTTAGCCTTTGACAATACCTGCCATAATAGGCATTATGTTGCGACGGAAAATACTTTTGCCGCAGATAACGGATCTGGTATGAATGATGTGCTTGAAAAAATCGCTACGCAAAAAACAGCGATGGCAGCCGTCTTAAAACACCAGCGTGATGGGGCAAGGGTTGAGACGAAGAAAAATTATCGAAACATTATTGGGTAGGTAGCGATGACAAAAAAGAATCCATTACAAGAAAGTATCACAAAACGCCTTTCTGATGAACGATACACCCCACCAAAGGAAGAAAAGAAAAAGAAAACCTTTGATTTTCAACTGATTATTATTCTAACCATTTTGGGAGGACTGATTACGAGTATCGTTTCGCTAATTAAATATTTCTTTAATTGAGTGAATTTTTTAGAGGTTGGGACTATAAAGTACCCAATCTTTTTATTTTTGTCGTTTACTGGGGGAGTTTACCGATTATCAATAGTTATAAGAAATTTGAATTGAAGTCCCCAAAACAGAGTTAAATGTGCGTTTTGAAACTTGGTCAATCTACATAAGTCTAAAATAGAAAGCGCAACCAATTGATTTTTTGAACGCCATAATTTTCTTTTTTATTATCATTTATCATGGAAAAGTCTTCTGGAAAACGATTTCAACTATAAAAATGAACTAATTAGTGATTTAAAATTTAATTTTTTGCCATTAATATATAAAAAACTCAAAAAAATACTCTGAAATTTTAAGAATTTCTGATATACTGGTAGATGAGGAGTTCTAACATTTTAAGAAGGAGTTCCGAAATTAAAAAATTTAGGAGGATTTATGCGTCGTAAACAATTTAACAAAGAATTCGACGAAGTGAATCGTAAGAGCCGTGTCAAAATGCACAAGTCAGGTAAGAACTGGGTTAAGACAGTCATGTCGCAACTTAGTCTTTTGCGTGTAGCTGGAAAAGGCAAAACAGCTGCCGTGCGCATCAAGGAAATACCATCAGAGAGTCTATCAACGACTAACATGGCGGCTCTGAAGGTGCTTTTAGCAGCCGGAGCGGTATCTGGAGGGGCAGTGCTTACTGATACATCAGTTCATGCTGATGAGATGACAGATGCTACTGCTGGCGCTAGTCAAGATGGCACCACACAAGGCGATGTTTTTGTTGTGGAAACAACGACAACAGAAGTTGTTGAAGAGCCAGCTGTTGAAGTGACTACTGATACAGAAGCACCTGGCGGTCTTGAGTCCAACGAGACATCCCTATCTGAGACACAGTCTCTGAGTGAGAGCCAGTCTATAAAACAATCAGAGAGTTTGTCTGTATCTGAGTCGGTATCTATTTCGGAGTCGGCTTCTACCTCACTATCAGCTTCAACAGCAGCCAGTGAGAGCATGTCTCTAGCAGAAGTTAAGGCAGATGCTACTGCAGTTGTTGAAGAAGGTAAAGCTAAGTCTTCAGAAACAAGCGAGTTTAATGAAGCAGTAGCCCCTGTTACTTCAGAAGCTGTAGCAGATGAGACACAAGCAACAACTAGCTCTAAGAGTTTAACAGCAGTCGTTACAGATGTTAATAGCAGTTCGTTAACAGTAGCGCCATCTGATGTTCAGACGACTGAAACATTGGCAGTAACTTCTGATACAGCCAGCACGGGATTGGTAGCAGCAGCGGTAACAACACCAACGACTAAGGAAGAAACTACTGATCAAGGTCTTGCTGAAAATGCTAGTTCAGTTACTTCTGATCAAAAACGTGTTGCAGGTGTCGCTTACAAAGTTCAATACGTTGATCAAAATGGCAATTTGATTGCATCAATCCCACTCATGATTCCTGTTGAGACAGCAAATGCTAAGGGAGAAAAGGTTTCTGTTACCATTACAGAACTAGCTGATTTGAGTAGGACACCGGGATATGTCTTGGCAGACGGTCAAGCGCCACTTGTGACGCAGACGGTTACAGAGAGTGCCAGGGATACTATCACATTTAAAGTCGTTCAATCGGAGAATGCCGTCCTACAGCCAAGAAGCTACACAGGCTTTAGAGCATCAACAACAGGTACAAAGACGACCTTTACCATCGCAGACTTTACCAACGGTGGTACACAGTACTACTGGTCTGGTGGGAATAGTGGTAAACTCACTAATACTATCGTTGGAGTGACAGGTGTCTATGACTCCGCTACTAAGACCATCACTTGGAAGGTAACATACGACGCAACTGATATTTTGACACACACTATATGGACGAGTCCAAAGACAGGTGGTGCCTACACTGGTCTTTATATCGATACCACCAAAGACCCTAATCTAGGCTCTCCAACCGATGTCCGTATTGATGGTGAGGCTACTAATCCTATTGCGGGAAGTAATAGTGGAACAGAATATGTGTCAAAAACAAAATCCGTTGGTATGACACGTCATGATATTACGTTTACTACAGCTTATACAGGTACAGTTGGTGACTTACGCACCTTAGGAATTACGATGGTCGCAGGTTCATCAAAAACTCCTTCATTCTATGAAGATGGCTCAATACAGAAGTATGGACGTTATAATTCACAATCGGCGCCATATGTTGTGCCGAACAACAGTGGAGCGGTAGCTATTGGTGGTTATAAAGTAGGTGGTGTTAATACGGATGTTATTGATAAAATCGAGTCGGAGTCAGCATCGGTATCAACTTCAGCGTCGGTTAGTGAAGGTTCAACATCGCAGTCAGCAAGTACTTCACAGTCACTATCAGAGAAATCAGATAGTGAGTCAGTAAGTGCTTCGACGTCTAAGTCAGCATCAGAGAGTACATCGACTGTCAAGTCAGAATCGGTGAGTGTTTCAACTGCTAAATCAGAGTCAGTGAGCACATCGACTGCCAAGTCAGAATCCGTAAGTACTTCAATTGCTAAATCAGA
>NZ_KB904598.1:0-4294 GCF_000380145.1 Streptococcus thoraltensis DSM 12221 | reverse complement strand
GCGTCAATTTCAGTTTCAGAATCAGTAAGTACATCAGTTTCAGTTTCAAACTCAACAAGTACCTCAGTTTCAGCCTCAGATTCATTAAGTAATTCGGTGTCTGTTTCTGAGTCAACAAGTACCTCAGTGTCTGCATCAGATTCATTAAGTAATTCAGTCTCAGTGTCTGAGTCAGCAAGTACGTCAGTTTCAGTTTCAAACTCAACAAGTACTTCAGTGTCAGCGTCAGATTCCTTGAGTGCATCAGTGTCTGTTTCTGAGTCAACAAGTACGTCCGTTTCAGCTTCAGATTCCTTGAGTACATCAGTGTCTGTTTCTGAGTCAGCAAGTACCTCAGTTTCAGCGTCAGATTCATTAAGTACTTCAGTCTCAGTTTCTGAGTCAACAAGTACGTCAGTTTCAGTTTCAAACTCAACAAGTACCTCAGTTTCAGCGTCAGACTCATTGAGTGCTTCAGTTTCAGTTTCAAACTCAACAAGTACGTCAGTGTCAGCCTCAGATTCACTAAGTACATCAGTCTCAGCATCAGACTCCTTGAGTGCATCAGTGTCTGTTTCTGAGTCAACAAGTACGTCAGTTTCAGCGTCAGATTCATTGAGTACATCGGTCTCAGTTTCTGAGTCAACAAGTACTTCAGTGTCAGCCTCAGATTCATTAAGTGCCTCAGTATCTGTATCAGAATCAACAAGTACTTCAGTTTCAGCGTCAGACTCACTAAGTAATTCAGTCTCTGTTTCTGAGTCAGCAAGTACCTCAGTTTCAGCCTCAGATTCATTAAGTACTTCAGTCTCAGTCTCTGAGTCAACAAGTACTTCAGTGTCAGCGTCAGATTCATTGAGTGCCTCAGTATCTGTATCAGAATCAGCAAGTACCTCAGTTTCAGCGTCAGACTCATTGAGTACTTCAGTTTCAGTTTCAAACTCAACAAGTACGTCAGTGTCTGCATCAGATTCACTAAGTACATCAGTCTCAGCATCAGACTCCTTGAGTGCATCAGTGTCTGTTTCTGAGTCAACAAGTACGTCAGTGTCTGAATCAGATTCATTGAGCACTTCGGTTTCAGTCTCTGAGTCAGCAAGTACGTCAGTTTCAGTTTCAAACTCAACAAGTACTTCAGTCTCAGCCTCAGACTCACTAAGTAATTCAGTGTCTGTTTCTGAGTCAACAAGTACGTCAGTGTCAGCCTCAGACTCATTAAGTAATTCAGTCTCAGCCTCTGAGTCAGCAAGTACCTCAGTTTCAGTCTCAAACTCAACAAGTACTTCAGTGTCAGCCTCAGACTCACTAAGTAATTCAGTGTCTGTTTCTGAGTCAACAAGTACTTCAGTGTCAGCCTCAGACTCATTGAGTACATCGGTCTCAGTATCTGATTCATTAAGTAATTCAGTGTCTGTTTCTGAGTCAACAAGTACATCAGTTTCAGCGTCAGACTCATTGAGTACATCAGTCTCAGCATCTGAGTCAACAAGCACGTCGGTGTCTGCCTCAGACTCACTAAGTACATCAGTCTCAGTTTCTGANTCAGCATCTGAGTCAACAAGCACGTCGGTGTCTGCCTCAGACTCACTAAGTACATCAGTCTCAGTTTCTGAGTCAACAAGTACGTCAGTGTCTGCGTCAGATTCCTTGAGCACTTCAGTTTCAGTCTCTGAGTCAACAAGTACGTCAGTCTCAGTATCTGATTCATTAAGTACTTCAGTCTCGGTTTCTGAGTCAACAAGTACTTCAGCGTCAGCCTCAGACTCATTGAGTACTTCAGTGTCAGCCTCAGACTCCTTGAGTGCCTCAGTCTCAGTTTCTGAGTCAGCAAGTACCTCAGTTTCAGCGTCAGACTCATTGAGTGCCTCAGTATCTGTATCAGAATCAACAAGTACTTCAGTGTCTGCATCTGATTCATTAAGTACTTCAGTTTCAGTCTCAAACTCAACAAGTACATCAGTTTCAGCGTCAGACTCATTGAGTACTTCAGTGTCAGTATCTGAGTCAACAAGTACATCAGTGTCTGCATCAGGTTCATTAAGTAATTCAGTATCTGTATCAGAATCAGCAAGTACTTCAGTTTCAGCGTCAGATTCATTGAGTAATTCAGTGTCTGTTTCTGAGTCAGCAAGTACCTCAGTTTCAGCGTCAGACTCATTGAGTACATCAGTCTCAGCATCTGAGTCAACAAGTACGTCAGTTTCAGCCTCAGATTCATTGAGTGCGTCAGTGTCTGTTTCTGAGTCAGCAAGCACGTCAGTTTCAGCGTCAGATTCCTTGAGTGCGTCAGTATCTGTATCAGAATCAGCAAGCACTTCAGTTTCAGCGTCAGATTCATTAAGTAATTCGGTGTCTGTTTCTGAGTCAACAAGTACCTCAGTTTCAGTCTCAAACTCAACAAGTACTTCAGTCTCAGCCTCAGATTCATTGAGTACGTCAGTGTCTGTTTCTGAGTCAGCAAGTACATCAGTGTCTGCATCAGATTCATTAAGTAATTCAGTGTCTGTTTCTGAGTCAACAAGTACGTCAGTGTCAGCCTCAGATTCATTGAGCACTTCAGTTTCAGTGTCTGAGTCAACAAGTACGTCAGTCTCAGTATCTGATTCATTAAGTACCTCAGTCTCAGTATCTGATTCATTAAGTACCTCAGTCTCAGTTTCTGAGTCAACAAGTACGTCAGTTTCAGCATCAGATTCCTTGAGTGCGTCAGTATCTGTATCAGAATCAGCAAGCACTTCAGTTTCAGCGTCAGATTCATTAAGTACATCAGTGTCTGCATCAGATTCATTAAGTAATTCGGTGTCTGTTTCTGAGTCAACAAGTACGTCAGTTTCAGCTTCAGATTCACTAAGTAATTCGGTGTCTGTTTCTGAGTCAGCAAGCACGTCAGTTTCAGCATCAGACTCATTGAGTACTTCAGCTTCAGTTTCAAACTCAACAAGTACTTCAGTTTCAAACTCAACAAGTACTTCAGTTTCAGCATCAGATTCATTGAGTACATCAGTTTCAGTATCTGAGTCAACAAGCACGTCCGTTTCAGCTTCAGATTCATTGAGTGCGTCAGTGTCTGTATCTGAGTCAGCAAGTACATCAGTTTCAGCCTCAGACTCATTGAGTGCGTCAGTATCTGTATCTGAATCAGCAAGCACGTCAGTTTCAGCATCAGATTCATTAAGTAATTCGGTGTCTGTTTCTGAGTCAACAAGCACGTCCGTTTCAGCTTCAGATTCACTAAGTAATTCGGTGTCTGTTTCTGAGTCAGCAAGCACGTCAGTTTCAGCGTCAGATTCATTAAGTAATTCGGTGTCTGTTTCTGAGTCAGCAAGTACATCAGTTTCAGTCTCAAACTCAACAAGTACGTCCGTTTCAGCGTCAGATTCATTGAGTAATTCAGTGTCTGTATCTGAATCAACAAGCACCTCAGTCTCAGCATCAGATTCATTAAGTACATCAGTTTCAGTCTCAAACTCAACAAGTACTTCAGTTTCAGCATCAGATTCATTGAGTGCGTCAGTGTCTGTTTCTGAGTCAGCAAGTACATCAGTCTCTGTTTCAGAATCAACNTCAGCATCAGATTCATTGAGTGCGTCAGTGTCTGTTTCTGAGTCAGCAAGTACATCAGTCTCTGTTTCAGAATCAACAAGTACTTCAGTTTCAGCGTCAGATTCCTTGAGTGCGTCAGTATCTGTATCAGAATCAGCAAGTACGTCAGTTTCAGTTTCAAACTCAACAAGTACGTCCGTTTCAGCATCAGATTCATTGAGTGCGTCAGTGTCTGTTTCTGAGTCAACAAGTACTTCAGTGTCTGCCTCAGATTCATTGAGTACATCAGTCTCAGTCTCTGAGTCAACAAGTACGTCAGTCTCAGCATCTGATTCATTAAGTACATCAGTCTCAGTTTCTGAGTCAACAAGTACTTCAGCGTCAGCCTCAGACTCATTGAGTGCGTCAGTATCTGTATCTGAATCTGCAAGCACCTCAATCAGTGTGAGTGAGTCCGTTTCAACAGCACATTCACAATCAGACTCAGCATCAGAATCAGATTCACGTTCAATGAGTATCTCAACGTCAGAGTCAATCAGTGCTTCAGAATCTGTTTCAGTCCGTAAGTCAACGGATGATTCAGAATCCATCTCTGCGTCATTGTCAGACTCAATGTCAACCTCAAACTCAACTGAGTCAGACAGCATGAGTGCAAGTGCTTCAGAATCTGTTTCAAAAGTAACCTCAAACTCAGTTTCAGAATCCGTTTCAACATCAGATAGCTTCTCAACGAGCTTGTCAGATATTGTTTCCGATTCACACATTGATGGTT
>NZ_KB904597.1 GCF_000380145.1 Streptococcus thoraltensis DSM 12221 | reverse complement strand
AGGCGGTTAGAGGTTCGACTCCTCTAGGGTGCATATTTCGGGAAGTAGCTCAGCTTGGTAGAGCACTTGGTTTGGGACCAAGGGGTCGCAGGTTCGAATCCTGTCTTCCCGATATTTGGCGGTGTAGCTCAGCTGGCTAGAGCGTCCGGTTCATACCCGGGAGGTCGGGGGTTCGATCCCCTCCGCCGCTATTTTGGTTTGTTGTTTGGACCTTTAGCTCAACTGGTTAGAGCACTCGGCTCATAACCGAGCGGTCGTAGGTTCGAGTCCTACAAGGTCCATCATTATGGAGGATTACCCAAGTCTGGCTGAAGGGAACGGTCTTGAAAACCGTCAGGCGTGTAAAAGCGTGCGTGGGTTCGAATCCCACATCCTCCTTTTTCATAAAATTAACGCGGGATGGAGCAGCTAGGTAGCTCGTCGGGCTCATAACCCGAAGGTCGTAGGTTCAAATCCTGCTCCCGCAATAAAAGATATAAATTGGCTCGGTAGCTCAGTTGGTAGAGCAATGGATTGAAGCTCCATGTGTCGGCGGTTCGATTCCGTCTCGCGCCATTTTAGCGGGTGTAGTTTAGTGGTAAAACTACAGCCTTCCAAGCTGTTGTCGCGAGTTCGATTCTCGTCACCCGCTTTATAAAGTTAATTATATTCCAAGCTATATGCTTGGGCGCGTAGCTCAGGTGGTTAGAGCGCACGCCTGATAAGCGTGAGGTCGGTGGTTCGAGTCCACTCGTGCCCATTAGGAGAATTACTCAAGAGGCTGAAGAGGACGGTTTGCTAAATCGTTAGGTCGGGTAACTGGCGCAAGGGTTCGAATCCCTTATTCTCCGTTGAAAAGTATTATAATTTTCTGCTCTTTGTCAACTGTAGTGGGTTGACATATAGCTAACACCGAGAGAGAATCAGATTGGTTCTCTCTTTTGTTGTGTTCAAAGCAAGATAAATCCGTTTTTTGAAGTTTTCAAAGTTCCTAAAGCCAAAAGCATTTCGCTTAATGACTTTAATAAGGTTGTTGGTCGCCTCTAGTTTGGCGTTGGAATAAGGTAGTTTCAGCGTTGGTTAATGTAAGCCTGATACTTCAGGAAGGTTTTGAAGACAGTACGAAACTTCTTATTGCTTATTGACAGTTTCGAACTGCTCTTCAATTAGCTCAAGAAAGTATTGGTAGTGCTTCTCTTGAAAGTTAAAAAGCAAGAGTTGATAAGGGTCGTAATAGTATCGTAGCTCATCAGAGAAGGCTAAGGTCCTCTCTACACTCTCGCGAGGGGTTAAAGTCTGTCGAAAGGTTTTCGATTAGAAAGCATTGAGGGCTAGTTTTCAGCTATCTTTTTGAAAGAGTTGCCAATGATTTTTTAAAGCACGATAAGTTAGGGAATCCTTGGTAAATGTTTTTATGATAGCAAGTCTTGTCGTCATCATAGCACGGATTAAGCGTTGAACGATAGGGAATCTATCAGGGACAATATTGGCATTTTGAAAGAGTTGCTTGATGAAGGGGATATAACTTCCAGATATGTTCACAGTCACTATTTAAACCGCTTCACAGACTTTTCTAGGATACTTGTAAAACTGTTTTTTGATAGTGGTTTGTCTGTTATTATCCAGCAAAGCATGACTTTTTTGGAGTCAAAGTCTTGAGCGACGGAGGCGAGCTTATCTTTAGCGCTGGCGAATTCATTCCATGATAAGACTTCTGCAACTCAGAAAACGTCTCAGAGAAGCTAAACTGCTCTAACTGTCGTTATACAGGAGAGATGAGGATGTGGAGTTGTTTAGCGATGACGGTATTGGTGAGTCTTTCGGTGTAAAGTGCGTTATTTTTTGCCAAACTGGTTGAAAAAACTGGCGATTGAGGAATGGTAAGATAAATTAAATCACAGTTCTCGAAACTGTCTAGACTGTAAAACAGCTTATGAAGTATTCTATGGAAAAGTTGTGTACTTAATTTGATAATTCAGCACATCGCCCCCCTAACCTCTGCGGTCGTGTTGCCCACCATAAAAAGATAAATCCACTTTTGTCAACTGCAATGGGTGGTATTTTTAAGAGAATTTTTCAATAATCTTCCGTTTTATACACTATTTTTTATTTTTAATCTTTAATAGTACACTTAGCCTTGCGATTTCAATGAAACTGTAACAATGGCGTAATATAGATTGTTGTTTTTTTTGGTAAAATGTTTATTGTCTTAATTACGAAGGAGTAGTTTTAATCATGAAGAAAAGAATTTTATCAGCTGTTCTATTGAGCGGTGTTACGCTTGGAACAACTGTATCTGTAAATGCAGAAGACTATGATACGAAAATTGCAGCAAAAAATGATGCTATTTCTAACCTGACTAGTCAACAAGCTGCTGCGCAGTTAGAGGTTGAATCTATCCAAACTCAGGTGGGTACTCTATCAGCTCAGCAAGCTGAGTTAGAAACTCAAAATGCTGCATTAAAAGAGAAATCTGCAACATTATCAGCTGAAATTCAAACTTTATCTGAAAAAATCGTTGCACGTAATGAATCTTTGAAAAAACAAGCACGTAGTGCACAAAAACAAAATACTGCAACAAATTATATTAACACTGTTATTAACTCAAAATCTATTTCTGAAGCTATTAGTAAAGTTGTAGCTATTCGTGAAGTGGTTTCTGCTAATCATACAATGTTAGAAAAACAAGAGTCTGATAAAGCTATTCTTGCCGAAAAACAAAAAGCTAACCAAGCAGCTATCAACACTATTGCTGCTAACCAAGAAACGCTCGCAGCTAATAAGTCAACTTTAGAAACTCAACAAGCACAATTGGAGGCTGCACAAGCTACTCTTGCTGTTGAATTAGCGACTGCAGAAGGTGAAAAATCTTCACTTGTTGCTGAAAAATCAACTGCTGAGTCAGTTGCTGCTTCAGTTTCAACATCTCAATCAGTTGTTGCATCGGTTTCAGCTTCAGAATCTGCATCTGCAGTTGAAGCAGCGGCTTCAGCTTCAGCTGTTGCTTCAGAAGTTGCTGCATCAGCAAGTGCTAGCGCAGCGGCTTCAGAATCAGTTGCAGTAGAAACAGCAGCTTCAGAATCAGCTGTTGCTGCAAAACAAGCTGCTGATTCAATGGCAGCCGCATCAGCAAGTACCGCTGCTGCAGAAGCTCAACAAGCCTCAGTGGCGGCAGTATCACAAGCTGCACAAGTGTCTGCATCATCAGCTGCAGCTACTTCTGTTGCAACTCCAGCATCACAAGCAGCGTCAGAGGCACCAACTCGCGTTTCTCAATCTACAGCATCTGCTCCAACACGTACTGCAACTGTTTCCCCAACAGCAACACGCCCTACTGCAACAGTAACGCCTACAGTCAATACTGCTGGTAATACTTACCCTGTTGGTGAATGTACTTGGGGGGCAAAATCACTTGCTCCTTGGGCTGGTAATAACTGGGGTAATGGTGGACAATGGGCATCATCAGCTGCAGCAGCTGGATTTGGTGTAGGTTCAACACCTACCGTTGGCTCTATTGCTGTATGGAACGACGGAGGATACGGCCACGTGGCTGTTGTAGTGGCTGTTGAAAGTTCTACTCGTATCCAAGTTATGGAGTCAAACTACAATGGTATTCGTGCTATCGGTAATCACCGTGGATGGTTTAACCCAACAGCAACTTACCAAGGTTCTGCCGTATACATCTATCCAAGATAACATTAATGAGAGGACTTTGTTCCTCTTTTTTAGCTTCATTGTCACCTGTAGTGGGATACTTATGGCTAAGCATGAGGGAGAATCAGATTGGTTTTCCCTTTTGTGATGTCTACAAAGCGATTAGGATTTTAATTTTTTATTAGAATCATTTTGACTGTCTCTCTGCTTAATTCTCCCGTTTTTATCAAGCCCACAAAAAGCCCATAATTTCTGCGTTGGGGCTATCTACTACAGAAATTTCTGCTCTTTTTTACTGTGTGATTTTATTTATTCGCTCCATATTTAGAAGTAAATAGAGGAAAAATTGATAGAGGTGGATTTGTCATTATTTAAGTTAGTGGTTTTATATTTACGATATTGTTTGAAAAAAAGCTTTAAAAACGGTAGAATAAGAGAGGACTAAATAGATGGAGGAAATCATGTCTTATTCTAATTTAAAGTTGTTTGCATTGTCATCAAACAAAGAATTAGCAGAAAAAGTTGCTGAAAATATTGGCATTAGTCTTGGAAAGTCAACTGTTCGTCAGTTTTCTGATGGTGAGATTCAAGTAAATATTGAAGAATCAATCCGTGGACACCATGTTTTTATTTTGCAATCAACGAGCTCACCGGTCAATGATAACTTGATGGAAATCTTGATTATGGTAGATGCTTTGAAACGTGCGAGTGCGGAAACAATTAATGTTGTGATGCCTTACTATGGTTATGCACGTCAGGACCGTAAAGCACGCTCTCGTGAGCCTATTACATCAAAATTAGTAGCAGACATGTTAGAGGTTGCTGGAGTTGATCGTCTCTTGACTGTCGATCTTCATGCAGCACAAATTCAAGGGTTCTTTGATATTCCTGTAGATCACCTTATGGGGGCACCACTTATTGCGGATTATTTTGACCGTCATGGTCTAGTCGGCGATGATGTTGTTGTGGTCAGTCCTGACCACGGTGGTGTGACACGTGCTCGTAAATTGGCACAATTCTTGCATACACCTATTGCGATTATTGATAAACGCCGTAGTGTGGATAAAATGAATACTAGTGAAGTGATGAACATCATTGGTAACGTTGAAGGCAAGACATGTATTTTGATTGATGACATGATTGATACGGCTGGTACAATTTGTCATGCAGCAGATGCTTTAGCAGAAGCAGGTGCAACTTGTGTGTACGCTTCATGTACTCATCCTGTTCTTTCTGGGCCAGCTTTGGATAATATTCAAAAATCAGCTATTGAGAAACTTGTTGTTTTAGATACGATTTACCTCCCGGAAGAACGTTTGATTGATAAGATTGACCAAATTTCAATTGCTGAATTGGTTGGCGATGCTATTGTTCGTATTCATGAAAAACGTCCTTTATCTCCACTATTTGAATTATCACCTAAGAAATAAGTTTACTGTGGTTAGAAGGGTTCTCTTTATGAGATCCCTTTTTGTAATATAGTCTTTTGAATTAACTTTGATCCATCGTCACTTTCGGCTTGCCCTACTTCAGTACTGTCCGCGTCTTTCTGTCCCTTGTCTGAAAGTTATGCTCACTGAAAATCAAAAGCAGACTAGGCGACACAGATAGCCGATAGAGCAGGTGTTCATCAAGTTAAGTCAACGAGGTTTGCTTTTGATTTTCGAAGAGTATTAATTCATTTGACTACATATTTTTGATTAAGAGTTCTGTGCAATCTTTCAGAATTTTTTGTATAATACTAGTATTATATTCTAAAGGAGTCTAGCTATGGATGTTACCCAACGTTATAATCACAATTTAGATAAGTTAGAGGTTTCTTTGATCCGTCAATTTGACCAATCAATTTCAGGTATTCCTGGGATGCTTCGAATGACTTTGGGTGAGCCTGACTTCCCGACTCCTCAACACGTTAAAGAGGCTGCAAAGAGAGCTATTGATGAAAATAAGAGTTACTATACAGGAATGGCTGGTCTTTTAGAACTTCGTCAAGCTGCAGCTAACTTTGTTAAAGAAAAGTATAATTTAACTTATGATCCAGAATCAGAAATTTTAACAACGATTGGGGCTACTGAGGCTATTTCAGCCAGTCTTGCAGCTATTTTGGAGCCTGGTGATACTGTGTTATTCCCTGGGCCTGGTTTTCCTATCTATGAAGCTCTCACACAGATGTATGGTGGTGAGTTTGTTGAACTAGACACGTCTAAGACGGACTTTATTTTGACGCCTGAGGTTCTTGAAGAAGCTATCATTGCTCAGGGTGATAAATTGAAGGTTGTTGTTCTTAATTCTCCTGCAAACCCAACCGGTGTTGTTTATACGCGAGAGCAAATTAAGGCTTTAGCCGATGTCATCCGGAAATACCCTATTTATGTTATTTCAGATGAGGTTTACTCAGAAATTACATATACTGAAGAAGGGCATGTTTCAATTGGGGAATATCTTCCAGAACAGACAATTGTTGTTAATGGTTTGTCGAAATCTCATGCGATGACTGGATGGCGTTTGGGTTTTATTTTTGCTAATAAGTCATTGTGTGCCCAATTAATCAAAAGTCACCAGTATTTGGTAACAGCGGCAACAACCATTACGCAGTATGCGGCTTTAGAGGCTTTGACAAATGGGAAAGATGATGCTCTACCAATGCGTGATGAATACCGTAAACGTCGCGATGTTATTGTGGCAGCTTTGACGGAACTCGGTTTTGATGTGGTTAGTCCTGATGGAGCTTTCTATATTTGGGCAAAAATTCCTGGTGAAGCTGGTAAAGACTCCTATGTTTTCCTTAAAAAATTGGCTCATGAAAAAGCTGTTGCTTTGATTCCAGGGGTTGCTTTTGGTCCTTATGGTGAAGGTTACTTACGAATTTCTTACGCAGCAAGTATGGAAGTCATTCAAGAGGCAATGAAACGTTTGAAAGAATTTATGGTAATAAATGATAAGTAAAGATGCTAGAGGAATAGTCCTCTATAATCGAGATTTTCGTGAGTCGGATAAGTTGGTTAAAATTTTTACTGAAACAGATGGGAAACGGATGTTTTTCGTGAAACATGCGGGAAAATCTAAGTTAACTGCAGTCATTCAGCCACTAACAGTGGCTGATTTTCTTCTGAAATTAAATGATAGTGGTTTGTCTTATATTGATGATTTCCGAGAAGTAACGACCTATAAGTCTGTTAATGAAGATTTGTTTAAATTATCCTACGCAACCTATATTATGGCGCTAGCTGATGCAGCTATTCCAGATAATCAGGTAGATGCCCCTCTATTTGCTTTTTTGGAGAAAACCTTGAGTTTAATGGATGAAGGTTTGGATTATGAAGTATTAACCTTGATTTTTGAGATTCAAATTTTAGATCGTTTTGGTGTTCAGTTGAATTTTCATGAGTGTACGTTTTGTCATCGTGTTGGTTTGCCTTTCGATTTTTCCTTTCGGTATTCGGGCCTTCTCTGTCCTAATCACTATGATAAGGATGATAAACGTTCTTATTTGGATCCCAATGTTCCTTTTTTACTAGATCGTTTTCAATCTATCTCTTTTGATGAATTAAGAAGCATTTCACTCAAGGATGATATGAAGGGGAAATTAAGGCAATTTGTCGATGCTGTTTATGAGGATTACGTAGGTTTACATTTGAAAAGTAAGAAATTTATTGATGACTTAAGCAAATGGGGTGACATCATGAAATAGAGCCTTGTCTCGACAAACGCCTGAGCGATTTTTAGTATGAAAAAGAGTTTTTTTGCATTTCAATGTTCAGATTTTCCTAAAATAAGTATTATCTTTGAGAGTTTTTACTAGACTCTCTAAAAGGAATTGTCATCTGTACTTTGATTCGGCAAGGTCTGTTTTATGTAGATGGTGTGGGGCATTGTGGTAGAGGCTGAAAAACAAATGAAAACATGTTATAATAAAAGGCATTCGGGTAAAAGCTCTGCTATTTTCCAAAAGTAAAGGAAGTAATGAGGTAAAATCATGAAACGTATTGCAGTTGATGCTATGGGTGGTGATCATGCTCCTAAGGCGATTATTGAAGGTGTTAATCGTGCCATCCAAGATTTTTTAGATATTGAGATTCAACTTTACGGTGATGAGGCAAAAATTCGTGAGCATTTGACCGCTAGTGAGCGTGTTACAGTTGTTCATACGAGTGAAAAAATTAATTCTGATGATGAGCCTGCTAAGGCTATTCGTCGTAAGAAAGATGCTTCAATGGTCTTGGCAGCTAAGGCGGTTAAGGAAGGTCAGGCGGATGCCATTCTTTCAGCGGGAAATACGGGAGCTCTCTTGGCGGCAGGTTTATTTGTAGTCGGGCGTATTAAGGGTGTCGATCGTCCAGGTCTTATGTCAACCCTACCAACAACAGTTGGTAAAGGTTTTGATATGTTGGATTTAGGAGCTAATGCGGAAAATACACCGAATCATTTACTACAATACGCTATCCTTGGTTCGTTTTATGCTAAGAATGTGCGTGGGATTGATAAACCACGTGTTGGCCTTTTAAATAATGGTACGGAAGCGACTAAGGGAGATCCGCTTCATAAAGAAGCTTATGACTTGCTTGCGCGCGAATCTTCAATTAATTTTGTGGGTAATGTAGAAGCGCGTGATTTGATGAATAGTGTAGCAGATGTTGTTGTCACAGATGGCTTCACGGGAAATGCTGTGCTTAAAGCAATTGAGGGAACTGCTATCAATATTATGGGTAGCCTTAAATCATCTATTAAATCAGGTGGTTTTAAGGCTAAGATTGGTGCTTTATTCTTGAAAGATAGTTTGTATCAGTTGAAAGATACTATGGATTATTCATCAGCCGGTGGCGCAGTCTTGTTTGGTTTAAAAGCTCCTGTGGTTAAAGCTCACGGATCTAGCAATGAGAATGCCATTTACCATACTATTAAACAAATCAGAACCATGTTAGAAACTGATGTTGTTAATCAACTGGTTGAAACTTTTGCTAAGGAGGAAAATCATGACTAAGGAAACTATTTATGAAACCGTCGTAAAAGTTATTCGTCAGAAGCGACAAGAGGATGATTTACCTGTCACGCCAGAAACTAGTTTACGAGATGATTTGGGGGTTGATTCTATTGATTTGATGGAATTTGTGATTGCCCTGGAGGATGAGTTTGGCATTGATATTCCAGATGAGGATGTTGATCATATGGTTAATATGAATGATTTGTTGACTTATCTGGAAAAGAAAGTAGATAAATAAAAATAGCATCCACTGGCTTGAGCTGGTGGATTTTTAAATCCTTGTTAATGTGGTGAGTGATTGATGGTTAAACACGTGAAAGAATCAGATTTTGGTTCTTTCTTTTTGTATGTTTAAAGTGATGACTATTGAGTCTTTTTTATGTGAGTTTTGGTATTTTGCATATAAATCGTATGGGATTTTTTTGTACTGAAATGCTCCATCCCCCCTGAGCTGGTATTATCCATTACAGAAATGATAGGGTTGGATTTATAGAAACCGTTTAAAAAGCGTTGTTAAATATATTTTCGTTCGCCTTTTGTGATGTTTTTTGTTTTATTTTGACGAATAATTAAAAAATGTTTGGTATTTATTTATATATGTGTTATACTTTAGGCAAGTAAGAGGAAAGGCGAATGTTATAATGAAAAATCAACTGATTTATTCAGGAAAAGCCAAAGATATTTATGCTACTGATGACGAAAATGTGATTATATCCGTATATAAGGACCAGGCAACTATGCTCAATGGGGCTCGTAAGGAGACAATTGATGGTAAGGGGATGCTTAATAATCAGATTTCGTCTTTTATTTTTGAGAAATTAAATGTTGAGGGAATTAAGACGCATTTTATCAAACAAATATCTGACAATGAACAATTAAATAAAAAGGTTGATATTATTCCTTTGGAGGTCGTCCTACGTAATGTGGCGGCTGGATCTTTTTCTAAACGCTTCGGTGTCGGTGAAGGTCTAGCTTTGGAAAATCCTATTGTTGAATTTTATTATAAAAAAGATGAACTGAACGATCCTTTCATCAATGATGAACACGTGCAGTTTTTAAATATTGCTTCAGAAGAAGAAATTGCCTATCTAAAAGAAGAAACCCGTCGTATCAATAAACTTTTGAAAGAATGGTTTGCAAAAATTGGTCTTCAGTTGATTGATTTCAAGTTGGAATTTGGTAGGGATGCGCAAGGAAATATTATCCTAGCCGATGAATTTTCACCAGATAACTGTCGTTTGTGGGATGTGGATGGCAATCATATGGATAAGGATGTTTTCAGACGTGATCTCGGTAGTTTGACGGCTGCTTATCAGGTAGTTTTGGACAAATTGAAAGAGCTAGCTTAGGAAGTTGTTTGCTAGTGGTGATATTTAAGAAGAAAATAGTAAAGAAGACACTTGGGAAAAATAAATTAAAATGAATAAACGTATTTTTGTTGAGAAAAAAGAAGCTTTTAGAGTTAAGTCACAGTCTTTAGCTAAAGAATTAACTCATCATTTGCAATTGAAGACCTTGTCTGATTTGCGTATGGTGCAGGTTTATGATGTGTTTGGGTTGGAAGAGGATTTGTTTGAGTTGGCTGAACAGCACATTTTCTCTGAGCGGGTGACCGACCTTGTCTTGACAGAGGCAGCTCTTGTGGCTGATCTTGCTAATTACTCTTTCTTTGCCATTGAAAGTTTGCCAGGTCAATTTGACCAGCGCGCGGCGAGTTCACAGGAAGCCTTGCTTTTATTAGGAGCTTCTTCAAAGGTGACGGTCAATACGGCTCAACTTTATTTGGTTAATAAAGATATTGATAGCGCTGAACTTGATGCTATTAAGAGTTATTTGCTTAATCCAGTTGATTCACGTTTTAAAACGATTGAGACTGGACTTGAGCAGCATTTTTTCTCAGAATCTGATAAAACCATCGCGAATCTTGATTTCTTTGAGACTTATGAAGTAGAGGATTTTGCTAAGTACAAAGCTGAGCAGGGGTTGGCTATGGAAGTGGATGATTTGCTTTTTATCCAAGATTATTTTAAATCTATTGGACGTGTGCCAACAGAGACTGAAGTGAAGGTCTTGGATACTTACTGGTCAGATCATTGCCGTCACACGACTTTTGAAACAGAATTAAAGAACATTGATTTTTCAGCGTCAAAATTCCAAAAACAATTGCAGGCTACTTATGATAAATATGTGGCTATGCGTGACGAGCTAGGACGTTCGGATAAACCGCAAACACTAATGGATATGGCAACTATTTTTGGTCGCTATGAGCGGGCTAATGGTCGCTTGGATGACATGGAAGTTTCGGAGGAAATCAACGCCTGTTCTGTTGCAATTGAAGTGGATGTTGATGGGAGAAAAGAGCCTTGGTTGCTTATGTTTAAGAATGAAACTCATAATCATCCAACGGAAATTGAACCTTTTGGTGGAGCTGCTACTTGTATTGGTGGCGCTATCCGTGACCCGTTGTCAGGTCGTTCTTTTGTTTACCAAGCCATGCGTATTTCTGGTGCAGGTGATATTACGACGCCAGTCGATCAAACACGTGCTGGTAAATTACCACAACAAGTTATTTCAAAAACGGCAGCTCATGGTTACTCATCTTATGGGAACCAAATTGGTTTAGCGACGACTTATGTCAAAGAATATTTCCACCCTGGATTTGTAGCAAAACGCATGGAGCTTGGTGCAGTCGTAGGTGCTGCACCTAAGGAAAATGTGGTTCGTGAAAAACCTAAAGCTGGTGATGTGGTTATCCTAATCGGTGGGAAAACAGGTCGAGATGGTATCGGCGGTGCAACAGGTTCTTCGAAAGTTCAGACGGTAGAATCAGTGGAGGCAGCTGGTGCGGAAGTACAAAAAGGAAATGCTATCGAGGAGCGTAAGATTCAGCGCCTTTTTCGTAATGGTGAGGTTACTCGTCTCATCAAGAAATCCAATGACTTCGGTGCAGGCGGTGTTTGCGTAGCAATCGGTGAATTGGCTGATGGTCTTGAAATCAATCTGGACAAAATCCCTCTCAAATACCAGGGGCTTAATGGAACGGAAATTGCTATTTCAGAATCGCAAGAGCGTATGGCTGTCGTCGTTCGTCCAGAAGATGTTGATACTTTCATTGCTGAAGCTAACAAGGAGAACATCAATGCGGTCGTGGTAGCGACGGTTACTGAAAAAGCTAACCTTGTCATGACTTGGAATGGGCAAACCATTGTCAATATTGAGCGTTCTTTCCTTGATACTAATGGTGTGCGCGTGGCAGTTGATGCTAAGGTTGTCGATGGCGATGTAAGTCTGCCAGAATCCCGTCAAACATCGGTTGAGAGTCTTGAAAGAGACATGCTTGCAGTTCTTTCTGACTTAAACCATGCTTCACAAAAAGGTTTACAGACGATTTTCGACTCTTCGGTCGGTCGCTCGACAATCAATCATTCCCTTGGTGGTCGTTACCAGCTAACGCCAACTGAGGCTTCTGTTCAAAAACTTCCCGTCCAAGATGGTGTTACGCATACGGCTTCTGTTATGGCACATGGCTACCATCCTTACTTAGCAGAATGGTCACCTTATCATGGCGCAGCCTATGCGGTTATTGAAGCGACAGCTCGTCTTGTTGCGGCTGGTGCCAATTGGTCTAAGGCTCGTTTTTCTTACCAAGAATACTTCCAACGTATGGACAAACAGGCTGAGCGTTTTGGTCAACCGGTTGCAGCCTTGCTTGGTTCGGTGGAAGCACAAGTCCAACTTGGTTTGCCATCCATCGGTGGTAAGGATTCCATGTCTGGAACTTTTGAAGAATTGACTGTTCCCCCTACCTTAGTTGCTTTTGGAGTAACAACCGCAGACAGCCGTAAGATTCTTTCACCTGAGTTTAAGGCTGCTGGTGAAAACATCTACTACCTTCACGGTCAAATGCTTAGCGAAGATATTGATTTTGATCTTATCAGATCTAACTTTGAAACTTTTGCTACTATCCAAGAAAAGTATGCCATTACATCAGCTTCTGCTGTCAAATATGGTGGTCTTGTTGAAACTTTGGCACTTGCTACTTTTGGTAATCATGTTGGGGCTTCTGTGAGCATAGCGGAGCTTGACAGCAGCTTGACAGCTCAACTTGGTGGATTTATCTTTACGTCAAGAGATGAGATTGCTGAAGCAGTTAAAATCGGTCAAACGAGCGGTAACTTTACACTTACTGTCAATGGTGTCAAGATGGCTGCTCAAGCACTTCTAGACGCCTTTGAAGGTAAACTAGAAGACATTTACCCAACAGCCTTTGAACAGGAAACTAAAATGGAAGCTGTGCCTGAAGTTGTCACAAAAACGATTACTAAGGCTAAAGAAGCAGTGGATCAACCATTGGTTTACATCCCCGTATTTCCTGGAACTAACTCAGAATATGATTCTGCTAAGGCTTTTAAACAAGCTGGTGCCAAAGTTAATTTGGTTCCCTTTATGACTTTGGATGAAGAGGCTATTGGGCAGTCTGTTGATATTATGGTTGACAATATTGCCAAGTCTCAGATAATCTTCTTTGCGGGTGGTTTTTCAGCAGCTGATGAACCAGATGGTTCTGCTAAATTTATCGTTAATATCTTGCTCAATCAAAAAGTTCGCTCAGCGATTGACGACTTTATTGCAAAAGGCGGCTTGATTATCGGTATCTGTAATGGTTTTCAAGCTCTAGTTAAATCTGGTTTGCTCCCTTATGGTAACTTCGAGGGTGCTCACTCATCAAGCCCAACACTCTTTTACAATGACGCGAATCAACACGTGGCTAAAATGGTGGAAACCCGCATTTCTAATACTAACTCACCATGGTTGGCTAATGTATCAGTTGGTGATGTCCATGTTATTCCGGTATCGCATGGTGAAGGGAAGTTTGTTGTGTCGGATGAGGAATTTGCAAAGCTCCGTGACAATGGTCAAATCTGGAGTCAGTATGTGGACTTTGAAGGTAAACCAAGCATGGATTCTAGGTACAATCCAAATGGTTCTCTTCATGCTATTGAAGGTATTACAAGTGAAAACGGTCAAATCATCGGTAAGATGGGGCACTCTGAACGCTTTGAAGATGGGCTTTTCCAAAATATTCCAGGAAACAAAGATCAAGGTCTTTTTGCAGCAGCGGTTCGCTATTTTACTGGAAAATAATTAGGTAACTAACATGTATGAAACAAAATCTCTCAATGAAGAATGTGGTGTTTTTGGAATATGGGGTCACCCTCAGGCTTCTCAAATCACCTACTTTGGACTTCACAGTCTGCAACATCGTGGTCAAGAAGGTGCAGGGATTGTCTCAAATGACAAGGGTGCTTTAAAGGGATATCGTGATACAGGGCTCTTATCCGAAGTCTTTAAAAATCCTGCAGATTTAGAAGGATTGACAGGAAATGCAGCAATTGGTCATGTGCGCTATGCAACGGCTGGTTCAGCAGATATTCGCAATATCCAACCTTTCTTATACAACTTCCACGATGGACAGTTTGGTCTTTGCCACAACGGAAACTTGACCAATGCTATCTCGCTTCGTAAAGAATTGGAAAAGCAAGGGGCTATTTTCAATGCGTCTTCGGATACGGAAATTCTCATGCACCTCATTCGTCGTAGCCATAATCCTAGCTTTATGGGTAAGGTAAAAGAAGCTCTTTCAACTGTCAAGGGTGGTTTTGCCTACTTACTTTTGACAGAAGATAAGTTGATTGCGGCGCTTGATCCAAATGCCTTTCGTCCTTTATCTATCGGTCAAATGCAAAATGGTGCCTGGGTGATTTCTTCAGAAACCTGTGCTTTTGAAGTGGTTGGCGCCAGGTGGATTCGTGATGTGGAGCCTGGTGAAGTTATTGTTATTGACGACCAAGGCATCCAATATGACACTTATACCAATGAAACTCAGCTGGCGATCTGTTCTATGGAGTATGTCTACTTTGCTCGACCGGACTCAACTATTCGTGGGGTTAATGTTCATACGGCTCGTAAAAATATGGGAAAAAAGTTGGCACAAGAATTCAAACATGAAGCTGATATTGTCGTTGGGGTCCCTAACTCTTCCTTATCTGCTGCTATGGGCTTTGCGGAAGAATCCGGCTTACCAAATGAGATGGGTTTGGTTAAAAACCAATACACTCAACGAACTTTTATCCAACCGACACAAGAATTGCGTGAGCAGGGTGTTCGCATGAAGTTATCCGCTGTTTCGGGTGTTGTCAAAGATAAACGAGTGGTCATGGTTGATGATTCAATTGTTCGCGGGACAACCTCTCGTCGTATTGTCAAACTCTTGCGCGAGGCTGGTGCTAAAGAAGTACATGTCGCTATTGGCAGCCCCGAACTCAAGTATCCCTGTTTCTATGGGATTGATATCCAAACTCGTCGTGAGCTGATTTCAGCCAATCATTCGGTGGATGAAGTTTGTGAGATTATCGGTGCCGATAGTTTGAGCTACCTGTCACTCGATGGCATGATTGAGTCTATCGGATTGGATACAGATGCACCAAATGGTGGTCTCTGTGTGGCTTATTTTGATGGCAATTATCCGACACCACTTTACGATTATGAAGAAGAATATTTGCGCAGTTTGGAAGAAGAGACAAGTTTTTATATTGAGAAAGTCAAGTAATGGCTTGTCAGAAAGTTGACAACTAACTTGACAAGGTTGACAGGTGTTGTCAATCAAAAGATGACAGACAATAGAAATGCTTAGGCAGCAGATTTCACTGCCGACTAACAGTTAAGCATTGTTGTCAGATACTTTGTCCTAGTTGATTAAAGCTAGGGTTCTGACTAGTATTTCCTTAAAGAATATAGCTTGTAGGCAATACGTCGAAATCTTTAAAAGGTGTATTATGGTCAAATGAATTGACTTTCAGACAAGGAACCGAAAAGACGCGGACAGTCCTTTAGCACGATAAGTCGAAAGTGACCGTGTATCAAAGTTAATTCAAAAGACTGTAATGAATAAGAAATAAGAGAAGGAAGTGTAGTATGTCTAAAAATGCATATGCAAAATCCGGTGTAGATGTTGAAGCTGGTTATGAAGTAGTTGAGCGCATCAAAAAGCACGTTGCTAGAACAGAACGTGCAGGAGTTATCGGGACACTCGGTGGTTTTGGCGGCATGTTTGATTTAAGCCAAACGCAAGTCAAAGAACCAGTCCTAATCTCAGGAACAGACGGTGTAGGGACCAAGCTCATGCTGGCTATTAAGTATGATAAGCATGATACTATTGGTCAGGACTGTGTTGCCATGTGTGTCAATGACATCATTGCAGCAGGGGCGGAGCCACTTTACTTCCTTGACTACATCGCTACAGGGAAAAATGAGCCTGCTAAGTTGGAACAAGTTGTTGCTGGCGTGGCAGAGGGGTGCCTTCAATCTGGAGCTGCTCTTATTGGCGGCGAAACAGCTGAAATGCCTGGTATGTATGGTGAAGACGATTACGATTTGGCTGGATTTGCGGTAGGTATTGCGGAGAAATCTCAAATTTTAGATGGGTCAAAAGTTGCTGAGGGGGATGTGCTTTTAGGGCTTGCGTCAAGCGGTATTCATTCTAATGGCTATTCATTGGTGCGCCGTGTCTTTGCAGATTATACTGGTGAGGAAGAATTACCAGAATTAGAAGGCAAAAAACTCAAAGAAGTCTTACTGGAACCAACACGTATTTATGTTAAACAAGTCCTACCTTTGGTTAAAGAAAATCTGCTTAACGGAATTGCCCATATCACTGGTGGTGGTTTTGTCGAAAATGTGCCTCGTATGTTTGCGGATGATTTGGCTGCTGAGATTGATGAAAGCAATCTTCCAGTATTGCCTATTTTTAAAACATTGGAAAAATATGGTGGCATCAAGCACGAAGAAATGTTTGAAATCTTCAATATGGGTATTGGTCTCATGATGGCTGTCAAAGCTGAAAATGTTGACAAGGTCAAAGGCTTGGTTGACGAAAAGGTCTATGAGCTAGGTCGTATCGTGAAAAAAGCTAACGCCAGAGTAGTGGTGAAATAATGATTAGGAAGATTGCTATTCTTGCTTCTGGCTCAGGGTCCAATTTTCAAGTTATTGCAGAGGACTTTCCGGTGGAATTCGTCTTTTCGGATCATCGGAATGCTTACGTTCTTGAGCGTTCTCAAAAGCTTGGAGTTAAAAACTATGCTTTTGAACTTAAAGAGTTTGTTAGCAAGGCTGCCTATGAGCAGGCTATCGTAGAATTGCTGAATCAACATGACATTGACTTGGTTTGCTTAGCAGGCTATATGAAAATAGTTGGTCCAACCCTCTTATCAGCTTATGAAGGACGAATTATCAATATTCATCCATCCTACTTACCAGAATTTCCAGGAGCTCACGGTATCGAGGATGCTTGGAATGCTGGCGTTAAGGAATCTGGCGTGACCATCCATTGGGTTGATTCTGGTGTTGATACTGGGAAAATCATCAAGCAGGTGCGCGTGCCGAGACTTGATAATGATACTATAGAGACCTTTGAAGCAAGGATTCATGAGTATGAATATTGTCTTTATCCTGAAGTGTTGCGTGATTTGGGGCTAAAATAGCCACTATTCTTGTTTATTTGCTACAATAACATTATGAAAAAATTAGATAATACTAAGCTTGTTTACTCCTTTTTTGATAATTGGCCAGAAACGATGATTTTGTCCTGTCTGCAAGGTGTGATGGGAGAGATTTTTGTAGATGATTTGCTAAACCCGCAGTCAGCTATGGCAAAGTTAGGACGTGAGGCTTCGTTTGCTTTTTTAGCAGGGCGGCCTTACCTTGATTTTATAGAAAGTTGTCGATATGAAGATATTATTTTCGTTCCACAGGGTCAGGATTGGGCTTCTTTAATCGAATCCACTTATGGAGATCGAGTGCGTGTCTTTACAAGGTATGCAACTAAAAAGGATACTCTTTTTGATATTGAAATGTTGCAAAGGTTTGTTGAACAGTTATCAAATTCATTTAGTCTTTGTCAAATTGATGAAAAAGGCTATCATGACTGTTTAAAGGAAGCATGGTCAGAGGATTTAGTGGCTAATTATAAGGATTACGACCATTATGCTAAAGACGGCTTGGGCTATGCCATTTTCCATCAGGATAAGTTGGTTGCGGGGGCTTCTTCTTATTCTAGTTATCAAGATGGTATTGAAATTGAGATTGACACCCATCCAGATTATCGACGAAGAGGGCTTGCTAGGGTAGTTGCTGCTCAATTAATTTTAGCTTGTTTAGATAAGCAATTATATCCTAGCTGGGATGCGCATACTAAAGCATCGCTTAGCCTAGCTGAGCAACTTGGCTATCAATTATCATATGAGTATTCAGCCTATGAAATTGATTGGTAAATCATCATTTTGATGATTTGGCGCTTAAAAACAGCAATTTATCACCTTTAGTGAAAATACTATAGTAACTATAAAGTAGAATGAAAGGAATTGACCCCGTTCAGAAGGTTAAAAAAGAGTTCATGGACACTTTCAAGTGACTTTGAATGCTTGAGAAAATCTACTAGATGTTTTGAACTATCGTATTTTTGATGGTTCAGTCGCCTTCTTGTCGGACATGGTATTTTAATAATGACGAAACGAGCACTTATTTCAGTTTCAGATAAAGCAGGTATTGTGGAATTTGCCCAAGAACTTAAAGCACTGGGGTGGGATATTATCTCAACTGGTGGGACTAAGGCAACTCTTGATGCGGCTGGGATTGCTACCATTGCCATTGATGATATAACTGGTTTTCCAGAGATGATGGATGGCCGTGTCAAGACCCTTCACCCCAATATCCATGGTGGGTTACTAGCTCGTCGTGACTTGAACAGTCATCTTAAGGCGGCAAAAGACAATCATATTGAACTTATCGATATGGTAGTTGTCAATCTTTACCCTTTCAAAGAGACTATTTGTCGTTCAGATGTGACTTATGACTTAGCAGTTGAAAACATTGATATTGGTGGTCCTTCAATGTTGCGTTCGGCAGCTAAGAATCATGCTAGTGTCACTGTTTTGGTGGATCCAGCTGATTATGCACCTGTTTTGGGAGAATTGAAAGAAGCTGGGGATACATCTTATGAGACTCGTCAAGGCTTAGCAGCTAAAGTTTTTCGTCATACGGCAGCCTACGATGCTCTCATTGCAGAATACTTTACGGCACAAGTTGGCGAAGAAAAACCTGAGAAATTAACGCTGACTTTCGACCTCAAACAGCCGATGCGCTATGGTGAAAATCCACAACAGGATGCTGATTTCTACCAAAAAGCCATTCCGACGGCTTATTCTATCGCGTCAGCCAAACAGCTAGGTGGTAAGGAATTATCCTTTAACAACATTCGTGATGCCGATGCGGCTATTCGTATCATTCGTGATTTCAAAGATCGTCCAACAGTTGTTGCTCTCAAGCATATGAACCCTTGCGGTATCGGTCAGGCTGATGATATTGAAACAGCATGGGATTACGCTTATGAGGCTGATTCTGTTTCGATTTTCGGAGGCATTGTCGTTCTTAATCGTGAAGTGGATGCTGCGACAGCTGAGAAGATGCATAATATTTTCCTCGAAATCATCATCGCACCGTCTTATTCAGAAAAAGCGCTAGCTATTTTAACCAATAAAAAGAAAAATCTCCGTATCTTAGAATTGCCATTTGCTGCGCAGGATGAGAGTGAAATCGAAGCCGAATACACGGGGGTTGTTGGTGGTCTTTTGTTGCAAAATCAAGACGTCGTTAAAGAAAAACCAGCTGATTGGCAAGTAGTGACTGACCGTCAACCATCTGAGCAAGAAGCAAGAGCTTTGGAATTCGCTTGGAAAGCCATCAAATATGTCAAATCAAACGGTATCTTAATTGCCAATGACCGCATGACACTTGGTGTCGGCGCTGGTCAAACCAATCGAGTAGCTTCCGTTAGAATTGCTCTTGAGCAGGTTAAAAATCGTTTAGATGGTGCAGTATTAGCTTCAGATGCCTTTTTCCCATTTGCAGATAGTATCGAAGAGATTGCTGAAGCAGGTATTAAGGCCGTTATCCAACCGGGTGGCTCTGTGCGGGATCAAGAATCAATTGATGCGGCTAATGAACGTGGCATTGCTATGGTCTTCACAGGTATAAGGCACTTCCGTCATTGATATTTAAAATTTAAGGTTTGCGAAAGAAAAGTTTAAGTTGTGATTAAGCTAGAGAGATTATACTATAGTCACTCCTAAATAATATGTCGCATTAGTTAGCTCCTGCTAATCAATGCGAGCATTTCTTTTTCATAATCTCCTAATAGCTCGGTCTAACCGGGCTTTTTTATAGTATAAAATGTTAAACCCCTTCTATCCTAGGATAGAAGGGGTTCTTATGAGTTTTCAGCTGTAGTTAGAAATGAGTATGAGTTATGAGGGAGCTGAAAGGCTCAAAGTAGTCAGTTGGCTATTGTTTTCTTACTTTAGACATGGTTACCCAAGTATCTCGGCTTCCGATTTTGACGCAAATACCATTGCTTGCTTTATCAACTTTTAAAACTTTGTATTTTCCAGGAATGCTGAAATATTCGCCAGGATACAAGATTTGATCTCCAGATTTTTTGCCAGACTTATCCGTTTCAATAACTGGAGTAGGATCGAAGTAGTTGAGTGCAGATGGTCTACCACCAGCTAAATCTGAACTTGAAGTAAGAGAGCTACCACTGATGTTAGCAGTTACCTTGAAGGTACCTACAAAACTGATGGTATCTCCGACGGCAATAGTGGTTGAACTAGCGGAGGTTTGTGTCTTTGTCTTACTTGTTTGAGACGAACTTGCTTTGGTAGCTAACTTTTCGACAGCAATGTAACGTCTAACCCCGCTACTACTGATATAGCTAATCCACTTATAACCATCAGCTTCTACGGTCTTGTCGTAGTGAACGGACTGTCCTTTGTCGTAAACGGCGATTTCAGCTGCGGCTTGTTTTGGTTCATTCTTAATGGACGAACGACTGGTAAATTGGTAAGTTCCACTTGAAGCTATAGGTTTTGAATCAGCTTTTGGAGTAGTTGTTTCTGGAGCTGTTGAAGCATCAGTCTGTGCTTTTTGGAGTGGACTGATTGGGATATAACGTCTCATGCCGCTCCCTGCAATGTAGCTAATCCATTTGTAGCCATCAGCTTCTAAAGTTTTGTCATAGATGACGGCTTGTCCCTTTTCATAATGAGCTAATTCTGGACTTGCCATCTTTGGCTCAGCCTTGATAGAAGCACGGCTGGTGAAATGGTGTGTTCCACTCGATGCCGTTGAATTGCTTGTTCCGACAGGAGACGTCGTTGGTTTTGCGACTGAGGCAGGTCCCAAGTCTTTAAAATGGATATAGCCAGAAACATTACTTTTATGGAAACTGCGTTTCCAGTATTTTTCAGGACCTTGACCATAATCGTAGTTATACTCTTCAATGGTGACAGTATCTCCTTTAACGTCAGCAACCCAGGCAACATGACCGTAACCTCCTGCTCCGTTAACACCATTGCCAAACCAGGCAACAGAACCCACTGCAGGATTCATGTCCACACGGTAACCTTGTGATCTGGCAACACCACCCCAGCTGATAGCATTTCCGTAACCACCTGGTAGGGTAAATCCGTTAGCTGAACTCAATCGAAAAGCTACAAAAGAAGTGCACTGCCTCTTATACATTCCCCAACTATCAGCTCCCCAACCAGTCTTCCATTGGCTAGGGTAGTTATCCCCTAAAACAGCAGCTTGAGCGACAGATTGTCCAGTCGATAGCGCAGTTCCAGTCAAGATTAGAGCAAGGGCACTTGCGGTTGTAAACTTAGATTTTAATGTCATTCAATATCCTCCTGCTTATTTATTCGGCAAATAAATCAAGAAGTAACCATTTTTCTGAAAAAAGGTCAGAAAATGACAGGAAAATTCATTTATTATGACAAACAAGTCTAATATTACAGAAGAGCAACAGTTTCTTTAAAGACCTTGCTAAGCACTTTTTATTTTTTGAATTTGTGCTAAGATGTATAAAGTTATTAAAAAAGAAATAGGTAGTAATAAAATGAACATCACAAAGAAAATGCTTTTAGCGTCAACTGTAACCCTATCTTTAGCTTCAGGATTAGCTGTACATGCTGAAGAAATGCCTTGGACGCCTCGAAGTGTTGAGCAGATCAAATCAGATATTGTCAATGCGGACGAAAGGTCAACTTATACGGTTCAATATGGTGATACTTTGAGTACTATCTCAGAAGCCATGGGGATTGATATGAATGTTCTGGCTAATATCAATAACATTGCCAATATTGATTTGATTTTTCCAGAGACGGTTTTGACAACAACTGTTAATGAAAACAATGACGTAACATCTGTTCAAATCCAAACACCTGCTGTGCATGAGGGGCAAGAAGGCATGGTAGCTTCTGCTGACTTGGTTAAAAATGAAGTTGTTGTTGATGATCAGGCGGTTCAGGTAGGTGATTTGACAGCTCCTGCAAATGAAATAAGTGACCAGTCTCCTTCTTTAGAAGCAAGTTCAGAGTATGCGGACACTACCCCTGAAGAAGCTATTTTAAAAGCTGTTTCTGAAAATAGTAGTGTGAGTTCTGAATACACTGATACAGATGCGCCAGCTTCTCTTGAAGCAAGTTCTGAAATATCAGAGGTATCAGAGGCAGATCAACTTCTATCGGAAAGTGCGCAAGATAGCGCTGCTATGACATCAGAAGTCATCACAGAAGCAAGTTCAGAGATGTCAACATCAATTCAAGCCACCTCAGAATCGGTAGAATTGCCAACCGTAGAAGAAGCCTCTTCTCAAGTTTTGGAAGAAACTTCGGCGAGTGCAGCGACATCTGAATCTATGACGACTGTAAACGAAGCGGTCTCACAAGTGGTTTCGGCGACGGCTAGCCAATCGGCATCAGAAGCCTCAACCGTGGCAGCCTTGCCAGTTACTGAGACGGCAGGTCAAACGGCGACAAGTTTTGCTCAAGCCACATCAAATCCTGCTAATGCAGGGCTTCAACCTCAAGTAGCGGCCTACAAGGAAGAAGTAGCAGCTAAGTATGGCATCACGTCATTTAGTCTTTACCGCGCAGGTTCAAATGACGATCATGGCAAAGGGTTGGCAGTAGACTTTATGGTGCCTGAAAGCTCAGCTTTGGGAGATCAAGTGGCACAGGACGCGATTAACAGTATGTCGAGTCATGGTATTTCATATATCATCTGGAAACAGCGTTTTTACTCACCATACAACAGCATTTATGGACCAGCCAACACTTGGAATCCGATGCCAGATCGTGGTGGTGTGACGGCAAATCATTACGACCATGTGCACGTATCCTTTAATGGCTAGGCATTAAAACTTAAAAAGAGATGGGTTTAAACTAATTTTAGAAAAGTTTAAGCAAGCTTGGTTATAATATGACTATTCCTAAATAACTTTTTCATAATCTCCTAGAAAGCACCGGTCAGATGACCAGTGCTTTCTTTTTGTGCAGATAACCTAAGGGTGGCTAAAAACATCCTTTCATTTTCTATTAAGTTAATACTTGCTAGTAGATTGAGTGAAATCACGGAAAAACAAAGAGTTGTTATGGCTACCTTTCTTTTAAAGAAGGAGACTTGTTAAGCCATATGACTTTATATTAATAAAACAACAATCAGAAATGCTTTTTTGCTTAGCTTGCAGCAAATCATCTAGCTTTTGAGAGTTTAAAGCTGGTTTGGTTGACACGTTGGGAGTAAGAAACTTTAACCTTATTATAAAATGAAGAGATTTAGTCGTGTCTGGTTAGTTAGAACATTGAGTGATTTGTAATTTTTTAGCTACATTAGGCTATGAGAAATAAAGTGGTAATATCTCATGTCTGTCGAATTCTCAAATAAGCGAATATTTTTATGTTTTTTTGGTAAAAAAACATATTTAACCTAAAAATAACGAACAAATGTGTTATTATATTAAATATAATTCGTTATTTTAAAAGAAATGGAATCTAATGAGAAAGTTTAAAAAGCGACATGCTCTTTTGATATGTGCGCAAAGGGAATTCGTTTTAATTAGTACCTTTCTTGTTAGACTTGGGATTAGATATTATGAAACTGTTAGTTGTTGGTTCGGGTGGACGTGAGCATGCAATTGCTAAGAAGTTATTAGAATCTCCACAGGTTGATCAGGTTTTTGTAGCTCCTGGTAATGATGGCATGGTCTTGGATGGTTTGGATTTGGTTGACATCGGAATTGCCGAACATTCTAGATTGATTGCCTTTGTTCAGGAAAATGAGATTGCTTGGACTTTTATCGGACCAGATGACGCTCTGGCTGCTGGAATTGTTGATGACTTCAATGCAGCAGGTCTCAAGGTTTTTGGTCCCTCTCGTCAAGCCTCAGAATTAGAATGGTCCAAGGATTTTGCCAAAACGATCATGGCTAAATACGGCGTGCCAACGGCGAAGTACAGCACTTTTTCTGACTTCGAAAAAGCCAAGGCTTACATCAAAGTTCAAGGAGCCCCAATCGTCGTTAAGGCGGATGGCCTAGCGCTAGGCAAGGGCGTGGCTGTAGCAGATACGGTCGAGCAGGCGGTTGAGGCAGCGCGTGACATGCTTTTGGATAACAAGTTCGGCGACTCAGGTGCACGTGTGGTCATCGAGGACTATTTGGCTGGAGAAGAGTTCTCGCTTTTTGCTTTTGTCAATGGTGAGCAGTTTTACCTTATGCCAGCGGCTCAAGACCACAAGCGGGCTTATGATGGAGACAAGGGACCAAATACAGGTGGGATGGGAGCCTATTCACCGGTACCCCACTTAGAACAAGCGGTCATTGATCAGGCGGTTGAAACCATTATTAAGCCGATTCTTTCAGGGATGGTAGCAGAAGGTCGTCCTTACTTGGGGGTTCTTTATGTTGGTCTCATTTTGACGGCTGACGGTCCAAAGGTCATCGAGTTCAATTCTCGCTTTGGTGACCCCGAGACACAGACTATCCTGCCACGTTTGACATCTGATTTTGCGCAGAACGTCACGGATATTTTGGATGACAAAACACCTGAGATTACATGGGTGGAAGACGGTGTGACTCTCGGTGTGGTTGTAGCCTCAGATGGTTATCCCCTCGCGTACGAGAAGGGGGTTGAATTGCCAACTAAGACTGATGGCGATGTTATTACCTATTATGCAGGTGCGCGTTTTGCGGAAAATGGCAGGGCTCTGCTATCTAACGGTGGACGTGTCTATATGCTTGTCACCACAGCAGATACCGTCCAAGCTGCGCAGGAAAAAATCTACAAACAACTGGCGACCCAAAAAACAGATGGACTATTCTATCGAAATGACATTGGTAGTAAAGCGATAAAGTAACACCGTTGGTAAGAGGCGACGAAGTCGCCCTCTCCGATATTTTTCGCTGTGACAAAAAGACAAATAATCTTTGATTCAGAACATAGAAAACCCTTGAAAATGTGATAATTTGGGAAGTCTTGTAGGGAGACGGATAATAATTAAACTTTTAGAAGCACAGTTGTTTCAATGTTTTGGGAGTTATTTATCTTTGGCTACAAAGAAGAAAGGTTGGAGAAAAATATTCCAAATGGGCCTTGTCTCGGAAATGTTGAGAACTTAGGCTCAAAATTTAGGAATGGAACCGCAGGTTGGTTGCCGTCCCTATCACTTAAGACAAGTATCAAAATAAAAAGGAATTATTATGGAAACACCTATCATTTCTATCATCATGGGCTCCAGCTCCGACTGGGCAACCATGCAAAAAGCTGCAGACATCTTGGATAATTTCCAAGTTCCATACGAGAAAAAAGTAGTCTCAGCCCATCGCACACCTGACCTCATGTTCAAACATGCTGAAGAAGCTCGTAACCGTGGCATCAAAATCATTATTGCAGGAGCAGGTGGCGCAGCCCATTTACCGGGTATGGTAGCTGCAAAAACAACGCTTCCAGTCATTGGCGTGCCTGTCAAATCGCGTGCTCTTTCAGGACTTGATTCCCTGTATTCCATTGTGCAGATGCCGGGTGGTGTGCCTGTAGCGACCATGGCTATCGGGGAAGCAGGGGCAACTAACGCAGCCTTGACTGCCCTGCGCATTCTTTCTATTGAAGATGCTAAAATCGCTGAACAGCTCAGCCATTTCCAAGAGGAACAAGGAAAAATTGCGGAGGCGATGACAGATGAACTCAACTAAGACAATCGGGATTATCGGTGGCGGTCAGCTTGGTCAGATGATGGCTATTTCAGCCATTTACATGGGTCACAAGGTGATTACGCTAGATCCGTCGGTGGACTGCCCAGCTTCACGTGTGTCGGAAGTGATTGTGGCAGCCTATGATGACGTTGACGCCTTGCGTGAGTTGGCAGAACGTTGCGATGTCCTCACTTATGAGTTTGAAAACGTGGATGCAGATGGTCTTGATACGGTTGTGGCGGGTACCCAACTGCCTCAAGGGACTGACCTTCTGCGTATTTCTCAGAATCGTATCACTGAGAAGGACTTCCTATCTCAAAAAGCTGGCGTAGCCGTAGCACCTTATAAAGTTGTGACGTCAAGCGCTGATTTGGACAAGATTGATTTGAGCAAAAAGCAGGTTCTTAAGACAGCAACAGGTGGTTACGACGGTCATGGACAAGTAGTTATTTCCTCTCAAACTGATCTTGTTAAAGCGCGTAAATTGGCGGACTTAACGGTCTGTGTTTTGGAGGAATTCGTCACATTTGACTTGGAAATTTCAGTGCTTGTGTCGGGCAATGGAGCTGATTTCACGGTATTTCCAGTCCAAGAAAACATCCACCATAACAACATTCTCTCAAAAACTATTGCACCTGCTCGTATCTCGGATCATCTGGCGAAAAAGGCTAAATTAATGGCATTACAAATCGCTAAGCGCTTGGATTTATCAGGAACCCTCTGTGTGGAAATGTTCGTAACGGCGGATGACATCATCGTCAATGAAATTGCGCCTCGCCCCCACAACTCAGGTCATTACTCTATCGAAGCCTGCAACTTCTCGCAGTTTGACACTCATATCTTGGGAATTTTGGGGCAACCGTTGCCAGAAATTTACCAGCACGCCCCAGCTGTCATGCTCAATGTCCTTGGGCAACATGTGAAAGCAGCTCAAGCCTACGTCCAAAATAACCCTAGCGCCCACCTCCACCTTTATGGTAAACTAGAAGCTAAGCATAACCGCAAAATGGGACATGTGACTTTGTTTAGTGAAAAGCCTGATGAGGTTGAGGAATTTTAGGAGATGTTATGATTAAAATCATCGTTCACGCTTTTATTGAAAATGGTCAACTTGGTGTTGTTGAAGTACTCTATGCTTCAGTGGACGAAGCTTCTATTTCTAATAAAATGGCAGAGCTAGGAAAACAGTTTCCAGATGATTACTTAGCTATCTACGATTTGCCACTTGATACGGATTTAGGAAAGTTACCCCATTATCCATCTGTTGCCATTGGGAAAGAAGAGTTTGGAGAATGAGAAGGAGTTCTAATGGTTTAAAAAGTTCACTTTACTAATATGTGTATGGCTTATAGAGGCAATGAAGTTCTTGTGATTGATAGAAAAAAACAAGATTAGCCGGAGACTACATTTTCAGGTGGACAAGTGGAGACTAGTGAATCATTCACAGATTCGGCTATTCGTGAGGTGAAAGAAGAAACTGGTTTGACGATTTTTTCTCCGCAACTCTGTAGTATCAAAGATTAGTATGAAGATGGCAAGCGACGTTGTTTATTTTTACAAAACGAGTCAATTCGTAGAGAACCGATTTCTTCCGATAAGGGAGAAGTTCGGTGGGAGGATTTAGTGAACCTTCCAAACTTGAATTTGTCACTTGATATGGAAGAGATGCTTCAGAAGATAATCTTGGTGCATTTTTTATTATGAGGATGGAGATTCTTGGGGTTATGATTTGAAATAGAACCATGGGGGACACATTTACCAAATAAACTTAGGCAGAAAGTTTGGAAAAAATAAGGCTTTCTTTTCCTAAACACAAAGTGGAAACCAATTTTATAGTCTTTTGAATTAACTTTAATACATCGTCACTTTCGATTTGCCGTACTCAAGTACTGTTTTCATCTCAGTTCCTTGTCTGAAAGTTAATTCATTTGATTATAGATAAAAGGAAATAAACATTGGGATTCGTATTCGTTAAACTGAGTACGGACTAGGCAAAAAAGATAAATGTGGCTTAGATGTCAGTTTGCTTTTCCTAAAAAATAAGAAAAAAGAAAGGAGTGAGGGTGTTTCCGAGTATTTGAACTCGGGCTAAAAGCGTTGGAAAAAAGATAAACTTTCTTGTGTGCAAGCGCACAGCATCAGTTTCCTATTTTTTTCTCGCTTTTCTAACGCCCTCTGTATCATAAATAATGCTAGAACGTTACTCTCGCCCGGAGATGGCGAATATTTGGAGTGAAGAAAATAAATACCGTGCTTGGTTGGAGGTGGAAATCCTCGCTGATGAGGCATGGGCTGAGTTGGGGGAAATCCCTAAAGAAGATGTGGCGAAAATTCGTGAGAATGCGGATTTTGACATCGACCGTATTCTTGAAATCGAGCAAGAAACACGCCATGATGTGGTGGCTTTCACGCGTGCCGTGTCTGAAACACTTGGCGAAGAGCGTAAGTGGGTTCACTATGGTTTGACTTCAACAGACGTTGTGGATACAGCTTACGGTTATCTTTACAAACAAGCCAACGACATTATCCGTAAAGACCTTGAAAACTTTACTAACATCGTAGCTGATAAGGCGCGTGAGCACAAGATGACCATCATGATGGGTCGTACGCACGGGGTTCATGCTGAGCCAACGACCTTTGGTCTTAAATTAGCCACTTGGTACAGTGAAATGAAGCGAAATCAAGAGCGTTTTGAGCGTGCAGCAGCTGGCGTTGAGGCTGGTAAGATTTCGGGTGCGGTTGGTAACTTTGCTAACATCCCTCCATTTGTCGAGGAGTATGTCTGCGATAAGCTAGGTATCCGTCCACAAGAGATTTCAACTCAGGTTCTTCCTCGTGACCTCCATGCCGAGTACTTTGCGGTGCTAGCTAGCATCGCCACCTCTATCGAGCGCATGGCGACTGAGATTCGTGGGCTTCAGAAGTCTGAGCAGCGTGAGGTGGAGGAATTCTTCGCCAAAGGCCAAAAAGGTAGCTCAGCAATGCCTCACAAACGTAACCCGATTGGGTCTGAAAACATGACTGGGTTGGCTCGTGTCGTCCGCGGGCACATGGTGACGGCATATGAGAATGTTGCCCTCTGGCACGAACGTGATATCTCTCATTCGTCAGCAGAGCGTATCATCACACCAGACACAACCATCCTCATTAATTACATGCTTAATCGTTTTGGCAATATTGTCAAAAACTTGACTGTTTTCCCAGACAATATGCTCCGTAACATGAATTCAACATTTGGTCTCATTTACAGTCAACGTGTCATGCTCAAATTGATTGAAAAAGGGATGACGCGCGAAGAAGCTTATGACTTGGTACAACCAAAAACAGCTCATTCATGGGACAACCAAGTTGACTTCAAACCATTGTTAGAATCAGATGAGAAAATTACATCTCACCTCAGCCAAGACGAAATCGATGAACTCTTCAACCCTGTATACTATACAAAACGTGTAGACGAAATCTTCGAACGCCTTGGATTATAATAGATAAAAGGAATGGCAAAACTGAAAAGAACCACTTATGATGGACAGTATAAAAAGTGTACTATACTGTTGTTATAAGGTGGTTCTTTTAAAAACATTCCTTTTTTCTACCATTTGTCAAGCTTATCAAGCTTTTAATCGAAAAATTTTTTAAGACAATAGCTTGGATTTAGCTATTGTCTTATTTTTCTGCTCTAATTAGCGTCAAAAAGTGTACACGAAAACAACACCTTATTTTGTTATTTTTTGAATAAGGTGTTACAATGATATAGCATCAACGACTTTAATGATTTTGGGTCGAAGCATAATCGTAAAGTTTGTTATGCGTTATGAGGTAATACATTGTCCTGATGAGGCGATGTATAGAGGCAATCGTATGTGGCTTGGTTGA
>NZ_KB904596.1 GCF_000380145.1 Streptococcus thoraltensis DSM 12221 | reverse complement strand
ATAACCAAGGATTTGATTGCTCTTTCTGCTAAATTATTAGAAAAAAACGAATGACCATCTTGTAAGACCGTTTTTAAAGTGTTTTCATACTTGAGACTGTAGGCAACGGCTCGACCTAGTTTTGAACCAGACAAAACAGCCTGCTCACGACACCAGTCGAAGAACTCATCCATCAAGGGAGCTAACNCTATCTGGCGTTTATGCAGACGCTCTTCAGTAGAGAGGTCAACCCAGTCATTCTCCAAGGCAAACAGCTGGTCGCAATACCTTAATCCCTTAGCTCCTAAAGAGGTCTTGTCTGCCTTCTTAGGGGTCGCCTCGAAGAACTTTCTTCTGACATGTACCCAACAACCCACTAATTCAACCTGATTCAACTGACGATAAGCACTCCACATGTCACAATGTACGTAACCAGAGTAGTCTCCAAGAAATTCCTTCACAACCAAACCACTCCGTCGCTTATCATGATGATAGAGGGTAATCCCTTGTTCTTCATGCTTGCCAGATAAAAAGGTCCAGCTGGCTATCGCTTTCTAAGACCTTGTAGGAAGTCTCATCCGCATGGAGAATGGGCTGTTCCAACAACTTCTCACGAAGAAGGTCATAAAGTGGCTCGAAATAATAATGACTAGATTTGATGTGCCAATTAGCGATTTCTTTCCGGGTGATAGGCAAGCCAAGTTTATTCCAATCCTCTTCTTGGCTGTAGTTCGGTACCTTGAGATTGAATTTCTGATGAATCGTATGAGCGATGATGGAGGCTGACCCAAAGCTATGTGCCAGAGGTGCCCTAGGAAAAGGAGCCTTGATAATCTTATCTTGGGCATTCTTCTGGCTACACGCCTGACATTTGTATGCATGTTGGACATGATCAATCCGCTTCAATTGCGCAGGAATAAAGACCAACTCCTGTCTTTTAACACAAGCCCCAATTTCCTTTAGACCACCATGGCAATCAGGGCAAGAGTCCTCTTCTAGTCTATGATGAACCTCTTCAGCCTTCAATTGGCTCAGAATGGCTTGACGTTTTCCTTTGGATTTTTGGCGCTTATAGGTAATGGTTTCAGTCTGACCTGGGTAAGTCATCGTCTTCTTCAGGCAGCTGTTCTTCGTCAAAGAGACTTAGTTGACCATTAACTTGAATAGATTTCTCAGAAGACTTGCCATAAAGTTTCTGAGTCAAATAGGCAACCTGTTCACGAAGGAGAGCGAGTTCATTGGTTAGGTTATCAATTGTAGAAGCCTGTTGCTTGATAATCTCTAATAACTCTTCCATAGTCTCACCCTCCAGTTTTCTTTATTATACCGAAAAAACAGCCATGATTTCAATAGAAATCACGACTGTTTGTAGGTTTTATGCTAGGACTTATCGAAAATCCCTTCATGAGCCAGTCAACTTGTTCAGGTGTCAGGGCTTTGACCTCGTTTTCATTACTCGGCCAGGTCAGTTTCCCATTCTCGAAACGCTTATAGAGTAGCCAAAATCCTTGACCATCCCAATAGGGGGCCTTGAAGCGATCTTTGCGTCCACCACAGAAGAGAAAGACTTGACCTGAGAAGGGATCTAACTCAAATTGACGTTTAACAAGATAAGCGAGCGAGTCAATACCTTGTCTCATATCTGTTTTCCCGCAGACAAGATAGACCTTTCCTAAATCACTGAGATAGATCGCCATAGAGCAATACCTTATCTAAAATAGTTTTCAGTGTTTCTTGATGAAGAGATTGGAACAAGCTTAGTTCAACTTTTCCAATACGCATTTTCAGCACCATCTCGTTTTTGTTTTTCTGATCAAAACGACGAGATTGGGGCGTTTCCAAAGGAACAATGGGTTCTGACATCACAATAGCCTCCAATTCTGTTTTCTACTAACAGTATACTGGAGAACTGACAATCTCGGTAGATACCTCGTTATGGAGCGGTTACCTTTGAAAACTTCAAAAAACGGATTTATCTTGCTTTGAACACAACAAAAGAGAGAACCAATCTGATTCTCTCTCGGTGTTAGCTATAAGTCAACCCACTACAGTTGACAAAGAGCCTCAAAAAACGCCTGCTTACGGAAGACTTTTGAATTAGAAGTCTTTCGTAAACAAGCGTTACCTTTACCATTATATTATGATGAGTGTTCCCACTGGGATCTCCTCCCAGTGGTAGACCAGAGCTAGACTAAGAAGGAGTTAACCTTCCATCATCATAACACTCAACAAAATTGATAAAAATTAAACAAGTTCAATAATTGCCATTGGGGCAGCATCACCACGACGTGGTTCTGTTTTAAGGATACGAGTGTATCCACCGTTACGTTCTGCATAACGAGGTGCTAACTCAGAGAACAATTTTTGAAGAGCAGTTGTTGATGTGTATTTATCATTTGCTTCATCATAGTTTTCTGATGCAATTTCGTTACGAACAAATGCTGCTGCTTGACGACGTGCATGCAAATCACCACGTTTACCAAGAGTAATCATTTTTTCAACGGTTTTACGGATTTCTTTAGCACGAGCTTCAGTCGTTACGATTGATTCATTGATCAAAAGATCTGTAGTCAAATCACGTAACATTGCTTTACGTTGTGAGCTAGTGCGTCCTAGTTTACGGTAAGCCATGTTATCCTCCTATTTTATTTATCGTTTTTTAGTCCCAAACCTAAATCAGCAAGTTTAACCTTAACTTCTTCAAGGCTCTTACGACCAAGGTTGCGGACTTTCATCATTTCAGGTTCCGTCTTTTCTGTTAAATCGTGAACAGTATTAATTCCTGCACGTTTCAAACAGTTGTAAGAACGAACTGACAAATCTAATTCCTCAATGGTACGATCGAGAACTTTCTCATCGTTAACTGCTTCAGTCTCTTTCATAACATCAGTAGCTTTAGCAACTTCAGTTAGATCTGTAAAGAGATTTAAATGTTCAATTAGAACACGAGCAGAAAGACCTAGCGCATCCTCGGGAATGATTGTGCCATTAGTCATGATTTCAATAGTTAACTTATCAAAGCCATCATTGCTACCTACACGGGCAGGTTCAACTTGATAATTAACTTTTTTCACTGGAGTGTAGATAGAGTCTACAGCCAATGTGCCTACGGGTGCATCATCCTTTTTATTGCCTTCTGCAGCAACATAACCACGATTGGTCGCCACTGTCATGCTAGCTTTAAAAGAAGCACCTTCAGCGATTGTAAACAGATAATGATCTGAGTTAACAATCTCAATATCGCTATCAGTTAGGATATCCCCAGCAGTAACTTCAGCGGGTCCTTGGACATCAAGCTCAATAATTTTTTCGTCTTCGACGTAAGATTTTACAGCAAGTCCTTTGACGTTAAGAATAATTTGCATTACATCTTCACGTACTCCAGGTACAGTATCAAACTCGTGAAGTACTCCATCAATCTTAATCGAGGTAACAGCAGCACCTGGAAGAGATGATAAAAGTACACGACGAAGAGAGTTACCTAAGGTTGTTCCGTATCCACGTTCAAGTGGTTCGATGACAAACTTACCGTAATCTTTATTTTCATCAATTTTTGTTATTATTGGTTTTTCAAACTCAATCATTTATTTACCCCTCGAAACGAATCTGTGTACTGTATAGTTAATGATTACACACGACGACGTTTTGGAGGACGAGCACCATTATGTGGTACAGGAGTAACATCGCGAATGGCAGTCACTTCAAGACCAGCTGCAGCAAGAGCACGAATAGCTGATTCACGACCTGAACCTGGGCCTTTTACAGTAACTTCAACAGTTTTCAAACCGTGTTCCTGAGCTGATTTAGCAGCAGCTTCTGAAGCCATTTGTGCAGCAAATGGAGTAGATTTACGAGAACCTTTAAATCCAAGAGCACCAGCCGATGACCAAGCAAGAGCGTTACCGTGCACATCTGTAATCATAACAATAGTGTTGTTAAATGTAGCGTGAATGTGAGCAATACCTGACTCGATATTCTTTTTCACACGACGTTTACGTGTTGGTTTAGCCAATTTTTTTACCTCCTATTTTATTTTTTCTTACCTGCAATCGCAACAGCTTTACCTTTACGAGTACGAGCATTGTTTTTTGTGTTTTGTCCACGGACAGGAAGTCCACGACGGTGACGGATTCCACGGTATGAACCGATTTCCATCAAGCGTTTAATGTTCAAGTTTACTTCACGACGAAGGTCACCTTCAACTTTAATTGCATCAACTTCACGACGGATAGCATCTTCTTGATCTGTTGTTAAATCTTTAACACGGATGTCTTCTGATACACCAGCTGCAGCCAAGATTTTTTTAGATGTTGTTAATCCGATACCATATACATAAGTAAGTGAAATTACTACGCGTTTATCATTTGGAATATCAACTCCAGCAATACGAGCCATTTTTTCTCCTTTCTATATTATCCTTGACGTTGTTTGTGTTTTGGATTTGTTGGACAAATCACCATAACACGGCCATTACGACGAATCACTTTGCAGTGTTCGCAAATTGGTTTAACCGATGGTCTTACCTTCATGTTCTATCCCTCCAATTATTTCGATTATTTAAAGCGGTATGTGATGCGTCCACGTGTTAAATCATATGGACTCATCTCAACTGTCACACGATCACCAACTAAAATACGAATGTAATTTTTGCGGATTTTTCCAGAAACAGTCGCCAAAATTTGGTGTCCATTTTCTAATTCAACTGTAAACATAGCATTAGGCATGGTTTCAACAACCTTACCTTCAATTTCAATCACGTCTTCCTTTGCCACGCAAAAGTCCCCCTCTAAATTTCGATTTGATTTCCTCTGAAAACAGAGGTAACAATTATAAGTCAGACTAAGTTATTCTACCACAACTACGTCTATATAGCAAGCAAGAGTTAGCAATTATTTCATGCGATCAATTGCTTCCTTAACATCTTTAAACACTTGGTCAATTTCATGATTACCTTCAATATCGGTCACAAGGTTTTGCTCACGATAGTGATCTAAAATTGGCTGACCTTGTGCGATATTAACATCCAAGCGACGTTTTACAGTCTCTGGTTTGTCATCTTCACGTTGGTAGTAATCATCTTCATTGTAATCACCTGCTGGCGGATTGAAAACTTTATGGAAGGTTTCCCCAGTCTCTTTGTGAATAATACGGCCACTTAAACGTTCTATCAAACTATCTGGATTGACATCAATATTGATAACACCATCAAGTGCCAAGCCTAATTCTGACAATGTTTTGTCCAAAGCATGAGCTTGTTCGATTGTACGTGGGTAACCATCTAGCAAAAAGCCATTTTCTTTAATATCAGATTCTGCTAAGCGTTCTTTCACGATTCCATTTGTAACTTCGTCTGGTACCAGCTCACCTTTGTCAATATAAGACTTTGCGAGTTTACCCATCTCAGTTTCATTTTTCATGGCAGCACGGAACATATCGCCTGTTGAAATATGTGAAACGCCGTAAGTATCAACAATTTTTGCCGCTTGAGTTCCTTTACCTGCACCAGGTAGACCCATGATTAAAAGATGCATTTGATTCTCCTTTTAAGATAATCCTTAGAAAACATGTGTTTCTAGTATGTTTTGTTTTCAAATAAATCTGTCTACTATAGACAGACTTATTAAAAAACAAAATAGAAGGTTGACTTTGTCAACCTGTAATCTATTTTGTATTCATAAAGCCAACATATTTCTTTTTCAATAAGTAGCCTTCGAGTTGCTTCATGCTATCAATTCCTGTTGAAATCAAAATTAACAAGCTTGTTCCCCCTAATGCAACCGTAGATGATAAATCAAATACTTGCTGTGCTACGATTGGAATTAGTGAGATTAAAGCTAAGAATACGGAACCAACTGTTGCTAATTTTTTCAACAATGATGACATATAAGCTTCTGTTTCCCTACCAGGTCTAACCTTAGGAATATAAGATCCATTTTTTTGTAAATTCTCAGCTGTCTTTTCAGGATTCACTTGAACAAAAGTATAGAAGAAGGAGAAGAGAATAATTAACAAAGCATAGATTCCCATACCTGCAGGAGTCTGATAAGAGAACAAATTTTGAAGTGTATTTAACCATGGAATATCATGATTGCTACTTTGGAAAAACGCTAAAATAGAGCTAGGTGCTGCAGTAATAGAACTAGCAAAAATAACGGGAATAACACCTGCAGGGTTCACTTTCAAAGGAAGGTAGGAACTAGTTGGAGCCCCTTGAGCGAGTTTCGTATATTGAATTGGAATTTTATATTCAGCTTGTTGGACAAATGTAGTGAAGAAAACAATTAGTAGTACCGCTAAAAGTAATATTCCTACAAAAATCCAAGAATTTGTAAGCTCACTTGCTTTTATATTAACGAAGTAATCTTCATGTATAGAAGAGATTGCTCCAGGAATTGAGGCAATGATTCCGGCAAAGATGATCATTGATACACCATTCCCAAAACCTTTATCTGAAATTTGTTCTCCAAGCCAGGTTACAATCACACTTCCGGAAGTTAAGATAATACCGATAATCACATACGTTTGCCAAGTCGGCGACGTTACAAGTTGAATACTTGACAATGCATTAAATCCTGCTGTAATACCAATAGATTGGATAAATGCAAGAACTAAAGAAATGTAACGCGTTGCTTGGTTTAATTTACGTCGTCCAACCTCACCTTGTTTACCCCACTCCACAAATTGTGGGAGGATATCCATTTGTAATAATTGAACAATGATTGACGCAGTGATATAAGGACTAACACCTAAAGCAAAGACTGAGAATGAACTCATCGCATTACCAGAAACCAAGTTCAATAAATTAAGAAATGGTAAATCTGCTAGTTGTTCCAAACTTTGTACGTTAATACCTGGTACCGTGATATGTGTCCCTAATCGGAATACAAAAACAATAAATAAAGTGAAGGCAATTTTTTTTCTTACATTTTTAAGCTTAAGAGCTTCTTTTAGAATTTTGAAAAACATAATGAGTTACTCCTATGATTCATGCGAACATAATGAGGGTAAAACTCATTAGATGACTTCTACAGAACCACCTTTTTCAACGATAGCTGCTTCTGCTGCTTTTGAGAATTTAGATGCTTTTACATCCAATTTCTTAGTAAGCTCACCATTTGCAAGAATTTTAACACCTGATTTTTCAGATTTAATAACTCCTGCATTTTTTAGAACTGATGGTGATACTTCTGTACCATCTTCAAAAATGTTTAAAGCATCAAGACTTACAAGCGCATACTCTTTAGCATTGATATTAGTGAATCCACGTTTTGGAAGACGACGGAACAATGGAGTTTGTCCACCCTCAAAACCAAGACGAACACCGCCACCGCTACGAGCTTTTTGACCTTTTTGACCACGTCCAGATGTTTTACCATTACCAGATGATGTACCACGACCTACACGGTTACGTACTTTACGAGAACCTTCTGCAGGTTTCAATTCATGAAGTTTCATTTATTTTCTCCTTTTGTTGTACAATGCTAGCGCCTTAATGAGGGGAAAGGACTCCCCATCAAGACTCGCCTATACATATTAAGATTAGGCTGGAAACAGCTCCAACCTAATACGATTATTAATTATTTAACGTCTTCGACAGTTACTAAGTGAGAGATTGCAGTAACCATACCACGGATAGCTGCGTTATCTTCTTTAACAACTGATGAGTTTAATTTGCCAAGTCCTAGGGCAACAACTGTTTTACGTTGTTCTGGTTTGCGACCGATTGGAGACTTAGTCAAAGTAATTTTAATTTGAGCCATGTTATCCCCTTTCTTATGCTAAGTCAGAAACAGATACACCGCGAAGTTCTGCAACTTCTTCAGCGCGTTTAAGTTGTTTCAAACCTTCAACTGTAGCACGAACGATGTTGATTGGTGTGTTTGAACCAAGTGATTTAGATGTGACATCCGCAACACCAGCCAATTCGATGACGGCACGAACAGCACCACCAGCGGCAACACCAGCACCCTCAACAGCAGGTTTCAACAATACTTTTGCTCCACCAAAGTTTGAGAAAACTTCGTGAGGAATTGTTGTACCAACCATAGGTACTTCAATCATATTTTTCTTAGCTGCTTCAACAGCTTTACGGATTGCTTCTGGAACCTCTTGAGATTTACCAGTACCGAATCCTACGCGACCGTTACGGTCACCAACAACAACAAGTGCAGCAAAACGCATATTGCGTCCACCTTTAACAACTTTAGTAACACGGTTGATAGCAACAACGCGTTCTTCAAGTTCTACTGCATTATCTTTAAATGCCATTATTAAGTGTCCTCCCTATTAGAATTTCAATCCGTTTTCACGAGCTGAATCAGCCAAAGCCTTAACACGTCCGTGATAGAGATATCCACCGCGGTCAAACACCACTTCAGAAATACCTTTAGCTACTGCGCGTTCAGCAACAAGTTTACCGACAACAACAGCTTGCTCGGTTTTAGTTCCTTTTGAAACGTCTTTATCAAGAGTTGATGCACTTGCGAGCGTTACACCCGCTACGTCATCAATTACTTGAGCGTAGATGCCTGTATTAGAACGATAGATGTTCAAACGTGGGCGATCAGCAGTTCCAGAGAGTTTTCCGCGAACGCGACGGTGGCGTTTTTGGCGGAGTTTGTTTTTATCTGGTTTCGAAATCACAATTTTCACCTCTTAATTTATGAATATTTTATCTTTAATAAAATAGTGATATAAATGTCGTTTCACAAGGAAAATTATTTTCCTTATGAAAACAATACATTTATTATTTACCTGTTTTACCTTCTTTACGGCGAACAAATTCACCAACGTAGCGAATACCTTTACCTTTATATGGTTCAGGTGAACGAAGGCTACGGATGTAAGCAGCTGTTTGACCAACAACTTCTTTGTTGATACCTTCAACTACGATTGAAGTTGGGTTGGCAACAGTGAAAGTGATTCCTTCTGGTGCTTCAACTTCATCTTGGTGAGATTTACCGACTGAAAGAACAAGTTTAGAACCTTGAAGTTGTGCACGGTAACCAACCCCACGCATTTCAAGTTCTTTTTTGAAACCTTCAGAAACTCCAACAACCATGTTGTTCAAGTTAGCACGAGTTGTACCATGGATTGTTTTCATTTCTTTTGAGTCGTTTGGACGATGAAGTGTTACTTCAGTTCCCTCAACTTTGATTTCAATGTTTTTGTTAAACTCACGAGTGAGTTCGCCTTTAGGTCCTTTTACAGTAACGACATTGTCTTTGTTGCTGATTTCAACACCAGCAGGCAATGTGATTACTTTATTACCAATACGTGACATAGTATTTATATTCTCCTGTTAGATTGTCAAGCCGCCTAGCGACTAGTTTTCACGGGGAAGCTAAGATGCAGAGGGCGTTTAAAAGCCAAAGTGAAAATAGCAAAAGTTGTGAACAGTCCTTTGGACTGGAGCAAATTTTATCTTTTTCACACCAGCTTTAGCCCGTACTCGTTTTAGCTTTCTAGTTGTTTGATAAACAATCAAAGCTCGGACTAAAATCCTAGTGAAACCGTTAGACTTCTTTCGGATGATCAATGCCCTTGCATCATCATTTTACCAAACGTAAGCAAGTACTTCTCCACCAACGTTCTTTTGACGAGCTTCTTTGTCTGTCAAAAGACCTTCTGATGTAGAAACGATTGCGATTCCAAGTCCATTAAGAACTTTAGGAACATCTTCACGTTTTGAGTAAACACGAAGACCTGGTTTTGAGATACGTTTCAAGTTTGTGATAACACGCTCACCATTTTGTCCATATTTAAGGAAAACACGGATGATACCTTGTTTGTCATCTTCGATAACTTCAACGTTTTTTACAAAACCTTCACGTTTAAGGATTTCAGCAATCCCTTTTTTAATGTTTGATGCAGGTACTTCAAGTACTTCGTGTTTCGCTTGATTAGCGTTACGAATACGTGTCAAAAAGTCTGCAATTGGGTCAGTCATAACCATTTTTATATTTCTCCTCTTACTAGTAGTTTGCAACTGCACTTGCTAGTTAATGTTGTCCGATTTGGGCAGGGTGTTCAATACAACTGGTGAGCCGAACTGAACTTGAGCTAAAACCAGTGTCAAAAAGATAAACTTTCCTAGAAACCAAGGTTTCTGCGTCAAGTTTCCTATTTTGACTTTGGTTTTTACGCTCTCTGTATCTTCAAATTACCAAGAAGCTTTAGTAACTCCAGGGATTTGACCTTTGTAAGCCAATTCACGGAAGCAAACACGGCAAAGTTGGAACTTGCGGTAAACTGAATGTGGACGTCCACATTTTTCGCAACGAGTGTAAGCTTGCGTAGAGAACTTCGCAGGGCGTTTGTTCTTAGCAATCATAGATTTTTTAGCCAATTTATTTACCTCCTAAATTATTTTGCAAAAGGCATACCAAGCCCTTTAAGCAATTCGCGACCTTCTTCGTCAGAGTTTGCAGTTGTTACGATAACGATATCCATACCGCGAACTTTATCAACATCATCAAAGTTGATTTCTGGGAAGATCAATTGTTCTTTCACACCAAGTGTGTAGTTACCACGTCCATCAAATGATTTTGTTGGAACACCATGGAAGTCACGAACACGTGGAAGTGAAACTGAAACCAATTTATCAAGGAACTCATACATGCGTTCGCCACGAAGAGTTACTTTGGCACCGATAGCTACACCTTCACGAAGACGGAAGCCAGCGATTGATTTCTTAGCTTTAGTAATAAGTGGTTTTTGACCTGAGATAGTTGCCAATTCAGCAGCAGCTTTTTCAAGGTTTTTAGCGTTGTTTACAGCATCACCAACACCCATGTTAAGAACGATTTTCTCAACTTTAGGCACTGCCATAACTGATGAATAGTTAAATTTCTCTGTCAACGCAGGGATTACTTCGTTAGTATATTTTTCTTTTAAACGATTTGCCATTTATGCTTCTCCTTTCCTTCGTGATTAATCAAGAACTTCGCCTGATTTTTTGTTGTAACGGACTTTTTTACCATCAACAACTTTGTAACCTACACGTCCAGCAACACCATTTTTGTCAAGAACTTGAACGTTTGATGCGTGGATTGGTGCTTCAACTTCTACGATAGCACCTTGAGGGTTTTCGTTATTTGGACGTTGGTGTTTTTTAACAATTCCAACACCTTCAACAACAACTTTATTTACTTTTGGAAGTGCTTTAAGAACTACAGCTTCAACGCCTTTGTCCTTACCAGCAATAACGCGAACTTTGTCGCCTTTTTTTACAAACATTTGAGTTTTTCTCCTATAATTTCTTACGCCCAAATGGGCACCCTAGGTGGTTTTCCTAGGGGACTTAGTTTGTTTTAGTTAAGATTAAAGTACTTCTGGTGCAAGTGACACAATCTTCATGTAACCACCTTCACGCAATTCACGTGCAACTGGGCCGAAGATACGAGTTCCGCGAGGAGTTTTGTCGTCACGGATGATTACTGCAGCATTTTCGTCAAATTTGATGTATGAACCGTCTGGACGGCGTGCACCAGATTTTGTACGAACGATAACAGCTTTAACAACATCACCTTTTTTAACAGCTCCACCTGGTGTAGCTTGTTTTACAGAAGCAACGATAACGTCACCGATGTTAGCAAATTTACGTCCTGAACCACCAAGTACTTTGATAGTCAAGATCTCACGAGCACCGCTATTATCAGCAACTTTCAAGCGAGTTTCTTGTTGAATCATTTCAATTTTCTCCTTTTAGTTTGATTAGATAATAACAGCTTCTTCCACAACTTCTACAAGACGGAAGCGTTTTGTAGCTGAAAGTGGACGAGTTTCCATGATACGAACTTTGTCGCCTTCTTTAGCAACGTTGTTTTCGTCATGTGCTTTGTATTTTTTAGAATAGTTGATACGTTTACCATAGACTGGGTGGTTACGTTTAGTTTCAACTACAACAGTGATTGTTTTATCCATCTTGTCTGACACGACACGTCCAACAAGAGTTTTACGTTGATTACGTTCCATTATAAGATTTCTCCTTTCCCAATCTATTATTTAGTTTCAGATTGCACAGTTTTAACACGTGCAATTTGTTTTTTAACTTCGTTCAAACGAGCAGTTTGATCAAGTTGACCTGCTGCAGCTTGGAAACGAAGATCAAAAAGTTCTTTTTTAAGTTCGCTTTCTTTCTTAGCAAGTTCTTCTTGAGAAAGTCCACGAAGCTCTTTAACAAAATCTTTAATTTCTTGAAGTTTCATGTGCTCTCCTTATTCTGCTTCACGTTTTACGAATTTAACTTTAACTGGTAATTTATGGCCTGCAAGACGGAATGCTTCGCGTGCTACTTCTTCAGAAACACCAGCAATTTCGAACATTACTTTACCACGCTTAACTGGTGATACCCAACCTTCAGGAGCACCTTTACCAGATCCCATACGTACACCGATAGCTTTAGCAGTGTATGATTTGTGTGGGAAGATTTTAATCCAAACTTTACCACCACGTTTCATGTAACGCGTCATAGCGATACGGGCAGCTTCGATTTGGCGGTTTGTAATCCATGAGCTTGTAGTAGCTTGGAGACCGTATTCACCAAAGTCTACTTGTTTTCCACCTTTTGCTTCACCGCGCATTTTACCACGGAATTCACGACGGTGTTTAACACGTTTAGGTACTAACATTTGTTATTTGCCTCCTTTAGTGTTTTTACGAGCTGGAAGAACTTCTCCACGGTAGATCCAAACTTTAACACCTAGTTTACCGTAAGTAGTGTCAGCTTCTTCCCAAGCATAGTCGATATCCGCACGAAGTGTGTGAAGTGGAACAGTTCCTTCTGAATAACCTTCAGCACGAGCGATATCAGCACCGTTCAAACGACCAGATACTTGAGTTTTGATACCTTTAGCACCTGCACGCATTGTCCGTTGGATAGCTTGTTTTTGAGCACGACGGAAAGCAACACGTTGCTCAAGTTGACGAGCAATGTTTTCACCAACAAGGTGAGCATCTAAATCTGGTGATTTGATTTCAATAATGTTGATGTGTACTTGTTTTCCAGTCAATTTGTTAAGTTGAGCGCGAAGTGCGTCAACATTTGATCCACCTTTACCGATAACCATACCTGGTTTAGCAGTGTGAAGTGAAACAATAACTTTATTTACTGCGCGTTCGATTTCAATAGTTGAAACTGAAGCGTCTGCCAATTCTTTATTGATGAATTTGCGAATTTTAAGATCTTCATGAAGGTAATCCGCGTATTCTTTTTCAGCATACCATTTCGCATCCCAGTCACGGATGATTCCGACACGCATACCAATTGGATGTACTTTTTGACCCACGAGTTTACCTCCTTATTTTTCTGACACAACTACTGTGACGTGAGTTGTGCGTTTGTTGATTGGTGAAGCTGAACCTTTCGCACGTGGACGGAAACGTTTCATTGTTGGTCCTTCGTTTGCGAATGTTTCAGACACTACCAAGTTAGCTTTTTCCAAACCAAAGTTATTTTCTGCATTAGCGATTGCTGAGTTAAGTGTTTTTTCAATAACACGAGCTGCTTTGTTTGGAGTGAATTTCAAGATTGCGATTGCATCGGCTACGTTTTTGCCACGGATAGTATCCAAGACAAGACGAGTTTTACGAGGTGAAACACGAACTGTACGAGCCATTGCTTTAGCTGAAGTAATTTCTGCCATAATTAATGTTCTCCTTATCTACGTGTTTTCTTATCGTCTGCAGCGTGACCTTTGTAAGTACGAGTTGGTGCAAATTCACCAAGTTTGTGACCTACCATGTCTTCTTGAATGTAAACAGGTACATGTTTACGTCCATCATAAACTGCGATTGTATAACCGATGAAACTTGGGAAAATCGTTGAACGACGTGACCAAGTTTTAATTACTTTTTTCTTTTCGTCATTTGCTTGAGCTTCAACTTTTTTCATCAAATGCTCATCGACGAAAGGTCCTTTTTTAAGACTACGTCCCATTGTGTAGTGTTCTCCTTTAAATAATGTACCACAACGGCTTGCCCGCCTTGCGGGCTACCGAGTTGGCGGATATTTGAATTAACCGAGCTGATTTAGCTTATTTTTCGTTACGACGACGAATGATAAGTTTATCAGATTTAGCTTTCTTGTTACGAGTTTTAAGACCAAGCGCAGGTTTACCCCATGGAGTAGATGGCGCTTTACGTCCAACTGGTGCTTTACCTTCACCACCACCGTGTGGGTGGTCGTTAGGGTTCATTACAGAACCACGAACTGTTGGGCGGATACCTTTCCAACGGTTACGTCCTGCTTTACCAATGTTAACAAGAGATTGTTGTTCGTTACCTACGGTACCGATTGTCGCACGACAAGTTCCAAGAATCATACGAACTTCACCTGATTGAAGGCGAACAAGAACGTATTTACCTTCTTGACCAAGCACTTGAGCAGATGAACCAGCTGCACGGATAAGTTCCGCACCTTTACCTGGTTGAAGCTCAATGTTGTGGATAACTGTACCAACTGGAATATTAGCAAGTGGAAGAGCATTTCCGACTTTAATGTCTGCTTCTGGTCCAGAAACGATACGTTGACCTACTTGAAGGCCTTTAGGAGCGATGATGTAAGCTTTAACACCGTCAGTATAGTGTACAAGTGCGATGTTTGCTGTACGGTTTGGATCGTATTCAATTGTTTTAACAACAGCTTCAACATTATCTTTGTTACGTTTGAAGTCGATCACACGATAATGACGTTTGTGACCGCCACCTTGGTGACGAACAGTAATACGACCGTTGTTGTTACGACCAGCTTTGTTTTTAAGAGAAACAAGCAATGATTTCTCAGGAGTGCTTGTTGTGATTTCTGCAAAATCCAAAGAAGTCATGTTACGACGGCCATTTGTCGTTGGTTTATAAACTTTAATACCCACGTTATTTCCTCCTTAGATTATTCAGCTTCAGCTGCAAACAACTCGATTGCTTTTGAATCAGCTGTAAGAGTGATGATAGCTTTCTTAGTTTTTGAAGTGAAACCTGTGTAACGACCAACACGTTTTTCTTTTGGTTTAACTGTTACAGTGTTTACACTTGCAACTTTAACACCTTCAAACGCAGCTTCAACAGCTTGTTTGATCAAGAGTTTGTGTGCACGTGTATCAACTTCAAAAGTGTATTTACCTGCTTCAAGATCAAGCATTGATTTTTCAGTAATTACAGGTTTTTTGATTACGTCATACAAATTCATTATGCAAGAACCTCCTCGATTGTAGAGATTGCTTCTTTGGTTACAAGAAGTTTATCTGCGTTTACGATATCAAGAACACTTGCAGTTGTTGCAGTTGCAACTTTAACGTTTTTAAGGTTACGAGCTGAAAGTTCAGCAAATTTGTTTCCTTCTTCAACGATAACAAGTACTTTTGAGTCGATGCTAAGTGCTGAAAGAACTTTAGCGAATTCAGCAGTTTTTGGAGCCGCAAATGAAAGAGCTTCAACAGCTACAAATTTTTCCTCAGCTACTTTAGATGAAAGAACTGATTTCAAGGCAAGGCGGCGAACTTTTTGTGGAAGTTTGTATCCGTATGAACGAGGAGTTGGTCCAAAGACAACACCACCACCACGCCATTGTGGTGAACGGATAGAACCTTGACGAGCACGTCCAGTTCCTTTTTGGCGCCATGGTTTGCGTCCACCACCTGATACTGCTGAACGGTTTTTAACCGCATGAGTACCTTGGCGAAGGCTAGCACGTTGGCTGATAACAACATCAAAGACAACTGATTCGTTTGGCTCGATACCAAAGATTGCGTCGTTAAGTTCTACTGAACTTACTTCTTTACCAGCTTGGTCAAATAATTTAACGTTTGCCATTTTAACTGTGTTCTCCTTTCTTATTATTTAGCAGCTTTAACTGCTGATTTGATAGTGATAAGAGATTTCTTAGCACCTGGTACGTTACCTTTAATGAGGATAACGTTTTTCTCTGGAACAACTTGAACGATTTCAAGATTTTGAATCGTTACACGGTTGCCACCCATACGTCCTGCCAAGTGTTTGTTTTTGAAAACACGGTTAGGCGCAACAGGTCCCATTGAACCTGGACGACGGTGGTAACGAGAACCGTGAGCCATAGGACCACGTGATTGACCATGGCGTTTGATAACACCTTGGAATCCTTTCCCTTTAGTTGTACCAGTAACATCAACAACATCACCAGCTTCAAATGTATCTACAGTAATTTCTGAACCAACTTCTAAGCCTTCAATGTTTTTGAATTCACGAATGAAGCGCTTAGGAGCCGTGTTAGCTTTCGCCACGTGACCTTTGGCAGGTTTGTTACTCAATACTTCGCGTTTGTCGTCAAAACCAACTTGAACTGCTTCATAACCGTCTGTTTCAACAGTTTTCACTTGAAGCACAACGTTTGGAGTTGCTTCGATGACAGTAACAGGGATAAATTCACCAGTTTCAGTGAAGATTTGAGTCATTCCCACTTTTTTCCCTAAGATTCCTTTTGTCATGAGAAAATATTTCCTTTTCTTGTTTTTTAGTTGTTTTAAAAAGTTTTTAATGAGCGTTTTTCGTGCTCAAAAAAGTTTTTAACGAGCGTTTTTTGTGCTCAAGGTAAGATGCTTAAGGCGTCAAACTCACAGCAAAAATAAGAAATCGGACGAAGAAACTTTTGTTTCTAGCAAGATTTATCTTTTTTACGCAGAATTTAGCCTCCGCTCAATCAATCCTATTAAAGTTTGATTTCTACATTAACACCACTTGGAAGATCCAATTTCATCAAAGCGTCAACAGTCTTTTGAGTTGGGTTCACGATGTCGATAAGACGTTTGTGAGTACGCATTTCAAATTGTTCACGAGAGTCTTTGTATTTGTGTGTCGCACGAATAATTGTGTAAAGACTACGTTCTGTTGGAAGTGGAACTGGTCCAGCTACAGTAGCACCTGTACGTGTTGCAGTTTCAACGATTTTTTCTGCCGCTGTATCAAGTGTACGATGTTCGTATGCTTTCAAACGGATACGGATTTTTTTGTTTGCCATCTTTTTCTCCTTTGCGTCTATTTAAAGTAATAGGCTAGCTCCTCAAGAAAACCAACACTTGTTGCGTGGCAATGCAACCGAGCGTGTCGCAACCTCTTGTATCATAGCTAAAGCTGTTTTTTTTTACAGCACCATAATATAATAACAGAATCACGTAGAGGTTGCAAGGGATTTGAGGCTTTTTTTCAAATTTATTTCGCAACCTATTTGTCATTCCTTTAAGCTCATCCAAATACCTATTTCAACAAGTCTTTTCTTTCTTATATAAATATGTTAAAAATCCCCATCTGAACAAATTGTCTAAAACAGTTGCTAACCAGACACCATTTAAACCAAGATGTAGGCTTATTCCTAGAATATAGCCTAATCCTATGCGTACGCACCACATACCAAATGTTGTTGCATAAAAGGGGAGTTTTGCATTTCCTAACCCTTGCCATGTTGCCGTCATGATTAATGTTCCTGCTGTGGCAGGTACTCCTATCAAGGAATAGAGAATAACCGTATAACTTGCTTGAATAGCTTGAAAGTCTTCTAAAAAAAGAGCAATTAATGGTATTTTCAGAAAGAAAATAACACCTGCTAATCCGTACATCATGACCGCCGATAGCCAAAAGCTGTTTTTAACTACCTCTCTGACTTTACGAGGATTTCCAGTAGCACTTGAAGCTACCTCAATCACTGTTGCCACAGATATAGCCATAGCTGGCAGATAGTTAAATTGTGTCACTACTTCACCAACCGCGTTACCTGCAACGACTTCTGAGCCAAAAGCGACAATGATGGCAATAATCACAACATCGCCTGCACGCATCATGAGGCGCTCACCTGCTGCTGGGATAACAATCTGAATCAGTTGTTTGTCAACTCTCCACCTAAGGTGCTTAAGAATTTCGTTTATAGGAAGTTTCTTCATTAATAGAACTGTTCCTACTGCTCTAGCTAAGACTGTAGAAACAGCGACACCGACAATACCCAGATGAAAAACATAGATTGATAGGGCTGATAAGAGGGCATTTAGAAGGTTGGTAAGGATGCTAATTTCCATTGGTAGCTTTGTATAACCCTGAACGCGAACGATGGCACCCATACTCGTTAACAAGCCTAAGCTAACAATCCCTCCTCCAACTACTGCTAAATAAAGTCCACCTTCTTGAGCGACTGGAAGGGGTGTTCCTAGCAACTTAAGAAGCCAAACGTTTCCCACAATTGATACTAATCCTAAGACGAGGCTAATGAGGCTAGTTAAAAAAAGCGCATCAGCCATACTTTGATCGACGTGTTCTTGTTTCTTTTGGGCTAAGTAGCGCGATAAGATGCTAGAAACTGCCGCGCCCAGTGCGATAAAGAGAGCTTGGTAGATAGCGATGATATTATTGGCGATGGAGACACCTGATACGGCGATAAGACCTAGTTGAGCCACTAAATAATTGTCAACGAAGCCCATTAACATTTGTAAAAATTGCTCTGCCATGGCTGGGAGGGCAATTCGCAATAACTGTCTACTTTCTTTCATAGCTATTATTTTACCATTTATATAGAAGAAAAGACCGAGCAAACTCAGTCTTTCACTTTCATCTGGTAGCTATCTGAAATAATGTCCTGACCTCTCAAGCTCTTATCTGGATACTGCCTGACGAGGGTCATACCAATTTTCTCCAAAACAGTTTTGCTAGCTCTATTGTCGTGATCGGTAATGGCTGTCAGGTAGCTTATATCTGGCAATACTTTAGCCAAGTTCTTCAGGGCATGAGCCGCTTCTGTCATGTATCCTTGTCCAGCATAGTCTTGGTGTAACGTATAACCCATTTCTAAAGTATCATCTCTGTCTGTTTGTTTAAAGTTGATATTTCCAATCAAACGATTGGAAGATTTCTCAACAATACCATACTTTCCAATCGGTTCTTTGAGGTTATAAAGAACAAGTCCTTGCCAACTTTCCTCTATAGAAGCGTGCGGAAAAAAAGCGTAGCGGAGGTTGTAGTCATCTGAAGTGAAAGCATCGTAATACTCAATGAAAATCAAAAGCAGACTAGGCGACGCCGATGCAGATAGAACTGATGTTCATCAAATCAAGTCAACAACGTCTGCTTTTGATTTTCGAAGAGTATAATCTTGCAAATCATCCTTGGTCATAGACCTCAACACAAGACGTTCAGTCTCAAGATTCGGGTATTTAGCAAGTTCAACTAAGATTGACATAGGTTTATAATCCCAAATAATCTTCCACTGCTTTTTGCATATCATCTGTCGCAACAACCGTCTTATGACGGACTGGAGTCATCTGTAAATCGCGTACGGCTGTCGGCACCGGAACTCCTGATAATTGATGTAGCTGAGCAACGGCTGCGAAATCATCATCAGAATCCTCTCCTGTTGCTGCTTTAACAGCCACTCTTGGAAATTTATAAGGACTAGCGGTTGAAGAAATGACTGTCGGTGTCTCATCATTTGTCCGATTGCGATAAGCTCGGTAAACACTTGAAGCTACTGCCGTATGTGGATCTTCGATATAGCTGTTCTCTTGATAGACTTTTTTGATTTCAATTTCGGTATCAACTTCCGAAGCATATCCTGCCTCGAAGAGATTGAGGATAGATTGGTCAATATTTTCAAGATGATACTCTTCTTTAGAAGCCAAGGCTTCCATAAGCTCTTTAGTTTTTATCGCATCATTTCCAACTAAATGGAAAATCAAGCGCTCCAGATTTGATGAGACTAGGATATCCATAGATGGACTGCTGGTTACTTTAAAGTCACGTTTTTTATCGTAAGTTCCTGTTTGGAAGAAATCTGTTAAAACTTTGTTTTCATTTGAGGCACAGATGAGCTTTGCAATCGGAACACCAATCTCACGCGCATAATAGGCTGCTAGGATGTTGCCAAAATTACCTGTCGGAACAGTGACGTTGATAGCTTGTCCTTTAGCAATGTCTCCAGTTTTTAGCAACTGAGCGTAGGCGTAAACGTAATAAACGATTTGTGGAACCAAGCGACCAATATTCATGGAATTGGCTGATGAAAATTGAATGTTTTGTTCTGAAAGTCTAGCACGCAAGTCAGCGTCATTAAACATGCGCTTAACATCTGTCTGAGCGTCGTCAAAGTTACCATCGATAGCTACAACGTGAGTATTTTGCCCTTTTTGAGTTGTCATCTGCAATTCTTGAATCTTGCTGACGCCATCTTTTGGATAAAAGACGATGATTTCTGTTCCTGGAACATCCGCAAAACCTGCCATAGCAGCTTTGCCAGTATCTCCTGACGTTGCTGTTAAGATGACAATTTTTTCGTCCACGCCTTGCTTTTTAGCCGATGTCGTCAAGAGGTAAGGCAAGATGGACAAGGCCATGTCCTTAAAGGCAATGGTTGAACCGTGAAAAAGCTCAAGGTTGTAGTGGTGGTCAAGTTTAACTAGGGGTGCAATCGCCGCTGTGTCAAATTTCTCATCGTAGGCATTGGTGATACAATAATCCAGCTCTTCTAATGTGAAATCATCTAAAAAGGCTGATAAAACAAGTTTGGCTACTTCTTGGTAGGAAGCATTTTTTAAACGGTCAAAATCCAAATCGACTTTTGGCATTTCTAGAGGTGTGAACAGTCCGCCATCAACTGCCAGTCCCTGTAAAATAGCTTGACTAGCACTGACTTGATTTTTTTCATCACGTGTAGATTGATAGATTAGTGTCATAGTACTCCTTCTGTTATCTCTTTTCTGTTATTGTCATATATTTTAACATAATTTTCTGAAAACTTCTCTTTGAGATTCTAAAAAAGAAGCACAATTAGTTTGCACTTCTTTTGACTTTAATAAGTTGTTGATGAACTGATTTTTCCTTTTTTAAAGGTAATATCGTCTTTGGCTTTTTTACCTTTAATCACTAGGTCTGATTTGGATTTTTGGTATTTTAATTTATCACCTTCATCAATATCAATATCATCTAAATCCAAATCATCATTGCCAATTTCTGTGATTTCAATTGTTCTTGAGATACGGTGAACATCTCCTTCGAATAAAGTCGCCTTGAGCTTACCGGTTTCGCTGTCGTAGTCAAAACCTTCTTCTTTAGCAGTCTTTTCTAGCATTTCATCAACCATTTTATCTATTTCATTACGGCTAGGCATGAAGTTTTTTATCAAGTCGCTGTAGTCAGCTCCAAAGTACTCAGAACCAGTCAAAGATTCTTGGTAGGCTTTATAAAATGCTTCCTTGTCGAAATTATAAGAAACAAACATAGTTGCTTTATCATCATTGACATCTAGAGCTACGGTTTCTGATTTTAATACATCGTCTAATTTGACCCCAGCATCTTCTTCAACGTCTGAGAGGTTCTTTTCAATCTCTTTAACAAGTGCTTTCTCTAACTTAGCACTACGCCAGTAACCTTGAACTTGTCCTGTCTGATAACGTACCAGTAGAAATAGTCCTACCAACAATGATAGAGCTAAAAGACCAATCCCCCCAAATAACCAGAATTTTTTTTGCTTGAAAAATGGTGCTATTGTTGAGTTAGATTGTGAATCAACGACTTGAGTGCCTGACACAAGTGGTGCTGGCTGTTCTGGATGCGATTCTTCAGAAACCGGCTTGGTCTCACCCAGTGGCTCAAAATCAACGCTTTCTTCTCCTTCTGAAAACTCACCTGCCTGAAGGGCTGCTTCAATTGTCTCATCAGTTGGTGTCTCACCATAGACAGTCTCGTAATACTCTATCCAATCTTGTTTTTTCATGATAATCTCCTTTTATTTCCTACGATTATTATATCAAGTTCTGCAGTGTTTGATAAGACTTGTATTTAAAAAAATGTCTGAATCTAGACAAATCTTCTAGACGATAGAGAAATTGAAAATCTAAGGCTTGAGTGTACAGAAAATTCTTAGAACTGTAGATTGATACTCAATGACAACCAAAATCAGACTAGGCGACACCGATACAGGCAGATCTGAAGTTCTTCAAATTAAGTCAACAAGGTCTAAAGTTAATTTTCAAAGAGGATTAGTAAGCTTTCTAAGAGTTTTCTTCCCCAAAGAAAAACTAAAAAGGTTGAAGAAAAAGGCCATTTTGGACAATTTTCTTCAACCTGAAACGCGTTCATTTGGCACATTTCGGAAGTATTTTATATTTTATTGGAGATTTTTACCGGATAATGTCACCCAGATAATTGCGAGGCAGCCATAAACTTTTTCAGACATATCTTATCGCCCTTTATTTACCTTTGTAATCATAAGCAATTTCGATAATTTCTTTAAGTTCTGAAATTAGCGGTTCTTTAGGGTTAGCTGTTGTACATTGATCTTCGTATGCTTTTTCAGCAAGTCGATCTGCATCAGCTTTCAATTGTTCTTTTGTAACGCCTTGTGCTTTCCAGCTCATCTCAATACCAACTGCTTTACCAAGCTGGTAAACGCGACGAGCAAGTTCTTCAGCTAACTCAGCGTCATTTTTACCTTCAAATCCCATAAAGCGTGCAATATCTGCGTAGTCTTTTTCTGCGCGGAAGAAGTCATATTTAGGGAACATAGCATGTTTTTGAGGATCTTTAGCATTGTAGCGGATGATGTGTGGCAACAAGATAGCGTTTGTACGTCCGTGTGGAATTCCCCATTCACCACCAACTTTGTGAGCGATTGAGTGACAAATACCTAGGAAGGCGTTGGCAAAGGCCATACCAGCCATAGTTGAGGCATTGTGCATTTTTTCGCGTGACTCTTCAGTTGCTTTTTTAACAGAAGTTTCAAGGTTTTCAAAGACCAATTTAATAGCTTGAAGAGAAAGACCACGAGTGTAGTCACTTGCCATAACTGACACATATGATTCGATCGCATGGGTCAAGACATCCATACCAGTGTCTGCTGTAACGCTAGCTGGCACACTCATAACAAGAGATGGGTCAACAATAGCGATATCTGGTGTCAAAGCGTAGTCAGCAAGTGGGTATTTGGTGTGATCGTCACTATCAGTGATAACCGCAAATGGTGTTACTTCTGATCCGGTACCAGATGTGGTTGGGACACAGATAAAGGTTGTTTTTTCTGCGTAAGGAATCTTGTAAGTACGTTTACGGATGTCAAGGAATTTTTGTTTTGCGCCAAAGAAGCTGACATCTGGATTTTCAAAGAACATCCACATTGCTTTAGCAGCATCCATTGCTGAACCACCACCAAGTGCAATGACGGTATCAGGTTGGAAACGATTGAAGATTTCAAGCCCTTTATAAACTGTGTTAGTTGATGGGTTCGGCTCAACATCTGAGAAAATTTCAATTTTTGGATTATTTGGATTGAGTTCCAATTGTTTGCGAACAAGATCTGCATAACCAAATTGAACCATACCTGGGTCACAGACCAACATCACTTTTTCAGCTTTGATTTGACGAAGGTAGGTGATTGAGTTTTTTTCAAAGTAAACTTTTGGTGGCAATTTGAACCATTGCATGTTATTGCGACGTTTTGCCAGTGTCTTAACGTTAATCAAGTCGAATGCCCCCACGTTGTGTGAAATTGAGTTGTGTCCATATGAACCACATCCTAGTGTCAATGATGGAATCATTTCATTGTAGATGTTACCGATACCACCTTCAGCTGATGGTGAGTTAACAAGAACACGGCAAGCTTTCATGCGGATACCGTATTGGATTTGAAGGTCTTCGTCTTCTGTATGGATAACTGCTGTGTGACCAAGTCCGCCTAAGTTGAGCATTGCTTCAGCTTTAGCAAATCCATCTTTGATACCTTTTGATTTGATAAGCGCAAGAACTGGTGATAATTTTTCACGTGACAATGGGTAATCTGGTCCTGCATCTTTGATTTCTGCAAGGAGGATTTTTGTCCCTTTTGGCACTTTTAATCCTGCTAATGTGGCAATTTCTTCGGCTGATTTACCAACAATCTTAGCATTGACAGCAGTTTTTGCTTCGTTAAGCACTGCTGATTCGAGTTTTTCGAGATCTGCTTTTTTAGAAATAACCACACATTGATGTGCTTCAAATTCTGCTTTTACATCGTCGTATACTTCTTCATCAACAATAGCAGCTTGTTCTGAAGCACAAATCATACCATTATCAAATGATTTTGAAACGATAATGTCGTTAACGGCACGTTTGATTTTAGCATCAGCTGCGATATAACTTGGCACGTTACCAGCACCAACCCCAAGAGCAGGTTTCCCTGTTGAGTAAGCGGCTTTAACCATGCCGGGTCCACCAGTTGCAAGAACAGTTGCTACCTTAGGATGATTCATCAAAAGTCCTGTTGCTTCAATTGACGGTTGATCAATCCACTGCACACAGTTTTCAGGTGCCCCAGCCTCAATAGCTGCATCACGAACGATACGAGCTGCTTCAGCTGATGATTGTTGAGCTGATGGATGGAAAGCAAAGACAATTGGATTACGGGTCTTCAAGGCAATAAGAGCTTTGAAGATTGTTGTTGAGGTTGGGTTTGTTGTAGGTGTTACCCCACAGATAACGCCGACAGGTTCAGCAATAGAAACAAGACCTGCTTCCTTGTCTTCTGCAATAACACCGACCGTTTTATTATCTTTAATAGAGTTCCAGATGTATTCTGAAGCGTACATGTTTTTGATAGCTTTATCTTCGTATACACCACGACCTGTTTCATCAACAGCCATTTTGGCTAAAAGCATGTGTTTATCAAGCGCAGCAATCGCAGCTTGATGAACAATGTGATCTACTTGCTCTTGTGTGAAATCAGCCATAGCATCCAATGCTACAACCGCTTGATCTGCCAAACGATCAATCATCACTTGAGTGTCAGTTACTTGAGCTTTTTCTGTTACTTCAATTGTTTTAGTCACCATAATAGACTCCTTTAAAGACGTTAACTTTTATTGTTAAAAGTTTCACAATTAATTTTACATGTTAATTATATCACAAATTAAAATCTTGTAAAGAGTTTTTGTGAACTTTTTTTCAATCTTTTTTGTTTTTTCGTGTTATAGTCAAATGCATTAACTTTCAGACAAGGAACTAAAAGACGCAGACAGTACTTGATACTCAATGAAAAATCAAAAAACAGACTAGGCAACGCCGATGCAGTTGAAACTGATGTTCATCAAATCAAGTCAACAAGGGCTGCTTTTGATTTTCGAAGAGTATGAATACGGTAAGTCGAAAGTGACGATATATCAAAGTTAATTGAAAAGACCATAGTTGTCTAAAATGCTTTAATAGCAACATTTTCAGCGTTTAAAAAGTTTCCAAAAATAAAACCCTTCCTAATATTGATTAGAAAGAGTTATGATTAATGGGGGTTATTTGATCTCAATTTTAGCAATAATCCAGTAATACATGGAAATGACTGCTAACAATGCAAGAGCTCCAATACCTTTATAAACAATATCTGGCAATTGTGAAATAACTTCAAGTATCCTTGGCAAGTTATCACGTAACACTACACTAAAGATTGCCAAACCTATTCCACTTAAAAAATGAATACCAAAGAGAGCGAAAAGAACTTTCCAGCCCCATTTGTAAATGGCAAAACCAAGGATTGCTATGATAAAACAGCCAGCAAAATTTCCCCAGAACTCTGATGAAAAAGTTTGCCATGATGGTAAATGCTCACTTTTTGATACTAAAGAAAGGAAGGTCGCTGCTACAATCATTATAGCGTAAACAAAGAAATTAATGATGAAGTAGTTCTTACGTTTATTGCCAAATCTCAAGGCTGAGTCAAAGTCCAACATGCCGTCAGCAAAAAAGACGATGAATGACCAAATCGATAGAAAAACCGAGATTACCTGCAAGCTGCCGTTTAGCCAGCTAATCTTTTCCATATTAAACGAGCTATTATCACCAACAAAGAAGGTTAGAGCAGCAAAAGCAGTTACGATAAGACCAAAACCAAGCATAATCATCGCTGTCAATTTTAAATGGTCTAGAAGTTGCATCCCTCTTAATTTTAATGTTCGTTTCATGATTAGTCCTCCACTAAGTAGTTAAAGAGTGTCTGTAAGCCATAATAATCAACTTTTCCACCTTGTCCAGTTACTTCTTGAATATCCTCTTCAGTAACCGTATCAAAGAGATAAGTTTCTGTCATACTACCTAACTGACGCTGGTGAATGACACGTTTATTTGGAAGAGTTGCATTGCTAATACGGACCGCTCTTTTTTGAATTTCTTCAATATCGTCATCCATCATTAAAGAAGTATCTTTAAGCATAATGACATGCGTTAAGTAGTTTTCGACTTCTTGAATGAGGTGGGTTGATAAGACAATGAGACGAGGATGTTGAGCGTAATCCTCTAACATAATATCGAAGAATTTCTGACGGTTTACAGAGTCTAAGCCATTGGTTGGTTCATCGAAAACTGTAACTGTTTCACGCGTCGCAAGCCCTAAAATATTATAAACTAAGGTTTTGTTACCAGTTGATAATTTTTTGATTTTAAGCTTGGGATTGAGGTTGAATCGTGCTAGGAGATTCTTAGCATAATCAGCATTAAAGTTAGGATACATGCTCGCATAATAACGCATCAAGTTAGTGATCTTACCTTGGAAGATAGTATTATTATCAGCCACAGCACTGGTAACAAAGACAATGTGAGCTAGGTCAAAACTAGTGCTAATGCGGCCATCGTATGACGCAATCATGTCGTTGATAATCTTCATCATGGTCGTCTTACCCACGCCATTTCGACCAAGCAAACCGTAAACACCTGATTGATCTTTAAAATCTAAATCAATGTTTTGCAAAACAACTTTTCGACCATACTTTTTGGTAACCTTCTCTAAATTAAGCATCCTTCTCCTCCTTAATCATCTCTATTAAGCGATCCAGTGAAATATCCAATCGTTTAGCTTCCTGTAGAAAGGCTGGGAGCATCTGCTGACTAAAAGCCTGCCGTCTCTTGGCAATAATCAAATCTCTCGCCTCTGTAGTGACATACATGCCCATCCCTCTTCTCTTGTATAAAATATTCTGGTCCACTAAATCGTTTAGCCCTTTACCTGCTGTTGCAGGATTGACTTGCATCATTTTGGCAAATTCATTGGTTGATGGAACTTTGTCATCAACCTTAAAATGCCCACTTAAAATCTCATCTTCAATCATTTGTGAGATTTGCATGTAAATGGGTACTGATTCATTCACATCTACACCTACCTTCTTTATGTTAAACAGCTGTTTGGTGTTGTGGTTAATTACTCAACTAACTAACCTGTACTTTAAGTATAAACCCAGAAGCAAAATATTGCAAGTCTTTTCTACAAAATTTTTCTAAACAAGCTCAAATTTCAGAATCAAAGCTCCATCTTACTTATTTAGAAGAGCAGAATTTATACTGAACAAAAAACAAAATAGATGTTTCATAGGTATTATGAAACTCAAAACGTAGACAAACCTCTGAAGATTTGTTAATTTAAACACCTTGCAGGGATATAAACATAAATTAAACTGTTAGAATCGCTGTTATTTCAATGTTTTTGACAGTTTTTTTGTTTTTGGATGCAAAGAAAAAGATTGAACAAAAATATCCAAAATGGATTTTTCTTCAATCTAAACTAACCCTATCATCTAATTTAATGAAACGAATTAAAGCAAGCATAAAAAATAAGACTTTCCTATCACAAATCTATCTAGCGCATTCTTCTACGTCATGAAGGTGTAACGTTTTTAGCCATTGGCAGTCTCCTCGCTCGCGCGCCACGAACACCCAGAGATCACGTCTTTAAAACGCTTGGTGTAGTGGTTGAAAAACTGTAGAGTGCCATCCAAAACATGCATTTTTTTGACTTAATACTCTTTTAAAATTACATTTTTCAAATCACATTCAAACCTTGTTGACTTGAGGTAATAAACTTCAGTTCTAGCTGCTATCTGCGTCGCGTAGTCTAATTTGAGTTTCATTGGGTATAAAATCAATTATTCATAGAAGTTGGACTAGAAGCTACTTTTGATTGCTGTTTTGCATTAGGAAATCAAGCGACATGCCTTTTGCTTGAGTAACATTATTAAACAAAAGAAAAACAATGCCAAAATGGAAAAATACCTGAATTGACATTGTTTATAAGAGTTATTTTTTAGCAGGTTGTTTAGCAACTTTTTCAACAGCTTTTTGAATAGTATTGACATAGAGGTTCGCACCTTCTGTGTTGGCATCTGAGTAATGAACGCCATCAGTATCACCCCAGATTTCTGGATGATTGACAGCTGCCTTGTACCAGTCTGCAACTTCAACGTATTTATATTTTTTAGCTAACTTCACTTCATAGTCTCTTACGGCTTTGACATCACTCATTGCTTTAGCATTGTATGGTGTTACAAAGACCAATCGGTGACCCTTGGGTAGGGCTTTGACGTATTTCTGAGTTCTAGCTTCGTAGCCATCTGTTGAATTTACACCGATGGCGATAACAACTGTACTTGACATGGTGCCTGTTTTCGCCTGATTTTCAAAGATGGCAAAAGCATCTTCAAAGTTTCGGCTGACAGCCGCATCTAACTGCGCTTTAGGCATAATTTCCTTGAAGGCATTTTGTGAACGCAGGGCAACCGAATCACCAATGATGGTAATGTCACTTAGGGCATCCACATCTCCAGCAGTGACCATGTATGATCGTGTCAAGCTATTTTGCGATTGTTTTAGTGAATTGACCAAAAGCTCCGATTCAAATTTACCAACTTTTGGCGCTGTCGCACTGACGATGACTAGAAGAAACGATAGAGCTGCTCCTATCCCGACCAAAGTTTTCCAGTAAGGTTTCAAATCTATTTCTAAACCAAGAATGCGAGGGATTTTCCCAGCGATAAATGGCTCCAAAATATAGAAAGAGAGGGTTGAAAAGAGGATAGAGAAAAACATAGTGAGAGCGACTGCCAGCCAGTTAGAAACGATTTGGCTGAAAATCACATAGAAGGGCCAGTGGAATAGGTAGAGTCCGTAACTGATGTCCGCAAAGAATGTGATAATCACTGGCTCTTTGGCATTTGGCGTTTTCTCGTGTAGGACACGCGCTGAATAAATCATTGTTGAAGCAAAGAGAGTTGCCAAAATAAAACCAAAGAGGAAGGTTAAGATATTATTAAAATCCAGAGCGAAAGTTAGAAGTAATAAGAGGAAAAAACTCCCCGCCATATAGGCAATGACACGATTAAGCGACCAGAGTTGACTGTTTCGTTTGAAGCGATGGGTAACTTCTGAAATCCCAGACAGGGTCGCAAAGATTGCTCCCAGATAGAAAGCAAAACTATGACTAATGGTCGAGTAATAAATAAGCGAAAGGTTATCCGTGAAAAAGGATCTGATAAACATGCTCAAAAAGCCTATTCCAAAAAGGACTGATGAGACCAAGAAAATCATTCCTCTAAACTTAGTTGGTGTCAGATTGCGTTTTGAAAGCAACCAGACCACCAAGGCCCAGATAATATAGAAATGCATTTCAATAGCCAAACTCCAAGTATGAACAAAGAGATGGGGGATAAACTGACTTTCGTAACTGCTTCCTGTAAAAATCTCGTAGAAATTGGTCGTAAAACCGAGCGCCGCTGCTGCTTGTTTACCGATGTCAGCGATAAAATCTGGCTTAACTAAAAACGTAAAGGGAATAGTTACTAAAACCATCAAAGCCAAAGGAGGTACGATACGATAGAAACGGCGTTTTAGAAAGCCAATAATATCAAAGGCTTCAGACCGACTGTATTCGTCAATCACGAGGGCTGTGATTAAGAAACCAGAGAAGGTGAAGAAAACATCAACCCCGATAAAGCCACCTGGGAATTGCACCTTAAAGAAGTGGTACAAAAGGACTAATAAGAGACCAGTCACTCGGACTAGCGAAAACCATTTTATTCTCATTTTTGATAAATTCCTTGTTTAAACTCGCCTTTGTAGGTTTTTCCAGAATTCGTCTTCAAAGCACCTTGCCCATCAGCCTGACCTTTTTTAAACTCGCCCGAATAGGACCAACCTTTAGCCGCCGTATAGGTACCTTGTCCATTAAAGACGCCATTTTTAAACTGACCTTGATAAGTATCCCCGTTATCATAGGTTAGCTTACCTTGACCGTTCATTCTGTTATTAGCCACATCACCATTATAAGTGATTTTATGATTATCATACGTCAAAGTTCCCTTGTGTTTTAGAGGGATCAAAAAGACACTTAGACTTAGAATAATAATAAAGGCAACGGTTAGGAGTTCAATCGTCGCTCTTGTCAATTTTATTTTTTTAATATCTTCGATGAGCTGTTTCATAATATTCTTTCTTCGTTTAGGATAATTCTTCCAACCAAGTTTGACAACCTTTACGGACAAGGTTATGGGTCTCTTCAAAATCTCCTGTGTACCAAGGGTCTGGCACACCGCCATCACAGAAGAGATGAATTTTGTTGTCAAAGCGTCCCGCAGAAAGCTGACGTAAATCCGCAACATTCTGCTCATCCATACCAATAATGGCATCAAAATAAATCAAATCGTCTAGGGTCACTTGCTGAGACGTTTTGGAGGTATCATAGGCATAGCCTTTTTCCTTAAGAATGGCTTGAGTACCTCTATGAATAAGATTACCATGTTCCCAGGAAGATGTTGCACGACTCTCAATCTGCCAATCCGCATCGGCTAGCTCCTTCATCACAAACTCAGCCATGGGGCTGCGACAAATATTACCAAGACAAACAAAACAAACTTTTTTCATAAGAAACTCCTTAGTAACATTATAACAGAAAAGTAAACAGGAAAATACAGAAAAGTAATGTGTGACATGATGCGTGTATGAAGAAAATGCATGAAATCACTTTCTGATTACATGCATCTTTTCAAAACGTTTTTACAAAATTTACATTATCACATAGGGATTCTCACATTTTCATCGCTATTATAACAAAATTTTATCATAAAAATATGGTTTTTTATTAAAATATGTTATCTGAAAACGAATTTTTCTTCATGCGTTTAGCATGAATGGGTGGGGTATAAACGGAATTACCCAAGCCACCAACCTGATGCAACTCCAAAACATGAAATAAGTGAAAAAATAATTGTAAACATTGTTAATCTCCTTTTTGTTTATGGTCTTAGTTTATCCAAATACAAAAAGAAAGAACATGACAAAAAAGTCACTTTAATACTTGAACTACTTCCCCGTCAAGTGGACAATGAAATAGTAAAAGATTAAGCAACTCTCAATTAGGGCATTGTCAATGCCGACTCATGACATGTACCATGTCATCTGATATTGCGTTGTCATCCTGCGCTAGTCTCGTGAGCTATATTGTGAACTGCGGTCACTATGAATAAGTGGTCTTACACGTAGATTGATCATAGATCATAGTCTTTCTCAGATTCTCCATAACAAGTGGATTGTCATATTATGCTTACTACTGATGTGATAAGCTACAATAGAACCGTCATAACGGTTCTTGACAGCACTCAAATAAGGCTTGCTTCCTAAGAAAGTCACATCGGTACACCATAGAACTAGCTGTGAAATCTCAATCACTGCTTGATAGGCACCTCGTTATTAGACAGTTACGATAACATCTTTGCCATCATAACTTAACTTCACAAAAAAAAACACCCCAATCGTTAGATTTTGTGTCTAACTTTTGGGGTGCAGCTCACTCCTTTTGCTAGTGACTTTTAATATTTCATCACTAGTATAAACCTTTGGAGAATATCTTTAAAAGAAATGTCATATTTTTCAAAAATTGAGCGTAGACCCATTTGCTATAATATTGCACAACTTGTTCTTTCAACTCTTGACTATATTTCTTGCAGGATCAGCGTTATTTAAGATTATTGATACCACCATGTTGTACTCACGAACCTATTCTTGGATAAGTACCTTGAGTGACATCGAACTGTCTTATCAGGCTACTCAATGATTGATGGCGTTCTTTTGAATATACGAAAACTCCCCTTATAGTGAAAAAATAATAAATCACTATAAGGGGAGTATATCACACTAAAGTGAATCTTTTTTCCATTCAATAATTAACTGTTCTTCTAAATGTTGATTCCCCACTACCCTAGAAAATAAAAGAGCCTCATTATATTTGGCTTCAGCTGCTCTCCTGTTATTATGATATGCCAAAATCAATTTCCATTCCATCATATCTAAAATAGGTTGCTTCTGGTAGTCTTGAGTCATCTTTATAATCTCTCGAGTTCGATTGATAATGTCACCAGCCTCTTCATACTCTTCAAGCTCTATTAATATTGTTATAGCTTGCAAAAGAATATCCCTTAACAGAAACAAATCGCTTGGATAAGTAAATTGTGCTTGCTTTTTCAAATGTTCACACAACTGTTTTACAATTGATAATTCAAACAAATCATCTTGAAAGTTACTGAAATAAATATAGAAAAAATAGAGACGAATAATTAAGAGGTCATTCAATTCATATTTTTTCTTTAATTGGATTTGTTGAAAGGATTCCTCAACTAATTCACCACCAAAATTCACATCCTCATCCAAATGGATATCCATAGATGTTTGTAGCACCTCAATAGCAACTTTTTCATCCTCAGGTAGATTTTCAAAAAACTCCGAGTGAATTTCATTAAAATATTCATTAATTTGACGAACCTGCTGTTCCTGTCTATAAGTAGGTGTTCGCATTATAAGATATTTTAATTCTTTATAACGGAAAGGTAACTCAACATCTTCACTATCTACTAAACTGGGTAATGGCACGTTCAATCTTTTTGCAATAAATTGCATTTTAGATAATGATGGAGCTGTCTTTCCACCCTCTATTCTTATCAACTGTCGAACCGATAATTCTGACTGATCTTCACACAACTCCTCCTGCGACATTCCTTTTTCTTTCCTTAAGGCTTTTACCTTTGAACCAAAACTCTTCATAAATTCTCTCCTTTCTTATCATTTATATTATACCATGTTTATTTCATCTTTCTATCATTTTTTTAGTTAGATAAACAAAAAAATGAACGTTTTGACATTCCTTTTTTATATTATAATAGCTCTATAATTTCTGTAGTGAATAACCCCCACCGCAGGGGTGCTTTTTCAGTACAGATAAACATCTTAAGATTAGTAGTGAAGAAATCTCCGATGGGGGAGAGTACTCACTACTTTTTCTTTATGCTAAAGTAGAAGTGGCTTGTTAACTTGTAGGACTTTTCTACCATTTGTCAATTCTATCAGGGCTTTAGAGTGACTTTATCTTTTAAGCCAGTAGTAAAAGCAGTGTAACTGTACTGTTTTTTTCGTGGTTTGATAGTGTCATAAGGACATGCCAAAAAAACACCTTATTTTGTGATTGCCTTTTTCATTGCTCGTAAAAATCAGCGATATGACAAGGATTGGTATGACTCGCTGAGGCAATGTAATGAATGCATTTGGAAAGAATCTTTCTCGCATAAGGATTGCCACGTTTGGTAATGTGTTCCTTGGTAAGAAAGTTTCCAGATTCGCCAATGATAGATGTCGCTGTGGTTTCTGCAATGTCAGGATTTGAGCTAGCCTCAATTACCAACCCACATGACCAAGCGAGTTATCGCTTAACAAAAAGCACTTTATAAATTTTATACAGAAAAGGGTTGCCTTTTCAGACCTTCTTATCTGGCAAGCATGAAGAACAAGGGATTCCCCTCTATCATCATGATAAGCGCCGAAGTGGCTTAGTTGTGAAGGAGTTTCTTGGAGACTATAATGGCTATATCCATTGTGACATGTGGTCTGCCTATAGACAGTTAGTACAAGCTGAGTTGGTTGGTTGTTGGGCACATGTGAGACGGAGATTCTTCGAGGCGACCCCTAAGAAGGCAGACAAGACCTCTTTAGGAGCTAAGGGATTAAGGTATTGCGACCAGCTGTTTGCCTTGGAGAATGACTGGGTTGACCTCTCTACTGAAGAGCGTCTGCATAAACGCCAGATAGNGTTAGCTCCCTTGATGGATGAGTTCTTCGACTGGTGTCGTGAGCAGGCTGTTTTGTCTGGTTCAAAACTAGGTCGAGCCGTTGCCTACAGTCTCAAGTATGAAAACACTTTAAAAACGGTCTTACAAGATGGTCATTCGTTTTTTTCTAATAATTTAGCAGAAAGAGCAATCAAATCCTTGGTTAT
>NZ_KB904595.1 GCF_000380145.1 Streptococcus thoraltensis DSM 12221 | reverse complement strand
TTCCAATATTTTATAAGAAAGGATATATGGTTTAAGTAAATGAACCCGCCCTAAAAGCTGTGTGAAAAAGATAAATCGTCTCGAAAATCAGGATTCTCTGCTGATTTCCTATTTTCACTTTGCTTTTTACGGGCTTGGTATCTTACTATAAATGAACCCGCCCTAACGTCTGTGTCAAAAAGACAAATGTTTCCTAGAGGCAAGCGTCTTCGTCACATTTGCTATTTGACTTTGCCGTTTACGGGCTTGGTATCTTAAATGAACAATACAGAATTCTACGATCGTCTGGGGGTTTCGAAGGATGCCTCGCAAGACGAGATTAAAAAAGCTTATCGTAAGATGTCTAAAAAATATCATCCAGACATCAATAAGGAAGCTGGCGCTGAACAAAAATATAAGGATGTCCAAGAGGCTTATGAAACCCTAAGTGATAGTCAAAAACGTGCTGCTTATGACCAATACGGTGCTGCTGGGGCACAGAGTGGCTTTGGTGGCGGCGCTGGCGGTTTTGGTGGCTTTGAGGGCGCTGGCGGTTTTGGTGGTTTTGAAGACATCTTCTCAAGTTTCTTTGGAGGTGGCAGTGCTCGCCGCAATCCAAACGCTCCTCGCCAAGGGGATGATTTACAATACCGTGTTAACCTCAAGTTTGAAGAAGCTATTTTTGGTGCGGAAAAAGAGGTTACTTATAGCCGTGAAACTACTTGTCATACTTGTGGAGGAAATGGTGCCAAACCAGGTAGTCATCCTGTTACCTGTGGACGCTGTCATGGGCAAGGTTTTATCAATGTAGACAGACAAACACCGCTTGGAATGATGCGTCATCAAGCCACTTGTGACGTCTGTCATGGAACGGGTCAAGAAATTAAAGATCCGTGTCAGACTTGCCATGGTACAGGCCATGAAAAAGAAAATCACAAAGTTGACGTAAAAATCCCTGCAGGTGTTGAAACTGGTCAACAAATCCGTCTGCAAGGTCAGGGGGAAGCTGGTCATAATGGGGGTCCTTACGGAGATCTTTTCGTTATCATTAATGTGATGAAGAGCGATAAGTTCGAACGCGAAGGGGCAACCATTTACTACAACATGGATGTCAGCTTTGTCCAAGCTGCGCTAGGTGATGTTGTTGATATTCCAACCGTTCATGGTGACGTAGAATTAACCATCCCAGCCGGGACACAAACTGGTAAAACCTTCCGCTTGAAAGGAAAAGGTGCGCCACGCCTTCGTGGTAATGGTCAAGGTGATCAACACGTGACCATCAATATCGTAACGCCAACGAAGTTGAACGATGCGCAAAAAGAAGCGCTACAGGCTTTTGCTAGCGCCAGCGGTGAGAGTGTCCAACCACAAAAGAAAAAAGGGTTCTTTGATAAAGTCAAAGATGCTATTGATGATTTATAAAAATAAATCCCTAATCGCTTGATTGGGGATTTTTCATACTATAGTCAAATGAATTAACTTTCAGACAAGGAACTAAGACGCGGACAGTACTTGAGTACGGCAAGTCGAAAGTGACGATGTATCAAAGTTAATTCAAAAGACTATATCAATAATCTATAAACTATTACCTCATACTTTCGAAATTCACATTCAGACATCAATGACTTGATTTGATGACTTTCAGTTCTATCTACATCGGTGTCGCAAGTCGAAAGTGGCGGTGTACCACAGATATTTCAAAAGACTATAAATCAACATCCTTAAGATTTTTTATCGACAAGCAAGTCTTGCATTTCATTTCGCTATCGTTTAGAGGTTTTGTCTGCATTCTGATACCTGATGTGTGTTTGTGAGAAAAAGGCAGCCGTTTATTTTGTGTGATACATTGCATTTATAAGAGTTTATGTGTATAGTTTATGATAATCAAAAAGTATTGAGGAGGTCGCTTATGTTACTAGAAGAATTCGACACTAATCAAACTGCTATCATTAATCCAGACATGCTGCTGGAGCCTGTTGAGGGCTTTCCTGAGACGGTGGTGACTTGCTTTGCCAGACTAACTTTTGAACGGATATTAAACGAGCTACCGCATCGCCAGATAGCATCAACTAGTGTGGCTAATCTGGATATCCCTATTTATGAAGTTGATTTTAATGGTCAAAAACTTGGTTTTTTTAACGCTTATGTTGGCGCTGCAGCCTGTGTAGCAATTCTTGAAGATTTAATCGTTATGGGCATGAAAAATCTAGTGGTGTTTGGAACTTGCGGGGTTCTTGATCGTGCGATTCAAGAGACTTCCATCATCATCCCTACAGTTGCGCTTCGTGATGAGGGCACTAGTTTTCATTATGCGCCACCTAGCGATGAGATTGCTGTTAATCAGGATTTCCACGAGGATTTTAAAAAATTCCTAGCTGCTCAAAAGGTTTCTTACACAGAAGGTAAGGTTTGGACTACGGATGGTATTTATCGGGAAACGTCTGACAAGATGGCTAGGCGAAAAGCCCAAGGGGCGGTCTGTGTTGACATGGAATGCTCTGCCATTGCGGCTTTAGCCGACTTTCGAAGCATCAATCACTTCCAGTTTTTCTACTCAGCTGATAATCTAGATGCTGAAGTTTGGGATGAAAGAACACTTGGTAACAACGCTGATCTTGTAACTAAGGACAGGATTGCCTATATCGCCTTGGAATTTGCTAAAGGGCGCTTTTCCTAGTTAGCAAAACAATTGTAAAATGAGATAGATAAGATTCAGGTAAAGACCACTAATAATCAGCACAATCAATGCTTTAAACCAAGTCGCGTGTGCTACTTCTTTGAGAATTCTGTAAGTTAGAGGAGGTATCATTAGCAAGATAGCAATTAATAGCCAGAGTAGGGGATTTTCAAGTCTTGTCGGTGGATTTAAAAGAAGGGCTTCGAAAAGACTAGCTAGCAGAAAAACAAGTGGAAATGACAGGAAAAAGATGATGAAAGCTAGTAAGTGCGCCCAGAATTTATACCGAATCGCTAGGCAGATGCCTAACAGAGCCAAGGGTGGGATGATAAAAAGAGTGACTGTTGTTCCCCAATGATTGGGAAAAAGAGCTTCGATTTCAAGGTAAAAAGCACTTGCAAATAAAATTAAGATTAGTAAAAAGAGCCAGTGGCTTAGTTTGGACATGGGAGACCTCCTTTTATGGTAAAAGTAAGTGTTTTTTTACCAGTATAACAAATATAGTCTTTTGATTTGACTTTGATACATGGTTACTTTTGATTTTAGAAGAATATCAAGTACTGTTCTGCGTCTTTCGTTCCTCGTTTGAAAGTCAATTCATTTGGCTATATCCGTGAGTTTATGAAAATCTGTTGGAATCATTCTGCTATCTTTCAGCTCAGCCCTATCGTTGTTTACCTATCCACAAAAAGAAAAATCGCTACCTATCGTGGCGCTTTTTCTTTTGGTCTTTGGTGCAAGATCAAAGTGTTATGTAGGGGAGTTGTTAACATAGCCGACATGGCGTTTGCAACTTGTTAAGAAATTCCTAGCAGCGGGAATAATTTGATTGGAGTCTACTTTAAGAAGTAGAAAAAGTTTGCTATAATTAGGATTATGACACGGTATAAAGCGATTATTTCTTATGACGGAACCTTGTTTTCAGGCTTTCAGAGACAGCCTGGGGCTAGAACTGTTCAGGAGGAAATTGAAAAGACTCTTTCTCGATTAAATAGTGGCAAAGCCGTTACCATTCATGGTGCAGGGCGGACTGACGCTGGTGTGCATGCTTACGGACAGGTCATTCATTTTGATTTGCCCAAGGCGCGTGATGTGGAGAAATTACGCTTTGGTTTGGACACCCAGTGTCCTGATGATATTGATATTGTTGAAGTCACCATTGTTTCGGATGATTTTCATGCTCGCTATAATAAACATAGTAAAACCTATGAATTTCTTGTTGATACAGGACGTCCTAAAAATCCCATGATGCGAAACTATGCGACAGCCTATCCTTATCCTTTGGATTTGGCTTCTATGCAGGAGGCTATCAAGGATTTGGTGGGAACCCATGATTTTACAGGATTTACAGCATCAGGAACAGCGGTGGAAAACAAGGTCAGAACGATTACCGAGGCAAGTTTGGAAGTGGATGCTAAAACAGGCTTTCTAGTGTTCACCTTTTCGGGCAATGGTTTCTTATATAAACAGGTTCGCAATATGGTCGGAACCTTGTTGAAAATTGGTAATGGCCGTATGCCAGTTAGTCAGATAAAGACTGTTCTAGAAACTAAAAATCGTGACTTAGCAGGACCAACGGCGGCGGGTAATGGCCTCTACCTCAAGGAGATTAGTTATGAAGACACCTTATATTCTCACCATAGCGGGCAATGATATACTCAGTGGTGGTGGTTTTCAAGCAGACTTGGCAACTTTTTCAGTCCATAAACTCTATGGCTTTTTAGCTCAAACTTGCATGACAGCCCTGACTGAGGAGGGGTTTGAAATCATCCCAACAGCTGATGACCTCTTTCAAAAACAGCTGAATAGCCTAAAAGATATTCCCTTTGCTGCTATAAAAATTGGTCTCCTACCAACACCGCAGATAGCAAGAGCAGTGCGATGTTTTATCAAAGAAAGGCCGCAGGTACCGCTTGTATTAGACCCTGTTCTTGTCTTTAAGGAAAATGCTGATCAAGAAGTCGCCCAGATGAGCCAAGAACTGCAAAAACTCTTTTCTTATGCAACCATTATGACACCCAACCTCAAAGAAGCCGAGCTCCTTTCTGGACAGAAAATATCTAACTTGGAAGAGATGGAAAAAGCCGCTCGACTCTTGCGGCAAATGGGGGCTAAGTCGGTAGTGATTAAAGGTGGAGAGCGACTAGACAAAGACCAAGCCTACGATGTCTTATTAGTGGAAGATGGGCAGGTGGATTTCTTGCGATCGCCCCTTCTTAGCCGCAATAACCAAGGAGCAGGTTGCACCTTTGCCTCAGCTATAGCCAGTGGTTTAGCCAAAAAACAGAGTGTTTCACAGGCCGTTCATAAGGCTAAGGATTTTGTTTACCAAGCTATTGCTCACTCTAACGATTACGGAGTTACACAATATGAAAAAAACTAATGTTCGTCAGTTAAGTCTTTGGGCTATTTTAACCGCTCTAAGCGTCGTCTTAGCCTACATCCATATTCCTACCCCAACGGGATTTCTCACCTTACTTGATGCTGGCATATATTTTACCGCCTTTTATTTAGGGGCAAAAGCAGGGGCTGTTGTCGGCGGTTTATCAGGATTTTTGATTGACATGCTTCTAGGCTATCCTCAATATATGATTCACAGTCTAATCGCTCACGGAAGTCAGGGGTTCTTTGGCGGTTGGAGAGGTAAAAAGCGTGTTTTGGGCTTGATTCTAGCTAGTCTTTTCATGGTTGGTTGGTATTTTTTAGCCGCTATTTTACTAGGCTACGGTGTTGGTGCCGCTTGGGCTGGTATTTTTGGAAACATCCTTCAAAACTTTTTTGGCATGGGCTTGGGTTATCTTCTTTACAAAGCCATTGTCAAGCTAAACCTTTGAGATAGCACGCCATAGGCGTGAAACAGATTATAGTACAGATGACAATTCCTGTTAGAGATTTATCTCTAGTAAGAACTCTCAACGATAATACTTATTTTAGGAAAATCTGAACATTGACTTTCAAAAAACCTCTTTTTTATGCTAAAAATCTCTCATGCGTTTGTCGTGTTGAGATAGGCTATACGGCTAATCGTTAGGACGAAAATGTAGAAAGGTAAAGCTATGGATCTCAAAAATCTAGTAGAAGACGTACAGAAAATCGTGGCTGACATTATCGAGCGCTCAGCTATTCAAAAAGGGCAGCTATTTGTTTTGGGCTTGTCATCAAGTGAAGTTTTGGGAGGTACGATTGGTCAAAACTCCAGCCAGGAAATCGGTGAGGTGATTGTTAAAACCCTTCTTGATGAACTAGGGAAGTCAGGGATTGAATTGGCAGTGCAGGGTTGCGAACACCTCAATCGTGCTTTGGTTGTAGAGCGTGATTATGCTCTAGAAAAAAACTTAGAAATTGTTAATGTGTTACCTTCTCTTCATGCTGGAGGTAGTGGACAGTTAGCCGCCTTCAAGTTTATGAAGGATCCTGTTGAGGTAGAAGAAGTTGTTGCTCATGCAGGTATCGATATTGGTGACACCGCAATTGGTATGCACGTTAAGCGAGTCCAAGTACCTCTTAGACCTATTCAACGAGAACTTGGTGGCGCGCATGTGACAGCACTGGCGAGCCGACCAAAACTTATTGGTGGGGCACGAGGTCAGTACTTAGAAGATCCGATTCGAAAATTTTAATTAACAACAAAAGATAACTTGAGTTTATTCCCAAGTTATCTTTTTATGTATTTAAGATAAGTTTCTATAATGTTTTGAATTAACTGTGATACACCGTCACTTCGACTTGCTGTACTCAAGTACTGTTCCGCGCCTTCCGTTCCTTGTCCAAAAGTTAATTAATTTGACTATACAATAACATAGAAGAACTAGGTTAGGTTCAATATTAGTAAGAATAGGACTCCAGAAAAGGATTAAAAATGATACGGTTCTTTCAACGCACTAGATTAGTTAGCTATGATAACCTACAACTTTAAACGCCTATTTTCTAAAAAAACGAAAATAAAACTAAAAAGCCTTTCAGAGCGTAGCCTCCCTAAACGATAGAGAAATGAAAAGGACAAGGCTTGAATATCAATAAGATAAACGCTTAGAAGTATTGCTCTCATAACCTTTCTGAGAGCTTACTTTTCACCCGAGTTTTATCTATCGAAAACAGTACGAAAGAACTCTAACAAAGAAAAAAGAGGCACGCATTCTGATTCTTAGGCTCAGGCTAAAATAATCTGCTGGGCTATGTCACTCTCATCTCCACACAGTTGATGATGTCATCTTTGGCGCTTAAAATGCGAACGTCATGACACTTAATCACGGTGCCAAGTTGATGTTACTGGACTGATAGGAAAGGCTTGATCTATCGATTATTCCAAAAGATGAATGATTTATTTGTGTCCAATAGGTGTTACCGTTGGCAATTCAATACCTTCTTTTAACAAGGCTTCTTGATAAAATCTAAAGAATTTTGGTCCAATAGTATATTGTTGCCCATTTTGAACGAAAATATTGACACGAAAAACCAACTGATTATTGGTATTCGTGATGGCACCAATAATATCTGGATTGTTAACAATTTCAGGATATTCGGGAACTTTGGTATCATTGATGGATTTGACAATTTCAATCACTTTATCAAGTTCAGTATGAGCATAGATGGGCAGGTCAACTTGGGCACGCATATTTCCTCTTGATTGATTACTTACCGTGCTAATGTTTCGGTTCGGCACAAAATGCAAGGTGCCGTCAAACCCAATGATCTGCGTTGTCCGAATGCCAACACTGGCAACCGTACCGGAAACTTCTCCAACTTCGACAACTTCATCAACTTCTAATTGGTTTTCAAAAAGAATAAAGAAACCATTAACCATATCGGAGAGAAATCCCTGAGCTCCTAGACCAACTGCGACACCCGCAATCCCAGCACCAGCAAGGAGACTAGAAACAGGAATGCCTAGAATACTTAAAATCCAGTAAATTAGCAAGAAATAAAGAGCGTAATTCATGACATTATGAAGGAGTTTTGTCATGGTACGCTGTCGCATGGGACTTTGCTTGGTAAAAGAAATGGAGCGTTCGACAGCCTTTGTAAAAAGAATATCGAATCCCTTTTTCGCTAGAAAAAATAGAGTCAGTAATAGAATTAAAGAGACGGTCTTAGAAATGATGCTTTCGGCAATAGCTTCGATATGAAGTTTGTTCCAATAATTTTCAATGTATGTCATAAAAGTAGTTTACCAAAAAAAGTGTTAAAAATCATTTTTGGTTGATAGAAATCTCTTATCAACACTTCTCCCAAACCCTTGATTTTCAAGAGAAAATTGACAAAAAACTTTTAAAAATAACGTAAATATGGTAAACTAAGCTGTATTATAAATTTTTTAAGGAGAAACGACTTAATGTCTACATCATTTGAAAACAAATCAACTAACCGTGGTGTTGTAACATTCACAATCGGTCAAGATAAAATTAAACCAGCGCTTGACCAAGCTTTCAACAAAGTTAAGAAAGATTTGAATGCACCAGGTTTCCGTAAAGGACACATGCCTCGCACTATCTTCAACCAACGCTTTGGTGAAGAAGCACTTTACGAAGATGCTTTGAATGCTATCTTGCCAGAAGCATACGAAGCAGCTGTTGCTGAACTTGGACTTGACGTTGTGGCTCAACCAAAAGTTGATGTTAAATCAATGGAAAAAGGTCAAGATTGGGAAATCGTTGCTGAAGTTGTCACAAAACCAGAAGTTAAACTTGGTGACTACAAAGATCTTGAAGTTTCAGTTGACGCTTCTAAAGAAGTTTCAGAAGACGAAGTTACTGAAAAAATCGAACGCGAACGTAAAAATCTTGCTGAACTTGTTATCAAAGAAGACGCAGCTGAAAACGGTGACACTGTTGTCATTGACTTCGTTGGGTCAGTAGATGGCGTTGAGTTTGACGGTGGTAAAGGTGATAACTTCTCACTTGAACTAGGTTCAGGTCAATTCATCCCAGGTTTCGAAGAACAATTGGTTGGTTCAAAAGCTGGCGACGAAGTTGAAGTTAATGTTACTTTCCCAGAAGACTATCAAGCAGAAGACCTCGCAGGTAAGGATGCAGTCTTTGCAACAACTGTACATGAAGTTAAAGCTAAAGAAGTTCCAGAACTTGACGATGAGCTTGCAAAAGACATCGATGAAGAAGTTGAAACACTTGATGAGTTGAAAGCTAAATATCGTAAAGAACTTGAAGCAGCTAAAGAAATCGCTTATGATGATGCTGTTGAAGGTGCTGCAATTGAACTTGCTGTTGAAAACGCAGAAATCGTTGAATTACCAGAAGAAATGGTACACGACGAAGTTCACCGCGCTATGAACGAATTCATGGGCAACATGCAACGTCAAGGTATCTCACCAGATATGTACTTCCAATTGACAGGTACAACTCAAGATGACCTTCACAAACAATACGAAGCTGATGCTGATAAACGTGTTAAAACTAACCTTGTTATCGAAGCTATCGCTAAAGCTGAAGGTTTTGACGCTTCAGAAGAAGAAGTTGAAAAAGAAATTGCTGATCTTGCAACTGAATACAACATGGATGCAGAGCAAGTACGTTCACTTCTTTCACCAGAAATGCTTCAACATGACATTGCTATGAAAAAAGCAATCGAAGTTATCACAAGCACAGCTAAAGTGAAATAATCATTAAAAATAAGAGAGTGGGGACAAAGATCGATAACTCGAAGAGATCGACTTTGTCCCCACTTTCTTTTTTTGCTTCACTAGAGCCTTTTGAATTAACATTGATGTACGGGCACTTTCGCCTTGCCCTACTCAAGTGTTGCCCGCGTCTCAGCTCTTTGTCTCAATCTTAATTCATTTGACTATACCAACTGTAGTGGCTGACTTATGACTAAGCACAGGAGATAGTCAATCGGCTCTTTCTTTTTACTTATTTAAAATGATGAGTATTTTAATTTTTTTATTAGAATGTCTCTCGGTTCAGTCCTACCGTTTTTTATCAAGCTGACAAAAAGCTCTATAACTTCTGCAGTGGTGTTACCCACTAAAGAGGTTATGGGGCCTCTTTGTTAAGATGTTGGCTATAAAAGTCTATCCTCAGATTGTTTTATATAGCCTTTTACCCGTAGTGCTAGCTAATTTCAAAAATGATGACGGTGTCGGGTGAGCTCTATTTGTTCATGACGTGTCGAATCAGTTTCACAAAGCAGATCAACTATCTTGACCGTCTATTAAAGCGACTTCTCTCCAATAATCTTCCACAAGTGAAAAATCGGCAGATTTTGTAAAACTGTCTTTGAGAGTTAATACCTAACTCGGCTTGAAGGACTAGTAAAACTAGAAGGGATTCATCTGATACCTTAGATAAGGTGACATTACGGTGATGCTTTAAGGGAGAGGAACAATGCTCTTGACATAGCTTGTGACAAAGTTTTGATAATTGTCCTAGACTCCACTTCAAGTAATCAGTTTTAGCGATATACTGTCAGTGGCTCACTTGGACGTCCTCCTGTTTGTTTAGACACTTACAGGAGGATGCCCATTTGGGCTTTTTATTGTAGTTTGAGGTTAGCTAGCACTACGGGTAGCCTTTTGAATTAACTTTGGTATCTCGTCATTTTCGACTTGCTATATTCATACTCTTCCAAAATCAACTTCAGACCTTGTGACTTGGTTTGATGACTTTCGGTTCTATCTGCATCGGCGACACTTCGTTTGATTTTGATTTTCATTGAGTATTACTCTATCCTAAAGAGTTTTGATTTGGTCATAAGTAGAGAAGCTACTTGTTTTTGTTTTGGCTTCTTCTTCTCCCTTGTCTTAGAAAGATTATTTATACAAAAAATACGAATAAAATAAATAAAAATACAAAAAGTTCTTGACAATGGTTTCCAGATACATTATGATAAAACTCACATAAATATACAAAAGGAGAGACATATTATGACTAAAGAAAAAATTGTTTTAGCTTATTCAGGAGGACTTGATACATCGGTAGCTATTGCTTGGCTTAACAAAGACTATGATGTTGTCGCAGTATGTATGGATGTTGGTGAAGGGAAAGATTTGGATTTTATTCATGATAAAGCTCTTAAAGTCGGTGCGGTAGAATCTTATGTTATTGATGTAAAGGAAGAATTCGCTAATAATTATGTCCTTCCGGCTCTTCAAGCGCATGCCTTTTACGAGCAGAAGTACCCTTTGGTATCAGCTCTTAGTCGCCCTTTGATTTCTAAAAAACTGGTGGAGTTAGCCCATGAAACTGGAGCCAAAACCATCGCACATGGATGTACCGGAAAAGGAAATGACCAAGTTCGTTTTGAAGTTGCTATTGCAGCTCTTGACCCAGAGTTGAAAGTGGTAGCACCGGTCAGAGAGTGGCAATGGTCACGTGAAGAAGAGATTGCTTATGCCAAAGAAAACAATGTGCCCGTTCCAGCCGACTTGGACAATCCTTATTCAGTTGACCAAAATCTTTGGGGGCGTGCCAATGAGTGTGGTGTTTTGGAAAATCCTTGGAACCAAGCTCCGGAAGATGCGTTTGGAATCACTAATTCTCCTGAAGAAGCACCAGACCAAGCGGAATTTGTGGATATTACCTTTGTAGCAGGAAAACCAGTTTCTCTTAACGGTGAAGAACTTAGCTTGGCAAACTTGATTCAAAAACTCAATGAGATTGCCGGGAAACATGGAGTGGGACGGATTGATCACGTTGAAAACCGTTTGGTTGGTATCAAGTCAAGAGAAATCTATGAGTGTCCAGGAGCAGTGACGCTTCTAGCAGCTCATAAAGAGATTGAAGATTTGACGTTGACACGTGAAGTCTCACATTTTAAACCAATTTTAGAAAATGAATTTTCAAATCTTGTCTACAATGCCCTTTGGTTTAGTCCTGCAACTAAAGCTTTGCAAGCTTACATCGCAGAAACACAAAAAGTGGTTAACGGCACAGCAAAAGTGAAATTATACAAAGGTCATGCACAGGTTGTGGCTAGAAAATCAGACAATTCACTTTACGATGAAGATTTAGCAACTTACACAAGTGCAGATAGTTTTGATCAGAAAGCAGCGGTAGGCTTCATCAAGCTTTGGGGCTTGCCAACTCAAGTTAATGCTCAGGTCAATAAAGATTAAGGAGTTATCATGGTTGGAAATCAAAAATTATGGGGTGGTCGTTTTGAGGCTCAAGTAGCAGAATGGGTTGAAGCGTTTGGAGCTTCTATCGGTTTTGACCAGAAAATGGCAAAACAAGACTTGCAAGGATCAATTGCTCATGTCACCATGCTGGGCAAAACAGGAATTATCAGTCAGGAAGAGTCATTCGCCATTAAAGAAGGTTTGATGAGCTTGCTATCCGAATTTGAAGCGGGTACTCTGGCGTTTGATATTTCCAACGAAGATATACACATGAACATGGAGAGTCTTCTGACGCAAAAGATTGGTTCGGTTGCTGGGAAACTGCATACAGCACGCTCGAGAAATGATCAAGTCGCAACAGACATGCACCTGTATCTTAAAGAGCATTTACAAAACATTGTGACATTATTAGAAGAATTACGTCAGGTTTTGGTTACCTTAGCTGAGGAGCATGTGGAAACGATTATGCCTGGTTATACTCACCTGCAGCACGCCCAGCCTATCTCGTTTGGACATCATTTGATGGCTTACTATCAAATGTTTAGCAGAGATAGTGAACGCTTCACTTTTAATCTTAAGCATACGGATATGTCTCCTCTAGGTGCAGCAGCCTTAGCTGGTACGACCTTTCCTATCGATCGCTACATGACTAGTGACTTGCTTGGTTTTTCAGAACCATATGCCAATTCTTTGGATGCTGTCTCAGATCGTGATTTTATTTTAGAATTTTTAAGCAACAGTTCTATTTTAATGATGCACCTCAGCCGTTTCTGCGAGGAAATCATCAACTGGTGTTCACACGAGTACCAATTCGTTACATTGTCAGATACCTTTTCAACAGGTTCTTCCATCATGCCTCAGAAGAAAAATCCTGATATGGCAGAATTGATTAGAGGTAAAACAGGTCGTGTTTATGGTGACTTACTAGGTTTACTAACCGTTATGAAATCCCTCCCCTTAGCTTATAATAAGGATTTGCAAGAAGATAAGGAAGGTATGTTTGATACAGTTGATACGGTCACTGTTTCGCTAAAAGTCATGGCGGGTATGTTGGAGAGTATGACTGTCAATAAGACAGTTATGGAAAATTCAACAACTAAAGATTTTTCAAACGCCACTGAGCTAGCCGATTATCTAGCAGCGAAAGGGTTACCTTTCCGCGAAGCTCACGCCATTGTCGGACATATGGTCTTAGAATGCACCAAAAAAGGGATTTATTTGCAAGATGTTCCTCTGGAAGATTACAAACACCAGTCGGATTTGATTGAAGAAGATGTTTATAAAGTGTTGGATAGTCATAAGGCAGTTGCAAGACGTCAATCCCTTGGAGGGACAGGTTTTGACCAAGTTTTATGGCAGATTGAAAAAGCCAAGTCAGATTTCTCGTCATAATAGCTATAAAGTCAATAGTTGCAAGGCTTTTGGCTTTTTTTATGATTTTTTGATATAATAGGGAGAATACAGATATTTGGAGATCACTTTGAAAAAATCATATCGTGTTAAAAGTGAGAAGGATTTTCAAGCCATCTTTAGCAAGGGAAAGAGTTGTGCCAATCGGAAGTTTGTTGTCTATCGTTTGGAAAAAGAGCAGCCGCATTATCGCCTTGGGTTATCGGTGAGCAAAAAGCTTGGTAACGCTGTGACACGTAACCTTATCAAAAGACGTTTGAGACATATTGTGATGGAATTAGATTCAGGATTGAATCATCATGATTTTGTTATCATCGCTCGTAAAGGTGTGGAAGAGCTGACTTATCAAGATATGAAATCAAATCTCATACATGTACTAAAAATTGCAAAATTATTCGAAGAAGGACAAATTAGTGAAAAAGAAACTTAAACTCTCAGGAATAGCCGGGCTAGCTCTTCTCTTATTAACAGCTTGTGGAACTAGCGAAGTAACCCAATCTTCTAGTGGTTTTTGGAACCAGTTGATATACCTATTCGCAGAAATGATTCGTTTCCTTGGCTTTGGTGGCTCAATTGGTCTAGGTATTGTGTTGTTTACCCTCTTGATTCGCTTGATTTTGATGCCACTGTACCACATGCAACTCAAGTCAAGTCAAAAAATGCAAGACTTGCAGCCAGAATTACGAGAGTTGCAACGCCAGTATCCTGGTGCGGAGAACCGTATCAAGTTGGCTGAGGAAAGCCAAGCCCTCTATAAGAAGTATGATGTCAATCCTTATGCTTCTTTATTCCCCCTATTGATTCAATTGCCAATTTTGATGGCTCTGTATCAAGCTTTGAGCCGTGTTGCTTTCCTAAAAGAAGGGAATTTCCTCTGGGTTAATTTAGCTGATAGGGATCCTTATTTTATCCTACCGATTCTTGCTGCTTTCTTCACCTTCTTATCAACATGGTTGACCAATAAGGCAGCCAAAGAGTCAAACATTACTTTAACCTTGATGACTTACCTCATGCCGATTTTGATTTTAGTTATGGGTGCTAACTTGGCGAGTGGTATTGCCCTTTATTGGACAGTATCAAATGCTTTCCAAGTGGGTCAAATTTTACTTTTGAACAATCCTTTCAAAATCATTGCAGAACGTAAACGTTTGGAAGAAGAAGAGAGAGAACGTTTGGCGAAAATTAGACGAGCTAAGAAAAAAGCACGTAGAAAGTAATAAAGGAGATAGAAAATGGCTATATTTACAGGTAAAAACGTAGAAGAAGCGATTGAGACTGGTTTAAATCAGCTTGGAATCCCTCGTTTAAAAGCACGTATCAAGGTCATTTCGAAGGAGAAAAAGGGTTTTTTAGGCTTTGGTAAAAAACCTGCCCAAGTAGAAGTCTCTAGTTTAGAAGCTGCCCAAGCATCTGATAAAAAAGCAAGTAGCATAACCAGCATTTTCAAAGAGCGTCCAAAATCAACTACTGAATTGGACGAGAAATCACTAGTGGCTGAATCAATTGACTCTCAAGAACCTTCTGAGTCTTTAGTTTCAAATGAATTGGAACAAGAAGGACTTGTTCAGGAAACTGTGGATGAGGAAGTGGCAGTCGAGACGATTGAACCAGCTGATGTTCAACCACAGGTAGAGTCGTCTGAAGAAGATGTGCGTGTGACAGAAGAGTCTGAGGGACTCGTGATTATCGAGGAGCAACCAAGTGTTGATAAAGAACCTTCTGAAGTAGCAGAAGTCGAAACTGGAGAAGAGACTTTTGACGAATTTGTTGCTAAAGAATTTTCAGTTTATGACAATGTGCCATCACCAGAGATAGCAGCGGAATTAGAAGAAGCTGCCGTGCAAGTGACAGCCTACGTTCAGAAAATCATTGATGAGATGGATGTTGAAGCAAGTATTGACACTCAAACCAGTCGACGTCGTATCAGTTTGCAAATTGAAACCACAGAACCTGGTCGGGTGATTGGCTATCACGGAAAAGTATTGAAAGCTCTTCAATTACTGGCACAAAATTATTTGCACGATCGTTATTCACGTCATTACTCTGTGTCTATTAATGTTCATGACTATGTTGAACATCGTACGGAAACATTGATTGACTTCACGCATAAGATTGCCAATCGTGTATTGGAGTCGGGGGAGTCATTTGACATGGATTCCATGAGTAATAGCGAACGTAAAACGGTTCATAAAACGATTTCGCAAATTGAAGGAGTGTCATCTTACTCAGAGGGTGATGACCCCAATCGCTATGTTGTAGTGACCGTATCGAAAGATTATAGTCTTTTGAATTAACTATGATATATCGTCACTTTCGACTTGCCCTACTCATACTCGATGCAAATCAAAGCAGACTAGGCGACACAGATAGCCGATAGAACTGAAGGTCATCAAATCAAGTCAGCAAGGTCTGCTTTTGATTTTTGAAGAGTAGCAAGTACTCTCCGGCGTCTTGCGTTCCTTGTTCTGAAAACTAATTCATTTGACTGTAAAAGTAAGAAGTTAGATTAGCTAGCTTCTTTTTTCTTGTTTGTTACCGCTTAGGAGCAAGGTTTAACCACTTAGCAAAGAACGTGTCACAAACTGAGGAGGATTTGCTATCATAAAAGCATAAGGAATGGAGGAGGTGGCAAATGAAATGGTTCTTTGAAAAAAGTTCGGTAGATGAGTTGTCAATTATCATCAAAAATCGAGAGTACACCTCAGAGGTGGTAGATTTAATCGCTTATCTTGAAAGTTATGCTAGTAGTCCAAAAGGAATTGTTAGCGTTAAGACGCTTGATGATATTCTTATCTTAAAAATAGATGATATTGTTGCAGCTGAGGTAGATGGTGATTATTTAAACATTTACTATCATAATCGGGAGATTTCAACACGGCAGCGACTGTGCCAGTTTAAACAAAGGCTTAATCATCCAGATATGATTCAAGTGTCTAAACAAAGCTTGATTAATATCCAGCATTTGGAGCGGATGGAAGCATCTTTTTCGGGTAATATGACCGCTTTTCTAACGAATGGTCTAAAGATAACAGTGAGCAGACGCTATTTGAAAACTCTGGAAAAACGATTGGGGTTATAGGAGGGTATTATCATGAAAAAAATAGTAAATTACTTTTTAATCGGCGTGGGCTGGGGCTCGTTTATTTACTTAGTGAACCTACTGATTTTTAACTTTACACCAAGCTGGTCTAGCAGTTTTGTAACATGGGTTGCAAGTGGGTTAATGGGACTTGCTGCTCTTATTTATGAACATCCCAAGTGGGCAGATGCCAAGAAGACGACGCTTCATATACTAATTATTTACGGTCTAGTAATCGCGATGTTATTTATCAATCACTGGGTTCCTTTTGAATTAAGTTACTTTTTAGGAATTAGTTTAGAATTTTTAGTTATCTATCTGATTATTGTACTCTTCTTTGCTTGGCAGAATAGGGATGCGACTCGTAAAATCAATCAAAAACTAGCCGATAAGGGAAATAAATCTTGACAAGGAAGTAGAATTCCTATAAAATAGTATGGTATGTTTAGTAACTGATATCACAAATAGCCGGCTAAACGAATACGAAAATCTATGAGGAGGTATTCACTGTGAAACGTACTTATCAACCAAGTAAAATTCGTCGTCAACGTAAACACGGATTCCGTCACCGTATGTCTACTAAAAATGGACGTCGCGTGCTCGCAAGCCGTCGCCGTAAAGGACGCAAAGTCTTGTCAGCATAATGGCTAACAAGCTATAAAAAAGAAAAACCAGAAGTGCTCGAGACTTCTGGTTTTTTGTTTGCCCGAACTTACAGGCTCTTTATAACCTGTAGTAGGTAACTGATAGCTAAGAACGCGAGAATCAGATTGGTTCTCTCTTTTTATAGTCAAATGAATTAACCTTTCAGAACAAGGAACGCAAGATGCCGGACGGTACTTGATACTCTTCGAAAATCAAAAGCAGACCTTGCTGACTTGATTTGATGACCTTCAGTTCTATCTGCTATCTGTGTCGCCTAGTCTGCTTTGATTTTTATTTAGTATGAGTAGGGCAAGTCAAAAGTAACCATGTAACAAAGTTAATTCAAAAGACTATACACGTTCACGGCGATGAATATCAAGTTTTCTAACGTGAGTTTTGTCGCTTTTCATATAAGTCGTATGAGATTTTTGTGCATTGAAAAAGCTCCATAACCTCTGTGGTAGCGTTACCCCACTACAGCACTGTTAGAGCTAGCTTACGCAACTCTAGGAGCATTTGCCTGTGCTTTCAAGCGTTTACGCATAATAAATGTACTAGGTAGAAGCACAAGAAGAGCACCAATCCAAGCAGCTGGGTTGGAGGCTGCGATACCATTGAAGCCAAAATAAATGGAACCAACAGTGGCAATTCCTGCACGCATGACGAGCTCCATGATACCAGCTAGGGTTGGCACTAAGCCTTTTCCTAAGCCTTGGATAAAGCTACGTGTTACAAAGAGAATGGATAGAACCCAATATAGAACACCATTAATGACGTAGTAAGATAAGGCAAGGTCGTAAACAGTTTGACTGCCATCTGAAAGGAATAATCCACTGAAGAAACGATTGAAAAAAATCAAAATAGCAGCAAATAAGATAGCCCATAAAATAGCGATAACAATAGTGCGGTAGAGACCTTGCAAGATACGCTTATACTCTTTAGCACCGTAATTTTGTGCAGTGAAGGTTGACATGGCTAGGCCTAGATTAATCATAGGCAACATGGCTAATTGATCGGTTTTGCTGGCAATAGCTTGTGCTGCAATGGCATCTGTTCCCAGTTGGTTTAAGCTGATTTGTAGAATAATGGCGCCGATGGCAATGATGCTGGACTGGAATCCCATAGGGAAGCCTAACTGCGCGTGTTTTTTGAGGTTTGCACTATCCAAACGCCAGTCTGATAGGTGCATGTGGAAATACGGCACTTTCCGATAAATATAGATAGCCAGATAAAGCACTGAGAAAGCTTGTGCGATAATCGTAGCTAGCCCAGCCCCGAAAACCCCCATCTGGAAGTTAAGGATAAAGATGAAGTCTAAGATGACGTTGATAATACTTGCGATAATTAAGGCAATCAAGGGTGTTTTTGAATTACCCAAACTTCTCAAAACGTTGGAGAGGTAGTTAAAGAAAATGGTGAAAATCATACCACCATAGATAGCAGTCAAGAAACTTTGGGCATGGTTAATGAGGTTATCAGGTGTTCGCATGAGTTGTAGGCTGGGTCGAAGAAAGATAAGAGCCAGAGCTGTTAAAACAAGGCTAGTCATTAATGAGTAAAAGACACCGTGAACAAAACTTTTGCGGATGCCATCGTCATCCTTAGCCCCGAATTTTTGGGCAGTGACGATAGTCAATCCTGCTGTTAACCCTTGAGCGAATCCAAGGATGAGAAAGGTCAGGCTACCGGTAGCTCCAACACTGGCAAACGCCTCTTTTCCAAGGGTCTGTCCAACAATCATACTGTCAGCAAAGTTATAAGCTAATTGGAAAAAACTTCCAATTAAGAGAGGGATAGTAAAAAGAAGGATGACCTTGATAGGACTTCCTTTGGTTAAATCATGCATATAATCTCCTTTAATAGCTTTTCTTTAAAAATAAAGAGTAGAGGATAAGGGATAAAATAAAGAGTGTAGACTTTCCTTTTCTAGCTAGATGCCAGATGTTTTAGGCTTTTTAAGCAGTGAATAAAACGAACAAAAGACACAAAAAATATCTGTGTCTTACTCGTTTTACAAATCATTATCCTAAAAGCTAGTCAGCGTGGGCATAAGGCTCTTTTAGTTGTCTTCAAAGCGTTCGTATCCTAAGTGTTCGTAAGCTTTTGCGGTTGCCACACGACCTGTCCGCGTGCGCATGAGAAATCCTTTTTGAATCAGATAAGGCTCATACATGTCCTCAACAGTTTCACGTTCTTCTGCGATATTGACAGATAAAGTTCCTAAACCGACTGGACCACCATTATACATCTCAATCATGGTTTTGAGAATTTTTTGGTCTACATAATCAAGACCTTCATGGTCAACATCCAACATAGTGAGGGCTTTATCAGTGATTTTATCGTCAATGATACCGTCTCCCATAATTTGGGCGAAATCACGGACACGTTTTAAGAGTCGATTAGCGATACGGGGGGTTCCGCGGCTTCGTTTTGCTAGTTCAATCGCAGCTTCGTGCGTAATTTCCATTTCAAAGATGTCGGCAGTACGCTCAACAATTTCTGTGAGGTCAGCTAACTCATAATACTCCATGTGTCCGTTTATCCCGAAACGAGCTCGCAAAGGATTGGACAACATACCGGCACGGGTAGTAGCCCCGATAAGGGTGAAAGGCGGCAAGTCCAAGTGAACACTACGGCTGGTTTCACCGGCACCGATCATAATGTCAATGTAGAAATCCTCCATAGCAGAATAGAGGACTTCTTCCACAGCCATTGGCATACGATGAATTTCATCGATGAAGAGGACGTCACCAGGTTCAAGTTCGTTGAGAATAGCGACCAAATCGCCAGCTTTCTCAATAGCAGGACCAGAAGTTTGCTTGAGGTTGACACCTAGTTCGTTGGCAATCACGAAAGCCATGGTTGTTTTACCAAGACCCGGAGGGCCAAAAAGAAGAACATGGTCAAGGGCTTCATCACGCATTTTTGCAGCCTTGATGAAAATTTCTAGCTGCTCTTTAACCTTGTCCTGTCCAATATATTCTCTAAAATATTGTGGGCGGAGCGTTCGTTCGACCAGCTCTTCATCGCCCATTAAATCCTTGTCTAAAATTCTTGTCATGAGGTTATTTTACCATTAAAGAAGGCTAGAGGCAAAAGATGGTACTGCTGTTGATAGGTTAAATGGCTATTAAGTCGGATAGAATTGTTTCACTTTAACCTAACAACTCCATATTCTGAATACCTGTTGCGCAAAAGCTATCACGCATCTTTATAATCTTAAAAAGGAAATACTTTTCAAGTCTTCTTTAGACATTAGGATAAGTTACTGTCCAAGAAATTACCCAAACAAAAGAAGACTGAGGCTAACTACCTCAATCTTTTTTTAATTACCCTATTCATCTGCTTCGTATACAATAATATCTTCCACCTTGCATTCTAAAATAGAACACAATGTATCTAGTGTTTTAGTCGTTATGGCTTCGCCTTTTTTAATACGATGTATCGTATTTGCGGAGAGTCCTTGTTTAAAAATAAGTCCATATTCCGTAAAACCTTTTTGACGAAGAGTATTATAAAACGGTTTATAAGAAATCATTGTTACTTCACAGCCTCTTTTCTTTAGTTGTAAGGTAACACAGTTAGTCATTATTATATGCTTAAAATATTAAGTATATTTTGAAATCTAGTTATTTTTGAATATGGATATGATTTTGAATTAAAAAAGGTAACAAAAAATGATTAAAAGCTCTTAATCTCGTACATCTTATAGTCAATATATTGACTATAAGATAATTTTAACTTATACTTGTATGTAATAATTAGAAATTAGGAGATTTTTAATGGATAAAAAAGTTAAAGTGATGTCAGGTATTGCAACAGCTGTTATTGGTGCAGGTATTGCAACAACTAGTGTAAATGCCGATGAAGTGATTGAAAATAAAATCTCTACACCAAGTACAGAAGTCAAAGTAGAGGCGCCTGTAACTGCTGAATCAGTAGCCACAAGCGGAGATAATCTTAATCAAGCAACGTTGGCAGTGAAAGAACAAACTGCTATTGTAAATAATGTTCAAGCTGATATGAATGTTGCTACAGAAAATGTTGCAGTAGCAAAAGCGACTGTTAATCGTTCGGAACAGTTGGTTGCAGATGCTTCTCCAGAGACTATTGAAAAAGCAGAACAAGCAGTTGCTGACCAAGCAACAGTTGTTTCGAATGCTAAAGCTGAAGTAGCGACTGCTGATACTGTTCAAGCCGAAAAGGCTACTGCTGTTAAAGCACAAGAATCCGTTGTTGCTGAAAAAGAAGACAGTGTTAAAAACGCTGAAGTAGCTACTCACAATGCTAAGGCATCAGTTAACAGCGCTCAAGCTGTTTTAGATGGAACAGGACAGACTGAAACCGTTGCTAAAGCAGAGAAGGCTGAAATAGCGTTAGCAGAAGCAGAAGCTAACGTATCAATCGCTGAAGGAAAATTAGCTCAAGCTAAAGAAAGTGATAAAACAGCTCAAATGCAACTTAGCCTTGCAGAAACAAGTGTTAGAAATGAGCATGTAGCTGTTAATAATACTAAAGCAACTTTAGATCAAGCAATGTCTAAAGTTGCTGAAAGCGATAAAATCGTCAAAACAAAAGCAGAAGCTGTAAAAACAGCTCAAGCAATAGTCGAAGGCTTAGAGAGCGAAGTCGCAAATCACAATACCATCACTGTACCAGCTGGCTATGCGGAAGCACTACGTCAGTTTGACCTTGCAGATGTGTCTGAACGCGATGATACAAAGCTTACTGAAATCGGAAAAAAAGCTTTAGCCCTCAATACTTATAAATCAAATCAAAAAGATAAAGACACAATTGTCGGAGACGTCTCCAATTTGACGCAAGAACAACGTGAGGATATTGCTAATTTTGCGACTGACTTACTTAACCAAATCCGTAAAGCAATGGGAACACAAGCTGTTGTTGCTAATAAATCGGCGATTGCTTTTGCCAAAGAAGTTGCGGAGACCTCAGCTAAAACAGGAATTGAGTCTTTAAATCATGATACGACTGCGATTTCTGCTGCTGCTAAAAAGTTCGGTTTAGCTGTTGTTGAAACTGGGAATGGATATGAAAACCTATCTATCGGATACTATCCAGTTTCGTCTCAATTAACGATGGACGAGCTTAAAAATGCTGTCTATCGAACTATTGTGAACATGATGTTTAAAGACGGAAACAGCCTTTGGGGACATTCAACTTCTTTAGCTGGTATCCGCAGTGAATTTAAAAATGATCCAAATTATCAGATTGATTCTAAGTATATTGGTATTGGTTTTAGTACAAATCAATACATGGGACTTACTAGTGGGCGTATCCATATTTTAGGAGCTGCAGAGTCTCGAGTAAAAGACGCCAGCATATTTGATAAAACCGCGAACCTCGCTCAACGTGATTTACAGGCTGAACTAGCAGAAGCTAAGTCGAACCTTTCTGTAGAACAAGTCGAATACGATCAGGCTGTGGCGGTTAATAAAGATGCTGAATTAGTGAAAACAAATGCTCAATTTGATTACAACAAAGCTGTACAAGAACTTGAGCGTTCCCACGCTAATTTGGCAGAGTTGCAAGCTCGTACTGAACAAACCCCTAAAGCCTTAGCTGATTATAAGAACGCTTTAACTAACTATGATTTAGCAAACAATAATAATGAGTTAGCTCAACAAGCTCTCAAGTCTCTTAACGCGGATGTTCAAACTAAGCAACAAGCCTTGGAGAAAGCCAAAGATAATCTTGTTGTAAAACAAAATCAACTTGCACTTGCTAAAGAAGGTCTTGCTAAAGAACAAGTTATTTTGAAAAACTTAGTATCTGCTCTTCGTGAAGCAGAATCAAATGTAAAAGTAAAACAAACAACACTTGCTCAAGCAGAAGCCAAAGTTATCAAATTGGTACAATACGTTGAAAACTTGAAGAATGCTCCAAAAGTATTGGCTGATGCTCAAGCTAAATTAGTAGAAGCAGAAAAATCATTAGCAGAAAAAGTCAATATTTTAGAAACTGAACAAGCTAAGTTGAAAACTCTCGAAGCAGTTCAAAAAGATGTTTCAGTGAAACATGCTAAAATTGTTGAAGCTTACAAAGTAATTGTTAAAGCTCAAGAAGAAGCTCGTAAGTTATCTGAAGAGAAGAAAAAACTTGAAGTAAACAAACGTACTAAAGAGGAAACTCTTCAAAACATGGCGACTGTTCAGCAAATGTCAAATGAAGTTATGGCTAAACGAGCTTCTAAACATCAATTATTGTACGGTATGAATCCTATGGCAAAAGATGACACAAGCACAGAAAAAGCAAGCTTTACATTAAATAAAGGTCAGGAATTACCAGAAACTGGTGACACTAATAACAATGCAGTGTTAGTAGGATTAGGTAGTGTTATGGCATTGCTTGGTTTAGCAGGCATTCGTAAAAAAGGCCAAAAATAATCTTTGACAAAGATGTGTCGATATGGAAACTGGTCTTAGTTATCAAAATACTTCTATCTGAAGGTTTCTTCAGCACAGATTTAGATTACTAAGCCTTTAAGGAAGGTTGTATTAAATTATTGAAAGAGCTTTTTAGCTCTTTTTGTTTTTAAAATGGTTGCTCATATAGTGGTATTTTGGATTTTAAAGGCTTTCCAAGATTTAATCAAAAAGCCATTCGAAGAAACTATTCAGTGTGTTATAATAAGGCTATGTCCTACTAACTAAGACCTATGAGGATGATTGAGATAAGAGGTATCCACACTAATGACGATCACTCCTGTACCGATATAATGATAGGGAATCATTAAGTGATAGAGGTGTCATAGGAACGTTTAGGAAATACCGTTAGCAAACAAGAGGTATTATAAAAAACAAAATGGAAATCTTTGATACACATACCCACTTAAATGTGGCTAATTTTACAGAAACAGTTGAAGAAGAATTAACTTTGGCGCGTGAGATGGGCGTGAGCAAGCATAATGTGGTTGGTTTTGACCATGAAACTATCGAGAGAGCTTTGGAGATTGCAGACCAGTATCCAGATGTTTACTTGACCCTTGGCTGGCATCCGACAGAAGCAGGTTCTTATAGTGATGAGGTCGAAGCCTATCTCCGAAAAGTTCTCAAGCATGACAAAGTGATTGCGCTCGGTGAGATTGGACTTGATTACCACTGGATGGAAGATCCCAAAGAGGTTCAAATTGAGGTTTTTAAACGTCAAATTGCTCTTTCAAAAACATTGGATTTGCCTTTTGTGGTCCATACTCGGGACGCCCTTGAGGATACTTACCAAGTGATTAAGGAAGCCGGCGTCGGTCCACGTGGGGGAATCATGCATTCTTTCTCTGGTTCGTTAGAAGATGCCCAGAAGTTTGTTGATTTAGGCATGATGATTTCATTTTCGGGTGTTGTTACCTTTAAAAAAGCAATCGATGTCCAAGAAGCAGCGCAGCAGTTGCCATTGGACAAAATCCTCGTTGAAACAGATGCGCCTTACCTTGCCCCAGTACCTAAACGTGGTAAAGAAAATAAAACAGCCTATACCCGCTATGTCGTTGAAAAAATCGCAGATTTACGTGGTATTAGTGTGGAAGAGGCCGCTGCAGCTACCACAGCAAATGCTAAGCGATTATTTGGGTTGAAAGATTAAGATAACCCAAACCGTGATCTATATCCCAAGTTTGTAGCACAGCTTAGCGATGGCAGGTTGCCCTCACAGAACAAGGAAGTTGTGGTGAAAGGACCGGTAGTTTTACGACTGGTCGAGGGAAGCGGTGAGACCTAGGCTCACCGGTTAGGCATGAGACAGCTTGCTGGCTGCTGCCGACCTCACCACTCCAGTTCTTGTTCAAAAGAAAAAAGAAAATATGACAAAAAAAATCAAAATACAAGAAGTTCTAGTCGTTGAAGGCAAAGACGACACCGCAAACCTTAAACGTTTCTACGACGTTGATACCTACGAAACAAGAGGTTCAGCTATATCCGAAGATGATTTAGAACGCATCGAAAGATTACACGAACTACGTGGTGTCATCGTCTTCACAGACCCAGATTACAGTGGTGAACGCATTCGTCGTATCATCATGGACGCTATTCCAACGGTGCGCCACGCCTTTCTCAATCGTGACGAGGCAGCCCCAAAATCCAAAACCAAAGGTCGTTCTCTGGGTGTTGAGCATGCTAGCTTTGAAGACTTAGACAAGGCTTTATCTAAAGTGACTCAGCATTTTGATGACGAAGAAAATTTTGACATTACCAAGTCAGATTTGATACGCCTCGGCCTCCTTATGGGAGCTGATAGTCGTCAGCGTCGTGAATATCTGGGCGAAAAGCTTCGCATCGGTTACAGCAATGGTAAACAACTTCTCAAACGATTAGAACTTTTTGGAGTCACTTTAGCAGAAGTGGAGGAAGTGATGGGAGAGTATGGAGAATAATTTTTTGGGAATTTCACCAGTTTATAGAATGGAATTACTTGAGCAAGTTGAGAAAACTATATGGGAAAAATATTCATCATATAAAAAAGTTGAACAATACATAAGGTTCAATCAAACTTTTTATAATCACAGCTATCCCGACTTTGAAATATATCACTTTACGGAAGGTAAAAATCAAGGAAAAATCAATCTCTCTGCAACTCTAGCTAATCTAGCTGTTGAAATGCCTGATAAGTTATTGAAAATTGCAATTGATTTAGGAATTGAGACACCTGGTTTCATTCCGCTAATTCCAACTTTTCGAAATAAGCTAAAGGATGACTACAAAAATGCATCAAAAGTTTTTGAAAAAGCTTTTCACAATATTGAAAAAGATCCAGCTGATTCGGTCGGAAATGCTAACTCAGTACTTGAGAGTATCATTAAAGAAATTTTATCGGATGAAAATTTTTCACATATTGAATCTAGCAATAAGACAAGTAAGTACCTTGTCAAGGAAATAATAAAGGTATTTGAATTAAATCCTGAGAGTCCTAAAATACCTAGAGAGTTAAAGGTAATCGCAAGTTCGCTGACGACGGTTGCAAAAGCAATTGAAGACTTAAGAAGTGATAAAACATTACATCATGGTCAAGAAACAGGGAAATATCTGATTGATCAACCGTTATATGCTTACTTTGTCGTTAATGCTTGTGCGACAGTGGGTTTATTTTTGATTGATTTTTACGAGAATAAATTTCCGAAAAAAACCAGCATTTAGAAATTTTTGATGAAGACTTACCATTTTAATTAGAAAGAACACACATGAGAATCGCAGATTACTCCGTGACGAAGAGCGTGCTTGAGCGTCACGGTTTTACTTTTAAAAAATCCTTTGGTCAGAACTTTCTGACCGACACTAACATCTTGCAGAAGATTGTTGATACGGCGGAGATTGACAAGACCGTCAACGTTATCGAAATTGGGCCTGGGATTGGCGCATTGACCGAGTTTTTGGCTGAGAATGCTGCTGAAGTTATGGCCTTTGAAATTGATGAGCGTTTGGTTCCGATTTTAGCAGACACGCTTCGTGACTTTGATAATGTTCGAGTTATCAATAAAGATGTCCTCAAAGCAGACCTGCAGACGGAGATTCAGAAGTTTAAAAATCCAGAACTTCCAATCAAAGTGGTGGCAAATCTCCCCTATTACATTACCACACCTATTCTCATGCATTTAATTGAAAGCAAAATTCCCTTCACAGAGTTTGTGGTCATGATGCAAAAGGAAGTGGCAGACCGCATTTCAGCTGCACCAAACACCAAAGCCTACGGCTCTCTTTCTATTGCTGTTCAATATTATATGACGGCAAAGGTAGCCTTCATCGTGCCTCGCACCGTCTTTGTCCCTGCACCCAACGTGGATTCCGCCATTCTCAAGATGGTTCGTAGGGAAAATCCTTTAGTGTCAGTTCAGGATGAGGATTTCTTGTTTGATGTTTCAAAAGCTAGTTTTGTCCATCGACGCAAGACCCTTTGGAACAACTTAACCAACAGATTTGGTAAAACAGAAGATGTTAAGCGTAAATTGGAAGCAGCTTTAGAAAAAGCGGAGCTGAAACCAAATGTTCGTGGAGAAGCTCTCTCCATCCAAGACTTTGGCCGTCTAGCGGATGCTCTCAAAGACTTAGGATTATAAAAAAAGAAAAGTGTTTCAGAAAGAGGCTGAAACACTTTTGGTTTACTGGTTGCTAAATAAAACTACCTAAGATTTGACCGATGAGAAAGGCTACTGTCGCTGCAACGATACCAACGATTAGTGTGCGGATAATTTCTGTTTTTTTGTTTTGCTTGGTAATCATCGCTTTAATCCAACCAAGAGCTACTAGTGCTAATGACACGAGCAGGCTAGCTAAAATCAAGGTGACGCGGTCAGAAAAAGTAGACAAATTAATCAGTAAAAGGTAACTAAGAAGAGGAATTAAACCGAAGAAATTGAAAGAAAGGAAAGTCATGAGGGCGTTATTGAGCGCTTTTGATGAGTCCGTGTCTTTTTCAGTTGTGGAACTAAGATAGTCTCCTGCTGCCATGGAAAAACCGTCGGCTAAAAGGTTGGAAAATCCTAGAATGATAATAGCTGCTGTTCCTAAATTTCCTCCAATGGCACCCGCGACAACAGCAAATGTCGTGATAATGCCATCAAGTCCGCCATAAGTGATGGACTTTGCATAATGATTAATAGCCATGCGCTAATTCTCCCCTTTATTTTTCTTATTTTCTGATATTATTATCTCATTTATTGCACTAAAAAGATAGGATAAGTGGATAGATTTCTAGCTTATTCGAATCTTGATAAAATCGTTTATGGCTCGATTGAAAGATTGTGATAGTCTTTGCCTATCGTAATGATAATGAATTGGTATAACTGTTTAGAAGGGGGTCTGCACGATTTAGTGGTATAATAACCTTAAATCGTTTTAAGGAGTTGTAACATGACATTGAAAAAAGTTTTAGCGATCACAAGTCTTGCATTGGCATCAGGTTTGGTATTGGCAGCTTGTTCTTCTGATTCTTCTGCAGAAAAAGACAAATCTGGAAAAGAAGAAGTTGTTTTTGCAACAGTAGGAACGACTGCTCCGTTTTCTTATGAAAAAGACGGCAAGTTAACTGGTTATGACGTTGAAGTTGCCCGTGAAATCTTTAAAGATTCTGATGACTATAAAGTAAGTTTCAAAAAAACTGCTTGGACCTCAATCTTTACTGGTCTTGATGCTGGTAAGTATCAAATGAGTGGTAACAACCTTTCTTACACTGAAGAACGCGCTGATAAGTACCTTTATTCCTACCCAACAGGGTCTACTCCTTCAGTTTTAGCGGTCACAAATGACAGTGATATTAAAAAGTTTGATGATATTGCCGGTCATTCGACACAAGTTGTTCAAGGGAATACGACGGTCACACAGCTTCAAGAGTTTAATAAGGAACATTCTGATAAACCAGTTGACTTACAATTTACAGACGAAAATATCACTCAAATCTTACGTAATTTGAATGATGGGAAGACTGATTTTAAAATTTTCGATGCGCCTACTGTCAATGAAATTGTGAAGACACAGGGATTGGACAATATTAAAACAATTGACCTCAAATCAGAAGACCAACCTTACATCTACTTTATCTTTGCAGATGGAAAAGATGATTTGCAAAAATTTGTAAACAAACGCATCAAAGAACTTCAAGCAGATGGTACCTTGGCTAAGCTAGCTGAAAAACACCTTGGTAACAAGGATTACATCCCTACTAAGGATGCATTGAAAGTACCAACAAACTAAACTTTTAATCATAGAACATCAAGATAGACTTTGAAAAAAGTTTATCTTTTTTTGTTTTTTTCTCTATTTTTTTCGAATAAATAGTTGAAGAAAAAAATTTAAGGAATGATTATGCATCTACTTTTATGTTTGATTTCGGTTTCATCCACCCTTTCTTGCTTCGTTTTAATGACGGAAACCTGCCGAAAAGGTGGTTGGGTACGTCGGTTTAAATTTATTTATCTATGGGCCCTGCTCTTACTTCCTCTAGCACATTTGTTGGCGATGGACTACCTATGCCAGATGTTGCGCTTTTTAAGTATTCTTGGCGCTTTTATTATTCTTTGTCAAATTCCTTATGAGAAGATTACTAAAATGAAACAAGCATGCCTCCTTTGTCTTTATTGCGGTTTGTTTACACAAATTCTGACTCTGTTAGGGGGTCAAATCTCCAGTCTTTTATCTTAGAAAGTTGAAAAGGGCATTAGCTGCTGAAGAATGTTGATAATTCTGATATAATAAGCATATCTTGATTACTAAGGAGTTCATTTGCAAGGAAGAATTATCAAAGCCTTGGCAGGATTTTACTATGTAGAATGTAAAGGCCAAGTCTATCAAACCAGAGCCAGAGGCAATTTTAGAAAAAAAGGTAAGACACCCTATGTTGGAGATTTTGTGGATTTCTCAGCAGAGGACAATTCTGAAGGCTACATTCTGAAGATTTACGAACGCAAAAACAGCCTTGTCCGACCACCAATTGTTAATATTGACCAAGCGGTGGTTATTATGTCGGCTAAAGAGCCAGATTTCAATGCCAATCTGCTCGATCGTTTTTTAGTTCTTTTAGAGCATAGGGCTATTCAGCCAATTGTTTATATTTCCAAAATGGATTTATTGGACGATTCATCAGAAATGGAAGCTATCGCTGAACAATACCGCGCCATTGGTTACGATTTTGTGACTTCACAAGAGGCTCTCTTGCCCTCGTTACAGGACAAAGTCACGGTCTTTATGGGTCAAACAGGTGTTGGAAAATCAACCTTGCTCAACAACATTGCGCCTGAATTGGCTTTGGAAACTGGTGAAATTTCAGATAGTCTAGGACGGGGTCGTCACACAACACGTGCAGTCAGTTTTTACGATGTTCATGGTGGGAAAATTGCTGATACGCCGGGATTTTCATCTTTGGATTATGAGGTAAAAACCATTGAAGATCTTAGTGAGTCCTTCCCAGAAATTCGTAAAGCCAGCCATTTTTGCAAGTTCCGCTCTTGTAGCCATACCCATGAGCCATCATGTGGCGTCAAAGAGGCACTCGAAGAGGGGCATATCTGGCAATCTCGTTATGATAATTATCTGCAATTCCTTAGTGAAATCGAAAATCGTCGTGAAACATACATCAAAGTCATCAAAAGAAAGTAGGCCATCATGTCAAATTATAAAATCGCCCCATCTATTTTAGCCGCTGATTATGCCAATTTTGCTTCTGAACTCAAACGCATCGAAGAAACCAGTGCTGAGTATGTTCATATTGACATCATGGATGGTCAGTTTGTGCCAAATATCAGTTTTGGTGCTGACGTTGTCGCAAGCATGCGCAAACACAGTAAACTTGTTTTTGACGTTCATCTCATGGTGGTCAATCCTGAACGCTTTGTTGACGCCTATGCGCAGGCGGGTGCGGACATCATGACCATTCACGCAGAGAGCACACAGCACATTCATGGAGCCCTTCAAAAAATCAAAGCTGCTGGTATGAAAGCTGGTGTGGTGATTAATCCAGGGACGCCAGTTGAAACCCTTGTTCCTGTCCTAGGTTTGGTTGACCAAGTTCTTATCATGACGGTTAATCCTGGATTTGGTGGACAAGCCTTTATTCCAGAATGTTTGGAAAAAGTTAATACGGTTGCCCAGTTACGTGAGCAAAAGGGCTTGAACTTTGACATTGAAGTAGATGGTGGTGTTGACAATGAGACTATCAAGGCTTGTGCCGATGCTGGTGCCAATGTTTTTGTGGCTGGTTCATACCTCTTCAAAGCTCAAGATTTGACTTCTCAAGTTGAAACGCTTCGCGTGGCTTTGAATGACTAAAGTAGCTCTGTTAGCAGGTGGTGATTATAGTCCGCCGATGGGAGATTTTGACTTCTATATCGGTATCGATCGTGGCGCTTTGAGGCTTTTGGAAAATGGCTTCGCATTGGATTGGGCTGTGGGAGATTTTGATTCTATCTCTGAAGAAGAGATGGCAAAAATAATGTCATCTGGTGCTCGTATCCACCAATCGCCCTCTGAAAAAGATGATACAGATACGGAATTGGCGTTGAAATTACTTTTTAAAACGTATCCGCTGGCGCAGGCAACGGTATTTGGTGCCTTTGGTGGTCGTGTTGACCATTTTCTCTCCAATGTTTTTCTGCCTAGCGATCCAGACCTTCAACCTTATATGCGCCAGCTTCATCTGGCAAATGAAACTAACTTCATTTCCTATTTTCCAGCAGGAGAGCATACTTTTGAAGCTCATCCAGAGATGGCTTATCTGGCTTTTATGACCGACGAGGAAGCGGAGTTAACCATCTTGGGTGCCAAGTATGAACTGACTGCGGCTAATTATTTTAAGAAAAAAATCTACTCCAGTAATGAAGCTATTGGAAAGCCAATTACCCTGAGCGTTTCTTCTGGCTATGTTGTGGTCGTAGAAAGTAAGGATTAAAGAAAGGAGTCGCGATGCCAGTTTTTTTGATAATACTTTTGATAGCTAGCCTCGGGTTAACTTTCTTTTTATATCGTAAGGTCGCTAGCTTAGAGACAATACTCAAAAGTCAGCTAGAAGACCATGCCGACAACCTCTCAGAACAGCTCTCCTATCAGAACGAACGTGCTGCCAGTGAAGTACGGATAGCGATTAACCAAGATTTGAACCGATTGCAAACGGCTTTCTACCAACAGTTGACAGAGATTCGCGATATGCTGCATCAGAACCTTTCGGACAGCCGTGATCGCTCAGATAAGCGTCTGGACATCATCACCAAACAATTAATGACGACTGTTAGAGAAATGCAAGATTCTAACGAGAAACGGCTAGAACAAATGCGTCTAACCGTTGAAGAGAAGTTGGAGAAGACCCTACAGACACGTTTACAGTCTTCTTTTGACAGTGTGTCTAAACAGCTTGAGTCCGTTAACCAAGGTCTTGGTGAGATGAAATCTGTCGCCCAAGATGTTGGGACACTGAATAAGGTGCTCTCTAATACTAAGACGCGTGGTATTCTAGGGGAGCTTCAGCTAGGACAGATCATTGAAGATATTTTGACCGAAAACCAGTATGAGCGAGAGTTTGCTACTGTTCCAAATTCATCAGAACGTGTTGAATATGCCATTAAGATGCCTGGAGCTAGTCAGGGAGATTATGTCTATCTTCCAATTGATTCCAAATTCCCTTTGGAGGATTATTATAGACTGGAAGATGCTTATGAAACAGGCGATAAGGCGGAGGTTGAGCGTTACCGTAAAGCGCTCCTATCTAGTATTAAACGCTTTGCTAAAGACATCAATCAAAAATATATTAAACCACCCGAAACCACAAACTTTGGAGTGCTCTTCTTACCAACTGAAGGCCTGTATTCAGAAGTGGTTCGTCAAGCCGCTTTCTTTGATAGCCTAAGGCGCGACGAAAACATTGTTGTAGCTGGGCCGTCGACCTTGTCTGCCCTTTTAAACTCTTTATCTGTTGGCTTTAGAACGCTTAATATTCAAAAGAATGCTGATGACATTAGTAAAGTTTTGGGTAACGTTAAGCTGGAATTTGATAAATTTGGCAACATGCTTGTCAAAGCGCGGAAGCAACTATCAACAGCCAGTAAGACTGTTGATAGTCTCCTAACGACGAGAACCAACTCTATCCAACGTGCTTTAGAAACGATTGAAACCTATCAGGATAGTGCCACCACCAATCTCTTGGACATTTCTCCTTTAGAAGACGAGGATTTTTATGAAAATTAATCAAATGAAAAAAGATGAGCTCTTTGAAGGATTTTATCTCATCAAAAAAGCAGAATTACGCAAAACCAGAGCCGGGAAAGACTTCCTTGCCATGACTTTCCAAGATGACACAGGGGAGATTGCTGGTAATCTTTGGGATGCACAGGCTCATAATGTTGAAACTTTCACTGCAGGCAAAGTTGTCCATATGGAAGGGCGTCGTGAGGTTTATAACAACACCCCTCAAGTCAATCAAATCACCCTTCGTCTCGCCAAAGATGGAGAGCCAAGTGATCCAGCTGATTTCAAGGAAAAACCGCCTGTAAACGTAGCTGATGTTAAAGACTACTTGGAGCAGATGGTCTTTAAGATTGAAAATGCGACTTGGCAGCGTATTGTTCGTGCCCTTTATCGTAAATACCACCAAGAATTCTTCATCTATCCAGCTGCTAAGACCAATCATCACGCTTTTGAATCAGGATTAGCTTATCACACAGCCACTATGGTTCGTTTGGCTGATGCTATTGGAGATATTTATCCCGAACTCAATAAGAGCCTTTTATTCGCTGGCATCATGCTTCATGACCTAGCTAAGGTTATCGAATTATCAGGACCAGATAATACCGAATATACTGTTCGAGGAAACTTGATTGGTCACATTGCGCTCATTGATGAAGAAATCACTAAAGTATTAACAGAATTGAATATTGATGATACTAAAGAGGAGGTGACGGTACTTCGTCATGTTGTTCTTAGCCACCACGGCCTCTTAGAGTACGGTAGCCCAGTTCGTCCAAGAATTATGGAAGCTGAAATTATCCATATGATTGATAATATTGATGCGGAGATGATGATGATGACGACTGCCTTAAGTCGAGTTGGCGAAGGTGAAATGACTTCACGCCTTTTTGCACTTGATAATCGTTCATTTTATAAGCCAAAACTTTAAATAATAAAGAAAAAAATAAAAAAGCGGACATTGTTTAAGTATAATGTTCGCTTTTTCTTAGGTTTATGCTATAATAGCTAAAAAATAAGTGATAAAATAGAGTAAATGTGGGTGAGCTTTAGTTTATTATCCACCATAGTTGAAAAGAATGTTCCAAAATTGCTGTTTGGTCACATCATTTAGAGGAGAAAAGCATGAAATTAAGACGTAGCGAACGTATGGTTGTGATTTCTAATTATCTTATTAACAACCCCTACCAATTAACGAATTTAAACACTTTTGCAAGCAAGTACGAAGCAGCTAAATCTTCTATTTCAGAGGATATTGCCATTATCAAAAAAGCCTTCGAAGAAAGTCATATTGGTGAAATTGAGACTGTTACCGGAGCTAGTGGAGGAGTGATTTTCACACCTAGTATTTCAAAAGAAGAAGCCCTAACCATCGTTGAAGATCTTTGTGGCAAACTTTCTGAAAGTGACCGTATTTTGCCTGGAGGCTATCTTTATTTAACTGATCTTTTAAGCACACCAACCATTTTGCAAAATGTTGGGCGTATTATTGCCAATGCTTTCAAAGGTGAAAAAATAGATGCTGTTATGACGGTTGCAACAAAGGGAGTTCCGTTAGCAAATGCAGTTGCCAATGTCCTTAATGTGCCATTTGTCATTGTTCGCCGTGATTTGAAAATTACAGAAGGATCAACTGTCTCTGTTAACTATGTTAGTGGTTCATCAGACCGTATCGAAAAGATGTTCTTATCAAAACGTAGCCTAAAACCTGGAAGCCGAGTTCTTATTGTAGATGACTTCTTAAAAGGTGGTGGAACAGTTACGGGTATGATGGGACTCTTAGCCGAATTCGACAGCGAATTAGTTGGCGTAGCTGTTTTTGCTGAAAATGCTCAAACAGAAAAAATGGATGTTTCTTACAAATCCTTATTAAAGGTTTCTGAGCTAGATGTTAAAAATAATCGGGTAATCGTAGAAACAGGAAACATTTTTCAATAAAACCTTGTGAATTATAGAATTAACACATGAATGTTACAGAAATGAAACATTCATGTGTTATTATTTGTAAGCTGATTGAATTCTACTATTTTGCAAAAATGGTGGGGTTCATTAGAAATGAAATAAGAATAACGAGTGGAAGTTTATGTTGAAGAAATTAAAATTAGTAAGGGAAAATTCAGGAAAGCTAGCTGCAACATCAACAATTGCCTTGCTTGGTTTTGGCTTAGCCAACCAGACAAATGCTCATGCTGATGAATTAACCGCAGTTTCTGCGCCGACTGAACCTAGTGCAACGACCTCAACAACTGTTGACATTGTTCCGACAACAGTTGCAGAAGCAAATGCGCTAGTTGTTAATGCACAGGCTGATGCAGATAGCACAAGTGAAGTGTTCTCAGAAAAAGCGAGTCAAGTTGCTTCTCAGTCTGAAGAAGTAGAAGTGTCAACATCTGAAGTTGCTACTCTTGAAGAACAGCTAGTTAGTGCGATGGCGGAACATTCTGAAGCCATTGCCATTAAGTCTGAAGGCTCATCTGAACATATTTCAGAGTTAGCATCTCAAGTTTCTTCTGTAACGGAAACGTATACTTCTGAATCAGCAGTAACTGTTGCTAACCAATCAGCAGTGGACTCTCAATCTGCAAGAGTTTCATCTGCTAGTGCAGCTGCGTCAGAAGCTAACCGTTCAGCTTCGGAAGCGGCAGCGAAGGTTGATGAGCTAACTTCTTTAGTTGCTTCTCCAGAAAAAGTTTCTATTGATTTGATTAATGCTAAATCTGATGTGAGTCGCTTAGAACGTGAAGTATCTGTTGCTGAAAAAGCTGTAGCCTCTACTACAGCAACTGTGAAAGCAGAACTTGCTAAAAAATTGGCTGCGAAACAAGACGAGTTATCACAAAAGCAAACAGCCTTAAATAAACTTAAGTCAGATCAAACAACTGTTAAAGTTGCCTCAGTTACTGGTGCAAATAAAATTGTCCTTCCATCAACATATAAGACAGTTGTTTACCCGGCCTTAAGAACAATCGAAAATAGTGGATGGACCTTATCATCAGGGTACAATCAAGCAGTTTCACGATTAAAAAATCAAATTGAGTCTGGCGTTAAGTCTTCTGTTTACGGTGTATCATACAATGGCAGGGGCGTAAACTCATACAAGTCTATTGCTGCCGATAGAACCAGATATATTGACCCCAATAACCTCTCGACTGCTGTTCAAAACGAAATGGCTCAGTTTACGGGTGAACTGTTGAATGATGTTCGTTCTCAACTTGGTTTGACAACTTTGACCATTACTAAAACCGCACAAGAAATGGCTACAGCTATTGCAAGTGACTATCTTCGTTCTGGTTTTGGTCGTATGGGAAATGCACACAGTTCACGAATTATTGGACAAAAGGCGCAGAGTGTTGGACTTTCATATTCTGACAACCGTGGTTATGAAAGTTTAGGTTTCTTTGGAAATGCTAAAACTGTTGACCAGTTGAAAAACTACTTCTATAATTCAGTGGTTTATATGTTGTTTAACGATGTAACATCAAATTATGGACACACAATTAGCTTGCTACAAAATAGCAATAATGGACCATACTATCTTGGTGTATCGTCTACGTCAAATGCTCAACACATTTATGTTATTCCATCTGCCAATGTAAAATCAGCTCGTTTTAATACAACACCACTCGTTGCGACGAAAACTGTTGATAACAGTGCGAAAATTTCAGTTGTGAAAGCAGCGATGACAGCAATTCAATCGGAAATCAATAGTTTGAAAGCTCAAAAATCTTCTGTTGCTTCCTCTACATTGGTTGTTCGCGCGAAAGATAAATTGAAAACACTCAACCAACAATTGTCGGCATCACGTGATAATTATAAGAGTCTATCACTCTTGAAAACGTCATTGGCAGCTAACAAGAGTAAGTTGCTTTCACAACTCGAAGAAGCTAAACAAGTCAATGCCATTCGTCTTCAAGAAAAAGTTATCGCTCAAGATAACTTGACAAGAGAACTCAAGAAATATCAAACTTTACAAACAGCCGCTACTCAATCTAAAGCATCTGTTGCAAGTTTGAAAGAGAAAATTGCAAAATTATCTAAGAAATTACAAAAATTCAAAGACCCAGAACTTGTATCTCGTACAGAGGCTACTGTTAAGACACTCAATGATGAACTTCAGACTGCAAAAGCAGACCTAGAAGTAAATGTAAAAGCCTTAGAGCTGTTACAGAATGATTTGAAGTCAGCAGCAAAAGCTTATGGAACAGCTAAAGAAAATCTAGTAAGCTCTAAGCAACTTCTTGAAGCTTTGATTGGTGAAGAAAAAGTTGACGTACTTGCAACACCAATGGCAGGTGCTTCAGTTGCTGGTGCTGTAATTGAAGAAGCTATCGTTTCAGGAAATGTGCAAGCATTCAACATGCCAAATCAAGCTTCTTCAGTAACTTCTCTAGTATCAACCCAAGCATTCCAAAGCACTAGTTCAGTTGTGTCACAACCAGTTACAGAATTTGTAAAAACGACACCAAAAGTAGAGTTTACTAACATGGTTAGTGCTTCAGAAGTCACTCCAGTGAATTCTAAACAAGAAAGCAATTCTACAACAACGGTTGAAGTTGCACCCGTTCATGCATCACGAAATGCAAGTAAGAAAATGACAGAAACTGTTGTGAAGGCTGATACAAAAACTAATGCAACCTCAGATGATAAAGCTGTTACTAAGTCACAAACAACAAATGCTTCATCAGCACAAGCTAACTCAGCGGATTCTGATAAGCGACCAGTTGCAATGACAATGGTAGCAGGTGCTACTATGGTTGGTTTAGCTGCAATGGCGTTATCGAAGAAACGTCATAAATAAGAAATAAAGGGCTCTTTGTCAACTGTATCAGGTAGATGAAAAGCTAACACCTAGAGAGGACCAGATTGGGAGCCCACTGAAAAAGTCAAAGTTCTACAGTTTGACTGAAATGAAAAAAGAGGAATCTATCTCATAATTGGGGAGATTCCTCTTTGCTTTTCCTTATTTTTGATTTATTAGAGCCACAATCCTTTTCATATTAACCACAAATATGGTTGTGGCGGCTTGCAACTCCATGTTGAAAAGACCTGATGCCCTAGCCACATCAAGACCATGTCTGTGTTTAAGCTCCGCATTTTTAGCTTCTATCTTGTAGCGATGTTTAGACTTTTCTTTAAAATAGGAT
>NZ_KB904594.1 GCF_000380145.1 Streptococcus thoraltensis DSM 12221 | reverse complement strand
GATTCCCGTCGGGACCGTCGAAACATAGTTTCGAAAGACAGACTCGTTAGCTCAGTTGGTAGAGCAATTGACTTTTAATCAATGGGTCACTGGTTCGAGCCCAGTACGGGTCATATAGGCGGGTTTGGCGGAATTGGCAGACGCACCAGATTTAGGATCTGGCGCTTAACGGCGTGGGGGTTCAAGTCCCTTAACCCGCATATAGAGAAAAGCCGGCTTAGCTCAGTTGGTAGAGCATCTGATTTGTAATCAGAGGGTCGCGTGTTCAAGTCATGTAGCCGGCATAGAATTTAATATTCTAAATTGGGCGCGTAGCTCAGGTGGTTAGAGCGCACGCCTGATAAGCGTGAGGTCGGTGGTTCGAGTCCACTCGTGCCCATTATTTATAATATGGTCCGTTGGTCAAGGGGTTAAGACACCGCCTTTTCACGGCGGTAACACGGGTTCGAATCCCGTACGGACTATTATTATACAGGTTAGATGACTAACCTGTTTTGTTAATATCCTTGCCGCTATAGTTAAATGGTATAATAGAGCAATGGTAATGCTCAGTTCCGAGTTCAATTCTCGGTGGTGGCATAATATTTAGCTGAAAACGTTGATATATCAACGTTTTTTTATTTTTTGGTCACCATTTGGTCACCAAACTTCACCCTTTCCCTAGAAATGCGCGGACTTTGGTGTTTTCATTTTCTTCCTTCTCTTTTATCAAGTGTCCATATGTTTCAGTAATTTGTTTGATGTCTTTATGCCCCATGATTTTAGCTATTGCCCAGATATCTATATCTTGTGAAAGCATCATACTAGCATAGGTGTGTCTTAAACCAGTTGAGCTTAAATTTTTGGGTTTTATATTGATATCTTCCATTGTTTGACGTAAGGAGCGATTAATGCCTTGGCTTGTTGGGACACCTGTAAAGAAATCTATAAATAATAAATTTTCTTCGTTTGACATTTTATATCGTTTAAAATAAGCTTCTTGTTCTCGTTTTAACTTTTTAAGAATTTCAATTGTACGGTTATCAATTGGTACCGTTCGAATGGAAGTTTCTGTTTTTGCATTTGTCCATTTTGATTTTTTGGTATCATATCTTCGATATGTTTTTATTTCTAAATCTTCCCACAAGATACAATCCCAAGTTAGTCCAGCAACTTCACCGAATCGAAACCCTGTTTTCATTTGAATGTATATAAAGTAGTCGGTAACGGACTTGTTATAGTCTACTTTTCTTTCAAGTTCATATAGTAGTTTCTTATAATCTGCTGTACTAGCAATGTATTTATCAGAAACTTTTTTACTGTTGTTTAATCCTGTAATGATAGCACCTAATGTGAAGTCATCAATATTCATTTTATCTCTTTTAGCAAATGTGATTACCGATTTAATCTCACTATTTAGTCGACTGATACTATCTTTACTTATTTCTTGAGCATAGTGATTAATAAAAGCTTGATAATCACTTGGTTTAATCTCAGATGCTGGTTTGTCACCAAAGTAATCTTTAATTCTTTTTCCACGGTAGAAGTGTTTTAGCAAAGTGCCTTCACTCTTCTTTTGCGGAAGTATCATTAATTCGTACCATCTTTCCCATAATTGATATAGAGTAACGTATTTATCAATAACTTTACCTTGAATTAGCTTCAGCTCGATATCAATAGCTTCTTTCTGAGCTTCGCGCTTTGTCTTAAAACCAGAGTTACTGGCAACGACTTTTTTATCTTTGTCAATAATTCTATAATCCCATAATTTCTTCTTTCCACGTTGTCTGTATGATACTGCCATTGGTTATCCTTTCCTATAACACGATAACCAAGAATTTGTCTTGGCTATCTTACCATATTTAACAAAAGATGTCTTTAAAATGTTGCTCAAAATAATGCCTTGTTTTACTGGCTAAAAAATAATAGCGTCCCCCTTGATTATCAGGGTATTTTACAAAGCCATTATCATTTAATTCAATATCAATCTGAGAGCGTATATCTGGGTTATACAACACTTTATCAAGGAACCAAGGTCTTGAGACGCTAAGGAGCTTTAAAACGTCTGTAAGGGTCATATATTGCCCTTCTGACGCTTTTTCTTTTAATTGTTCATAATCATCTTTATCAACTAATACCTTCGTTTCTGGAAGTGTAATAGCGATATTTGTTAAATCAACAGTAATTTTTTGGGTCATAGGAAATCCTTTCAATATTTAGTCATCTTCCCATGGAACGGGGAAGCGCTGTAGGTAATTTTTATATTTGGTTACCCAAGCTTCATGGTCTTTATTGGGTAAAAATTCTTTCTTATAATCGAAAAAGAGATACTGAATAAGTTCACTGTCGGAACCATCCCCCCATACCTGATTCACTTTATAAAGAAGGGGATACAATCCCGATCCCTTCTTCATATAGTCAATTGAACGTTTCACGGTATCATCTTTAGGATTTTGGGGTGGGAATTCAAATTTTTTGTCATCTAATAAATTAATCATTAGCCGTGTAATCCGATGGGGTCTGTTAGAATTTACATGAAAGAACATATACTTATCCAAAATGGATGATAAAATAAGATTTTTTAACTCATTATCTGTTTTACATTGTCGTATGGCCTTCGTTAGTTCATGGGCATAATGCCCTTTGTATTCAACTTCAAAACGTGTCCAATCGTCTACAGCTTTGGCTTTACTTCGGTTATGCTTCATTTTTTTGTTCCTTTTTCTTATCGTAAATACGAACCAAGGCTTTAGAGCCTTTTGTTCTTGTCCCTATATAGATAGTCTCGGCTTCAAACTGCTTTGAGATATCATTTATTTTTGATGGATTTTTAGGATATGGTTTTTCTTTATTTTCCTTAATAACTTTTGCGAGTAATTCTTTTGCCATAGCGTATTTCAGTCCTTCCTTGCTCAATAGAGCGTTTTAATTTGGGTATGCTGATGCCTTCATTGATAAAGTCACAACACAAATCTACCCGTGATAATCTTGCGTGATATTTTGTAGATATAATCATATTTAAAAAGGTATTTAATTGGATGGGTTCATTAAACTGTTCTTCATAGCATTTACGATAATCCGACCACGAAAATGCCGAAAATTTGACAATCACGCCCATATTTTTGTAATACTCGTGAAAGGCAACGGACAGGTAAAACGGAACATTTTCCACAATGAAGCCGTGTGTATAGCCTGCTGGAAGCCCATCTTTTGTAAAATTGATGATGGGATAAAAAAAGTCTAAATGTGATTTTTTTAGGAATTCCCTAGATATTTCAACAGCAGTATCAAACCAATCTTCAACAGTAACATTAACTGTAGATTGCAATACTAGGGTAAATTGGTCAATATCAACGGAAACTGTCATCTTTTGTCCTTTCGTTAGTAACTGTTTTAAAGTTTAAAATGCTAGATAGGATAAGGCTTGAAGCTTTTATTTTGGGGTGGTCGAGACTGGGTATTTACCATACCCAGTCTCGGGTGTTGCTTTCCCCGCTTCGCGGGAGAAAGCAACAGATAATACAAGATGCCTGAACCAATTGTTAACCATCCCTTTAAGAAGCTCCCTGCCTTTTTTATCAACCTATGTAGCTTAAAATGGTTTAATCTTTCGACTGAATCTGTTTAAAAATCCTGTCAAAGCCGTCTTTATACAAATCAAAATCGAGATGTGGCATGGCAAGTACTTTTGGGTCTTGTACATATCCATCTAACGTATAGACACCTTCGCCTAATTCAAATTGTCTCTTAGGGACATCTGTACGCTCGAATGCGGTTGTATAAGTGGTTGCTTGAGCATTTCCCATAACGACCTTAAAAAGTAAGCTGTTTCTGACATGAGTCGGTAACAGAGTTGCATCACTTTTTTGCATGGCGATAATAACAAAGAAACCAAGTTGTGAGCCTTTTAGCACTAAAGCATCAATCATGGCATTGATATCATCGCGTTCTGCCTTAGGTCGATTTTTTAGAGAACTGGCAAACGATGCGTATTCATCAATGACTAGGAGATAAGGAGTCATTCCAAAAAACTTATAATCTTTATCAAGTCCTTGCTTCTGCATAGGACTCATGGTTTTTTCCCGTTCTTCCATTGCAGTCAGGTAATCTTTTAGAAGCTGTCTTGATTCATCAATAGAAACAGCTACATGTCCTATATCCTTACCTAGTTGACTAATTGAACTTCGTTTTGGGTCAATGATGAAGAGATTAGCTAGACTGTTATCTTTTTCATTGTAATGTCCGTATTTAAGGAGATAGTTCATGATGAGCCAGTAAAGACTGTAGCTTTTACCTGACCGCGTCGCTCCAACGATAAGTCCATTACAAAAGGCTGGAAGTGTGAGGCGTTTATCAATAGGTATTGCTGTCGGACTGTCTTGTTGTTCTAATAATTGTTTAACATCATCTAAACTAGTCAGTTGAAACCGTCGATTAATAGACTTATCATCTAGCTCATAAATGTAAGCATTCTGTGTTGGAATCATGCGATGTTGCTCAACTACAAAATCAGAGAGTGCTGCTGATAAATCTAGCTTTTCTAGTTTTTCTTGTAAGCTGATACGATTTTCGACGCGTAGATACCAGATACCATCTTTACAATAAAAGTCGATTTTCGGTAATTCTACCAATGTTTTTCCAGCATAGTATCCTTTTTTCACAAAAACTTGAGCGGCAATGAGTTCCTTTTTTAGATAAGCTACTTGTCGCCATAAGGAGTAAGCTTTTTGTAAACCAAATGCTTTAACGTGGTAGTTACGGTAGAATTTACACCATAATTTTAATATTAAGTAAGACTTTAGAAATAATAGAGCAAGACCACCGATAAGGAGTGGTTTGAAGTTTGTTAAGCCAAATAGTATGAATAGTAATATTGCCGCTAGGAAACAGCCTAGCAAAATGCTTACTAGGCCATCCCAACGACGTTTATCAGTCGTTATAATTTTCATCGTTAGATAATCCTTCCTTATTGTTCATCGTAGTGATGGTATCATTACCATTCATTATTTTATCTAGTTCTTTATCAGAAATAGTTGTAAAAAAAGGTTTTTTAGGGGTGATGTCATCATTATCAAATATGCTAGTACGATGACTGACGTCCGCATCTTTTGGGAGATGATGGATGTCACGATATAAGTCATCGTCACTTAGTTTTCTGTAATAGGGTTCAGTAGGGTCGTTAGGGTCTGCTGGTTTCCAGTTAGTGATTTTTCGCATAATAGGGTCTTTTCGTGCGGTATGTTCCATTAGCTTGTCATAAAAATTAGCAGAATCAGATGGAACGGTCGCTGTCTCAGCATCGCGTTCTTTGTTTTGAAGTCGAAGCTTTTGCTTTAAGCTATGCTTAGCTTCTTTTTCTTGTTGGTGTTTATTCAATTTTTTTGCCATAAGATAACCTTTCTAGAGTTTATAAAGTGAGAATTAGATTTAATTTTAATAGAAGCTTGGATAGTTGGTAATCGTATGTTAAGTTGAATGGGTATCATGTTATTACTGACAAACCAGTTCAAGTAGGGGCATCAGACTACTTGACTGTTTGTCATTCCTTTCTATTTGGTTGTTTTTAGTGCAATAGATTCAGCAGTAATACTAAGTTGATTGCCATAGTCGCCATATACAGTTGCAGCTGGATTATTAATGACAATACTTGCAAACTTCTTATAATTTGGTAAGGGCTTGGTTACCTTGATAACAAGTTGTTCACCGCCGTTTAAATCTGGGTCGACATTGTCACCATAATCGGTATTATCGACAGCAATGACACATTTTGCTTTGACGCCAAGCTGTCCTTTTATTTTGCCGTCGCCATCGTATTCAACCCAAGGTTCATCTGCAATGATACGTATATCCTTGTCTTTCAAGAATCCTTCAGTATCGAACACTTGGAATTGTCGTAATTTTTTTAATGCCATAATAGGCTCCTTTCAAATAGAAACTACCCTAAAGTCTTCCGAGTAGTTGAGCGTATAGCAGGAAGATATGCTTGAGAACCAGATGATACTGATGCCAAGTATCAAGTATGGCTTATAGGGATTTGCTCGGTTTATCGTCATGAGCTGGACAAGTGTGTTACATTCCTTTCTTATCTATAGGAGAATTGGGGCATTGAATTCGGAATTTTTTTTGCTGAATAGTGATAAAACAGCTGTTATTGATAATCAGCAAGCAAAAATCTTAAGGTAGTTTTAGCTCTTATGTAATGTGATTTGACTGTTTTATCACTTATGCCGATGATTCTAGCAATAGCACTATAGGATTTACCTTCTTCAACCTTCAATTCAAAAATTTGGCGGTCAATAGGAGAAAGCCGTCCATTTGATGGCCATCAGTAAGGACTAATTTTTATAATTCTATTCTATATAAAAAAAGCAGTTGCTATGTGGCAATTTGTTATGTTAAAATGCATATAATACCCCCACGGAAGTTTTAAGGATAATGTATGATAAAAATTCAAAATGATATTATGGAACATGTCTTCACAATGATTAGCCAAAGAGTTTCAGAACGAAAAATAGCAATGAAACTTAGGAGAGTTGATATTTCTCCAAGTGCTAGTGGAGAACAGTTGATTTCTTATATTGTCAACAATCGTATTATCGAGGATAAGAACCCTTACTTGTTAACACCTAATATCGCAGATGATATCGTTGAGAGTCTAGGATTTGAAAATGTCTTTTCTTTAATTTGGGGAGACAAGGAAACGAGGGAATCTTACTTTTTCTACCTATTTTATAAAGGCATGGAATACCTAGATGAATCAGCACCAGATGTAGTGAATGACTGTCTGTTAGATTACCTTCCCTATGCTAGGGCTAGGGCTTATAGTGACTTAGATAAAGAATATTTCAATCAATTAAGTGAACAGTTAGCTAGTCCCTATTTTGATAAGAAAGCATTTAAAAAGTCTCGTGACTTGGCTATCGCGAGACTATACATTTTATATAAAAATAGATTTATGCTTGAACATGCTCATTTTTTCGTTACTAAATACACTACAAGATTAAATGATGAATTGAAGGATTTTTTTGAAGATAACCTATATAAGATGCTTTCTGAATTTTCTCAAACAAGTAAAGGCAAAAGAACATACCTATTAATAAAGGAAATTCTTGAACAAAGTCATGAACATCTACAATGGTCATTAAGTGGTAGTCAATCAATTTATCAAGACGACAATGTTATTTTTGATGTTGATGATTTCTCAGATGATATTGATACATCAATCGATGAAGATGCTATTTCTATAGACCTTAATGACACCTATCAACTGATAGCTCCAATCGTAGAAACTGGTCATCACTATATTGAACATCTTGTTGAAAGTCAGGAACAACTTAGTGGCATTAGTCAGCAACAACTTTATCAGGTCTTTAAGAATGATAGATTCTTGTATACATCACTTCAGGAAGATGAATAATTTAATCCGAAACAATGGAAAAATCACCTAGGCAACATTAGCTTAGGTGATTTTCTTTACTATTATATAAGCTCATTTTTTGTCGTATTGTTTGACAATGGTAATGAAGGCTTTTGTCAGTTGCTCTTGAACGTCTAATGGCAACGAACTTAATTGATCTGTTAGTGTTAACAGATTTTCGGTGTCAAAGCTTGAGAAGTTAAAGAACTCTTTAGGTGTTACTTCAAGCGCTGACATGATTTTTTCTAAGGATTGGATTTTTAAATTGTAGTGCTGGTTCTCAATGTTGTGAATGTATTTGGTGCTAAGGTCAGCCATTTCAGATAATTTTTCTTGACTAATACCTTTTTCTAATCGTAATTGTCGAACTCTTAATGAAATATAATGCTGCAATGAGTTTTCTTGAGTCATATCATTCCCCTTTTTCCCTATCATACAAGCTTTAATAAGTAATAAAAAGGTGAATGTAACAAACTATTTTTATTAAAAAGTGTGTTAAAACGAACTAAAATGTGATAGAATGAATTTGTCAAAATTTTTTTTGGAATATTAATGGAGGATTATTGACTTGGACAAACACAAACTAATCGCTTCTGCTGCGGTGCTTGCTGCTGTTGCTGGTACTGGCGCTACTGTTAACGCAGACGAAACAACGCAACCTACACAACCTGTTCTTGGCACTGAAAATACAGCGACAACAGAAACGGTTGAAACTCTCAAACCACAAGTTGATGCAGCTGCTCAAAAAGTGGATGAAACCGCTACTACTGTTACTGAAGCTGAAAGTGCTGTCGAAGAGGCTCAAGCTATCTACGATGCTGAAAAAACAGTATACGACCAAACTAGTGAAGCTATTACAGTGCTTGAGGATGCTGCAAAACAAGCAACACCTGAAAACATCGCAGCTGCCGAGTCTGTTGTAGAAGACGCTGTACAAGATGTCAAAGTTGCTGAAGAAAATCAAGCAACTGCTGAAGCTGAAGTAGCTCCTGCTAAAGAAGCCGTTGAATTAGCAGAATCAGTTGTCACAGACGCTGAAACAGATGAAGCAACAGCTAAAGCTGACGTTGAGGTAGCTCAAGATACTGTAACAGCACTTGAAAACAATGAAGACCCACGTATCGCACTAGAGGAACGTGTTGAAACAGCCAAAGAAGATGTAAACATCGCTGAGGATAACTTGACGAAAGTAACAACTGATGGTGATGCTAAAACAGCTGAATTGGAAGCTATTGTCAATACTGAAGCTGAAAAAGTTGAAGCTGCCAAAACAGGTAAGAAAGTTATTGTAGAACGTGCCGTTGGTGATATTATTGAATACAATAACACAAAAACTAACAAATCATCACCTGTGAAATACTTTGGCGCTGAAACAGTATCCATTGAATTGACAGATGCACAAAAAGAAGAATACGCACGTACAGGACGTATTGCATTCACATCAGATGCTAATGAATTGACTAAATGGGCTGTTTACTACATGAACGAGCTTCGTGAATTGAACGGTATTACTGAACGTGTTGAAGCAACTGACGAAGCTATTCAATACGCAGTAGCTCGTGCAGATGAAATGCGTCGTAATAACAAGATGAGTCATAGCACAGACCTTTCAATTGGAGCATCATCTGAAAATATTTCCTACAGTAGTCGTATGGATTCGTTGTCAGACCAAGAGTTAGCTTATTACTTGGTAGCTCGCTGGTACGATGATTCATACAACGCATCTTCTAGTCTCGGTCACCGTCGTGCAATCTTATTTGCGCACCAAGGACTTGGAGTGGCTGTGAATGGAGTACAAGGTGGCGACTACTATGCTGCTATGGATAATATCCCTGAAGCCGATGCCGAAGGTATGATCAACCCCGACTTCATTCATCAGCTTGGACTAGTTCGCAAATACAACTACAAAGAAGTTCAAGATGCAAACGGTGAATGGTATAGCACGATCAACGGTAAAGAAACAGTATTCTTACCAAAACTCACTTTCATTTACTTGACTGATGCTGCAACAGACGTTGACGAGTCAGCACTTAACGCTGCGAAATCAGCACTTGACACTCATAAAGTAAATCTTACTGAAGCTGTTCGCAAGGCTGAAGCTGAACTAGCAGAGGCTCACGCTGAATTAACAGCTGCAACAGAAGCTTTAGCGGTAGCTCCTAAATCAGAAGACCGCGCTCAAGCTCTGGCTGATGCTAAAACAGTTCTTGCTGAAAAACAAGCTAAATATGAAGCAGCTAAACAAGAAACAGTAGACGCTAAGGCTGATTTGGCAACAGCTAAGACAGAATTGTCACACAAAGAAGCAGCTGTAGCCGAAACTGTGAAAATTGTAGAAGATGCTAAATCAGCACTCATTAAAGCTCAAGACGCTTTGGAAGTCTTGCAAAACCCAGAAGGTAAATTGGAAGAATTGAAAGAACGTCAATGGGACGCGTTGATGAACATGAACTCAGCAGAATTTGTCTTATCAGATGCAGTTGAAAAACTAAATGCATTGCGTAAAGAACATACTGAAGCTGAAGAAGCTTACCACTTAGTAAAAGCACGTTACGATGCACTTTTAGCCTTGTCAGGTGAAACGGATAATGACGTTGATGCACCGAAAGATGATAAGCAACCAGAAACACCTTCAACAGATGATAATAAATCAGATCAAAGCAATTCAGATAATGGTTCTGATGTAAAACCTGGTACCGATGCTGGTTCTGCCAATTCATCTAAAGATGCTGAAGTTGAAATGCAATCAAATGGCTACCGAAAATCACCAGTTACAGCAGTTTCATATGGTAAAGTGAATGCTAAATCAGCTGTTGAAATGATAGCAAGCAAAACAGACGATAAGAAAACTTATTCACGTGTTGCTAAAGCTGAAATTTTACCTGAAACAGGTTCAAATGAATCTGTTGTGGCAATGCTTGTTGGTATGGCAATCACAGGAATTGGATTAGTAAGTCTTAAAAAACGCCACAATTAAGGATTATATCTAGTGGGGAAACTCACTAGATTTTTTAGGAGAGAATTTTAGGAGTCTGATTATGAAAAATATATCTTTAAAGAAAGTATCAATACTTACTGCTATAGCAATCACTTTAGCAGGATGTTCACAGTCAAATACAAAAAATACGAGTACAAAAGAAACAAAATCAAAAACCGAAAATGTTTCTAAATACAAAAGTAAAAAACAAAAATCCAAAGATCCTTACAAATTAGACATAGATACGAACCAATTGTACGATGAAAATGGTGATAAATATAGTAAACCTAAGAATATCTCAAAGTACGAAGGAACCTATGCCATATCGAAAATTTATGATTACGAAGAAGGATCTACTGGTGATGAAGAAGCAAGAAATATTCAAATAAAGATTAACAAAGATGGTACCTACCGTAAATTAATTCAGTTTTCATCTATTAATAAATTATATGAACCTAATCGTTATAATAGGGGCTATTTTGATAAAGATAATAAATTTAATATTACAAAGTTAACGTTTGAAGCTGACGGTACAACTTATTATGATCCTACTATTTACTATGAGCAGGGTGTCATAGTAGAAAAATTTGGAGATTTATATTTTGCAAAATTGATGTCTGGACAAAAGCAACCTTTTATAGACAGTGATGGAAAATTAAACCTTTCAAAAAGTATTATGTTAGAGAATAAAAGTGGACGTTATACTAGCAGCCATGACAAAATAGCTAACACACTCATGCATGAAAGTGAGATTCCAAAAATCTCGAATTCTAACCTAGAAGAATTAACGAAACTTACTTCCGAAGGGATTTTAGAAGGAAGAACAAACATTCAAATACCAAAATCAGATAATGTTGATGATGCAGTTCGAAAACCATTGAGTGAAATAATAACTTCTAAATTTTTTAAGGAAACTATAGCAAGCCCAAATGGAGTCTACCAGTTTTATACAGAAGATGGTAATTTAGATGATTATACAATTCTTGGTCTAGAAAATTTAAAAGATACATATAATTCAGATGGTGACAAAATAACTGATGGTGTAGGATATATCATCAAAGGAAATGGTAGTAGTGATTACGAAAGACTTGTTGCGTATTATAAGGATAAATTTGTATTTACAAATAGAAATGATGGAAAGTTTATTTTAGATTTAGATTAGGATAAGTTCATTTATGTCAAAAAAACGTTTATTTATTGCAATTGCTTCAGTTTTAGGTCTTATTTCTGTATTAATGCCTTGGATAACATTTCAAGAATATAGTCTAAATGCTGTTAATGATACCTTCCAAGATGGCTATTTCTTTGGTTTGGGGTATATTATCATTTTAGTTTGTCTCTTTTGGGGCAATCCACAATCAGCATTGACCCAGAAAAAGAATTGGATAATTCTTGGTACTTCTGCCCTTATCTTTGTATTTGTAGTAGGGGATGTTATTGCCAACAATGATGTTTTTGAGATGGGAGCTAGTTTAGGACTTGGTGCCTATGTCTGTCTCTTAGCATCTGGTTTCATTGCAGTTTTTAGTTTTTTAGGCCGAAATGTATCAGCTGGTGATTCTACTGTTGATCTTGATAAAGAAAAAATAGTAGAACTAACTCAAAAAGGGACAAAAGTTGCGAAATCAGCAGCCAAAGTAACTCAACGAATAGCAAAGTCAGCTGTTGATGAAGTCAAAAAAGAAATGAATAAGAAATAAACTATGAATCTTCTTGTCAATTTGGCAGGAAGGTTTTATTAGATATTTAATATTTTTTGAATTTTAGATATAATGAGTTAAGGAGAAAATTAAAATGCTTACATATAATGATTTTACGAAAGAGATAGATGCTTTAGATTTTGAAGCTTGTCAAAAGTTATATGATGAATTACTAGCGTGCGCACCGACTAATGATTCTGATTTTGATGAGTATTGGAAAAATTTTGTTAAAAGTGCCAATGAGTACACTACAATCCGATCGAATTGGTACTTGATTTCAAAGGAAGAACGTCAAACAACTGACAGTCACCGTACAACTGTTCATAATCGTGTTATTACTAATTTGAAGATGGTTTCAAAATTACTTGAACTTGATTATGGTTTATCCCCAGAATGGTTTGATGTTAGTACAGAAAATAGAAAACAAGTTGGTGATTTTGCCAATTACATCGCTTATGTTTATGCAGTAAATGGAAGATAGGAACAAGGTTATGAAAAAAGTTTTAGGTATTACAATGATTTGTTCAGCATTACTATTAAGTGCATGTCAATCAAACACAGTTAAAGAAGCTAAGTCTACCCCTGCAAGTACGAGTAGTGCTAAAAAGCAAACCAAAACGTCAACAACATCTTCTAAAAAGCAGGAAAAATCTAAAACCAGCAGCAATGCATCTACTGAAGTTACATCTGATTATCCTGAATTATATGGAAAGTGGAAAAATGAAGCGGGTTCTACTTTGCAAGTAGATGCTGATGGTGCTTTACATTTTAAATCATCAACAAACAGTGATGGACATATTAAGGGAAATGCTTTTCAATTAACAGGACAAGAATATGACAAAGGTCTATTATCTTATCAATATGAGTTAGATTTAACTGGTTTTACAGATATTCTTTATATGCCGAAGGATAATAATGCTGGAAAATTTTTGATTGGTGATGAAAGTAAGGAAAGATTACTTTTAAATCGAAGTAATGCAAGTAATGAAACGACCGATCCAGAAGTTTTAAAAGAGATTCTATTTTATAAAGAAAGCGACAATCAAGCTGATAAAGTTAAGAAGAACGGCATTGATTTAATTGCTACTCAATTAGAAGATTATTCAACTATTGAAGGGCAGTGGTCTAATGGACAAGAAACGCTTGATTTTTCTCAAAAATTAAATGAGTTTAAATCAGGTAGTGATGTTAGGGTAACTTCTGATTTGAAAGATAATACTCTCAAGTTTTTGATGACTCCTGAAATCAGTGGGCCTTTTTACTATATAATATACCCAGCAGGTACCACAACTATGGATTTAGAAGGTGCTCAGATTGCTAATGAAGACGATACTTCAAAAGATAGAGTTTTGGTAATGCAAGAAATTTATGCTAGTTTTTATTATCGCGAAAGTGATGCTAGTGTGAATACTACAAAGAGTTCAAATAATAACTTCACAGGGATTGAAGCTGAATTAGAAGACTTTATGATAGATTTTCGAAATGCTGTTAATGAGACGATTAGTACCAAAAAAGACCATATGGCTGACTTATATGTTTCTACTGATAATTCTGCGTATAAAGAGACTTTAGGCTGGTATATGGATGCACCTGAACCTTATAAAAATGTGTCAACGAAATCATTTTCTAATATTAAAGAAGATGGCGACACAATTAGCTTTGATGTTGTGATTGATAATAATGGAACAGATTCTAGTCGTTTTTATAAACTTAAAAAAGTTGATGGCAACTATAAAATTTTGGAATTTAGGTATTAAAAGACTCCCCTAATTTACAAAAAGGGGAGCCTGAAAATAGCCTATTTGGTCACCATATGGTCAACTTTCTCAAATTAGCTATTATAAATTGAGTGACAAATTCTTGATTTCATGCTATTTTGTTATTTATTGCTACTTATTTTAACTGCCAAGCACTCGGTGGTGGCAGAATATTTTAAGAATGTTGTTTGGCGACATTCTTTTTTATTGTGGCTCATTGTCAACTGTAGTGGGTTGACTTATAGCTAACACCGAGAGAGAATCAGATTGGTTCTCTCTTTTGTTGTGTTCAAAGCAAGATAAATCCGTTTTTTGAAGTTTTCAAAGTTCCTAAAGACAAAGGCATCACGTTTAATGACTTTGACACGGTTTTTGACCTGTCTGGAGTAGCGCAGGAAGTGATTACGATGGATACTTGTGAAGATAGTCAGTATTTTGAGAGACTCGAAATACTGGGGAATGAAACTCATCTTGCCCTTCTTGAAGCAGTATTTATCCCAACTCATATGGGAAGGAAGTCAAGTCAGGTCTATCTTGAACTGAAATTCTTTAAGTTTACGAATAGCCGTTGAAGTAGACACTGCCAAACTCTCAGCGATAGCAGGCATAGATACTTTTTCAATCAGTTTTTGAGCAATTTTGTGATTGACAATACCGGGTATTTGATGGTTCTTCTTGACCAGTGAGGTCTCAGCTAGAGTCATATTCCCACAAATTTGACAGCGGAAACGACGCTTCCTTAAACGAATGAGGGTCTTATATCCAGCACATTCTAAATAGGGTATTTTAGATTCTTTTTGGAAGTCATATTTGCCTGTCTGACCTTGACAAATTAGGTATTTAGGAGCTGGATAATCAAGCTTAGCGAAGACTTCCTTATGTGAACCAGCCTTTTTATAATCCAAGATTGTGATATTGGGGGCTTTTATTCCTAGCAGTTGTGTGATAAGATGTGATTGTTCCGTATGAGTCTTTCTAATGAGTTGGTTAGAGCATTTCATTAGAAGTCATATGGGGCTTTTTTGTACATTCAAAAAGACTCCATAATCTCCGATGGGAATTTACCCACTACAGAAATTATAGAGTCTTTTTTATTGTACATTTTGGGATGACTTTTAATTAGTATAGTCAAATGAACTAACTTTCAGACAAGGAACAGAAATACGCTGACAGTACTTGAATACGCAAGTCGAAAGTGATGATGCATCAAAGCTAATTCAAAAAGACTATTGTAGCTTAAACATGATATAATAGTTGTATTAATTTAACATTTTGGAGTAGTATATGTCTAGGGAAGAGCAATTTTTAAATGATTTTAAGGACTGGGTTAATACTCAGGTAATTATAAATGAAGGAGCTATGAAAGCTAGCCAGCAGGTTTGGGAAGAGGATAAGGATGTGCGTGCCAAGGATGCCGCTATTCGATATGAGAGTCGCTTAGATGCCTATCGTTTTCTTCAAGGAAAATTTCAAAATTTTGAAGAAGGCAAAGGATTTCATGATATTCCTGATGATACTTTTGGGAAACGTTCTTATTAACAGGAGTTATTAGATGGCTGATGAGAGTATCATCCGTGAGGCAGAATTTTTTGTTAAGTCTGTTTTAGGTGGAGATTCTTCTGGACATGATTGGTGGCATATTGAGCGAGTTCGTAAATTAGCTATTAGGATTGCCCAAGAGGAAAATGCTAATATTTTTATTTGTGAATTAGCAGCATTGTTGCATGATATTGCGGATGGCAAACTGAATGAGTCTGAGTCTGTTGGCATGAATAGAGTTTTGACTTGGTTGGATGATCACGGGGTCTTAGAAGATGATAAAAAATCTGTTTTAGACATCATTCAGAATATGTCATTCAAGGGTGGATTAAATCATGATAAGGTTTTATCTTTAGAAGGTCAAATTGTCCAAGATGCCGATCGCTTAGATGCGATTGGAGCCATTGGAGTTGCAAGAACCATGGCTTATGCTGGGAGTAGAGGTAATTTGATTCATGTTCCTGGCACTGGTATTCGAAGTGAGATGACTTTAGAGGAATATCGTAATCAGGAATCGACAGCTATTGCACATTTTTATGAAAAATTATTGTTGTTAAAGGATTTAATGAACACGGCGACCGCTAAACAATTAGCAGAAAAGCGTCATGCTTTTATGGAAGAGTTTTTAAAAGAGTTTTATGCTGAATGGGATGGCATTTTTTAGTGGTTGAAATTTAAAAACGCTTTTGTGATAATTTTCATCTTTTAAGTATTTATTGACTTCTGGAGTGAAAGAAAAGGAAATGACATTTTGGTGTTTTATACCTCAGTGTGGAAAAAATTTTTGAATAATCTCTTAGGTACAAGTTGATAGCCTTCTTAATAAAGAATTTTTTGCTTTCAAAATTCCAAGACTTGATCTGTGAAGGTAGTTAACTATTGGTTTTGTCTTTACATTCTGATTGTCTATTAATGACTATTCGTCTTAACTAGAAATCATCCTATTTAGAGAACGTTACTATTAGATTCTTTACGGTTTTGTAATTTATGGATGATTTCCCATGGACTTCATCGAATTAATGTACGGAATCCACCACTGATAGGTTTGAGCAGATGTTTCAAGTATAGAGAGAGTAGTTAAGGTGACAGATGTTTTTTAGTCTATGAACGAGTCACAGGTAAAATAGTAGGGTTCTCCTTGAGATTCTTCCCTGTCAGTCGTAGAAGTTCCCTGTGATTTGTTTCGATTTTTGTCGGCTTTGATAACATGCATACATAGGTTTGCTTTTGTACTAAACAGAAACCCAAAATAGATGCTGATGCAATTTTTATGCACAATTGATTTCATATTCAATGAAAAGTAAAATGAGACTAGTTGACGTCGACAGATAGATTGGAGGGTCATCACATCAAGTCAACAAGGTTTGAATTTGATTTTCAGAGGGTATTAAGCCAAAACAAGCCAAGTTTTGAAAGACTATATGTACTTTTTTCAATCACTTCATTAAGCGTCTAAAATATTTGATGCTTACCTTTTTGTAGTACGAAAGTAAGGAGAGTGCTAATAGCTAAAGATGTCAAGCCCTCATGGCACAGATTAGTGTACTGGATGGGTCTATGATAGGAAGCATAGGATTTATTTTTTATGCTTGTTTTAATTCGTTTAATTGATTAAGAGGATAGAGCTAGTTTTATAGTGTCTAGATGCGTCTATTTTTGTTGAGTGTTAGGTGTTTGAGTGTCATAAAATGAAAAGTTGTTTTTCAGATAGGCAGCTTTGTTAGAACCAGTAGTTTCCCAAAATAGGGGTTTAAGTTCTTGAAAATGCTTGCTTGGTTCAGTTATTTCTCTTTATTTTGCTATAACAAAAACGGCATTTAACAGCCGTTTGTTTGTTTATAACTCAATTTCTAAAACGATTGGTGTGTGATCTTGTCGATCGCCGGAAGAAATCATTTCTGATTTGGTTACTTTATCAGCGAGTCGGTTTGATGTCAACCAGTAGTCAATTCTCCAACCTGTGTTGTTGATTTTACTTGTTTTACTGCGCTGGGCCCACCAGCTATAGACGTTAGGAATATCGCCATGGATATGGCGGAAGGTATCTGTAAATCCACGGTTGAGGAGATTGGTAAAGCCTTGACGTTCTTCATCTGTAAAGCCAGGAGAGCGCCGGTTTGAAGCAGGGTTTGCAAGGTCAATTTCTTTATGAGCAACATTATAGTCACCTGCTGCGAGAACGGGTTTTTGTTTGTCCAGCTCTGCTAGATACTCGGCATATTTTTCGTCCCAGATCTGTCGGTCATCTAGACGTTTCAAGCCATCACCAGCATTGGGTGTATAGACTTGTGTTACAAAAAAGTCATCGAATTCAAGCGTAATAATGCGACCTTCAACATCCATTGTAGTTGGTGCACCGATGTGAGGGAAACTTACGATTGGATTCAGATTGTTTTTATAAAGAAACATCGTTCCAGCGTATCCTTTGCGAGCAGGTTCTTCTGAGGAACGCCAAATATTATGGTAATTAGGAAAATAACTAAGTAAAATCTCTAAATGTTTTTTGGTAGGACCTTTTGCGGATAATTTAGTTTCTTGAATCGCAATGATGTCGGCATCTTCTTTGACGAGTGTTTCAATAACAGCTCGAGAGAGAAGTGCTCGGTTTGAGTCACTGGTTAAGGCAGCATTGAGTGAATCGATATTCCAGGAAATCAGTTTCATGAAGGGGATCCTTTTCTATAAATAAATTGCTTTTTCTTAGTGAAAATGAATAGTTGCTTTGATTACTAGGATTCACTATTAAGTAACTTAGCAATGTTCACTATTAATCTTCGATTTTTTTATTATAACAAAAATGGTCTGGCATAGCGAGAAGTGGTTTTTTTCTTGTGAAAATAAATACTTGAAACTATAAAAATATCATTCAATTTAATCTTAAAGTTCTTAAAAAGCATCTACATTGGAATCAAAATTTGTTTATCATTTGAAAATCTTGATAACAAATACAATTGGTAGACATCTAAGCGTTTTAAAGCAGCTAAGGCTGAAGAGCCTGTAGATTTTGTAAAGGTGTTTGGTTTAGAAAACATAGCTCAATAAGTCATTTTAAAAGAAGTCTTTTGTTATATTTGTTAGTGATACATTTCCCCGTCACGAAAACAGCCGTTCTTTTCATTATAAACTCATCGTGCCTCATTCCTTGAAGGTGTTGAAAATCCTGAGCCAGTATTACTGTTGATGGAGATAAATTGTGATTAGATTAGTGACTGGATAAATCAGTTTTGAATCTGGTGGGAACTTGGTGTTTTACGTATTGACGAATAGACAGACTTTTGGTAAAACTATTAGGAGTAAGTAATTGTCTTTTTTCTATTTGAATTTGAAGATGATTGTGGTCTTAAATCTTGATGGAGGATTACCCAAGTCAGGCTGAAGGGAACAGTTTCGAAAACTGTCAGGCGTGTAAAAGCGTGCGTGGGTTCGAATCCCATATCCTCCTTACCTTAGAGAATGAGTGGAACGATGTTTCGACAGAAATCTTATCATATTTATGAAAGCATGTTTTGTGCTTTTTTAGTGACCTTTATTAGTGGTTTTATCAATGCCTTTACTTACCTGACTCAGGGCGGTCGTTTTGCTGGTGTTCAAACTGGAAATCTTTTAATGATGGGGATTAGGCTAGCAGAAGGTCGCTTGCTTGAAGCGATTAAATTTTTAATTCCCATTATTGTTTTTATGGCTGGACAGGCTCTAACTTATTTTTTCAAATCTTGGGTTCTTAAAAATCGTTTTCATTGGCATTTGTTTTCGAGTTTAACGTTGACGTGCTTAGGTTTGATTGCTGTATTGGGATTAAAGTTATTTCATCCCTATATTATTGTTGGAATCCTAGCGCTTTTTATGTCCTTACAAGTTGATACGTTTAAGTCTATTCGTGGGACACCATTTGCAACGGTCATGATGACTGGTAATATTAAAAATGCTGCCTATTATTGGGTTAAAGGCTTTATTGAAAAAGATACCAAAGTCAGAAAAGATGGACGTAATATTTTATTTATCCTAGTTACTTTTTCATTGGGCGCTGTGTGCGCAACATTCCTAAGTGATCGATTTGGGGAACTATCTTTGATTTTTAGTTTAGTTCCTCTCCTTTTTTTAAATGCTTATTTGATGATAGGTGTAAAAAAAGGTCCTCATTATAATCCACGAAATATTTTAAAAAAATTATAAGTTTTTCAAGTTCTCTCTGAGGACTTGTTTTTTTATAGTCTTTTAATGGTGAGGGTTTGCCGGTGACAATCTGTAAGATAACAGTGAAATCGCATACTTAGAGTGATTTTGTGATATAATTTACTCAATTCTATAGTCAAATGAATTAACTTTCAGACAAGGAATTGAGACGCGGTCAGTACTTGAGTACGGCAAGTTGAAAGTGACAATGTATCAAAGTTAATTCAAAAGACTAGATTTGGGAGGTTGTGCGATGCAAAAGAAGATATTAGGTTTATTTTGGCTATTGTTTATGGCAATTTGGTATTGGTTTTATTTACCGCCCTTGTCAATTTTTAGCCAAGCCTTTTGGGTATTTTTTATATTAGGTGCTTGGTTAGCCATTGCTTTGGCTTATCTTTCTAAGCTACCCAAAGGTGACTGGCTGAAAGGAGGAAAAATCGGTCAAAAATCATTTAAAGGAGGCATTCGATTGGCAACAACTCCGATGCCTAAAGCATTTAAATGGCTTTTGATTGGGAGTATTGGTATCTTTGTTGGGATTTTCTTTTTAAATATAACACAGTCACGTGTTTTTAGGGCTAAAAGTTATGCTAATGTGATTTCTGTTAAAAATGCTTCTTTTGAAAAAGATTTTCCTGAGACAGATTTGTCAACCTTGGCTCTTTTGGATCGTAAATCTGCTAAGAAAATTGGAGATACTTATCTTGGGACTATTGATAAGGTGTCTCAGTTTGGGATTTCAGATGCCTACCGTCAGATTACTATTGGTAATCAGCCGTTTCGTGTCTCACCTCTGGAATACAAGAGTTTTTGGAAGTGGTTGTCTAACCGAAAAGAAGGGATTGATTACTATGTTAAGGTCAACCAGACCACTGGTAAGGCGCAGTTGGTTCGTTTAGATGAGAGTATGCACTACTCAGACTCGGAATTTCTTTTTAGGGATACCAAGCGTCATTTAAGATTACAGTTTCCAACGAAAATTTTTTCAGATCCATCATTTGAAGTTAATGATGAGGGACATCCTTATTACGTAGCGACGACTTTCAAACCTAGATTTGGTCTGACTTCACAAGATCCTACTGGTGCTGTACTTATGGATGCAGTAACTGGTAAGAGTCGTTTTTATGAACTAAAAGATATTCCTAAATGGGTTGATAGGGTTTATTCAGCTGAAAATGTCATGATGCGTGTTGATGACCATTATACTTATCAGGATGGTTATCTCAATACCTTATTTAGTCAGACAGGCGTTAAGAAAACGACTGATTTGTACAACTATATCGCTATTGATGGTGATATTTACCTTTATACGGGTATTACTTCCGTGACAGCTGATTCATCAAATCTAGGTTTTATTTTGGTCAATATGCGCACGCGCCAAGTGACTAACTACAAGTTGGCTTCTGCGACGGAGTCAGCCGCTCAAGCCTCTTCTGAAGGTGAAGTACAGGAGAAAAAATATCAGGCGACAGCACCAACTTTAGTTAAGCTTGATGGAAAAGCTTTCTATTTAGTATCTCTCAAGGACGATGCTGGTTTGGTTAAATCCTATGCTTTAGTGGATGCTGAAGACTATCAACAAGTGACAGTCAATAATGATATGGTCAGCCTTTTATCGCAATTTACGGAGGTTGACACAGATCAACTTGCGTCTATTGGAAATACTGGCAAGAAAGTAAAAATTATCTCAGGTCAGGTGGACAATTTAGCGAGCCAAATCATCTCAGGAACAACGGTTTATTACGTGTCGTCAGATGGTAATATCTATAAAATTAAGGCTTCTAGCAAAACCCTAGATAAATTGCCTTTCTTAGCAGTTGGTGATACCTTTAAAGGGGAGCTTGGAAAGGATAACTATCTTAATCGTGTTGAAATAAATCCTAAAGAATCAGCAATGGTTCAGGAATAGGTGTTATCATAACATTCAGATATTATTTGCTAATTCTTAGTAGCCACCTACTCTCTTAGTTTTTGATAGGATCTTTATTTGAAAAAGGTTGCCTAGCTTGTAATGTTGGCATCTTTTTCAATTAGCTGGCTATTCATGCAATCGGAAGATAATTACTTTTTATTAGCCATATGGTAGGATCGCTCGGCGGGAATGGAGAACATCTTAGCCCCAGAGTCTATTGGGATATTATAGCCTTGTAGGCGTTTGTGCATTCACGATTGTGTTTGAGTTGGATTCTTTATTGATTCCTTCTTTATCTTGGTTTGGAAACTGTCTTTTGGCAATTGCAGGGAAGACCGTGAAATAGAGGAAAAATGAGTTGAACGGATCATTACTGCTAACATCATATTTTATTCTCTTTATTATGTTTTGCCTGTCGTTCTTTTTGTAACTTTTAGTGGTGAAAGTTTGCTAGTTCTAATACTCATAATAGTGTGTCTACCTACTCTTACTTGCTATTGGTTTTATAAAAGAGACCAGGCAAATGGTCAAGACTTATTCTTCAAGGAAGATATGGTTATGGGAGAGGACTAAATCCCCAAAATTTTCGGGGGTTAAAATTAGTATATTTCTTTTAAGCCTTGTAAAAATATCGCTATTTATCGTTAATTTGTTTTTATCTTTCCCAGAACTTTGTTGAAAGAGTTAGTTAGTATTAAGCCTCTAGCACCTACAGATTTTGAGTCGGTATGGAATTTTTCTCATCCTTTTGAAATCCGATATGAAAATATGCTATAATCAAGTGTTACTATAGTCGTGTTTCATTTGCACGGAAAGGATATTGAATAATGACCAAATCATTTTATATTACAACCCCAATCTATTACCCGTCTGGGAAATTGCATATTGGTTCTGCTTATACAACCATCGCTTGTGACGTTTTAGCACGTTATAAACGCATGATGAATTATGACACTTTTTACTTAACAGGCCTTGATGAACATGGGCAAAAAATTCAAACAAAAGCAGAAGAAGCAGGTATTACACCACAAGACTATGTTGATGGTATGGCTGTTGACGTTAAGGAATTGTGGCAGTTGCTTGATATTTCATATGATAAATTCATTCGGACGACTGACGATTACCATGAAGAAGTGGTAGCGAAAGTTTTTGAACGGCTTTTAGAGCAAGGGGATATTTACCTTGGGGAATACCAAGGATGGTATTCTGTTTCTGATGAGGAATTCTTTACAGAGAGCCAGTTAGCCGAAGTTTACCGTGATGATGAAGGTAATGTCATCGGTGGTGTGGCGCCGTCTGGGCATGAAGTAGAGCTGGTTTCTGAGGAATCTTATTTCTTCAAACTTAGCAAATACGCTGATAAACTGGTTGCTTTCTACAAGGCTAATCCTGATTTTATCAGTCCCAATGTTCGCATGAATGAAATGCTAAAAAACTTTATCGAACCTGGTTTGGAAGATTTAGCTGTTTCGCGTACAACCTTTACTTGGGGTGTTCAAGTGCCTTCCAATCCTAAGCACGTTGTCTACGTTTGGATTGATGCGCTTCTCAATTATGCAACAGCCCTTGGTTATGGACAAGTTAATTCAGCGAACTTTGATAAATTCTGGTTAGCAGATACTGTTACTAAATCATGGACGGATGAGTCAGGTAAGACTTGGGAATTTACAGTAAATCCAGAGGTTAACCACATGGTTGGTAAGGATATTTTGCGTTTCCACTCGATTTACTGGCCAATCATTCTTATGGCGCTTGAATTGCCATTGCCAAATCGTTTAGTAGCTCACGGTTGGTTTGTCATGCAAGACGGTAAAATGTCTAAATCAAAAGGCAATGTGGTCTATCCAGAAATGCTAGTAGAACGTTTTGGTCTTGATTCGTTGCGCTACTACCTCATGCGCAGCCTCCCTGTTGGGTCTGATGGAACGTTTACACCAGAAGATTATGTTGGGCGTATCAACTATGAACTGGCAAATGACTTGGGTAACCTGCTTAACCGTACGGTTGCCATGATTAACAAATACTTCGGTGGACAAATTCCTGCCTACAAGGCAGATGTGACAGAATTTGATGCTGATTTGGCTGACCTTGTAGCTGAAAATATCAAACTCTATCACCAAAATATGGACGCAGTGGATTATCCAAGAGCCTTGGAAGCCATTTGGAATATTATCTCTCGCACCAATAAATACATTGACGAAACAGCACCTTGGCTCTTGGCTAAAGAAGACGGTGACAAGGAGCATTTGGCAGCAGTTATGGCACATTTAGCAGCTAGCTTACGTGTTGTTGCTCACCTCATCCAACCATTCATGATGCAAACATCAAATGCTATCATGCAACAACTTGGTTTGGGAGATGCTTTTGATCTTGAAAATCTTGAATTTTCAGGATTGCCAAGTGGTGCTCAAGTTATTGCAAAAGGGACACCAATCTTCCCACGTCTTGATATGGAAGTTGAAATTAACTACATTAAGGATCAAATGAATACTGGCAAATCTACAGAAGACAAAGAATGGATTCCAGAAGAAGTGGAACTCAAATCTCAAAAGGATGACATTAAATTCGACACCTTTGATGCGGTTGAAATCCGTGTTGCTGAAGTGAAGGAAGTAGAAAAAGTAGAAGGATCTGATAAGTTGCTTCGCTTCCGCTTGGATGCTGGAGATGGTGAAGACCGTCAAATCCTTTCTGGTATCGCTAAATTCTACCCAAATGAACAAGAACTTGTTGGTAAGAAGTTGCAAATTGTTGCCAATCTAAAACCGCGTAAAATGATGAAAAAATACATCAGTCAAGGCATGATTCTCTCAGCAGAACACGACGACAAATTGACTGTTTTAACTGTTGATGAAAGTGTGCCAAATGGTAGTGTGATTGGCTAATAAATGAAAAATAAGAGGAGATACCTCTTATTTTTTTGGTACGAAGACCGGTTTGCTAGTCGTTGCAAAATGCGTGATAATTCCAACAGAAAAACAATAATATGGATGGATGATATAGTCAAATGAATTAGCTTTCAGACAAGGAACTGAGATGCGGGCAGTACTTGATACTCTTTGAAAATCAAATTCAGATCTTGTTGACTTGATGTGATGAACTTAAGTTCTATCGGCTATCTGTGTCGCCTAGTCTGCTTTTGATTTTCATTGAGTATGAATAGGGTAAGTCGAAAGTGAGGGTGTATTAAAGTTAATTCAAAAGACTGTAACGGTGATGATAGCATGTAGCATGGGAGGCTTTCCATTACAATCGCTTTGGATTCACTATACCTCGTTTGTGGTTTTATCTCTTGTAGGGGGTCTGTGAACGGATAAAGGAAAATGAGGATTACTGTCATTAAATGTCTAAGCTCGATCTTCGAAAATGAAGAAGATGTCGCCTTTTTGTCACATTTTCTTTGATTTTGATAAATGGCAAAATCTTTTGTAAGATCTGTGTGATTGGAAAGTATTTTTACAGCTGATTAAAAGTTCTGTCCTAGTCCCATTTTTGTTATAATGATAGAGAAGCATTCTAGAAAAGGATTTAAGATGGTGTTAGTAGAATTAAGTAAAGAACAATATGGCGATGCCCTATCGCATTTTTCAGAGATTTCGTTTACGCAGTCTTTGGAAATGGCAGAGCTACTTAGTAAGCGTGGTTTTTCGATCCGTTTTATGGGATTTGAAGCTGACGGAGGTATTCAAGTCGCAGGAATTTTATACAGCAAAGCTATGGCTGGCGGTCTGCACATGGAGATGAATACAGGACCTGCAAGTAATGATTGGTCGTATTTGAAAGAATTTTACAAAGAATTACAAGACTTTGCTAGGAAAAATGGTGCGCTGGAATTGATTATCAAACCTTATGACACCTATCAGGAATTTACCAGTGATGGTGAGCCTGCTGGAGAAGAGCGTAAGGATTTGCTAGAAACTTTGACAGGTCTAGGATTTAGCCATGATGGTTTGCAGACAGGCTATTCTAGTGGTGAACCAGATTGGTTATACGTTAAAAGTTTAGAAGGGCTTACGGCGCAGAATTTACGTAAATCTTTTTCTAAGAAGGGAAAACCGTTAGCCAATAAAGCAGCCTCCTTTGGCACTAAATTACGTCAGTTAGAGCGTTCAGAGCTCTCTATTTTCAAGGAGATTACATCGTCAACATCTGAGCGCCGTGAGTATTCGGATAAGCCGTTGGACTATTACGAAGATTTTTATGATGCTTTCGGTGATAATTGCGAATTCATGGTGGCAGAAATTAATTTCCAAGATTATTTGGCAAATCTTCAAAAAGATTTAGGAAATTTATCAGCTAAGTTAGCAGATTTAGAAGACAAATTAACTACTAATCCTGATTCTCGAAAATACCAAAATATGAAAAAAGAGTATCAGGCACAAGCTGAGACTTTTGAAAAGCGGATTTTAGAAGCTAAAGATTTGATTGCAGAACATGGATCAGAAGATGTGGTTATGGCTGGTAGTCTCTTTGTCTATACGGTGCGTGAGGCGATTTATCTTTTCAGTGGTTCTTATACCGAATTTAATAAATTTTACGCTCCCGTAGCTCTGCAAGAACATGTCATGTTGGAAGCTATTAAACGTGGAATTCCAACTTATAATTTCCTAGGTATTCAAGGGGTATTTGATGGTAGTGATGGTGTTCTTCGTTTCAAACAGAATTTCAATGGCTACATCGTTCGCAAAATGGGAACCTTTAGGTATTATCCAAATCCTCTCAAGAAAAAAGTTATTGATAGTATAAAAAAACTCTTGGGGAGATAAAAACTTAAAGACTGATAGTAAACTCAATCTTTTTTCTACCATTTGTCAAGCTTATCAAGCTTTTAATCGAAAAATTTTTTAAGACAATAGCTTGGATTTAGCTATTGTCTTATTTTTCTGCTCTAATTAGCGTCAAAAAGTGTACACGAAAACAACACCTTATTTTGTTATTTTTTGNATAAGGTGTTACAATGATATAGCATCAACGACTTTAATGATTTTGGGTCGAAGCATAATCGTAAAGTTTGTTATGCGTTATGANGTAATACATTGTCCTGATGAGGCGATGTATAGAGGCAATCGTATGTGGCTTAGTTGAAGTCATCTGCGATTGTCTTTTTCGTTTTTATCGGGAACTATTATGCTTTACAAACTAGTTGAAATGAGTTATACTAAATTTGTAAGCTAGTATGTAAAACAAACTAGAGTGTCGTCACTCAATTGTGGGGTGTTTGTTTGCCTGTGGCAATCGTAAGTTTTGGTTATCTTATTAGGAGTTGTTCCAGATGATATACATAAGAGAGGGGGGATAATGTGAGAGAAACGCAGTTATTAAAAGGGGTTCTGGAAGGCTGTGTCTTAGAAATCATTGCTCAAAAAGAAATTTACGGCTATGAATTAGTACAAAAGTTGAGGCAATCGGGCTTTGAAAACATGGTTGGCGGAACAGTTTACCCACTCCTTCAAAAGTTGGAAAAAAAAGGCTATATCAGAGGTCGGATAAAGCCCTCGTCAGATGGACCGGACCGTAAGTATTTTACCATTACACGAGACGGAGAAAGTTATTTGATAGACTTTTGGCAGGAGTGGTCTAGTCTTGTAGAGAAAGTGGGACAGCTTCAGAAAGGAGCACATGATGAAAAATGATAAACAGATATTAAGAGATAAAACTAATGGCATTATAGATAGCTTGAAACCTGAAAATAAAGATTATTTTGAGACTATTCAAGGGTACATGATCTTAAAATCCTTCTTTAAAGATGAAAAATTCATTTTGGAACAGCTTTATGCTATGGCTAGTGATCTTAGAGTGGCAGAAAGAGATGGTTTATCTGCGCTTGACTTTTTTGGAACTGATTCTAAGGAAATGGCGGATCAGCTTTTAGAGAATGCTCCAAAAGTCACCATTAAGGAAATAGCAAGCATTTATTTTAGTGCGGTATTTGTCTTATTTGGTATTGAAATTCTTGTTTTATTTTCTAAGACAGGTCACTTTCAATTGGAATTGTTTATGTTCATGGCGTCTTGTATCAATGCTTTACTGATTTGCTGGATTGTGTTTACAGTGTTACCAAAATTTCTTTTCAATGAGAAGCAGTCTAAGGTGCTTATTGGCTTGGCTGTTGTTGCAGCAATTATACTCTTTAATGTTGTTTTCAGCTTGCCTGATATGATTGGAGACAAGGGAATTTATCTTAAATTTCCAGAAGCAGTTGATTGGCTATTTGCCATCGTGACAGGTATAGTGATGCTCGTTTTATTCGTTAAGAAAAGCGTAATCAGAGCTTCAGTCTTTCCGATTTTAGCATTTTTACTATTAGGTATTATTAAGAAATTAATAGCCATGCGAATTCTTAGTGGCGAATTGTGGTCCATTTGGATACCTGTTTGCGCGTTAGTTTTAGGAATGTTGATTTTTTATGTGATAAGCTATAGGACTATCAAAGAGTCTGGTAAGTGATAAGGTATTTGAAACGCTTTGAAAATCAAATTTAGACCTTGCTGATTTGGTGGGCTTCAGTTCTATCTGTATCGGTGTCGACTGATCTGATTGTGATTTTCATTGATTGTGAGCAATTTATTTAGCATTTTTAAAAGGCTGAAGTTTCCTCAGCCTTTTAGTCTTTATTAAAAATAATATTGTGTTCATGGTGCTTGGAGCTAAAAACCAATTGTCGACCATTGTCAACGACTTTATAAGTGAAGCTATCTCCCTTTTTAAATTTATGTTTTGTTACTTTAGGCGCGCTGACCTTGGTAATTGACATGTTATGAAATAGAGGATCAAGATGAGTTTGGAAGAGTGGTATGGTTAACTGGGCTGCTTGTGGGTCATAAGTACCATTTAGTGACGTTACATTTTTAGCAAGTTGCTGATCGACAAATTGATACCAATCACTTATATTCTGATTTTCATTGCTACCTTGGGCTAGTTTTTTAGCCAAGGCTTTACGGTCGATTTTACACGTGACCATAAAATGCCCCTGCGCGTTGGATATGTTAATGGTTGCTGAAATTTCGGTGATGTAATCGTTGGCTTGATGATCATGTGTCCAGTCAGATAGATTTTGATTAATATTTCTTTCTAACGTTTGACTGATATAGGGACTGGACCAAGTGCCTTGGATATTGTTTTTTGAATATAGGAGGGTTAAAGAAATTGCAAGAGAGATTAATAGAAAGGTACTTGCAATAAATAGTATTTTTCCGATTTGTTTGTGGGGAAGCCTGTCTAATAGTCTATGTTTCAAAGTCATTGTGCACCCTCCTTCTAGCTGTTATAGCTTATTTAGCATTCATATCTTACCATAGAAGGCACAGAAATTCATGACATAGATACTATGTCAGCACAAAGAATGATAACCTTACGTGGAAATTATGATAGAATATCATTAGTTTATTATAAGGAGAAAAAACATGACATTTGAAGAGATTTTACCAGGACTAAAAGCAAAGAAAAAATATGTTCGTAGCGGTTGGGGAGGTGCTGAAAACTATGTGCAACTCTTTGATACGCTTGAGGTGAACGGTCAAAAACTAGAAGCGACGCCTTATTTTCTCATCAATGTGACTGGTGACGGAGAAGGCTTTAGCATGTGGAGTCCGACGACTTGTGATGTTCTTGCTGAAGATTGGATTGAAGTACATGACTAAAACCGTTCTTGTCACAGGTGCAGCATCAGGGATTGGTCAAGCTCAAGTGGATCTTTTTTTGGAAAAGGGCTACGCGGTTTATGGTGTCGATAAGTCAGCAAAGCCTGACTTATCTCATCATAATTTTCAGTTTTTCCAAATGGACTTGAGAGGTAATCTGGCTGCGCTTTACGAGCATGTTCCACAAGTGGATATCCTATGTAACACCGCTGGAATCTTAGATGATTACAAGCCCTTGCTAGATACTTCTGAAGAGGAGTTACAAGTGGTTATGGAGACTAATTTTTTTGCAACGGTTACCCTAACCCGACACTATTTGAAAAAAATGGTCGAAAAAAAATCAGGGATTATCATTAATATGTGCTCTATTGCCAGCTTTATGGCTGGTGGCGGTGGTGCTGCTTACACCTCCTCAAAACATGCCCTGGCTGGCTTTACCCGTCAACTGGCTTTGGATTATGCCAAAGATGGCATTCAGATTTTTGGAATTGCGCCCGGCGCGGTGAAAACTGCAATGACGGCGGCAGATTTTAAACCTGGAGGCTTGGCTGATTGGGTTGCTCAAGAAACGCCTATTGGTCGTTGGACAGATCCAGCTGAAATTGCCGAATTGACTCTCATGCTAGCTTCGGGAAAACTGGCTTCCATGCAGGGCGAAATCGTCAAAATCGACGGTGGATGGAGTTTGAAATAAAAGATGAGTTTGGAAAGTAACCCAAACTCATTTTTTATCAACTTATTTTTTTGATCATTCTTAGTAAGGCTACCATAAATAGAAATAATCACAAAATTGAATAGAGTACATGAACTAGATAGTATTTATAAAGTGTTTGGTGGTAATAAGTATCGTGCGGTTGAAAAGGCAGCACTTCTATGTACAAATTTTGCCGATGAAGTCACCACTTTTTCAGTTTAATATTTCTCATTGTGGCAATATTTTTATAGGGGAACTAACCATATGAAATGTAGTGAGGAAATATAGGTACATAGATTTTTTAGATCTGAACAAAATCTGAAAATTATGTGATATCATTTAAAACAAAAACGTAAAAGGAGAGTATAATACCATGAGAAAAAGAATTTTTTTATCGGTTCTTGTGTTATTTTCGTTTTTTATTTTAGTAGATAGAGTTGAAGCTGTTACTGAGGTAAATTCTAAGTATAATGTGTTATTAAAAGAATCGGTATCAATTGACATAGTTAAACGAGAGTTTGATAAACAAGGTATAAAAGTTATTGATACTATTCCTGAAATAAATTTTTTTACTGTTACTACTGAAAAAAGTAAAGAAGAAGTAAAAAAAGAAAATAATGATTTGATTGACGATATACTTGAAGACAATATCATGACTGTCAAACCTAATATTACCTATTTGTACGGGGAGAATGTCATTACAAATTCTAATGTGGATTTTTGGGCACATCAATGGGATATGCAAAAGAGTATTAGTACTGGAAGCAAGTTTAACCATAAATCTTCTGGTGAAGCAACAATTGGTGTCATTGATTCTGGTGTTACATATGACAATCCAGAAATATATTCAAATATCATCTCTGTTCAGAATTTTACTACCGATTTAGAAACAGGTGCTCTTGACGAACAAAATATTTTAGACAAAACTGGTCACGGAACATCTGTTGTTGGACAAATCTCATCAAATGGTCAATACCTAGGTATTGCGCCTGGAATGAAGATACGAATGTATCGTGTTTTTGATGAGGGGAATGCCCAAGACCAATGGATTTTGAAAGCACTTGTTCAAGCGGCAAAAGATGATGTTGATGTTATTAATCTTAGTTTAGGAGAATATTTACTAAAAGATTCCAGTGATGAAGACGATAATACAGCCCTGATTAATATCTACCAACGAGCAATTAATTATGCTCATAATCAAGGTTCAATTGTTGTTGCTTCGGTAGGAGATGAAGGGATGGATTTACAAAATCAAGTTGAACTAAAAAATTATCTTGGAAATTTAAGAGGGAAGGATTATAGTCAGGTTGACGGAATAGTGCAAGACATTCCAGCTGAATTAGATAATGTTGTTACAGTTGGTTCAGTGGATGATAATGATCTTGTGTCTAGTTTTTCAAATCAAGGAAAAGATAATATAGATATCTATGCAACAGGAGGTGGAAGTCAAGAGCTTTCTAAAATAGGATACGAAAAATGGGTGGCTGAAAGATCATATGAAAAAGAATGGATTATTGTTCCAACCCTTGAGGGAAAGTATACTTATGCATACGGGACATCAATTTCAACTCCTAAGGTTTCAGCGGCTTTGGGATTAATTATAGAAAAGTATAATTTGAAAGATCAACCGGATGTAGCGACTAAATTACTGTATGATAATTGCTGGTTAAGTAACAATGGTAATGGTGAACAGATTAGATTGCTAAATATCACGAATTTTGTTCAATGATAGTGTAAAATAAAAAGGAATAGGTATATTGAGGTGATAGCATGTACAAAATATTAGTTGTGGATGATGATTATGAAATTTTAAAGTTAATGCGAACTATTTTCGAGATGAAAAACTATAATGTAACGACTTATCAGGAGATTAAATTTCCTATTGAAATTAATGATTTTAAAGGCTTTGATTTAATACTCCTTGATGTTATGATGCCTAATATTGATGGTTTACAAATTTGTAAATGCATTCGTGATTCAGTATCATCTCCAATTATTTTTGTAAGTGCCAAAGATACTGAAGATGATATTGTATCAGGATTGAATCTAGGTGGCGATGACTATATAGCAAAACCGTTTAGTGTTAACCAATTAGTTGCTAAAGTGGCTGCCCATTTAAAACGCGAAGATCGACATAAACTAGCAAAATTGAATGAGCCTGTCATCCGAGAACTACTACCGATAACATTTTACCTTCAAGAAAAAGTGGTGTGTGTTAATAGTGAGCCAATTCCTCTTACTAGCAGGGAATATAGTATTTTAGAGCTCTTATCTAGTAAAACGAGAAAAGTTTTTACAAGAGAGGATATTTACGGACATGTTTATGATGATGAAGCGGATGCGTTATTTCATTCAATTTCGGAATATGTTTATCAAATTCGTGCCAAATTTTCTCGGTATGGGATTAATCCCATTAAAACAGTGAGGGGAATGGGATATAAATGGAATGATGAAAAGGTATTCAATTAATAAGAGAATTGTAAGGACAGTTGTTGAAATAGTAACTGGCACGATTGTAAACCTTATTTTGTTACTTGTATTGAGCTATGCTCTGATTTTTGCAGGTCAGCTGAATACGTATGGAACAGACTATCATATTTCAATTAGTGATAATAGAACCACTAACAGCATTAAGAATCAGATAGAACATACTGTCTTTGATTATGTATTATTTGATAGTGAAACTGGTGAACTAGTCTCTGGAAAATATCAAAAAAAAGATTTGCAACATTATAAGGAAGTTTTTGACACTGGAAATTCGGTCAGCAAAGGTTCTATATTGTATACAGAATATGAGAATTCAAATTTTGCTTTGGTTATTAGAAGACCAACAATTCCTGAATTTGTAAATCCAAACTTTCGACATGTTTCTTATAATTTAGTCTCTTATTTGTTTCTTATAGGGCTAGAATTGCTATTCATTTCTATCTCTGTCATAAAGCTTTTAAAAGAATTTACAAAGAACTTTCGTTTAATTGAAAAAATATCTCTTAATATGGGAATACCAGGGATGGCTATTGAGCGCAAGGAAACTGAAATGCTAGAATTTAATAATATTTTACTGACACTTTACCAAAAAGATGAAGAATTGACAAAGTTATTAGAAATGGAGAAGAAAGATAAAGAGGATTTGTCATTTCAAGTTGCTGCATTAGCACATGATATTAAAACCCCATTAACTGTTTTAAAGGGGAATATTGAGTTGCTTGAAATGACTGATTTAGATGAAAAACAATTAGAATTTATGGCATCAATGAATCATAGTGTTGGTATATTTGAAAAGTATTTTAATTCAATGGTTAATTACTCAAGGTTACTAATTGAAGATAAAGATTATCAGGAAAACATTGATTTATCAGAATTTCTTGATGAACTATCATTAGAATGTCGAGATATTATGTTCTCAAAACAAATTGATTTTCAAATAGTTAATACAGCAGATATTCAAATGATTAAAGGAAATCGTCTTAATTTAGATAGAGCTTTGCTAAATATCCTATCTAATGCGGCTAGGTATTGCTCGGAAGAGGGCAAGGTGATTCTTTCTATATCATCTGAGAGGTCCAATTTTATAAGTTTTGAAATTTGGAATAGTGGTTTACCATTTACGGAAGAAGCTCTAAAGGATGGGGGGAAACTCTTTTATACAGAAAATAAAGGAAGAAGCGATAAACATTACGGAATTGGACTTTCATTTGCTCAAAAAATAGCTATGAGACATCAAGGTGAATTAGTACTTTCAAATCCACAAAAAGGTGGTGCACAGGTTACTTTATTAATCAAAAATATTTCAGAGGTAGCAACTAAAAAGTAGTACTACCTCTTTTTTCTGAACAAATACTGAAAAAATTTTTCTATACTACTTATAAACAAAGAAATGGAGGTAGAAAAAATGGAAGTTACCATTCAAAATTTAAGAAAAAGTTATAAAGACAAAGAAGTTTTAAAAGGTGTTTCTTTCATGATAGAAGAAGGTACTATTTGTGGTCTCTTAGGGGTAAATGGTGCGGGAAAATCTACTATTATGAAAATCATGTTTGGCTTGGAAAGTGCTGATAGTGGAGAGGTAATCTTTAATAGAAGGCACAGAAAGGTTGGAGAGAGTAATAGATTTGATATTGGGGCATTGATTGAATCTCCTGCTATCTATTTGAATCTTTCTGCATTTGATAATCTAAAAACACGTGCATTGCTTTATGGTATCTCAGACGAAAGGATTCAGGAAGTGCTTCGATTGGTTGGTTTAGATAATACTGGTAAAAAGAAAGCTGGGCACTTTTCATTGGGAATGAAGCAGCGACTTGGTTTAGGAATGGCAATTATCACAAATCCTTATTTATTAATTTTAGACGAGCCGACCAATGGTTTAGACCCAGACGGAATAAAAGAATTGCTAAATTTAATTAGGGAATTAAAAAAATCAGGAATGACTATCCTTCTATCAAGCCATCAATTAAGTGAAGTTAGCAAAGTTGCAGATAAAATAGTTATATTGAATCAAGGTGAGATCTTTTATGATGATGTCAATAAAGATTCAAATGACTTAGAAAACCTATTCTTTAGAATTGTCCACGGGGGTGAATGAGATGACTAATATTTTTAAATCTGAGTGGCTTAAACAAAAGTCCAGCTCTGATAAAAAGCTACTAATCTTTATACCATTTTTAGCAATATTTATAGCTTTCATACTAGCGGGTCCCATTAATCTAGAAAGTTTCTCAATTTATTGGTGGGAAGGAACTTTCCTATTTACTCTTCTTGGATTGTTATTTTTAGTAGACTATAGCGCAGAAGAGAATGCAGGTTCATTTCAAAATATTAGTTTAGGTAGACATACATTTACTATTTATTTAGCCAAGATACTATTAAAGCTGAAGGATGTTTTGATTTCAACTATTATTTTTACAATAATATTTTACGGTACCTCATGTCTTTTCCCAGGTATGATTTCAGTAAATATTGGTAAAGATTTTGCTTGTTTATTACTTATTGGCTTTTCTTCTGCTTGGACATTGCCACTGTTATATTTTCTATCAAAATGGTTAAATCCCTATCTCTTATTAGCTGCAAATTCCCTTATTTGCTTATTGGTTGCTCCTCTGATAGCTCAGACATCGATTTGGTTTATATTTCCTTATACTTATCACTATAAAATTGCTTATGCTTTTTTGCACTTGAAACCATCAGGAGATTTAGATGTATCAGCTAGTGGGATTGGAATGACGACAATTTTAATATCATTAGTTCTATCGATTTTGGTTTTTATGAGCTTCCTGAGCTTATTGAAGTGGAGGATAACAAATGAACAAAATTCTAAAAAGCGAATTACTTAAGTGGAAGGGGTCTTTTGCTTTAAATCTTATTTTGGTGTTAGCAATTATCCAACTATTCACAATTCCTCTTTATTTACACTTTACTAGTAATTCAGTTTTAATTGAAAATATCATTTTTTTACCTATGTTAGGATATTGTATATTAGCATCAATTTTCTCTATTTTACTTCATGAACAAGAGGAAAAAGCAAATTCTTTTCAAAATATAAATAGTGAAAAAAATAGGGCAATCATTTGGGGAATGAAACTTATTGCGACAGACTTACTAATGGTTTTACTGGGTATTCCAGTTTGGATAGTAGTAGGATTTGATTTTGATAGACTTTCCTATTATGCTTATGTTGGTGTGATTAGCTGGTTACTATTAATATTACTTAACCATTTTCATATGTTACTTAGTCTTATCATGGGAAAGGCAGGAAATTTAGTAATTTCTTTTATCGAATGTTTGTTTATTATATTTGCAACAAACAAAGTATTTCTAGATAGTTACTGGCTGCCTATCGCTTTACCAGTTAATCTTATACTGGAATTTGGAGGAAATAAAATTTTTATGATTATAACATACTTAATTGGTTTTATTATATTGTTGTATTTCTGTAATCTAGCCGTTATAAATAAGTTTAAAATTTAAAAGAATATGTAAGAAATGGTAGAAAATATTCAATTAGAACTGATGAGTATATTAATTTTATGGCTAAACAAATGAAAAGTTATGGTGTTTTATCTGATTCTTTATTTTCAGGAGTTTCTGGAATTGGAATTAGCTTACTTCATTTAGTTGAAGAACATCCAGAATACTATAACTTATTGATTAGTTTTAATAATTACATTAAGTACTATACATTAAATAAGATTGAAAATATAGATATTAAGCAAATTTCCCCTACAGATTATGACATCATTGAAGGGGTATCTGGAGTGTTGGTTTATCTTTTAGCACAGGAGCAGGGGAAAAATGATTATGTAATAAACAGAATTATCAATTTCTTATCTGAGTTTTCACTAAAAAATTCTACTTCAACAGGCTTTTATGTAGAATCCAATAATCAAATGTCTGATACGGAATCCAAGCTTTATCCATTAGGATGTCTTAATTTTGGTTTGGCACACGGCCTTGCTGGCGTTGGTGTGATGTTATCTTATTCAAAATTAAAAGGCTATTTTGATGAAAAATCTATTGCAGCAATCAAAAAAATTATAACAATCTACGAAAAACATGAGTTGAAAAATCACATGTGGAAAGAGGGGTTAAGTACAATTGAACTAAGGAAAACAGAAAAAAACAATTTACATTATGAACTTATTCGAGATGCGTGGTGCTATGGTAGCCCAGGGATTAGTTTACTATATTTGTATTCTAGTTTAGCTCTAGAAGATAAAAAACTTAAATCTAAAGCTTGTAACATCTTGAAGGCCTCAATTAGGAGAAGTAATGGTTTAGAGCAGTCTATTTTGTGTCACGGATTTTGTGGAACTATAGAGATTTGCTTACTCTTTAAAAAAATTTTTAAAACAAATGATTTTGATGAATGCATAAGATTTCTTAAGGGGAAGTTATTAAGTGATTTCAGAGAAGAACTGACATATGGTTTTAATACTACTGCAGAATTTGAAAGCATAAAAGCAAAAGATAACCTTGGTTTTTTAGATGGGGTAATTGGCATTCTGTTAACAATGATTGATTTAAACAGTTTAAAAGTCAATTCGAATTGGAAAAGTGCAGTTTTACTATTTGATGATGTTACAAAGGAGGTCGGGTAGATATGAAGAAAGTTTTATTTTGTCTAGTTGTTCTTTTTGGAATTTTTGACTTGATTGCATGTAATTCTATCTACAATAAGTCACTAGAATTATATCAGTCAAAAAAATTCCATAAGTCAATAAAATTTCATAATCATTCATTTAATGAATTTACTTATAAGGGAAATAACTATACAATTACGAATCACATCGTTGATGAAAATGACCTAGGTACTGTGAAGGAAGGATTTTTAAAAACTTTAGTAATTGATACAAAGAGACCCAGAAAGTTATTAGTAAAAGTAACAAAGATACTGTTTCCTTAGCATATAGCGGGCTCTATAATCTTAGCGACGGCCTAGCTATCTCTGTAAATGGTTCTTATTATAAGGTTTCTTTGAGTTCGGATTTGAAATCTAATAATGAAATGCTGAGCATAGAAAGATTCAAGAACGATTCAGTAGGTGGGCAACTTGCAATTGATTCATCTGATTGTAGGATAGTCAAATTTAAGAATAAGAAGTTTCGTGTTTCATCAGAGATAGTATCAGATGATGAACTAAAAGAATTTCTAGGAGTAATAGCAGATTCAAAAACATTTATTTTGGATACGGGAAAAGAAATTCCTAAATCAGAACTGAATAAAATCGATTACTCTGGATCTAGTTCTGATGAAAAAAGAGAAGTTTGGGATTACGGAGAAGTCTATTTATTAGCAGAAGAAGGAACTATAGCAGTTGAAATTAATAATGAGTATAGAATTGCACGTTTAGAATAAACGATAGATTATCCAGGTATGATTCAACTTGATTTACCTAGATTTTTAGGCTCTTTTCTACCACTTGTCAAGCATATCAATGCTTTTAGCGAAAAATATTTTTCAGGTGGTCGTTCAATTACGTCTCCTGTCTAGTTTTTAAGTTCGGACAAGCCTAACAGGATAAGAAAGTTATTGAGTCGTTTTTTAGATTTTATTGGCTCTTTGTCAACTGTAGTGGGTTGACTTATAGCTAACACCGAGAGAGAATTAGATTGGGAGCCCACTGAAAAAGTCATCGTTTGATGGCTTTTTTTGCTATACTAAAGTTGAGGTGATGATATGCTTGATAATCAGTTGACTTTAGATGTTAGTCCCTATTCTACTCTGTATGATATTGTTGTTCCTAAAACTCATTTTTTACGGCAGCTAACGGAACTCTGTGATTTTAGCTTTATTTATGATGAGCTGGAAAAGAATTATCAACCTGACTTCGGACGTCGTGCCTACTCTCCTATCATGATGTTCAAGTATCTCTTA
>NZ_KB904593.1 GCF_000380145.1 Streptococcus thoraltensis DSM 12221 | reverse complement strand
CACCCACCATATTTGGAAGCACTATCTAGAAATCTGTGAAGATATCCGCCATCAAAGAGGGATGAAAGAGCTTTACCAGAAACGTAAAGAGACAATAGAGCGCCTCTTTGGGACGGCTAAGGAGTATCACAATCTACGTTACACGAGAGAGAAAGGTAAGTCCAAAATGGAAGATAAGGTTGGGCTAACTTTGGCGTGTTTAAATATCAAAAAATTGGTTAAAATGATGGCAGGGAAGCCTTTTTATTTTGGTCAAATTCAGTTTGATTCCCCATTTTTCACTTCAAAAATAGGAGAAATCAAAAAAGACAAACCTACAAAAGCAAGTTTGTCTTCAATCTGAACAAACTGCTAAGTTTGCTTTACTTTTTCGCTTTTCATAAAGATGAACCCCTCCAATAACGAGAGAAACGATTAAAAAACTGGCATAAACAATCAAAAGCACCAAAAAAATGAGCTGTGATACCTGCAAAAAGGTAAAGAATAGTTTCATGCTTCTCCTCCACCCTAGTGTTTAGAGCCTTTTTTCCAATGATCAAAGAAATGAGGTCTTTGAGACTGAGTAAAACGTTGCTTAAGAATATAGCTAAGATTAAAAATAATCAACGCTACACAAATCATAATATAAAAATATAAAACACGATGTACCATATTGCTACTCTCCTTTCTTCCTCCACTCTCTTTTAATAATAGAGTATGACTCTTTTAGAAAAGTCTTAACCTTAGGTCTTTCCCAACTGGCTAAAGGATAGTCAGCCATACTAATAGTATCTTGTGACTGTGCTAGACCCCATCCGAGAGCAATCGTTTTAGTTTCCATTTGTTTGACACCATAATGCTGAAAATAATTATCGTGAATTCGCTTTGTAGCTGGATTAGAAAAATTCAACAGTTGCCATGGAATCCGTATCTCAGTAAACTCTTTCCCAAAGACAACATCTGTTTGAGAATCAATCATCTTGACCCCGTGGTGATTAATTCCCTTTCTTAAGAGCCCCGTTGGGAAAGTTGGCAGGTATCTCTTGTCTGGTCCCGCTTTTTCAATATCTTCAACAATAGTTGTATTACGTAAAACCATCGTAACCAAGTCAAACTGTTTTGAATCTTTCTCAGGTGGATAAGCGTAAAAATCTTTACCATTCATCTGCTTTAAATAGTTTGCCTTAACAGCATTATAAGTTTCTTGAACCAGCAACCGCGATTGACCTTTAGGATTAAGCAAGAGTAAAAAATCACTGTTTTTTTCAAAGCTCGCCGAAATACCAGTTGCCTTTTGACTACCTGAATTTGGGGTAACATCTATCGGAATAACAAGTTCTTGATTGCTACCACTAAGCTTACCTTCTAAGCCTAAATAAAGGTAGGTTTGATCGCTATCAACAAACAAGCGGCGTCCTTTCCTCTGTTTTCCGAGAGGAGGAACTTGCCATTCTTTCTTTCCCTTTTCACCATCAATACGATGCGTTTTCAGTGCATTTTTAAAGCCCATAAGACCATAACCTTGATTATAGACTTGCACATCTCCCCAAAGAAAATTGCTGTGTTTATCTGTCGCAAAGGAGGTGTTCCAACTCCTTGCATTCCAATCATCTTGCCACGCATTAATAGTTGCTCCCACCGTTCCAGAATCAATGAAGGAATTATAATCAGCCACAATACGTTTCCCTTGTACTTCTTCAGTCATCGGCAGTTCAGTTTGATCAATTCTATCTTTATCTACTCCTCTAGCCGTAGAATAACCAAAGCCTGTAACAAGAACGGGCTTTTTATGAAAGGCAGTCAATAATCTGACATATCCTTGAGCTAAGGATAGGGCTTTAACCTGACTAATCGTTTCATCGTTGACTCCCGTTCGCTGAAAGAGAAGGTAGTCTTTATAATCTGGATGAAAATCTAAAGCTTTATAAGAAGCGAATACACCAGCTTTGACCTGAGCACTCGGCTTAATATGTTCAATATTGAGTGAAACATATTTAGGTGCCTGAGCCTCAAAAAATTTATGGTATGAAAAAGGATCTGTCATAGGAGAGTTTGAAAAACTGATGGGGTGTTGCCAACCATATTTTTTACTCTCATAATGAATCACCTCTTCCATCACTTCTGCTAACATCGCCTCAAATGAATTAGCATTGGGTGACGTTGTAAAATAATTTCCCTTAAACCGCTGAGTCTTTTGTTGGTGATTAGTATAAGCTACCGTCCCACTGTGCCAGTCATCCCCAACAATATAACCAAGCAGCCACTTACTCAAATCATAATGGTAATGGCTGCTACCAAAATCTGTATTCCAAACCTGTTTGCGACCATGAATAATGTCCACAACTCCCTTAGCTTCACGTAGTAAATAACCTAGATAAGGAGGATCAAAAGCGGTCATAGCTGCATTATTTCGATAGGAATCAACCCGAAATCCCTGCAATAAATAAAGGGGAGTCTTTTCTTCGCGGTTATGATGGTAAAGAGCATCATAAAAGGCAACATTCATCGGTACCTTGACTCGAATGGTATTAGCTCCCATGGCAGCAATCTCCCGAAACCATTTCCGATAGGTTGCTTCTTCAATGGGAAACTCATTTTGGTGATACCCTGCAAGAGAAGATTCCAAATCAACACCTTTTACTTGAAAAGGCTTACCAGACTGTGAATGGTAAATAGACTTACCCTTGACCTGAAAGTTAGTTTCGATAGATTTTTCAAAAAGCCTGTTTGGCAGATAAAGGCTCCCATCAAAGTAATAAAAATAATAGCTAAAACTCAGCAAGAAGGTCAATAAACCGACAATACTTAAATATTTTTTCATACTCTTCTACTCCAAAGTAGTATTATCATTCTTAGAAGGGGCACTGTATTGGTATAAAGTCTCAATATGCTTATCTAGCCACCTTCCCCTTCGCCTAATAAAGTTTTTCAGCTGATCAACTGATTGATCATAACTCGTCATATTACGGTCCAAAGGCAGTAAATAATTTCTGGTGTCAGTTTGTTCGAGTTGATAAACATAGCCCCACTTGTCATTATTTCGCTCAATAGCTGGACCTAAAAAAGAAACCGTTTCATCTATATAAGCGTTTAAATAATCTGTTGCCAAAATCCCCTGCCTCAATTCTCGGTACCTTTGAATGACCAAATCAATAAATTCTCGATCCTTGACCAACATTGAAAACCAAGGGACATCTGTCAATGTAAAATCTGCTTCATCAACCCTTCCCTCAATTTGATTATCAAAAGCATTGTTAAAGTCCCAAACCACCAATTTAAATTTCCCACGTAAGTCTTTGTATAAATAGGTTGAAAACTTCCCAGCATCTACATTTCGAAAAAATTCATTAATAATAAAATAGTCTGCAAATGATTGTCGATCTATGTATTTAGGATACTGATTGAAATCATAGGAGTAGAGTATTTTTTCAATATGACTAATATCTTTATTAATAAAGGCTAACTGTCCTGACGTCAATCTATTCTTGCCCGGGTATTTAACATCTAGCGCTGAAACCCCAGCTTGATGACTATAGTGGAGGTAATTATCAAGTTTTTGTTCAGCCTTATGTTCTCGATCCCAAGCCACAATATAAGGGGTTTTATGAAGCTTTTTATCACTCTCTTCAATGTCAACACGTTTTTTCCCCTGTTCAATACTCTCAACAACAAGGTAAAGCCCTTGATAAGTCTTATTAACAATCAGTTCACAGTAGCGAACATTTGGAGCATAGTCCATTATTTCACCGGCAATATTATAGCTAAGATAATTCCGAACAAGACTCCTATCTAAGAAAGGACCATGCAAGACCCATTCAGATTCTTTAGACATACCTGCAATCCCATACTCTTTTTTATCTAAGTTTTTTGTGACAAACTTGATTTTTAAAGACTTTTTATCGAAATAACGGGAAGAATTGCCTCGATAGGTAACCAAAGCCTTTGTTGTCACTCTAGGCTTTTCGTTGATGTCATGAGGACGATCAAGCTGGTCACGAAGTTCCACTTTTGCTGAAACATTATCTTTCTCCTTAATGTACTTTCCTGCTTCTTTCATCACGAGAGGGATAGTTTGATGGTTAGTATCAATGCTAATGATAGGTAGATGACTCTTGAGCCCTTTCCCCTCCTTCTTGGTAGGATAGGAAAGCAGTTGGTGATGATGAACCCTCTGATGATGGTGCTTAGGTAGCCCAACCGCCAAAATAATAAATAAGAAAAGGCACATAAGAGTCGTTACATAAATAACTTTTCTTCTCATAAGCCTACCCATTAATTTCATCACTCTGGCTGACAATATTGAAATAATCAATATTCCCCAATTGGTACACCTTCTCTGTTAGCTGATTGTCTTCTTGGTGTTGTTTATCATAATCTTTTTTGGATATCTCAAAAATCATTTCGATGGAATCAGCCGTCGAATTTTTAACGCGTTGAATTGCCTTGCCTGCAAAATATTGGAAAAAAATGCCTTCTACTGCTACTTCAAGTAATCTGTCACAGCGTACAATTAACAACAGACGATTTTCATTTCTGACCCTACCCATAATCCATAACAAGATAAAAATAACACCGCTCCCCAAGGAAGCAACGACATAATCTCCAACGCCACAACAGATACCGACTACTATTGTCCAAAAGATATAAGCAGTATCTCTCGAATCCTTGATAGCCGTTCTAAAACGAACAACAGACAAGGCACCGACCATCCCCAAGGATAGAGCCACATTGTTTCCAATAACTGTCATTACTGTTGCTGTTAAGACCGTTAAAGTCATTAAGGAAACATTGAATTTTTTACTATAAGATGTCCCACTATGCGTATAAGCATAGGAAATATAAATAGCCCCACTCAGTAAAGTCGCTACAAGAATATGTAGTAGCATATCTTGGAAGCTCAAATTACCATTTTGCTCTAAAATATTTCTCAATAAATGTTTCATTGTTAATCCTTTCTCTTAAACAATAACCACTATTTTAAAATCTGTAATGTTTGCTGATAGCTCTACCCATACAGTATTTACTTGCCGACAACTCGCTCCCATTTATAGAAGCCAACATCTCTTTGATATAAGATAAAAGAAATCCGTTATACTTAACTTCTAAAATCACCAAATAAGGATTTAAAAGATAATATTGGTTCAAGTTTTCTGAAAAAATTTCATAGCAGGACTCGGTCCCAATAATATGATGGTCAAAGGTAATCCGAATATTATTTTCTTTTGCGACAAAAGCTTTTCGCTGGTATTCAATGACAGCCTTAGGCTTATAAAGATTCATACTCATCACGGCATAGCATTCTGCCGCAAAATCATCTGGATAAGATAGCAACACTGAATTATTTCCCCTAATCACCTCCTGTGCATCCTCTCTAGATAGGCGTAAAGACCGCTTCTTTTGATTGGCACCTTGCTTTTGCTTCATTTCTAATTTTGCAAATTGGCTGTGGCTGCCATAATTACGAAAACGAATCTTACGGCGTAAATCTACACCATCTTCTTTTTCCTGCCAATCCCTATCCTCTAACGAATCAAAATACAAGGATCGAATACAGTAGCCATCACCAGAACTATGCGAGTCCAAAGTCAGTAATTGTGAAAACTGTTTAGACAAACGATAGTAATCTTCTATGGTAATCAAATACTTTTTTTCTTGTCTTAAGACTTCATTCATTTCTTCCCTCTAATCACTTATTAATAATATATACCAATATTAACATATTATTGAATATGAATGATTGTAACAGAAGCCATCTGGTGTGTCAATATGTGTTAGTGACAATATTAACAAAAAATTTATCAAAAATTCAAATTATTTTTGATAATGAGAAAGCTGATTATATTAAGCTATTAGTAGTACCCTTGTCACTAAAAAGAAGAAATAATAAAAGAAAAACAAGGAATATAAGTAGTCTGAAAATATTTTGATTTTTTAATTTATGATAGAAATATGATTGATTAGTATAAGATAATTGTAAGTTCTTCTTAACAAGGTAGCCAGCCTCCCCATTCTTTTTCTTCTATATTGTTACCTATAAACGGCAATCTCTTAGAACCATTACCAGTCTTATGAAAATTTGATAAAAATATATTAATTATTTGCCGTGCATACAGAGATTCTGACTTTTTCCTTCTACTTCGTTCACCTCCTCTGGACAAGCTACTGATATTCTAGATAAGGTATAGTCAAATGAATTAACTTACAGACAAGGAACTAAGACACAGATAGAATTGGAGGTCATCACATCAAGTCAACAAGGTCTGCTTTTGATTTTCATTGAGTATGAGTAGGGCAAGTCAAAGGTGACCATGGAGCTAAGTTAATTCAAAAACTATATTATGACCGTTACTCTAAGCGATTTAGGACAGGAGCATCCTCATTTGCGGGAAAACAAATATCAGACAGGGTATTAACTCACTAGCTTATCTTGTCAAAAACTTTACGGCAAATCATCAGAAGCTCAGTTCTAGTTTTCTTCCCAAAACGCCGAGACTGTGTGCCCTCTAAAAAGACAATAGGTTGTGATGTGACGATAGCCTCCAGTTCTATTTTCTACTAACAGTATACTGGTGGATAAAAAAATCATGATAGATACCTCGTTATTAGGTAGCTACGAAAGATTGTTGACTATTTCTAAAATAAAACAACATAACCCCTTATGCCAGAAAGATTCTATTCAAGTGTATTCACAATATCGCTGCAGCCAGCCACACTAAGGCGTGTCATATCGCTGACCTCTATGAGAAACGAAAAAGACAATCGCAGATGACTTCAACTAAGCCATATGCAATTGCCTCTATACATCGCTTCATCAGGACAATGTATTACCTCATAACGCATAACAAACTTTACGATTATACTTCAACCCAAAATCATTAAAGTCGTCCATGCCCTAGCAGGGTAACACCTTATCAAAACATTTCCAATATAGGGCGTTGTTTTGGCATGCCCTTTTTAACTAAATGAGTGACGGAAATGAGTCAGCAATCTCTATACAGTCACTGTATTATCGTATTTTTTAACTGAAACCCTTGATAAACTTGACAAATGGTAGAAAAAAGTTCCGAAGTAAAACATCACACTTCGGAACTTTTCAACATAATAGACATCATTATAGGGTATTTTTGCTTGCAATCGTCATTAGCGACGTACTATAGGCTGATAAAATAATTAAACAAGGTCTGACTTTTCGGATTGATGTCCAAAAGGTATTCTGGATGCCACTGTACCCCGAGAAAGCTACGCTTATCTTTCGACTGAACAGCTTCAATCGTTTCGTCCTTACTATCACGCGCTATAATTTCCAATCCTTGTGCCAAATCCTTGATACTTTGATGGTGTAGGGAATTGACTGCACCTTTTTTTCCAAAAATATCGTGAAGAGCATTTCCTCTTTCAACTGAAATACCATGAACAAGAACTTCTGGATTTTCGTACTGATGCCCCTTAATATCAAGATTCAGGCTACCACCTTGTACCGTGTTATAAAGTTGAATCCCTCGACAAATCCCCATAATTGGCTTTTTCTGGCGAATGGCTTCTTGAACAAGGGCAAATTCGAACGCATCTCGCTCTGGAAAATAAAGGCTAGTATCGCTATCATTTTCTTGATGATAAAGAGAAGGCTGAACATCCTGACCACCAGATAAAATCAAGCGATCAATCATTGTAACATATGCTTCAGCCATGTCTGGGCTACAAACTGGTATATGGATTGGTACCCCACCAGCTTTGATGACTGCACGCGCAAAGTGTCGAGACACTGAGCTATGAACCATCAAGCCGTCAGGTGATACCTTTGTTTCAGTGCTTGTAATGCCTATAATTGGTTTCCCCATGACATGTTACCTCTCTTTTTTTAATGTTATAATCTTTTGAATTAACTTTAGTGCATCGTCACTTTTGACTTGCTCTACTCATACTGTTCGAAAATCAAGTACTGCCCGCAACTTTCTGCTCCTTGTTCTGAAAGTTAATTCATTTGACTATAATATCTTAACACGCCAATGTTGTCCTGCCAAATCTTTATTTTTGATAGGTGGGTATAAGAAAAACTTATAGCTTCCTTAACAGTTGCTAACAGATTTTTGAAAAATAGTAAGATACTTTTTTTCTGTTATAATAGTCCTAGTACATGATCCTGGAGGTCCTATGAATTTTCAACAATGCCGTTACGTTATCGCGATTGCAGATGCTGGTTCATTTAGCGAAGCAGCCAAACGCTTGTTTGTTAGCCAACCCAATCTCTCTGCTTCCATTCATCAACTCGAAGATGAACTTGGCGTTCAACTATTTGTTCGCTCAAATACCGGTACTCGATTGACCGATGACGGTTATGATTTCATCAAATACGCTAAACGGATTATTGGTGAATTAGACTTGCTCCAAAATCGCTATCATAAAGATTTTAAGAAAAGTTTTGTTGTTGCGAGTCACCACTATGACTTTCTATCTCAAGCTTTGGCAGCTATTTCGGAACAATTTTCCGATTCTCATCAAGAATTTCAGCTAGTTGAAACCACTACAAAAGCCATTATTGATAGTGTTGCCTCTTTTCAAAGTGACTTGGGGATTATTTACCTTGATGATAGCAGCAAAGCTATTTTAGAAAGAAGCTTCAAACAAAAAGACTTGTCCTTCATACCACTAGGAGACTTTCAAACAAAAATCTTTTTGAGTGAGAAGCACCCTTTAGCTGACAGAAAAGAGCTGACCATAGCCGACTTGCAGGGCTACGCCCAAATCCGCTTTAGTCAGGATGATTCTGGCATGACCTTTGATGAGGATCCCTTGGCGATTGAAGATGGCCAAAAAGTCATCTATGCCAATGACCGTGGGAGTTTGATGAACATGCTTTTAGCAACACAAGCCTATGCTTCTGGGCTGGGGATTGTGACAGGATTTGTAAAAAAACACATCAAACTGGTTCCTCTATCTGATAGTCCAGTTCATACCTTAGGCTATGTCATCTCTAATCAGAAAAAGACTTCCGAGATTGTAGAAGCCTTTATTGATAAGGTTAAAGAAGAGTTGACTTTGGCACAGTAAGCTATCTTACAGAATAACGGTAAAGGTAATGTCATCATTTTTATAATGAGCAGCAATTTTGCCGTGAAACAAATTAACCATGCTTTCTGCCATTGATAAACCGATCCCATATCCCGACTTTCGCTGATTATTGTGCGACTCATCTTCGCGATAAAAACGCTCAAAGAATCGACTATAATCGATATTTTTCCCCTCTTTATAAGTATTCGAGATACTGAGTTTAGCCTTTTTAGAAACAGTTCCTATTGATTTCAGCGATACACGTACTTCACCACCCGGGTCACAATACTTATTAGCATTATCCACCAAAATGGTCACTAATTCAAATAGTGACTTTTCTTCTGCCTTAACGTGGATATCAGGTGCAATATCCATTCGAAACGTTTTTCCATCCTTCATCACGAGGCCTTTGAAATCTTCTGCCGCATCCTTTGCAATAGCTGAGAAGTCTAAATCACGTAACACAACATCCTCTTGTTCTTCAAGTCTAGCCAAAGTTACCATTTGATTAATCAAGTCTGTGAGGCGCCGAACTTGAACGGTTGTACTCTGTGTCCACTCAGATTCGCCGTTCATCAACTCCACTAGTTCATTATTGGCAGAAATAATAGCTAATGGCGTTTTTAATTCATGTCCGGCATTGGTAATAAACCGTTTTTGTTTCTCATAGTTACGCACGTAAGGTTCGATGACCTTTTTAGACAGGACACTAATAATCACCGTAAAGAAGATAATTCCTCCAAGCCCTAACCAAATAGATATTTTCAAGAGAGCTTGATACTCTGCTAGAATACCGGTCGCATCTAGCAAGACGACAAACGTCTCTTCACTCTTTAGCTGGTTCACTTGGTAGGCATAATAACGCAAGCCATCTGAAAAGTGTCCGGTTTCATGACCACTTTTAGCCAGACTTTCAGCATAGGAAATAGCTTCTTCAGGTGATAGTTCAGAGATATTGCTGGTATTAATATCATACACTGTTCCATCACTAGCAATTCTAGCACTTAAAAAGCGATATTTACTAAGTGTATCTTTATTGGTTGGTTGTCCGAGTTTTTTCTTCGTTTCATCCAAACTCGGAAAGCTACCTTTATTTTCAGATAAGACCTCTAAAACCGCCGAAATTTCACCTTGTGTTTGAAAATAGCGTACAGAGGTTGTAATACCAAGAATGGTTGCCATCAATATAGAGATGGCTAAGGAAGCAACAAGGATAAAGCGTATGCGCAAGCGTTTAAACATCTCGCTCTCCTTCCACTTGCTCTAAGACAAACTGTCCATCCTCAGCATCTGAAATGGTTAAATCTGCCTTGATTGCCTGCAATTTCTGTCTCAAATAAGAAACGTAGACAAAAACATAGGTGTGATCGACTTCATCTCGTTCATCCTTCGTCCAAACATGGGTAAAAATATCATTCGCTGCTAGACATTTGCCTTGATTTCGCATAAAATAGGCCATCATTTTGGCTTCTTTTCCGGCTAATCGTATACTATTTCCAGCAGAAAGTTCCTGTTCGCCTAAATTTAATGTTACCGAACCCACTTCAATAATATTGGGCGACATATTCTCAAGGCGACGTTCCATTGAGCGCAAGCGAGCGAGCAACTCTTTCAAGGAAAAAGGCTTGGTCAAATAATCATCTGCCCCTGAGTCCAGACCGACGACGCGATCATCTACTTCTGCCATGGCTGTTAACATAATGACATGGCTCTCATCACCAGTCGCACGGATTTCTTTAAGAGCGTCAATACCCGTTTTTATTGGCATCATAATATCCAATACCATCACATCATAGGCATTTTTAGCAGCCATGTCAACAGCCGCTTGTCCGTCATGCACGACATCTAAATCATAGCCTTCACGTGAAAGCGCAACGCTTAAAACACGCGACATCTGCAACTCGTCTTCTGCTAATAATATTTTCATATTGACTACTCCTTACTTTGATTATCCATCTGAATCAAATCACGAATGGTCTGCATCGTTAAATCACAAGAAGCTAGCTCGTCAGCACAGCGTTTGAGCTCTCTTGTAATCATCTCTTGATGTTTAATCGTCCGTTTGTACTTCATTTGATGCTCCAAACTCGCCCAAGAATCCATGGCAATGGTTCTTAGTTGAATTTCAATATAATAGCGCCCTTCTTCATTGCCATCACAATCAGGATAGGAGGTTATCATTTCAAGAATGAGATGATACGAGCGGTAGCCGTTTGGCTTGGCATTTTGAATATAGTCTTTTTCTGCAACGATAGTAATATCGTCCATCTCACGCAATAACTCGATAGTTTTATAAATATCATCGACAAAAGCACAGACAATCCGCATTCCAATGCTATCTCGAACCTTTTTCAAAGCAGATTGTGGCGTTTGGGCATACCCTTTTCTAACCAACTTTTCCTGCATGGAGTCCTCTGTCTTAATCCGTGAATGAAAGTGTTCATATAATTTAAAACCAGTGGCTGCTTTAATCGTCTGATTAGCTGTTAGAATGCGCTCTTCTAAGTCATCGAGGATAAAAGGAAGGTACTGGGCATAGGAACCATAAATAGACATTTTTTCTCACTCTTCTCTACTAGTAATACTAGGTTTCACTACATTATTTACTGCTATAGCTATTTCGTTTTTATTAAGCCAGTGCAACCAAATCGTCTTTTTATGACAGTGTGTTGATAGGGTCTGCTAAACTTTCCGTTCAAAATAAGCATTCAATGACATCATAATGTTTTGACTGACTATTTTAAAACTAATACTCTTCGAAAATCAGAAGCAAACCTTGTTGACTTACTTTGATGAACACCAGTTCTATCTGCTATCTGTGTCGCCTAGTCTGCTTTTGACTTTCATTGAGTATAAATAGTGTTTCCGCTAGTGGCAACGTCTGAATTCAATCAGGTTAGTGTTCTAACATGATAATGCCAAATCCCCACCATCATTCGAAACGATTTGCTTTTTATTATACCATTTTAAGCTTCTAAAAAACTAAAAAAGAAGCCGACTCAGCGACTTCTTTAGGATTTGTTAAGGCTTATGGTAGCCATTTTTTTACCTTGTCTTCGTTAGCATCAACCCATTTACGAGCTGCTTTTTCTGGGGACATGCCGTCATTCATGTCAAGCATGACTTCTTCCATGTCTTTTGTCGTCCAGTTAAAGTTGTCAACGATTTTATAGACATCAGGCATATCTTTTTTCAAACCTTTACGAGCAATGGTATTGATATTTTCTTCTGCACCAAATGAACCTTTAGGGTCTTTCAGATATTTCAAATCATATTTTGAAAACATCCAATGTGGTGACCAACCTGTGATGACAATCTCATCCTTAGCTTTGATGGCTTTATCCAAGGCAGTTGTCATGGCACCAGTTGATGCTTTGGTCAATCCCCAATCAGATAGGTTTGAATAATCGTTTTGTGAGTTTTCAGCTGCTTCCATAATACCAGCTCCAGGCTCAATACCAGTTATCGTTTTATTAGCTTGATTAGATAACTCTTCAATGCTATCAACATCCATATAAGATGGGACAACCAAGCCTAATTTAGTTCCTTTTAGGTTAGGACCTAAATCTTCTAAATCAGCTTTATGTTTCTTGTAAAGTGATGCTTGTGTCACTGGCAACCATGGACTAACTGAAAAATCAGAATCACCGTTAGCAACTGATTGCCACATCACCGCATTATCTAATGGCGTCATCTCCACTTTATAACCTTGATCTTTTAAAACTGTCGCTATGACGTTTGTTGATGCAATTTCAGTATCCCATTGCATATATGAGATTCGAACAGTTTCGCCATTACCTACTTTATCAGAATTCATATTAACAACTACGCGACCTAGGGCTGCTCCCAAGAAAACAACAAGTGCTGCGATACCTACCCATTTATTGACCGAGGATTTTGGTTTACCACCTTCTGACTTTGCATTGAAGGCTTGTGTCACACGGTCAAGAATGATAGCCAGAATTACCAAGGAAATACCTGATACAAAACCATTACCGATGTCAGCTTTTTGAAGGGCAGATAGCACTTCACGTCCAAGACCGGGGGCACCAATCATCGAACCTGTTACCACCATAGAAAGTGCAAGCATCATGGTTTGGTTAACACCTGCCATGATTGTATTTTTAGCAAGTGGCAATTCAACTTTAAAGAGTTTTTGTGATGGCGTTGAACCAAATGAATCTGAAGCTTCAATCAACTCAGTTGAGATTTCACGAATAGCCAAGTTAGTGAAACGCACTGTTGGCGGTAGGGCAAAGATGACTGAGGCAAAGACGCCGGGTACCATACCGATACCAAAGAAGGCTACGGCTGGAATCAAGTAAACAAAGGCTGGCATGGTTTGCATAAAGTCAAGAATCGGGTTGATAATGTTCTTAACGGTATTGTTTTTAGCCATCCAAATTCCTAGTGGGACACCAATGACAATCGAAATAAGACTTGCTACGATTACCAAGGTTAAAGTATTCATCAACTGTTCCCAAAGACCTTGATTATAGATAAACAAGAATCCAAGAAAAGTTAAGGTTGGGATTTGCCATTTCTTCTTAGCTAAGAAGAAGACTGCCACCGTAGCTAAAACAATGAATAATAGTGGATTGATGAAAACCAAGGTGTTGGTAACAAAGTCCATAATAGTGCTACCAATCATTTGTAGGAAATCAAAGAGCCCTGAAAAGGTCTTTGTAATCCACTCAGTAAACGCTTCTACCAGTTGAGCGACTGGTAATTTTTTTTGTAAAATATCCAAACTAGATTACCTCTTTCTTTATTTCTCAACAGTTTCTTCTGCATCGTCTTGAACATTTGCCAAGGCTTCAATCACGCGCCCTCGAATAACAACTCCAAGAAGTTTGTTATTATCATCGGTTACGGCAATTGGCGCAGATGAATCATAGATAAGAGGCATGATGTCTGTAATAATGGTATCTTTAGAAACCGTTAAAACTTCACGGTCGACAACTTCTGAAAGTGGTAGGCCTTTTTTACGAGCCTTCAGTGCTGCATCTGCAGTTACTGCTCCAATCAATTCACGACGACGATTGGTTGCCATTAACATTGATACTTCTTCCGTATGCATACGCATAAGCGCGACTTGAGGACCATCTAATTCAAGTGTTGTTGTAATTGGCTTAATCATGATATTTTGTGCTGTTAAGACTTTTGATCTATCGACATCTTCAACGAATTCACGCACGAAATCATTTGCTGGATTGGTAAGAATTTCCTCACCTGTACCGATTTGCATGATTTGACCATCTTTCATAAGAGCGATACGATCCCCAATGCGAAGAGCTTCATTCAAGTCGTGACTGATGAAAATGATAGTCTGCTTGTTAGCATCTTGCAAATCCAAGAGTTCATCTTGCATTTCACGACGAATTAGGGGGTCAAGAGCTGAAAAAGCCTCGTCCATCAACAGGATTTTAGGTTTATTAGCTAAGGCGCGTGCTAAACCAACACGCTGCTGCATACCACCCGATAATTGGTTGGGGTATTGATCTTTAAATGCCAAGAGACCTGCATTATCAAGAGCCTTTTCAGCTGCCTTTGTTCTTTCAGCCTTGGAAACACCACGAAGTTCTAGCCCAAACTCCGTATTTTCCAAAATCGTCTTGTGTGGGAACAGGGCAAAACTTTGGAAAACCATGTTAATATCGTGACGACGAACATTGCGAAGCTCTTCTGCGTTCATCTTAGAAATGTCTTTACCCTCAAGCATAATATTGCCTGACGATGGTTCAATCAAACGGTTGAGCATACGAACTAGCGTTGATTTACCAGACCCCGAAAGACCCATGATAACAAAGATTTCACCTTCTTTGATGTCGAAACTAGCATCGTAAACACCAACGGTAGCGCCTGTTTTTTCTAAGATATCAGTTTTTGACTTGCCTTGCTTGACCATCTCAAGCGCAGCTTTTGGTTTTTTACCAAATACTTTGGTTAGATTTTTGACTTCGAGTAATGTCACCTTATTCTCCTCTCTTTAGTGACCATATAACTATACATAGCATATCGTCACTAAGTTACCACAACATAATATAAAAAAGTGGTCACTATGTCAAAGCAAAAGTCTCATCTTTTTTAAAAAAGCTATCTTTACAAGGCTAAATTGTTCCCTAAAAACAAGAAAAATCACCCTCTGGATGATTTTTGTTTGTTGTTTAGGAGCATTATGGATTAGCCTACTTAATGATCTTATCCTTCTTTTCATTGCCACTTTTAAAATAATCCCGCAAAACCAAGAAAATTCTTAACAACCATTCGTAAAAATTTCTCTGTATCTGCTCTTAAAATAGTACCTTCCTTATCAATTAAGTTATGGATTTCTGATAGATACACTTCTGGTTGAGGCATGGCAATGGCATTGAGAAAGACAAGTGCCTGTCTGAGGTGATGATTGGCTCCGAACCCTCCCATACTGCCTGCCGATTGGGTGATAATCAAAGTTGGCTTACCATTGAAAGAAATGTCAGTCATTGGGCGCGACCCGACTTCAATAGCATTTTTGAGGGCTGCGGGAATGGTACGATTGTACTCCGGGCTAATCACAATCAAGGCATCTTGAGCCTTCACTTCTCTTCTAAAACGTTCGTAACTGCCCGGTCTTAGGCTTGCGTCTTGATCTAAATCAGGATTAAAAAGGGGTAAGTCATCAATGCGGATAGTGGTAATCTCTATTTTTTCAGGAAAAAAGCCTGAAATAGCCTTAGCTAGGGATTTAGAATACGATTTTTCTCGCACACTCCCCACAATGATGCCAATACGTTTGACCAATTCATAACCTCCTTGCTTTTATTACTAACTAATAGTAACTTTTTTCCTAAATTTCTTCAACCTATTTGTTTTACCAGTTTTATACTAAATGATAATCCCTTCCAGATGATCCAGTTCATGCTGACAGATCTGTGCAGGAAAGTCTTTGAGCGTGATGGTTTTTGTCATCCAATTGCTGTCGCGATAGGTCACGCTTATCTGACGATAGCGTTTAGTCGGACGAGCGCCTGTCAAAGAAAGACAGGACTCTTCCGTATCAAAAGGCTCACTTTTAGCTACAATCTCAGGATTGAACATGACCAAGTCTACAAAACCCATACTGATGATAATCACACGCTTTTGATAGCCAATCATATTGGCAGCTAGACCAACACAACCCTCACGATGATAATTGAGCGTATCTTGCAAATCTTGACCAATATAAAGGTCTTCTTTACTTGCTCTCTGTGACTTTTGCCCTAAGAAAAATGTATCTTTGACGATGTTTTTAATCATGATAACTCCTATTTGAATAATATAACTCACTGTCAGACATTATAACAAAAAGCTTGAGACCTTTCAGCTTATACTCAATGAAAATCACAATCAGACTAGGCAACTCCAATGCAGACAGAGCTGTCTTCATCAAATCTAGTTGACAAGAGAATTTGGTGTTTGAAGAGGATTAATACTTAACGAAAATAGATATGTCATAGTTATAGGCTTTTGAATTAATTTTGATACATCGCCACTTTCGACTTGCCCTACTCAAGTACTGCCTGCGTCTCACTTTCTTGTCTGACTGTTAATTCATTTGACTATACTATGAAAACTAACGCTATCTTCTAATCAATGAAACGGATTAAAATAAGCCCTATACTTCCTATCACAGGCGCATTCAATCCATTATTTGGCATCATGAAGTTTTAACGTTTTTAGCTATTGGCAATCTCCTTATTTTCGCACCACAAACATTTCAGCATCAAGTGTCTTAAAGACTTGATGCTGAAATGTAGACAGAACCTCTGAAAATGCGCTATTTGGAGACATCTAGCAGAAAGACGGATAATCATTGAATGTTTAGAAACGCTGATATTTCAACATTTTCGGGCGTTTTTTGCTTTTGACCAGAAAGAAAAAAGACTGAAGAAAAATATCCAAAATGGACTTTTTCCTCAATCTGAACCAAGTCTCTAAGACACTTGATGAAATGGACAGAAAGTCATTCAAATCTTGCATTGGTCTGACTAAACATTAATTCTTCATAGAAGTTGGACTAAAATCTATTTTTTGATTTTTATTTTCCATCAGAAAATATAAGCCTATCTGTAGCTAATGCCGCCACTATGAGCTTCTTCTATCAAAAAGAGGCTGGACATTCCAACCTCTTCTTCTGTCAACTTTTCTTATACAATTCCTTGAGCAGACATGGCTTCTGCTACTTTTAGGAAACCGGCAATGTTTGAGCCGACAACAAGGTTGCCTTCTGCGTCAAATTCTTTAGCAGCTGAAGCAGAGTTGTCGTAAATATCTTTCATGATACCCTTGAGTTTTTCATCAACTTCTTCAAATGACCAAGGTGTGCGCTGGCTATTTTGAGACATTTCAAGCGCTGAAACCGCAACACCACCAGCATTGGCAGCCTTGGCTGGTCCAAAGGCAACACCTGCTTCATGGAAGACATCGATAGCTTTGAGTGTTGATGGCATATTTGCCCCTTCGGTAACAGCAATGACGCCGTTAGCAACTAAAGCTTTCGCATCTTCTTCAGTAAGTTCGTTTTGAGTAGCACACGGAAAAGCAAGGTCAGCTTTCAAGCTCCAGATAGAATTTTCATCTGCTGGAGTGAAGACGGCATCCGGGTGTGTTTCCACGTATTCACTGATGCGAGCACGTTTGACCTCTTTAAGCTCTTTAAGAAGGTCAAGGTCAATACCATCACCGTGGTAAATATAGCCTGATGAATCTGATACCGCAATAACTGTTGCACCAAGCTCATGTAATTTTTCGGTAGCATAAATGGCTACGTTCCCTGAGCCTGAGACAATAGCTGTCTTACCATTGAAATCTTCGCCACGGGCTTTAAGCATTTGCTCAGCAAAATAAACTGCTCCATAGCCAGTTGCTTCTGTACGAGCAAGGGAACCACCATAGGTGAGGCCTTTACCAGTCAAGACGCCATTCTCATAGCCATTAAGACGTTTGTATTGACCGAACATATAGCCAATCTCACGACCACCAACACCGATATCTCCGGCAGGAACGTCAGTATCTGGTCCAATATGTTTTTGTAATTCTGTCATAAAGCTTTGTGTAAAGCGCATCACTTCAAGGTCAGACTTCCCTTTAGGATCAAAGTTTGATCCCCCTTTACCCCCACCGATGGGTTGACCCGTCAATGAATTTTTAAAGATTTGTTCAAAGCCAAGGAATTTAACAATGGATTGGTTAACAGATGGGTGGAAACGAAGACCACCTTTGTATGGACCAATGGCAGATGAGAATTGCACACGGTAGCCGCGGTTAACTTGTACTTGACCTTTGTCATCAACCCAAGGCACACGGAAAGAAACGATGCGTTCAGGTTCTACCAAACGCTCTAGGAGATTTTCTTCAATGTATTTGGGATACTTGTCAAAAACAGGGATAAGTGATTGAAACACTTCCTCAACGGCTTGTAAAAATTCTTCTTCATGAGCATTTTGCTCTTTTACTTTTTCAAAAACACTAGTAACATATTCTTTTCCTGATAGCATAAGTATTTCCTTTCGAGATTTAAATTTTAGTTCACTTAACATAGTATAAATTTTTCAGAATTTTTATGTCAAGTCTTTTTCATATATTTTTGATGATCTTTCGGATTTTATGTTAGGAAAAATGACATTCTTAACAGACTTCCGACAATTCCTGATACCAAGTGGTTATTATTTTTGAGACATTCTTATTCTCTCATGTCTTTTCTGACTGCTTTTTCTGTGAAAAAGACAAGTTATCGCCTTATTAGAAAGCGATACTTTTGTTATTTTAGGAATATTTCAAAAAATGAACTGGTAATGTCAAAAATAATGTTTTGCTAGGCTAGGCTCATCAATTACCATTTTAGCTACGATGATGGGATTTACGATTATATCAAGCAGCTTTTCCTATTTTAGCACTTTTTGCTTCCAGTAACCACTTTTACAAGTTATCGCCCTCCTGAAATTTCGACTAAGAAAGCTATGTCACTAATCATTGCACCTCTAACTTTGCATTCTCTTAAAGGCTCTCAACTCCCTCTTTGTAGCACAAATGTCTCCCCAATAGTCCTTATCCTTATATTTTCCAACCATTTGTGACATAAGGGGGACTATAAACTTTTCGTTTGTCACTTTTTAGGTTACGAAATGACTCCTTTCAAACCATCCTAGTGCTGGCAAGATTTTATCCAATAAACGTTCTTTAACCTGTACCAAAAACTTAAATCCTTTTTATTTAATTATCTTAAATACCAAACAATTGGAACCAAACTACAGTCATCGTTTGTTTATTACGCAAAAATAAATTATAATATTCTTGAAAATTAGAAATGAAATAGGTGGACTAATATGGCTATAAATCCTGCTAAAGGAAGAATAATTTTTGCATATACGTCGCTCTTAGAAGAAAAGGGTCAAAACAAAATCAGTATCACAGACCTCGTGCAGCGCGCTAACACTAGCCGTACCACTTTTTACAATCATTTTACTGGCTTAGATGACCTTAAGCAGAAAAGTCTGAATATCGCTATCAACGACATCAACAACATTCTAACCAAGAATCTATTGTTTAAAATACCTGTTTTAATCGAAATGTTAGATTACATCAAAGAAAAAGGCTTCTACTTCCAAGTCTGGAAAAAATATCATTCTGATTTCGATGCCACAGTCACAACTTTTATGGAAAAGATTATCAAAAATTCTGACATCGTGGACCTTGAAAAACAATTGGAAGATGGCTATCACATCCCTGAAAAATTCGCATTTGATGTCTATGTCTTAACAGTTAAGACAATCATCTATAAATGGATTGATTCTAACTTTATAGAATCCAGTCAGGAAATTGCTGAAATCATTCATAAAGCCGTTCAAATTTAATAACATATTTCAGAAAATCCTTTAAATCTGACCGATAATATCGTCAAATGAATTAACCTTCAGACAAGGAACAGAAAAGACGCAGAACAGCACTTGATACCCCTTGAAAATCACATTCATAGAAATATCCTCCTGCTACCAGCCTAACTATTTCAACATGATTTTGCAAACATGTACAAGATCTAAAAACTAAGAAAATGTAAAAGATAACAGTAGATTTTTGACAGTCTGACCTTTATTGACTATAATACTGTAAGCAAAGGAGTTTTCTATGAAATTATTGACACTATTACCAAGCCTCTTCTCACTATTACTAGGTTTCTACCTTTTCAATCAACCCCTATCAGCCATCGCCTCCATCGGCTGGCTAATCGCCCTTATGATTTTTGTTTGGGGCATTCAAGGCTTGCTCACCTATTTCCGTGGCGACAGCGCTCAACGAACCATCTGGCAGCTGCTTCAGGCAAGCGTAACCATCATTTTTGGCTTCATTCTTCTTGGTAGCTCAGCCTTTTCACTCAGTCGCTTAGTCATCACGATTATTGCCTACTGGATTTTGGTGGTTGGATTCCTGCGATTAGTCTCTGGCTATCAGCTTCAGCAAGCGGGATTCGGTAAGCGTACGCTCTTATCTGGCTTGGGACTCTTGCTATTGGGCGTTCTGCTTTTAGCAAGTCCGATTTTCACATCTGTTTTTATCGGTAAATTCTTATCTCTTATTTTCCTTGTGATTGGTTTTTCCGGATTAGTAGTTAGTTTACGATTGTAAAATAACTTCATTTGAAACACCTAAGATCTGATACGGATCTTAGGTGTTTTTTAGTTTATATGCCATAAAAATCAAAATCAGACGAGGCGATGTCAATGCAGATAGAACAGGAGTCCATCCTGCAAACAAGGTCTCAATGTGATTTTCGAAAAGAATTAGGCAAAAAGTCCTAGTTTATCAAAAGCATTATAGAGTCCGTCTTCTTCGACATCATCTGTCACCATATCGGCCATGGCAAGGATTTCTGGACCACCATTCCCCATAGAAACACCTACTTGGCAGTACTCCAACATGGGAATATCAATTTTAGCATCGCCAAAGGCAATAGTGTCCTTACGGTCAGCTCCAAGATGTTTCAAGAGAACCTCCACAGCATGTGCCTTGTTAATGTCTTTAACCCCTAAATCTCCAAAGAGGGCTGTTTCACCACGTCCACCCCAAGTGTGGGCTTCAAGATTGGGAAATTCCTCAATCGAATCAAGGTGGTCTTGGTAATCAGACAAGATAAAGCTGACTTTGTTGAGGTCATCACGGTAAAGCTCACCCCCGTAAATCAATCCATGCAGAGCGTCTTCAGCTTCTTGGTCTTTGACTTCTTCTTGCGTTTTTCCTTTACGAAGGCTATATTCTCTTAGAACTGAGCGGGCTGCTTCTCTAAAGTTTTCAGAAGCGAAGAGTCCATTATTGGATTCGAGGTAAAATTCTAAACCACGACTGTGAAGCCAATCGACGATATGTTTGGATTCTTCTTTCGAAATCAATTGGTGCATAATAACTTTTTCGTCATCTTCGACGTAGGAGCCATTGCCGCCAATCATTCCATCGATACCAATATCCCAAATTGCATCTTGCATTTCGGCACGACTACGGCCTGTGCAAACATAGACCTTATGTCCCTTTTCACGTGCCAAGCGAATGGCTTTAACTGCTGATTCTGGAACCCTATTATTATAATCCACCAGAGTTCCATCTACATCTAAAAAGATAATTTTTGACATGTCTTACCTCACCTATACTCAATGCAAATCAAAAATAGACTAGGCGACTCAGATAGCAGATAGAACTGAAGGTCATTAAATCAAGTCAACAAGGTCTGCTTTTGATTTTCGAAGAGTATTAGTCATTCTAGTTTTAATTATCCTAAGTATAAAGAAAAGATAGTGACGAAACCATCACTATCCTTTGAAATAATAATACTATCCTATGATTTTTCAACTCGTGTCTCGTAGAGTTTTTCAAAAATCGGAAAAAAGACTGATATCACACGACCTGTTACCAGACTGGCAATGAGTGTTCCGATATTAACACCGAGCCAGCCCTTGCCAAATCCAAAAGATAAAACCAAAGAAAGGCTGATAAAAACAAGGTCGAGGAGGTTTTTCCCTGTTCCAAATCCTTTGCCAGTTACCTGACCGATAGTATGAGCAAGAGCATCAGCAGGATTGGGAATAAAACGCATGGCAACAGTCAAGGCTGCACCGCATCCCACAATCACAATCCCAGCAAGGAGCCAAACAAATCGCATACTTAGAAGTCTGGGCGTTAGCAGAGTATTATCAAAAAGCTGCATGACAAAACTGGTTAGAAAACTGGCTACTACTTGGAGAATTCTAAAATGGTCAAACTCTTTTCCTAGCAGTAAAAATTGGATGAAAATACAGAGCGAGAAATTGGCAAAACTGGTTATTCCGATTGGAATATTGAAAATCACCGAGACATTGTAGGCTAGAGAAACGACTGGCGATACGCCTAAGGAAGCTTTGGTGCAGAGGGTAATCCCTAAGCCTACAAGGAAAAGACCAAGCAAATAAAACAGTATTTGATTTAAGCGATTAACTTTATGAAGCAAGTGCAAAACCTTTCAGAAAAATGATATTTTTTCTATTATAACATGAAAGGTGTTAAAATCGTCTCTGCTCAAAAAATGATCTGTCAAGATTTATGCTTGATGAAAAATCCATCCATAATGGTAGCATTTTCAGTTAGAAAAACACTCGTCTAATAGTATCATCTATGAGGAGGTGCTAGACATCTCTCTAGTCCTCTTTACGACGACGTGACACTGCAAGTCCTAATGAAGCAAGTGCAATAGCTGTTCCTGCAAAGACTGCAGCTGATGATGAGGTATCGCCAGTACTTGGTAGTTCTTCTTTGTCAGCTGACACTTTCGGAGCAGCTTTTGAAGCAGTCTGAACTAGCTTTCCTTCTGCTGCTTTAGGGGTTTTGCTTGGTTTATTTGCTTCTTTATTTGAGACGTTAGAATCATCTTTACCCTGACCATCTTTGTTACCATCGTCTACTTTAGGACTCATTGGTTTGTCAGCCTTTGGTTGGTCTTCTTTTGGTTGCTCTTGATTTGGTTTATCTGCCTTCGGTTGGTCTTCTTTTGGCTGTTCTTGACTTGGCTTGTCAGCTTTTTGAACCTTATCAACAGTGATGAAGTCTTCATGGTGGTCTGTATTTGTTAGGTCAAACGCTGCTGTACGGTAGCTGTTCAATTCGTAGCCTTCTGGTACAGAAACTAGAGTTGCTGTGTAGCCTTTACCTGGCTTCACATCTGTGAAGTTAGCGTTACCAAATTCATCTGTTATTACTTGGCGACCTGAACCATCTGCTGCCAACAATTCAACTGTTGCGCCGACAACTGGGTTGAAGCCGTTATCAACAACCTTGATGGTTGATGAAGCGTTACCAATAAAGTCTTCGGATTTTGGTGCTTCTTTTTGTACTTTACCAACAGTGATGAAGTCTTCGTGGTGGTCTGTGTTTGCTAGGTCAAACGCTGCTGTACGGTAGCTGTTCAATTCGTAGCCTTCTGGTACAGAAGCTAGAGTTGCTGTATAACCTTTGCCTGGTTTTACATCTGTGAAGTTAGCATTACCAAATTCATCAGTTTTGACTTGACGACCTGAACCATCTGCTGCCAACAATTCAACTGTTGCGCCGACAACTGGGTTGAAGCCGTTATCTACAACTTTGATGGTTGCTGAAGCGTTGCCAACAGAGTCTTCGGATTTTGGTGCTTCTTTTTGTACTTTACCAACAGTGATGAAGTCTTCGTGGTGGTCTGTGTTTGCTAGGTCAAACGCTGCTGTACGGTAGCTGTTGTAGTCATAACCTTCTGGAACCATGGCAAGCGCTGCTGTGTAACCTTTGCCTGGTTTTACATCTGTGAAGGTAGCGTTACCAAACGCATCAGTCTTGACTTGACGACCTGAACCATCTGCTGCCAACAATTCAACTGTTGCGCCGACAACTGGGTTGAAGCCATTATCAACAACCTTGATGGTTGCTGAGGCGATTGGGTTAACAAAAGCAAAGATGATATTGGCACCGTGAATACCAACAATCCAAAGAGCCTGAGTTAGAAGGTAGATGATGACAAGACCAATCCAAGTACTTGTAAGATTTGCAACGAAACCAAATGGAATCGCAATAACTTGGAAAATATCTGTTCCTAATGCTACGAGAATACCATTTAAAATGATAACAAAGAAAGCAACAACAAACGAAGGAATCAAGGCTGTAAAACCACGAGATACTCCTTCTGGAACTGATTCAGGCATTTTGATGACCCAGTTGTTTTTCACACACATGCGGTACAAAAGAACTGAAACAACACCCATAATGATAGCTGTAAAGATACCAGTAGTACCAAAACGAGTGACACCATTTGCCATTGCCCAACCATCAGCAACAACTGCACCTTCTTTAAGGGAAACAACTGATGACATCATCCCTTTTTCAAAAACGATTTGAGGAACGGTCATAATGAATGCAAAGAGGGCAAGTAGAGCACCGTTGATTGGTGTCAAATCAAGTTCTTCTTCTTCAGCATAGATTTTTGTCAATTCGTATCCAATAGCAAGTACAAAGTAAAGTGACAATGATCCCATTGTTGCGTAGTTAGCAACCATATAGAGGGCTGTGAATTTGTCAAATGATGCTGCAAAAATATCAGCAACAATTGGCCAGAATGAAAATGCTTGTGGCAAGATACTAAATACCAAGAACATTGACCCGACAATCGTGAAGGGAACTGCAGCCATACCAGCAGCTGTGATGGCACGAACGATTTTATATGACGCCAGTTTCCCCATAGGCCCCATGAGATATTTGTCCAATAGACTAAAGAAACCTTTTTGTTCTTCCATGAGAACTCCTCCTAAAAAATTAAATGTATTTTTCAATAGTTTGAAAACGTTGGTAATATTTGTCCTTATTCTGCTTAATTAAGGTAATGCGATTTAAATTTAAATTAACAAGAAGCATTCCTAAAACTTGCAGAATAATAATCATTAACTTTGCAGAGAATTGATTTGTAAAAGTTGGAAATAAAACAGATGTTTGGTTGAACGCTGTCAAAGCAATGACTAATAGATGAGTCATCAACTGTATTTTTAAAGCTAACTCTGTACGTGACAATTTTGGAGCAGATGCACCATATAGTTTAAATTGCTCAACGGTTGCTATAATTAATACAGCTAGCAAAGCAAGAGGGATAAGCAAGTAAAGATTTGGCTTAAAAAATAAAGTTAATGACCAATAGATATTAGCAAAGAAAAAGAGTGCCAAACTAAATCGAAAGAGCATGTAACGGTTAAATAAATTATTTTTTTGCTTAACTTCTCTTCTAATCTCCTCAGCTGTTCTAGGAGTGTTATTTTCTTTATGAGTAGACGTTACCTTACTCATTTCATCACCTTCCTATCCAACTTTTCTATACAAAGCTAGCATTTCAAGTGCCACTTCACGCAGTGTCATGGTTGTCATTAGGTGGTCTTGTGCATGGACCATAATAATTTCAATTTTGATTTCTGTGCCACTAGCATACTCTTGTAAAAGATCTGTTTGAGCATGGTGCGCTTCTAGCATATCTGCATTAGCATCTTCTAAAAGTTGCTCTGCCTTATCATAATCTCCTTCACGCATAGCCGCAAAAGCTTCATGAACGATAGTACGAGCATTTCCGCTGCTTAGAATAATACCAAAAGCAGCCATTTGCAATTCTTCTGTATTCATATTAACTCCTTTTACTATCTAAAAATATAGCTTTAAATGTTTCAAAATCCTTTGCCTTAATAAGGTCATTTTTGACATCAGGTAAATCAACCAAATCAACTATTCGACTTGTAATAGGTTTCAAACCTTCATTCGAGTATATTGATGGTGCCACTAAGAAAATTAACTTAATGTTTTCAAAACCGTCTTCCCAATACAAACCATTTTTGATAATGGCAACAGCAATCTGATGTTTCTCATTAATCGGCTTTAATGGGTGAGGAACTGCAATATCTTGATCAAAGACCAAAGTGCTCAATCGTTCTCGCCCTTTAATTAAATCAGCTAATTCTTCTTGTTGACTAACATTATCTGGAATTAGCAATCGAATCATTTCAGAAATAAGTTCAGACTTATCAGCTTTTTCCAAAACTATAAAATGGTCTTTTGAAAAATAAGACTCAAAAGATGCTAACAAGACATCTTCACTTGAAACACTATGATTCTGTTGAACTTTCTTTTGATGATGCTTTCCTCTAAGTTGAGAAAATGTTTTTTTAGCATCAAGCACTTCTTGTTCTGATAAGAAAACACTAACCGTTTGAACAGGGATATTAAAGACTAAGTTCGATAAATCAATGGTTGACATGATGACATCAACGTCTTTAAGTTTGTCATTCGTTAAGTCATAATAACCAATGACATCTGAAATCGTCACCAACTGTCCCAACTCATTAATAATTCTATTTTTAAGCATCTGGGCGCTTCCAAAACCAGTCGCGCAAATAACCAGAACACTTAACTTATTCCTTTCCTTTTGACGCTCTATGGATGCCATAAAATGAAGGGCAACATAAGCTATTTCGTCTTCCGAAAGATGATACTTTTGAAAAGATGGGAGACCCGACATAAAATCTGTTGTTAATCTAAAAATATCTAGATAGCGATTTTTTATATCATCAAGGAGAGGATTGGTCAAATGAATATTGTTGTTCAAACGTTCCAATAAAATGTCAAGATGGGACATCAAACCTTCCATTAAAGAGGGGTCATTGGCAAAATCGTACTCTTCATTCGCGTCGCAGGCTTCTATCCCAAGGCTGACTTCTTGTCTTAAATTGGCTCTTTCAATATTAACGTCTTCGTTTACATTTGATTTTGAAATAAGGTGAAGGGCGATATAGGCTGTTTCTTCAGGCGGGATTAATTCATCTTGCACCAATCTTCTAGAAAGTCGTTTGCTAATATTTTTAGCAACAGCTAGCTCCTTTGCGTATTTTTTAGCATTCAAGTCCACTGGAGAAATGCGGAACCCTTTCTGGAAGCGCTGGATGGCTAATGCTAAGTGAATCACTAAATTTTGAATCGCATAGTCAGAAAGTTTTAAGCCTTCATTGCGACATTCATCTAAGACGATAATGGTCAATTCTTCCATTGATAAGGGCAGTGTTAACATGTCTTTACCAACAAAATGAGACATGTTTTGATGAAAATGATCGCCGAAAAAGTAATCCATAATAAAGTGGCGCTTATCTTGTTCATTTCCCAAAACATAAACGCCACGGTAGGGTTTGCTCTCAATGCTCAATTGGTACTTTGCTAACTGGCTCCTAATCTTCTTAAAATCGCTTGATAAAGTTGACCGACTCACGAATAGCTGCTCTGCTAAATCATCAAACAGAACCGTTTCTTCTTCAAAAATCAACTTGTTTAAAATCGCTTTATGCCGATTTTCAATATCGCCATAATCTAGACCCACAGCGAGATCATTCTCAACAAGGAAATGATGGTAAATGTCATCATCAATAATGTCAAGCTGATAACCGAACCCCTGTTTAGAAACAATCCTAAAACCCGCTTCTTCAACAGACAAATCTGACGATAATTTTTTGATATAAGTACGAATCGTTCTATCAGAATAGGAAAGATAATCTGCTAAGGCTTTACTAGTTGAATACTCTCCTCGATGTTGGTAGAGGTATTGTAAAATCATTTTTTCCTTCGTGTTAAGCATACCATCCTCCCAAAATGAAATCGCTCATCTATTAGAAAAAGGAATTAGATGTTATCCAAAACCAACTTCGCCATCTTTTCAATCCCCATTGGAATAGGAATATAAGCTTGTGGTGGGATTTGAACGATTGGTTTACCAACTTTTTTAGCGGCTTCTTCAAATTGTTTGTAGTGCATTTTAGTTTGCGGACTGATAAGGTACAAGTCATATTCAGCGGCATTGATTTTCTTACCACCTTCAGGAACACCCACAGCATTCATTTCAACATCATGCCCTTGTTCTGCCAAGAGTGTTTGCGTTTTTTTGGCAATAAGTGAAGATGACATCCCACCAGCACAGATAATCAAAGCTTTAGTCATAAGTAAATCCTCCAATATATTTTCTAATTTATGTTATGACTTCATTCTATTCGAAACCGTTTTCAATATCAAAAGAGACTTTTTCCTTAGCACTGCGGAAAAAGTCTCTATTTAATTTTTAGAATTTCCTTATCTCATAAAAACGAAAAAAATCAGCCCAAACGAGCTGATTTCGAAACGTAGACACCCTTTCTAAAAATTTGATAATTTGGGAAATTTTGCAGGGAGACCGATAAGAATGAAACTGTTAGAAAGGCTGTTATTTCAACGTTTTTTTGGGGGGCATTTTGGGCTTGAAAAAAGATTGAAGAAGAATGCTCAAAAATGGACTTTTTCTTCAATTCTGAATAGTCAGCTCAAACGAGCTATTTTTCCATTTGATTAAGCCACACCTAATGGTCCAGACGCTTGAACAGATTGCACAATGACTTGTTGTTTAGTTAAATGGTATTTATTCACTAAGCAATCTCTCAATTTACGATCATTCCATCTTGATTGAACAACATATGTATTTTTTGACTGTGAGACAACTCTTAAATGTTTTCTAAGTTCATCATCGCTTCTTAAATCAGGTATATCAGACACACCGATAAAGCGAATAGAATAGTTGTAACCAATTTTTTTATTAACTTTTAGCATCGCTCTCGTTGGTAAATACACGAGTCCAACTAAGAACATTAGCATCATAAAATAAATGATGATATCTTCCATTTCAATACGCTTTCTATATTTTACTTTATTTTAAATCCTATATACCATTCAACAAGTTATCTAAAAAATATTGTCTACTTTTTTAAGTGACAATGATATGCCTTTTATTTCAAAAGACTTTCACCATTACTTGCAATCACTTCTTTATACCAATTAAAGGATTGTTTTGGTGAGCGTTCATAACTTCCCTCACCATCATCATCTTTGTCAACATAAATGAAGCCATAGCGTTTGCGCATTTCACCTGTACCAGCTGAAACAAGGTCAATACATCCCCAAGGTGTGTAACCCATCAAATCAACCCCATCTTCATCGACTGCCTTGATGAATTCTTTGATATGAGCCCCTAGATAGTCAATCCGATAATCATCATGGACCATACCATCCTCTTCAACTTGATCAATAGCACCAAAACCATTTTCAACGATAAAGAGTGGCAAGTGGTACATATCTGTAAACCAGTTTAGGCTATAACGGAGACCTTCTGGGTCAATTTGCCAATCCCAATCAGATGCCTTAACATAGTTATTTTTTACCAAATCTTCTGTTTCAAGATAGTCATAGTGAGGATTATTTTCCCGGTGTGAATCAATGGCAAAACTCATGTAGTATGAGAATCCGATATAATCAACCGTTCCTTCAAGCAAGTCCTCACGGTCTTTTTCAGTAAAATCAACCTCAATTCCTTTACGTTCCCAATACTTGATGATGTGTTCTGGATAAAAACCATGCACATGAACATCGGTAAAGTAATAACGTTTTTGCATGGCTTTTTGAGCCATTAGGATATCAGATGGTTTACATGTCGCAGGATAAATCGGACACATGGCAATCATGCAGCCAATTTGGAAGTCAGGATTGATATCATGCCCAATTTTAACAGCACGCGCTGACGCCACTAATTCATAGTGGGCTGCTTGATACATAATAGCTTCGCGGTCATCACCTTCTTTGTAAACAATTCCTGAGTTAGTGAATGGTGCAAAATCTTCTTGGTAGTTGGCTTGGTTGTTGATTTCATTAAAGGTCATCCAGTATTTAACCTTATCTTTATAACGTTTAAAGACCACTTCCGCAAAACGCACAAAGAAATCAATAACCTTGCGATTTGTAAATCCACCGTATTCTGTCACCAAATGGTATGGCAATTCAAAATGAGATAGCGTTACAACTGGCTCAATGCCATATTTCAAACATTCATCAAACAAATCATCGTAGAATTGAAGCCCTTCTTCATTAGGCTCTAGTTCATCACCTTTGGGAAAAATACGCGTCCAAGCAATCGATGTTCGGAAGCACTTAAAGCCCATGTCCGCAAAAAGAGCGATATCTTCTTTATAACGATGGTAAAAATCAATTGCTTCGTGATTAGGGTAGTATTTCCCCTCTAAAACGCCAGCTGTGATTTCACGAGGAACACCGTGGCGACCTGCTGTCATGACATCTGCTACAGAGATTCCCTTGCCACCTTCTTGCCAACCACCTTCTAGTTGATGAGCAGCAACCGCACCACCCCATAAAAAATCGTCACGTAATTTAGACATACTAGCCTCCTTGTTAGTTTTATTTAGTTTTAGTTTAGCAAGCGATTACATATTTGACCATAGCATAAATTTCCTTAGTGACTAAGGAAATTCAGGCTAAGAAGCTATGATATAGTCAACTGAAACAAGAGCAGGACAAAAGTGCCTCCATGAAAATATGGCCATTTGGCGATACTTTCATTGAGGCATTTTTGATGTAAGCTCATGTTTTCTCGATGGGATTGTACTCAAGTAGTTTTAGCCATTGATAAATGGTGTTNCGTGAGATTTGGAAAACAACAGATGCTTCAGAAATACTGCCAGTTTTGTCACTGTATGCGAGAACTTTTTTACGAAAATCTAGTGAATATGCCATAAAAACATGATATCACAAGTGTACTGTTTTTATTTCATTTTGCTATAAAACACCACGTACTACTTTTTTTATCATCATACCCAATTGGTATAGTCTTTTGAATTCACTTTGCTACATGGTCACTTTCGACTTGCCCTACTCATACTCAATGAAATTCAAAAGCAGACTAGGCGACACAGATAGCAGATAGAACTGAAGGTCATCACATCAAGTCAACAAGGTCTTCTTTTTGATTTTCGAAGAGTATCAGGTACTGTCCGTGTCTTTTCTGTTCCTTGTTCTGAAAGCTAATTCATTTGACTATAGAAGCTGAGACTACTAAATCAAACGCCTTACCTTAGTGACTTTTGTTCCACTCTGCTTTATGTTGTTTCAGCACATTTCTAATTATCTATTTTATTAGCCCTTTCGTCCTCAAACGAGGCAAAGCAAACACAATCTTATCTTCCATTTTGGACTATCTTTTCGCTCCTGTGTCCTTCATTTCGCTAACCATGGAGCTCATATTGATGGAAACCTCTTTTTAAATGGTGAAAGTATTATTTTATAGAATAGGCTGCTCATGCTCTTATGATTTACACACTAATCCTCAACTAAGCCGATATGGTAACATACCAACTTCCAAGCTCTCTACGATGACATGTTCAAAAAACCAGTCCCCTTTACATGGTTTGCTCTAAATAGTAGGCTGCTCCGATTAGATTGGCTGAATTTTGATAGAAACAAGCCGTCACCTGCGGTCTTTTAACCACTTTGAAAACCCAAGCGTTTTCAGTTTCCAACTGGTCCAACTGACGATTGACTTCCTCAATCAAGATGGCTTGGGCGGAAATCCCACCACCAATAACAACTCGCTCCACATCCAAAATGCTCTGTAGATTGTTAATTTGGAGCGCAAACTGACGACAATAACCTTGAAAAATGGAATAGACGCGCTCATCCTTACGCTTAATAGCTTCAAATACCGCTCTACCGTCCTGCTCTTCTGATAAACCAAGCGCTTTGGCACACCTTGCAATGACATTCACCGCAGACAGAGACCCACCTGCCAAATCTTCCCCTGATAGGGGAGACATTTTATCTTGTGGTAGAGCAAAGGTCAATTCCCCCGCTTGAAAATGCGACCCTTGATAAAGTTCCCCATTGATAATAATCCCACCACCAAGACCGGTTCCCACAATCATGGCTAAACCATTCTGAACCCCTTTTAGATTTCCAGAAGCTAGTTCAGCTAAGGCAGCAGCCTTGCCATCATTAAGAACGGCTACTGGTTTTTGATAGGATTTCTCCAAGAAGGCTTTGAACGAAAAACCATCTAAATACTGCAACATGCCTCCATTATAAACAGTTCCTGTTATAGGATCAGTCGTACCCGGACAGGAAATCGCAATCCCTTCAATAGTATCTAAATGTGGCGCAATCATATCCTGCAAGAGTTTTTGACAATCCTCTAAATCACGCGCAGAGGGCCTTTCTGAAAAAGATTGTTCAAGTTGAAAATCTTCTGAAATCAAGGCTGATTTAAACTGGGTTCCACCCAAATCAATAGCTAGAAATGACATGTTTTTTCCTCTTCTTTTTTAACAGTTCAAAATCACGGCTGCTCAAACAACCGTGATTTTAGGACTTAATCTAAATGTTCACCATTTGAAGCGATGACTTTTTGATACCAATAAAAGCTGTCTTTTGGGGTACGGTTAAGCGTTCCCTTCCCTTCATCATCCATATCCACATAGATGAAACCGTAACGCTTACGCATCTCCCCTGTCCCTGCTGAAACAATGTCAATGCAGCCCCAAGTGGTGTAGGCAATGAGGTCAACACCATTGTCAATGGCCTTGCTCATGGCTTTCACATGGGCGCGGTGGTAATTAATACGGTAATCATCATGGATAGAGCCGTCTTCTTCTACGGTATCAAAAGCTCCAAGACCGTTCTCTACTACCATGAGAGGAATTTCATAACGGTCATAGATTTTTTCAAGGTAGTATTGAAGACCATCTGGATCGTGCGCCCAGCCCCAGTCAGAGTAGGTCAGGTAAGGGTTTTTAGCCCCAGTTGAGAAGTTTCCTGCCACTTGTTCCCCACCGGTATGAGTTGTCACATTGTTTGACATGTAGTAAGAGAAGGTATACATGTCAACAGTTCCATTTTTGATGTCTTCCAAGTCTTCTTCAGTAATATCTAGCTCAACATGATGCTCTTGCCAGAGACGTTTAGCGTATGTACCGTATTTTCCTTTGGCTTGCACATCCCCGCAATAGTAAATACCGGACTCCCACTTGTGTTGATTTGCCAAAATATCTTTAGGATCAGCAGTCGCTGGGTAGAAGGCAATGCCGCAAATCATGTTGCCAATCATGAAGTCAGGATTGATTTTGTGACCGAGTTGGACAGCTTTAGCTGAAGCGACAAACTGATGATGAAGGATTTGATAGCCTTTTTGATACTCCCCATCAGAAGCTTTGCTGCCAAACATATCCAAAAACATGGTAGTGTTATTGATTTCATTAAAGGTCAGCCAGTATTTGACAAGGTCTTTGTATTCATTGAAAATAACCTCGCAGTATTTGACGTAAAAATCAATCAGTTTACGGTTAGTCCAGCCACCGTAATTTTCTTCAAGAGCCAGTGGCGTATCAAAGTGCCAGATGGACACGAGTGGCTCTATATTGTACTTGCGACATTCTTCAAAAACAGAACGGTAAAAATCAAGTCCTGCTTGATTTGGCTGTGCATCATCCCCATTAGGGAAAATCCGCGCCCAAGAAATAGATAAGCGAAAAATCGAGTAACCCATCTCTGCAAAGAGCTTAATGTCTTCTTTATAACGATGGTAAAAATCCACCGCAACATGATTAGGATAATGCTCCGTATCAAGAATCGCATGCTTAGCGCCTTCTGGAATCTGACCATTGTGCCCCATTGCACTAACTTTGCCCGGTTGACCATCTTTGTCAATGTAAGTCATGTAACGTGGTGAGTTTGCTGTGCCACCTGTTGACACATCCGTTGCAACAAGTCCACGCCCATCTTCATGATAAGCCCCTTCTGCTTGATTGGCAGCAATTGCACCACCCCATAAAAAATCTTTTGGAAATGTCATTATCCTACCTCTTTCTACTTTTGATGTTATAACCATATTATAGCTCAAACAAGGGAGTATTTCTGGTAGCATCGCATGAAAAAATGATACTATCTTACGATTTTAAGTCAAGATGGAGCTGCCTGAACGACACTTTTATATAGTCAAATGCATTAACTTTGATACATGGGCATTTTCGACTTGCCCTACTCAAGTAGTGTCCGTATTTCAGTTCCTTGTCTGAAGATTAATTCATCCTCTTCGAAAATCAAAAGCAGACCTTGTTGACTTGATGTGATGACCTTCAGTTCTATTTACATCAGTGTCGCCTTGTCTACTTTTGATTTTCATTAAGTATCATTTGACTATAGTAGTGCTTTAGCTCAAACTTCTGTTTCGTTTGGCATTCCAGACAAGGACTTGGACGGTGATGAACTGATTTCTGGTATCACTAGTGGTGAGAATAATTAGTCTAAAAAAGCTCTAGACCGCCCATCATCAGCCGTCTAGAGCTTTCATTCTATAGTTACAACAGCTCTGCGCTCCTTTAATATCCTAAATCGTCCAGATACGCTTCGATAACATCTAAAACGCCATCTTCTTCATTAGTCTTAGCCTCATACTTGGCTGATGCCTTAACAGCTTCACCAGCGTTTGCCATAGCGTAAGACTCACTAGCTAATGTTAACATTTCAATATCATTGGAATTGTCACCGAAAGCCATCACCTCTTCAGCGCTTATCCCCCACATGGTCATCAGCTGCTTGAGTCCCCACGCTTTATGCATGCCTTTTGTGATCAAGTCAATACTACCAAAACCACTAGCAACAGGCACTAAAGATAAATCAGATAGCTCCTTAGAAACAGCTTCAATCACTGGTTCACTGTTACCATCTGGAACGACTACTACCGTTTTGTAGAAATTATCCTGAGGAAGAGGCTGTAAATGCTTCACCTCTACCATCACCGGTAAATGAAGACTCAAAAAATCCTTAACACTATCATTGGTCGTCTCTAGTAAATACCCTGCTTTTTCCCCTGTAAGGCAGATAGCAACCTCAGGAAAGGTTTTCTCAATATATCGTATCAAGGCTTCAATCTCCTCACCCGATTGAAAATGCTGAGCGATGGTTTTCTCCTTTGAAACAATATGACTGCCATTTTCAGCAATAAAAGTCAATTCTTTATAATCATTGGGAAATTTCGACGTCAACTGACGGTATTGGTTACCACTAGCCACCACAAACTTAATGTCATGATTTTTTAGACGCTTTAAAATTCTCTCAAATCTCGCCACATCATAAGATTTATCATCTCTCAGAAAGCTACCATCCATATCGGTTGCAATTAGTTTAATCATTGAGACTCCTTTATTATTTTAGTGTTGCGATGCCTTCTTCTAACAAGGACATCAAAAGTAAAGTTTGCTCCTCTTTAACTAGTGGCTCAGCACCATTTTTCAAAGTATCATAGAGAGCATCGTAGAAAAGGCTGTAATCACCGACTTCTGACACCACTTTTTCTTCGTGGAATTGTCCATCTTCCATATAAGAAAGGACACCGTAATCTTGCGGACGATCCAAGCCAAAGTCAGCATGATTAGGCAGATAGAATTTCTTCAAATCTTCTTCCTGCCGATCTTTTGTAGCCTTGATAAATACGCCCTTATCACCATATAGCGCAAAACTTGGACGTTCTTTAAGTCGAAAATAGGATGATTTGACCGAAACTTTAAGCTCTCCATATGTCAAATCAATGTCAAAATAATCATTCATACGATGCTCACCAAGTAGCTGGCGCAAGTCAAAATGAACGTGGTCAGGTTTGCCAAAATAAGAAATCACTTGATCCAAGGTATGGCAGCCATGATTATACAAAAAGCTGGTATCAATTGAAAATTCAGTCACACTCTCAGGCACTTCTGGACGAAAATAATCATAATGCATCTCAAGTTCTTGAAGTTTGCCCAATTTCTTTGATTCGATAACCTTTTGAGTGGTTAAAAAATCAGCATCAAAACGACGGTTTTGATAACCCTGAAGCATGAGACCTTTCTCGCGTGCAAGATGAAATAATTCCTTAGCTTCTGCAAGAGTTTTCGTAAAGGGTTTCTCCAGAAGAACATGTTTACCGGCAAGAAGTGCTTTTTTGGCTGACTCATAATGATTGGATAATGGGGTCGTCACCACAACTAGGTCAATTTCTGGGTCATTTAAAAGCTGATTCAAATCAGTGGTGTACCTTGCTCCTTCAACCCTTGCCCAATCTTCCTTGATAGAACGATTATAAATGGTTTTAACCTTAAATTTGCCTGTTTTTAAGACAAAGGGCATATGGTAGCGATTAGTTGATTTGCCATTTCCGATAAATCCAGTTGTAATCATAAAATCCTTCCTCATCATGACTAAACAGCCATTCTGTCGATAGCTAGACCACAATACCCTAACGACAGTTCTAGTATTTGCCATGCAAAAACATAGCTATGTTATAAAACGCTTCCCTCATTGTAGCATAATTCCTATCAGCTAAAAACTCTCTAGTCTGGAGAGTGGCTAGAGAGTAGTCAGAGAATTAGCGGTACAAGGCTTCGCCATTGGTGCTGATGACCTCTTTGTACCAGTCAAATGATTTTTTCTTGTAGCGAGCGAGACTTCCTGTTCCATCATCATTGCGGTCAACATAGATGAAACCATAGCGTTTGGATAGCTGTGCAGTTGAAGCTGAAACCAAATCAATCGGTCCCCATGTCGTGTAACCCCAAAGTTCCACGCCATCTTGAAGCGCTTCTCCCACCTGCACCAAGTGTTTTTGGAGATAGTCAATGCGGTAATCGTCCTCAACGGTTGGGCCATTTGCACCATCAACCAGAACATCTTTGGCGCCTAGACCGTTTTCCACGATAAAGAGTGGCAACTGGTAACGGTCGTAAAAATCGTTAAGAACCAACCGAAGACCAACCGGGTCAATTTGCCAGCCCCATTCTGATGACTCTAAGTAAGGATTGGTAATTCCGCCCAGAATGTTTCCTTTTCCACTAGCATAGTCTTCAGGGTTATGGGCTTGAGCCACTGACATATAGTACGAGAAGGAAATGAAATCAACAGTATTTTTGAGCATTTCTTCATCGCCTGGCGCAAATTGAATCTCAATGTCATTTTCTTTAAAGAAACGTTTGATGTAGTTAGGGTATTTCCCACGCGCATGAATATCTGAGAAAAGATAGTTTTGGTTTTCAAACTCATGCACAGCTAGTTGGTCTAGTGGGTTTGAAGTCATGCCATAGGCTGGCATAGCAATCACCATACAACCTATCTTGAAATCAGGGTTAATTTCGTGAGCGATTTTAGTGGCTGACGCTGAAGCAACTAATTCGTGGTGTACCGCTTGATATAGGTCTTGTTGGGACAGGTCTTCAACTGGCGTTCCAATTCCACCAGACATGAAAGGCGCATGAAGAACCGAATTGACCTCATTAAAGGTCAACCAATACTTAACCTTATCCTTATAGCGAGTGAAGACGGTACGGACATAATTCTCATAAAATCCGATCAAATCACGATTTGCCCAGCCATTGTACTTGCGCGCCAAGTGAAGCGGGGTCTCATAATGAGACAGGGTCACTAAAGGCTCGATACCGTATTTGGCTAACTCATCAAACACATTGTCGTAAAATTGAAGACCAGCTTCGTTGGGTTCTGTTTCATCACCATTTGGAAAAATGCGTGACCAAGCAATCGACATGCGGAACACTTTGAAGCCCATTTCAGCAAAAAGCGCAATATCTTCCTTGTAACGGTGGTAGAAATCAATCCCTTCCAATTTGAGGTTGTCCTCAGTTGGCTGATCTGTAATCAAGGGATTTTTATCAAAAGCTTTGGCAGGTAGCCCACCTTTTGGTGTCACATCTTGCACGGACAAACCTTTGCCGTCAAGGTTATAAGCCCCTTCAAATTGATTGGCAGCTGTCGCACCGCCCCAGAGAAAATCTTTTGGAAATGTATAAGCCATATCAATACCTCGTTCATTTTTATCTGAAACTATTATATAAACATGAGGTCTCAATGACTAGCACTATCCTTTGGAAAACTGATACTATCCTTTGATAATGTCATCACTTGTGCTAAAATAGAATTGAACAAAAGGAGAGCATTTGTGAACAAACAAAAAGAAGATTTTCGTCTTGATATTGATTATAATAACCACTTACTGCCCTACCACTTCTACCATACAGAAGTTAGGGATGGTCGACCAGATACCCTTTTTCATTGGCATCCAGAGTTGGAAATCAACTATATCTATGAAGGGAGTGCTCGCTATCATATTGATTATGATTTTTTCAACAGCACTGCTGGCGACATTGTACTCATCCGTCCCAATGGCATGCATTCCATTCACCCCATTGGTAGGGAAAAACACGTCACTGATACTTTCCTCTTTCACTTGGACATGATTGGCTACTCCATCGTTGATCAGGTCAGTCTTCGCTATCTCCAACCCCTGCAAAATTCCACCTACAAATTTGTCCAGCGCATTCAACCTCATATGGAGGGGTATGACGAGATTAAACGTATCCTTTTTGATATTTTTAAATTAGCCACAGAAGAAGGGAGACACTATGAAGTCTTGCTCAAAGCCAAATTGAACGAGTTGATATACTTGCTCTTCTTCTACCGCTACGTCCTTCGTAAACGCACTGATGATTCCTACCGCAAAGACGAAAAACTTAGAGAACTGATTGATTACATCAATAATCATTACAATGAAGAACTGTCCATCTCGTTTCTGGCTGAAAAAATGGGCTACAGCAAAACCCACTTCATGTCCGTTTTCAAACAGCAAACGGGTTCATCTTGTACCGAATTTATCATTCAAGTCAGGTTAAGCAAGGCTTGTGACGCTCTAGTGAATAGCCGCAAACCAATCATCGAAATCGCCACACAAGTTGGCTTTAACAACCTATCCAACTTCAACCGCCAGTTTAAAAACTATTACCAAATGACCCCAAGCCAGTATCGCAAACAATACACCAAAACTAAAGAAGCCAAAACACTCATTAATCCAACCAACGACGGCCTCTATTAAAGGAAACAAAAAGCGAGGACAAAAGTTCTACTTAAAACATAACATCACAGAGTCTGAGAAATCTTTTGTCTCAGGCTCTTTTTGAAAGTCAGTAAAAAATCCCTCCCGAAGGAAGGATTGAAATAACTTATTTAACAGTTGTAAGAAGGTAGTCACCTGTGTTGACACGGCCTTCTTGTGTTGTTAAAACATCTGTATAGTCATCTGTGTTTGTCACGATGATTGGTGTGATGACTGGAAGTCCAGCTGCTTTGATAGTATTGACATCAAACTCAAGAAGTTTTTGTCCTGGTGTCACTTTGTCACCAACTTCAACAAAATTCTTAAAGCCTTTACCTGCCAATGACACGGTATCCATACCGATATGAATTAAGATTTCAGCTCCGTTCTCAGTTTTAAGACCGATAGCGTGATTGGTTGGGAAGACGAGCGATACTTCCGCATTTGCTGGTGCAACAACAACACCGTCTGCTGGATCAACAGCAATACCTTTCCCCATCGCTCCTGAAGCAAAGACTTCATCAGGAACATTTTCAAGAGCAACAACATTACCGATAAGTGGACTGGCGATAATTTCTTGTTTAATGTCAACAACTTCTTCCGCCGCAACCACTTCTACTTCTTTAACTTTTTCTTCAGTTGGATTCCTATAAAGCGTTGGAACTGGTACAAAGTATTGAATAACAAAGGCAATTACAATAGCTACAAGGGTTAAGATAATCCCCCACATCATACCATTTGTATCACCAGTTTTAGGATTTACCAACGATGGATAAAGGAAGACACCCATACCACCGATAGCATAAGTAGTGACTTTTAAAGCCATCATAGCTGCACCAATAATTCCTGAAACAACACATGAAATCATAAATGGTGTACGCATAGGGAGGGTCACCCCATAAATAGCTGGCTCTGTAACCCCAAAGATTGATGAGATAAGGGCTGGCGTTGTAATTGTTTTAACTTTTTGTTCCTTTGTTTTGAGCAAGATGGCAAGAAGAACACCAGTTTGCGTAAAGTTTGGAAGTAAGGCTGGTGAAAACATTGCAGATTCGCCAGTACTTGCCACTTGTAAGATGGCTAATGGGACAATTGCCCAGTGAAGACCAAACATAACCATCACTTGCCATCCAGCACCAAGAACAAAGCCGAAGATAATTGGGTTAAAGCTTTGAATGGCAACCAGTCCACTACTCAAACCGTCTGATAGCACATTAGCAAGTGGACCTACTGCAAGAAAAGTCAACGGTACAGTGAGTAAGATTGTTACAAAAGGAACGACGAAGAGTTTCACCACATCAGGCGTGATTTTCTTCATAAATTTCTCAATGATTGAAGCAACCCAGATTGCTAAAATCGCTGGCATAACAGTTGAGAGGTAACCACTGGCTGGAAGTGCAAATGGAATACCAAAGACGTTGTCAAGTCCTGCTTTTTTTAGCCCTGCTACTGAAGCTGCAATATCAGGATAAACAAGAGCCGCAGCAATGGCAAGGGCGGTAAATTCATTCACTTTAAACTTACGCGCAGACGTAATGGCAATTAGCAATGGCAGGAATTGGAAGAAACCATCACCAGTGGCATTTAAAATAACGTATAGAGCGCTATTTGATGCATCCATTCCCATTAGACCACCCATAATAGCAACAATACCTTTAATGATACCAGCAGCTGCCAAAGGTCCTAGGAAAGGTTGGAAAATACCTGAAACCAAATCCACAAAACGGTCAAAAAGATTGCCTTTAGGTGCTGAATCCCCCTCATCTGTATCAAGTGAGCCAACCCCTTGAACGCCTTGTTCAAGAACTGCTGCATAAACATCTGGCACATGGTTTCCAATAACGACTTGGTACTGCCCTCCTGCTTTGACAACAGTGACCACACCATCACGCGCTTTAAGGTAATCCGTGTCTGCCTTGCTTTCGTCTTTCAAAACAAAACGTAAACGTGTCACACAGTGTCTAAGGTTGACAACGTTATCTTTGCCACCAACATGAGCGACAATATCTTTTGCCAACTCAGTATAATCTTTTTTAGCCATTAGGGCTCCTCCTAAATATTTGTTTATTGGATTGCTTTAGACAAACAAAAAACCTAAACAAATACCAAATAAACCTCCAGAAGTGGCTACTACTCCTGTCCTTGTTTATCTTGTATTTATTTAGGTTTTGCCTGCTTAACCAGTAACAATCCATCTGATGTTTATTATCATAACAGACTTATCCAAATAATGCAAGCGCTTTTTTATTTTTTTATACAATCAATTTAAAAAGACCAATAATTAAAAGTTTTAAAATGAAGTTAGCCACTTAAAAGTATGAAAAAACACCTCAGAGAGATATAATTGTAATCACCACAAAAACAATTAGAAGGACTCTGAGATGCAAGACTATTATACACCAAAAGGAAAACATTTAACACTATCAGACCGTAGAAATATTGAACGTTGGTTACATGAAGGGTGTTCCAATCGTGAAGTGGCTAGGCGACTAGATAAAGCTCCTCAAACCATTCATAATGAGGTCAAGCGGGGGCTAATTCTCCAACAAGTGCGTCAAAGTAGG
>NZ_KB904592.1 GCF_000380145.1 Streptococcus thoraltensis DSM 12221 | reverse complement strand
AAGGAAAAGCAAAGAGGAATCTCCCCAATTATGAGATAGATTCCTCTTTTTTCATTTCAGTCAAACTGTAGAACTTTGACTTTTTCAGTGGGCTCCCAATTTGATTTTCTCTTTTTAAGTTTTTAAATCATCATTATGGTTAACGATTAAATAATCTTAGGGAGATAATTAATGTTTTTCTGTAATCTCAGGTAGATAAATAGTCGATGTTCATGGAGGAAGATTTTCAACGATTTTTAATCAATGCATGTGTTTATGGTTGACCTGCTTTATTTCGTAATAATGTTGTTTCAAATAACTATATATAACTTGATGAGCAAAACATTATACTTTTTACCAAATAATTTAGAAAACAGAATCAAGCCACTCCTCAAGGCTGAGGAAAACTTTCGCAACTTCAGGATGATTGACCTTTAAAAAATCATGTTCTAAATAATACACAGGAACAAGTGAACTATTTGGTATTTTTTTAGAGAGATTTTTACTATTTAAAAAAGGAACCTCTTTATCGGTAGTAGATGCTGTGTGAAAAGATGGGGGAAATTGTTGTAATATGTCGTCTGTAATAATGAATTTTTTACTATCGTTAGCTGTAAGGTTTAAGAGACTATTTAATGATTGACTGTCTAATGCCTCCTTGTAAAGGATAAAGCGTTCAAATGTGGGGTCATCTTTTATGGGGAGTTCAAAGTCAAAATTTTTAAACTCATCGCTAGGGAATATGTTTTGGTGTTTATGTAAATGTTCAAGATTAGCATAGCCATAAAAATTAATAAGCCGAGAGGGAAATCTCACGCCGTTTTGAATGATAAGTTGCATTGTTTGAAACATCAAAAAGCTGCCTGAAGAACGTCCGATTAATAAATAGGATTGGTTTGGAAATAGTTGATGGATAAGGATATCAACAGTAGTAAAAGTATCTTTGATGAGAGTAGAGATGGAAGAATTTGGTGCTAAGAAATAATCTATACTAATGATATTGATGCCTTTTTTTAGAAAAGTATTTATTAATGAATGAGGAAGATCATTTTTACTTCCATAAATAAGCCCTCCACCATGAAAATAAATAGCGATAGGATTTGTCTGCTGAGATTCTTTGTTTTCTGAATAGATGATACATTCTGTTTGATTAGGAAGAATTATTTTTTCTGTTAACATATCAAAGTTTTTCCTTTCGTAAATTTAATAAGATGCATCCAATGGTATAATTTGTTAGTTGGATAGGGTTATTTAAATCTAATTGTAACATTTGTTCTATCTTATTAATGCGATAGCGAATGGTTTTGGGATGAAGAAAGAGTTCTGTGGCAGTTGCTCCATAATTTAAATGATTTATGATAAAGCAATGGAGGGTATCGAAAAGTTCATATTTTTCCTCAAACAATTTTCTTAAATCATCAGGAATCATATTTTCATAATGTTCGGTCGGAACATTTATTAAGAAATTAAAAATACCTAGGTCACTTTCATCAATAAAATAAGATGTAAAGAATAAATCGTTAAATTGTTTCATTTTTAGACAAGTGGAAAATAATTTTTGAATTTGTTGGTAATCACCAGTTTTACTAAGATAGTAATGAACTTTGTCAAATTTAGGTACTAATTGTTTAAAGTTATTTTTAACGATCTGGTCTGCAATGGTTTTGAAATTGAATATGTAAACTAAGGTGTTTTTACTTTCATAATAAACATGAGCAATATCTTGATTAGATATTGTTTTTTTTATTGTTTGAATTTGGTTTTTTTCCATTTTCGTTGGGAAGGTAAGTAATAACACTTGATAATGGTTTTCGTTATATAAATTGACTTCCTCTAGTAATAATTGTAGATCATAGGAGTCACGGTTGATACCAAATAAAATAGCTGAAATGGTTTTATTTCGATGTAAAAATATTTCATTCTTACGATAGTATTCGGTATCTAATTTTTGAGTGAGAATCTCTAAAAATTTTTCGATTGTTAAAATTAGTGAATGATCAATCGTATTATTTTCCAGTTGTATGTAAAATTCGTACCGCTTCGAATCAATAATATTACGTATATGGAGATAATGAAAAATAGAGTTTTGATTATCTTTTTCAAAGTTGTAACTTTCGATAAAGTAATGATGATGTGCAAAAGGATTTAAAACTTCATATTCTATGTAAGGCAAGTTAGGAATTTTAGAAAAATCTTGAGATTGAAATTTAAAATTTCTTTCCGCGATAGTTAAGGAAATTGGTAAATTTGTGAAATTTGTGAAGCTCTGTACGACTTCTTCGTAGGAGTGCCTAGGGTTGATAAGGTTGCTGAATACCTTACTAGCATCATAATAACTTCTTAATAAAAATGATTCATAGTTTAAAAGAGGTTCGTGGATAGCTAAAATAATTGATTCATAACTAATTTCAGGTGGAATCTCTACAAGAGGAATATTGTAATTTTGGCAAAGTGTTATAAAAGACATAGGGACGGAATCAATGAATCGTTTTGTTTTAATAATAATCCCACTGATACCTATAATAGAAATTTTACAAAAAAAATCGGTAATAGCCGCTTCATCAACATTTTGGAAAGCAACATAGGAGGTTAATAGCATTTGATTTCGAACAGCCCATTTTTCAATATCTAGGGCTTCAATAACCATAACGGATTCTATTTGATTGTGTAGACCAATATCTCCGGTTAAGAGATTTGATTTTTCGAAAGGTCTTAACTGTAATAAATTTTCTAGATTCATAAGGCCTCCTTTAGAAAAATGGATAAAAATAAGGCGAAAATATAGAAAAATATAGAATGGAAGCGCAAACATATTCAAGGTATAATGATTGTAACAAATAAAACATAAGGAGTAAAGCTATGCTTATAACAGAGATTTTAGAAAATAACTATCAAGATTCGATTAATCTGATGCTATTAACTCAAAAAGTTAATGGGATGCCAAATATTGTAAAAAGTCAAATCATGATGGGTTCAGATGCTAATAAAGAAATATTAGCCAATAGTGGCTTGCTTTCAGAAGAGGCAAAAACAGCATCACCCAATGATTTAGTTATTGTGGTAGACGCTGAAGAAAAATCAGTAAAAGAAGAAGTACTAAAGGTTGTTGATGATTTCTTATCTGATTTGTCAGTAGATTCTAATAGCAATCAGGTTTCTAATGAAACAACAAGCTTATCAGAAGCGTTAGAGAAGCTACCTGATGCTAATCTAGCACTTTTTAGTATTCCAGGTGAGTATGGTGCTAGTGAGATAGAGAAAGCACTTAGAAAAGGGTTAAATGTTTTCTCGTTTACAGACAATATTCCTATTGAAGATGAAGTTAAACTCAAACAATTGGCTCATGACAAAGGCTTATTAATGATGGGTCCAGACTGCGGCACAGGAATTATTTCAAGTGTTCCGCTGGCGTTTACAAATGTTGTCACACCAGGAAATATTGGTATTGTTGGTGCTTCTGGAACAGGTATTCAAGAGGTGACTACCATTATTGATCGTTTGGGTTCTGGAGTTGTACATGCCATCGGTACAGGTGGACGTGATTTATCTGATGAAGTTGGGGCTATTACTGTCAAAGATGCTATTCTTGCTTTAGAAAATCATGAACCAACAGATGTTATCTGTGTAATCTCTAAACCGGCTGCTAAGGAGGTACGTGATGAGGTAGTTGCCTTGTTGCAAAGTATTTCCAAACCTGTTGTAGCTATCTTTCTTGGCGAAAAGCCGACTCATCATGAAGGTAAGGTTTATCTTGCCCATACTTTAGAAGAAACAGCACGTATTGCAGTTGATTTAGCCAAGGGTGAGGTCATTAAAGCTAACTACCAAATGCCATTAAACAATCAAACATATACAGTTTTATCTGATGATAAAGTTGTTATTGGTCTTTATTCTGGTGGAACGCTGGCTTCCGAAGCAGGTATGCTAATATCTGAGGCTCTTAACTTAGGCGGACTAGTAAAAAAAGAGGGATACATTCTTCAGCATAAGGGCTATGATGTTGTAGATTTAGGAGATGATATTTACACCCAAGGGCGTCCTCATCCTATGATTGATCCAGAAGTTCGGATTGCTAAATTTAAAGAGTATGCGGAAAAAGAAAATACAGGAGTTATTCTTTTTGATGTTGTACTTGGATATGGTGCTCATGACGATATGACTGGTGCGTTGCTTCCGACGATTAATCAGATCAAGTCATATTATCCTGATATCCATTTTGTTGCTACAGTGGTTGGTACAAAACATGATCCACAAAATTACCAAGATGCAGTTAGTCGTTTAAAAGAAGCCGGTGTACTTGTGGAAGACAGTAACGAGAAAGCTGTTCGTCTTGCATTGAAATTAAAAGGCATCGATTATCATGAAGAAGATAAAGATGTGCTTCCATACAATCTAAAACCTGTAGAGTTACCAGAACCGTCAGAAAGTATCATGGATCTGCTAAATAGCAAACCTCGTGTTATTAATGTTGGTCTTAAGAGCTTTAATGAACCTATTCTTAAATATGAAGGACAATCGGTACAGTATAATTGGCGTCCAATTGCTAACGGTAATAAGAAGATGATTCAAATCCTGAATTACTTAGAACAATTTAGTGAAGAAATCGATCAAGAAAATCTAGCTATTACCCAACGGATGAAGCAAGTACAACCATTCTTAATAGATGTAGTACAAGCAAAAGATGTCATTCCAGAATTGAATGACCCCAAACAAAAGACCCTGCTCCATGCAGGTCCTCCGATTACTTGGGACGCAATGACTGGACCTATGCAAGGCTCTTGTATAGGAGCGGCGCTATTTGAGAAATGGGCTGATAGTGAAGAGGAGGCGCGTTTACTTTTTGAAGCAGGTGAGGTTCGTTTTATTCCATGTCATCATGTCCATGCTGTAGGCCCTATGGGGGGAATTACTTCTGGTGATATGGCGGTGCTAGTAGTTGAAAATAAACAGGATGGTATTCGCGCATACTGTACGATGAATGAAGGTATTGGGAAAGTTCTTCGTTTCGGTGCTTACTCTGAGGAAGTTGTTCAACGGTTAGAGTGGATGCGAGATGTTTTAGGACCAACTATTGCAAAAGCTTTGGCTACTTCTGAAGAAGGTATTAACTTGAATGTATTGATTGCAAAAGCGATAACAATGGGGGACGAATTCCATCAACGTAATATTGCAGCTTCGCTGAATTTTGTGAAAGAAATTGTACCATTAATTACTAATCTAGCTATGGACAAAGAGACCAAGTATGAGGTAATCAAGTTTTTATCTGATACAGACCAGTTCTTCCTCAATATCATGATGGCTACGGGTAAAGTTATTGTAGACTCGGCTCGTAAAGATGCAAAAGGTACCGTTGTTACTACAATGACTCGAAATGGCGTTGATTTTGGCGTAAGAATTGCTGAAACAGCTGATGATTGGTACACTGCTCCTGTAAATACACCGAAAGGACTTTATTTTACAGGATTTACTGAAGAGGATGGTAATCCTGATATTGGTGACAGTGCTATTACAGAGACGGTAGGAGTTGGTGCCATGGCGATGATTGCAGCACCCGGGGTAACTCGTTTTGTCGGTGCAGGAGGATTTCAAGATGCGATTGAAACTTCTGAGGAAATGGCAAAAATTTGTGTATCTAGAAATTCTAATTGGTCAATTCCTAACTGGAACTTTGAAGGTACAGTTTTAGGTGTTGATATCCGTAAAGTAGTTGAATCAGGGATCACACCAATTATTAACACAGGAATAGCTCATAAAGAGCCTGGGCTTGGTCAAGTAGGTGCCGGAACAGTACGTGCTCCATTAGGATGTTTTGAGAAAGCGTTAGAAGCATATGCCATTAGTAAAGGCTTTAAATACAATTAATATATTAGAAATTAGTGTTCTTGTATTCCCATTTTGTAACAATGGGAATACGGGACGCATTCACAGTGTGTTTGAACATTCTTTAAATATAGCTATCAATGGTCATTTAATGCATATTTCTAGTCGACAAGGGTTTATATCAGGTTTTGGGATTACTATTTTACGAAATGACTTTGATATTTTGAGACGTTGCGTAAGAGTTCAAGATGTCGTCGTTTTGAAAAAAGAGAGCTTTATGATTTATAGTCAATCTGGAGTTTTTAAATTTGTTGGTGGAATTACTAGAAATTTAGAGGCCAAACCACTTCAATGGAAGTACAATAAAGATGATCTAGATATACTATGTCAATGTTTTAGAGATGTTTTAGATGCTAAAGTACTTGGCTTAGGATCAGTTGCTGAACTTGAGAAGGTTAAACAGTTATTAGTAATGCAAAAATGCTCAAAGGAAGCATTTGGTCAAATGGTTACATTTCTAACTGGCAGGGGGTTAGGATTGACTCCTAGCGGTGACGATATATTGCTTGGCTATTGCTTCGGTTTAATGATTTTTGACAAAGGATTTGTTAGAGAATTTTTGGAAGCTTATCTGTTGTTTATCGATTCTCATACAACAAAAATTAGTTATGAATACCTCTATGCATTAGCCAAAAGGCGAATAAGTAGTCCCTTGCTTGTTTTAAAGAATGCTATAGAATCTAGAGTAATAAAGGATATAGAATTAGCAACGTCAGCTATTGCAACGATTGGGCATACATCAGGTAATGATTGTTTATTTGGAATATTATTGGCGTTGGAATACATACAAATGAACTATGAATAATAAAGAGGTGTAAAAAATGAAACAAAAGATTGAAAGGGTCGGTCACAACTATTGGATGCGACTTGTGTTTATCTTTTTCCTTGGTTGGATTTTAATGTATGCGACACGTACCATTTTTAATCCAATTATGGGAAATGTTGGTGATGAGTTTGGTTTAACTAACGCTGATTTAGGATTAGCTAATAGTATCTTTTTCCTAACTTATGCCGTTGCCCAAATCCCATTTGGTATCTTGGGTGATAAGTTTGGACGCAAATTGGTAATCACAGTCGGTTTTATCGGGTTGGCGGTTACGACTTTCTTGAGTGGTTTAGCTCAAACCTTTAGTTTGTTTCTTTGGATTCGCGCTCTTGCTGGCATTGCACAAGGAGCATATTATGGACCGCAATATGCAATGTCCAGTGAAGCCATTCCTAAGGATAAAGTAACACTAGGGAATGCTTTAATTAATAGCGGTATGGCATTTGGTACATCTGGTGGATTTCTACTTTCTAGCTCGATTGTATTAGCTGGCGGCGGACATTGGAGTCAACCATTTTACATAATGGCTGTCCCTACAGCTATTGTGGCCATGCTTTTCTATACACTTTTGAAGGAGAAAGTTACTTATACAGATATTCCTGAGGTACAAGAAAAAACTGAAGAAGTTACGCAGAAAGTTTCTTTAAAAGATATTTTTACCAATAAAAATTTAGTAGCCGTTTTCATTGTGTGTTTTGTTAGTATCTATGCTAATTTTGTTATTTTGACGTGGTTACCTTCCTTTTTGATTCAAGAGCGTGGGTTTGCTGGAGGTAGTGTTGGTTTTATTGCTTCTCTAGTCCCTTGGGCATCTATTCCGGGAGCTCTATTTTTTGCCTCAATAAAGGACAGAATTGGTAGCACTAAAAAAATGATGGCATTTTTGATGCCGTTTGCACTTCTTTCAGTCTTCTTAATTGCAAATGTTACAGATAAAACATTTCTGATTGTAGTTTTAATTTTATACGGCTTGACAGGTAAACTCGCCTTGGATCCTATTTTGATTTCATATGTAAATACTCATGCACCAAAAGGGAGTTTATCAACAACTTTAAGTGCATATAATTTCATAGGAATGTCAGGATCAATCTTAGCACCATACGTTACAGGCTACCTGGCAGATAAAGTTGGATCTATGCAGATTGGTTTTTATCTAGCAGCCATATTACTTGGTGTAGGATTATTGGTATTTATGTTATTAGCAGTTGATACTAAGAAAAGCAACTAATTAGTTAAGAATAAAGGAGTAAGGAGATGGATGACAAATATTTTATTCGGAAAATTTTGTTAGCTATTGTCCTTGGGAGCTGTGTAGGATTCTTCTTTAAGGATTATGTTTTTGTTTTAGACATCTTGGGACAAATTTTTTTGCGAGCTATGCAGATGGCCATCCCTCTTCTTGTTCTTGGGCAAGTTGTTCAAGCCTTGGGCTCTTTAGAGAGGAAGGATTTATCATCTTTAGGAATTAAAACAATAACTGTATTTGGAATATCTTCTGTTTTAGCAGCTTATTGGGGGATATTGTTTACTATTATATTTGAACCTGGAAAAGGCATTACGCTATCTCGAAATAATTTAGCAACTGTAGAAGCACAAACACTGGATTTATCGGAAACTCTCATTTCATTTTTCCCTCAGAACATCATTAATGCACTGTCTCAGGGATCAATCATACAAATTGTTGTTTTTGCCTTATTTTTGGGTATAGCATTAAATTTGTTTATTTCCAAGAAGTCAGATTCGATTATCTTGCCACTATTAATCGAATTTAATGAAGTAATCATGAATATTATTCGTATTGTCATGAAGTTTGCTCCTGTTGGAATTTTTTCAATGATTGCTGTTTCAGTGGGAAATATTGGGTTTGAAATTCTTTTGCCAATGTTAAAATATCTTTTCGTGTTTGCATTTGCAACAACTAGTTTCCTATTCTTATGGGTTCTTATCATATCTTTAATAAGCAAAAAAAGGATAAGAGATATTATCAAAGGAACAAAATCAATATCTTTAATTGCTATTACAACAACTTCATCTGCTGTTAGCTTACCAATAGCTATGAAGGACACACATTCTAAATTAGGTGTAACTAAAAGAGTTGTTGATTTAGTTTTACCGATGGGTGTGTCATTGAATAGTAACGGTTCTGCGATGCACATGGCAATAACAGTCATTACAATTTCTCAGTTATATGGTATCCAGTTTAATCTTGTTTCAATTCTATATATAGGAATATTGTCGACGTTTATTTCTTTAGCAAATGCTGTAGTTCCAGGTGCTGGACTGGTTTCGTTAGCAATTATAGTACCTCAGCTAGGACTACCAATCGAGAGTATTGCTCTATTTGCAGGTGTTGAGTGGTTGGTTGGCATGCTAAGGACAATTAATAACGTTAATTCTGATGTCTTTTCTGCAATTTTAGTTGATTGTATGTCCAATATAGCACCTGTTGAGGAAGAATCGTATTAAATAACATAGAAATGGTATTTCTCAGGTGATTTACAACGATTATTTAATAAAAAGTGTTTGTTAGAAAATAAAAAAATTAGAGGTGAATGATGAGTAAAAAGATTTTAGTGGCTTTAGGTGGAAATGCTATTTTGACAGATAATCCAACAGCTAAAGGTCAGATTTTAGCATTGGAAAAAACTGCCAAGCAACTAGTTAAATTAGTTGAAGCAGGCTGTCAGTTAATTATTAGTCATGGTAATGGTCCGCAAGTGGGCAATTTATTATTACAACAAAATGCAGCTGATACTAAAGCCAATCCTGCATTACCCTTGGATACTTGTGTTGCAATGACGCAGGGTAGTATTGGCTACTGGTTGCAAAATCGTTTGCAAGCAGTGCTAAAAGAAAAAGGAATTGATAAGTCTGTTGTGAGTCTTCTGACTCAAGTTGAAGTATCAGGGGATGATTCTGCTTTTGCTAACCCAACAAAACCTATTGGTCCCTTCGTTACGAAAGAAGATGCCGAATCAATTAGCCAGGAAACAAACGATACCTTTGTGGAAGACTCTGGTCGAGGCTATCGAAAAGTAGTCCCATCACCAAAACCAATGTCAATTGTTGAGTATAAGGTGATCGAAAGCTTAGTTGCCAACCAAATAATTACGATTGCCTGTGGTGGAGGAGGTATTCCTGTAATTAAGAAGGATAATGGTATAGAGGGTGTTGAAGCCGTTATTGACAAAGATTTTGCCTCTGCTAAGTTAGCTGAATTATTAAAAGTTGATCAAATGATTATCCTCACTGGAGTAGATAATGTTTATGTTAATTTTAATAAACCAAATCAAAAGAAACTAGAAGAGGTGACAATTGCGCAATTAAAAGACTATATCCAAGAGGAACAGTTCGCGGCGGGTTCGATGCTTCCAAAAGTACAAGCTGCAATGTCATTTGTAGAAAATTATCCGCAAGGAGAGGCTGTTATTACATCATTAGACAATCTAGAGAATTACTTAAATGGAGGAACTGCCACAATTGTTAAAGCATGAGTCTGGGACAAAATAGTCCTTTGAATACATCAAAAAAGCAACGGTTTTTTGCCGTTGCTTTTTAGCGTCTAGAGGATTAACTCGTGTATAAGCGTAGCCAGTTACCCCGAAGAGAATCTCAAGCTGGTGGACGGTTTTCAAGTCACCAAACAACCGAAGAAAACCTACGGCATCATTAGGCATGGTGTAGTCATGAGCCTTCTTATTATTGACCAAGAACGCCACTTCTGAACTTGCCTTACTCACGTCAATTCTAACTATTGCTCGCATAGTATTACCTCTTTGCCTTGAATGATTTCATGTTTTAGTGGTTTTATTTTCAATACACGACGTCACGTGTCAAAAAGTCCTACAACTTAACAAGCCACTTCTACTTTAGCATAAAGAAAAGGGTAGTGGGTACTTTCTCCCATCGGAGATTTCCTCACTACTAATCGTAGTGTGTTTCTTGTCAACTACTAACGAATTACGCTCAATGGTGATTTTACCCACTACAAAAATGATGATTTCTTATATCTCTCTGGAGTATTTTAGTGCACTTTCAAGTAACTAACTTGATTTAGAAATTTTGGAACAAAAAGTTGATACTACAATTGGCTATTGTACTGGACAATAAATTATCACAAATGATATAGAAAAACGGTTACAATTTTAATATAAGTTAGGGAGGATGATATGAAAAAGCAGAATAGAATTGATCAGTTGTTTAAAGTTTTATCTACAAAAAAGCAATTTATTACTGCAAAAGCTTTATCATGCGAACTAGGAATATCTGAAAAGACAATTTATCGTTTAGTTCGCGAACTAAATGATAATTATTTTCCAGAAGTCCTTATATTATCTGAGAAAGGAAAGGGTTACCGATTAAATGAATACTTTAAAAATAGACCCATCCATCTTTTCGATGACAATGAAATGTCTGCTGAAAACAGACGAGAAAGTATTTTGGAACGATTATTAATGATTTCTCCAAATAGTATTTCTACAATTGTATTAGGACAAGAGTTTTTTGTTAGTGAGGCTCAAATACTAAAGGATAAACAATTGTTACAGAAACAATTGTCTCCCTATAATTTGGAGATTTTATCTCGAAAGGGAGGACTTTTAATTAGGGGAAATGAGTTTGATATTAGACAAGCAATTGCAGATTTAATACCTAGTTTCAGCACTATTGACTTAGATAGACTGGAATTTCATGAAGACCAAACGATTGATTTAAAATTAGCACAAGTTTTACAGTCTGAAATAAAGAAAATAGAATATAATCTTCAAGATAAAATTCCTTATCCGTATGATGTCAATATTTTTTCACATCTATATATTATGGTTAACCGAATTCTTAAAGTTAGAAGATTTGGTCAACTACAACAGGATGAAAAGAGTGTTGTCACTATTGAAGAAAAAGATATTTATCACGAAAGTAAAAGAGTCATTGATGCGATTGAACAGTTTATCCACAAAAAGATTCCTGAAGTTGAAATAGACTATCTGTATAGGTATCTCATTTCTTCAAGATTCCAAAATAAAAAAGTTGTATCAGAAACATCACAATTTTCTAAAAAAGTACGACTAATAACAAGACGATATTTTGATAAATTTACTTTATTTGATTTATCAAACGTTCAAGAAGATTCACCTATTTTTGTAGATTTAGCTAATCATATCAACCCCTTATTGAGGAGGATTGAAAATAGGATAAGAATTAAAAATAATATGCTCAGCGACATCAAAGATAGTTACACTGCAATTTTTGAAGAATTGGTAAGAATTTCAAAAGTAGTAAGTCAGGAATATAGTGATTTATCAAGTATAAATGATGATGAGATTGGTTTTTTGACTCTGTATTTTGCAAGATTTAAAGAAATAAAAAGACGGAGAGTGAAAGTGGTGATTATGTGTACTACTGGTATAGGAACTTCTGAATTATTGAAATCAAAGATAGAAAATAATTTTCCTGAGATTGAAATATTGGGAGTAACTAATTACCAACAGCCTAACAGTATCATTGAAAATTATCCAAGTCTAGAACTATTAATTTCGACTATCGATTACCCTGAGACGAAGAAATACAAAACGATAGTAGTTAGTGCTTTGTTTGCAGAAGAAGATAAAAGTCAACTCAGAAGTTATATAAGGGATATTAACTATGAAAAATGATGATGTGGGTATCTATCTTGAACAACCATTAACAGATAAAAAAAGTGCTTTAAAATTTTTATATGATAACTGCAATATTAAGGATCATATTTCTCACAATTTTTTTCTAGAAAATCTAGAAAAAAGAGAGAAACAAGGCAGTATTGAAATTGCTGAGGGTGTCATTTTGCCTCATTTTGAACACGAAGCGCTGACACGGACAAAAATTATTATCATTAGGCCGTTGGAGTCAATTAAAAACTGGTCCTCAACTATCAGTAAGGTAGATCTTGTAATTGCACTCCTATATAAAGCAGGTGATAGTTTGAATGAGATTAAAATGTTGATGAAGATGTTAGCAAAAGATTCTGTCATTGAAAGTTTGAAAAATGAAGAGATAGAAATAGTAAATCAAATTATAAGGAGTAAATTATGCAAGTAGTAGATGCTATTGATTCCAAGCTAGTTGTCACTGAGTTAGATGTTTCAACTAAAGATGATATGTTAAAAGTTTTGATAGAAAGATTAACAGTAAATGGTTATGTTAATGATTTGGACGGTTTCTTAAAAGATGTTTATAAACGAGAAGCTGAAGGTCAGACTGGTATTGGTAATTTTGTTGCCATCCCCCATGGAAAAAGTGTCTTTGTGGATAAAGTCGGTGTTGCCATCGGAATTAATCAGCAAGAGATTCCTTGGGAGAGTCTTGATGACAATGGCGCAAAAGTTGTTATCTTATTCGCTGTAGGAAACGATACAGAAGGTGCACAAGAACATTTGAAACTCTTATCACTCTTTGCAAGGAAATTAGGCAATGATGAAATTGTTAATCATTTAGTAAATTCAAAAACTGTTGATGACGTTATCAACGCATTTAAATAAAGGAGTAAATTATGAAAATTGTCGGAGTAGCAGCATGTACTGTAGGGATTGCACATACTTATATTGCACAAGAAAAACTTGAAAATGCAGGTCAAGTAGCAGGTTATGAGGTTCATATTGAGACTCAAGGAACTATTGGTATAGAGAATGAATTGACTCAAGAACAAATTAATGAGGCAGATGTTGTTATTTTAGCTGTTGATGTCAAGATTGCTGGTATGGAACGTTTTGAAAGGAAAAAAGTGATTAAAGTACCGACAGAAGTTGCTATAAAATCACCAAATAAGTTAATTGCAAAAGCTGTTGAACTTAGTTCAAAATAAAATTGTTATAGGAGAAAAGGATATGATAAAACAACTCAATTTAAAAGGTCACCTTTTAACTGCCATTTCTTATTTAATCCCTATCGTTTGTGGGGCAGGATTTCTTGTAGCTATTGGTCTTGCAATGGGGGGAAGTGTTCCAGATGCTCTTGTAGCGGGTGAATTTACATTTTGGGATACTCTTGCAACGATGGGTGGAAAAGCATTGGGGCTCTTACCTGTTGTTATTGCAACAGGAATTGCATTTTCTATTGCAGGTAAACCAGGTATCGCCCCGGGTTTTGTTGTAGGTCTTGTTGCAAATGCAATTGGCGCAGGATTTATTGGAGGAATTCTAGGAGGTTATATTGCAGGTTATTTAGCACTGGCAATTTTAAAAAAAATTAAAGTACCTTCTTGGGCAAAAGGCTTGATGCCTACCTTAATAGTTCCTTTTCTATCATCATTTGTTAGTGGTATGATTATGATTTATATTATTGGTGGACCAATTGCTGCCTTTACAGCATGGTTAACAGGCTTCCTACAAAGTCTTGGTAATACTTCAAACGGTGTTATGGGGGCTGTTGTTGGTGTTCTTAGTGCTGTTGACTTCGGTGGACCACTTAATAAAACAGTTTATGCCTTTGTTTTAACCCTACAGGCTGAAGGAGTCAAAGAGCCTTTGACAGCATTACAATTAGTTAATACAGCCACTCCTGTTGGATTTGGTTTTGCTTACCTAGTTGCTAAATTACTCAAGAAAAATATTTATACAAGAAGTGAAATTGAAACACTAAAATCAGCTGTACCAATGGGGATTGTTAACATCGTTGAAGGTGTTATTCCAATCGTTATGAATAATCTAGTACCTGGCTTGCTTGCTACAGCTATTGGTGGAGCTGTAGGTGGTTCGGTATCAATGGCTATGGGAGCAGATTCAAGCGTGCCATTTGGTGGTGTGCTAATGCTTCCAACTATGACGAAGCCTGTAGCAGGTATTTGCGCACTGCTAGCCAATATTCTTGTGACAGGGATTGTGTATGCAATTCTCAAAAAGAATGTTACAGAAGAAGATGAAGTTACCATTGTCAATGCTGAAGATGAAGAAGACATTGATTTTGATGATATTGAAATTTTGTAAGGAGAAAAAGCATGTCAAAAGTAGAATTTTCACCATCACTAATGACCATGGATTTAGACAAATTTACAGAGCAGATTACTTTTTTAAATAATCATGTTGGTTCATATCATATTGATATTATGGATGGGCATTTTGTTCCCAATATTACTTTATCTCCATGGTTTATTGAAGAGGTGAGGAAAATATCGTCATTACCCATATCAGCTCATCTCATGGTTACTGATCCTACGTTTTGGGTTGACCAATTGATAGAAGTCAAGGCAGAGTGGATATGTATCCATGCGGAAGTGTTAAATGGTTTGGCTTTTCGTTTATTTGACAAAATCCATGAGGCAGGATTAAAAACTGGTGTCGTCCTAAATCCTGAAACACCTGTTGAGACAATTCTTCCTTATATTGCATTGGTAGACAAGGTTACGATTATGACAGTAGATCCTGGGTTTGCGGGACAGCGGTTTCTTGAAAATACACTAGATAAGATTGTCGAACTAAAGCATTTGAGAAAAGCAAATAACTATCATTTTGTAGTGGAGATGGATGGGTCTTCAAGTCGCAAAACTTTCAAACGTATTGATGAAGCCGGACCAGATATATATGTGATAGGGCGCAGCGGGCTATTTGGTCTTTCTGAAAATATTGAAGAATCGTGGAACATCATGACAAAAGATTATTTTGAAATGACTGGTAAAACAGTAGAATGTAATGATTAGAATCTTATAAAGCATTATTTTCAATAGTTACTTACAAAACCATTCAACCTTTTCCAGATTTTCACCAATCATTTCTGTAAACAACCTATGAAATCCAGTGAAATTTTAATAAAAAATAAGAAACTTGTGAAAGTGTCAGCACGATATTGACTTTAACGCAGAAAGCGATTACAATGCAGAGTGAATGACGTTGTGATAATGTCATCCTGGAAACCAATTTATTTTTAAAAGATTTGAAGGAGTTCTTATGAAATTTTTTCTAGATACAGCAAATGTTGCAGCGATTAAAGAGATTAATCGTTTAGGTGTTGTGGATGGTGTGACTACCAATCCAACCATCATTTCAAAAGAGGGACGTGATTTTGAAGAAGTCATCAAAGAGATTTGTACAATTGTTGATGGGCCTGTTTCAGCTGAGGTGACGGGACTCTTAGCTGATGAGATGGTTGAAGAAGCTAGAGCAATTGCTAAATGGGCTGACAATGTTGTTGTTAAAATTCCAATGACAACAGAAGGACTTAAAGCAGTTAATATCTTGTCAAAAGAAGGTATTAAGACTAATGTGACCCTTATCTTCACGGTTTCTCAAGGCTTGATGGCTATGAAAGCAGGAGCGACCTTTATCAGTCCATTCATCGGTCGTCTAGAAGATATTGGCACGGATGCTTATCAGTTGATTTCAGAATTGAGAAGTATTATTGACCTGTATGATTTTGACACTGAAATCATTGCCGCAAGCATTCGCAATACGGCTCATGTTGAAAGAGTCGCTGGGCTTGGTGCACATATTGCTACCATACCAGATGCCTTGTTTGAAAAAATGACCAAGCATCCCCTAACGGATTCTGGTATTGAAACTTTCTTAAAAGATTGGGAAGCTTTCAAAAACTAATACAGATGAATAAAGGCTGATTGAATCAGCCTTTTTATAAAAATATGATGATAAAACTAATTTATTTTGATGTTGATGACACTCTTTATGACCAATTTCTGCCTTTTCAGGATGCTTTTAAAAAGGTTTTTCCTCATTTTCAAATCGATATTAAAGAAGCCTACCTATACAGTAGACAATATAGCGATCAGGTATTTGAAGCTACCGAAAATGGAGCCTTAACTCTTGAGATGATGCACAGGCAAAGAATTCAAACAGCCCTAGCAAAATTTTCCCTAGCAATCACTGATGATGAGGCTGATTTATTTCAAAGGCATTATGAAGAAAATCAAAGAAATATTGAATTAGATAGTTCTCTGATGTCTTTATTTGATGCTTTAAAGGCAAGTGGAATTGCACTTGGCCTAATAACAAATGGTCCTTTGGAACATCAGATGTTGAAAATTCATCAACTAGGTTTACCTAACTGGGTTAATGTAGACAATATCCTCATTTCATCAGCAGTAGGAATGGCAAAACCTGATATAGGTTTATTTGATTTAGCAAGAAAAGAATTGTATACTCCAGAAGAATGTCTCTATGTTGGTGATTCGTTTGACAATGATGTTATTGGTGCGAAGTCAGCAGGGTGGAATGTCATCTGGTTTAATAGTCGAAACAAGCCACACCCCCCTTCTCAGTATTCGCCAGATTATCAGGTGAATAAACTAGATGACTTGTGCAGATTACTATTGGATTTTATAAATTAAGGCAGAAAAAACGATGCTTTTATGATATAATAAAAACGATTACAGACTTATTTTTATGAAATGGCTGAAACCATTTCTTGTCATAAAGGAGGAATTATGACTTTTGATGCAGTTGATCAACTAGCGGTAAATACTATCCGCTCACTTTCAATGGATATGATCCAAAAAGCCAATTCAGGTCACCCCGGACTACCTATGGGTGCAGCACCAATGGCTTACGTTCTTTGGAATAAGTTTTTGAATATTAATCCAAAAACAAGCCGTTCATGGACTAACCGCGACCGTTTTGTCCTATCTGCTGGGCATGGTAGCGCCTTGATTTACAGCCTACTTCACTTGTCAGGTTATGATGTCTCTATGGAAGATATTAAAAACTTCCGTCAATTTGGCTCAAAAACACCGGGTCATCCCGAAGTGAACCACACTGATGGCGTAGAAGCAACAACAGGACCACTTGGTCAAGGAATTGCGAATGCTGTTGGTATGGCAATGGCTGAAGCGCACTTGGCTGCCAAATATAATAAACCTGATTTTAATATTGTTGACCACTATACTTTCGCTCTCAATGGTGATGGTGATTTGATGGAAGGGGTTTCTCAAGAAGCAGCCAGTCTTGCTGGACATTTGAAATTGGGTAAATTGGTACTCCTTTATGATTCAAATGACATCTCACTTGATGGGCCAACTTCAATGGCTTTCACAGAAGATGTTAAAGCTCGCTTTGAGGCTTATGGCTGGCAACATCTTTTTGTTGAAGATGGTAATGATTTGGCAGCCATTGCTAAGGCTATCGAAGAAGCAAAAGCTGAGTCAGATAAACCAACTATTATCGAAATTAAGACAGTCATCGGTTACGGCGCTAAGAACCAAGGAACATCTGCTGTGCATGGTGCACCTCTAGGTGATGAAGGTGTTGCTCACGCTAAAGAGGTTTATGGTTTTGACTATCCAGCCTTTACCGTGCCTGAAGAAGTGGCTGAACGATTTGCAACAGGGCTACAAACGCGTGGTGAAAAAGCAGAAGCAGCTTGGAACGAACTCTTTGCAAAATACGAAGCTGAATACCCTGAATTAGCAGCGGATTATAAGGCAGCCTTCGAATTGAAACCAGTTGAAGTGGAACTTGACGCCCACGAAGTTGGTCAAAGTTCTGCCAGCCGTGTAACAAGTCAAGCAGCTATCCAACAAATTTCAGAACAAGTGTCATACTTCTGGGGTGGTTCTGCGGACCTTTCTGGTTCAAATAACACTATGGCTAAAGCGGAGACTGACTTCCAAGCAGACAATTACAAAGGGCGTAACATCTGGTTTGGTGTTCGTGAATTTGCCATGGCTGCAGCGATGAATGGCGTTGCTCTTCATGGTGGTAGCCGTATTTATGGCGGAACATTCTTCGTCTTCTCAAATTACCTTCTCCCAGCTGTTCGTATGGCGGCTCTAGCAGAATTACCAACTGTCTATGTCATGACTCATGATTCAGTTGCTGTTGGGGAAGATGGACCAACTCACGAGCCAATTGAGCAATTAGCAAGTGTTCGTTCAATGCCAAATCTCAACGTTATTCGTCCAGCTGACGGTAACGAGGTCAATGCAGCTTGGAAACGTGCTCTTCGTGAAACTAAAACACCAACCATGCTTGTCCTAACACGTCAAAACCTTCCAGTTCTTGAAGGAACAGCAGAATTGGCTGAAGAAGGACTTAACAAAGGTGCTTATATTCTTTCAGAAGCAAAAGGTGACCTTGATGGTATTATTATCGCAACAGGTTCTGAAGTGAAATTGGCTCTTGACACACAAGCCTCTCTAGCTGAAGAAGGTCTTCATGTTCGCGTGGTTTCCATGCCATCTCAAAACCTCTTTGATGCTCAACCAGTAGAATACAAAGAAGAAGTCCTTCCAAGCTCAGTAACTAAACGTCTTGCTATCGAAGCAGCAGCAAGCTTTGGCTGGGAACGCTATACAGGATTGAACGGTGCAACCCTTACTATTGATACATGGGGAACATCCGCTCCAGGAAATAAAATCTTTGAAGAATACGGCTTTACCGTCGAAAATGCTTCTCAATTGTATAAATCACTGTAATGACGCAAAAAGTCTCACGTTGTGAGGCTTTTTTGATGTCCAAACTATTCTAATGATTAAAATCTATATTCATCCAAAATCAAAAACTAACTTTCTGTAACCATTGTCTGTTGACGATGGTTTTTAATACTCTTCAAAAATCAAAAGTAGACCTTATTGACGTGATTTGATGGACTTTAGTTCTATCTGTATCGGCGTTGCCCAGTTTGCTCCAGTCTGCTTTTAATTTTCATTGAGTATTAGCATCATTTTTCTACTTTATGAAGTAAAACTAAGGTTACCTAATATTGCGTTGTTTGAGATATATTGAAAAACTAATCAATCAAGATTTTTTGTCATGCTTTTTGTCAGGTTTGAGTTGGTTTTTTATTAAGTTAGCATTTAAAATGAGTAACCTAAACTTTTTTAAAATTTTTTGACAATTATGTTGCCTGTGGTAGCTGTGTATGGTAATATTTTTTTATCGAACAGAAAATATAGGGAATCCAAATGGAACAAAGAAATCAAAAACTGCGTATCGTGAGTGGGGTTCTTTTTAGCTCCGCTCTTTTTGTGTGCACACAAACACAAGTTTTAGCGGATACCATACCTAGTTCAGCTTCATCACTGGTTTCAACTGAAGCTGTTGCTAATGACAGCCGGAACCCTAGTTTGCCTATGACTACTAGTGGCGATAGTCAGTTGGACAGTAGTTTGACAAAGGCTCAAAAAGAAGGGATTCTTCTTGTTGAAGCTCCGACAGAAACAGTGACAAGTGCGAGTGAACAAGCTCAGGATTACCAATCACAAGTTGGCACAGTTGAGGCTGTTACGAAACGATATCAAGCTGAAAAAGCTCAATATCATAAGGATGATCAGAATTATAAGGATTATCTAACTAAGCAGTCTCAGTTTCAAAAAGACTTAGTAACTTATCAAGCTTATCAAAAAGAAAAAGCCATTTATGACCAAAAGCTGAAAGTTTATAATCTTGAAAAGGCTAGCTATGATATGGCTTATGCTGAGGCGCAGGGGAATACGACAAAGAGGGGTTATTTACCAGAAGTCTTGGCGCAAAATCTCATTTTTAAACTAGAGCCAGACGCTATTCAAACCATTACAGGTAAAGTTCTCTCTGATGAACAATTACATAAAGCTGTTAAACATCAAGTGGGTTGGATTGATCCAGGAACGATTCTAGGGAGTCCTAAATTAGTGACTCTAACCAGTCGTCATAAGGACAATAGTGTATTACTTGCAGTTGGTGACTCCGTAGTGGTGGATTATTCTGATTTGAAAAACTCTAGTTTTTCAGGTTATGCTATTAAAAAAGTAAGGTACACTTACAAACTTATTTCAACAACCCATTATTCTGGAACGGTTGTTTTTCAAGCTTTGAGTGATCCAACAGTCACATCTCTCACTCATATCTATAACAAAGACAAGCAAACAAAATCTGCTTTTGATATGGAAATGACGGTACAATTCTTTGACATCAACGGGAAAGAGCTGATTCCAACGCCAGATAATTATGCTTTAACCAGTTTTGCCAGCTTGAATTCTCTAAACGGAGAGGGAGAATATGCCGGTGATTATAACGGACAGTTCATCCCAATCAATGGTTCAACGATAACGGTTCAAAATGGTCGAGCAGCTAACTTTACAAGCACTGAGCAGATAGATGTTGTTGGGGAGTGGGATGACAAAGATAATCCCAATGCCTATATTGGAGCTATTGTTGGGAAATCAACAGATCGTATTCGTTTCCATTTTGGAAATTCAAAGGGCTATGCCAATTGGTTTGCCTTTAGCTCGGATGTGAAAGTAAGTGGAGGACTTTTAACACCACCAAAAGCGCCTACAGCTCCTGAAGTGGTGATGAAACCTGTTGTTCCAACGCTTGTTTCAAAACCGACGCCACCACACAGACCGATTATTTTTTACCATCAAGTCAAAGTAAGTGTTCCTAAACCAGCAAAACCAGTAAAGCCAGTAAAATCGAGCTCAAAGAAACCAACGATTAGAGTTCCGAAGTCTGTATCGGTTGTAAAAGCTAATACAGTTGCTTACCGACCTAAGCCAATACCAGTGTATTATACGTTGAGTGCAGTGACTCCAACGCCATCTACGTTAAACTATCTTAAGAAACTTTCGCCTAAGATAGTCTATAAATTCACGAAAGTTAAGTCTGGTGTTGGTAACCAACGTGCAAACTCTAATGAAAAAAATCAATCTAATAAACCTGAAACTGCTGAAGAATGGTTTAACTATAATACAGGTGTTGGAAATAGTCAGAAAAATGATAATACAGTTATTAAATACATTAATTCTCTAGGAGAGGTCGCAAGACGAAAATACAAAGGTGATAAGTTAGCACAAAATAGAGAAATTGCTCAAGCGATTGCAGATAAAACTTATTATAATGATACTCTTCAAAATTTTTTTAATTATTTTGGAAAGCCGATTAGAATTAGTAATAAATCAATACAGAAAAGTGCAATTAACCAAATAAATAAGGCTCACGATGAAAATAAAGGAAAAATTGACTTCGCTCATTTAGCAACTACTTTAGCATCCTATGAAAGACAACCAGGTTTTAAAGGTTTTACAAAAGAAGTTATCAAAACAATCTCAACAGGTAAAGTGATTATGGTGGGTAATATACCGGTTATAGTACCTGATCTCTTTATGCGTGAGAATAGTGTATTACAACAAAATTCGTTTGTTGGAGATTTATTTACAGACATGCCAGTTTCCGATGTTTACACAGATATGGATATTATGATTCTATCTCGCCATCCCAAATATAAAGATATGTCAATGGATAAGCGTTTAATAGCTTATTACAGCCAAGATTTAACACAGCAACGCCAAAAACTTTTTAAAGAAGTTTTTGATAAATCAAAGAAAACGAGTCAATTAAGATTAGGTGTAGAACTATTGTACACAATTGCTTCAGCTGGAACAATTGGACTCTTGGCTTATTCTCTAAAAAAAGGAACGTTAAAAAATATTCCTAAAAATATTCATCGAATAGATACAATGCTATTTGATAGAAAAATTGATAAGTTTAAAAAAGCTTCTCAAACAATGATTAAGAAAAATATTATTAAGCCACTCAAAAACAAAGCCATCACTACTAAAAAAGCTTTTCAGAGGAAAATAACAACATTAACGAAAAAATTTAGTCCTAAAACAATAGCTAAAAATATTTATATAAATAGAGTTGCCAGACCGCTTCAGCTAGCTAAAAAGGTTTATCGCAGTGTGAGTAAAATAAAACCTAAAACAATAGCTAAAAACATTTATATAAATAGAGTTGCCAGACCGCTTCAGCTAGCTAAAAAGTTTTATCGCAGTGTAAGTAAAATAAAACCTAAAACAATAGCTAAAAATATTTACATAAATAGAGTTGCCAGACCACTTCAGCTAGCTAAAAAGGTTTACCATAAAATTTTTCCACCAACAAGAAAGAGGAATAGTTTTCCTCGTCGTTCAACTAAAAGGAGGCGACATTAATTATGACAACCAAACCAATAATCTTTTCAGTGATTTCGTTTCCGATTATTTTATTATCATCCTTTATTTACTTATGGTTTAATATAGCTAGTCATTCAGTCTATTATGCCCATCATATGCCCCGTGCCAAAGGTACTAATCCGGAATTAGTGATGACTATCAAATATTTAGACCAAATTCGTATTCCAAAAGATGAAGGAATACGTCTTAATCTAGATGGGAATAACACTCTAATAAAAAAGTATGGTTATATTGTAGAATATGATTATGAGTTCAAAGACAAAAGAATACTCACACTACGATATTCTTTGGATAATACCACTACTAATTCAAATGAGTATTCTTATTCATCACGAACAGGTAATTTTGTATTTTCAAGAAATACTGATAAATGGGATAAGAAACAAGAGACATGGTTGGATAGTACGTCTAAAAAAACAACAGAAGAATCTGATTATTTGCTAAATCAAGTATTGCCCCCTATTATTAAGTATCAAGTAAAACCTAAGGTTAACTTACAGTGGTTATTTAATATGATTTACCAAGGTCAATTTGATGAGACGGAGAATATTAGTTCTACAGAATTGTTACGCTATTAAACGATGTAGTTTACTGGAAAAAGACTTGTCAAAAAAGGGAAGAAAATATTGATTAAGGTTAATAATCATCGAAAGAAGCAAGATTTAAAACATAAAAAATTACAAGAGAAAAGAAGACAAGTTAATAAGAAATTTCTACAGAAGATTTTCCCTAAAGTAAATAAATCAAAGTCTAGAGCAAGTAAGAAAAAATATAGGCCTGCATATAAACCCAAAACCAAGCCAACTAGAAGGCTATCCCCCATTATTAGAAGAGCGGTTAAACGTTCTATGATAAGAGCGACCAGTGTGCTTAGAAGGGTTATTCCTAAAGTCTCAAGACCCCAGAAACGTATGTCTAGGAGGAGAAAACGTAAATGATAAAAAAATTATTGAAAATTTGGCTTGTATTGGTATCATTGACATTATTATACATGGTTGGGACTATTTTTGTGGAGGAGAACCTAGCTAAGTATACGGTTTATTATGCTCAGCGAATGCCCCATGCCAAAGACAAACATCCTCTCCCCTTTCTTGTTTTAGAGGAACTCTATTTCTTAGAAAAACCAAAAAATATTGGTTATTCTTATGATCTATATGAATCGCACATTATTTACTCTGATAAAGAGTATTTGCAAATGTTTTCAGATTCTATTAAATATAGAAGTGTTGATGGGAACAGATACAATTTTTCATCAGACACTCATAAATTTACTGGTGTTGGAACTGAAAATGGTAATTTTACGGATCCTAATGAAAAAGAATTTAGATCTGTCAATGTTGCTGAAGTATGGAGAGATATTGATTCATTTTTGGAACCTTTTATCAAGAGACAGCCGAAACCGACGATTAATTTACAGTGGCTCTTTAATTGGCGGTATGAGAAGCGGTTTGATTAATTTAAGTTAAGCAGCTTTATGAATTGTGGGGATAATAGTCAAATATTTAAAGGAGACGATAGTAATGACGAAAATGACCACAATCATTATTTCTACGATTGTTTTATTATCTTGTTCGCTAGTTCTATTTATTTACTTATGGTTTAATATAGCTAGTCATTCAGTCTATTATGCCCATCATATGCCTCATGCCAAAGGCACTAATCCGGAATTAGTGATGACTATCAAATATTTAGACCAAATTCGTATTCCAAAAGGCAAAGGACTGCGTGTTAATCTAGATGGGAATAACACTTTAATAAAAAATGATGGTTATATTGTAGAATATGATTATGAGTTCAGAGACAAAAGAATAATCACACTACGATATTCTTTGGATAATACCACTACTAATTCAAATGAGTATTCTTATTCGTCACGGACAGGTAATTTTGTATTTTCAAGTAATACACGCAAATGGGATAAAAAACGAGAAACTTGGGAGGATAATACATCAGATAAAACCCAAAAAGACTCTAATTATCTGATACACCAAGTATTGAGTCCTATTATTAAGTATCAAGTAAAACCTAAGGTTAACTTACAGTGGCTGTTTAATATGATTTATCAAAGTCAATTTGATGAGATGGAACAGATTAGCTCGACAGAGTTGTTGGAATATTGATATAAAATATTGAAACAAATATGGATTTTATGAAAAAGAAACTATTTATTATTCTGATTGTGCTGTCAGTAGTCTATATGGTTGGAACTATTTTTGTGGAAGAAAACCTGGCTAAGTATACGGTTTACTATGCCCAGCGTATGCCCCATGCCAAAGACAAACATCCAGTCCCTTTTCTTATCTTAGAGGAACTTGATTTTCTAGAGAAGCCAAAGGGTATTGGCTATTCTTATGATACCTATGAATCACCTATTATTTATTCTAAAAAAGAGTATTTGCAAAGGTTTTCGGATTCTATTGTTTATAGGAGTAAAAAAGAAAAAACGTATTTTTTTTCATCAGCCAGTCATAAGTTCACTGGCATTGGAACGGATAAAGGAACATTTACTAAACCTAATGAAAAAGAATTTAGTTCTGTCAATGTTGATGAAGTATGGAGAGATATTGATTCATTTTTGGAACCTTTTATCAAGAGACAGCCCAAACCGACGATTAATTTACAGTGGCTCTTTAATTGGCGGTATGAGAAGCGGTTTGACTAGTTGACACATCATCTAATACTGACAAACTTATGAAAGTTAACCAAATAGTATGATTTTAAAATCTTTATAGGTAAGCCATTTGCAGTGGGGTTATCTTAAAAAGTCCATTGTAATAGAAGTGGGAATAAGTTTAATTGAATTTGTTAAGCATGGTTTATGGAATAAAAGAAGGGTTGGTGGCTTTTCTAACTCTTCTTATTTAGGCTCATTGTCAACTGTAGTGGGTAGATGAAAAGCTAACATCTGGAGAGAATCAATTTGTTTCTCTCCTTTTTGATGTTCAAAGCAATAAGAATTCTCGTTTTAAAGTTATCAAAGTTGCGAACTCCAAAGGCATTACGTTTAATGATTTTGATAAGGTTTGATAGTGAAGTATTTTATCGATAATGGTATAATTTGCCTATGAAGCGAGAATTTAGTAAGGTAAAACGTTTGGTTATCAAAATAGGAACGAGTTCTTTAGTTCTGCCAAACGGAAAAATAAATTTAGAAAAAATTGATCAACTGGCTTTTGTCATTGCCAGTCTCCGCAATAAGGAATTAGAAGTCGTCTTGGTGTCATCCGGTGCCATGGGCTTTGGCTTAAACCTTCTTGACATGGATAGACGCCCACAAGAATTGTCAAAACAACAGGCTGTCTCAAGTGTTGGTCAGGTAGCGATGATGAGTCTCTACGCTCAGATTTTCTCCCATTATCAAACCAATGTGTCTCAAATTCTGTTGACGCGCGATGTGGTTGAATTTCCCGAAAGCTTGGAGAATGTAACCAATGCCTTTGAGAGCCTTCTAAATCTGGGAATTATCCCTATCGTCAATGAAAATGATGCTGTCAGCGTTGATGAAATGGATCATGCCACTAAGTTTGGTGATAACGACCGCTTGTCAGCTGTCGTGGCAGAGATTGTCAAAGCAGATTTACTGATCATGTTATCAGACATCGACGGTCTTTTTGATAAAAATCCAACCATTTATGATGATGCCGTTCTAAGAACAAATGTGACTGAGATTACTGAAGAAATTTTACAATCAGCTGGAGGTGCTGGTTCCAAGTTTGGAACTGGCGGTATGCTCAGTAAAATCCAGTCAGCACAAATGATGTTTGACCATGATGGTGCCATGGTCTTGATGAATGGCGAAAACCCAAGAGATATTCTCAGAGTACTCGATGGTCAAATCATCGGTACCCTCTTTAAACAAGAAAAGTAGGAAAAGCTTATGTCAATAATTGAAACACTTGGAAAACAAGCAAAAATAGCTAGTCGTGATTTAGCATCTTTGTCAACTGTTGATAAAAATCAACTGCTCGTAGCTCTGGCTGATGCTTTGGTAACCTCCAAGGAAATGATTTTGGAAGCCAATGCCAAAGACGTAGCAGCTGCAGCGGACCATGGGATTTCAGCCGTCATGGTCGATCGTCTGCGTCTAACAGAAGAACGCATCAATACCATTGCAGAAGGCGTAGGGCAAGTGGCAGATTTGTTGGATCCTGTCGGACAAGTTGTGCGTGGTTATACTAACTTAGACGGTTTGAAAATCGTTCAAAAACGAGTTCCGCTTGGGGTGCTTGCCATGATTTTTGAAAGTCGCCCTAATGTCTCCATCGATGCCTTTAGCCTAGCTCTAAAGACCAACAATGCTATTATTTTGCGTGGTGGTAAGGATGCTATAAACTCTAATAAAGCTCTTATTCAGGTGGCACGTCAGGTTATCCAGGATGCAGGTTACAATCCCAACTTTGTCCAGCTAGTAGAAGACACCACGCATGCCGTGGCAGAAGAATTGATGGTGGCGACTGATTACGTTGATGTTCTCATTCCACGTGGTGGCGCACGTCTTATCCAAACGGTTAAAGAAAAAGCCAAGGTTCCAGTTATTGAAACAGGAGTCGGCAATGTTCATATCTATGTGGATAAGTATGCTGATTTAGATATGGCGACTAAAATCGTAATCAATGCTAAAACCTCGCGACCAAGCGTTTGTAATGCGGCGGAAAGCCTTGTTGTCCATCGCTCCGTAGCTGCAGACTTTTTACCAAAGTTAGAAGCAGCATTAGCTGGTAAACAAAGCGTTGAATTTAGAGCAGATGCAGCTGCAATGCCCTATTTGAAAAATCCTGTAGAAGCGACAGAAGCAGATTTTGCGACAGAGTTTCTAGATTACATCATGTCGATTAAAGTGGTTAATCATTTTGAAGAGGCGCTGGACTGGATAAACCGTTACACAACCCATCACTCAGAGGCTATTGTGACCCAGGATATTAGCAGAGCAGAACAATTCCAAGATAGTATTGATGCAGCAGCTGTCTATGTCAATGCTTCAACCCGCTTTACAGATGGTTTTGTTTTTGGATTGGGTGCTGAAATTGGGATTTCGACACAAAAAATGCATGCACGTGGGCCAATGGGGCTAGAAGCCTTAACCTCAACAAAATTCTACATCAATGGGCAGGGTCAAATTAGAGAATAAATTATTCTAGAGGAGATTTTATGAATAATCAGAAAGACGAAGCCAAAGAAGCTTTAAGAAATTTATTAAGCGCGATTGAAGATTGTCAAAGTGAACTCGAAAATCTCGATGATTGGAATCTTGTGGACTTGTTTGTTGGAAATGCTTTTATGAGCGCTGTCAAACGGGATAAAATCACTAAATTTAATCAGAAATTAGAAGGATTAAATCAGTTAAAACAAATAGCTCAAGAAAAACTCACTGATGTTGAACTTGGCTTGATTACTGATATTTCTGATTCAAAAAGCGATAGGTTTTGGGATGTTTGGGCAGACAATTTCTTTACCGATTGGAAAGTTGGAAAGGAAATATCGGCAGTTTCTGAACAGATAAGTTCTTTGAAAGAAGAAGTTAGGGACTTGTTGGATAGACTTTCCTAGTTCAAGAAGAAACTACTGGAAACTAGAATTCTCTATTGAAAACCTAGCGATTTCACGCAGTCTGCACATTTAAGGCAAGCAAGATTCATTTATGATATAATAAACGTTATGACTAAAGACTTTCATCATGTAACAGTGCTTTTGCACGAAACTGTTGATATGCTTAATATCAAGCCAGACGGAATATATGTGGATGCGACCCTAGGTGGCGCAGGACACTCGTCCTATCTTTTATCCCAATTAAACGAGAAAGGGCACCTCTACTGTTTTGATCAGGATCAGACAGCTATTGATAATGCCCAAGTAAAACTAAAAGACTATATTGACAAGGGAATGGTTACCTTCATCAAAGATAATTTCCGTCATTTGAAGTCTAACCTGGGGCAACTAGGGGTGACCGAGATTGATGGGATTTTGTATGATTTGGGCGTCTCAAGCCCCCAATTAGATGAGCGTGAGCGTGGTTTTTCTTACAAGCAGGATGCTCCCCTTGATATGCGAATGAACCGTCAGGCAGAGCTAAGTGCATATGATGTTGTAAACACCTATGATTATCATGACTTAGTGCGTATCTTCTTTAAGTATGGTGAGGATAAATTCTCTAAACAGATTGCTCGTAAAATTGAACAGGCGCGTCAAGTCAAGCCTATTGAGACAACAACCGAGTTAGCAGAGCTGATTAAATCTGCTAAACCAGTTAAAGAGCTAAAGAAAAAAGGTCATCCGGCTAAACAGATTTTCCAAGCCATCCGTATTGAGGTCAACGATGAATTAGGCGCAGCTGATGATTCTATCCAAGAAGCCATCGATTTACTAGCTGTCGATGGACGAATCTCTGTGATTACCTTTCATTCTTTGGAGGATCGCCTAGCGAAACAACTCTTTAAAGAAGCCTCAACAGTGGAAGTACCAAAAGGTTTACCATTTATCCCAGATGACTTGCAACCTAAAATGGAGCTGGTTAACCGCAAGCCGATTTTACCCAGTCAAGAAGAATTAGAAGCTAATAATCGTGCCCACTCAGCCAAGTTGCGAGTGGCAAAAAAAGTTAGGAAATAAATATGCCAAACGAAAGCAAACGCGAGGTGCTTACGCAAGCCCTGCAAAAAAGGATTCGTACGTTTACACGTATCGAAAAGGCTTTTTATGGAGCCATCGTGATTACAGCAATTTTTATGGCCATTAGCATTATCTATTTGCAAAGTCGTAATATGCAGGTGCAACAAGAAATCAATCATTGGAATGTTGAAATTAACGATGCTCAAACAGACTTAAATGATGCTAAGCAAGAAGTTAATGAATTGAGCCGTTATGATCGTATTTCTGAAATTGCCAAAAAAGCTGGTCTAACCATTCAAAATGACAATATTCAAAATGTGGAGTAGGAATGAGTAAACTTCGAAAGCTCTTTCTTGACTATGTTGTCAAGATTAGAAAAGAACACCCAGAAGAGAATAGGCGCTATGCTGGCCAAAACTTGATGATCCTTACAGTGTTCATCTTTTTTGTCTTTGTCATCAACTTTGCCGTTATTGTTGGCACAGACAGTAAATTTGGAGTCGATTTGTCAGAAGGCGCCAAAGCTGTCTACAATACCAGATCAACCTTGCAGGCAAGACGAGGCAGTATTTTCGACCGCAATGGTAACGTCATTGCGGAAAATTCAACGACCTATAGTGTTTATGCCATAATTGATAAAACGTATGTCAATGCTGATCAAGAAAAACTGTATGTACAGCCTTCCCAGTTTGATAAAGTTGCTGAAATATTTAGCAATCAGCTGGGGATGAAAAAAAAATATGTCATCAGTCAACTCAAACAACAGAAACTAACTCAAGTTTCATTTGGTACTAAAGGCTCCAATCTCAGCTACAGTAAGATGAGTGCTTTAAAGGATGCCATCGAAAAAGAAAAAATTAAGGGCATTTCTTTCGACACAAGCACTAGCCGGATGTATCCAAATGGTGTGTTTGCCTCACAATTTATCGGTCTGGCACAACCTCATGTAGAAAAAGATGGCTCAACCATTCTGTCTGGAGTTACCGGGGTTGAAGCTTCTTTGGACGATGTTTTATCTGGTAAAGACGGCACCGTTGAATATGAAAAAGACCGTAACGGTAACATCCTTCTTGGAACACAACATGTTGTCAAAAAAGCCGCTGATGGACGTGATGTCTACACCACCTTATCAGCTCCTTTACAAACTTACTTAGAAACTCAGATGGATGCTTTCCAAGCAGAAGCAAAGGGAAAATTTGCTAGCGCGACCATTGTCAATTCACAAACGGGTGAAATCCTAGCGACAACGCAACGTCCAAGCTTCAATTCTGATACACTTGATGGTCTTGACGACAAAAATTTCTCATGGCAAAACATGCTCTATCAAACCAATTATGAGCCTGGTTCTACCATGAAAGTCATGACCCTAGCGTCAGCCATTGATGATAAAAAATTCAAACCCAATCAGTATTTCACCAACTCGGGCTTGAATCTATCTGGCATAGTTGTTAATGACTGGTCAGTCAATAATGGTACAGCTGGCATTCAAACGATGACATTTGCTCAAGGATTCGCCTATTCAAGTAACGTAGGGATGACCCTCTTGGAGCAGAAGATGGGAAATGCCAAATGGCGTGATTACCTGACAAGATTCAAATTTGGTGAGCCGACCTACTTCGGTATGGGATCTGAATCAGCTGGGGTCATTTCTAATAATAGTGTTAATATCGCAACCAGTGCCTTTGGTCAGGGGATTGCGGTAACACAGTCGCAAATGTTACGAGCCTTTAGTGGGATTTCTAATGACGGTGAAATGTTAGAGCCACAATTTATCAGCCAAGTGGTTAACCATAATGACAGTACCAGTCGTGTATCTAAGCCTGAGATTGTTGGAAAACCGGTTAGTAAAAAAGCTGCTAAGGAAACTCGAGAACATATGGTTGCGGTTGGAACCACACCCTATTATGGTACCTTATATGCAAACTGGCTCGGAGAGCCAATTATTCAGGTCGGTAACGAATCTATCGCAGTTAAATCCGGAACCGCACAGATTGCCAAGGATGACGGTTCTGGTTACCTCACTGGTGATCGAGATTACATCCAATCCGTAGTGGCTATGATTCCTGCTGAAAAACCAATCTTCACCATGTATGTTACCATACAACAACCGGGCAGTTGGGAAGGTTTAGAGTGGCGAACTATTTTTAATCCAGTTCTCCAAGAAGCCATGACTATGCAGGATCAATTACTCACTTCAGTAGCTGCCAAAGAAAAACGCAGTGAAACAACTTATGAAATTCCGGATTTTGTTGGCAAATCAACTTCACAAGCAGTTGATACCTTGCGTAAAAACCTTGTACATCCAATCATCGTTGGAGATGGTGCGAAAGTGACCAAAATGTCTGTAACAAAAGGTACGAAACTAAAAGCCAATCAACAAATCCTCGTTCAAGCTGGAAAAGTTGAAGAAATGCCAGACATGTATGGTTGGAGCAAGCGCAATGTCCAAGCCTTTGCCAAGTGGAATGACTTGAGTATTACGATTAAGGGCTCTGGAAAGGTCGTCAAACAAAATACGGATGTCGGCACACCGTTTGGGAAAAAGAAAAATATAAAAATTACATTAGGAGAGTAACATGTTAATCAGTATAATAGTCGGTATCGTAAGCTTTGTCTTAACGATTATCGCTATGCCCTTCTTTATTCGCTATTATCAGATGAAAAAAATTGGTGGACAGCAAATGCACGAAGATGTCAAGCAACATCTAGCAAAAGCTGGCACACCAACTATGGGAGGAACTGTTTTTTTAACAGTTAGTCTTCTTGTAAGTCTTATTTTTGGACTTATTAACCAAATCAATCAAGGCGCAGCAATCGGGGCAACAGTTGGTATTTTATCTGTTGTTCTAATCTATGGTGTCATTGGTTTCTTGGATGATTTCTTGAAAATCTTTAAACAAATCAATGAAGGTCTAACGCCTTGGCAAAAGATGACTCTTCAGATTGTTGCTGGTTTGCTTTTTCATTTTGTGCACGTTCGCCCAAGTGGCATTACAAGTTTGAATATCTTAGGTTGGGAACTTCCTCTAGGCGTTTTCTATGTAGCCTTTGTCATTTTTTGGGTTGTTGGTTTTTCGAATGCAGTCAACCTAACAGACGGAATTGACGGTCTCGCTTCAATTTCTGTTGTTATCAGCTTGGCAACTTATGGTGTCATTGCTTTTGTTCAAAAACAATTTGATATTTTGCTTATTATCACATCAATGATTGGTGCCCTTCTTGGTTTCTTTGTTTTCAATAAAAAACCAGCTCAGGTTTTCATGGGGGATGTTGGTTCATTAGCACTTGGAGCCATGCTAGCAGCTATTTCCATTGCCCTTAGACAAGAGTGGACACTTTTACTTATCGGCCTAGTCTATGTTTTTGAGACGGCATCAGTCATGTTGCAAGTGACCTATTTTAAAATAACTAAGAAAAAGTATGGTGAAGGTCGTCGCATTTTCCGAATGACACCTTTTCATCACCATCTGGAGTTAGGTGGTCTATCAGGAAAAGGTGAGCGTTGGAGCGAATGGAAGGTTGATGGCTTTATGTGGTCGGTAGCCTTTGTTTCAAGTTTGCTGACACTAGCACTACTTTATTTATAATCTCAGGGCAAGGGAGATTTTCCCTTGCTTTTATTATGTTATAATAGTCATAAGAAAAGGAGGCATTATGTCCTTTAAAGATTTTAATTTTAAAACGTATATCCAATCAGCTTTAGATGAGATTGGATTTAAAGAACCAACAGCAGTACAACAAAAGTTAATTCCAATCGTTCGTTCAGGTCGTGATTTGGTCGGAGAATCAAAAACAGGTTCAGGTAAGACTCATACTTTCTTGTTACCCATTTTTGAAAAATTGGATGAAGAAAAGTCAGAAGTTCAAGTGGTTATTACGGCACCTAGTCGCGAGTTGGCTACGCAAATTTACCAAGCGACTAAACAAATTGCGGCACATTCCGAGAAGGAAATTCGCGTGGTAAACTATGTGGGCGGTACGGATAAACTGCGTCAAATTGAACGTTTAAAAACGGCACAGCCACATATTGTTATCGGAACGCCAGGTCGTGTCTATGACTTGATTAAATCCGGAGACTTGGAAATTTACAAGGCTCACACTTTTGTCGTTGATGAAGCCGATATGACCATGGACATGGGATTTCTTGATACCGTCGATAAGATTGCTGCCAGTCTTTCTAAAAATGTTCAAATGCTGGTTTTCTCAGCAACCATTCCCCAAAAATTACAGCCTTTCCTTAAGAAATACTTGACCAATCCAGTTCTGGAACAAATCAAAACAAGCACAGTTATCTCTGATACGATTGATAACTGGCTGATTTCAACAAAAGGAAAAGATAAAAACACACAAATTTTGAATTTATCAAAAGTCATCAACCCCTACATAGCCATGATTTTCGTCAATACCAAAGAGCGTGCGGATGAGTTGCATTCTTATTTGCTAGCTAATGGCTTAAAGGTTGCCAAAATCCACGGCGGTATTCCCCCTCGTGAACGTAAACGTATCATGAACCAAGTGAAAAACTTAGATTTCGAGTATATCGTTGCGACAGATTTGGCTGCACGAGGTATCGACATTGAAGGGGTCAGTCATGTGATTAATGATGCTATTCCGCAAGATTTATCCTTTTTCGTCCACCGTGTAGGACGTACGGGACGTAATGGCTTATCTGGAATAGCTATCACGCTTTATCAGCCAAGTGACGATTCTGATATTCGTGAGTTGGAAAAAATGGGGATTGCTTTTGAACCAAAAGTCTTGAAAAATGGTGAAATCCAAGACACCCATGACCGTGATCGCCGTCATCAACGCGAAAAAGCCTATCAGAAATTAGACACTGAGATGATTGGCTTGGTTAAGAAGAAAAAGAAGAAAGTGAAACCAGGCTATAAGAAGAAAATTCAGTGGGCTGTTGATGAAAAACGCAAAAAAGAACGTCGCGCTGCTAATAGAGCACGTGGTCGTGCTGATCGTAAAGCTAGAAAACAAACCTTTTAATCAGTAAGCAAAATTGGATTTTGATCCAGCTCAGGTTGATGAAAGATGTCCAAACTGGACTTTTTCTTCAACCTTTTTCTTTATTGTCAAAAACAAAAAACTTCCAGAAATCTTGGAAAAACAGCTAAAAATTAAATATCATCCGTCTCCCTGCCATATTTCAAATGATTAAAGTTTTAAATGTTGTCACCATTTCGAACAGGACTTTGATACAGTTTTTTTCTGATTGTTTCGCAGACTTTTATTTTTTATAAGTCTTAATACAAAATAGCTATTAGCCAGTTTTCAAAAATGGTGGTAGACTAAATTCATATTTTTTCAAAAAAAGGAGAAGTTTATGAAGTGGAAAAAGGCTCTTATTTTAGTGGTTAGTTTGGGAGTGTTACTGCTATCATCTAAGGCATATGCGGATAAGCAGACGGTTGTGACTGTACCCACGGATTCTGATACCAAACCCTTCACTTATAAAGAAAAAGGGAAATTCAAAGGATATGACATTGAAGTTGTTGAGGCAATTTTCAAGGGCTCAAAAAAATATGACGTTACCTTTAAAACAATCCCTTTTTCATCAATCTTAACGGGTTTAGATGCAGGACGCTACCAAATGGCTGCCAATAACTTTAATTACAACGAAGAGAGAGCAGAAAAATACCTTTTTTCTGATCCAATTTCTAAGTCAAATTATGCGATTGCTGCCAAAGATGGGGAAAATTTTGATTCTTTAAGCGCTGTTTCAGGAAAATCTGTTGAGGTTTATGCAGGGGCAAATTATGCTCAAATTTTAGAAAATTGGAATAAACAACATAGCGATAAAAAACCTATTGATATTAAATACGTAGCTAATACAGTTACCTTGCCTCAGCGCCTGCAAAATATTGAGAATGGTAAAGTAGATTTTCTTATTTACGATGCGATTTCCTTAAAAACAGTCATCAAAGATCAAGGACTATCTTTGACAGTTACAGATGTCGAAGATAAGTTAGGAACAGATAAAGACGGTTTAGAATTTCTACTATTTCCTAGAGATAAGGAAGGCAAAGCTTTGCAAAAATTTGTCAATAAACGTATCAAAGTGCTTCAAAAAAATGGAACATTAAGCAAACTCAGTCAAAAATACTTTGGCGGTGATTTTAGTACGAAAAGCAAATAATAGTCGCTAAGAGTAGAGATAGAAAAACGATAAGAGGTGATAGGTAAATCTTATCACCTCTTTAAAACCTCCTATTTTACAGGCTGGATAGTCAGTGATAGAATGGACAAATAGAAGGTTATCGATTAAAAGGAAAAGATTATGACACCATTAATTTTAGCAGCGGGTTGGTATGAAAGTTTTGTGGAAAAATTACCAGCTGGCAAACTCTTTTCATGGCGAGCTGTTTTTGACGCCATTCCATCAATTTTAGAACATCTCCCATTGACGATTGGATTAACCTTGGCAGGTGCCGTAGCTGGACTTATCCTTGCCCTTTTATTTGCGGTTGTTAAAATCAATCGTGTGAAAGTGATTTATCCTATCCAAGCTTTCTTTGTGAGTTTCTTGCGTGGGACACCGATTTTGGTTCAGTTAATGCTTAGTTACTATGGTATTCCGCTTTTACTCAAGGCAATTAACCAAAAAACTGGCTTAGATATGAATATCAATGCCATTCCTGCATCAGTATTCGCTATCACTGCCTTTGCCTTTAATGAAGCGGCCTATGCCAGTGAAACGATTCGTGCGGCTATTCAGTCAGTTAATTCTGGAGAGATTGAAGCAGCTAAAAGCTTGGGGATGACAAATAGACAAATTTATCGTCGAGTAATCATCCCTAATGCAGCTGTAGTTGCCACACCGACCTTAATTAACAGTTTGATTGGCTTGACTAAGGGGACATCACTTGCGTTTAATGCTGGGATTGTCGAGATGTATGCTCAGGCGCAAATCCTTGGTGGTAGTGATTATCGTTACTTTGAGCGCTTTATCTCCGTATCACTTATTTACTGGGGTATTAGTTTCTTAATTGAAAATCTAGGACTTTTCATTGAGAGACGTATGGCGATTTCTTCACCAGAAGCAGTACAAGAATCACTTGAAATGGGAGGTCGCTAATGATTTCAATTCGTCATTTAACCAAAGAATTCTCAGGACAAAAAGTCCTTGATGGTTTAGATTTAGACATTCAAAAAGGTGAAGTAGTAGCGCTTGTTGGTGCTTCAGGCGCAGGAAAATCCACCTTTTTACGTAGTCTGAATTACCTTGAAAAAGCTGATTCAGGCAGTATTGACATTGATGGCTTCAAGGTTGATTTTAAGACAATCTCAACTGAGGAAATTTTGACCCTCCGTCGTAAATTAGCCATGGTTTTCCAACAGTTTAATCTTTTTGAGCGCCGTACCGCTCTTGGAAATGTTAAAGAGGGTTTGAAAGTTGTTAAACAATTGCCAGATGCTGAAGCGACTAAAATTGCTAAAGAAGAATTGGCTAAGGTGGGTCTTTCAGATAGAGAAAACCACTACCCTCGCCACTTATCAGGTGGGCAAAAACAACGTGTTGCCTTGGCTCGTGCTTTAGCCATGAAACCAGATGTACTCTTACTTGATGAGCCGACATCAGCTCTTGACCCAGAACTTGTTGGTGAAGTTGAAAAATCAATCGCAGATGCTGCCAAGGCTGGTCAGACCATGGTACTGGTGAGCCATGATATGAATTTTGTCGCTCAAGTAGCGGATAAGGTTCTCTTTCTTGAGAAAGGAAAGATTTTAGAACAAGGAACGCCTGAGCAGGTTATCCACCATCCTAAGGAAGACCGTACGAAAGAATTTTTCGCTAGTTACAAAAAATCATATCTTTGATATAATGGAGAAAAACTCAGCTAGATAGTCTGGCTGAGTTTGTTTTGGCATTATTATCAATATAGTCAAATGCATTAACTTTGAGCCAAAGAACAGAAAAAGACGTGAACAGTACTTTAGTAGGGCAAGTCGGAAGTGATGAGGTATCAACCTTAATTCAAAAGACTATAGTATTCAATGAAAATCAGACTAGCAAGGCTGATAAGGAGACAATTGGCGTTCATCAAATCAAGTCAACAAGGTCTCAATTTGATTTTTAAAGAGTATAAGAAATTGGTAGAGCCATTCATGATTCAAGGCAGAGAAGGTAGGCGCATGTTACACACTTTAGTTTCATTTTATTTACAAGGACTCTTACTGGCAACCATATTTGTATTTATAGCTGGTCTGGCTTACATGGTGAGTAGAGCCTATAAAAAAGTAGATAAAACTGCAAGAGAACGACAAGAAGTTCTTTATGACATCTTAATGATTTGCATTTTGACAATTCCTATTTTTTCATTCGCATTTATGGCTTTGTTACTGGTTCTTAAGTCTTAATAATTGCTAATTAGGAGAAGAATTGTTAAAATTTGACTACAAATGTAGATTAAAAAGGAGAAAGCATGTACGATACAATTGTGATTGGAGCTGGTCCTGCAGGTATGACTGCGGCACTATATGCAGCCCGTTCAAATCTGAAAGTGGCAACCTTGGAGCAGGGAGCCCCAGGTGGACAAATGAATAATACAGCTGATGTTGAGAATTACCCAGGCTTTGAACTAATCAGTGGTCCCGAACTATCAATGAAAATGTTTGAACCTCTTGAAAAACTTGGTGTTGAAAACCTTTATGGTATCGTTACTGGTATCGAAGATAAGGGGGATTACAAAATTGTTCGCACAGATGATGAGTCCTACGAAACAAAAACAGTTATCATCGCGACAGGGGCTAAGCATCGCCAAATTGGGGTAGCTGGAGAAAATGAATACAATAGTCGTGGTGTTTCTTACTGTGCTGTTTGTGACGGTGCTTTTTTCAGAAACCAAGATTTACTTGTTGTCGGAGGTGGCGATTCAGCCATTGAAGAAGGGTTATTTCTAACACGTTTTGCTAATTCTGTTACAATTGTGCATCGTCGTGACGAATTGCGTGCCCAGAAGATTTTACAGGATCGTGCTTTTGCTAACGATAAAGTTTCCTTCATTTGGGATTCAGTCGTTGGCGAGATTAAAGGTAACGATACGAAAGTTACCAATGTCGACATCAAGAATGTCAAAACAAATGAAGTTAGCAACCACGCGTTCGGCGGTGTCTTTGTCTATGTTGGACTTGACCCTGTCTCTGATTTCTTCCGTGATTTGGGCATCACAGACCAAGACGGCTGGGTCGTGACGGATGATCACATGAGAACCAACATTCCCGGTATTTTTGCTATCGGAGACATCCGTCAAAAACACCTACGTCAAATTACAACAGCTGTTGGCGATGGTGCTATTGCGGGGCAGGAAGTTTATCAATATATCGTAGAAAATGAAGCCTAGTAGAGTCAGGACGGCAGTCTTGACTCTTTTTCTACATTCAAAAAGACTCCATAATCTCCGATGGGAACTTACCCACTACAGAAATGATATAGACTTTTGAATTAAGGTTGATACCTTGTCGCTTTCAACTTGCCCTACTCAAGTATTGTTCGGCGTCTTTTTTTGTTCCTTGTCTGAAAGCTCATTCATTTGACTATAGAGCTTTCTTATTTAAAAAATGTTATGATATTCACAATATGAAGTGTCAATTATTTCCTAAAACTAGTGTATGTGCTATAATAGTCAACAAGGTTAGAAGTCCTGAACTTTTGATATTAAAGGTAACAGAAGACTTTGATCAAGAACAAAGGAAACAAGAAAATGAATTATAACGATGATAGTCTAACACTACATACAGACCTCTACCAGATCAATATGATGCAGGTTTATTTCAAGCAAGGCATCCACGATAAACATGCTGTTTTTGAGCTTTTCTTCCGTAAGTTACCTTTTGAAAATGGCTTTGCTGTTTTTGCAGGCTTGGAACGTATCGTGTCCTACTTGAAACAATTACGCTTTACAGAAACAGATATTGCCTATCTTCGTGAGGAAGGTTATCCAGAAGATTTCTTAGCTTACCTAAAAGATTTTAAATTAGAACTTTCGGTTAAGTCAGCGCGTGAAGGAGACTTGGTATTTGCCAATGAACCACTAGTTCAAGTAGAGGGACCATTGGCGCAGTGTCAGTTGGTTGAGACAGCTCTTTTGAATATTGTTAACTTCCAAACATTGATTGCAACAAAAGCAGCTCGTATTAAGGGAGTTATTGCAGATGAACCTCTTCTTGAATTTGGAACTCGCCGTGCTCAAGAAATGGATGCGGCTATTTGGGGAACACGCGCAGCCGTAATTGGCGGTGCAGATGCCACTTCAAATGTGCGTGCTGGTAAGATTTTTGGAATCCCAGTTTCAGGAACTCATGCTCACGCTATGGTTCAAGCATATGGTAATGATTATGATGCCTTTAAAGCCTATGCGCAAACTCACCGCAATTGTGTTTTCTTGGTTGATACATATGATACCTTAAAAATTGGTGTTCCAGCAGCTATTAAGGTTGCTAAAGAATTTGGCGATAAGATTAATTTCCAAGGGGTTCGCTTGGATTCTGGTGATATGGCTTACCTTTCTAAAGAGGTTCGTAAACAGCTGGATGCTGCTGGTTTTACGGAGGCTAAGATCTACGCATCAAATGATTTGGATGAAAATACCATCCTAAACTTGAAAATGCAAAAGGCAAAGATTGATGTCTGGGGAGTTGGAACAAAACTCATTACCGCCTATGACCAACCAGCTCTTGGCGCAGTTTATAAGATTGTTTCTATTGAAGATGACAATGGTGAGATGGTTGATACAATCAAGCTCTCCAATAATGCCGAAAAAGTCTCTACACCGGGTAAGAAACAAGTGTGGCGCATTACTAGCCGTGAAAAAGGCAAGTCAGAAGGGGATTACATCACTTTTGCAGATGTTGATGTGACTGAAATGGACGAAATCCATATGTTCCATCCTGTTTACACCTATATTTCAAAAACGGTTAAGAACTTTAATGCTGTACCATTACTGACCGATATTTTCCAAGATGGTCAATTAGTTTATGATTTACCAAGTTTAGAAGAAATCAGAGAGTATGCCCATAAAGAACTTGAAGACTTGTGGGACGAGTACAAACGTGTCCTTAATCCACAAGAATACCCAGTAGACCTTGCTAAGGATGTTTGGGACAATAAAATGGCGCTTATTGATCGTGTTCGTAAAGCAGCCTTTACCCAAGTTAAAGGAGACAACTAAGTGAGCTTACAAGCAAATATTATTAAGGAATTAGGCGTTAAGCCAGAAATTGATGCTAAGGAAGAAATCCGCCGTTCAGTAGATTTTTTGAAAGCCTACCTTTTAAAACACCCATTTTTGAAGACCTTAGTTTTAGGAATTTCAGGGGGTCAAGATTCTACATTGGCTGGTCGTTTGGCACAATTAGCGATTGAAGAATTGCGTGCTGAAACAAGTGAAGACTATCAATTCATCGCTATTCGTCTTCCCTACGGTGTTCAGGCTGATGAAGCAGACGCTCAAAAAGCGCTTGCTTTTATCGAGCCTGATGTCAATCTAACCATTAACATCAAGGAAGCAGTCGATGCTCAAGTATCAGAATTAGCCAAGGCAGGTGTGGCAGTATCGGATTTTAATAAGGGGAACATCAAGGCTCGCCAACGTATGATTACACAGTATGCTGTGGCAGGACAATACAATGGCGCAGTTATCGGTACGGATCATGCTGCTGAAAATATTACTGGATTTTTCACTAAGTTTGGCGATGGTGGAGCAGACATCTTGCCACTCTTTCGTTTGAATAAGCGCCAAGGCAAACAGCTCTTAGCAGAACTAGGCGCAGACAGAGCCCTTTATGAAAAAATTCCCACAGCAGATTTGGAAGAAAATAAGCCAGGAATCGCTGATGAAGTCGCTTTAGGTGTGACCTATAACGACATTGATGACTATCTCGAAGGCAAGACAGTCTCCGCAGATGCTCAAGAAAAAATTGAAAACTGGTGGAAAAAAACCATGCACAAACGTCACTTACCAATAACAGTATTTGATGAGTTTTGGAAGTAGCATGCGATATGATGTCGTTTGTGACATGCTGATATCAATACATCATAGTCTATAACCAAAGAAGCATTCAACGGAAATTAAACGACCAATTTCTAGTGAAAAATAGAAAGCTAGGTTTACAAATTATGTAAAGCACCCAAGTGATGAGTATTGTATACTTAAGACCTCAAGTCTCAGTTCAAAGGAATTGGGGCTTTTTTCTCTTGAATTATATTTTTGGAAGCGTATAATGTTTGGTAACATGATTTCAGGAGGAATAGAATGTCTGAGTTAACGAAAAATTTTACAGAACAGTTATTTGAGCGCTATCAAGCCAATCCCAAATTGAGAGCGGTAGAAAATGCCGTAACGCACGCCGGGCTTTTGAAGGCACTTGAAACACGCCAGAGTACGGTTGAGAATGATTATGTTTTCTCGTTAGATCTTACCAAAGATGCGGTTTCAAACCAGAAGGCTTCTGGTCGTTGTTGGATGTTTGCAGCTCTTAACACTTTCCGTCACAAACTCATTTCAGATTTCAAACTAGAAAACTTTGAATTATCACAGGCCCATACCTTTTTCTGGGATAAATACGAAAAGTCAAACTGGTTCCTTGAAAATATCATTGCGACAGCAGATCAGGACTTGGATAGTCGAAAGGTAAAATTTCTCTTAGATGTGCCACAACAAGACGGTGGACAGTGGGATATGGTTGTCTCTCTTTTTGAGAAATACGGTGTCGTTCCCAAATCGGCTTATCCAGAGTCAATCAGCTCAAGCAATAGCCGTGAACTTAATCAATACCTAAATAAACTCTTGCGTCAAGATGCGCAAATCCTAAGAGAACTCATCTCAAAGGGTGCAGCAGCTGACACAGTTCAGGCAAAGAAAGAAGAGCTCTTGGAAGAAGTCTTTAACTTTCTTGCTGTCAATCTTGGTTTACCACCACGTTCATTTGACTTTGCCTATCGTGATAAAGACAATAACTACCACAGTGACAAGGCAATTACCCCTCAAGCCTTTTATGAAAAATACGTTGGTTTGAAATTGGATGATTACGTTTCTATTATCAATGCGCCAACAGAGGATAAGCCTTTTGGTAAATCTTACACGGTTGAACTTTTGGGAAATGTTGTCGGTAGTCGTGACGTTCGCTATCTCAATCTTGACATGAAACGTTTTAAAGAGTTGGCTATCGCTCAAATGCAAGCTGGTGAAACAGTTTGGTTTGGTTCAGATGTTGGTCAATCTTCTAACCGTCAATCTGGTATTATGGCAACAAATACTTATGATTTTACATCAAGTATGGATATTTCCTTAACACAAGATAAAGCTGGTCGTTTGGACTATAGCGAAAGTCTCATGACGCATGCTATGGTATTAACAGGTGTTGATTTAGATGAGAATGGCCAGCCTCTCAAATGGAAGGTTGAAAATTCTTGGGGAGATAAAGTTGGCGATAAAGGTTACTTTGTTGCCTCAGATGCCTGGATGGATGAGTACACGTACCAAATCGTTGTTCGTAAAGATTTATTAAAAGCTGAAGAGTTGACTGCATATGAAGCAGAACCAATTCTTTTAAAACCTTGGGATCCAATGGGGGCATTAGCTTCAAAATAATAAGATAAGGGTTGAGTCATTTGCGAGCCCACTGAAAAAGTCAAAGTTCTACAGTTTGACTGAAATGAAAAAAGAGGAATCTATCTCATAATTGGGGAGATTCCTCTTTGCTTTTCCTTATTTTTGATTTATTAGAGCCACAATCCTTTTCATATTAACCACAAATATGGTTGTGGCGGCTTGCAACTCCATGTTGAAAAGACCTGATGCCCTAGCCACATCAAGACCATGTCTGTGTTTAAGCTCCGCATTTTTAGCTTCTATCTTGTAGCGATGTTTAGACTTTTCTTTAAAATAGGATGTTTCCTGAAACCTC
>NZ_KB904591.1 GCF_000380145.1 Streptococcus thoraltensis DSM 12221 | reverse complement strand
TTCTCATATTTCATTTTCCAAGACTGGATTGTTTGATCATCGACCTGATATTGTTTACTGAGTTGGGTAAGCGACTGTTCTTGGTTAAGTAGTAAGCGAACAACTTCTAATTTTTCTTCTACTGATTTTGGACTTCTTTTGGACATAGGAAAACTCCCCTTATAGTTTCGAGTGAATTTTTGTTTTTTCACTGTCTACTATATGGGGAGTATATCATTTAAGAACCTTTCTAAGAGTTTATCTTATTTCCAATTAAGCCTTACATTTTGAAAGTCTCTATCGTTTAGAGAGTTTGACTACGTTCTAAAAACTATCCTCTGAATAATTTAAACATTTTTACTTCAGATTTTTGGCGAAATCGTACAACCAGATGATTTATAACTCATCCAAGAGATTTTTCAACTTGGACAGTTGCTGGTCGTCCCACGGTCTCAACTTTGGTTTTTTCATGTCAATGCTCTGCGTCATCTTATCCAAGTCGGATTTGACCATATTAACACGCTCTTCCAACTCACGCGCTGACACTCGAAGCGCCCCTTGTGAGAAAATCGTCCATTGTTCGTTCAAATCACTAGTTGCCACTTCTACTAAATTGAGGGGATTATTTAGGTCTGCCGCCAAACGTTCAATATAGCTATCTGCCGTCTCATCTTCCTCCGTGAAAATCACTTGAACCCTATATTGATCGTAACGCTGTCGTGTTCCAGGCACAAACTGCGCATCAAAAACACAAACGATGTCCAAATTTTCAAAATTGGCGTAATTATTGAGCTTACGCAAAAGCACATTACGAGCATCATCTAGCTGATTTTTCTTAAAAAGCTGTCGTGTCTCCTGCCAAAAAGCAATCATATTATAACCGTCAACTAGGAGAATACGTTTTTTTACCATTTTTTCTCCTTCTTGTATTGCTTAAATTTTATTGCGGAAAACCTCGTACATAAGTACTGCTGCTGCGACACTGGCATTAAGACTCTGCACATGCCCTGCCATAGGGATAGTAATCATTTCATCCACTTGTTTTTTGATGTTTTGGGAAATCCCCTTACCCTCATTACCGATAATCAAAGCAAGTTTGCCACTGGTATTCCATTTGTGGGATGGAGTACCATTCATATCTGTTCCAAAGGTCCAAAAACCAGCTTCCTTAAGCTTATCAAGGGTTTGGCTAAGATTGGTTACACGAGCAATGGGAACATGCTGAACCGCACCGGTAGAGGTTTTGGCAACCACCGGTGTCACCCCAACCGCACGGTGCTTGGGAATAATAACCCCTGTCACTTTAGTAGCATCTGCTGTTCGTAAGATAGACCCAAAGTTGTGCGGATCTGTCAAACCATCCAGAATCAAAATCAAGGGATTGTCGTCCGCTTCTGCTTTTTGAAGAATGTCGTCCAACTCGGCATAAGCAAATTCAGAGACACGAAGGACGAAACCTTGATGAACAGCGCCCCCTGTCATCTCAGATAAGCTTTTCTTTTGGGTCCAAGAAATAGACACCTTTTTCTCCGCTGCCAGTGCTTTGATTTTATCAACATTTTTCCCTTTGAGGTCATCTTGAATATAAAGTTTATTCCCCGTGTTGGCTTCTAGGCTTTCAATAACAGCATGGACACCGTACACCATATCATTGTTTTCTTGTTCTCTACGTTTTTCTTTCATAAAACCATTATAGCATGGAAAAAAGAAAATAAGCATTATCAAACAATCAAGCCACACCAAATTATCTTCAAATGAATTAACTTTCAGAACAAGGAACAGAAAAGACGCAGAACAGTACTTAATACTATACTCTTTGAAAATCAATTTCAGATTTTGTTGATGTGATCAACTTCAGTTCCACCTGCATCTACGTTGCCTAGTCTGATTTGGATTTTTATTGAGTATGAGTAGGGCAAGTCGACAGTGACCATGTAATAAAGGTAATTCAAAAGACTATAACCAATCAGGACACCTTAAAAATGTTATACTAACTATATAAGAGCAATCTACGTATGGATAGGAGTGAGGTCAGATGTTTCGTATTTTAGTCATTGTGGGATTCCTTGCCTATGCTGTCACAGGAATTTTACTTATCAAAAATCAATCTAAACTAGCCTTATCAAGACCCTTAAAAATCTTGCTATTACTGATTTATCTGGTACTATTAGCTCTAATTGCTTATGCGTCAGTTTTTATTATCATGTTTGGTTACAATTCTTGATAAAAGTCAACTAGGTTGCAGAAAAAGTCCATTGTGACCACTTTCTGCAACTTTTTAATTTTCTTTGAAAAAAACTTTCAGAATGGTTACTAATGCTCCTCGAAAATCAAATTCAGAGTTTGTTGAATACGATGACATTCAGTTCTACCTGCTCGGTGTCGCCTAGTCTGATGTGGATTTTCATTAAGTAAAAATCAACATTGATAAGAGTTTGTTTCCTGTACAATCAAGCTTTACAAGTCAATTTCCCTATCGTTTTGAGGAGGTACCTACATTATGACCTGTTCTTTTTAGAACAGGCTTTTTTCTTATCAAGCAAAAACTTTCTTCAAGACTTCACCAACAGTTGAAACGCCTACAACTTGGATATTATCTGGAGTATCAATACCTTGCAGTGAATTTTTAGGAACATAGATTTTGGTAAATCCTAGTTTAGCCGCTTCATTGATACGCTGTTCGATACGAGTGACACGACGAATCTCACCTGTCAAGCCGATTTCACCGATGAAAGATTCTTGTGGGTTGGTTGGTTTTTCCTTGTAACTTGAAGCAATAGCTACTGCGACTGCCAGGTCAATAGCCGGCTCATCTAACTTAACACCGCCTGCTGACTTGAGGTAAGCATCCTGGTTTTGCAAAAGCAAACCACATCGTTTCTCAAGGACAGCCATAATCAAGCTCACTCGATTAAAATCAAGCCCCGTAGTCGTACGTTTAGCATTTCCAAAAACCGTCGGCGTCACAAGAGCCTGAACCTCTGCTAAAATCGGACGGGTACCTTCCATAGTGACAACGATAGCTGAACCTGTTGCCCCATCCAAGCGCTCTTCCAGAAAGACCTGACTAGGATTGATAACTTCGATTAAACCGCCCGACTGCATTTCAAAAATCCCAATTTCATTAGTTGAACCAAAGCGATTTTTAACGGCACGCAAAATACGAAAGGTGTGGTGTCGCTCCCCTTCAAAGTAAAGCACAGTATCCACCATATGCTCCAGCATACGAGGTCCGGCTAACGTTCCCTCTTTAGTGACATGCCCAACAATAAAGGTGGCAATATTATTGGTTTTAGCTAGATTCATCAACTCCGCCGTTACTTCACGAACTTGCGAAACAGAACCTTGTACACTGGAAATTTCCGGACTCATGATGGTTTGAATAGAGTCAATAATAAGGAAATCTGGTTGAACCTTCTCGATTTCTGTGCGGATATGCTGCATATTAGTCTCAGCATAGAGGTAAAATTCATTGTCGATATCACCTAAACGTTCACTGCGCAATTTAATCTGCTCAGCTGATTCTTCGCCAGAAACGTAAAGGACTGTGCCTCGACTAGCTAGCTGAGTGGATACTTGCAAAAGGAGCGTCGATTTCCCAATACCAGGGTCTCCACCAATCAGAACAAGACTGCCTGGGACAACACCACCTCCTAGAACACGATTAAATTCATCCATGTCTGTTTTGGTGCGGGCATAATGGATAGAATCCACATCTTTTAACTTGGTTGGACGTGTCTTTTCCCCTGTCAGGCTAATGCGGGCATTTTTTACTTCTTGAACTTCCACTTCTTCGACAAATGAAGACCAGGCTGAGCAATTGGGGCAGCGACCTAAGTATTTTGGTGAGTTATAGCCACATTCTTGGCAAACAAAATTCGATTTTTTCTTCGCGATGATAAGCCTCCTTGCCTATTTTCCTGTACTGCCAAAGCCACCTGTTCTTGAACCAGTAGCGCTATCACCATCTACAACTAAGAATGGGGCAAAAACACCTTGAACAATGCGGTCTCCTTTTTCCAAACGAACAACTTGCTCAGAGATATTTTGCATTTGAGCAAAGATGTGACCTTCATTGCCTTCGTTATTATAGTAGTCGCCATCAATAACACCAACAGAGTTGATTAAAACCAGACCTTTTTTTCGAGGATTTGATGAGCGGTCATAAAGATAGAGAACTTCGCCATCTTGCATGTAGGCCTTGACACCAGTCGGCACGAGCACAATCTCACCTGGTGCGATGATAGTCTCTTTTGCTACTTTCAAATCATAACCCGCAGCATGGGCTGTTTCTCGTTTAGGGAGAAGGTCAACTTGTCCCTCAAAGGCTGTAATTAATTCAAATCCACGTACTTTAGTCATTTTATCTTCCTTATTCTTAAAAAATCGTCTATTCATTATAAAATATTCGAAAAACAAAAGCAAAAAATAGCCCAGTTAGAAAACTAACCGAGCTGCAAATGGATAACCGAGTTTAATCTTCCACTTTTATTTCTTCTGGAATTGCAAATGTTTTGGTGAGGAAGAAGCAAAGCGCCATACTGATAAGCGATACAAAAAAGTAAACTAAAAGTTGATGACCGCTGTAGATGTACATGAGATATGACGGTAAAACTGCAAGGCCGTAAGAGTTTGATTGAATGTGGAAGAGAGAGGAGAGCTGCACCAAATCCAGATGAAATCAACATCATATAAAGAGGTTTCAAGTTATAGCGTAAGTGAAGTCCAAAGAGAACTGGCTCACTGACACCGAATAACTGTGACATGAAAGCCCCCATAACAGTTTGTTTCACTTTAGCACTCTTAGCTGATGTGTAAAAGGCAAGACAGGCACCCAAGTTAGCAAATCCATACATAGCACAAAGGGTGATCAATTGGTTGAAACCTGTATTGGCAAGAAGTGATGTTTCGATGACCACATACATATGGTGCAAACCTGTGATAACTGCCAATGGGTAAGTGGCACCAACAAAGAAACCACCAATACCAAAAGGAAGATTCATAAGTCCCTTAGTAAGAGCAATCAAGCCTGTTTCCAACCAGTGAACAATTGGTGCAAACCCCATCAGAGCAACCATAATCATGACCAACATCGTGATAAATGGGGTTAAAATCAAGTCGAGTGAATTTGGCATGATTTGATGCAATTTACGCTCCAGCTTAGCGCCGAGGAGACCTGTTAAAATAGCGGTCACAACCGAACCTTGTGCCCCCATAACAGGTAGGATACCACCCACCATGATGGCTTTAGCATCACCAGAAGCAACGGCGTAAGCATTTGGCAATTGTGGTGCGACCAACATCAACCCTAACACCAAACCAATCATGGGTGTTCCACCAAAAACACGGAAAGCTGACATAGTAATCAAGGCTGGCAAGAAACCAAAGGCTGTATCAGTCAAGACGCTAATCAACTGGTTGAGGTAAGGCGGAAAAATTTCAGTTGAAAGTCCCATCAAACCTAGAATATTATCATTAAAAACAACACCCTTAAGTCCCAAGAAAAGACCTGTCGCTGCGATAACTGGAACAATCGGAACAAAAATATCACCTAAGGTTCTCATCAAGGCCTTGACGCCTTTTTCTTGTGATTTCACATAGGCATCTTGTTGGGCTTTTGATTTCGTTGATACATTCAGGGTTTCAACCTCTTCAAAGACCTTGTTAACCGTACCAGGACCAAGAATGATTTGATACTGACCGCTATTGTAGAAAGTACCTTTAACTTCGTCAATAGCTTCAACAGCTTTTGTATCAATACTCTCGCGGTCTTTAACAACTAAACGTAAGCGTGTTGCACAGTGGGTCACAGATACAATATTATCTGTTCCAACTTCCTCAACAATCGCTCTTGCAATAGTATTATATTTATTTGTCATTTTAACTCCTCCAAAGCGACAGCCCCAAACGGACTCACTTCAATATAATCTTCTCCAATACACACTTCTGCTTGGTTAGCAAACAAAAGATGTCCAGCAGCGTGTTCTACAGCTACTTTTTGTGGTTCATCACTTAAATTAATTACAAACAAGACGGACTTTTCAGGATTTTCCCGACGGTAAACAAAGACATCTTTAGTCCGACGTTCTGGGAAGGAAATGGTGCCATAATCTAGCACTTCTTGATTTTCTCCTTTGGCAAAGGCAATCATGTCTTTATAAAAATTCAAAACGCTGAATGGATCCTTCTCTTGATAGGCGACAGTCAAGCTCTCATCACGATTAGCCAAGTCTAGCCAAGGTTGGTGTTTAGAAAAGCCCATGTAACCTTCTGTTGACCAAGGCATTGGAACCCTTGAATTATCACGACTGCGGTAGTTAATCACCGCTAAGGCCTCCTCTTTGTTCAACCCTTCCTGCATGCCACGATAATACTGGTCAATCGATGAAATATCATCAAAGTCATCGATACTCTGACGTTCAAAATTGACCAAACCAAGTTCCTGACCCTGAAAAATAAATGACGTCCCTCGTAGGAAGAAATACAGCATAGCTAAAGCCTTGACTGCCTCAGGATTACGAGCTGCCTGACCTAAATATTTACTTGCCGCACGGTTCTGGTCATGATTTTCAATGAAGGGGGCACCCCAACCGACTTTTTGAATGGCCAGTTGAGAATCTTCTAGATATTGATACAAGTCTGAAAGCGTCCAATCTACTGGAACAAACCACTCGCTACCACTTTTAACGTCCAAGTCGACATGTTTAAAATCAAAAATCATTGAGAAAAAGCCATTGTCACCGATAAAATCATCTAGCTGATCATAGGAAACTCCGGGTGCTTCTGCTACTGTTACACAATCGTACTTGGCAAAACAACGCTCATTCAACTCATGAAGAAAGACTTCAATACCAGGTTGATTGCGACTGACCTTGGTACATTTTGCCAAACCATCAACACCGTCTGGTTCAATGCTTTGAAAACTCAAATCTTTCTTGATAAAGGTGATTGCATCGACACGGAAACCAGCAATACCAAGCTTCAACCACTGGTTAATCATTTGGTAGATTTCTTCTCTTAATCGTGGATTTCCCCAATTAAGATCGGGCTGCTTCTTATGAAAACTGTGATAGTAATAAACCTCTTCATCAGGAAGTTTTTCCCAGACAGACCCACCAAAGACGGAACGCCAGTTGTTTGGTCTCTGAGTACCTTCCTTGAAAATGTAGTAGTCTCGATAAGGACTTTGAGGATTTTTCAAAGCTTCTTGAAACCAAACATGTTCATCCGAAGTATGGTTGACCACCAAGTCTAAAAGGATTTTGATGTTTTTTTCTTTTGCTTGTAAAATTAATTCTTTGACATCATCCAGACTACCAAAGTCCTCTTGAATGGCAAAATAATCTGAAATATCATAGCCATTATCTGCCATAGGTGATTTAAAAATCGGACAAATCCAAAGACTTGTTACACCCAAATCTGCTAAATAATCCAGGCGGTTAATGATACCACGGACATCTCCAATCCCATCATTATTGGAATCTTGAAAACTTTTTGGGTAAATTTGATAGACAATCTCTGACTGCCACCATTTCTTTTCTAGCATGTTTTCCTCCTGTTTACGCTTACAAAATCATCATAATACAAGAAAAACCTTCAGACAAGACTTTCTGAAGGTTTAGAAAAACGGTTCAATTATGGAACGTTTTTACTGTAATTGTAAAATTGTATCAATTTAATTGTAACTTCAAATATAGCATTTCAACTGCTAGTGTAAAGGAGGTGATATGCGGTATGGGCATGACACTATCATCATAGAGATTAGGGATGTAAAAACGTTCATCTGCTAAAATGGCGACTTCTTTAAAATCACTCAAAAGTGCCACGAAAATATTTTTCAACTCCTGTGGATTTTTTAAAACCAAAGGAAATTCCGCTAAAGAATCTATCTTGACCACAACTAAAACTGACGAAGACATCTGGTCCAAATGTTGTATCAGCGACTGGTTACTAGGTAGAATGACAATCACCTTCCCCAATGGAAAGAAAATGCGTTGCATGTCTTTGGCTAATCGCAATTCCAACTCCGACCTTGCGAGCAAAAAAATCTTTTCCGATGACTTAATAGCTTTGAAAAGTCGCGACGTATCATAATGATCAATATAATCTACCACTTGGTGATAGGTTTTTTTGAAATCTTCTCTTGCTAAACGTTTTTTATCAGGTTGAGCATAGATCATACTCGCTTTCAATTCTGAGAAGCCTGTAAAATCAAGTTTTTGACAAAAACGAAAGATTGTTGTTGTGGATACATGGCATTCCTTAGCTAAAGCCTGAATGGTTAATTGACTTGGCTTCGAATAGTTTGTTAAGTATTGAAAAATCAACCAATCGTTATTGGAAAACTGATTAGCATATTGTTGGACACGTTCTTGCAAAGTCATCACAATACCCCCGTAGCTTGGCAATAATCATAAAATAGTTGATCGATAATAAAATAAAAGGTTGTGCTTACTTCATAAGTTCTTGTCGTTGGTGTAACGATAGATTCAGTCGGAACATAGAGTTGATAATCTGCTAACTTAGCCATGCTGTTATTAGAAGTCTGCGTCATCACCATGGTTTTAAGAATAGAACTACGACTATCTTTCAACATGGCGATAGCTTCACTTGATTCACCCTTATAAGATAATAGACACAATAAATCATCAGGCTTAAATAGCGGTTTTAAATAGTCAAACTCTCCCCTGTCAAAAAAGACTACAACCTGCTTCCCGACAGAAGTGAGTAGATGACGTAAGGACTCAACTTCCATTTTTTGAACATTCCCTGTTCCATACAAGTACAAAATGTCCGTTTCTTGTAGCAACTGAACATATAAGCTCAAATCCTGTTTTTCAAAAATTTGATCAATGTATCTGTGATAATTGCTAACAAGGGCTGAAAAATCTGACCTAGCAGGCTTTAGCTTAGCCACTTCCTCTCGTAATAAGAACTTCAAAGCTGCAAAATTTGCGATTTCTAGTTTCTTGAGCAAACGAGAAATAGAGGACCTTGACACAAAACAGGCTTGCGCTAACTCCTGACTGGTCATTTGCTGAATATCAGCTATATGTTGATCTAAATAAGCTAAGATTTCCCTATCTTGAATCGTCAATCGTTCATCAAATTTGTCTTTTCGCTCCAACCAATTCATAGTGTCTCCTTTATAATCGTTTTCATTATAAAACATCCAGCAATCAAAAGCAAAAAGACAAAAAGGCGAATCGCAACACGACTTGCCTTCTAGCAAAATTATTTATCTGGTACCACTTGAAACAAAACGTAGGTACCAATAGCCGTACCAATAAAAAGCCCTAGCTTAATAAACCAGAAGGGAGCTAAGAAGATGGAAATTCCCATAAGAAGGTAGATTTGCCAAATCATCTTTTTCTTGCGTTCTCTAGGAATACTTTTTGTTTCTGCATAGTCAGCAACATAAAAGTCATAAATCTTACTATTTCGAAGCCAAACTTCAAATTTTTTAGAACTGCGAGCAAAACAAAACCCTGCCAGCAATAACAAAGGAGTTGTCGGTACGATAGGAAGGACGATCCCAGCAATACCTGTCACCAAACTGAGACAACCCACAATCAAATAAAATAGTTTTTTCATATCTTATATTGTACCAAAACTTCTTAACTTTTATTAAACGATTTGTTCGATATTACACAAGCATAACTATTGACAAGAACTGTAATTTTATGAAGCAATATTGACTTTTTTAGTCGGAAACGTTATCATTTTAATGTGAATTGTTTTATATTTTTAACCAGATAATTAAGGAGAATCCTATGAAACTTATTGGACTGGTGGGGACTAATTCCTCTAAATCAACCAACCGCAAGCTTTTGCAGTACATTGAAAAGCATTTTGCCAATAAGGCAGAGATTGAATTAGTTGAAATCAAACATCTACCAACTTTCAATAAACCTGCAGACAAAAAACTTCCTGAAAGTGTTTTAGAAATTGCAGCCAAAATCGAAGAAGCTGATGGTGTTATTATTGGTACACCAGAATACGACCACTCAATCCCAGCTGTCCTTATGAACGCTTTAGCTTGGTTGTCATACGGTATCTTCCCACTTCTCAACAAGCCTGTTATGATTACTGGTGCTTCCTATGGAACACTTGGTTCATCGCGCGCTCAATTGCAACTTCGTCAAATCCTTAACGCCCCTGAGTTGAAAGCAAACGTCCTTCCAGATGAATTCCTTCTTTCACACTCATTGCAAGCTTTTGACGCTGAAGGTAATCTCTTTGATTTGGAAACCATCCAAAAATTGGATGCCATCTTCGATGATTTCCGTTTGTTTGTTAAAATTACCGGAAAACTTTCAAGTGCCAAATCATTATTGCAAAAAGAAGCTGAAAATTTTGACTGGGAAAACCTAAGCTAAGCGGGAGGAGAACACTATGAAATTTGTAGGTATTGTCGGATCGAATGCAGACCAATCATACAACCGTATGCTTTTGCAGTTCATCCAACGTCACTTTAAAGTAAAATTTGAACTTGAAGTTCTTGAAATCAAAGACGTGCCAATGTTTAACCAAGACGAAGATCAGTCTGAAAACTTTGCACTTCGTTACCTTTATAATAAAATCACACGCGCTGATGGTGTTATCATCGCTACTCCAGAACACAACCATACCATCACTCCTGCCCTCAAAAGCACTTTAGAGTGGTTATCATTTGGTGACCGTCACCCATTTGAAGACAAACCTGTTATGATTGTTGGTGCTTCATACTATGATCAAGGAACATCACGCGCGCAAGTTCACTTGCGTAAAATCCTTGACGCACCAGGTGTTAATGCTTATACCCTTCCGGGTAACGAATTCTTACTTGGTAAAGCTAAAGAAGCCTTCGATGACAATGGTGACCTTATTAATCAAGGAACTATCGATTTCTTAGGTTCTTGCTTGGATAATTTCATCAAATACGTAGGAGTTGTTAAACAATTGCAAAAACCAAAACCAATTGCACCTGAAGATTTGTATGCTACAAAACCAATCAAAACAACCATTCAAGGTATTGATCCTGATGATCCAGATTGGTTGGACAAAGCAGCTGCTCAAGTCAATGCGGTTGAGGGCGACACTTATGTAAAATTGGATAACGGGCTTTTGACAGTCGATCAGTTAAACATGTTCCTTAACGCTATGCCATTTGAATTGACATACGCTGATGATAATAACCAATTCTTGTATTACAATAACCAACATCAAGAAGCATCAACCATGCTCGGTAAACGTGTTCGCGAACAAGTCGGAAACCGTTTAGCAACCGTTCATGACACACTTCCTCCTGCACGCATGAAGAATGTTGAGTGGGTTGTTGGGAGCCTTCGTAACGGTAACGAAGAATACGTTCGTACTATTGTCCCAGGTACTCCCCCTGAAATCATCAACACTCATAACTATCAAGCGATGTACTATCCAGATGGTTCTTACGCTGGTATCAACGAAATCATCTTTAACTTTAAACCATGGTTAGATTGGTACCTCCAAACGACTGGACAGCACCTGGCTGGTGGTAAGGCTCCTGCTGGTCATGCCGCTCCTGCTGCCGATGCTACTTCTGGGGCTTCTGATGCCGGTGGGCACAATGATGCTCCTGCAGCCGCAGAAGCCGATGCTACTTCTGGAGCATCTGAAAGCTAAGAATCCCTTAAAAACGGGAGGGTTACCTTCCCGTTTTCTTTGGGCTATAAATCTTTGTAATATTAATCACAATAAAAAGGAAAACATTCATGTCACAATTTCAAGATAAAATCTTTGCTGCTTGCGCAAAAAAAGAAGCACTATTCAGTGAAAGTCTCGGTCGTTACGCTCTTCGTTCCATGTTTGCCGGTGCTTTCTTAACCATGTCTACAGCTGTCGGTATTATTGGTGCTGACACCATTTCAAGTCAATTTCCAGCTCTTGCTAAGTTTGTTTTTACTTTTATTTTTGCTATTGGTTTGGTCTACGTCCTTATCTTTAATGGCGAGCTAGCCACTTCAAATATGATGTATCTAACAACTGGCGCCTACTATAAGGTTATCAGCTGGAAAAAAGTTGTCACTATCCTTCTTTACTGCACCATTTTCAACTTGGTTGGTGCCCTTATCTTAGCTTGGCTCTTTAACCAATCCTACGCATTTAGTCATCTAACAGAACAATCCTTCGTTATCAAAACTGTTCAAACAAAACTAGCTAAAGATAACTGGATGGCATTTATCGAAGGTATCACTGCCAACATGTTTGTTAACATTGCCATTCTAGGTTACATGCTTCTAAAAGAAGAATCAGCTAAGTTCTTCGTCGCTGTATCAGCCATCTTTATGTTCGTTCTCATCTCAAACGAACACTTGATTGCAAACTTCGCCTCATTCATGTTGGCTGGTTTTAGCCCTGTTGAACATATTAAAGGCTTTGATTTACTTAATATCATCCGCCAATGGGTTGTGGTATTCTTTGGTAACTGGATTGGTGGTGGACTCTTCATCGGTATCGCCTACGGTTGGTTAAATAAGAGCCAAACAAAACACATTGACTAAGGATATAACCCTTAAGAAGATTGAAAAATCTTCTTTTCTTTTGCCCTTTTTTAGAGGTGATATGGTAAAATAATGGCTATGAATACTTTGGTTTTCCAACTACCCAAGACAACTATCCAAAATCTCTCCGAGCAGTTAACTGTCTATCAAACTAGCAACAACAATCCCTACGTTGCCTTTGCTGCTAAGCATATGAATGCAACATTTTTAGCCTATACTTCAGGCAAAGTTGTGATTCAAGGCAATGGTGCGTGGGATTTGGCAAATTATCTCAAATTAGAAGCAACTCAAACTAAACACAGCTCCCCTGCAAAGTCCATTGAGTCAAGGCAAAATCTACCAATGATTGGAACTGATGAAGTTGGAAATGGTTCTTATTTCGGAGGCCTTGCTGTGGTAGCTAGTTTTGTCAGACCCGAAGATCACGACTTCCTAAAATCACTCGGTGTCGATGATTCGAAACAAATGACTGATCAAAAAATACAAGCCATTGCTCCTCTTTTAGAGGAAAAAATTCCCCATCAAGCTCTGCTATTATCACCCCAAAAATACAATCAGGTGGTCGGAAAAGGCTTGAAACACAATGCCGTTTCAGTCAAGGTCGCCTTGCATAATCAGGCTATTTTCCTTCTCCTTCAAAAAGGGGTTCAAGCCGATAAAATTGTGATCGATGCCTTCACTTCGCCAAGTAATTACCAGAAGTACGTTTCCAAAGAGAACAATCAAGTCACACAGGCTATCACCTTGGAGGAAAAAGCTGAGGGTAAATATCTGGCTGTTGCTGTCTCATCAATTATTGCGAGGGCGATGTTTCTGGAAAACCTCAAAACCTTAGGCGAGGATGTCGGTTTTCAATTACCAAGTGGCGCTTCTGCCAAGTCCGATAAGGTGGCAAGTAAGCTACTAGCTGCCTATGGAATGGAAAGCCTAGCCTACACCGCTAAATTACACTTTGCTAACACCCAAAAAGCACAAGCATTACTCAAAAAATAAAGGATTTATCATGAAACGTTTTATTAAAGAATGGGGAGTATTTATCCTATTTCTAACTGTCTTTTTCTTGACCCGTTGGTTGGTCTGGTTCACTGTTACCGTTGACGGACACTCAATGGATCCAACTCTAGCCGACCGTGAAAAATTACTGGTCGTTAAAACAGCAAAAATCGATCGTTTCGACATTGTTGTTGCCGACGAAGTAGAAAATGGGACTAGAAAACAAATTGTTAAGCGTGTCGTTGGTATGCCGGGTGACACCATCACCTATAAAAATGATAAACTCTATGTTAACGACAAGGAAACAAAGGAAGCCTATCTCACAGACTACAAGAAACGTTACCAAAAAGATAAACTTCAAAAAACATACTCTTACAATCCCTACTTCCAATCTTTAGCGCAAGCAAGTGACGCTTTCACTCAAGATAATTCTGGTAAGACAACCTTTAGCGTTAAAGTGCCTAAAGACCAATATTACCTCCTAGGTGATGACCGTATTGTATCCAAAGATAGCCGATCTGTTGGAAGCTTCAAGAAAGATACAATTGTCGGAGAAGTCAAATTCCGTTACTGGCCTGTTACTGAAATTGGCACATTGAAATAAACAACTAAGAGGCAGGACTTTCGTTCCAGCCTCTTTTCCTACTAAATGCAAAGGAAATGATATGACAAGCTATTTTTCTGGCACAATCGACCGTATTATCTTTGAAAATGCCAGCAATTTTTTTAAGATTTTACTACTCGAAATTGATGATACCAATAGTGATTTTGACGATTTTGAAATTATCATCACGGGAACTATCGGTGATGTCATAGAAGGTGAAACTTATACCTTTTGGGGAGAACTTGTTCAGCACCCAAAATATGGTCAGCAACTTAAAGCAGACCGCTATGAAAGAGCTAAGCCGACCGCTTCAGGACTCATCAAATACTTTTCTAGTGAGCATTTCAAAGGTATTGGTCGCAAAACAGCAGAAAAAATCGTCGAAATCTATGGTCAAGAGCCCATTGATAAGATTTTAGAAGATCCCAGTCAACTGGATAATATTGCAGGATTATCCAAGGTTAATCGTGAGAGCTTTGTCGCCAAACTTAAGCTCAATTATGGATACGAACAAGTGCTGACCAAACTAGCCAAGTACGGCCTAACTTCTAAACTTGCCCTCCAAGTCTTTAATCAGTATCAGGACCAGAGTATTGCCATTGTTGAGGAAAATCCTTATCAGTTAGTAGAGGACATACAAGGAATTGGCTTCAAAACTGCCGACCAACTAGCAGAACAATTGGGCATCGCCGCTGATGCAGCACAACGTTATCGGGCAGGAATTATCCACACCCTAACAGAAAGGTCTATCCAAACTGGAAACACTTATACTGAAGCTCGTGAACTTCTCGAGATGACCCTTTACCTGCTGGAATCTAGCCGCCAAATCGAATTAGAACCAAGTCTAGTTGCTGCTGAATTGACCCATTTGATTGAAGAAGATAAAATCCAAACTATTGGAACTAAGGTTTTCGACAACACCCTTTATTATGCTGAAGAAGGTATCCACAAAAACCTCACACGGCTATTAAAAAATGATGAAAAGCTTAGTTTTCCACAGGAAACTATCGCTGAGGAAATAGAGCGTGTTCAAGAAAAATTAAAATTAACCTACGATGACATTCAAAAAGAAGCTATCGCTAAAGCCCTAACTAATCGCGTCTTTATCTTAACTGGAGGTCCTGGTACAGGTAAAACTACAGTTATCAATGGGATTATTGAAGCTTATGGACAACTTCATAAGATTGATACCCACAAAAACGAACCTCCCATTCTTTTAGCTGCTCCTACTGGTCGAGCTGCTCGTCGAATGAATGAATTAACAGGACTACCTTCTGCCACTATCCACAGACACTTAGGCTTGACTGGGGATAACGATGACTACCAAGCTTTAGATGATTATCTGGATGCTGATTTAATCATTGTGGATGAATTTTCCATGGTAGATACCTGGTTGGCTAACCAGCTCTTAAGTGCCATTTCTACACGAAGTCAGCTTATTATCGTAGGAGATAGCGACCAACTACCATCTGTTGGACCTGGACAAGTTCTGGCTGATTTATTAAAGGTTCAAGAATTGCCTCAAGTTCGTCTAGAGAAAATTTTCCGCCAAACTGAAGATTCAACTATCGTCACTCTGGCAAGTCAGATGCGCCAAGGGCAACTACCAAGTGATTTCACCGAGAAAAAAGCTGACCGCTCCTACTTTGAAGCGCCAGCTGTTCATATTCCTCAAATGGTGACTAAAATCGTCTCCTCAGCAGTCAAAAGCGGGATAGATCCTCAAGAAATCCAGATTCTTGCCCCCATGTACAAGGGAGATGCTGGCATCAACAACCTCAATAATCTGATCCAAAACCTCCTAAATCCACTTAACGATGGTTTAGAATTTGCCTTTAATGACCAATATTTTAGACAAAATGACAAGGTTTTACACCTAGTCAATGATGCTGAAAACAATGTCTTTAATGGAGACATCGGCTATATTACGGATTTACTTCCCGCCAAATACACTGATAGCAAGCAAGATGAAATCACTATCCAATTCGATGGCAATGAAGTAGTCTATCCTCGTAACGAGTGGGGAAAAATCACGCTAGCCTACGCCATGTCTATCCATAAATCGCAAGGAAGCGAGTTCCAAGTTGTTATCCTTCCTATCACACGCCAGAGTGGACGCATGCTACAACGTAATCTGGTTTACACAGCCATCACTCGCTCAAAAAGTAAACTCATCCTCTTAGGTGAAGTAGCCGCCTTTGATAAAGCCGTCCATACAGAAGGTGCTGTCCGCCAAACTTGGTTGGTTCAACGTTTCCAAAACGAAAATATCTCAAATCAAACTGTGCACAAGTTATCCACAGATAGGAAACAAACAACCCAAAACAATGCGGACAACCTGACATCTGATGCCTTTCAAAAAACCACCAAATCCCTTGATAACACTGATTTTCCAGATAAATCCACAACTTATCAACAGGCTGTGGATAAGCTTGTTAATAAACCTATGGATAAGGTGGAAAATTATCGTTTAACAGCTGATAATATACTAAGCATTGACCCCATGATTGGAATTACCGAGGAAGACCTCAAGCAATTTTTTAAGACAAAAGTTAAAAGCTAGTCACAACAGTCTCTCAAGAAATGTAAAAACTCCTCTAAACGACACAACATAACTATAAGACCTAATTGAAACTAAAACAAACTCTTAGAAACGTTGATTTATACACATTGAAAATCAAAATCAGACAAAGCGACACAGATAGCAGATAGAACTGAAGTTCTTCGAACATAAAGTCAAAAAGGTTTGAATTTGGTTCTCAATGAGTATTATAATCTTTTGAACTAACTTTGCTACATGGTCACTTTCGACTTGCCATATTCAAGTACTGTCCGCGTCTTTTTCCGTTCCTTGTTCTGAAAGTTAATTCATTTGACTATAGTAACCTTTCTGAGAGATTTTATTTCCCAAAGAAAACTTGAAAATAGACTTTCAGAACGTAAACAAACCCTTGAAACCTTGATATTTCGGAACACCTCACAGGGAGACGGAGAATAATTAAACTTTTAGAAACGCTGTTATGTCAGCGTTTTTGAGAGTTTTTTTGTTTTTGCCTACAAAGAAAAAAGATTGGAGAAAGATGTCCAAAATAGACTTTTTCTTCAATCTGTGTCATAGCAGCGATTAGTCCTTTGTTTTAAAATAAAGATGCTTCAACACTCATACCATCCAATAAGCCTGTCACAGTCACGCCCAAAAGTCTAACCCCAGAAGGTTGGTTTTCCAGTTCATCATAGATACGATGCGCTTCTTGTTCAATCACTTCGAAAGACTGGCTAGCTTCTGCTAAGGTGTGTCGCTTGGTTAAGGTTGTAAAATCAGCATAGCGAACCTTGATAACAACAGTTTTCCCCAACTTTTCATTTTTAATCAGTGTCTCAGCGACGCGTTGAGCATTTTTGGATAGCTCTGCTTTGATGTCTTCCTCATTATAGAGAAGTTTTCCGTAAGTACGCTCACTCCCTATCGACTTGCGAATGCGATTTGGCTTGACTGTGGCGTTAGAGATTCCCCTTGCCTTGCGATATAGATCATATCCGAAACGCCCAAAATGATCAATTAAAGTCATTTCAGACAAAGCCAGTAAGTCCTTACCCGTCTTAACATTCAAGTCGTGTAATTTTGCCACTGTTTTTTTCCCCACACCGTGAAATTTCTCAATCGGCAATGTTTCTAAAAAAGCCTGAGCGTCTTCTGGTAAAATCAGCGTTAAGCCTGCTGGTTTCTGAAAATCAGAGGCTAATTTTGCTAAAAATTTATTATAAGAAACACCTGCTGAACACGTTAGGTGCAACTCATTCCAAATATCATGTTGAATGAGCTTAGCAACCTTAACAGCTGACTTGAGATTGAGCTTATTAGCCGTTACATCTAAATAGGCCTCATCAATCGACATTGGTTCCACCAAGTCAGTATAACGTTTAAAAATATCGCGGATTTGGTTACCAATTTCTCGATATTTTGCATGATTCCCAGAAATAAAGATGGCTTGTGGACATCGTTCGTAAGCTTCTTTTGAACTCATCGCCGAATGGATCCCAAACGCTCTAGCCTCGTAAGAACACGTTGCTACCACACCGCGACCACCCGTTTCTCTCGGATCTTTAGCGATTACAACTGGTTTGCCCTTCAAATCAGGATTGTCACGCACTTCCACCGCAGCAAAAAAAGCATCCATGTCAATATGGATGATTTTGCGACTGGTATCATTGACAAGTGGAAATATAAGCATAGGCTCCCCCTTTACCATAAAAACCACATTCGACTATCTTGAACTGCCTTGTAACTACATCTCTTTCTTCGCGACCTAAGAGGAAATATCTAACTAACCTTTATATACAGCAACTCTCTCAAGCCTATCAAATCTACAAACAAAACTAAAGCCACAGTGCATTTATAGTCTTTTGAATCAACTTTGATACATGATCACTTTCGACTTGGCGTCCTCATACTCAATGAAAATCCAAATCAGACTAGACGACACAGATAGCAGATAGAACTGCAGTTCATCACATCAAGTCAACAGGGTCTACTTTTGATTTTCGAAGAGTATCAAGTACTGTCCGCATCTCAACTGCTTGTTCTGAAAGTTACTTCATTTGACTATAAAAGCATAGGAGGAATTAGGGCGTTCTAAAAACATCTAAAACAGTCTTACCTGCACCTAAAAGAATTAGTCCTATTCCCCAAAAACTTGACAGACCTCCCAGAGCAATTGATATAAGATAAAGACTAGTCCCTAAAATCATTAAAACAGGATTTAGCATGAGCAAGTACTTCCCAGCGTATTGTGAAACAGTGTTCCAAAGGGCAACGGGACGCAGGAAGCTAACCCCAAAGATAACCAAGCTCCCCAGTAATCCACTGAAAAACGACCAATTACTAAAATAATTTTCTAAACTAACAGACGACACAAAGATGCCAAAACTATATAAAACTGCCGCAATGGCTAAAAGACTAAGACCAATAGCAATTGCGTATAACTGATATTTTTTCAAAAAAATTTTGGGCATCATGATTGCTTTCTAATACGGTTGATGGTTTTTATTATACCTTATTTTTTATGGAAATGCTCAGCTCTCATTCCTAAACTAATGACAGTCAACATCTTTAAGCTCCATCAGCTGAGGGGCAAGAACTTATTAAACGAGCGTTTTATAATACAGTTATAGCCATCAGTTCTCAACTGTATTATAAAAGAAAAGTTATAAAGTCAAGCAATTTGCTTGTGAAATCGTTTTCGGATTGATATAATAATTTGTGTAAAGTGTAACAGATGGTCTGTTACTAGATTTGAAGGAGAAATTCTTATGGCAACTGTCAAAACAAATACAGACGTTTTCGAAAAAGCTTGGGAAGGCTTTAAAGGAACTGATTGGAAAGAAAAAGCAAGTGTCGCTCGATTTGTACAAGCTAACTACACACCCTATGATGGTGATGAAAGTTTCCTAGCTGGTGCAACTGAACGTTCACTCCACATCAAAAAAATCATTGAGGACACTAAAGCAGAATACGAAGCAACTCGTTTCCCAATGGACACACGTCCAACTTCAATCGCTGATATTCCTGCGGGCTTCATCGATAAAGAAAATGAAGTAATCTTCGGTATCCAAAATGATGAGCTCTTTAAACTTAATTTCATGCCAAAAGGTGGTATCCGTATGGCGGAAACTACTCTTAAAGAAAATGGCTATGAGCCAGATCCTGCTGTGCATGAAATCTTCACTAAATATGTAACAACAGTTAACGATGGTATCTTCCGTGCTTACACATCAAATATCCGCCGTGCTCGTCACGCCCACACAGTTACTGGTCTTCCAGATGCTTACTCACGTGGACGTATCATCGGGGTTTACGCGCGTCTAGCTGTTTACGGTGCTGACTTCTTGATGCAAGAAAAAGTTAACGATTGGAACGCAATCACAGAAATCGATGAAGAATCAATCCGTCTTCGCGAAGAAATTAACCTTCAATACCAAGCGCTTGGTGAAGTTGTTAAACTTGGTGACCTTTACGGTGTTGATGTTCGTCGTCCCGCTGAAAACGTTAAAGAAGCTATCCAATGGGTTAACATCGCCTTTATGGCTGTCTGCCGTGTTATCAACGGTGCTGCTACATCTCTTGGACGTGTGCCAATCGTTCTTGATATTTTTGCAGAACGTGACCTTGCTCGTGGAACATTTACAGAGTCAGAAATCCAAGAATTCGTTGATGATTTCGTTCTTAAACTACGTACTGTAAAATTCGGTCGTACAAAAGCTTACGATGCTCTTTACTCAGGTGACCCAACCTTTATCACAACATCAATGGCTGGTATGGGTAACGACGGTCGTCACCGTGTTACAAAAATGGACTACCGTTTCTTGAACACACTTGATAACATTGGTAACTCACCAGAGCCAAACTTGACTGTTCTTTGGACAGACAAATTACCATACTCATTCCGTCGCTACTGTATGGCAATGAGCCACAAGCACTCTTCAATCCAATACGAAGGTGTAACAACAATGGCTAAAGATGGTTACGGTGAAATGTCATGTATCTCATGTTGTGTATCACCACTTGACCCAGAAAACGAAGAGCAACGCCACAACATCCAATACTTCGGTGCTCGTGTTAACGTCCTTAAAGCCCTTCTTACAGGTCTTAATGGTGGATACGATGACGTTCATAAAGACTATAAAGTCTTCGATATTGACCCTGTGACTGATGATGTCCTTGATTTTGATACTGTTAAAGCTAACTTTGAGAAATCACTTGACTGGTTGACAGATACTTACGTAGATGCGCTTAACATCATTCACTACATGACTGATAAATACAACTATGAAGCTGTTCAAATGGCATTCTTGCCAAGTCACCAACGTGCTAACATGGGATTTGGTATCTGCGGATTTGCCAACACTGTTGACACATTATCAGCTATCAAATACGCTACTGTTAAACCAATCCGTGACGAAGATGGATACATCTACGACTACGAAACTATCGGAGAATTCCCACGCTGGGGTGAAGACGATCCTCGTTCAAACGAATTGGCTGAATGGTTGATTGAAGCTTACACAAATCGTCTCCGTAGCCACAAGCTCTACAAAGATGCAGAAGCAACTGTGTCACTTCTTACAATCACTTCAAACGTTGCCTACTCTAAACAAACAGGTAACTCACCGGTTCACCGTGGAGTATATCTCAACGAAGATGGTACAGTTAACACATCTAAAGTTGAATTCTTCTCACCAGGTGCTAACCCATCAAATAAAGCGAATGGTGGATGGTTGCAAAACCTTAACTCACTTGCAAGCCTTGACTTCTCATACGCTGCTGATGGTATCTCATTGACAACTCAAGTATCACCACGTGCTCTTGGTAAATCATTCGACGAACAAGTGTCAAACTTGGTAACAGTTCTTGATGGTTACTTTGAAAACGGTGGTCAACACGTTAACTTGAACGTTATGGACCTCAACGACGTTTACGAAAAAATCATGGCTGGTGAAGACGTTATCGTTCGTATCTCTGGATACTGCGTAAATACTAAATACCTCACACCAGAACAAAAAACTGAATTGACACAACGTGTCTTCCACGAAGTTCTTTCAATGGATGATGCTATCCAAGCTTAATTCCTCAAAACCTTACCTGTGGGTAAGGTTTTTTGCTTTTAGAAGATACAAAAAAGCCAGTTTAATGAAAACTGACTTTTGATAAACTCTTATTCTTATCCTCAATGAAGATCAAAAGCAAACCTCGTTGACTTGATATGATGAACTTCAGTTCTATTTACATCGGTATCGCCTAGTCTACTTTTGATTTTCGAAGAATATTAAACGTCTTAGTTGACTAGATTTAAGACATCAACCATGACAGCCATTAGTTCCTTTCGCTTAGCAATCCACTCTGGACGATTATCTTTCTCATAAGTCCGATTCGTCAAAAAGATGATGGCTTGTTGAGCTTTGCGATTAGCCATGATAAAGGAGCCCGTGTAACCCGTATGGTCGATCCAATCCCCATCTAGATTCCAGCCTAAGGCACGTCTTTTTTCAGGCGATGGGCTGAGATTTTCCCACAAATCTTTGGCAAAATCATCTTGTAAATAATGCTCTAAAAATGTTTCTAAATCCTTAACTGTTGAAAACAAGCCTGCAGAACCTGCGTGTTCTTTTAAAACTTTAGCTTTCGGGTCGTGGACGAATCCATCTGAAATCCCCTTAACTGTTGGAACTGCTTGACTATTTGGACCAAAATTCGTCTGAGTCATTTGCCAAGGATTGAAAATTTCTTGCTTAAAAAGTTGATTTAAAGATAAGCCACTCACCTCTTCTAACATGAAACCTAAAAGTAAGAAGTTTATATCAGTATATAAGAAGTCCTTCTTATCCGTCACGCTAATCTGATTAATAGCTGCCTTTAGTTCAGCAGAATTTAGCTGATCACGATTAGGGATAAAAGGATCAATGCCAGAAGTATGTGTTAAAAGCTGACGAACCGTCACACCATCATTTTTAAAATCTGAGTAATAAAATGATAAGGTTTTATCTATATCAAGCTTACCTTGATCAACTAAGAAAGCAGCCACAGTGGCAACACCCACAACTTTAGAAACACTAGCCAAATCATAAACTAAATCTGGCTTGACAGGATTTTCCCCATCAATCGTCCCTAAATAATACTCCTGCCAATGACCTTCCTTGAAAATAGCTAAGCTTGCGCCATGATAAAGATTTTCAGCAATCTGTTGATTGACTTTTTCTAGGATTTTTTTCATAGAGGTTTATTTGCTGAACCAAATCTCAATATTACTTGGATCAGAAACGACAACAACTCGAGCTTTCTTATCAATATAGGGTGCTAAATCCTTAGCATCTAGATATTCATACAAAGCAACCAAGTCATACTCTTCTGGTACTCGAAAATCAAAGAATTCGATGTCCCAGGTAATCTGAGGTTCAATTGTCAAGTCTGGTCCTTCTGCAGTCTCGAAAGTCAAATGAAGCGGTAATTTCCCTTCAAAAGCCTCTTGGTAGAAGGCCTGACTGGTACTGATATCCGGTACGTTCAAAACAACCTCTTCAACATGGAAATCTGATAAGCCCTTAAATTCTGGATTAAGATCTACTTCAAAAGATGTCACTTGTTCTAGGTCTTCAATGGCATTTTCAGCATGAATTAAAATGGCATCTCCCTGTGGAGATACCGTTTCAAAAGCATATCCTTCCTTACCTTTAAAGATGTAACGAGCCTCAGCACCACGAGCTAAAAGTTGTGCAATTTCAGTAGCTTTTGCTTTGATGACTAAGCAATTTAACTTCTTGGTACCTTCAACTGCTCTTGTACGATAGGTTGGAGATTCTTCTATAATGAAACGGATTTCTTTGGATGCATAACCAGATAAAAAAGCCAAGGCATTTTCTTCGCTTACTAGCTTCATGCCGAGATTTTTTTGTAAGAATTCTAAATTTAAATCCCGTTCTTCAACCCTTATAACCGGTGATCTGAAGGTAATATCTGTAAATAATGACATAGCGTCCTCCTTATTCCTACCTATTGTATGCGAAAATGTCTTTTTTGACAAGAAATTATATGTAAGTTAGGAGATTTTAATGAGAGATATTTACATTTCAGCGTTTTTTCAGTAAACTGGTAGAATGGCTGATAATATTATCTTACATCTCATACAATTTTTTTTGGTAATAGCAATTATTACCATTGCAAGTTATCTTATTTTTTATATCAAAAAAAATAACATTGACCCCTTCAAGCGTTTTTGGACTGGTTTTGGTATTGGCTTGACGACCGACCTGTTAGATACACTTGGTATTGGATCATTTGCCACGACAACAACCCTATTCAAAGCGACTAAAATGATTGACGACGACAGTCAGTTACCAGGTACCATGAATGCTGTTCATGTGATTCCTGTCTTAATTCAATCCCTCTGCTTTATCTTGGTTGTTAACGTTGAACCCCTCACTCTTGTCAGCATGGCCGGTGCTTCATTTATAGGTGCCCTTTTTGGTACTAAGATCACTAAAAACTGGCATACCCCAACTGTCCAAGGAATACTAGGAACCTTGCTTATCATCGCTGCCTTAATCAGCATTTACCGCATGTGGTCCAACCCTGGTGCTGATATTGTCGAAAGTGCTCATGGCTTAGAAGGTATTTGGCTAGCCGTCGGTATTATCTTTAACCTAATCATCGGGGTATTGATGACTATGGGACTTGGTAACTACGCTCCTGAACTCATTTTCTTTTCACTCATGGGACTAAGTCCTGCGGTTGCAATGCCTGTGATGATGCTTGATGCTGCTATGATTATGACCGCATCAACAACACAGTTTGTGAAAAATGATCGTATCAGTTGGAATGGCTACGCAGGCATGGTTTTAGGAGGAATTGTTGGTGTGCTAATCGCAGTTGCTTTCTTGTCAAACCTCAACCTCAATAGCTTGAAAGTGCTGGTCGTCATTATTGTACTCTTTACAGGAAGCATGCTCATTCGCTCATCCTTGAAACCTCAACTAAAAGACAAACAAGCTAGACATCACTAAACAAGAGAAAATGGGGCGGTCATCTCTGGTTGCTTGGCAATCAAGAATGACCGTCCCAACTTTTTTCACTTTTTAGCTAAACTTTATATCATAGAGTTTAAAAAAATCCCTGAAATCATATTTTCAAGGATTTTTATTTTTGTATAGTCGTTTGAATTAACTTTGATACATGGTCACTTTCGACTTGTCGTACTCATACTCAATGAAAATCAAGTACTGTCCACGTCTTGCCTTCCTTATCTGAAAGTTAATTTATGTGACTATGATTTTATGCGTAAAGTAGTTTGAAAAGTGCTACTGCTGCGATACTTGCAAGGATTGGAGCAACAACAGGGACCCAAGCATACCACCATCTTGAACTTCCTTTGTGCTCACCAAGAACTGATTTTGGTAAGAAATGGTGTAATAAACGTGGACCGAAGTCACGCGCTGGGTTAAGACCTGGACCAGTAGGACCACCAAGACTAGCGACAAGTGCCATAACAAGGAAACCAAGTGCCATGTGAGCTACTGCTGCACCTGCTGAAGTAGAAGCGATTAAGCCCCCTTGTAATTTTTGTCCTGCATTAAGAGCTGCTATATCTACACCTTGCTTTGATATAAATTGGATAGCTTCAGCTCCAAAGAAGTTTTTGGTCATTGCCATTGCACCTAGGAAAAGGACAAATGAACCAAAGAACTCATTGACAAAACCATTGATTTGAGCGCCTTTACGAGTATCAACAACCTCAGTATCTAAAGATGAAATCGTTGAGAATGAGCCTAAAATATGACCTGCATTTTCTGTTGCTAAGTAGTATGGACGGTAAGCTGCTACAACTACTGCTTGCCCTGCAATAGCTCCAAGAACTTGTGCAAGGATGTAAGGCGCTACCTGAGCCCATGGGAAGTAACCTGAAACAGCTAACCCAAGTGTAAAGGCTGGATTAATATGGTTACCAGAAACATTTCCAAACATAAGGGCAGGAATCATAACCCCCATACCATAACCAATTGCAATGGTTAGCCAACCACTCGCATGACCTTTTGTTCCTTTAAGTTCAACATTTGCAACAGCACCATTACCAAGAATGATAAGAAAAGCTGTTCCAAGAAATTCTGTAATATACTTTACAGTCCATGTAACATCCATGTTTTGATGATCCTTTCAAATTAGTGAATTAGTTCTTTTTCGACATTGTCCATTTTATCAAGTATAATAGAGAAAGTAAAGCTAATCTCAAAATTAAAACGTTTACTTATGGAGGCTCTTTATGAAATACAATCAATACAGCTATATCCCAACAACTTCAGAACAAGCACTGATAGAACTGACAGCTCTCGGGTTCAATATTTCTTTAGAGGCCTCTTTAAAAACCAATCTAGAACAGTTTATTCGTAAAATCTTATCCTTACAATTCAAGAATACAGATTATGGTCTTGCGCTGATGAGTGCAGATGTCAATTCTGATTTATTGTCTTTCTTTCAGTCAGATAAGACATTATCACAAGCCCATTTCTATACTATCGTCCTTCAACTGTTAGGATTTGTTCCTAATGTTGATTTTACAGATACTTCATCATTTATTAAGGAAATTGCCTTTCCCGTAGGATTCGACGACAGCGTCCTACCACTTCATCATTTATTAGCTACTCGTACTAAATCTGGCAATACCCTAATTGATAGTCTGGTAGCTAAAAACTTGATTCCAGTTACTAATGAATACACATACTTTAACGGAAAAAGTCTAGCAACCTTTAATACTACTGACCTTATTCGTGAGGTCGTTTATGTAGAGTCTGGTGTTGACACCGATAAAGATGGGCACATTGATCTCGTCAAAGTCTCTATTATCAGACCAAAAACCCATCTGAAATTACCTACCATGATGACCGCGAGCCCTTACCATCAAGGCGTTAATGAGCCAGCTAGCGATAAAAGAACCCATAAAATGGAAGGGCAATTACTCAAAAAAGAAGCTAATAAGATTTCTGTTGAAACCAGAGACATTACTGTTTTAACATCAAACAGCATGGCTGATGATGTTCAAGAAACAGAAGAAGCTTTTCTTTATCCAAATAGTTATACGCTCAACGACTACATGCTTGCACGTGGTTTTGCCAACGTTTACGTATCAGGTATCGGTACAATCCAATCTGACGGCTTTATGACAACAGGTGATTATCAGCAAGTTCAAGCCTATAAAGCTGTTATTGATTGGCTAAATGGTCGTGCTCGAGCCTTTACAAGTCATGATCGTAAGCGCAGTATCAAAGCCACTTGGGCGACTGGCAAGGTGGCTACAACTGGTCTTTCCTATCTGGGAACCATGTCAAATGCCCTGGCAACAACGGGCGTTGATGGACTTGAAGTGGTCATTGCTGAAGCTGGTATCTCATCATGGTACAACTATTACCGCGAAAATGGTCTTGTTACCAGCCCTGGTGGATACCCTGGTGAAGATTTAGATACCTTGACTGAATTCACCTATTCACGAAATCTCTCTGCTGGAGATTACCTGCGTCAAAATACTAAGTATCAAGAGCTGCTCAAGAAACAAAGCGCAGCTATTTCCCGTGAAACCGGCGATTATAATCAATTTTGGCATGATCGTAACTACCTAATACATGCTGATAAGGTTAAGGCGCACATGGTCTTTACCCATGGTACTCAAGACTGGAACGTCAAGCCAATCAACGTCTACAATATCTTTAACGCCCTGCCCGAAACTGTTTCTAAACACCTCTTTCTCCACCATGGCGCTCACGTTTACATGAATGCTTGGCAATCCATTGACTTTAGAGAAAGTATGAACGCTCTCTTGAGTCAGCTTATTTTAGGACAACAAAGCAACTTTGAACTACCAACTGTTGTTTGGCAAGATAATACAACTCCTCAAACTTGGCAAGACCTTGAGTCATTTGGCAGTGACCGCTATGAAAGCATTGAACTAGGTTCTGGTCTGAAAGTCATTGACAACCATTACAACGAAGAGGACTTTACCCGTTATGGAAAAGATTTTAATAGCTTTAAAACGGATTTATTTAACGACAAGGCAAATGCAGTAACTATTGATTTAGAACTTCCAAAATCTCTACGTATCAATGGCTCCATCAAACTTAATCTGAGACTTAAATCAAGCATTGACAGAGGTCTTCTTTCAGCTCAAGTCCTTGAAGTTGAGACCCAAAAATACCTCCAAGCTATTCCCGTCCCCAAGGGGAACAGTGTGGATAATGGTCGCTTCTTCCAGATGGAGGCTTTAAGAGAATTGCCTTTTAAAGAAGCTAAATCACGTGTCATTACCAAAGGGCATATCAATCTTCAAAACCGCAATGACTTACTTACAGTTGAAGACATCACCCCCGATCAATGGATGACCTTTTCTTTGAAACTTCAACCAAGTATCTACAGCGTCAAGGCCGGTGCCAAACTGCATGTCATTTTATACACAACAGATTTTGAACACACTATTCGTGATAATTCGAATTACCAATTAACTATTGACCTTGAGCAGTCTCAATTCGTTATTCCCTACGATTAAGCAGCCCATTCAAAAATCCCTGTCACTTTGTAGTGATAGGGATTTTTAAATAAGCATCTAATAGCCATCCGTTGAGTTCAAACCTTTTTGAGGGCCCTTAGAGCCTTTAAAGAAATATTTCAAAATGAATGGTGCAATAACTGTAGATGCGATTGTAATGATGACTAACTCTGAATAAACTCTATTTCCAATAATATGAGCAGCTTGACCCACACCAATAATAATCAGAGCCATCTCACCTCGACTGACCATACCGCCACCGATTGTTATTGATTCCATTTTAGGAAACTTAAAGCCACGACCTACTAAATAACCTGGGATTAATTTCGTTAAAACAACTAAAATTGTAAAGGATATGATCATTGACAGGTGCTCCAACAATCCCGTAAAGCGCAATGGAAAGGCAATAGAAGCAAAGAAAATAGGGATGAAAAAACTGTAACCGAACGAAGTGACGCGTTTCATAACATTATGACCTTGTTTTGTCTGACCAATTGCCAAACCTGCAAAGAATGAACCAATAATAGAACTCATTCCCACCTGATCAGCCAACCAAGAAAGTGAAAAACAAAGAATCAAAGCGACATAAAACATGAGATTCTTAGAAGCAAGGACTTCCAAACGCCTTACCAACCAAGGGATGAGGATTTTGATGGCTAACCATAAAAAGACAAAGAAGAGTAATTGTTCAATCAACTGAATACTGATATTCTCAGTTGACCCTTGTGATGATACGAAGAAACTAAGCAATAAAACAGCAATAATGTCATCTGCAACTGCTGCACCGATGATGATGGCACCAATATCTGTCGATACCTTATCATACTCTTGAAGAACTTCAACGGTAATTGAGATGCTTGTTGCTGCAAATACTAACCCATAGAAAACAGATTGACTAACCTTAAAATGCATAGCCTGTGTTAGGAAATAAAAGACGACTAAGGGGACGACTACTCCTGTGATAGCCACTAACAAACTAGGCTTAAGATACTTTTTCAACAAGCTAAAATCAGCTTCTAATCCAGCCATAAACATAAGAAGGATAACTCCAAGTTCGGATAAAAAATGGAGAATTTCACCATTGTGAACCAAGCCTAAAATAGGTGGTCCAATCACAATACCGATCAATAATTGACCAACAACTGCAGGAATATTCAAACGTGATGAAACCGCTCCTGCTAACAAGCTAGCGACTAAAATAATAACAATTTCTAATAATGCGTGCATTAAAGCTTCACTTTCTATAAAAAATTTTCTTGATAAGCTTCATTGTGATATTAACTAATGAAGACGATAAAAATAAACAAGATTTCGAAAATTTTATAGCAGACATCAACCAATCATTTCATCCATCGTTCATTTTTACAGTCATTACATCATAAATCACAAGAAAACTTTCACTACTCCATAATAGCAAAAATATGTAAAAAATTAAGCTAATTTAGCTCAACTTTTTAAATTATTTCACGTGAATGAAATCACTTACAAACTCAATTATATCAACGATTAGAAAGATTTCGTGTTGTCTAATTTTTCACTAACTTAAGAGGGTAAGCATGAGTCCTCCAAGGATTAAAACAATAACTCCACGCAGACAATTTTCCATCGTGCAAAGGCAATCATTTCCACACGATCAGTTACTAAGAAAACAACGTTATTCCCGATTCACCCATAGAATTGTCTATCATCCAATGCTAGTAGCCCTTGTCATAAATTACTTGCCTAATAATTTATGAAACAAGCATCATTTAAATAACTGATGTCAAACTCAAAATAATAAACTGCCAAGTCACGGCATGTGCTCATAACGATAAGTCGATCATGAAAAGTCTGATACCAGCAAGTAGAGCATGAGTAAGACCACTCCTAATCACTTGATTAAACATCAGCATCGATTCTTCGATATGTTTTGGCACAATATCTAAGTCTTGAAACACAAAGACGATGATAAGTAATAGCTATAATAATGCACTTTGGCTACAAAAACAGTTAAAATCGCACTATAGCAAAATGAAATAAAAACAGTACATTTGTGATATCATGTTTTTATGGCATATTCACTAGATTTTCGTAAAAAAGTTCTCGCATACTGTGACAAAACTGGCANTATTTCTNAAGCATCTGCTGTTTTCCAAATCTCACGCAACACCATTTATCAATGGCTAAAACTAAAAGAAAAAACAGGCGATCTTAATCACCAAGTTAAAGGAACTAAGCCAAGAAAAGTTGATAGAGATAAATTAAAGAACTATCTTAAAACTCATCCAGATGCTTATTTGACTGAAATAGCTTCTGCATTCACAATATCGCTGCAGCCAGCCACACTAAGCCGTGTCATATCGCTAACTTTTACGAGAAACGAAAAAGACAATCGCAAACGACTTCAACTAAGCTGCATACGATTGCCCCTATACATCGCTTCATCAGGACAATGTATTACCTCATAACGCATAACAAACTCTACGATTATACTTCAACCCAAAATCATTAAAGTCGTCTATGCCCTAGCATTGTAACACCTTATCAAAACTCTAGACACTTACTGTTGTTTTAGTGTACACTTTTTAACTAAATGAGTGACGGAAATGAGTCAGCAATCTCTATACAGTCACTGTATTATAATATTTTTTAAGTTTACAAATTAGGTTATAAAACAACCACTTTCACTGCAGCATAAAGGATCAGAATAAGTCCTAAAACAATACGATATTTACCAAAAACAGTGAAATCATGTCTCTTAACGTAATTTGTCAAGAACTTAATAGCGTAAAGGCTGACGATAAAGGCAGTAACACTGGCTACCAAGAGAATTAATACTTGTGGCATACTAAGGACATTACCGTCAATAAAGAATTTAACAGCTTTTAAGCCACTATAGCCAAACATAGTTGGAATCGCCAAGAAGAAAGTGAAATCCGCTGCTACAGAACGACTAGTTCCCAAAATGATAGCCCCTAAAATTGTCGCGCCTGAACGGCTGGTCCCTGGCACAATTGCAAGCACTTGGAAGACACCGATAAGAAGAGCTGTCGTATAGGACATTTTCGCTAAATCAGTTACTTTTGGTTCTCTCGTCGCATTGCGCTTCTCGATAAAGATGAAGGCAATCCCATAAACAATCAAGGCAATGGCTACTGGAAACATATAGTTAAAGTGACTCTCGAACCAGTCATCGAAAGGTAAGGCAACCAAAATAGATGGGATACAAGCAATAACAACTTTTAACCAAAGCTGCCAAGTCAGCTGAGTTTCTAGTTTCGTTTTTCCAGGTTGAAACGGATTTAAACGTTCGAAGTAAATGACAATAACTGCTAAAATAGCCCCCAATTGGATAACGATATTGAACATATCAACAAAGTCTTTTGATTGGTTGAATTTAACAAATTCTTGCACTAAGATGAGATGACCCGTACTTGATACAGGCAGCCATTCAGTGATACCTTCGACAATACCAAAAAAGATGGCTTTTAAAATTTCTATGATTAACATGAAAACTCCTATGTTTAAACTTATTTTCTATTATAACAAAACCTCCCCCAAAATGGAGGATGAGCTGTTATTTTTTCAAACTGTTATTGTATAATTCTTCTTTATTTTAAGCACTTTCATATTGAAATAGCCTCTGCTTTCTTGTAAAATGGAGAAGACACAATAAAAAAATGAGGAGTCTTTCATGAAAAAGATCTTTTTAAGCTGTTTTGCAGCTTTACTCCTTTTGTTTACAGGAGTAACAAAAGCGCAAGCAGATGAGTACTTGCGTGTCGGTATGGAGGCTGCTTATGCCCCATTTAACTGGACACAAGATGATGACTCAAATGGCGCCGCGCCAATCGAAGGAACCAACCAATACGCCAATGGATATGATGTCCAAGTAGCACAAAAGATTGCTAAACGCATGGATAAGAAACTCCTTGTTGTTAAAACAAAATGGGAAGGTCTAGTTCCTGCCCTAACTTCAGGGAAAATCGATATGATTGCTGCAGGTATGAGTCCTACTGCAGAACGTAAAAAAGAAATTGCTTTCTCAGATAGTTATTATACTAGTGAGCCAGTCATCGTGGTTGCTAAAGATGGTGATTACGCCAATGCAAAATCCATCAATGCTTTCAAAGGAGCTAAAGTTACTGCTCAACAAGGTGTATGGCATGTCGATCTTCTTTCAGATTTAAAAGGTGCCGATCCTCAAACACCAATGGGGGACTTCTCCCAAATGCGTCAAGCACTTTCTTCAGGCGTTATCGATGCTTATATTTCTGAACGTCCAGAAGCCTTGACTGCTGAGGAAGCTAACAGCAAATTCAAAATGCTGACCTTGAAACCTGGTTTTAAAGTTGATGAGTCAAATGCTGCTACTGCTGTCGGTATGCGTAAAGAAGACACACGTATGTCACAAGTCAATGAAGTACTGGCAACCATTTCTGAAGGCGACCGCATCAAACTTATGGATAAAATGATTGCTGAACAACCTTCAGATAATAGTGATGAAGAAGCGCCTAAAAGTTTCTTTGCACAAGTTGCTGGCATCGTTAAAAACAACTGGAAACAATTGCTTCGCGGTACGGGTATCACACTCTTAATTTCCATTCTCGGTACCATTGTTGGTACCATCATTGGTCTTTTAATTGGTGTCTACCGTACAGCCCCTAAAGCCAGCAACAAGGTTCTTGCCATTCTTCAAAAACTCTTTGGCTGGTTGCTCAACGTTTATATTGAAATTTTCCGTGGTACTCCAATGATCGTACAAGCTATGGTTATCTATTACGGAACTGCTCAAGCCTTTGGTGTCTCCCTTGACCGTACCTTAGCTGCTATTTTCATTGTTTCGATCAATACTGGTGCCTACATGAGTGAAATCGTTCGTGGTGGTATCTTCGCCGTTGATAAAGGTCAATTTGAAGCTGCCACTGCACTTGGTTTCAATCATAACCAAACCATGCGTAAGATTGTCTTGCCACAGGTAATCCGTAACATCTTACCTGCCACGGGTAATGAGTTCGTTATCAATATCAAAGATACCTCTGTATTGAACGTTATCTCTGTTGTCGAACTTTACTTCTCAGGTAATACCGTCGCAACACAAACTTACCAATATTTCCAAACCTTCACAGTTATCGCCGTCATCTACTTCGTATTGACCTTTACTGTGACTCGCATCCTTCGACTCATTGAGCGTCGTATGGACGTTGACACATATACCACTGGCGCTAACCAAATGCAAGTTGAGGAGGTGGCACATGACTAATCCTATTTTAGAAATCAAACATCTCAAAAAATCATTTGGTAACAATGAAGTCCTCAAAGACATTTCATTGAGTATCAATAAAGGCGAAGTTATCTCTATCATCGGTTCATCTGGTTCTGGTAAATCAACCTTTCTTCGTTCTATCAACTTATTAGAGACCCCGACAGAAGGTAGCATCATCTATCATGGTGAGAATGTTCTCGAAAAAGGGTATAATTTAACAACTTATCGTGAAAAACTCGGTATGGTATTCCAATCTTTCAACCTTTTTGACAATCTCAACGTTTTAGAAAATGCCATCGTGGCACAAACAACTGTCCTTAAACGCAGTCGCTCTGAAGCTGAAGCTATCGCTAAGGAAAATCTTGAAAAAGTTGGCATGGGAGAACGTTACTGGAAAGCTCGTCCTAGTCAGTTATCTGGTGGACAGAAGCAACGTGTAGCCATCGCTCGCGCTCTATCCGTTGATCCCGAAGCCATCTTGTTTGATGAACCAACTTCTGCCCTTGACCCAGAAATGGTCGGTGAAGTGCTTAAGACCATGCAAGATTTGGCTAAATCAGGCTTAACGATGATTATCGTAACCCATGAAATGGAATTTGCACGCGATGTCTCTGATCGTGTCATCTTCATGGATAAGGGAGTCATCGCTGAAGAGGGGGCACCGCAACAAATCTTTGGTAACCCACAAGAAGAGCGTACTAAAGAATTCTTGAAACGCTTCTTGAAATAGAGATCATACAAGAAAGAGTTGACATTGTCAGCTCTTTTTATTTGCTATAAAATAAATTTGAAATTCTTCTACCGCTTAATATAGTCAAATGAAGTAACTTTCCGACAAGGAACAGAAAGACGCGGATAATACGTGAGCAGGACAAGTCAAAAGTGACCATGTATCAAAGGTAATTCAAAAGACTATAAAAAATAAAAATAGACATCTCATAGATGCATGGAACCATCACTATCTTCTAATCAATGAAACGAATTAAAACAAGCATTAAAAATACGCCCTATGTTTCACAAACCTCCCACTGCATTCTTCTACGTTATGAGGAATTAACGTTTTTAACTATTGGCAATTGGTTCGCGCCACAAACGGTTAAGAAACAATCCTTTGAATCACTTTATGATGTGATAAAAAACTGCAGAAAGTCATTCAAAGCGTGCATCGGTCTGACTTAATCCCCTTCGAAAATCAAATTCAGACTTCCTTGACTTGATTTGAAGACCTTCAGTTCTATCTGCACCGTCTGGTTTAATTTTAGTTTTTATTGAGGATAAATAATTTTTTAATTAGTGAAAATAGTATAAAATCAGTGGTCGAAGCCATTGATTTTTATTTTCGGCAACAATTTGGAAACATAAAAAGCAGTAAGAATTCTTTTACTGCTTTTTACAATCTGCGTCTTTGTTAGACAGACTTTGCTAGTCTAACAAAAGCCACGATTCTCATTAGTGAAGTCTAATTTGTCCCTCCAGCTTATCTGCTACTTCTTTCATAGCAGTTGGTCTAAGGTGAGAATACACACCTAGCGTAGTTTGAATACTAGCGTGTCCTAAGCGATTTTTAAGCTCTAAATCATTCATACCTAAGGATAGCAATAAACTTGCATGAGAGTGCCGTAAATCGTGTATCCTAACTTTTTTAACGCCTGCTAGCTTACTATGTTTATCAATCGCTTTTGTCAACATTGTTTTAGTGATAGGCATACAATTATAAGAGAATATGAAATCTATGTGACCCAGTTTTTTCTGATGTTCTTTCCACTTTTTTAAGGCTTCTACAGTCATATTATCAAGATAAATTAATCTGTTACTAGAAAAAGTTTTAGTTGGATTTATTTGCCAGTTATTCTTATTTTGATAAAACATTGACTTACTAACCATAAAATGCTTATTTTCAAAATCTATATCATCCCATACTAAAGCCTGAAGTTCACTAATTCGCAAACCAGTCATGAAAAGGAATAGACAAGTAATAAATTTTAAATGTTCGAGAACGTCTTCTTTTTCAAAAGTCTTAATAAATAACTCAAATTCTTCTTTCGTCCAAAAATCAACTTTATGTTTTGTACGGCTAACATTGCCAGCTTTTCTAACTGGATTTTCAGTAACTATACCTAAAGTCATAGCCATATCAAAAATTTCTTTCATTGATTGATGTAAATCTTTTAAATAATTGTTTGATAAGCCCTCCTCAAGAATAGCTGTATGCCATCTTTTAACATGAATCGGCTGAATATCAATCATTTTCATCTCGGAAAAATAACGAAGTCTCTTTAACTTAGAAGAAAAAGTTATAAAGGTTCTATTTGACACCTTATTTTTATAGTCTGGTATAAAATAATGTTCGAGAAACATTTCAACTGTTAAACTAGCACCATGTATAATTGCTTTTTTAGAGTGTTTAGCTATAAACTCGTCATACCACTTTTTAGCTTCCGTCTGCGTTTTAAAGCCACGTTTTTTCTTCTGCATTCTTTTACCAGTTATCTCATCAAAGCCTAAAGAAGCTACTGCATAATAACTACTGCTAGCTTTATCAAAATATACATGAGGAATTTTAGGCATTATTTTCCAACTCCTCAAAATCTAGTTTTGTTCCTAAAATCTCCTCAATAACTTCAACTGGTACTCTTCCTAAACCTTTAGAAGCATAATAAGCATAGCCTTTTTGTACCATAAGCGCTTTACCTTGCTTGACCAACATGTAAGCTTGATAATTTCCAAATCCTAATTTTTTTAAATCTTCTTTAGTTACAAACATAGCATTTATTTTCCTTTCGTGTTAAACTATTTATAGATTTTGTTTATTTTGATGCGGTTTGCCGACTGCATCATTTTTTTTATTTCAGCATAACTTGATTGACTATGTAGAAATATATAAATATCTTTCAATTCTTGAGATAATTTGGGATTTCGTCTAAAATTTACCGCTATACCTGCAAGAGAATTTGGAATACTGACTTTCGTAAATACAACTATTTTCCTAGTCATTTGTCACGTCCTTCACTTTCTTTGGCAAAATTCTAGGATAAACACAATCCTCTAATAATTTATTTACAAACCATTCTTTATCATCGGAACAGAACATATCTTCATATTTGAAATTCAATACAACAGTTGAACCATCTTTTCTTTCATAAAAATCAACTGCTTTGCGCTTTACAAGTTCAGATACGTTATATAATCTATCGTCTGTCTCATGTTTTAATGAAATATCCAACAAAAAGTTAATTCTACGTAAAAACTGATTTAAATCTTCTGCTTGGACTTCCCCAAAAAATGTTTTTGGAGTTTTATAGACAGGCATAATTACCAGTCGAGGAATAACCAACTTATTCTGATAACGTGCTGACATTCGTGCAGAATTAAGCGGGTCAAACAACTTTAACCAATCACTTGCAGATAAATTATATTCCCTCAAATCATCTAAAAAGAGAATTTCTTCACCATAATAATTATCAAACGGATTAGAAGAAGAAGCAGAATAAATATCTCCACGCAAGCCAATGTCATTCATTTTAGCTTTTACTTTTAAAGCTATTTCTTTAGCCAGAGTCGATTTGCCAACATCTGGCTCTCCTTGAATATAAAGTACTGTTAATTGATAGTCTCCACGCTCTAAACTTTTCAAACGTAGAAATGCTTCACGTTCACCAAAGAAATTAAAACTTTCTCTGAATTTTTGTTGGTTATTAGCAAATAGAAAAGCTAATTCATCATCTTCCATAACTTCCTGATAACTCAATTCTCCTTTTTGGACTTTTGATATGACTAAATCTAAACTTTCATCAGATTTTTCACGCTTTCGTGTTGCTGACTGCTTGGCAAAATCTTCTTTATTTTCTGCTATAAATTGTTCATAATCAAACGTATCAAAGGTTTCAACTTCACTAGCTTCATACTGGTATTTATCGGGACTTTTAGCATGAATTAAATAAGCTTTTGAATTAATTTTGCCATAACGCCCTTTGCCACTTGGTTCGATATATTGAGGTAGCAATCCTAAACTTAACGCTAATATATTTAAATCTCGCTTGGTTTTAAATTCAATATAACCGTGTACATGAGGTTTCACCAACCTACTACCAAAGCTAACATCTTTATCATGAACAATCAAACCTATTTTGATAGGATTTTCCTCATCAATGGTTTTAACCCTATCATAAATCTCTTGAAAAATTGCTCGTTTGTTTGCTTCCCAATCATCAAACAAATCTTTTTTATCATCAGACCAATCCCAATAATCTGACTGTAATTGTTGTTCAAATATAAACGTGGTTGTTTGTTTTCTTTTTGTCATTTTTCTCCTTTCAAATAGTCTATTTTATGAAAATAACAATTGTCTATTATTTTTAAATACTTATCATATTTATCGTTTTTCGATAATTTTCTTGAGCAAATTAAACGATTTTTGCTCAATTTGCTCACTAATTTGCTCATCAATTTGCTCAAGGTTTCGAGCGAAAAATGGAAAGGTGGAAAATTGCCCTAACCACTTGGGGTTAAAGGGATTAACACCATTCTGTCGACAAGCCCTAGAATGGTGCGCGCATAGAAATGAGCAAATGAGCAAATTAAAACGCTAAAAAAACTCTTGAGCCTTTGAAAAACTTTTGAAAATATTATGAAAATAGAGGTCTGGAAGTTCGTGCGTCAGCGCTCGACCGTGCCTTTGCGAGCTATCGCTCCCGCAAGCCTCGCTCGCTGGCACTGACTCTCCGCACTCACAAGACCTCCATTTTCCTATTTGGCAAGGGCAACAGCTTCAGCCTTATACCACCCTCGCCCATTCTGCGTTGTCCCTCCTGTGACCTCGTCAAAAACTAATTCCGTACCAAAGGCAACATCAACCTTGTTCGGCGCTTTAATCGTGTATTCCAGTTGGTGAACCGTGTCAACAATCGAGTAGCGATACTCGCCTTGATGTTCTTCAATACTGCCCGTAGAAACCACCTCTAAATGTGGGACGACCTCAACGTCATAGTCTGTTCCCTTAGCGCTTTTGCGTGTTTTCATGACAGTATTTTGTTGCAATACTTCTTTAAGTGTCTTGTTCCATGTTGGTTGTGCCATTATTGTTTACCTCTTATTCTTAAATTTTGCTAGAAGTCCAGTCGATTGACTCTCTTCTATTTCCTCTTGTTTTTCTTTTAGCCTAGACAACTCTTGCCTAAGCTCTTTATTAGCTGTTTCTAGGGCTTCTATGCGTTTGTTTGTCTCTAGGGTGTATTTCCCTATCCAAAGTCTTAAATCACGTATTTCCTGCCCTAAATCTCGTTCTAATTGAGCATTAAGGTCGCTCCAAACCTTTTTAACGGAATTATCCAAATCATTCGTTCTTGTAATTTCTTTGGATAATTCAACAAATTTAGCGACTTCCTCCTTTGAGAAAACAAAGTAGACTTGAACACTTCTCTTACTCACTCTAGCCTTTGTTTTTTCAAACTCATAACCAGATAATTCCTCAATTTTCAATCGCCATTTCTTAACCGTGCTGACTGAACGACCAGTCAACTTAGCTATATCTTTATAATCTATAGACAATTACCTCCTTGAACTTTTACTAGTTATTATGATAAAATAATTTTACAATGAACGAAACATGATAAAACTAATTACCACAAAATAATACTAGCAAGTTTTGTTTACATTGTCAATAAAAAGATAAAAAAAATAATCATTTAAGAGGTGCTTTATGGAATTTAATGATAGACTTAAAGAATTACGAATTCAAAAAAAATTAACTCAACAAGAACTTGCAGATTTATTAAAAGTAAATCGTGTGACATATAGAAATTATGAAACTGGGACAAACGAACCAAAATTCAGAACTCTATTAGAACTCGGAAAAATTTTCAATGTAACAACTGATTATTTACTAGGTATTACAGATATAAACGAATTTGACAAATCTTATGAAGAAAATATAGAAAAAAGTTTTAAAGAAATAAGTGACGCGACTAATGATTACAAAAATAAGTTAGATAACGCACTTTATAGGTTAATAAAAATGGTAGAATATAACTCTGCTCCAAAGGATAAAATTGGTAAAGAAATAAACCATATAATAACAATAATTAAATATAAAAATATTGATATAGAGCCCTTTGCAAAAAACATGATTAAACAATGGAGTAGTTTTGAAGAAGATAGAGACTATTTACTCACTCTAATTGGCAACAATTCGGAAACAACCGATACAAAATAGACCTATTTTTAGTAATTAAGAACTTATTCAGACACAATAAAACGCAGTATTCTAAATACTACGTAATAGGTAACTTATTGAGGTTAAATAAATTCTATTTTCAAATGCAATCAAAATTACTTTACCAGTTAACTATTTTATGCTAATATAAAATAGTCATTGCAATGACCACTTTTCATAAGGAGGAACCTATGGCAGAAAAAATTGATCTTTCTTCAGCCTATCGTCGTCTTAAAAGTCCAAATATCAAGACACGTAAACGTGCTCTAAAAATCATTCACGACTTCAAACGCAGAGGCAAAAGTAACTAATATTATTATTCAATCTACGAAAAAAGACAAGAAAATTGCATTTCTTGTCTTTTTAGTTTACTGATTTGCTTTTAAAGCTGATAATATCTGAGTACGAACATCATCAACACCATTAGGTGTATTTGGTAAGAAGATTGTTTGGTTGCCATTTGCAGCGAAAGTATTGAGTGTATCAAGGTATTGATTTGTCAAAAGAATAGACATAATTTCTTCTTCATTCAAACTAATATTGGCGTCCTTGAGCTCTTGAATGGAATCTGCCAAACCATCAACAATAGCCTTACGTTGTTGGGCAATTCCCACCCCATGCAGGCGGTCCTTTTCAGCTTCTGCTGAGGCCGCTGTAACGATTTTGATTTTATCAGCTTCTGCTAATTCTTGTGCAGCCACACGCTTACGCTGTGCTGCATTGATTTCATTCATTGACTGCTTGACTTCAGCATCTGGCTCAACTTTAGTAATCAAGGTTTTTACGATGATGTAACCATAAGTTGACATTTCCTCAGCAACTTGATGTTGTACCTCAAGGGCGATTTCATCTTTTTTCTCAAACAATTCGTCCAAAGTCAATTTAGGAACTGATGAACGCAAGGCATCCTCAATGTAGGATTTAATCTGCGCTTCAGGTTTCATCAATTTATAATAAGCATCAATAACATTTTGTTCATTGACACGGTATTGGGTGGCAATATTAAGTGTGACGAAAACATTGTCTTTTGTCTTCGTTTCAACAATAATTTCACTTTGAAGTAAACGTAGTTGCACACGTGCAGCAATTTTATCAATACCAAATGGTAATCTCATATGGATACCACTAGTCGAAATGGTTTGATATTTCCCAAAACGTTCAATGATAGCGACAGACTGCTGTCTAACCACATAAAGTGTGCTAGCAATTATTGCAATAATAATAAGTAAAATGACAAGCGGAAAAATAAATCCCATAGTAACAGTTCCTCCTAAAAAAACTTTTAATAATGCCATTATATCAAGTATGAAAGCAGTGTCAAATATTCACCTAATATTTCTTAGAAAAATTAAGAAAACAATCGACTATTCTAAATATGCTAATCAACTTCAGTAAATTAAATCTTAGGTTAAAAGAATTCAGAATACAAAAAATTATTACTACATAAAATTACCGACGAAGAGGTTACCAATCCTCCGAGTCATAGCTATAATAGTATTGAAGCCATTGACGACAATACCCATAGCAATGCCATTTCAGATGACATTGAAATCACACCGTCTAAAAGAGACGACCATATCACTCGTCCAGAAAAGTTAAATTCTCATAAATCAGATGTCGAAACAACAATGAGCTTAGAGTCGATAAGGTTAAGACGAATTCAAAATAAAAATCAATCGGGTGATAAACAATCAACTTCAAGCGACTTTCCAATAACTATGAAAAAGTCTACTTCTGACACTCAAAATCAAGCTCTACAAAGCACTGACAGCAAGGGACAGAAAGAGTCTAGAGCTAGGTCTTTAACAAAGCAAGTGCTGACAAATCTAACTCACCTCATACTAAACAACCGTTCATCATGTATTTTCTAAGAATTTTAAATCCAACGGTATTTGTAGTAGAATGAAAGCAGAGGAGTGAGAGCTATTGAGATAATCACCAGCATCACAAGACCTTACCGTTGTTCAAACCGCTACAGCTCTAGATGTTTTAATCAGCATAGAGCATTCACTTGAGGAAGCAGGGAGTATTGCGCCAGAAGTCAACAATGAAAGAAAATTACTCATTTAGAGCTTTCACTTATCTAGGTTGACACGCGATACATAGTCAAATGAATTAACTTTCAGAACAAGGTGTTGAGACGCGAACAGTACTTGAATACGGCAAGTCGAGAGTAACTATGTATCAAAGGTAATTCAAAAGACTATAATTACTTTGCTAGAATTTGGTGCATATATGCTCCAAAGCTCCGAAAATATCCTAATGCTTCAAGTTTTTTACGTTCTTTGCAAATTAAAGAATAGCCTAGCTTCAGTCTTTATCCTTGCTATTTATCATTTGCCATGATAGCAAGTAAGGCATAAAGAATATAATGTACAGACGAATAATTGGAAAAAGTCGGATTTGTTTTAAACCAAGTGGCAAACTAGCACTATATTCACTATTTTAGTGTTATCAATTCTCTTCAAAAATCAAAAGCAGACCTTGTTGACTTGATTTGATGAAGACAGTTCTATCGGCTATCTGTGTCGCCTAGTCTACTTTTGATTTTCATATTGAGTATAATTTCATCGCTACCCATTTTGCATCGTAAAAACGTAGAAATGAAGATTGTCAAACCATCCCCATTCACTTAAAATAAATAAAAATACCTGAGTATCAAACGATGCTCAGATATTTTTTATAATGACAATAATCACTCAACACTCATCAAGTATGGATAGACAGGTTGACTTCCAACATGGATTTCAACTTCTACATCCTCATGAGCTTCTTCAAGTTTTTCAGCAATTGACTCTGCCAATTCCTGCTCTCCATCTTCTCCAACATAGATGGTTACAATTTCACTATCTTCATCTAACATTTTTTCAAATGTAGACAAGAGTGCTGTTTCCATATTAGGTGTTGAAACAAGAATCTTACCATCAACCATCCCCAAAATATCATTTTCATGAATTTCAAGACCATCAATTGTTGTATCACGAACAGCTAAGGTCACGCTACCACTGATAACGTCAGATAAACTTGCAGACATTGCTGCCACATTATCTTCCAGAGATTTAGATGGATCAAAAGCTAGAAGGCTTGTCAAGCCTTGCGGTACTGTACGAGATTCTACCACTGCTGCTGGAACATCTACAACATCTGCTGCTGATTGAGCAGCCATAAAGATATTTTTGTTATTTGGTAAGATAATAACATTCTTAGCATTAACTTCTTTGATGGCTTTAACAATATCTTCTGTTGATGGGTTCATCGTTTGACCACCAGAAATAATGTAATCGGCACCCTGTGCTTTAAAAATTTCTGCCAAACCTTCACCAGCTACAACAGCGATAACACCATACTCTTTTGCTTCTTTTGGAGTAGCAGCTGCTTCTGAATTTGTTCTTTCAAGAACTTCGTCATGCTGATTACGCATGTTATCAACCTTAACTTTAACAAGAGAGCCGTATTTTAAGCCTTCTTGCATAACAAGCCCCGGGTCTTCTGTGTGGACATGTACTTTGACAATCTCATCATCATTAACGACAAGAAGTGAATCACCGATACCACTCAAGTAACCTTGGAATTCTTCGTAGTTAAATTCTTTAACGTGGGTCGGACCTTTACCAAGTGCCACCATAATTTCAGTACAATAACCAAAAGTAATATCTTCAGTCGCTACATGACCAGCTACTGATTTATGATGTTCAGCATTGATCATTTCAGACATTGTTGCAGGAGTTGCTTGGAAATCTTCTGAAGCAATGTACTCACCAGTTAGAGCCGCCAAAAAGCCTTCATAAATGTACACAAGACCTTGTCCACCTGAATCGACAACGCCAACCTCTTTTAGAACTGGAAGCATATCGGGTGTTTTAGCAAGAGCTGCTTTGGCTCCATCGAGGGCTGCACGCATAACTTCTGTAGCATCATCTGTACTCTCAGCTTTGTTCTTAGCTGCAGTTGCTGCGCCACGTGAAACTGTTAAGATTGTTCCTTCAACAGGTTTCATAACAGCTTTATAAGCTACTTCAACACCCGATTGAAAGGCATCAGCCAACGCTTTACCGTCTAACTCTTCTAAATCCTTGATACTTTGTCCAAAACCACGGAAAAGTTGTGATGTAATAACACCAGAGTTACCACGAGCCCCCATCAAAAGACCTTTTGAAAGGATTTGACCTACTTGACCAACTGTTGCAGCATGTTTATCAGCAACTTCTTTAGCCCCATTATCCATGGTCATTCCCATATTTGTACCAGTATCTCCATCTGGAACTGGGAAAACATTTAAGGAATTCACATATTCAGCTTGTTTACCAAGACGAGTAGCCGCTGCTTGGACCATTTCTTGGAATAAACTTGTTGTAATATTTGACACTACTCTTCTCCTACAACCTTAATATTTTGAACATAAACATTCACAGTTTCAGCTGAAATGCCAAGCTGATTTTCTAAATTAAACTTAACACGTTCTTGAATGTTTTTGGAAACTTCACTGATTTTCACACCGTAACTCATCACAGTATAAACATCAACGGAAATTCCTGCTTCTGTTGATTTGACAACAACACCTTTTGCGTAGTTTTCTTTACGAAGAAGGGCTTGGAAATTATCTTTAATAGCACTTTTACTTGCCATGCCAACAACACCAAAAATCTCTGTTGCCGAACCCCCAACGACTGTCGCAATAACATCGTCTAAGAGTTCAATTTGACCATCTTTTGTATTGATTTTTACAGTCATATTCACTACCTCAAAAAGTTTTTATCACTTCATTTTATCATAATAGAGAGACTTTGTAAAAAAAGATAATACGAATTATTTCCTTGCCATGAATTTCTTCACAATTTTCAAACGCCATGTTAGCTGTAGGACTTTCTCCTGTTCTTAAAAGTTGTGAGACTGTTTCTAAATAAGTATTTTTGCTTGAACACCAAAAGAGGGCGTCATTCCCTTTGTTTTTCAATCTATTTTTCTAATCGTCTCTACCAAATTCCCCAACTAGCCAGTCTGATCTTTTAGTCCTCGCCGAACTTTTTCCAAAACCAACCATCACTAAAAAACGCATGCTTATTGCTGAGAGCATCTTCGCCCCCAAATCGTATGGGCGTCAAATCCACAAATTTGATACGTTTTGCTATTCATCTTCAGCTGACGAAGCAATTGTTGATCGGTTTCCAATTCAAGAACTATTTTAGCGATGTAGCAATGAAATAGGACTAAGGGACCTAGTCTTTACGGTCATATTTTCGTTTATCTGCTAAATCATCAAACAGACTTGCTGCTGGAAGTCCGCCTAAAACCATCAAACTTTTTCTATAGTCTTTTGAATTCCTTTGATAATGGTCACTTTCGACTTGCCGTACTTAAGTACTATCGGCATCTCAGTTTCTTGTCTGCAAGGTAATTCATTTGACTAGAAATTGCTAAGTTCTCGATGTTCAAAGAAATTGAGTTGTGTCATCATTTTCATAGTAAGTCCTCACTGACAGAAATGTTGCATTGCTGTTAGCCCTTTAACCTTGCACCTAGGGCCACAAAAGGAAAAATCACTGCCTATCGTGGCAATTTTTCTTTTTGCGAGCTTGGTAAACAAGGGTAGGTTTAGGCTTAGCAAAAGCTGGGATGATTCAAGACTCGTAAAAATAAAAAAGCCAGATGACGGGCACCTAGCTTCTCTAACTATTAAACGCGCTCAACTTTACCTGATTTAAGGGCACGAGCTGAAGCCCAAACTTTTTTAGGTTTACCGTCGATAAGAACAGTAACTTTTTGAAGATTTGGTTTTGCAGTACGTTTTGTTTTGTTCATCGCGTGTGAACGGTTGTTAGCTGACATAGTCTTACGACCTGTAAAATAACATACTTTAGCCATTTCGTGTTTTCCTCCTACGTAGAATATGTTTGGATGTGCTAGCACCACATACCTTACTATTATAGCAGAAGTGCCAAAACAATACAAGATATTTTTCTAATTCTTTTGATTTATCATCATCCGAAAGTGATATAAAAGTTCTAAAATGAAGTTAGCCACTTAAAAGTATGAAAAAACACCTCAGAGAGATATAATTGTAATCACCACAAAAACAATTAGAAGGACTCTGAGATGCAA
>NZ_KB904590.1 GCF_000380145.1 Streptococcus thoraltensis DSM 12221 | reverse complement strand
CACCCACCATATTTGGAAGCACTATCTAGAAATCTGTGAAGATATCCGCCATCAAAGAGGGATGAAAGAGCTTTACCAGAAACGTAAAGAGACAATAGAGCGCCTCTTTGGGACGGCTAAGGAGTATCACAATCTACGTTACACGAGAGAAAAAGGAAAGTCCAAAATGGAAGATAAGGTTGGGCTAACTTTGGCGTGTTTAAATATCAAAAAATTGGTTAAAATGATGGCAGGGAAGCCTTTTTATTTTGGTCAAATTCAGTTTGATTCCCCATTTTTCACTTCAAAAATAGGAGACATCAAAAAAGACAAACCTACAAAAGCAAGTTTGTCTTCAATCTGTTTTGTTAGCATTAGAATGGTAATTTATTGGCGAAAGCTCCCATTGTTTTTTGGGTAGCAGCATCAATTTGACTAAGGGCATCGTTGATAGCTTGTGCTGTCATATCTTGAAGTGTTTCTACGTCTTCAGGATCAACCACAGCTTCAGCGAAAGTGATATTGGTTAATTTTTTATCACCTGAAAACTCAACCACAACCAAGTCTTGAGCTGATTTACCAGTGAAAGTAGTAGCAGCAAGCTCCTCTTGTTTCTTCTCCATTTGCTTTTGGAGTTTCTGCGCTTGCTTCATCATGTTTTGCATGTTCATCATAAGATTTTCTAGATTCCTTTCTTATTAAGGGGTTAGACCTTATTTGTAAATTAATCCAATTAACGGTAAGTTTTAATGGATGTCCATCTGTTATTATATCATGTTTGGGCAGTAGCTCAAAATCGGTAGAAACCGCTTTGAAAAGTTTCTTTATTATAGATTATAAGTCTATATGAGTAGTTTATGTGATTATAGGTAATTTTAGTTTTTAAATATAAAATAGAAATAAAATTCAGAAAATTACTAAAAAAGTATTCCTTTTTAAAAAAAGTTGTGCTAAACTATCTAACATATTAATTTTTAGAAAATTTTGTCTGTTCAATGGTGGGATGGATAAATGATAGGAGTTATGAGTATGTCATTATTTAATAAACCTACTTGGAAACGCTTAAGATATGGAGCTGTAGCCTTTGCGTCTGCAGCAGTTTTGGTGGCCTGTGGTAACAGTAATGCTTCAAAGTCTGCTGATGGCGAAAAAGATACTATTAATTGGTATGTTCCAACTGATATTTCGACTTTGGATATTTCAAAAAATACAGACCAGTACTCAAATGTAGCTATTGGAAACTCTGGAGGTAATTTGTTACGTTTGGATGGAAAAAATGGTACTCGTCCAGACTTGGCTAAAAAAGTTGATGTCTCTAAAGATGGCTTAACTTACACGGCGACACTTCGTGATGGTCTCAAATGGTCGGATGGGAGTGATTTGACTGCGGAAGACTTTGTCTACTCATGGCAACGCATCGTGGATCCTAAAACAGCCTCAGAGTATGCTTATTTACCTGTGGAAGCTCACTTAGAGAATGCGGATAAGATTAACAATGGAGAGGAAAAAGACCTCAACAAACTTGGTGTCAAAGCAGATGGAAAGAAGGTTATCTTCACTTTAACTGATCCTTCACCGCAATTTATGAATTATCTTGCTTTCTCTAACTTCTTACCACAGAAAAAATCATTTGTAGAAGAAGCTGGTGAAAATTATGCAACAACCTCAAAAGATATGCTTTATTCTGGACCTTACAAAGTTGAGGGTTGGAACGGATCAAACGGTGGGTTCAAACTAGTGAAAAACAAAGAGTACTGGGATGCTAAAAATGTGGACACTGAAACTGTTAATGTTGATGTTATAAAGAAACCAGATACCGCAGTGCAAATGTATAAACAAGGTGACTTAGACTTTGCAGATATATCAGGAACTTCAGCTATTTACAATGCTAATAAGAAAAATAAAGATGTAGTTGATGTACCATCTGCTCGTACAACTTACATCGTTTATAATCAGACAGGCGAAGTAAAATCATTGATGAATGACAAAGTTCGTCAGGCGCTTAACTTAGCAACTGACCGTGAAGGCATCGTTGAAGCAGCAGTGGATACAGGATCAATTCCTGCGACAGCTCTTGCACCGACTGGGCTTCAAACGCTTACGAATGGGAAAGATTTGACAGAATTCGTAGCTCCCGGTTACAAGTATGATGCTAAAGAAGCAACAAAACTTTTCAAGGAAGGCTTGAGCGAACTTGGTCAGGATTCGTTGACATTGACATTGACAGCTGATTCAGATTCACCAGCAACTAAAAATGCAGTTGACTACCTCAAGAGTACATGGGAAGAAGCCCTTCCAGGCTTAACTGTTGAAGAAAAATTTGTGACTTTCAAACAACGTCTTGAAGATACAAAGAACCAAAACTTTGAGGTTGCTCTTGTTTCATGGGGCGGTGACTACCCAGAAGGTTCAACTTTTTACGGACTCTTCACTTCAGATGCAGCCTATAACTATGGGAAGTTCTCAAATGCTGATTATGACAAAGCTTACCAATCAGCAATTACTGAGAATGCCATGGATCCTAAAAAAGCAGCTGAAAACTATAAACAAGCAGAAAAAGTGTTGTATGACAATGCTCTTTACAACCCAATTTACTACCTCAATTCACAAGGTCTTCAAAATCCAAACGTGAAAGAATTGGTACGTAATTCAACTGGTTTGACAGTAGACTTTGTTCACGCGCATAAATAAAGTTAAAACGTTAGATTGAAAAATCTAACATTAGACCGAAGAACAAATATCTTTTTGGCATTGCGTCTCAGTAATGGGATAGGAGAAACATTTTTATGCGACCAGTTTTCTGTATTGAACAGAAGAGTGGTCATTTAATTGCTGTTGAATTCGAGTTTCATTATAAAGTGTGATGTACTTTTTAACAATATTTGTCATGCTATCTTTAGTTAAGTTTCTCCATTTATGGAGATAGAAGGTTTCAGACTTTAGGACGGAATGGAACCATTCAATACAGGCATTATCTGCTGGTGTTCCTTTACGGGACATGGAGCGGATGATGTCTTTTTCGATACACGTCTGATAATATGCTACTGAACCTTGGTCATTGTGTAAGAGTGCTCCTTGAAGCAAATCTAACTGATTTAAAGTGTCTAATATAACATTTGTGTCCTGAGTATCTGAAATGGTGCAATCTACAATCTCGCGGTTGTACAAATCCATAATGGACGAGAGATAGAGTTTACATTTTCCAAAATAGAGATAGGTAATATCTGTAACCAATCTTTGAAGAGGTTGGTTGGTTTGGGACTCTCTATTGAACTTGTTTTCTGTGATATAGTAAGGTTTACCAAGTTTTGGGACTTTCTATGTTTTCATACGGCAAAGCCAACTATTTTGTTTCATGACACGATAGACCTTTTTGTGATTAACTGTCAAACCATATCTGCTTTTGAGAAGTTGTGTAATAGTTCGATAACCATAGATATAACCGTTTTTCAAGGCATTAGTCACAATCTTCTCAGTGATATCACCAATCGTTTTGGCCTTTATTTGTTCAGATTTCCAGCGATAGTAGGTGGTTTTTGACACATCAAAACAATCCAAAATCATCGCGATTGGATAGTCATCCACAAGCTTGATAAGGGCTCTTTTCTACCATTTGTCAAGTTTATCAAGGATTTAAGAGAAAAATATTTTCCAGACAGTAGCTATTTCGAGGCTACTGTCTTATTTTTGACACTTATTTAGTTAAAAAAGGGAAGGCCAAAACAACACCTAATGTTGGAAATTTTCTGATAAGGTGTTACAATACTAGGGCATAGACGACTTTAATGATTTTGGGTCGAAGTATAATCGTAAAGTTTGTTATGCGTTATGAGGTAATACATTGTCCTGATGAGGCGATGTATAGAGGCAATTGCATGTGGCTTAGTTGAAGTCATCTGCGATTGTCTTTTTCATGTCTCATAGAAGTCTGCGATATGACAGGGCTTGGTGTGGCTAGGTGCAGCGATATTGTGAATACACTTGCACAAAATCTTTCTAGCGTAAGGGTTACCACGCTTGGTGATGTGCTCCTTGGCTAAAAAGTTCCCAGATTCATAGTGGCTAAGATCAATCCTGATAAAGGCGTTGATTTGATTGGCAGATTGAAAGCGGCGAATGTCACCGAGTTCACCAATAATACTTGTTGCAGTAGTTTTTGCGATACCAGGGATAGAAGGAAGAATCTCGTATTCTGGTAATGGTTGAGCGAATGTGACCATTTCGTCCAGAACAGTTTGTCTCCGATTAGATAGTCTGATCAGTTCTTGTGCATAGTAACGGACCTCTTCAATCATTGGTGAGGATTTCTTGACCGCAGAGTAAGACTGTTTGGCAAGTTCAGTAAGTTTTTCAACCAGATAAGCGACGCGCTTTTCAGAGATACGTTTTGAAGTCGACTGACAGATGCTGTGCATTAACTCATTGTTCGTTCGATTTAAGACAAAATCCTTGCACGGAAAAGCCATGACTAAGTTCCAGTATTGTTCACCGGTTGGTGTTGATAAGAGGCTTTCTAACTCTGGGAAAGTGACCTGCAACACCTTGTGTAGGCGGTTCTTGGTACGGACAATATTTTCTGTTAGGTTTTGATAGAAACGGCTTAAATTACGTAAAAGCTAATAGACTTCCTCTTGCACATAGGACGGTTTTCAAATCGTTTAGGAGAGGAGAAAAACCAGTCATGTCGTTTGACATAGTATAGCCATGAACCTCCTTACCATTGACCAAAATCGTCACTTCCAAAATTGCTTTACTGACATCACTTCCAAATACTGCTCGCATGATCTTACCACTTTTGTCTTGAATGATTTCTTGTTTTAGTGATGTCATTTTCAATACTCGACGTTTAGCGTCCCGCATACTTTGATAGGTGTCTTGCCAGTTTTTGTTACGGTGTCAAGCGTCAAAAAGCCCCACGACTTAACAAGACGCCTCTACTTTAACATAACGAAAAAGTAGTGGGTACTCTCTCCCGTCGGAGATTTCCTCACTACTAATCTTAATATGTTTGATGAAATTGAGTTATGACGATAAATTGAGAATCTCTGAGTAAAGAAAAAATGGGGTATCATGGCCTCAGATTAGTAAGACTTATGGTGTTAATCTTTCCGATTTTAAATACATGGTAAAACTCATAGATAGATATGGTACTGAAATTGTTAGAAAAAGATAAAATAACGATTATCCACCCGACTCCACCCGACTTAAAATAGGAAATGATAGATAAAGTTCTGCTTGAGGGGTAAACGCTGGTCAGGTCTATCTGGACTATGCTCTTCCAAATCGTGGTATGCTTCTAAACTGAATAGCGACATACAAGAAAAACGGGCATACTATTCTTGAAAAGACAAGAGGGAGACCAAAGGAATGGAGATGTCGGTGCAAGAAAATCTGGGAAGAAATAACTGAATTGGAACGTCTCCAGCACGAAAATGAGTATCTTAGAGCGGAGATTACCGTGATAAAAAAGATGAGAGAATATCGCCTGAGGGACGAAGCAATGCACAAAGAGCGGCATAAATTATTCAAGAATTAATTGTCTAATTTGCCCTAACTACCCGACTTGAACTCCTTGATTTATCGCGTTCAACTTATTACTATCAGGTGAAGCGACTATCTAAAGGAGCTGATTCAAGAAATCTACGATGAGCATAAGGGTAATTATGGCTATCGTTGCATTCGCCTAGAGCTAAGAAATCGTGGCTTTATCATTAACCACTTCGAAAGAAGCATATTGTTAAGTGGTGAACGCTTCAAGGGACGTAGTGAGCTCTGACAGTTGAAGGAAATTTCAGAAAGATAGAAGAAACCTAGTTTGATTTTTTGCTCAAGCTGGGAGCTTAGAGTCTAATCCATCTAACTTGAATTCAAATTTATACCAGCCATGACAAGTTGAATACTTCTTAATTTTGGGGTATGGCTTACTTAAAAATCAATTGAAAAATAAATAGAAGGTAAGTCATAAAGAATACTGTGCATAAGATAAGTAATAGAATTGAAAATATTATATCTAGAAGTTTTGATGTAACAATGGTTTCAAGGAGCAAAAACGAAACAAAAAGCGAGGCAAAAATTGGTTTCATAGTCTAAAAAGGGAGCATTTCCGCAATTGGACGATGATCCTTATATATATTCCTATTGCCAAAACAAACTGAGGGTATCAGAAACTCATTCATTACTATTCTGCTTGGAATTATTTCAAGGAAATTGTCAAGATAGAACTAGAAAGTGAAGAGGACTCTACAACCTACGTCAAAGGTAAGACAGATGTCTAAACTGTTTTTGGTATACGTAGGGGTTGTACTGGACGAAATTAGGTCGTCCAAACGGAAATTTCTTCTTTAGAATCATGAGCTTCAGGAAATAAGTCAAACAATTGGCTTTAAGAGTGATCAGAAAGCAAAAACCACACAGTGATTTCAATCTTGAAAGTAATCAAGATCGTATAATCACAGTATGGTTTTATTTGAGGATTGGCTTGTTTCCATCGTCGTGACTGGTAGTGTTTTATAGCATTTAGTCAATTAGCTTTTAGAAAAACGCTGAGTAGAGGGCTTTGATCGCTTCTTTTTCTTGTTGGGTTTTAATAACAAACATGATTGAAACTTCACTTGAGCCTTGTGAAATCATTTCCAAGTTGATATTTTTTTCAGATAGGGCTTTTGCGGCAGAAGCAGTAATACCAATATGGTTTTTCATGTGTTCTCCTACAATCATAATGATTGAGAGGTTTTTTTCGATTTCAAGTTCATCCACATGAAGCTCATTTTGCAGATAGTCAATTATCTTCGCTTCTTTTTCTGCTGTTAATTCGCGCTCTCTAAGCACAATGGACATATCATCAATTCCTGTTGGGATGTGTTCCCAGCGTATGTTAAGTTCTTCTAAAATTTGTAATACTTTACGACCAAATCCGATTTCTCTGTTCATTAGGTATTTAGAGATATTGATACTAACAAACTTGTCATCTCCTGAAATACCAACGACAGGTAACTTTAAGTTTTCATGTTTTAGAATTACTTTTGTACCTGGGTGGTCAGGATTATTGGTATTTTTTATGACGAGAGGGATTTTGGCGCGATAAACAGGAATAAGAGCTTCATCGTGTAAAACTGAGAAACCTGCATAGGCTAATTCCCGCATCTCTTTGTAAGTTAATTCACTAATTGAATGTGGTTCATGAACAACACCTGGATGAGCTGAGAAGATGCCATTAACATCGGTGAAGTTTTCATAAAGATCAGCATGTGTTCCCGCCGCAATTAATGAGCCAGTGATATCTGAACCACCACGAGAAAAGGTACAAATATCGTTATCGAGTGTTACTCCGAAAAATCCTGGAATGATATAAATATGTTGGCTGTGAGTTATTTTTTCGATGTGTTCGTAACTCGTTGGTAATAATCGAGCATTTTGTGGCTCACTTGATACAAAAAGTCCAACTTCACTAGGATGTAAGTAGACAGCATCTAGACCGTTTTCTCTAAAGTAAGCCGCAATTAATTTTGCATTGTTATCCTCTCCGGCAGCCAGAAAGGTATCGTATAGATAGGGATTGTTTTCAATAGGAAGGGTTGTTAAATGTTCAATGGCATTTTGAATCGTGTCAATGATTGCTAGATCAAGATTTAGCTCAATCGCTATATCACGATACCTCTGAACAATCCATTTTTTGTCTTCAGTAGTGTCTTCTTGATTAGTATAATGGTTGTAGTAATCGATAAGAGCATCCGTTACTTTGGTGTCTTTTGCATGTCGCTTACCTGGAGCAGATACAACGATAAAGCGTCTTTCTGTATCACTTTTGACGATATTGAGAACTTTTTGCAATTGTTCAGCTGAAGCCAGTGAGCTACCACCAAATTTTGTAACTTTCATAATGTACTCCTCAGTAAAGTGTATTAGGGAAATTATAACAAATTTCAGATAATTTACAAGATTTAATTTCATATCTCCACGCTAGATGCATGAAACAGATATTTCCGAATTATAGTGCAGGTGATAATTCCTTTTAGAGAGTTATCTCTAGTAAGAATTCGAAAAGATATTACTTATTTTAGGAAAATCTGAACATTAAAATTCATAAAATTTCTCTTTCACGCTAAAAATCTCTCATGCGTTTGTTCTATTCATATCCCATTGTATGAATAAATTAAGCGCAAGTGGGAGAGTATTTTAAATTTCAGCCGAATTTATCTGGGGTCACTTCAGGGGGAAGGGAATAAGCAGGTAATCTTGTTTCAATGGCTTTTGCAAAAGACTGATTTTATCATTTTCAAAACGTGGTCAATTTGACATTTTTTTAGTTGTGACATCAATCGACCATTATAGCCTACTAATGCTCCTTTGACTTTTTCGATATAAGATTTAACCTCATAAAATTAGGGCAATTGGGCTCTTTTGAAGGCTATGCCTCCATCATAAGTAGAAGTAGGTATGACCGTATAATCAATTGGAAAATCAGTATTACTTACAGGAACAGACTGCTTCGAAAGGTTAAATAACTTGATTTATTAAAGTAAAAAAGATTGTTTTTTTAATTGAAAAACTATTTTTTTATGATATACTTTGATAATAAAACTATTTAATATTCAAACAAAAAGAGGTGGAAATGATTTATCATACAATTCGATTTACAGTGACTGATAATGTTGGCAGTTTAATGTTTACAAGGGCTCAAGCAAACAATGGTTTTAATATTCCGATGTGTCTTGAAATACTAGATGTTTTGACAAGTATTGATAATGATCCAAATATTCAAATGTTAGTCATTGAGGCTGAAGGTTCTGTTTTTTCAGTCGGCGGTGATTTGCTGGAGATGGAAAGAGCGGTAGCTGAAGATGATGTGGAATCCTTAGTAGACATAGCGAGGTATGTGCAGGATATTGCATTTAAACTTAAACAACTTCCCAAACCTGTCATCATGTGTACAGATGGGGCTGTTGCCGGTGCGGCATTTAACTTGGCTTTAGCATCAGACTTTTGTATTGCTAGTGATAAATCTAAGTTTATTCAAGCCTTTGTAAATGTTGGTTTGGCTCCGGATGCTGGAGGGCTATTTTTACTCACCCGTTCGCTAGGCATCAACCGTGCAACTCAATTGGCGATGACGGGGGAAGCTGTTTCAGCTGAAAAAGCTGAGGAGTATGGTTTTGTTTATAAATCTTGCGAATCGGAAAAGTTGGGGAAAACCCGAGATCGGCTCATAAAACGTTTGAAACGTGGTTCGTTCAATTCTTATGCAGCCATAAAGCAGTTGGTCTGGGCGAGCTTCTTTTCTGACTGGGAAAGCTATGCTGCTAAGGAATTATCTTGGCAGGAACGATTGGCTTTTCAGGATGACTTTAAAGAAGGCGTTAAAGCGCATGCTGAAAGAAGACGGCCTGCTTTTACAGGCAATGGTTTATTCGATAGATGAGCGGTTGATTCCAGAAAATCCTTGCAAAATAATTTTACCTTTGATATAATTTGATAGTCAAACTTTATGGAGGTTATTGCGGTGGATTACAAGGAAATCAATGATTACCTAGTAGGTATTTTTAACAATATACTCATTATTGAAGAAGCTAGCTTGAAAACGAGCCGTTTCAATGATGTTTCGATTAAAGAAATGCATACTATTGATGAAATCGGCAATACCCCAAACGCGACTCCTAGTGATATTGCTAAGGCTCTAATGGTGACACTAGGGACGGTTACAACTAGTTTGAATAAGCTAGAGAAAAAAGGTTATATCATTCGGACAAGGTCTAATAAGGACCGTCGTGTTGTCCATTTAAGTCTTTCTCAAAAAGGGCGGCTCTTGTTTCGTTTACACCAAAAATTTCATATGAATATGGTGAAACAAATTACGGATGGTTTTGATGAGGAAGAGTTTGCAATAATGAGTCGTGGTTTGAAAAATTTGAATCAGTTTTTGGAGGACCTTAAATAATGGGTTTTGCAAAAATTTCACAGGTAGCTCACTATGCTCCCAAAAATATTGTTACCAATAATGATTTATCTCAAATCCTAGATACGAGTGACGAATGGATTACTAGTAGAACAGGAATTAAACGGCGTCACATTTCTCAAAGTGAGGAAACCAGTGATTTGGCAACTAAGGTAGCTGAAGCTTTACTGGAGAAATCGGCTTTGAATGCTGATGAGCTAGACTTTATTATCGTTGCGACTATTACGCCAGATAGTAATATGCCTTCTGTGGCTGCTAAAGTTCAAGGTAATGTTGGTGCTGACAAGGCTTTTGCATTTGATGTGACAGCAGCTTGCAGTGGTTTTGTGTTTGCACTTGCCACAGCAGAGAAGTTCATCGCATCTGGTTCGTATCAGAAAGGTCTTGTTATCGGAGCGGAAGTCATGTCTAAGGTTCTTGATTGGACAGATCGATCGACAGCTGTCATCTTTGGTGATGGAGCTGGCGGAGTGCTCTTAGAGACTTCAGATGAACGACATTTTTTTGCTGAATCCTTGAATGCAAAGGGGAATCAGTGGGAAAGTCTACAATCAGGGACAAATGGTTTAGCATCTCCTTTTAGTCAGATTGTGGCACAAGAGTCTTCTTATTTGAAGATGGATGGGAGAGCGGTTTTTGATTTTACAATCAAAACGGTATCGAAAAGTATTGCTCAGTTGTTGGATGATAATGAAGATTTAGAGATTGATTATTTCTTGTTGCATCAGGCTAACGTCAGAATTCTTGATAAGATGGCTAGAAAGATTTCGGTAGATCGTAATAAGTTTTTGGCTAATATGCAAGATTATGGTAATACTAGCGGTGCAAGCATTCCAATTTTACTGTCCGAAAATGTAGAGCAAGGATTAATCAAATTAGATGGTTCGCAAACTGTTTTTCTTTCCGCTTTTGGTGGAGGTTTGACATGGGGAAATCTAATTGTTAAAATTTAGTTAACTTTGTGCAAGTTGCACATTTATATATTATTTATTTTCTAAGGAGAAAAATCATGGCAGTATTTGATAAAGTACAAGAAATTATCGCAGAAGAACTTGGTAAAGACGCAGAAGAAGTGAAAATGGAAACAACTTTCGATGATCTTGATGCCGATTCACTTGATGTATTCCAAGTAATCTCTGAAATTGAAGATGAGTTTGATATTCAAATCGAAACTGAAGAAGGTCTCAATACTGTGGGAGACTTGGTTGCTTACGTTGAAGAAAAAACAAAATAGATTCTAGAGACTGAGAACAACTCAGTCCCTGAGGTCGGTGAGTGAAATTTTGATTATTGACTGTTAGCCGGCTTATGGGAGTGGGACGATAAAATTATGATAGTATTCTATCTGATTTGTCTCCCGCTCCTTCTTATTTTAGATATATAATTTGATTATCAAATCATTTAAAACAGAAAGTATTGTTAAAATAGTTTATGAAAACACGTATTACAGAGCTTTTAAATATTAAATATCCCATTTTTCAGGGTGGCATGGCTTGGGTTGCAGACGGCGATCTTGCTGGTGCCGTCTCTAAAGCTGGTGGCCTAGGAATCATCGGTGGCGGAAATGCACCAAAAGAAGTTGTTAAAGCTAATATTGATAAAATTAAATCAATAACAGATAAGCCTTTTGGTGTTAATATCATGCTGTTATCGCCTTTTGCTGATGATATTGTTGATTTAGTGATTGAAGAAGGTGTTAAGGTTGTAACGACTGGTGCTGGTAATCCGGGTAAGTATATGGAGCGTCTACACGAGGCAGGAGTGACTGTCATTCCAGTTGTACCTAGTGTTGCTTTAGCAAAAAGAATGCAAAAATTAGGGGCAGATGCTGTTATTGCTGAAGGTATGGAAGCAGGTGGTCATATTGGCAAATTGACAACTATGGCTTTGGTTCGACAAGTTGCTGAGGCTCTTGATATTCCTGTTATTGCGGCAGGTGGTATTGCAGACGGTCATGGGATGGCAGCTGGTTTCATGCTGGGAGCAGATGCTGTTCAAGTTGGCACACGTTTTGTAGTAGCTAAAGAATCTAACGCACATCAAGCCTTCAAAGAGAAAGTCTTGAAAGCAAAAGATNTTGATACCGTAGTTTCAGCTTCGGTCGTTGGACATCCTGTTCGTGCGATTAAGAATAAATTAGCAACTGCTTACAGCCAAGCTGAAAAAGATTATCTTGCTGGAAAAAAATCAGTTGAAGAAATTGAAGAATTGGGGGCGGGAGCTCTTCGTAATGCAGTTGTTGATGGTGATGTTGTCAACGGTTCGGTGATGGCTGGGCAAATTGCTGGTTTAGTCACGAAAGAAGAAACTTGTGCTGAAATTTTAGAAGATTTGTATTCAGGCGCTAAGGCGGTCATTACTGAAGAGGCAAAACGTTGGACAAATCTTCTAGATTAAACTAAGGAGAAAAGATGACAAAAACTGCTTTTTTATTTGCGGGTCAAGGGGCACAAACTTTAGGAATGGCTCGTGACCTGTATGAGCATTTTGAGATTATTAAAGAAACTTTTGACCAAGCAAGTCAGGTTTTAGGGTATGATATTCGTTCTTTGATTGATGACAATCAAGATAAGTTGAATCAGACTAGATATACCCAACCTGCTATCTTAACGACTTCCGTCGCTATTTACAGACTTTTAATGGAAAAAGGGATAAGTCCAGATATTGTAGCAGGACTGTCTTTAGGAGAGTATTCAGCCCTGGTTGCTGCTGGTGGTTTAGATTTTGAAACGGCTTTAAGAGTGGTTGCTAAGCGTGGCCAGTTGATGGAGGAAGCAGCTCCTACTGGCATCGGAAAAATGGTTGCCATTATGAATACGGATGTCTCGCTAATTGAAGACGCTTGTCAAAAAGCCTCTGATTTAGGTGTTGTTAGTCCTGCTAATTACAATACACCTCAGCAAATCGTTATTGGCGGTGAGATTGCTGCAGTTGATAAGGTTCTTGCTATTTTAAAAGAAGCGGGTGTCAAACGTATGATTCCGCTTCAAGTATCAGGCCCTTTTCATACAGCATTGCTCCAAAAAGCTAGCCAAGGTTTAGCGCAAGTTTTAGAAAAAGTGACGTTTAACGATTTTAAGATTCCTTTAGTTGGCAATACAGAAGCTAAAATGATGAAAAAAGATGACGTGAAGTCTTTGTTAGCACGTCAAGTTATGGAACCTGTTAGGTTTTATGAATCGATTGCTGAAATTCAGGCATTTGGTGTTGACCGAGTGATTGAAATTGGTCCTGGAAAAGTTTTGTCAGGATTTATCAAAAAAATTGATAAGAGCCTTCCAACTATATCGGTTAATGATCTAGCGAGCTTGGAACAATTGCTCAATCAAATAAGTGAGGAAAAAAATGGAAATTAAAGCTAAAAATGTTTTTGTAACGGGATCCACTCGAGGGATTGGTTTAGGTATTGCTCATGAATTTGCACGTCGTGGTGCCAATGTTGTTTTAAATGGGCGTTCAGAGATTTCAGAGGAACTTTTGAGTCAGTTTGTTGACTATGGTGTTAAAGTCATCGGGATTTCAGGTGATATTTCACAGGAGGCTGAGGCAAAACGCATGGTTGAAGAAGCTATTTCAGAGCTTGGCAGTCTTGATGTTTTGGTTAATAACGCTGGAATTACTAATGATAAATTGATGTTGAAAATGACTGAAGCTGACTTTGAGAAGGTTCTAAAGATTAATCTGACAGGTGCCTTTAATATGACACAGGCTGTTTTAAAACCTATGACCAAGGCGCGTCAGGGTGCCATTATTAACATATCGTCTGTGGTTGGTTTAACGGGCAATGTTGGTCAAGCTAACTATGCAGCGTCCAAAGCTGGCTTAATTGGATTTTCAAAATCAGTGGCTAAAGAAGTCGCTGCTCGTGGAGTGAGGGTAAATGTTATTGCCCCTGGCTTTATCGAATCAGATATGACGGATGTTGTCCCTGAGAAAATGAAGGATGCGATCTTAGGACAGATTCCAATGAAGCGTATCGGTAAGGCAGAAGAAGTTGCTCAAGTAGTTGCCTTCTTAGCAGAACAAGAGTATTTAACAGGTCAAATTATCGCTATTGATGGTGGTATGACCATGATTTAAATGTCTTTCTATTTACTAAAGTAAGAGTGATTTGAATGAGTATAACCGTTTAAAGACGGACTAAAGGAGGATTTATGTCAACGAATCGTGTCGTTATTACAGGGTATGGTGTGACATCACCTATCGGAAATACACCTCAAGAGTTTTGGAAAAACTTAGAATCTGGTACAATTGGTATAAAACCAATTACAAAATTTGATACTTCAGAAATTCCAGTGCATAATGCTGGGGAGATTCAGGATTTTCCATTCGATAAGTATTTTGTTCGTAAGGATAAGAACCGTATGGACATGTATTCACTTTATGCTATCTATGCGACTTTAGAGGCTTTGGAAAATGCTGGTCTTGATATGGATACGGTTGATCGTAATCGTGTTGGGGTTATAGTTTCTTCTGGTATCGGTGGTCTTCAAGAAATGCAGGAGCAAATTATCCGTATGCATGAAAAAGGCATGAGACGTATCCAGCCGATGTTTATTCCGAAAGCTCTTTCTAATATGGGGGCTGGGAATATTGCCCTTCGTATTGGTGCTAACGGTGTTTGTAAGTCAATTACAACGGCTTGCGCCTCTGCTAATGATGCTATTGGAGAAGCCTTCCGTGAAATCAAGTTTGGTTTTCAGGATGTTGTTTTAGCTGGTGGTTCTGAAAGTGCGATTAATGAAATTGGTATTGGTGGCTTTAACGCTTTGACGGCTTTGTCGACAACAGAAGATCCTGCACGTTCAGCTATCCCATTTGATAAGGACCGTAATGGTTTTGTGATGGGTGAAGGTTCAGGAGTATTGGTTGTAGAAAGTTTAGAGCATGCCCAAAAACGTGGAGCGACTATCTTAGCTGAGCTTGTTGGATACGGTACTACCTGTGATGCGTACCATCAGACTAGTCCATCTCCAGACGGATCAGGTGCTGCTAAAGCAATGAAATTAGCTATTTCAGAAGCAGGTATTGAACCAAGTGATGTGGATTATGTTAATGCCCATGGTACTTCAACACAAGCAAATGAACAGGGGGAAAGTCAAGCCATTGTCGCTGTTTTAGGCAAAGATGTGCCTGTGTCATCAACCAAATCATTTACAGGACATCTATTAGGGGCGGCTGGTGCAGTCGAGGCAATTGCAACCATTGAAAGTATACGTCACGGCTTTATTCACATGACAGCCGGTACAAAAGAATTATCAGAAGATATAGAAGCCAATGTTGTGATGGGACAAGGACTTAAAGCAGATATTCGCTATGCAATTTCCAATACCTTTGGATTCGGTGGGCATAATGCTGTTCTTGCTTTCAAACGTTGGGAGGATTAAAGGTGAATCTTTCAGAAATTAAAGACTTGATGAGTCAGTTTGATGAATCTAGTCTTCGTGAGTTTTCGTTTAAACAAGATGGCAATGAATTGCGCTTTAGTAAGAATGAGCGTCAAGAAACTCCTGTATCAGCGCAAGCTAGCGCTGTTTCAGAGTTGGCTAATCATGCAGTGGTTGCTTCAGATATTAAATCGGAAGTGGCTGTGGATAAGGATGAGTTAGTGTTAACTCAAACTGCAGAAGGGGAGCTTGTAGAAAGTCCCTTAGTTGGTGTGGCTTATTTGGCACCAGCGCCTGAGAAAGCTAATTTTGTCTCAGTAGGTGATTCAGTTAAAAAGGGGCAAACCTTGATGATTATTGAGGCTATGAAAGTTATGAATGAAGTGCCTGCGCCACGTGATGGTGTGGTTACGGAAATTTTAGTTTCTGATGAAGATGTGATTGAGTATGGACAAGGATTGGTGCGTATTAAATGATTGATATTAAGGCGATTCGTGAAGCTTTACCACACCGTTATCCTATGCTTTTGGTTGACCGTGTTTTGGAAACTAGTGATGATGAGATTGTTGCTATCAAAAATGTTACGATTAATGAACCTTTCTTCAATGGGCATTTTCCAGATTACCCAGTAATGCCGGGCGTTTTGATTATGGAAGCTTTAGCGCAAACGGCTGGTGTTTTGGAATTATCTAAAGAAGAAAACAAGGGTAAGTTAGTTTTCTACGCTGGCATGGATAAAGTTAAGTTTAAGAAGCAGGTGGTTCCTGGAGATCAGTTGGTCATGACTGCAAAATTTATTAAACGTCGCGGTAACATTGCTGTTGTGGAAGCAAAAGCTGAAGTTGAAGGTCAATTGGCTGCCAGCGGAGTGCTTACCTTTGCTATTCGTGACTAGAACTTTTGACAAGTCTATTGGCATGGGCTTGTGGTAAAGGAGAAATCAAATGTTTAAAAAGCTACTGATTGCTAATCGTGGTGAAATTGCGGTGCGCATTATTCGAGCAGCGCGTGAATTAGGTATTGCTACGGTTGCTATTTATTCGGAAGCTGACAAGGATGCCCTTCATACCATTTTGGCTGATGAGGCTATCTGTATTGGGCCGGCACGTTCAACAGACTCTTATTTGAATATGAGCTCTGTACTGTCGGCTGCCATTGTTACTGGAGCTGAAGCCATTCATCCAGGCTTTGGCTTTTTAAGTGAAAATGCTAAGTTTGCCACCATGTGTAAGGAGATGAATATCATCTTCATTGGTCCTTCCGCACAGATTATGGACAAGATGGGGGATAAGATTAATGCACGTCGTGAGATGATTGCGGCGGGTGTTCCGGTTATCCCGGGGTCTGATGGTGAAGTTCACACCGCTGATGAGGCTTTAGCAATTGCTAACCAAATTGGTTATCCGGTTATGTTAAAAGCATCAGCTGGTGGCGGTGGTAAAGGGATTCGTAAGGTAGAAAAAGAGTATGAGTTGGCTGCAGCATTTGAATCAGCATCACAAGAAGCCTTAGCTGCCTTTGGTAATGGTGCCATGTATATTGAAAAAGTGGTCTATCCTGCTCGCCATATTGAAGTTCAGATTTTAGGTGATTGTTTTGGAAATATCATCCACCTAGGAGAGCGCGATTGTTCTTTACAGAGAAATAACCAAAAGGTTTTAGAGGAAAGTCCGTCTGTTGCTATCGGAAAGACACTTCGTAAAGAGCTTGGTCTTGCTGCTGTTCGTGCGGCTAAAGCGGTTTCTTATGTTAATGCTGGGACTATCGAATTTCTCTTGGATGAGCAGTCAGGAAACTTTTACTTTATGGAAATGAACACTCGTGTTCAAGTAGAGCATCCTGTGACTGAATTTGTAACGGGTATTGACATTGTTAAAGAACAGATTCGAATTGCTGCAGGTCAAAAACTATCAGTTACACAAGATGAGGTGATTATTCGTGGTCATGCCATTGAGTGTCGGATCAATGCTGAAAATCCTAGATTTAACTTTGCACCAAGTCCTGGTAAGATTACAGATTTGCATCTGCCAGCTGGTGGTGTTGGTTTGCGCGTTGATTCTGCCGTTTACAATGGCTACACTATCCCGCCCTACTACGATAGTATGATTGCTAAAATCATTGTGCATGGGGAAAATCGTTTCGATGCTTTGATGAAGATGCAACGTGCTCTTTATGAATTTGAAGTAGAAGGTTTGGTGACTAACGCAGACTTCCAATTGGATTTGATTTCCGATCAACATGTGATTGCTGGTGATTATGATACCTCGTTTTTGATGGAGCATTTTTTACCAGGGTATCAGGAAGAAGAGACCTTGACTGACTAGAAAGGTGATGTATGGGTTTATTTGATAAGAAGGATAAGTACTTTAGAATTAATCCGAACCGTTCTTTTAAGGGAAACAATGCGCCAAAGCCTGAGGTTCCTGATGAACTTTTTGCTAAGTGTCCTGCATGTAAGCATTTGATTTACCAAAAGGATTTGGGCTTGGCTAAAATTTGTCCGACTTGTTCTTACAATTTTAGAATTTCAGCTTTAGAGCGTTTAGCGATTACGGCTGATGAAGGCACGTTTGAGGAATTATTTTCTGGCATTGAAACAAAGGATCCTTTAGGTTTTCCAAAATACCAAGAAAAATTGACCCAGGCACGAGAAAAAACAGGACTTGATGAGGCTGTTTTGACAGGCTTGGCTGAGATTAAAGGACAAAAAACGGCTCTGGCTATCATGGACGCTAATTTTATTATGGCTTCTATGGGGACGGTTGTGGGTGAAAAAATTACCCGTTTATTTGAATTAGCTATTAAGGAGAAACTGCCCGTCGTTATTTTTACGGCTTCTGGTGGTGCAAGGATGCAAGAGGGGATTATGAGTCTTATGCAGATGGCTAAGGTATCTGCAGCTGTGAAGCGTCATTCAAAAGCGGGGCTCTTTTATTTGACTGTTTTAACCGATCCGACAACAGGGGGAGTGACAGCCAGTTTTGCTATGCAAGGGGATATTATTTTAGCCGAACCTCAAACACTTGTGGGTTTTGCAGGACGTCGCGTCATTGAAACGACTGTGAAACAAGATTTGCCAGAGGGTTTTCAAAAGGCAGAGTTTCTTTTAGAACACGGTTTTGTGGATAAGATTGTCAAACGGACAGATTTGCCACAAGTGATTGAGAAATTATTAGCCTTTCATGGAGGGTATCATGAGTGATGTGTCAAGAATTTTGAAAGAAGCGCGTGATCAACATCGTATGACCACTTTGGATTATGCCGAGACGCTATTTGAAGATTTTATCCAATTGCATGGAGACCGTCAGTTTGCTGATGATGGGGCTGTAGTAGCGGGACTTGCTCGTTTGGCTGGTCAACCAGTGACGGTTATTGGGATTCAAAAAGGTAAGAATTTGCAAGACAATCTTCATCGTAATTTTGGTCAGCCCCATCCTGAAGGCTATCGTAAAGCTTTGCGCTTTATGAAGCAAGCTGAGAAGTTTGGTCGTCCCGTTATCACGTTTATCAATACAGCTGGGGCTTATCCTGGTGTCGGTGCAGAAGAACGTGGTCAGGGTGAAGCCATCGCTCGAAATCTGCTTGATATGAGCGATCTCAAGGTTCCCATTATCGCGATTATCATCGGTGAAGGTGGTTCTGGTGGTGCTTTGGCCTTGGCTGTTGCTGATCGTGTTTGGATGCTAGAGCATGCCATGTATGCTGTTTTGAGTCCAGAGGGCTTTGCTTCGATTTTATGGAAGGATGGCAGTCGTGCCCCAGAAGCGGCAGAGCTTATGAAAATCACAGCGGGAGAATTACTCAATATGGGTGTCGTTGATAAAGTCATTCCTGAGCATGGGTATTTTTCAAGTGAAATAGCTGACATGCTAAAAGAAAATTTGATAAAAGAATTAGCTTACCTTAAACAGTTACCTTTAGAACAACTGCTGGAAGAAAGGTATGAGAGGTTTAGGAAGTATTGATGGAACATCCTTGAGAAATCAGGGATGTTCAGCGCTTTGTCAACTGTAGTGGAAATCATGAGGGAGAACCAGGTTGAGCTGCTCCCTGTCAAGTCAAGTATATAATGAAATAATAAAAGATTAAACAACGGTCTTGCCCCTCTTGAAATGAGGAACAAGGCCGTTATTGCGTTCTTGAAGATGTAGGATTCAATGTCTGTGACTAAGTCTTCAAAGGTCTTGTAAGTTTTATAGTCTTTTGAATTAACTTTGGTACATGGTCAGTTTCGACTTGCCCTACTCATAGTCAATGAAAATCCAAAGCTGACTAGGTGACGCTGGTGCAGATAGAACGGAAGTTCATCAAATCAAGTCAGCAAGGTCTGCTTTTGATTTTCGAAGAGTATTAAGTACTGTTCTGTGTCTTTCTGTTCCTTGTTTAAAAGTTAATTCATTTGACTATCTAATCACAGCACTTCGTTTTAAAGTGACTAAAGAAGTTCTCAATCGGCGCATTGTCGATGCATTTCTAAACACGGGACATTGAGCGTGTTATCTGGTTGTGTGTCATTAACATACGATACTTTTTTTAAGTTTACTGAGAGCACCTATCACTACGAAGAAGTGGTTTAATACTCAGGGCTTTGACTAGTGTTGCCACAACCACAGGGGATTGTCATTGTGTTGACTGATATGATAGGCTACGATAGAACCATCATAAAGATTATTAATGGCACTTGAGTAAACTTTACCCTCATAAAGGTGACATCTGTGCATTATTTCTGATTTGGTGCTTCAGCAATGACATTCCGATTAAGGAGATTCTCCTCAATGTTCACAAAACTAGTTTTTGTACAGAAACCATGAGAACGACGAATCCGCTTCTTATTATAGTTCACCCCAAGATGACAGTTTACAAATCGTGTCATCCGACGATAGCCAAAGACTCTATGTTCACGGTGAAAATCTTTTATGTGACTCATAAGCTCCGTATTTATCTCCTTTACAGCCGTTTCCTCAAATTTAGAGAATTGGGCATATGATTAAGTTAGGATATTTATCAGGTATCCAGAAGGGTTGGGAGTATAGATTTGAGTATCTCAAACACAGTCAAACAGCGACTGAATTCCAACTGGAAATTCAGGTGTATAAGACGAATTCCTCTGATTTTGCTCCACAAAAAGGGTTCTACGTCAACGAGGCTATCACCAGTTATAGTCAAATGAATTAACTTTGAGACAAAGAACTGAGACGCGGGCAGGACTTGAGTAGGGCAAGGCGAAAGTGACGGTGTCTCAACCTTAATTCAAAAGACTATAAAATAAAAAAACAATCGCTTTTATCTGAAGAAGGCAATCGCATTTTTGCTCAGCGCAAGGTTGATGTAGAACCTGTCTTTGGACAGATAAAGGCTTGTTTAGGTTACAAACGCTGCAACTTAAGAGAGAAGCGCCAAGTAACAATTGATATGGGATTGGTTCTCATAGCCAGTAACCTTCTCAAACATAATCAGAAAAGAGACTCACTCAAAACGTGAGTCTCTATTTTTATTACCTGAGAAATTTTTGTATCCCAGATTCTTTGATTTCGTTGCATAAAAAATACTAGATCTATCTGATTCTATTCAAAATTTCTAAGGTTATTATCGATAGGTCTTAAGTGTAGAAAAAATTTCTATACTTCCACATTTATGTGGAAGTGAAAAGGCTTACATTAGAGAGTGTTTCTATTTATAATTTAATCATACTAAAGGAAAGGAAATAGTATGAAACATCGTCAATTAAGTATTTTACATGATTTGATTGTTTCTGATACGTATTTGACGGCAAAAGTTCTGTCTGAAAAATACTCTGTTTCAACAAAAACTATCTATAACGATCTTGAAGAACTTAAGGCGATTTTTGATGATGTTAGTGATAATTTGGAAAAAATCCCTAGAAAAGGCATTCTCTTGTCTATGTCTGATGGGCGAAAGAAACGACTGCTTAATAATGCTCAAAAACATTTTGGAGAAACTCCAACAATTCGAGCTGTTATCTCAAAAGAGTTACTTTTATTAAATTATTTAGCTTTTGAAACGGAGGAATTAGACATTATTGATTTCTCTGTTGAGTACTATATTAGTGAGAGTTCTATCAGGCGTGGTTTAGAAAATCTTGAAGAAAGTTTTTCTAGCTATGACATCCACCTTGAACGTAGTCATGGAAAATATAAATTAACTGGCGATGAACAAGAAATTCGCAAATATTTAAGAAACTATTTTATTGAAAATTTAAATCTTTCAATTTCAGACTTGAGCCAAAATAGTCAGTTTAATACTTTTTTTTCAAAAGAAGAAATTAATTTTGTAATAGCAACCCTACACCATCTTTCAGCATCCTATAAATTTATTATTGATGAACAATACAAACTGTATTTACTTTTGGATTTACTAATATCGATGAAACGGTCCAATATGAAGAAACTTATTACTAGAGAGACTCATATTGATTTGATTACTAATCTTATTTATTACGAAGTATATAGTTTTGCAACTGATTTATATAGAGAGCTTGTTTTGATTGATGATTCGGTAATACCTGAAGGTGAAATTATTCATTTGGTATATTCACTTTTGTCAGTAGGCTATGAAAAAAGTGATGTTATTGATAGTGAGCATCTAGTTGCTACTGTTAAGCAATTTATTACGAGAGTAGGTGAACTACTGGGAGTAAATTTATCGACTGATGACCACCTTTTTAGAATGCTATTGTGTCATATTCAGCCGATGGTATTCCGCTTAAAGAATCGAATTGTTATTAACAATGATATTACTGAGGAGATTAAGAAAAAATACAATGTTTTATATAACATTGTTTGGCTATCTAGCAAAGAACTATCTGATGTATTTGAGATTGTCTTAACAGATGGTGAGATTGCTCTATTGACAGTTCACTTTGAAATATCTCTTGAAAAACTTGCTAAACCCCTGACGATCTATTTAGTTGCCCCACAAGGAATTGCAACCACTGAGTTAATTATGAATTCCTTAAATAGGATTATTTCAAATTTTGATCGGTTAATAAAAATTGAAAGTAAAAAACTAACACCTGAAAAAATTGCTCATGCTGATCTAATTATTAGTTCAATATATATCGATAATCCTAGTAATAAATTTGTGTTTATTAGCCCTATTCTCACAAGTACGGATTTTACTATTATTCAAAATCGCTATTCTCATTTACTTGAGGGAAGTCGCAGGATGTTATCTGTTATTGAAAATGAATCAATGTATACTCAGTCTTTAGTTCAAAAGCTGTTAGGGAATTCAATCATCATAAATCTGGATGTTAAAGATGTCAATAGTTGTTTGGATTTTATGGTCAGTATGTCTTCAGAGAATAATCAATCGAATACAGAATTCATCAAGTCGATAAAATACCGAGAGAAGTTGGGAAGTACGAGTTTGTATACTGGTGTAGCACTCCCCCATGCGGATCCTTCAGTAGTAAAAGAGTCGCAATTAATCATGGCGACCTTAAGAAAGCCGATTCGTTGGGGAAGTAATATGGTTAAAGTTATCATGTTAATCTCTATATCAGAGGCTGATGAGTTGCTATACAAAGATGCCTTGATTAGTCTGTATTCAAAAATTGATGACACAACATATATTGACAAGCTCTGGCATGCTGAAAATAGCGAAGAATTTTTATCGTTACTAGTAGAAAATGAGATGGATTAATAATTATAGAAAGGGAAACAAAGATGTCAGAAACTATTACCTTAGAACAATATGTATTGCCAGAATTTGTATTCTTGGGCGAATCTTTCAAAACAAAAAATGAATTATTTGAAAAAATCTATTCTAAAGCTTTCGACTTAAAGTATGTTCGTGAAGACTTTCTAGAAAGAATTAAAGAGCGCGAAAAAAACTTTCCAACAGGATTACAACTGGAAGATATGGGAGTTGCAATTCCACATACTGATGCTGAATGTGTATTAAAAGAATTCGTTGCAGTAGTCACTACAGATTCTGTCGAGTTTAAGAGTATGGAGGATGCTAATCAAAGTGTTCCAGTGGAAATTGCATTTATTCTTGGTTTGAATGAGCCACATGCACAGTTAGAAATGCTTCAATCTTTGATGGGATTGTTGCAAAATAAAGAAATTCTAGCAGACTTGAAAAATGCAAAAACATCTGAAGAAGTTATGACGTTAATTAAAACAAATCATTTATAAAATAAGGAGAAAATTGTTATGTCAAAAGTAAAAGTACTAGTCGCTTGTGGAGCTGGAATAGCAACATCAACTGTCGTCTTGAAAAAAATTGAAGATCTATTTTTAAAAAATAATATTGATGCACAAATTACCCAAATTAAAATTGCGGAAGCAGCATCATTACAAGATTCAAATGATATGTTGATTACAACAACGATGTTACCAACTGAGTATCGAATTCCTGCTATTAAAGCAATGGCATTCTTGACAGGTATTAATCAGGCTAAGGTTGAACAAGAAATTCTTGATGCTGTGGCCAAAATTCAAGAAGACGCATAATAAATAATATTTCATAAAGGAGACATCAATGGATACATTAACTAATGTTGTTCAAGGAATTTTGAATATGGGCTCAAGTGTAGTCCTTCCGATTATTATCTTTATTCTTGCAATGGTTTTCCGAGTGCCGCTACGTAAAGCAATTGTGTCTGGATTGACTGTCGGTATTGGAATGTTGGGGATTAGTTTGGTTCTCGGTTTATTATCTGATAACGTTGGTCCGGCTGCCCAAGCGATGGTCGAACGTTTCGGTTTAAATCTTACCATTGTTGATGCTGGCTGGCCTGCTGTATCTGCCGCTACTTGGTCACAACCAATTGCAGCTGTAATGATTCCAGTTATCTTAGTTGTAAACCTAATAATGTTAGCGTTTAACTTAACAAAAACACTTAACATTGATATTTGGAACTATTGGCATATGAGTGCAGCAGCAGCAACAGGTTATATTATTACAGGTAATTTCTTCTGGGGAATCGTTTGTGGTGTTATTTATACTGTAATTGTACAAATTGTTGCGGATAAAACAGCGCCGTATGTTCAAGAATACTATGGTCTTGAGGGGGTCTCAATCACAACTGGTTCTGCGCAAGGTTATGCGATTATTGGTATTCCTGTCGCATGGTTGGTAAGTAAAATTCCAGGAATTGGTGACTTGGATGTGGATCCCGAAACAATCCAAAAACGTTTTGGTATCTTTGGAGAACCAATGATTATGGGGATTATTATTGGTGGTGCCATGGCTATCCTTGGTGGATATGACATTACACGTATTCTTCAAACGGCTATGGCAATGGGTGCTGTTATGTTTATCTTGCCACGTATGGTTAAAATCCTGATGGAGGGCTTGATTCCGATTCAAGAGGCGGCTCAAGCAATGTTGCAAAAACGTTATGGGGATCGTGAAATTTTTCTTGGGATGGATGCGGCGCTTGCAACAGGATCGCCTGCAGCTCTTTCAACCGGTTTGTTAATGGTTCCAATTACACTTTTGATTGCTGTCTTGCTTCCAGGAAATCGTGTTCTTCCATTTGCTGACTTAGCAACAATTCCGTTTTTTGCAGCTCTTGTTGTTCCAACACGTAAAAGTAATATTCTTCACTCAGTAATTTCACTTACAGTAGTTATTACTTTTGCACTTTGGATGGCAACTGACTTTGCACCAGTATTGACGCAAATGGCTGAAGGGGTGGTTAAGTTCCCTAAAGGTGCATCTCAAATTTCAAACTTTGATACAGGTGGTAATATTCTTAACTGGATTTTTGTACCACTATCGAATCTTGTTAAAGGAATCTTTTAATAACTGATTATTACAAATAAAAGTTGGAGGAAAATCACAAATGAGTATTCCAGAAAAAATGATGGGGGTTTTTAAAACAGCCCCGGGTTATGATCAAATGGACTTCTATGAATTGGACGTTCCTAAAATTGCAGGTGACAAAGTATTGATTAAAGTAGCTTATACAGGAATTTGTGGATCTGACATTCACACTTTTAAAGGAGAATACATTAATCCTAAAGAACCTGTAGTTCTAGGTCATGAGTTTGCTGGTGAAGTTGTAGCAGTCGGTGAACAGGTGACGAGAGTTAAGGTTGGTGATCGTGTAACAAGTGAGACCACTTTTGAAACAAGTACAGATATCTATACACACAATCGTCTTTACAATCTTGCGATGAAACGCAAAGGTATTGGCTCTCAACAAAACGGATCAATGGCAAATTATGTGATGACACGTGAAGAAAGCGTACATATTTTGCCAGATACCTTAAGTTATGAGGGGGCGGCTATGACTGAGCCACTTGCTTGCTGCGTACATGCTATGTATCAAAAATCTCAATTGAGTTTGCATGACAAAATCATTATTATGGGACCAGGACCGATTGGTTTGCTGTTGTTGCAAATTGCAAAACATATTGGAGCGTTTGTCATCATGACTGGTATTACCCAGGATGCCGAACGTTTAGCGTTTGCGAAAGAACTTGGTGCGGATGTTGTAGTTGATACTTTAACGGAAGATTTAGAAGCGATTGTCATGGAACACACTGATGGATATGGTGTTGATAAAGCCTATGATGCATCTGGTGCGGTACCTGCTGTCAAACAAGTGTTGAAATTGATGAAGAAACAAGGACGTTTCGTACAAGTTGGACTATTTGCTAAAAATAACGTAGAAATTGATACGAATTCTATTATCCAACGTGAGATTGAATACGTTGGTAGTCGTTCACAAAACCCGTTTGACTGGCCAATTGCCATTCATTTACTGAATAATGGTGCTATTGCTATTGATAAAATGATTACTAAAAAATTCCCATTAGATAAATGGCGCGAAGCCTTCGAATCCGTGATGAGTGGTAAAGAATATAAAGTATTGATTGAGTCAAATCCAGGAGAATTTTGATAACTAATGAAGCTTGTGAGTAATTCGAATTACGAAAAAACTCACAAGTTTTGCTTAACAATATATTTGTCTAAAAAATCACAAGGAGAAAAATATGTCATTCGATTTCAATTCAAAAGAGTATTTAGGAAAAGTCGATGCCTGGTGGCGTGCGGCTAACTATCTATCCGCAGCGCAAATGTATTTAAAAGATAATTCACTATTAAAACGTGATGTTAAAGCAGAAGATCTGAAAGCCCATCCAATCGGTCACTGGGGAACAGTTCCTGGACAAAACTTTATCTATGCTCATCTGAACCGTGTTATCAATAAATATGATGCCGATATCTTCTATATTGAAGGACCTGGTCATGGGGGTCAAGTCATGGTTTCAAATGCCTATCTTGATGGCTCTTACACTGAATTAAATCCAGAAATCACACAAACAGAAGAAGGCTTTACAAAACTCTGTAAAATCTTCTCTTTCCCAGGAGGTATCGCCTCACATGCAGCTCCTGAAACACCAGGATCTATCCATGAAGGTGGAGAATTAGGGTACGCTCTTTCTCATGCGACAGGTGCTATTTTAGATAATCCAGATGTGATTGCAGCGACAGTTATCGGTGATGGAGAAGCTGAAACAGGTCCTCTGATGGCCGGTTGGTTATCAAATACTTTCATCAATCCCGTCTCTGACGGTGCTGTTTTACCAATTCTTTACCTCAATGGTGGTAAAATCCATAACCCAACAATTTTGGAGCGAAAAAGCGATGATGAATTGGAACAGTTCTTCTCAGGTCTTGGTTGGAAACCTATTTTTGCGGATGTAACAGCAGTAAGCAAGGATGTTGAAAAGTCTCATGCCATCTTTGCCGAAAAATTAGATCAAGCTATCGAAACCATCCGTTCTATCCAAGCTAAAGCGCGCCAAAACTCAGCAGAAGACGCCACACAACCAGCTTGGCCAGTACTTGTGGCTCGTATTCCAAAAGGTTGGACGGGTCCAGAATGCTGGGAAGGAGCTCCAATCGCTGGAGGATGGCGCGCTCACCAAGTGCCAATTCCGGTAGATTCGCACCATATGGAACATGTAGATGCCCTTCTTGATTGGTTGAAAGCTTATCGCCCAGAAGAACTTTTTGATGAGGAAGGCCGCTTGGTTTCAGAAATTGCAGAGATTGCACCAAAAGGTGATCGCCGTATGGGAATGAACCCAGTCACAAATGCTGGCATTGTCAAAGCTATTGACACAGCGGATTGGAAAAAACGTGCCTTTGAAATCGAGACACCAGGTGCTATTATGGCTCAAGATATGATTGAGTTTGGTAAATATGCGGCGGATTTAGTGGAAACAAATCCAGATACTTTCCGTATCTTTGGTCCGGACGAAACCAAATTCAATCGTCTTCAGGAAGTCTTCACTAAAACCAATCGTCAATGGCTAGGACGTCGTGACGAAAGCTATGATGAATGGATTTCACCATCTGGTCGGGTTATTGATTCACAATTGTCAGAACACCAAGCAGAAGGCTTCTTAGAAGGTTACGTTTTAACTGGGCGTCATGGCTTCTTTGCTTCCTATGAATCTTTCTTCCGTGTTGTAGATTCTATGATTACACAACATTTCAAGTGGTTGCGTAAGTCAAAAACACATACCACATGGCGCAAAAACTATCCACCGCTCAACTTGATTGCCACCTCAACTGTTTTCCAACAGGACCACAATGGCTATACTCACCAAGACCCAGGTCTATTGACCCATTTGGCTGAAAAAACACCAGAATTCATCCGAGAGTACTTACCAGCCGATACCAACAGTCTCTTGGCAGTAGCTGATAGAGCTTTCAAGGATGAAGATGTGATTAACTTACTGGTTACTTCGAAGCACCCACGACCACAATTCTACTCGGTTGAAGAAGCAGAAGAGTTGGTTGACAAGGGGTATAAGGTTATTGATTGGGCTTCTACTGTTTCAGCAGATGAAGAACCAGATGTTGTTTTTGCGGCAGCTGGCACTGAACCTAACCTTGAAGTTTTGGCAGGTATCTCCATCCTTCACAAAGCCTTTCCAGAGCTAAAAATCCGTTTTGTTAACGTAGTAGATGTCTTGAAACTTCGTCATCCAAGTGTTGATTCTCGGGGACTTTCAGATGATGAATTTGATAAAGTCTTTGCAACCGACAAGCCAGTTATTTTTGGATTCCATGGTTATGAAGGCATGATTCGTGATATCTTCTTTAATCGTCATAACCACAACCTTCGTGTGCATGGTTATCGTGAAAATGGTGATATTACAACACCGTTTGATATGCGTGTGATGTCAGAGTTGGATCGCTTCCATATTGCCCAAGATGCAGCAGATGCGGTTTATGGTGCAGAAGCAGAAGCTTTCAAAAGTGAGATGGATGATAAGGTCGCTTATCATAAAGCATATATCCGTGAACATGGTGATGACATCCCAGAAGTTCAAGAATGGAAATGGGAGAATATTAATTGATATAAACTTCTTATGAAAGTAACCTCTTGCTTAAATGCAGGAGGTTTTCGGGTATTTGATGTTGAAGAGGTATTATTATGGGTTATCCAAAGTATATTGAAGAATTAATAGAAGTTACGAATGATATGTGGTTACAAGGTTGGAATGAATATAATGGAGGCAATGTTAGTTATCGACTAAGTAAAGCAGAGATTGAAAATTTAGAGACTGATTTAAGTAATACAGATTTTCGTATCTCTTCAGAAAGTGAAGAGGTTAAAGTTATTCCAATTCCTCAAAATATACAAGGTCATTATTTATTAATTACAGCTACTTTTAGCCATTTTAGAAAATTAAAGCATCAAGTATCAGTTGATTCAGGCATTATTCGTTTAACTGATAAAGGATATGTCAAAGTTGCAGGATTTAACACAGGCAAAAATCCAACAAGTGAAATTTTTATGCATATCTTAGCACATTCAACTCGAATGAAATATGACAAAAATAGTAGAGTGGTAATCCATAATCACGCTAATAATATTGTCCTATACTCTCTTTTGAATGGTATTACGAGTGAAAGTCTTACGATTGATCTATGGTCTGTTTTAACAGAATCAATTGTTGTTTTTCCAGATGGTATCGGAGTTCTTGCATGGGATGTTCCGGGAACAGAAAGTTTAGGGAGGGCAACGGCTAAATTATTACATGAACATAGACTTGTCGTTTGGTCGCAGCATGGGGTGTTATCAACTGGTAGGGATTATCAAGACTGCTTTGGATTGATTGAAACAGCTAACAAAGCAGCAGGAATATCTTTGAAGCTACAGCAAATAAGTGGCAAACCTGTCTCAGAAAATAATGTTTTGACTAAAGATAATTTACGTGACGTTTGTCGTGTTTTGGGTGTTGATGGTAAGTACTTGTAGCTATTAATGGTTATTTAAGAAAGGACAGCTAATGAAAGTTTCTTCTAAATATTTGTATGAAGTTGCCAAAAAAGAAAATTTTGCTATTCCTCATGCTAATTTTATTGACTCGGATTCTGCTCGTGCCTATGTAAAGGTAGCAGAAAGGAGGGGGTTACCTCTTTTATTAGCTTATGCTCAATCACATAGTTCTATTCTTTCATTGGAAGAAGCCGCAGCGATTGGAAATTACTATGCAGACTCTGTATCGGTGCCTGTAGTCTTGCATTTGGATCATGGTACTGACTTTGAATTTATTAAGCGAGCCATTGACTTAGGTTTTACCTCAGTGATGATTGATGCTTCACAGGAATCTTTTGAAGACAATATTGCTATTACCAATAAAGTGGTTGAGTATGCTCATGAACGTGGTATTGTGGTAGAAGCTGAGTTGGGTCATGTGGGAGCAAATGACACCTCAGAAGCCGAACACTTGACAGACTCTGTTTATACTGAAGTTGAGGATGTTCAAGGATTTATGGAGGCAACTAATGTTGATTCCTTGGCTGTATCCATCGGAACTGCCCATGGTGTTTATAAGGGGGTTCCGAAAATTAATTTTGCTCGTCTTCATGAAATTGCTGAGCTGACAACTGTTCCCTTAGTTTTGCATGGAGGTTCTTCTTCGGGTGATGAAAACCTTGGTCGCTGTGCTCATGAGGGTATCACAAAAATCAATATCTACACAGACTTTATTGTTGCAGCGCAAAGAGCTGTACAAGCAATGGATACAGATGATTATATTGTTTCCCGAAAAGCTGTAGAAAAAGCGATGGAAGATGTTCTAGAACATTACTATGATATCTTTGGAACACAAAAAATTTAGGAGTAAATCATGAGTAAAGTAGAAGTAAAGACACCATTTTTTATATTTAATCCCAAATCTTACTTATATGGAGATGACATTGTTGAAATGGCTGAAGTTGCTGAAGAAATGGCACAAGCTCACCCAGAGGCATCTGTTTTTATAACGTGTCCATTTGCGGATATTAGTCGCGTAGTAGCGGTTACTGATAAGGCGTTTGTTTCTGCCCAACATTTAGATGGCATTGTGCCGGGCCGTGGTATGGGACATATCCTACCTGAATCTTTGAAAGCAGCTGGTGTGCAAGCAAGCTTTATCAATCATGCAGAGCATCCCTTGACATTTAGTGAATTGGTTAAAGCTGTAGAACGTGCTAATGAATTAGATATTGTGACAGTGGTTTGTGCGGATTCCCTCAAAGAAGCCCGAGCAATTGCGAGTCTAGAGCCAGATATTATTCTTTGCGAACCAACAGAGTTGATTGGTACGGGTAATACCAGTGATGAAGCCTATATAACGAGTACAAATGAAGCCATTAAAGCCGTGTCACCGAACACTTTAGTTATGCAAGCAGCAGGTATTTCAAGTGCTGATGATGTTTATAATGTCATTAAGTTAGGTGCGGATGGAACTGGCTGTACCAGCGGAATTACAGAAGCTTCAAATTCAAAACAAATGTTGCGTGACATGGTAGAAGCAGCTGTTAAAGCTAGTAGAGTATAAGGAGAATTTAAATGAAACTTCACAAAGCAACCTTTACACTAGATACGGAGGCTGGTAAGGCTACTTATGTGGATATTACACCACAACTTCGTCAGATTGTGAAAGAAAGTGGGATTCAAGATGGCCTTTTAGCGATGATTTCTCCTCACACGACCTGCGCAGTTTTCTTTGAAGAATTTGCTCATGATTATACTGAAGAAGGGGATGAATCGCTTCAAGCAGATCTTAATCATGTTTTGGAAAAAATTATTCCAGCCCATACTAGTGCTGACACCTATATTTACCCCGGAGAAGCTCATTATCAAGCAGTCGAATCTTGGCCAAATGCAGCTGATTATTTACCGGATGGGGATCGTAAAGCTTTATGGAATGGTGATGCTCACTTGGCTGCCACATTAATTGGTTCTAGCCAATTCGTTGATATTACCAATGGAGATTTGGGTACCGGAAGCACAGGCTATTTCTATTTTGTAGATTATGATAAAACACGAGAACGAATACGCAAATGTCAAGTGACTGTATTTGGAGAATAGTTTGGATTATAATATTTTTAGTTCTTTATGCCGATGTTTTTAGTATTAATACCCGGTAAAAACTGTCTAGTAGATAGTTTTGGATTGAAGGCAAGCATCCTTTTGGAGGTTTGTTTTTCAATATACCTCGTTATTGGACGCTTACGTTCAATCTTATATAGTCTTTCCTCTTTCTATGTTGTCCTATCAAGTATGATATTCCTTAGTTGTACAGAGGAGGGGCTAAGCTCAGAAAGTGAAAAAGGCGGATAAACTCTTTTTCTTTGTTGGTGTTCTCGTTGGTTATCTACTTGCCTCTACACGGTGTCAGTTGCTTTGCCTTTAAACGATGTAAGCTCCATGTCACATAGATATATTGTTTTAGCTCTGTAAAATACAGGGCTTTTTAATCTGTCAAAATCCCTCCCTCCCATTTTTGAACACTTTCTTGTGTGATTCTTGGTCTTTTTTGAAGCGCTTCCAAATTTTATAATATAGACATAAATAACACATCACATATGGAAAGAGGTAGTCATTATGGATATACTCCTAGCTCCCCTTAATTGGTTTTCGCAAAATATTTTGCAAAACCCCGCATTTTTTGTAGGACTTTTAGTTCTTATTGGATATTTACTTTTGAAGAAACCTTTGCATGATGTTTTTGCAGGTTTTATTAAAGCGACAGTTGGTTATTTAATTTTGAACGTTGGTGCAGGCGGTTTGGTCAATACTTTTCGACCAATTCTGGTTGCCTTGGCTGAAAAATTCAAATTAGAAGCCGCAGTTATCGATCCTTATTTCGGTCTAGCAGCAGCTAATGCTAAGCTGGAAACCATGGGATTTATCAGTGTTGCGACTACAGCTTTGCTCATTGGATTTGGAATCAATATCCTCATGGTTGCTCTTCGTAAAGTGACAAAAGTTAGAACACTCTTTATTACAGGGCATATTATGGTTCAACAAGCAGCGACCATTTCAGTATTCGTGTTATTACTGATACCTCAGTTTCAAAATGCTTTTGGAGCATGGGCAGTAGGAATTATATGTGGTCTTTACTGGGCGGTTAGTTCAAATATGACTGTTGAAGCAACACAACGATTGACAGGTGGTGGAGGCTTTGCCATTGGTCACCAACAACAATTTGCCATTTGGTTTGTTGACAAAGTTGCCCCATTTTTTGGTAAAAAAGAAGAAAATTTGGATAACTTAAAATTACCAACTTTCTTGAATATTTTCCATGATACTGTTGTGGCTTCAGCTACATTGATGTTGGTCTTCTTTGGAGGAATTCTTGCCGTACTTGGCCCAGAAATCATGTCCAATGCAGAATTGATTGGTGCAGGCGCTTATGTTCCTGAAAAGCAAGCTTTCTTCATGTATGTTCTTCAAACAGCTCTAACATTCTCTGTCTACCTTTTCATTTTGATGCAAGGGGTTCGTATGTTTGTTGCTGAATTAACCAACGCCTTTCAAGGGATTTCAAATAAATTACTTCCCGGTTCATTTCCAGCGGTTGACGTTGCAGCCTCTTACGGATTTGGGTCATCAAATGCTGTTTTATCAGGATTTGCTTTTGGTTTGATTGGGCAATTAATTACGATTGCATTGTTAGTTATCTTTAGAAACCCTATTTTAATCATTACTGGATTTGTTCCTGTGTTCTTCGATAATGCTGCTATCGCCGTTTACGCTGATAAACGTGGTGGTTGGAAAGCAGCAGTAGCCCTCTCATTTATCTCAGGTATATTACAAGTGGCTCTTGGTGCAGTAGCCGTGGGATTGCTTGGCTTGACAGGAGGGTATCACGGCAATATCGATTTAGTGCTTCCATGGTTGCCAATTGGCTATCTCTTTAAATACCTTGGTGTGATTGGTTATGTAATCGCTTGTTTATTCTTCTTGATTATTCCGCAGCTTCAATATGCTAAAGCAAAAGATAAAGAGGCTTACTATCGTGGCGATGCTCAAGGTGAGTAATGATTAATAATATTGTGAAATTTGAAAGGAAAAAATAATGGTAAAAGTATTAACAGCGTGTGGAAATGGTATGGGATCTTCAATGGTTATCAAAATGAAGGTCGAAAAAGCTCTTCGTGAATTAGGAGTTACGGATATTCAATCAGCCTCCTGTTCAGTTGGTGAAGCAAAAGGATTGGCTTCTGGTTATGATATTGTGGTCGCATCAAATCATCTCATTCATGAATTAGATGGAAGAACAAATGGAAAACTTGTCGGACTTGATAATCTTATGGATGACAATGAAATTAAAACAAAATTGAGCGAGATTCTATAAAAAGAAGAAGGGTTGGGTAACCAACCCTTATCCTATAAATGATTTGAGGAGAACAGATGAATTTACAACAATCTTTTAAAGAAAATAATTCTATTAGACTGGGTTTGAATGCAGATAGCTGGCAAGAAGCTGTCAAACTAGCTGTTCAACCCCTTATTGATAGCGGTGCTGTCAGTTCCGAATATTATGATGCTATCATTGCCTCCACTGAAAAATATGGTCCCTATTATGTTTTGATGCCTGGGATGGCTATGCCCCATGCGGAAGCTGGTAATGGCGTTTTTAAAGACGCCTTTGCCCTGATTACTTTAACTAATCCTGTTGTTTTTTCTGATGGAAAAGAAGCATCTGTTTTTATTACGTTAGCGGCGACCGATCCTGCTATTCATACCACTGTGGCTATTCCACAAATTGTAGCTCTCTTTGAACTTGACAATGCTATTGATCGTTTATTGGCTTGTCAAACTCCAGAAGAAGTTTTACAACTGGTTGAAGCCTCAAAAGACAGTCCATATTTAGAAGGTCTAGATTTGGATAGTTAATAAACAAAAAAGAAATTTCCCAAGCATATAGAAAGGATAAGGCTTTTACGAAATATTTAGAGTGAAGGTTGATTAGTTTTAGAAGCTCCTCTAGATATTTTTCAAGTCTGGTAATTTAATAATGACAAAATCAATTCCAAATTTACAAGTCGCCTTGGATCACTCAGATTTACAAGGAGCAATTCAAGCTGCAGTAGCGGTTGGGCATGAAGTCGATGTTATCGAGGCAGGGACAGTTTGTTTGCTACAAGTTGGTAGTGAGTTAGTAGAGGTATTAAGAAGTTTATTCCCTGAAAAAATAATTGTTGCTGATACGAAATGTGCTGACGCAGGAGGAACTGTTGCTAAAAACAACGCCAATCGCGGCGCAGACTGGATGACGTGTATTTGTTGTGCAACCATTCCAACTATGGAGGCAGCTTTAAAAGCTATTAAAGAAGTTCGTGGTGATTGCGGTGAAATTCAAATTGAACTATATGGCGATTGGACCTTTGAACAAGCTCAGCAGTGGCTTGATGCAGGTATCTCCCAAGCAATCTACCACCAATCACGTGACGCGCTTCTTGCTGGCGAAACTTGGGGTGAAAAAGATCTTAATAAAGTAAAAAAACTCATTGAGATGGGATTCAGAGTTTCTGTCACTGGGGGACTAAATATTGACACTTTGAAGTTGTTCCAAGGCGTTGATGTCTTTACTTTTATTGCTGGTCGAGGTATCACCGAAGCGGAAAATCCTGCAAAAGCAGCTCGTGATTTCAAAGAAGAAATCCGCCGTATTTGGGGGTGATTTGATGAACCGTCCGATTGGTATTTACGAAAAGGCTACACCAAAGGATTTTTCATGGAGAGAGCGGTTAAACTTTGCCAAAGAACTGGGTTTTGATTTTGTGGAGATGTCCATTGATGAGACTGATAGTCGATTGGCAAGGCTTGACTGGTCAAAAGAGGAACGTCTAGAGCTTGTTAAAGCCATTTTTGATACAGGTATTCGTATCCCCACCATCTGCTTTTCAGGTCACAGACGCTTTCCACTAGGCTCTAATGATCCTGATATTGAAGCTAAATCCCTTGAACTGATGAAAAAATGTATTCGTTTAGCTCAAGATTTAGGTGTTAGAACGATTCAATTAGCAGGTTATGATGTTTATTATGAAGAAAAATCTTCTCAAACGCGAGAAAGATTTATAAAAAACCTCAGACGTGCTTGCGATTGGGCTGAAGCAGCACAGGTGATTTTAGCGATTGAAATCATGGATGATCCTTTTATTAATTCCATCGAAAAATACTTAGCCATTGAAAAAGAAATTGATTCTCCATACCTTTTTGTTTATCCAGATACAGGAAACGTTTCGGCTTGGCATAATGATTTATGGAGTGAATTTTACAATGGACATCGCTCTATTGCCGCCCTTCATATGAAAGATACATACCCTGTCACTGAGAAATCAAGTGGTCAATTCAGAGACGTTCCATTTGGTAAGGGATGTGTGGATTGGGAGGAAATGTTTGCGGTTATTAAGCGCAGCAATTATAAGGGACCATTCTTGATTGAAATGTGGTCTGAAAATTGTGAAACGATTGAGGAAACGAAGGCTGCTATCAAAGAGGCTCAAGATTTTCTATACCCATTGATGAAGAAAGCAGAGGTTATCTAATGCCAAAAAATTTACAGGAAATGAGAGAACGCGTCTGTCAAGCCAATAAATCTTTGCCAGAGCACGGTTTGGTAAAATTTACTTGGGGGAATGTTTCTGAAGTTTGTCGAGAACTTGGTCGGATTGTTATCAAACCGTCTGGAGTTGACTACGATCTCTTGACGCCAGAAAATATGGTGGTTACTGATTTAGATGGTAATGTTGTGGAGGGAGAGTTAAACCCATCTTCTGATTTACCCACCCATGTAGAACTTTATAAAGCTTGGCCAGAAGTTGGAGGCATTGTTCATACGCATTCAACGGAGGCAGTTGGTTGGGCTCAAGCTGGTCGTGATATTCCTTTTTATGGAACAACCCATGCTGATTATTTTTATGGTCCTGTTCCTTGCGCTCGCTCTTTGAGTCAAGAAGAAGTAGATTCAGCGTATGAAAAAGAGACTGGAGCGGTCATTATTGAAGAATTTGAAAGACGTGGTCTAGACCCAGTGGCTGTTCCTGGTATTGTCGTTCGTAATCATGGACCATTCACTTGGGGGAAAGACCCAGCTCAGGCTGTCTATCATTCAGTAGTGTTAGAGGAAGTAGCAAAAATGAATCGCCTGACAGAAGGTATTAATCCACAAGTTGAGCCTGCACCTCAATATATTTTAGATAAACATTATCTAAGAAAACATGGACCTAATGCTTATTACGGGCAGAAAGATGACAATCACTGATGTCATAAAAGTTTAAGGAGCAACTAATTGATTTGCTCCTATTTGTCTTTTATTGCTCTTTATAAAAGTTTGTATTGTGGAATTTTTCTTAGAAAACTAAATCCTACTTTTTGATAGGGTATAATTAAGTTCAAAAAGAAAGAGGTGGCCTTTTGTTATTGGATAAAAAGAGTTATGATTTGCTGGCATATCTGTTAGTACTGGAGCAGCATCAAACAGTCAGTCACATTGCCGAGCAGCTTGAGCAGTCTCGTCGTAAAATTTATTACCATTTGGAAAAAATTAACGATTCACTGCCTAGTGATGTTGAACCGATTACTAGTATTCCTAGATTGGGTATTTTACTAAGCCCAGAACAAAAGGCTGCTTGCCAAGAACTTTTACATCAAACGGATTCTTATTTTTATGTGATGAGTGCTGATGAGCGTTTAATGTTGACTACCTTAGCTATTGCAACTAGCAAAAATCGAATGACGATTGATCAATTAATCACTATCTGCGAGGTATCTAGGAATACGGTACTAAGTGATTTAAATCAGTTGAGAAATCGATTAAGTGAGGCAGGTTTAGGGATAAAATTATCAGTTACAAAAGCCAAGGGCTATCATTTTGAAGGACATCCCCTAGCTTTTATACAGTATTTTTATGGTATTTTGCTATCTTTAGACCAAATGGCATCGAATCATTTTGCAGCTATCGTTTTTGAGCAATTGAAAATCATAAATCAACCGCATCTCTTAGTGTCCGATGCTCTTCACAAGTTCATTAGCCACCACTTTGCGCAAGCTGAATTAAAGTTGGGTAAAACCTTGAATCAAAGAGAACGACACTTCTTTGTCAATAGTCTTCCTTATCTTCTATTAGCTTATCGAAAGTTGGAGTGCCCAAAGAGTTTTAGAGAGCTATTATCACAAGAGCTGGCGCCAGTTCGGAAACGGTTGGAATTTCAATTGGTACAAGAGATGAATCTAGCTGTTCAAAAGCAATTTGATCTAACACTAGAAGCTCTTGAAATCGACATTATTACGCTGCTTCTGCTCTCATTTCGAAAGGATAAGGATTCCCATCTAGAAAGTAGTGATTATGCTAGTTTAAGGCAATCCTTGGTTTCTTATCTCAATTATTTTCAAGAGCATTTTGGTAGTCAATTCGTCAATAGAGAAGATTTGGAAAAGCAACTCTTAATGCATTGTAAGTCACTTCTCTACCGTAAGCAATATGGCATTCCTAGCTATAATCCCCTAACAGATACGATTAAGGAAAAATACGAACGACTCTATACGATGGTTGCTTCAACTATATATCTATTAGAGGGGGAATGGCAAGTCAGTTTAAGTGACGATGAAATTGCTTTTCTAGTCATTCACATAGGAGGGGCGATTCGGCGACATAAGGATAATTATCATCAGAAAAAGACAGTTATCGTTAGCGATGATGGGATTGCTATACAGAAATTTTTATTAAACCGAACGCAACGCTTTATTCCTTCCTTGAAAATTGAAGCCGTTTTTACCACAGAACAATTTCAAAGTGTCGCTGATCTTCTCGAAATAAGCTTTATCATTACCACTCAGGATAGCTTAGAGACGGATCTTCCTGTTGTTTTTGTTAATCCGCTAATGAGCGATGATGACATCCTTAAACTGCTTAGAATCACTCAAGGTAATTATCAGCCGTGGGATACACAAGGTATTCAGGAAAAAATTAGGGGTTGTATTGAGCAATTTGCCCCTAATTGCAAGCAGACAGATCAATTCATTAAGTCGCTTGAAGAAGTTATTTATCAAGAATTGATTTCAGATTTAATTTCCTATGGAAAATAATAAAATGTAACCTTAGGGCACAATAGTATATGAAAAAGAGGATTAGGTAAAACCATTCATTACGATATGTGCAATTTTTATAAGACAGAATCTGGTATCGTTGTGCCAGATTATTTTGATGGAAAAAATTGGAAGACGCATTAATTGTTGGATAAAAGTCTAGTTTTGAACACTTTTTTGTGTGCTTCTTGGTCTTTTTTGCCAAGACAGATAGGCATATACTTAACTTATCAAGGAATTTAAATTGGAGGAAACTTTATGCCAAATGTTAAAGATATAACCCGTGAATCATGGATTTTAGCGACATTTCCAGAATGGGGAACATGGTTGAATGAAGAAATTGAAGAAGAAGTTGTTGCAGAAGGTAACTTTGCTATGTGGTGGCTAGGCAACTGTGGTGTTTGGATAAAAACACCTGGTGGAGCCAATGTGGTCATGGACCTCTGGGCAAATCGAGGAAAGGCTACTAAAAAGGTTAAAGACATGATTTGGGGACACCAAATGGCTAATATGGCTGGAGTACGCAAATTACAACCGAATTTACGCGTACAACCAATGGTCATTGATCCCTTTGCTATTAATGAGTTAGACTATTATTTGGTATCTCATGTTCACTCAGATCACATGGATATTTCTACATCCGCAGCTATTCTTAATAATCCAAAACTCGACCACGTAAAATTTGTAGGCCCAAGCGGTTGTGCTGATATTTGGAAAGGTTGGGGTGTTCCTGAAGATCGTATTCAGGTCATCAAACCTGGTGAAAGTTTTGAATTTAAAGACATCAAAGTAACTGCAGTAGAATCCTTTGACAGAACTTGTTTGGTAACACTTCCTATTGAAGGCTATGAAGAAAACGGTAATAGTTTATCAGGACTTCCAGTCAGTGATGAGCTTATGGCAAGTAAGGCTGTTAACTACATCTTTGAAACACCTGGTGGAACTATTTATCACGGTGCTGATTCACATTTCTCAAATTATTTTGCTAAACATGGCCGTGATTTTAAAATTGACGTTGCGATTAATAATTATGGGGACAATCCAATCGGAATTCAAGATAAAATGACCTCTATTGATCTTCTTCGCATGGCGGAAAATCTTGGTGCTGAAGTTATTATTCCAGTTCACTACGATATTTGGTCAAACTTTATGGCTTCAACTGATGAAATCCTAGAACTTTGGAAAATGCGAAAAGAACGATTGCAATACAAGTTCCATCCTTTTATCTGGGAAGTCGGTGGAAAATACACTTATCCACAAGATAAAGACCGCATAGAATACCATCACCCACGTGGCTTCGATGATTACTTCTTAGAAGATTCAGATATTCAGTTTAAAGCTTTATTGTAAGCAATAGGAAAGTCCAGTTCAACGAATTGGGCTTTTTTGGGCTTCAATTTGTAAAATGAAGCTAGATAGAAAAAAGTCATCTATGTTAGACACAGATAAACACCATACTTGTCTGAGAGGAACTGATTCAAATGACCTATACGCATCTTGCCACAAAACGCAGTAGTTATACGTTTTAACGCCGCAGGTTTTTATTTGTTTTTATCAAGAAGTCTTACTTCTCTGGAAATAGAAGTTAGCTAAAGGGGATTATAGGTCTATAAAGTTGTTTGATGAGGTCATCAAATTATTGAAATAAGGACGCGTAACAGCTTGTGGTATGCATAGGAATGCCAGATTCAGTATGTTATAGTCTTTTGTTTGAATTACCCTTTGATACATGGTCACTTTCAGCTTGTCCTACTCACAGTTTTCGAAAATCAAAAGCAGACCTTGTTGACTTGATTTGATGAACTTTAGTTCTATCTGAATCGGCGTCGCCTAGTCTGCTTTGGATTTTCATTGAGTATCAAGCACTGTCCGCATCTTTTTTTGTTCCTTGTCTGAAAGTTAATTTATTTGACTATATTGAGGGTGATGACGGTGTTTATCCTTGCGATTTTATGCTCTCGATGACTATATATTAAAGAAATGGCAATTCAGCTAGATCAGCAGGAATCAAGAACGGCTTTAGATGTGTTAGAGATTTATAATAATAAAAATAGATGATGAATGCTTATTTCAAGGGAAAATAGGAATTAGTTCCTTGATTTTTTAGGTATTGAATTATCCGCCCCTCTTTATCTTAATCAATCTAAAAACAGAGAATTATCAGTTAAATTGCGTTATAATGGCGGTATATATGTATTTGCAAAGAATGCTATCAATACGATTTATAGGACTCTTTAGATTAAAAAATGGAAACGTTGTAGTCGGCTAAATTAATCTGTTCGCGTATAAATCAACAGGAGGAAGTTGAGTGCTATTATTTGAAAGATTATCGGATCAAAGTCATATGACAGAATTGGAAAAAAGTATTGCTAACTATTTTTTAAATGTAGGTCATCATCTCGATAAAAAAAGTTCACGTTCCATTGCAAGTGAGCTATTCGTATCGCCATCAACTATTAGTCGTTTTTGTCAATTAGTCGGTTATTCTGGTTTTAATCAATTCAAGGAGTCCTATCTAAAGGATTTGAAATATCTAGATAGTCATTTTCAAGAGATTAATCCGATAATGAAATTAATGTCCTTCGTTCTTGGTTGCAAATGGGTATTCATGCTAATGATGACCAAACAAAATTTCAAGCTGTGCACCATTTATTTGTAGCTTCTGCTAAAGCTGTCAAACTTTGTCATCAAATTATTCCTGAAGCGAAAATTGGCAATATGGTCATGTACGCTCCCAGTTATGCTATGACAGCAAAACCTGAAGATGTTATGGCTAATATCATCTATAAACGTCAGGTTGAATTTTATCTTGATGTCATGGTGAAAGGGTATTATCCTAGCTATAAACTCAAAGAATTTGAACGCCACAATATGACCATAAGTATGGAAGAGAATGATTTAAACATTATTCAAGAAGGGTGTGTTGATTTTATAGGATTTTCCTATTATATGTCGACAATGTCTACAACAGATACAAGTGTTGCAAAGACTCCAGGCAACAACATGATGGGATACAAAAATCCCAATCTTGATGTTTCTGAATGGGGGTGGACATTGGATCCTTTAGGATTGAGAATTGCACTTTGCGAAATGTATGAACGTTATCATGTTCCGCTCTTTATTGTTGAGAATGGTTTAGGTGCAGTTGATGAACTAACTGAAGATTTAGTAATCAATGATGATTATCGAATTGATTATTTAACAAGTCATATTAAAGCAATGAAGGATGCTGTGGAGTTAGATGGAATCGATTTAATGGGATATACCCCTTGGGGCTGTATTGACTTAGTTGCATGGTCAACAGGAGAAATGAAAAAACGATATGGCTTTATTTATGTAGATGTAGACGATCGAGGACAAGGGACGTTTAAGCGTTATAAAAAGAAATCGTTTGACTGGTACCAACAGGTGATTACAACTAATGGTGATGTGATAGATTAGAAGGAGCATTATGATTGCACTATTGTATGGATTAATTGTTCTTTTAGCAACAGCTATAGGGGCTACGACTGGAGCAGGTGGGGGAGCCATTATTAAACCAGTTTTTGATTTAATTGGGATGGATAATGTGACGACAATAGGCATTTATTCGACAGTCGCGGTTTTTTCAATGTGCCTTTCTTCTCTTTACAAACATTCCAAATCTGGACAAGGCTTTGACAAGGTGATTATGCTATTGCTTGCAATAGGCTCTTTATCAGGTGGTTATCTGGGAGATTATTTATTTAAGATTGTTACACAATCCATAAATAACAGTAACGTAACTGCTATACAGTCAATCTTATTATTTTTGGTACTATTAGCCGTTTTAATGTTTACCTCTCAAAAAGAAAAATTTCCAAGACTATATATTAGGAATAACATAGCAATAGTTATCTTCGGATTAATAGCTGGAACATTATCCGTCTTTATTGGAATTGGTGGTGGACCACTTAATATCATTATTTTACTGGGTTTCATGTCTATGACGGCAAAAGAAGCTACAGCCTATTCTATTGGTATGATATTCTTCGCCCAATTTCCTAAAATTATTAGTATTCTAATGTTTAACCAAACTTCCACAGTCGAGCCAATTATCATCCCGATTATTGTTGTAACAGCTACCCTAGGGGGATACATAGGAACAAAAATCAATCATTACTTTTCAGAAAGACAAGTAACGACCATGTATACATTACTGATGACCGGTTTATTGATAACATGTGTCGTTAATATTATACAGAACATGTAATGTTTATTTATTAAACAAAAGGTCTATTAAACAACATGGAAGTTCCATCAATGATTAGTAATAGATAATTAAATTTTGGGAATAAACAAAAATGAACAGCTCCCTGTCAAGTGGACAGTGAAATAATAAAAGATTAAGCAAGGGTCTTGTTCCTCATTTCAAGTGGGGCAAGGCTCTTGTGCTACTCTTGAAAAGGTCTGTCATTCTAAAAGTAGATGTAGGATTTAATGTCTGTGACTAAGTCTTCAAAGGTTTTGTAAGTTTTAAAAGCACAACACTTCGTATTAAAGTGCCCGAAGAGGTTCTCAATTGGTGCATTATCAATGCACTTGCCAATACGTGACATAAATTGAGTAATCTGATACTGTCTAGTAACCATGTGATATTCTTGCGAAGTATACTGTGATTCACTATGAAGAAGTTGTTTAATACCCAGTGCTTTGGCTAGTGTTGCCATCCCCAGTGGATTGTTATTATGTTGGCTGATATGGGTAGGATACGATAGAAACATCATAGAGATTGTTAATGGCACTTGAGCCCCCCAATCCGTAGGTCATAAATGTGACATCGGTGCACCATTTCTGGCGCCCCAGCAGTGCCATTCCGATTAAGGAGATTCTCCTCAACGTTCACAAAACTAGTTTTTGTATGGTAGCCATTAGAACGACGAAGAATACATTGAGAGCCTAGAATACGCAGAAAACGACGAATTCGCTTCTCATTATAATTCACCCCAATATGACGGTTCACAAATCGCGTCATCCGACGATAGCCCAAAATGCCATTGTACTTGGTGTCTAAGTCTTTAATCATTAACAATCGTTCTCGGTTGTTTTTTCATTATCCGTCTCTTGATGGTTTAGTCATTTGTAGTAACCCGAACGAGAAACACCTAGAATAAGTCACCATTGACTAATAAAGATTTCTTTTTTCTCGTTAGAATAATCCTTAATGGCTTGAAAATACGTAAGCGACGACCAAGTCTTACCGTCGGTTTCGACGTTTGATTTCTTCTAGCTTTTTTAGCAGACCAACTTCCGCTTCGATATAACGGTTACGTTCCTTAAACTATTTTGGGTTATAACTTTTCTTTGAGAGTGAGATTTGGCTTACTGTCAAGCCCGTTACCACGGTGGTCTTCTAACCCTTGACTGTCCTCTTCTCCTTCTCGAACTTTCTCACCCAAGAGTAGACCCAATGGTAGGAAGTCCCATACCTCTCAATCTCTGTCCAGTAGTCCTTATGATGGGAAATCGTGACGTTGACAATCTCAATGCGTTCTTCAAATCTTGTCTGACGTCCATGTTTCATTTTGGGAAATCCTTTTCTAGTCGCCTTCAGTTCTTTACCACTAGTATGACGTTTTATTCATTTTTGAGAATGCTTCGGCTAGAAATATAGCTTTGTCACAATATTGTATTGACTTGTTTTAGCTTCCAGATAGTCACGGATAGCTTGTTGTTCTTTCAAGACTTGACTGTAATGCTTCCAAGTTCGGTGGTTCCTCAATCCTTCAGTACACCCCTTGTTTGTATCTTTGAGTCCAGTCTCTAATGGCTGTGTCACTGATAATATCAGTTTGAGTCAGTTGACGCATTAATTTTTTATGTTTTAGATAGAGTTCTACAATCATCTGCTTTTCCGCTCCTTATATCAGACTTTTTTTGACATACGAAAACTCCCCTCATAGCTTTCGGTGAAATTTTTATTTTTTCACTGTCTACCATAAGGGGAGTAGGAGTTATATCATAAGACGCCATTTCATTTTTTCTTCTTTTTAAAGAGTGATAAGGGAAATTGTTGCATGATACTAATAGCGATAGTAATAGCAAAGGCTGTTATAAAAGATGTTCTCATGTGTGTCATGGCTAGTTCGTGTGAGCCCGTCAACATGAAGTAAATGCCACGGTAGAAACTTAATCCAGGAATCAAGGGAAACATACTGGTTGCGAGGAAAATAGTCATAGGTGTCTTTCGTCTAGCAGCTAGGATTTTTGAAATCAAAGTAGCAAAGAGACCGGGAATGAAAATTGCGATGATATCCATTCCGAAGTTCTCTTTCAAAATCAGATAAAGCAACCAAGAGATGGCACCGATGATGCCAATATCAAGCAAATAACGTTTAGGGACATTATAGGTGATTGAAAAAGCAACAGTACCAACCCCCGCAGACACTGTCCGTATCAAAAAACCAATCGCCGTAACAGTCTCGGTTGAGAAAGTTCCCGTCATTTGATCTGCAAAGGGAAGGATTTCAGTCGTACCAGCTACGCCAGCTGAAATAGAGATACAGGTCATGAGCGCAGACATAAGTAGGGTAAAACCGATTGAGAAATTATTGTGGGAAATCTCTCGAATGGCATTGACGAAGAACCCCCCTGGTACCATAATCATCAAGGCACCTAAGAGAATGATACTCTTTGTCTCTCCAAGTCCGAGAAAATAAAATAAGTTGACGGATAAACTGACTATAGAACTAGCTAGAATGGTTGTTAGAAAGGGAGTGTGAATACGAGATGAACCCACTTGGATAAACCAACCAGCTAGAAGACCAGCGATAGCAGCTGTTAAAGAATCGATGGGCGAGCTTCCCAGTGCTAGAGAGAAACCACCAGCACCAAAGAAATAGGCTGCCAAAATAGTCCAGATAGAGTAGAGGGATCTGTCATTGATTTCTTTTAAACGGTGAAAGACATATGAAGGGGTTACCTTGTTCTTTTTCGAAAGGCTCCTAGAAAGAGCGTTGACAGCCTCTAGTTTACCTAAATCAATGGCAGTCTCATTGACATTCATAACCTTTGATTCCTGATACCCCAGTTGATTGGTGCCTGAGGCGATGATGCCTTGATTGACCACGTAAACCTCAAATTGCTCAATATCTAAAGAGTCTGCAATATGGTTCATAGTAGTTTCAATGCGGAAAACTTCAGCACCTGACTCCATGAGGATACGTCCAGCAAAGAGGACGGCATCTATTTCATTTTTAAGGGTAGCAACTGGACGTCGTTTCATTTGCTTTCTGGCTCCTATTTCTTAAAATATCCCAAAAGTAAAGGGAAATCGCTCTAAGATTTTGACTCTACTTTTACTGTTTGTCCTTCTAGAGACAAATTGTATCTATCATTATAAAAGGTGACTTCCCTTTTGACAATGCTTAAACCAAAATTCTTTAAAAAATTTAAAAATCCCTTGATTTTATAAACAGAAGTGGTAAGATAGAGGATAACATTTTGAATTTTTGGATAATTCAAAAAATAATTTTTCAAGGAGAGCGTTATGACAACTAATAATATGTCCAACTACAGTTACGGAGTGGATTGCTTTCAGGAAATTCCGCAAGTTCTGAAGTCCTACCATGTTAGGAGCGTAGCGCTCATTGGTGGAGAGAAGGCTTTAGCCACCTCAGCTGACCAAGTGGTCGCTATCTTAGAAGAAAATGGCTATGAAGTGACTGGTCAGTTTATTTATGGGACAGATTCGACACAGTCAAATATCGACAAACTTGTCGCTAATCCAGATGTAGCTCGTGCAGATATTATCTTTGGATTTGGTGGGGGGCGTGCGCTGGATACTGCCAAAATGGTGGCACATGAGTTAGCAAAAGATATTATGACCTTCCCAACTATTTGTTCTAATTGCTCAGCAGGAACAGCTATTGCCGTGATTTACAAAGATGATCATAGTCTTCTTAAATACGGCTATCCTGAAACGCCAGTTCATATCTTTATCAACACTAAAGTGATTGCAGAGGCACCAGCCAAGTATTTCTGGGCAGGCATTGGAGATGGCATTTCTAAAGCTCCTGAGGTTGATCGTGCTGCTTATGAATATGAACAGCGTGGTGGTAAATTGTCACATACAGGTGTTTTAGGTCGTGCAGTAGCTCTCTCTTCAAAAAATGCTTTCTATGAATATGGTCAAGAGGGTTTGCAAGATGTTGAAAATAATAGACCGTCAAAAGCGGTAGAGGAAATTGCTCTAGCTATCCTTGTTTCTACAGGCTATGCCTCAAACTTGGTTAACCAACCTGATTTTTATTTCAACTCTTGCCATGCCCATGCTTTTTACAACGGAACGACAATTGTTCAGCGTGAAGGTGAGCATCTTCATGGTGCGGTGGTATCCTTTGGCGTCATGGTTCTTCATGCTTACTTTGATGAGATGAAAGAGTTGAGTAAAGTGGCTCATTTCAATAAATCACTGGGTTTACCAGTAACTTTGGCAGATATAGGCTTGACAGAGACAGATGTTGCAGCAGTGCTTGAGTTGGCGTTAACAACCAATGAGTATAAACACACACCATTTGAAGCGGAGCGTTTTACAGGAGCCATCCTAAAAGCAAATCAAGTGGGACAATCTTTAGTGGCAGTCTGAACTTATTCAGAAAAAAAGACTAACATTACTTACAAATCTTCCTTAATATAGGCTTAGCTGATGAATTAAGGAAAGCATTTCACAAGGGATTGCTTATTTATTGAGAATTCACAATAAAAGTTTTGACGAAAGACCTTTTTTAGCGTAGAATAGAAAGGAATGATAACATAAGGAGAATAGACCTTGGAATTAGAAGTATTTGCTGGTCAAGAAAAGAGCGAACTTTCAATGATTGAAGTTGCTCGTGCAATTTTAGAAGAACGTGGTCGCGACAATGAAATGTATTTCAGCGACATGGTGAATGAGATCCAAGTCTACCTTGGAAAAACGGATGCTGACATTCGTGAGTCTCTTCCATATTTCTACTCAGATTTGAACATTGATGGAAGTTTTATCCCACTAGGTGACAACCGCTGGGGACTTCGTTCATGGTACGCTATCGATGAAATTGACGAAGAAATCCTTACCTTTGAAGAAGAAGGTGAAGACGCACCAAAACGTAAGAAAAAACGTGTTAATGCCTTTATGGATGGTGATGAAGATGCCATCGATTACAACGCTGATGATCCAGAAGATGAAGACTACACAGCTGAAACAGAAGCAATCGAGTATGATGAAGAAAATCCAGATGATGAAAAATCAGAGGTTGAGTCATACGATTCTGAGTTGAATGAAATTATCGCTGATGATGATGTTGTTGAAGAAGACGTTGAGTTAAACGAAGAAGATGACGAATTTTCAGACGACGAAGACGTTGAAGAATAAACGTAACCTGTCAGTCACATCAAATGCATGAAAAAATTATGCTTTTGGTATAGTGATTTTTCATCAACAACATAATCTTTTTCAGCAAAGTTTTATAGTATAACCAAGCTGACATCAAGCAAATGATTCTGTTTGAATGTAAAAACAGTGAACATATCTAAAAAATGCATGTATCTAAAAATGGTTACATGCATTTTCTTTATGCGCATGTCGTAAATAGGTATCACGACAAACACATGAAACAGTTATTTCTGAATGATACCACAGTTAAAAATAGACGATTTTGTAGTTTTTCCATAGTAAAATCTACAGAAAAAAGAATACAGCTCGTTGAGATACCTGAACGTTGAAAAGCAGAAAAACCTTATTTTTACCCTACAAATCTTTCATACGTTTGCCCTGAAATAAACGCTTGATTCGGTTGACAAATCCCTAACTTTTATTTATATTAGTTTATGGGCACCTCTTTAGAGGTCAGATAAAGCTCCCTAGTTATTACTAGGGGGCATTTTTATTTTGATTTGGAAAAAAGATAGTAAGACAATGTTTTAGCTTTGCCTTCTGTCCTTTCTAGTCAGTCTACCCTATTATAGTCTTTTGCATTAACTTTGATACTTGGTCACTGTCGACTTGCCGTACTCAAGCACTGTTCTGCGTCTTTTCTGTTCCTTGTTCTGCAAGTTAATTTATTTGACTATATATTGTGAGCTTGGCGCAATTAACCTCGTTTGAGAGATTAGTTGTCGTCATTATTTATTTTTTTAAACGAAGGAGTTTCGCGTTAATGACAAAGTATATTTTTGTTACTGGTGGTGTGGTATCCTCTATTGGTAAAGGGATTGTGGCAGCCAGTCTTGGTCGCCTGCTAAAAAATCGTGGTCTTAAAGTCACCATTCAAAAGTTTGATCCTTATATCAATATCGACCCGGGAACAATGAGTCCTTACCAACATGGTGAAGTTTATGTGACAGACGATGGTGCTGAAACTGATCTAGATCTTGGTCACTACGAGCGTTTTATTGATATTAACCTTAATAAATACTCAAACGTTACAACGGGTAAAATCTACAGTGAAGTTCTCCGTAAAGAGCGTAAAGGGGAATACTTAGGAGCAACCGTTCAGGTTATTCCTCATATTACAGATGCTTTGAAGGAAAAAATCAAACGCGCTGCAACAACAACAGATTCAGACGTTATCATTACCGAAGTTGGTGGTACGGTTGGGGATATTGAAAGTCTTCCTTTTCTTGAAGCCCTCCGCCAGATGAAGGCTGATGTTGGTTCAGACAATGTCATGTATATCCATACAACTCTTCTGCCGTATCTCAAGGCGGCGGGTGAAATGAAAACTAAGCCAACCCAACATTCTGTTAAAGAACTTCGTGGTCTTGGTATTCAACCCAATATGTTAGTCATTCGTACAGAACAACCTGTTGAGCAAGGCGTTAAAAATAAATTGGCACAATTCTGTGACGTTGAGCCAGAAGCTGTTATCGAGTCAATGGATGTGGAACACATCTATCAAGTGCCACTTAATATGCAAAAGCAAGGGATGGATCAAATCGTTTGCGATCACTTAAAAATCGATGCACCAAAAGCAGATATGAGCGAATGGTCAGCAATGGTTGATAAGGTTCTTAATCTTAAGAAAACAACTAAGATTGCCTTAGTTGGTAAATACGTTGAATTGCCAGACGCTTACTTATCAGTTGTCGAAGCGCTTAAACATTCAGGGTATGTCAATGACTCAGCTATTGATCTCAACTGGATTAATGCCAATGATGTGACTGCTGAAAATGTTGCTGAATTACTTGGTAATGCTGATGGTATCATTGTACCGGGCGGATTTGGTCAACGTGGCACAGAAGGTAAAATTCAAGCCATCCGCTATGCGCGTGAGAATGATGTTCCAATGTTGGGAGTCTGTCTTGGAATGCAGTTAACCTGTGTTGAGTTTGCTCGGCACGTCCTTAATATGGACGGTGCCAACTCAGCTGAATTGGATCCAAAAACACCATATCCAATTATTGATATCATGCGTGATCAAATTGATATTGAAGATATGGGTGGAACACTTCGTCTTGGTCTTTACCCATGTAAATTGAAACCAGGATCAAAAGCAGCCGCAGCTTACAATAACCAAGAAGTGGTGCAACGTCGTCACCGTCACCGCTATGAATTTAACACGACATTCCGAGAAGATTTTGAAAAAGCTGGTTTTGTCTTCTCAGGAGTTTCTCCTGATAACCGTCTTATGGAAATTGTTGAAATTCCAGAAAACAAATTCTTTGTGGCAGCGCAATACCATCCGGAATTACAAAGTCGTCCAAATCATGCTGAAGAGCTTTACACCGCCTTTGTTACTGCAGCTGTGGAAAATCGCGGTGAACAGTGATTTGAATTTGACAAAACATTAGTGCTATAATAATACTCAAAGAAAATCAATATCAGAAGAAGCAGGTTAAGAAAGTTTAGGCTAGCGTATAGTTTTTAACTAAAACTAGCTTTCTTTTGATTGTAGATGAGTATCATCTTGAAAAGAGGTTGGTTATGGCATCTTTATTGCTCCCTTTGCTGGAACGTGTGGGGCTCATCATTTTATTGGCTAATCTATTAATGATTAGCCCTTTTTATAAGAAGATGATGTATCACCGTAAGGAAACAAAGGCTAAATGGCTTCTGATTGCAACTTTCAGTGTATTTGCAATTATTTCTAATTTTACAGGTGTCCTAGTGACATCGCCTACGAGCATTGATAGTGGTAATGCAGTCAGCTTGACGTCTCACGCTTCGATCGCTAATACTAGAACTTTAACAATCGGAATGTCAGGGTTGATTGGTGGTCCTTTTGTCGGCATTTTTGTTGGTTTGATTTCAGGGACTGTTCGTTGGCTACAGGGAGGAAGCGTTCCTTATACTTATTTTATTTCCTCACTTTTAATCGGTCTTTTATCAGGTTTTGTTGGGCGTATCAGCTTGCGTAAAAATACTTACCCAGCCATTTGGCAAGGTAGTCTTTGCGGTGCCATGATGGAGATGGTCCAGATGCTTTGTATCTTAATTTTTCTTCCCAATAAGGCTAATGCTATCGCCTTGATTGAAACCATTGCACTGCCTATGGTTTTGGTTAATGCTTTAGGAACCGGCATTTTCCTCTCAATCATCTTGGGAACCCTTCGTCAGGAAGAGAGCATGAAAGCTATCCAGACCCATGATGTTTTGGAGCTGGCTAATACGACTTTGCCTTATTTTAGACAAGGATTGACCCCTGAGTCTGCGGTCAAGGCTGCTGAGGAAATTAAACGGTTTATGCGAGTATCAGCAGTTAGTGTGACCAATCGCCAGTCGATTTTAGCTCACGTTGGAGCGGCTAGTGACCATCATATTCCTACAAAGAAGATTATCACTGACTTGTCCAAAGAAGTGATTGAAACAGGTGAAATTCATGTGGTAAGACACAAATATGATATCGGTTGCCACTATCCTGATTGCCCTTTATCTGCAGCAATTGTGGTTCCTTTAATTGTTAAGGAAAAAGTTCTTGGCACTTTTAAAATGTATTTTACCAATGCAGATGATTTAACCTATGTTGAAGAACAGTTGGCAGCTGGTTTGGGAAATATCTTTTCATCGCAACTAGAATTAGGTCAGATGGCCTTGGAGCAAGGACTGTTAAAGGATGCAGAAATCAAGTCCCTTCAAGCCCAAGTCAATCCTCATTTCCTGTTTAATGCTATTAATACCATTTCTGCTTTGATGCGTATTGACAACGAAAAAGCGCGCCATCTGCTCCTGCAACTAGGAAAATATTTCCGCTCTAATATCAAAAGCACTCGTCAAAATGTGATTAGTGTTGAGGATGAATTAGCCCATTTGCAAGCCTATTTATCCATTGAACAGGCTAGGTTCCCCAATCGTTACCAGATTGATATTGACGTTTCAGAAGACTTATATCAGTCGGGGATTCCACCCTTTGTGATTCAGATTTTAGTGGAAAATGCTCTAAAACATGCCTTTTCAGGGCGCAAAAAAGACAATCATGTTTGGGTACGTTTGACTCAAGTTGATCAGAGTCATCTATCGTTGGAAGTCCGTGATAATGGTTCTGGTATTTCTAAAGAACTTCAAGACAAACTAGGTAAGGAAGTAGTGCCTTCGCAAAGAGGAACAGGATCAGCCCTGGAAAATCTCAATCGCCGTCTTGTAAGCTTGTATGGAGAAAAGGCTCAGTTTGCAATTGAGTCCAACCAATCGGGAACCTGCTTCAAAATGATTTTGCCCAATAGACCAGTAGAGGAGAGTGTATGATGAAAGTAGTTGTCATTGATGATGAACCCTTAGCACGTATGGAGTTGTCATACTTGCTCGAACAGACCAATGATGTGGAACAAATTTGGGAAGGTGAGTCTATTGACGATGCCTTCCAGTTGATTTTAACCCATCAGCCAGATCTGCTTTTTCTTGATATTCATTTGACGGATGAGAGCGGACTCGATTTAGCAAAGAGACTAAGCAAGGTTCCGCAGGCGCCTTTGATTGTCTTTGCGACAGCTTATGATAATCATGCTGTAGAAGCTTTTGAGGTCAATGCCTTAGACTATATTCTCAAACCTTTTGAACAGGATAGAATTCAACGAACTATCAACAAAGCTAAACAGACGCTATCGGCTGAAGTGGAACATTTAGAAAAGACATCTGGAAAGTCTAGTCAACGTCTAACGGTTGAGACGGATGAACGCATCTACTTGATCCCTTTTGAGGATATTATTTACTGTGAGGTGCAGGGAAAAGAAACAACCGTTTATACCAAAACAACCAGTCATACAAGCCATACCAGCCTATCAGCTATGGAAAAGATGCTAACAACAGACCGATTCATGAAAGTTCATCGAAGCTATTTGATTAATCAGGATCAAATCAAAGAAATTCAACCTTGGTTCAACCAAACCTACCAAATTACCATGACCAATGGAGGCAAGGTTCCCGTTAGCCGATCTTACTTGAAAGGGTTTAAGGAACGTTTAGGCTTATAAAGTGCATTTTAGGAAGCTAAAACTGCATTTCATACCAAAAAGAAAGCGTTTTACACCAAAAAGAGCCGATCAGCTCTTTTTTTAGTTATACTTAAACCATCAAAAGCAAGACGAAAAGTTAAAAGGAGTTAGCCATGAAAAAACATTACTCAGTTCTCTACCAAAGCGTTGTCCTCGGTCTTATCGTTCTTATCTCAAAAGTGATTGAAACCTTCCTTCCATTTACAATGCCATCTTCAGTTATCGGCCTTATCTTATTATTCTTGGCACTGACTTTCAAAGTTATCAAGTTAGAACAAGTTGAAAAAGCTGGAACAGCTTTGGTTGATAATATTGGTCTCTTCTTTGTGCCAGCGGGCATTTCAGTGATGAATTCCTTTGGGATTTTAAAAGCTCACTTCATTCTCAATATTCTTTTAATCTTCATTTCAACTTTGATTCTCTTAGTAGCAACTGGTTGGATGACTCAAGTGCTTATGGCGGCAAATCCTGTTACTCTTGTGACAACTGTCAAACAGTATTTTGCTAAGAAAAAACCAAGCGTTCAAAACAGATTAAAAACAAGCGACTCATACTGGAATAACTAAGGAGGTAATGACATGGATGCATTTATAGACGTTTTAAAAGAATCTCCGATGTTCGGTGTATTACTTACCATCAGCACTTTTTTCATCGGCCAAGTCCTCTTTAAAAAATCCAAGGGTTTCTTCCTTTTTGCCCCTCTCTTTGTTGGAATGGTCTTGGGGATTGCGACACTTTTAGCAACAGGCATTAGGTTTGAAGAGTATAATAAGGGTGGTCAAATTGTTAGTTTCTTCCTTGAACCAGCGACTATCGCCTTCGCTATTCCCCTTTACAAAAGACGTGATGTCCTAAAAAAATATTGGTTTCAAATTGTTGGTGGGATAACTTTGGGAAGTGTCGTTGCCGTCTATGGTATTTATATGGTCTCAACCATTATGGGTTTAGGACGTCAAGTGACAGCCTCAATGTTACCACAAGCAGCAACAACAGCAATTGCTATGCCAACGTCAGTAGCTCTTGGTGGATCGGGTGAATTAACATCACTAGCTTGTATCTTAAATGCTGTTATCATCTATGCCTTGGCAAAACCACTCTTGAAAGGCTTTAAAATCAAAGATCCAATCGCGCGTGGCATCGCCCTTGGAACTGCTGGGCATTCACTAGGTGCCTCAGTTGCGCAGGACATGGGAGAAGTAGAAGCGTCAATGGCCTCTATCGCTCTGGTACTTGTCGGTGTCATTGTTACCGTTGTTGTCCCAATCTTTGGAAGTATCTTAATGTAAGAAGAAGGTATAGGCACACAGATTGAAGAAAAAGTTCATTTTGGACATTTTTCTCCAATCTTTTTTCGTTATCATCAACACCCCCAGAAAACTCGGAAATATAGTCTTTTGAATTAACTTTGGTACATCGTCACTTTCGACTTGCTATACGCGAGTACTGTCTGCGTCTTTCGTTCCTTGTCTGAAAGCTAATTCATTTGACTATAACAGTGTTTCTAAAAGGTTGATTGCCATTGATCACCCTGCAAGATTTCCCGAATGATAAAATTTTCAGGGATTTTTCTAGATTTTGGGTGCTACAGGCTCTTTTCATTTTGGAAAATTCTCTGTACAATAAGAGTATGAAAAAATGGATTATTACTCTCATCACCCTGTTTACACTTGTTTTGTTGATTACTGCTGGCGCCAGTGCTTACTTTTTCCACGTGGCACAAATTCGTGCTAAAAAAGATTTTATCAACAACAAGCCTCGTACACCAGAAAGTTCACTTTATAAAGACGAACAAGCGTTTAATCAATTACCTAAAGAAAAGCGTTACATAACTAATCAAGGGCTAAAACAAGTCGCCTGGTATGTCCCAGCTGAGAAAAACTCAGATAAGACAGTCGTTGTCGTTCATGGATTTACCAATGATAAATCGGACATGAAACCGTACGCCTATTTGTTCCATCAGTTGGGCTACAACGTTCTTATGCCTGATAACGTCGCCCACGGAGAAAGCCAAGGAAAAATTATCGGCTATGGTTGGAACGACAAAGATAATGTCATCAAGTGGACAAATAACCTGACTACTGAAAATCCTAATCAAAAAATCACTCTTTTTGGCGTTTCCATGGGTGCTGCAACGGTTATGATGGCTAGTGGTGAAGCACTTCCTAAACAAGTGACAACTATAATAGAAGATTGTGGCTATACAAGCGTCTGGGATGAGCTTTCTTATCAAGGTAAAGAGATGTACAATTTACCGCAGTTTCCAATTCTATATGGAGTGTCAGGAATTTCTAAGCTCTTAGCTGGCTTTACCTATGGTCAAGCGAGTTCGCTTAAACAGTTAGCAAAAAATGACTTGCCAGTATTATTTATCCATGGAGATGCTGATAAGTTTGTTCCGACAGACATGGTATATGATAATTTTGAAGCTAGCAAAGGCTCCAAAGAACTTTACATCGCAAAAGGCGCCAAACATGCCAAATCTTTTGAAAAAGACCCACAAACCTATCGCAAAAAAATTGAAGATTTTTTGAAAAAATATCAAAAATAGTGTTGACACATTTCTTAACAGCTGATATAATAATTCTTGTTGTTAAGAACAGCGGAAATGGCGGAATTGGCAGACGCGCAGGACTAAGGATCCTGTGACCGCTTTAGGTCGTGGGGGTTCAAGTCCCCCTTTCCGCATTGCAAACCAGGTCTTTGACTTGGTTTTTATTTTTGTCGGTCAGAGAAAAAGGTCAAAATAGTTATAGTCAAATGGATTAACTTTCAGAACAAGGAACAGAAAAGATGCGGACCGTACTTGAGTACGGCAAGTCGACAGTGACGATGTATCAAAGCTAATTCATTTGACTATATTTTTTATTATGTTAAGAACAGCTGTTGGCACAAAGTTTTATAATAGGGAAAGAATAGGGATATATTTCTCATTTTTTTATTAGAAAACGCTTAACTTAGAAGAAAACTGGTTTTTTAACCTTATTTGTGCTAGAATATAGAGCGTAAAGGGGAATAATCCCCAAAAATATAGAGGAGGCCTTTATAATGGCAATCGTTTCAGCAGAAAAATTCGTCCAAGCAGCTCGTGACAACGGCTATGCTGTAGGTGGATTTAACACTAACAACCTTGAATGGACACAAGCTATCTTGCGTGCAGCAGAAGCTAAACAAGCTCCAGTTCTTATCCAAACTTCAATGGGTGCTGCTAAATACATGGGTGGTTACAAAGTGTGTCAATCACTTATTGCTAACCTTGTAGAGTCAATGGGTATCACTGTACCAGTTGCTATTCATCTTGACCACGGTCACTACGAAGATGCACTTGAGTGTATCGAAGTGGGTTACACTTCAATCATGTTTGATGGTTCACACCTTCCAATCGAAGAAAACCTTGAAAAAGCTAAAGAAGTTGTTGCTTTAGCACATGCTAAAGGTGTTTCTGTAGAAGCTGAAGTTGGTACAATCGGTGGTGAAGAAGATGGTATCATCGGTAGCGGTGAACTTGCACCAATTGAAGATGCTAAAGCTATGGTTGAAACTGGAATTGACTTCTTAGCTGCTGGTATCGGTAACATCCACGGTCCATACCCAGAAAACTGGACAGGTCTTGACCTTGACCACTTGCAAAAATTGACAGAAGCTGTACCTGGTTTCCCAATCGTGCTTCACGGTGGATCAGGAATTCCTGATGATCAAATCAAAGCAGCTATCAAGCTTGGTGTTGCTAAAGTTAACGTTAATACTGAAAGCCAAATCGCCTTCTCTAACGCAACACGTGCATTTGCTCGTGCCTACGATGCAGACGAAGCTACTTACGATGCTAAGAAACTCTTCGACCCACGTAAGTTCCTTGCTGACGGAATCAAAGCTGTTCAAGGTGCTGTTGAAGAACGTATCGACGTCTTTGGTTCAGCAGACAAAGCTTAATTTAACATCAGTTATATTATCTAAAACCAGCCGTAAGGTTGGTTTTTTGCCGTTACAGACTTAGAATTGTAGATAAATTTATACTCTTCGAAAATCAAAAGCAGACCTTGTTGACTTGATTTGATGACCTTCAGTTCTATCTGCTATCTGTGTCGCCTGGTCTATTTTTGATTTTCATTGAGTATTAAAATACAGTCTTTTGAATTAACATTAATACATGGTCACTTTCGACATAGTCAAGACATTATCACTTTCGGATGGCAAAATTCAAGTCCAAGTTAGCCAGCGTATAACACCTCTCTGGGAGTTTTGTAATCTAATACTTTCTTAGGATAGTTATTGATCCAATTTTCAATGAATGTGACCTGTTTTTGGGTCGCATTTTTACTTCCCTTTGGTAACCAACGTCGAATCAAACGATTATGGTTCTCATTGGTCCCTCTCTCCCAAGAGGCATACGGGTGGGTATAGTAAATGTGCTCAGGGTCAAAAACCTCAGATAAGCGACTAAATTCCGTTCCGTTGTCAGCCG
>NZ_KB904589.1:33809-58373 GCF_000380145.1 Streptococcus thoraltensis DSM 12221 | reverse complement strand
AGAACTTTTTTACGAAAATCTAGTGAATATGCCATAAAAACATGATATCACAAATGTACTGTTTTTACTTCATTTTACTATATATAGAGATTTATACTTTTCGAAAATCAAATTTAGACGTTATGGATTTGATGAACTCCAGTTTTGTCTGTGTCGGCATTAACTAGTCTCGCTTTGGGTTTCATTGAGTATTAGAATTTATCATAATGAAAGGGATAGCTCAGAAATAGTACCCTGCGAAACTTAACGAGATAAGTGTTGCAATTACACAATTTTGACTATTTCAAAAAAAGCAGGACTCAATGCCTGCTTTTTGTAGAGAAGAAATTCTCTTATTTACGAGCCAAAAGGTCGCGGATTTCTGTAAGAAGAAGCTCTTCGTTTGAAGGTGCAACTTCTTCGACAACTTCGTCTTTTTTGGGCATGAATTTACTTGCAGCTTTAACGATGAAGAAGAGAATAGTACCAACAATCAAAAAGTTAAGCACAGCACTCAAGAAGTTACCGTAAGCAACGCCGTTCCAAGTTAATTCAGCGATGCGCTGTGCACCAACCGCTTTTAAAGCAGGGTTCAATAGAAGTGGAGTGATGATATCCTCTACCAATGAGGTGATGATAGCACCAAAAGCAGCACCAAAGATAACGGCAACAGCCAAGTCAAGGACGTTTCCTTTAAACAAAAAAGCTTTTAATTCTTTAATCATATTCGATTCCTTTCTTTATTAGATTTTATTATACAGTAAAGAAAGCTTAGGAGCAAGGGATTTGAATTTTTTTGTTTTACACGTGCTATTGATAATGTTATAATGTAACGTAAGGCAAAATTTGATTTTGGTGGAGGTGATGTCGTGATTTTGGATAAAGAAACCATTGCTCAAATCAAGCAGGAAACCAATATTGTAGATATTATTGGGGAGGTTGTTGCTCTTTCAAAAGCAGGACATAACTATCTGGGACTATGTCCCTTTCATAAGGAAAAAACGCCATCATTTAACGTTATCGAAGATAAGCAGTTCTATCATTGCTTCGGTTGTGGAAAATCAGGTGACGTTTTTAAATTTCTAGAGGACTATAGACAGATTCCTTTTAAGGAAGCTGCCTCTGTTTTAGCTGAACGTTTGGGAATGTCAATCCAAGTGCCCCAAACCGCCTATCATCAGTCCAAACATCCTCACGAAAAATTATTTCAAATAAATGCTGATGCTAATAAATTTTTCCAAGCCGTTTTAATGACTACAAAGCAAGGAGAGGCAGCACGGCAGTATTTGTATGATAGAGGACTGACGGATGAGCTAATTAAACATTTTCAAATTGGACTATCTCCTGAAGAACCTGATTATTTATTTAAATCTTTATCGAATAAATATGATGAGGAGACTATTTTAGCTTCAGGTCTCTTCAACTTATCTGAAGAATCAAATCGTATCTATGATGCTTTTCAAAATAGGATTATGTTTGCTCTTACTAATGATCAAGGAAAAGTCATTGGCTTTTCGGGTCGTATCTGGACAGATCAGGCTAAAAAAAGTCATCAAGCAAAATACAAAAACACACGTTCAACCCCGATATTTAATAAATCCTACGAATTTTACCACCTAGACCAAGCTAAGCCAGTGATTGCTAAGAAGCGCGAAGTCTATCTTATGGAAGGCTTCATGGATGTGATAGCCGCTTATCAGGCGGGTGTGGTAAATGCGGTTGCGTCGATGGGGACAGCTTTGACGCAGGAACATGTGAGTCATTTGAGTCAATTTACTAAGAAGATTGTTTTAACATACGATGGTGATGCCGCTGGGCAAAATGCCATTGCTAAATCGTTAGAAATCCTTTCTCAATTTTCAGTGGATATTGTCAAAATGCCACAGGGAATGGATCCAGATGAGTATTTGCAAACTACTTCAGCAGAAGAATTGACTAATCTCCTTGCTAATTCTCGAATTAGTCAAGTAGAGTTTTGGATTTATTACCTACTGCCTGAGAATAGTGACAATCTTCAAAGCCAAATTGCTTATGTTGAAAAGATTGCTGATGTCATTGCAAAAGAGCAGTCAATAACGGCTCAAAATACCTACATCAATAAGGTTGCGGATCTCCTTCCGGATTTTGACTATCATCAAGTTGAACAGTCGGTCAATAATCGCCGTATTTCTATGCGGCAGAATATGGTTCAATCACAAGCTCTTGAACCAGTCTATATTGATATACCGATTGTCAAACAGGTGACCGCTCTTAGAAAGACTGAAAATCATCTCTTTCATCGGATGCTTTTTTACCCAGTGATTTTAAATGATTTTAAGTTGAGGCAAGATTTTCAATTCAATACTCCAGAATTAGTTGAGTTGTACCAATTACTATTGACTAATGGAGAAATTACATCTTATGAGTTGTCTGGAGAATCAGAGGCAGTACAGCAGGCTTATTATCAGATTTTGGAGGAGCAGTTACCAGAAGAGGTGGGTGACAATGAAATTTCAGATTTGGAAAGGCATCGTGATCGTTTGTTAGCGCAAAATGATATGCGTAAACAAAGTCAATTGATTAAAGATACTAGTAATCAAGGTGATCAAGAGAGTGCACTTGCCGCCTTAGAAGCACTTATTGCACAGAAAAGAAGCATAGAATAGAGGGAATTATGGCAGAAAAAACCAAAGAAATAACAACTTTTAACGTTCAAGTTGCTGATTTTATTCGTAATCATAAGCAAGCTGGGACTGCCGTCGATACAGAAGTTACTGACAAATTAGTTATTCCCTTTAGTTTAGACGCGGATCAAATTGATGATCTTTTAGAGCGTCTAACAGATGGTGGTATTGCTATTACAGACAAAGAAGGCAATCCGTCTACTAAATACGTTGTTGAAGCACCAAAACCTGAAGAGTTAACCGACGAAGAACTTCTTGGAAGTAATTCAGCAAAAGTGAATGACCCAGTGCGTATGTATTTGAAAGAAATTGGTGTTGTGCCTCTTTTGACGAATGAGGAAGAAAAAGCTCTTGCTATTGCTGTTGAAAATGGAGATCTCCAAGCCAAACAGCGCCTTGCTGAAGCTAACCTACGTTTGGTTGTTTCAATTGCTAAACGTTATGTGGGACGTGGGATGCAATTCTTGGATTTAATTCAAGAAGGTAACATGGGGTTAATGAAAGCTGTTGATAAGTTTGACTATTCAAAAGGTTTTAAGTTTTCAACTTATGCAACTTGGTGGATTCGTCAAGCCATTACACGTGCTATCGCAGACCAAGCGCGTACGATTCGTATTCCAGTTCATATGGTTGAAACCATCAACAAGCTTGTACGTGAACAGCGTAATCTTCTACAAGAATTAGGACAGGATCCAACGCCAGAGCAAATTGCGGAACGTATGGATATGACGCCCGACAAGGTTCGTGAGATTCTTAAAATCGCTCAGGAACCTGTATCACTTGAAACACCTATTGGTGAGGAAGACGATAGTCATTTAGGTGATTTCATCGAGGATGAAGTTATTGAAAACCCAGTTGATTACACAACACGTGTGGTTCTACGCGAGCAGTTGGATGATGTTCTTGATACCTTAACAGACCGTGAAGAAAATGTTCTTCGACTCCGCTTTGGATTGGACGATGGGAAGATGCGCACCCTTGAGGATGTCGGTAAAGTTTTCAACGTTACCCGTGAGCGTATCCGTCAAATTGAAGCTAAGGCTCTTCGTAAACTCCGCCACCCAAGCCGTAGCAAACAACTCAAAGATTTTATGGAGGATTAAAAAGGTTCGACTGACCTTTTTAACCTCCTGCTTAAAATAAAGACTAGGGCAACTTATCTGTAGACCAAATCAACGCTCGCCTAGAAATAGGAAACGGACAAGTCCATGATAACGTGTATTAGGTGATTTGTTAAAGAGAAATACTGGAGGCATTCAAAGTGCTTTCTAGCTTTTCCCAAAAATAAAATTGGAGTTAAATAATCCAATTTATGGAGATTTTGAACTGCCCAATTCTTGTGTAGAGCGTCATTGCTAGTGTGAAAAGAGTTATTTGTACTGATAAATCATTGTGAAAGGAAAATTATGTCAGAAGTTATCAACTATACTGAAGAAGAAATTGCTAACATTAAAGAGCGTATTTTCGAAGCTCTTGAAGAAGTCATTGATCCTGAGCTTGGTATTGATATTATTAACCTTGGTTTGATTTATGAGATTCATTTTGAACAAGATGGTAAAACGCAAATTGACATGACTTTAACGACTATGGGATGTCCATTAGCCGATCTCATTACAGATCAAATTTATGACGTTTTGAAATCTGTTCCAGAAGTGACCGATGCAAAAGTTCGTTTAGTCTGGACACCGGCTTGGTCGGCAGAACGCTTGAGCCGCTATGCAAGAATAGCATTAGGGATTCGATAAAAATAAAAGGAGGAAGAATTGTGAAAACACTTAGTATAGTTGTACCGTGCTATAATGAGGAAGAGACAATTCTTCCTTTTTTAACAACAGTACAAGAAGTTGAAAAGAAGTTGACGCATGAATTAATCTTTGACTATTGTTTTATTAATGATGGATCTGTCGATGCTACACTTGATATATTAAGAGATATTTCAAAAAAATATATCAATGTTCATTATCTATCACTTTCGCGAAACTTCGGTAAAGAAGCTGCATTGTTAGCAGGACTAGAGGAAGTAAGAGGAGACTATGTTACTGTCATGGATGCAGATTTGCAGGATCCTCCAGAATTACTCCTTGAGATGTATGCTAAAATTCAAGATGGCTATGATGTTGTTGGGACGCGAAGAGCTGACCGCAAAGGAGAGCCAGCACTTAGAACAATCTTTTCAAAAATATTTTATTGGTTAATTAATCGTATTTCCAGTACGGAGATGGTAGATGGTGCTAGGGATTACCGATTGATGACTCGTCAAGTTGTTGATAGTATTTTAGAACTTGGTGAAGTGAATCGTTTTTCTAAAGGATTATTTTCATGGGTTGGCTATGATGTGACTTATATTTCTTTTGAAAATAAGGAAAGGATAGCTGGGAGCACATCATGGACTTTTTGGGAACTCTTAAAATACTCTATTGATGGCTTTGTCAATTTTTCGGAAGCTCCTTTGACTTTAGCTGCTTGGGCTGGTTCAGGATCCTTTTTATTGTCTGTTTTAGCTATGTTTTTTATCATTGTTCGGCGTTTGGTCTTTGGTGACCCCGTAGCTGGCTGGGCAAGTCTGGTCTCAATAATGCTTTTTATAGGTGGCATTCAATTACTTTGTTTAGGGATAATTGGAAAATACATCGCTAAAATCTTCTTAGAAACCAAAAAGCGTCCAGTTTATATTGTCAAAGAAAAAGGGTGAAATACCCCTTCTTTTTTGATATACTTTGTTACAAGAACAATGGAATCAAGGAGAATTAAAATGATTTTAATTACTGGTGCCAACGGACAGTTGGGAACTGAACTTCGTTACTTATTAGATGAACGTCATCAGGAATACGTAGCAGTTGATGTGGCTGAGATGGACATCACTGATGAAGCGAAAGTTGAAGAAGTGTTTGAGCAAGTAAAACCAACATTGGTCTATCATTGCGCTGCTTATACCGCTGTCGATGCCGCAGAAGATGAGGGGAAAGAGCTCAATTATGCTATTAATGTGATTGGTACAGAGAATGTTGCTAAAGTAGCAGCAAAACATGATGCCACTTTAGTTTATATCTCGACAGACTATGTTTTCGATGGAGAAAAACCAGTAGGTCAAGAATGGCTCGAAACTGATATACCAGATCCTAAGACAGAATATGGTCGTACCAAGCGTCTTGGTGAAGAAGCTGTTGAAAAATATGCTAAGAACTTCTACATCATTCGTACCGCATGGGTATTTGGTAATTATGGTAAGAACTTTGTTTTTACCATGCAAGAACTAGCGAAAAAACACTCTCGTTTGACAGTGGTCGATGATCAACATGGTCGTCCAACATGGACTCGCACCTTAGCAGAATTCATGACTTACTTGGCTGAAAATCGTAAAGAGTTTGGTTATTATCACCTATCAAATGATGCAAATCAAGATACGACATGGTATGATTTTGCAGTGGAAATTTTGAAAGATGCAGATGTTGAAGTTGTGCCAGTTGACTCATCTGCTTTTCCAGCAAAAGCAAAACGTCCGCTTAATTCAACGATGAGTTTAGAAAAAACCAAAGCTACTGGATTTGTCATTCCAACATGGCAGGATGCTTTGCAAGAATTTTATAAACAAGGTAAAAAATAAAAATGTTAAATGAAAGATCCTTTTTAGCGGACACTGCTAGAAAGGACCTTTTTATTTAAACGAAGAATATGAAATTATGGTATAATACACTATGATTGTATCAAATAGAATGGAGTTCTTATGCGCCATATTTTTATTATAGGAAGCAGAGGTTTGCCTGCTAAATATGGTGGGTTTGAAACCTTTGTTGAGGAATTAGTGACACATCAGATTAGTGGTCAAATAAAATATCATGTTGCTTGTTTGAGTGATGAAAAGACGGGACAACACTTTGAGTTTAAGGGGGCGGATTGTTATACTGTTAATCCACCTAAACTTGGTCCTGCTCGTGTTATTGCCTACGATATGATGGCTATTCATTATGCTCTTTCTTATATCAAGAAGCATCAAATCAAACAGCCTATTTTTTACATTCTGGGAAATACCATTGGCCGTTTTATGAAACCCTTTGCCAAAAAAATTAAGGCAGTTGATGGCAAGTTATTTGTCAATCCAGATGGTTTGGAATGGCGACGGGCTAAATGGTCAAAACCTGTGCAGGCCTACTTAAAGCAATCTGAAAAAGTAATGACGCAGGTTGCAGATCTTATTATCGCTGATAATGAAGGTATTGAGAGTTATATAAAAGAAGCCTATCCATGGAGTAAGACACGTTTTATTGCCTACGGAACGCAGACGAGGAATTCGTCCTTAACTAATGATGATGCGCTTGTGAGATCTTTTTATGACAACTGGCATATAAAAGAAGATGATTATTATCTTATTGTTGGACGGTTTGTTCCTGAGAACAATTATGAAGCTATGTTGAAAGAATTTATAGCAAGTCAAACAAAAAGAAAACTCATTATTATTTGTAATCATGAGGGCAATCCTTATTTTGATGAGTTAGCCAAAAAAACAGCTTTTCAGTCTGACCCTAGGATTCAATTTGTCGGTACTGTTTATGACAAGGAATTACTGGGCTATATTCGTGAATCAGCCCATGCCTATCTTCATGGACATGAAGTTGGTGGTACAAATCCAGGTTTACTTGAAGCCTTAGCTCATACAGATGTCAACTTAGTTTTAGATGTTGATTTTAATCGAAAAGTAGCTCAACAAACTGCTCTATATTGGGCAAAAGATGAAGGAAACTTGAAAAATCTCATTGATTCTGTAGATACTGAGGACTTTAGGCATTTAGGAAATGAAGCGAAGCATCATATCAAATCCAACTATACTTGGAAAAAAATTGTGGGAGAATACGAGGAATTATTTCTAAATGAAAGTTAATATCTTATTATCAACCTATAATGGTGAAAAATATTTATCTGAACAGATAGAAAGTATTCAGGCGCAAACTTTTACAGATTGGCAACTGTTGATTCGAGACGATGGGTCTAGTGATGGAACGGTTGATCTCATTAAGCATTTTGTAAAGAGTGATCATCGCATTCGTTTTATTAATGAAGATAATATCGTTAATTATGGCGTTGTCAAGAGTTTTTATCATCTGGTTAAGTTTGAGAAAGCGGATTATTATTTCTTTAGCGATCAAGATGATGTTTGGTTGCCACAGAAAATGGCGCAAACTTTAGAAAAGGCTATGGAGTTTCCAAAGCAGACGCCTCTTATGATTTATACTGATTTATCTGTTGTAAATGAACAATTAGATATTATTAATAACCGTATGATTCAATCTAAAGGAAATAGTCCCGTTACAGAGGTGCGAGAACTTCTTTGCCATAATTCAGCAACGGGGGGAACTAGCATGGTAAATCACGCTTTGACTTCTGTTTGGCATGAGCATTCAGACATTATTATGCATGATTGGTACCTTGCGCTAGCTGCCAGTGCTCTAGGGAAACTGGTTTTTTTGGAAGAAGTTACTGAACTTTATAGACAACATGATAATAATGTTCTAGGAGCTTCTATTGATAGTGATTCGTTATCGTCAAAAATTTACCATTTGTCTAATAGAATGATAGAGTATGACAAAAAACTGGTGGATTACATCAAGCAAGCGACCTGTTTTTATTCTGATAATGAAAGACTTTTAACTGAGGTAGATAGAGAGTGTATAGATTGTTTTTGTCGCTTGCCACATATGACTATTTGGCAAAGAGTAAAAGCTATTAAAAAATTTGGTTATAAGAAAAATAATCCATTGACAACACTCATGCTGCGCTTAGCTATTTTACGAATAGATAGCATAAAAAAGGAAGACACACATGAAGGTTAATATCTTATTATCAACCTATAATGGAGAAAAATATTTATCTGAACAGATAGAAAGTATTCAGGCGCAGACCTTTAAAGACTGGAATCTTTTAATCCGTGATGATGGTTCTAAGGATAGCACAACCTCTATCATTAGGGAAATAGCTGAGGAAGATGATAGAATTCGTTTTATAAATGATGGTCAAAATGAGAATTACGGTGTCATTAAGAGTTTTTATCATCTGGTTAAGTTTGAGAAAGCGGATTATTATTTCTTTAGCGATCAAGATGATGTTTGGTTGCCTGAAAAACTAGAAATTACCTTACAAAGAGGGCAAAAGGAAAATCCAGATAAACCGCTGTTAGTTTATACAGATTTACGAGTGGTCAATGAAAATTTAGAGATTCTTCAAGAAAGTATGATTAAGGCTCAATCCCACCATGCAAATACTGAATTGGTACAGGAATTAACCGAAAACACAGTAACTGGCGGTACTATGATGATTAATAAAGCCTTAGCTGATAAGTGGCAGGTTTACGAAAATCTGCTTATGCACGACTGGTATTTGGCTCTATTGGCTGCATCATTGGGCAAGCTTGTCTACATAGACCAACCGACACAACTCTACCGACAGCACGAAGCTAATGTGTTGGGAGCGAGAACAGAAGATAAGAAGCTTAAACTTCTCCGTTTAGGTCCAAAGGCTATATTTACAAAATATTGGCAAATAATTCATGATTCACAAAAGCAGGCTATGACGATTGTAGAATTGTTTGGAAGGGACTTAACCCCGCGAGATCGATTGTTAATTGAACAGTTCTACGATATTGACCGACAGTCAATTCTTAGGAGAGCTGAGAGATTGATCCGATATGGTTATAGCAAGAACCAACTGACACATAAAATAGTATTTAAAATTTTAATATTAACGAATTGGTATAATAGAAATAGATGAAAAAAGTATTGATGATTATCCCTGCTTATAATGAAGAGGGTAATATTGAAAAAACGGTTAGAAGTATTATTGATTATCGTGAATCAAATAATTTACCTTTTCAGCTAGATTATTTGGTTGTAAATGATGGTTCCAAAGATTCAACTCCTAAAATTCTTGATCAGTTGCAGTTTAATCATGTTGACTTGGTTCAAAATTTGGGAATTGGTGGTTGTGTTCAAACAGGTTATATCTATGCATCTCGAAATGGATTTGATATTGCAGTCCAATTTGATGGAGATGGGCAACATGATATTGTAAGTATCAATGACGTTGTTGCTCCCATTATAAAGGGCGAAGCTGACTTTACGATTGGATCACGCTTTATTGATAAAACGAATGAAAATTTCCAATCAACCGCTGCAAGACGTATGGGAATTAACTTGATTTCTAAAGCCATAAAATTAATGACTGGTCGGAAAATTTATGATACTACTAGTGGTTATAGGGCGGCTTCTAAACCTGTCATCGATTATTTAGCGAAGCATTACCCTGTTTCGTATCCGGAACCAGAGTCTATCGTTCGCATCATTAAAAAAGGCTATCGTGTTAAAGAAATACATGCGAATATGTTTGAACGTTTGGAGGGAACGTCAAGTATTCGAGCCTTTAAGGTCGTGACTTATATGCTTGATGTATTGCTATCAATCTTTATTGCAGGTCTTATGAAGGAGAGAGATTAATGTCATTATTTTTACAAGTAGAAATGTTTATATTGGCCTTAATGATTTTTTATTTTATTATTCGAATGGTCAATAAAAATGCTTTTTCAATAAGACGGGCGGCTCCATGGATTTTTGTTGGTCTGACAATTATTTTTATCAGTTTATTTCCTCAAGTGGTTTCGTTTGTCGCGCATAAAGCTGGCTTTGCCTTAACAATGAACTTTTTACTATTTGGTTCCATTTTATTTGTTTTTTTCTTGGAATTAATAAATACTTCGAGTAATACTAAAAAAGATAATCAGATAAAAGAATTGATACAGGAAATATCATTGATGAAGAAAGAAATTGAGGATTATAAGAAATGAAGAAGTCACATTATTTGTTTCTCTTTTTAAGTTTATTCCTCACGTTGATACCATCTCATTTTGTCTCTGCCAAAGAAGTGAAAATACATCATGTGAATGTCTATTATAATTATAACAACAATCCAATATACAGCATTCAAGTTGTTGCTAAAAATTATGCTACTGCTCAGAAAAAGCTGATGACAGGAAAGTTGAAAAAAGAAGATGTGCAGCATTTCTCTTTTGAAAAGTTAAAAGAAAACTATGAAGTTAAAGATGGTATTGTAAAGTTAAATGAGCAGATTTATTTTGGAAAAAACATACGCTTATCAAAGGAGCAAGCAAATCAAGTAATTGAAGAACTATATGTAACTAATCTTTCTTTTTTAGATTATCTGAATGAATTTGGTCCGCAAGTAACCCTTTCCAATCCTAGCAATCCTAAGTATAAATTTACAGATAAAAAAGGTTTAGCTGTTGCAGATATTGAGGAAGGCACTACTGTTTTTGTTACTTCAGCTAATCCAAGTGATATTGTGTTAAAAGAAGTAAAAGACGATACAACAATTTTGTTAGGGAATACACAAAAAAATCATGGTATTTCAATACAAACTGAAGATAAAAAATCTACCACTGATATGTCGGTTGATTATGGGCAGCGTGTCACTTATCGCATACCAATTGAAAACCGCAAGACACTAGCTGTTGATGTTTCACCCAACTTTATTATCGAGTCGGTTAATTATCCTTATGAGCAGACCTACCATCTTAATGATATTAAAGAAGGAGTTAAGGGTCGTCTACATGGTAAAACATCTTTAAATATTGTTGACAATGTTATCGGATACAAAGCTTCAAAATATGAAAATGAAGAAGAGAGAAATAAAAAGATTGCTGAGGAGCTGGCAAAGTTACAATCGATTTATCGTTTGAATGTGGATTTGACAAACAAGGAAGAAAAGTACCTTGAAATTCAGGGCTATATCTCCTCAGAAGTTAACTATGAACTAAAAACGCAGTTAAGTAGTCAAGAAAATGAAGACATTAAAACTGTTGAAGATATTTCCTATACTGTTTACAACGATTCTTTTAAACAGGGTATATCTGTTTCAGAAGATCAAATGTATTGGAAGACACCTAGAGTTCAAAGTTACAATATCAATTTTGCGATGTTTGATGCTACTAAAAATACGCTAAAAGCAGGTGGGGAATATGTTTTAGGTAGAATTGATAAGAACCAGAACTTGTTCTTATACTTTGGGGCTAAAGATAAGAATGCTATTTGGAAAAAGCAAAAGTCTCCTTACAAGAAACTTCAACTAGATAGAACTAGTGATTACAAGATTTTAAAGGGAAATTATACGTATTCAATCGATGGTAACAAACAGCCCTTCGAGCTAAATAAGTCTACCTGGGAGTACAATATTGATAAACAGACTAAGGAGAATAGTGCACTCTTTAAACTAAAAGGTCTTTCGAGTAATTTTACGTATGTTCTTTATCCTATCAAAGCTCCTAGTGGTTACCAGTTAGGTAAGAAACCTATAACTTTTAAAGTAAGTCCAAAGAGCCAGAAAAAAGCACAATTTCCTAATTATCATATCAATGGACAAATTATGGATATGGAATATGGTGATATTGAATATAATGCTCTGCCTATGGTTCCTAAAGGGGCGCGTGTTCATTCACCAGTAAATCCTTATCTTTTGGCAACAATAGGTGGTGTTTTTGCTGTAGGACTTGTAAGTCTTGTGACATTTTGGCTCTTAAAAATGAATAGTAATTAAGGTAATATAATGAAAAAAATGACAAACGAGGAAATCAGGAAAGTTCAGCTAGATATGATGGACTACTTAGATGATTTCGCTAGAAAAAATAATATTGAGTATTCACTAGGAGGTGGAAGTCTGTTAGGTGCTATTCGGCATAAAGGCTTTATCCCTTGGGATGATGATATTGATATTATGCTTAAAAGAAATGACTATGAAAAGTTAATAGATGCCTTATCTAAAGAGGATAATCCTGATTATAAATTACTTCATCACTCCACTGAGAAGAATTTACTTCCGTTTGCTAAATTGTATAGCACTAAGACAATCATGCAAAGTAAAACAGATCGGATGCATCCATGGACAGGCCTATTTATTGATATTTTTCCAATGGATCAGTTGCCAGAATCGTCTGAACAACGCACAGCATTTTTTAAGGAAGTGCACTCATCAACTGAAAACTTACTTAGCACCTCTTTTCCAGAATATGCAAGTGGTTCAAACGCTGTATTCGCATTTGCTCGTCTGTTCTTAAGATTTCCAAGATTTGTCAAATATCATGGACAAACGAAAAAAATGGCTGTTGAAACCGATAAAGTGATGCAAAGGTATAACGGAAGCGACTCACCTTATATTGGTTTTGCTGATTCACGCTATCGCTTGAAAGAGTGTTTTCCAAAGGAATTATTTGACGAATTCGAAGATATTGCTTTTGAGCATTTGACGACGCGAAAAATCAAGAATCATCATGCTTACTTAAAACAATTGTATGGCGCCTCTTATATGGAGTTACCTCCTGAAAATAAGCGTCAAAATCATGATTATTACATGTGGTATTGGAAGGAGGACTAACGATGAATATTGGTGTTATTTTTGCTGGGGGTGTTGGTTCCCGCATGCGCTCAAAAGGGAAACCTAAGCAATTTCTAGAAGTACATGGAAAGCCTATTATTGTCCACACCTTGGAAATATTTGAGCAGTGCTCTGCAATTGATGCCACAATAGTGGTTTGTGTCAGTGACTGGTTGGATTACATGGAGACCCTAATCCCTAGGTTTAATTTAAAAAAAGTTAGAGCAGTTGTTCCAGGTGGTGAAACGGGGCAACTATCTATTTTCAATGGCTTAGAAGCAGCGGAAAAAATAGCGACGAGCGATAAAGATATTGTGCTGATACATGACGGTGTTCGCCCGCTAATCAATGTTGAAGTATTGAACTTAAACATTGAAACCGTTAAAGAATCTGGTTCAGCGATTACATCAGTCGCTGCTAAAGAAACGGTTGTTTTAATTAACGAAGATCGAGTTATTGATGAAGTTGTCGATCGAACAAGGTCTTATATTGCTAAAGCGCCTCAGAGTTTTTATTTGAAGGATATTTTAGAAATAGAGCGTGATGCTATTTCTAATGGGATTGTAGATGCAATTGATTCTAGTACATTAATGGGAATGTACCAGAAGCCTTTAACGATTGTAGAAGGTCCTTATGAAAATATTAAAATTACAACTCCAGACGACTTTTATACCTTCAAGGCTCTCTTTGATGCGCGAGAAAATGCTCAGATATTTGGAATTTAGTTATGATTAATTACAGTAATAAAATTGTCCAAGGCGACATGCAAAAAATAACAGCGGCTACCTATATTGACTGGCAAAAACTCAATGGCAAAACAGTTTTAATAACTGGTGTTAATGGGATGTTAGCTACGTATATAGTTTACGTATTTGCTTATTTAAACGAATATTACGATGCAGGTATTACTATTTTAGCAACTGCTCGTAACTTTAAAAAAGCTAAAGAACGCTTTTTAGGGCTTGAAGGTCATCACCATTTTGAACTCATAGAATATGATGTTAATAGTCCTTTTGCTTATGATGGATCTGTCGATTATATTGTCCATGCTGCTAGTAATGCTAGTCCATGGTTTATCCTCAACGATCCTGTAGGTATTCTCAAGGCAAACACCCTTGGAACGATGAATTTATTAGAATTTGCAAAGACTAAAAATATTCAAAATTTCTTATTTTTATCGACTAGAGAAATTTATGGAAAAGCTATCAGTAATGATATTGATGAAACGTCATATGGTTCCTTTGACATATTGGAAAGCAGAGCTTGTTATCCAGAAAGTAAGCGGATGGCAGAGACAATGTTGCAATCCTATTATGATCAATTTGCTATCCCTTATACGATTGCTAGATTGGCTCATTCTTATGGACCAGGGATGGAATTAGCAAATGATGGGCGCATTATGAGTGATTTATTATATAATGTGATTCAAAAAGACGACATTATCCTTAAAAGCGATGGCAGTGCAGAAAGAGCTTTTTGTTACTTATCAGATGCTGTTACAGGTTTATTCACGGTGCTACTCAATGCACAAAAATGTCAAGCCTACAATGTTGCTAATGAAGATGAACCCATCATGATTCGAGACTTGGCACAATTATTAATTGATAGTTTTCCAAATCGCCAATTAAAACTTATCTTTGATATTCCGAAGGTGATGGGAAAAGGTTATAGTAAGATGGGAAGAACTAAATTAAACACCAAGAAACTGGAGTCTCTTGGATGGCATAAAGAAGTGTCGTTAAAAGAAGGTATTAAAAAGACAGTTGAAAGTTTTGAGGAATGACATGATAAAGACAGCTGTTTTGATGGCTACCTATAATGGTCAGGATTTTATTGAAGAGCAACTAGACTCTATCCGCCAGCAAACTCTGCGGCCAGATTATGTCTTGCTACGTGATGATTGTTCAACTGATGACACAATTAAGATTGTGACAGACTATATTGATCGTTATCATTTGACAGGATGGTCAATCACTAAAAATGAAACGAATTTGCATTGGCGTTTAAATTTTCGTGAGTTATTACGTGATGCAAGCCACCTTGATGTTGATTATGTATTTTTCAGTGATCAAGATGATACTTGGTATTTGGATAAAAATGAAACTCAGGTGGCACATATGGAAGAAAATCACTCAATTGATGTTTTGAGTGGTGATATTGATGTGATTACTTTGGGAGAAAGTGCCACTGTTCCAAAGAATTTCACCTTCGAAGATGGGCAAAAAACGCTATCTAAGTATCCGTTTGACATGAGTTATCACAATTATCGTCAAGGTTGGACATTTTGTATAAGAAAGACATTTATTGATCAGATTGTTCCTCATTATCAAGATAACCAAGTGTTATCGCATGATAATCTTATGACGGGAATCTCCGGTGTTCTAGGAACAGGCTATAATCTTAATCGTCCTGTAGGAATTCACAGGAGACACGGCGGAAATGCTAGTGGTAATCTTTTGAATTTGAAAAGTTCTAGAAAACATCATCTTCAAGATTTGACTTTTGTAGCTAGTTACTATCAGATTTTATCAGATGTTTTATGCGAGCAAAAGAGTCAGTGGTATTCTTTATCATTGTCCTATCTTGATTTTGCAAATGAAAGATTGCATAATGCTATGAATCGTAAGTGGCTTACCACAGTTAAACAGATACTCACTAAAAAACGGTATTATGACAGTTTTTCCAATCGAATGAGAGATCTTGTCTTTTTAATAAAAAAATAAGTGGGAGTAGAAATGAAATCAAAGCTGTTAGTCCTTTTTGAAGAAAGTCAAATTCATAAAGTCTTTTTGGTTTTAGGAATGTCTCTTGGGACGATGCTATGTTTGTTTATGCCTTTGTTCAATGAGCCGGATGGGCAGTACCATCTAGCAGTATCTGGACGAATTGCGAATAATATTATTGATACCTCAAGATATGGGGATCCTGCGGTAGCATCTGGTATGTCACGACAAAAACAGTCTTATAAAGATGGTACCCATTTTGAAAAATACTATCTCAACAAAGCTTATTTTGTAAAGCCTTCTTCGGTGCCACGAAATATTAGATATAGTAAAATTGACTTTGTTTACTGGGGGCACGTTGTTCCTGCCATTGGTTTAAAAGTCGGAAAGTTAATTTACCCTTCTATTGGGGTAATGGTTACCGCAGCAAGGCTTACTAGTTTAATTGTTTGTGTCTCAACATTATATGTGATTATTAAGAGATTAAAAGCAGCAAAATATATTTATTTCTTTGTTTTTTTAAGTCCAGTTGCTTTAAACTCATTTGCTAGTTTATCGTATGATGCTACCGGTTTTGTACTGGTTGCACTTTTTATAAGTATTGTCATCAATACATTGGTTGATGGAGAATTGACAAAACGCAGAAGGCTTAGGCTATATCTCTCGGGATTTTTATTAATAATAGGTGCTAAATGGAATTATTGGCTATTATTGGCTTGGCTACCATTTTTAGAATATCATTATAATCCAGCTTTAGAGATTCTTCGTCAAAAATTAGCTGGAGTAAAGGCTTATTTGCGGTCGGATAAGAAACGATTGCTACTAGTGGGAACCCTAGCTGTATTTCTGATATTGGCTATTTTGTGGATATTATCTATTAGGCATGGTGGCTTATTAGTCGTTATTAGAAGGTATATTATGACTTTTGCACATAGTTATGCTGGTCTCGATGTTCACAATAATGACTTGACATCATGGTTAGCATCACCATATCCGACATTTAATTTTATGCCAACATGGACAACATCAGCTTGGTACTTATTTTTGTTTTTAGTCTTGTTAGCTGAAGATAAATTTATCAGAAGTAAAAGAATCGCCTACTCTGCTTTGGGACTTTTTCTTATAGGAGTCATCGGTGTGTTCTATATCATGCTTGATTATAATGGGGCATCAACTAGCTATATTGAAGGTGTTCAGGGCAGGTATTTTACACCAACTCTAGTTTTATTACAACTGTTCTTTTCAGGGATAAAGCCAGGACTAAACCAATATGCTAAAAAAGTAATCCCTATCGGAGTAGCTCTTCTTGCTATCGCTTCAAATATTCTACTATTATTTGATACAGTGGTAGCCTTGATAATGAGATAATAAAATGAAATTAATCAAAAATATGTTTTACAACGCTAGTTATCAAATGCTAGCATTAATCTTACCTTTAGTAACAGTTCCTTATGTTGCGAGAGTTCTCTCACCTGAAGGAGTTGGACTCAATGCCTACACTAATTCAATAGTGACTTACTTTACTCTAGCGGGTGCGCTTGGCATTGGCTTATATGGTAATCGTGAAATTGCTTTTGTGCAAAAAGATAAGTATCAGCGGAGTAAATTATTTTGGGAACTTGTCATTTTAAAATGTTGCTCGGTAGGTTTAGCTACCTTATTATTTTTAGGATTTGTTTTAACAAGGGATAAATGGCAAATTTATTTTTTGTTACAAGGTATAAACTTGCTAGCGACCATGTTTGATATTTCGTGGTATTTTATTGGAATAGAAGATTTTAAAAAGATTGTTATTCGTAATACGATGGTAAAACTAACCACTGTTATATTAACCTTCGTACTAGTAAATGATAAGGGAGATTTGGGTCTTTATATTTTTCTTATAGCGTTTTCAATGTTTTTAGGAAATCTGACAGTGTGGCCCTTTTTAAAGGGGGAAGTGAACCGTGTTCCTTTGAAGCAACTTCAAATTTTAAGACATGTATTACCTGCCATTCAGCTCTTTTTACCACAAATCACAACGCAGATTTATTTATCGTTAAATAAAAGTATGTTGGGAGCGATGGATTCTGTTGTTAGTGCTGGTTATTTTGACCAATCCGACAAAGTAATTCGTGTTTTATTTACACTTGTAGCTGCTTTAGGAGGCGTCTTTTTACCTAGACTTTCTAGTCTGTTTTCAGAGAATAGAGAGTCTGAAGCTAAATATTTATTGTTAAAGCTGATTGATTTGAGCAATGCTATTTCCCTACTGATGATTGGAGGAGTGATTGGCGTCTCCTCAACCTTTGCTATTTTTTTCTTTGGAGAGGGTTACTCTGAGGTAGGGGCTTTGATGGCAGTTCAATCGTTAATGATTTTGATGATTTCATACGGTAATGCTTTGGGAACACAGTATTTATTAGCGGCTAGGAGAACTAAGGCCTATACGATGTCAGCAATAGCTGGTTTGATAACCAACATCATTCTCAACTTTGTTCTAATTCCTAAAATGGGAGCTATGGGTGCCATTATTGCTACTGTTGCTACAGAGTTTGTTGTATCCATTTATCAAGCTGTTTCCTTGAGAGATGTTTTCACTTTTGGAGAACTAACTCATGGTTTGTGGAAGTATGCACTGGCTTCAATTGTTGTTATTATTAGCTTACAGTCGCTAGGTAAGGTATTACCAGTGACTTTACTTGGCTATAGTATTCAGGGAGCTGTTGGCGTTATATTATATATTTTAGTGTTACTATTATTAAAAGCTCCTATTCTGACAATTATTAGTGATTTTAGAAGAAGTAAAGATAGGTGACTGAAAACTTTAGGCAAAAAGAAATGAAACATGAAGGTAGAAAATGTCTAGTAAAAAAACAGTAGTATTTTTTTCTGGGTTTTACTTACCATTTTTAGGGGGGGTAGAACGTTTTACAGAAAAGTTAACGAAACATCTCGTAGAGGTGGGATATAATATCATTATTGTTGCTTCAAAACATGATGAGAGTTTACCTAGTATTGAAGAAAATGATGCGGTTAAAATTTATCGTTTACCCAGCTATTCTTTATTTAAAATGCGGTATCCAATCTTAAATCATAATTCAGAGTTTAAAAACCTTATGATGGAGTTGGGAAATGAATCAGTTGATTATGTAATTTGTAACACGCGTTTTCAATTGACTACGGCTCTAGGGGTGCGGTTTGCAAAACGAAAAGGTATTTCTCCTCTGATTATCGATCACGGTAGTAGTCATTTTACAGTAGGAAATAGATTTTTAGATTTTTTTGGTGCAATATATGAACACCTTTTGACTTCTTATTTAAAACATTTTTGTAGTGATTTTTATGCTGTTTCTGAACGTAGCCTTAACTGGTTGAAACATTTTAATATCAAAGGAAATGGTGTTATTTATAATTCAGTTGATGCTGACTTATTTGAGAAATTCTCAAATAGACGTTTTTCTACAGATTTAGACAATAAATTAGTCATTACTTATGCAGGGAGAATTATTCGAGAAAAGGGTATTGAACTCTTGCTTCAAGCCTATTCGGAGATTCCTGAATCGTCCGATAAAATATTGATGGTTGCAGGTGACGGTCCAATTTTAGAAGAATTAAAAGAGACATATCGAAGAACTGATATACACTTCCTTGGGAAATTAGACTTTGAAAAGACTATGTCATTAATGAACCAGACTGATATTTTTGTATACCCTTCGATGTTTCCAGAAGGACTTCCAACGTCTATATTAGAAGCAGGTAGCTTGAAATCTGCTGTTATTGCCACTGACCGTGGTGGTACAAAGGAAGTTATCAATGATTCGAGTTTAGGAATTATTATTGAAGAGAACAAAGAATCATTATACAATGCTTTGGTAGAATTAATTTCCGATAATAAATGTCGTGCCATCATGCAAGAAAATCTTTTTGCTCGTGTTCGTGAGCAGTTTGTGTGGCCAGAGACTGTTAAGAGATTGGTGGATGTTTTGAAAAATTAATAGATGCAATCGTTAGAGTTATCGTGTAAGATATACTGTTATTATTTCTGTAAGGAGAACGTAGACAATCTGTCTCTGTTTGGAAATTTTGCAGGGTGACGGATAATCATTAAACTTTTATAAACGCTGTTATTTCAATGTTTTTGAGTGTTTTGGGCTACAAATAAAAAAGATTTGGAGAAACTGTCTAAAATGGACTTTGTCTTCAATCTGTGAAGACCTTCTAGGTCTTCTTTTTTTATAGTGTAACCGCCTCAGTTCCTTGTCTGAAAGTTAATTCATTTAACTATATTATATTTTTCGGAAATCTCCATATTCCAGTAATCGCTTGCATTGATTGTGAAAAAGGTCTATAATGAAAAAAATTATGCAGGAGGTTATTATGGTAAGGCGCGTAAAAAGTTCGGGTTTTAAGAAAAAAGCATTGTTAGGTATTGTTGGCTTGGCTCTATTGATAGGTGTTTTTAGTATTTATCAGATGTCAAAATCAAGTCGTAATACGGAGAAAGAATCAATGTATAAGACTAGTACAGTGACAAGTGGCAAAATTGCATCATCTACTCTATTATCTGGCACCGTATCAGCGTTATCGGAACAATATGTTTATTATGATAACTCTAAAGGAAGTTCAGCTACAGTGACTGTTGAAGTTGGTCAACAAATTGGCAAGGGTCAACAGTTGGTTCAATACGATGCCACCAGTGCTCAAGCTAGTTATGATACAGCCGTGCGAAATCTAAATAAGGTTGGACGCCAAATAAATGCTCTGCAAACTTATGGAACGCAGGCTGTCCTTCCTACAGAGACAACGAGTGAACAAGGTATGGGAAACATAGATTCAGGGACAAGTCAGGCAACGCCGGCAAGTCCAGCAACTGGGCAAACCTATAATCAGCAATTACAAGACTTGTATGACGCCTATGCTGATGCTGAATCTGAAGTAGCTAAAGCTCAAGAAGCATTGAATCAGACAGTTGTCTTGAGCGATGTAGACGGAACAGTAGTTGAAGTTAACAATTCAATCGACCCATCTGCTAAGGAAAGTCAAACACTTGTTCATGTTGCAACACAGGGAGAATTACAAGTCAAAGGAAACTTGACAGAGTATGACTTGGCAAACCTTAAAAAAGGTGATGAGGTTATTATCAAATCCAAAGTCTTTCCTGATAAAAAATGGCAGGGGAAAATGAGCAGTATTTCAGACTATCCTGAACAAGCAGCTGGTAAGAGTGATTCTTCTAGTGGTGGTTCAAGTGGTGCTAAATATGAATACAAAGCCGATATTACCAGTGATTTAGAAGGATTAAAACAAGGATTTACAGTATCTGTTGAAGTGTTGAATAATAAGGAATCTCTTTTAGTTCCTACATCAGCTATTGTCAGCTCAAAAGGGAAAGATTATGTTTGGCGTTATGACAAACTAACGAAGAAGGCAAGCAAGCAGGAGGTAGGGATTGGTAGAGCAGATGCTAATTCTCAAGAAATCTTAACCGGCTTGGCAAAAGATGACCGAATTATTGCTAATCCTGATAAAAACTTAAAGGATGGACAGAAAGTTAGTGATGATAAGATAATGGTTGATGAAACTCCTAAAGCAAATAGTAAGGAGAAATAGCCATGGAGGATAACAAGGTTTTAATGCAATTAAAAGGCATTACGAAGTCTTATCGCAATGGTGAACAAGAGCTACAGGTTTTAAAAGGGATTGATTTAACAGTACGTGAGGGTGATTTTTTAGCTATTATGGGGCCGTCTGGATCAGGGAAATCAACCTTGATGAATATTATTGGTCTTTTAGATAGCCCTAGTTCAGGTAGCTATGATTTGGATGGTCAATCTGTTTCTGGTTTATCAAGTAAGGCGCTGGCGAAAGTGCGTAATCAAGAAATTGGATTCGTTTTTCAGCAGTTTTTTCTTCTTTCTAAGATGAATGCTTTACAGAACGTCGAACTTCCTTTGATATATGGAGGCGTCAGCGTTAGCAAAAGAAAACAATTAGCCAAAGAGTTTTTAGAAAAAGTTGAACTTGGTGATCGGACAAAACATTTACCATCAGAATTATCGGGTGGACAGAAACAAAGGGTTGCCATTGCACGTGCCTTAGTGAATAATCCTGCTATCATTTTAGCTGATGAACCTACTGGTGCCTTGGACACCAAAACAGGGACGCAGATTATGGAATTGCTTCAATCTCTAAATGATGAAGGAAAAACAATCATCATGGTTACCCATGAACCCGAGATTGCTGATTATGCAAAACGCAAGATTGTTATTCGAGATGGTGAGATGACACTTGATACAACAAATAGTGTTCGAATAGATTAGGAGGAAAGTGTGGAAAATTGGAAATTTGCCTTTAGTTCAATACTTAGCCATAAAATGCGTTCCTTCTTGACTATGCTGGGAATTATCATCGGGGTGGCTGCAGTTGTTATCATTATGGGACTTGGGGATGCGATGAAAAAAAGTGTCTCTGATAGTTTTACCGGAGACCAGAAGCAAGTTAGGTTATACTATAAAGAAAAAGGTGAAGAAGATGACCCCTATGCTGCCTTTTTTGGTGAAGGAGTTGCTGAAAAACCAGTCCAAATAGAATGGTTGGAACAGCTAGTTGCAGCAATACCAGGAATTGACTCCTATTTTGTGACCAATTCAGCCAATGGTAAAATTTCTTATCGTAAAAAAAGCCTAGATAATGCAATGATTTCTGGAGTTAGTCAAAATTATTTTGCCGTTAAAAATTATGACATTGTCGAGGGACGTCAGTTCCAAAAAGGCGATTACAGTCACTTTTCTAGAATTATCATGATTGATACCATCATGTCAGATCAATTATTCGGTAAAAAGCACTATAAGCAAGCATTGAACAAGATTTTGACAGTTGGAGATAAGGATTATTTGGTGATAGGTGTCTTTAAGGCTTCCAGTAACTCGGCAGGTATCAATGGTTTAGCTGTTATGACAAATACCCAAGTGGCTCAAGAATTTCAAACGGATGAGGTTGGTCAAATTTTTGTTCATGTCAATGATGTGACTGAAAGTCAGACTCTAGGTAAGCTGGCTGGTAAAGAACTGACGAAGTTATCACAGGTGCGAAATGGTGAATACGTTGTGGCGGACAATGGTGCAATCTTGAAAGACATCAATCGACAATTTGGTATTATGACAACAGTTATTGGTGCCATTGCGGGTATTTCTCTTTTGGTTGGTGGTATTGGTGTCATGAATATCATGTTAGTTTCAGTTACCGAGCGAACTAGGGAGATTGGTCTTAGAAAAGCACTGGGAGCAACCCGTCGTAATATTTTGACACAATTTTTGATTGAAGCAGTCGTCTTAACCATTTTAGGTGGTTTGCTGGGTCTCTTATTAGCCTTTGTTGCTGTCGGTAGTTTAGGTGCTGCGATGAAGCTGCCAGGTGCAACCGTCTCATTAGATGTCGCCTTTATTGCCATCACTTTCTCGGCATGTATTGGTATTATTTTTGGACTACTTCCTGCCAACAAAGCGAGTCAATTAGACCCAATCGAGGCTTTACGTTATGAATAATCCTAAAAAAACAACTCGTTCCTTAATTAGAATATTATCAACTATAATACTGATTCTATCTCTGGTTTTTGTTTACTTTTTGGTCGTCAATTTAGATATTGTCAACAATCCGTCTGCCTTGCAGGAACTGATTGGAAAAGATTTAGTAATCGGAGCGATTTTGTTTTTCGGATTGCAAGTTATTCAGGTGTTGATTGCACCAATCCCCGGTGGTGTCATAACCGTTGTCGGATTTTTAGCATTTGGACCTATTTTAGGATTTGTGTTGGATTACTTAGGTATTCTTCTAGGCAGTTGGCTTTTGTTTCGTCTGGTTAGAAAATACGGACGATCAGCTATTCATCTCATGCTTTCGGAAGAGAAATTATCAGCTTATGAGAACCGATTTTTAGGAAATTATTTTCAAAAATTGGTAACTCTTGTCATGTTAGCTCCGATTGGACCGGCTGATATAACTGTTATGCTGGCTGGTTTGAGTAAGATGACGGAGAAAAAATTGATGATGATACTAGCTATCTGTCGTCCGTTATCAATTATCTCTTATAGCTATTTTTGGATTTATGGAGGTCGTTGGCTAGAGCATTTTTTGCATTTCTGAAAAATTGGATAGCTTGTGTGGATTTCCTTTTGATGTTTCCAGTCTTTCTGATAAAATAATACTAAGTTTAATGATTTAATGTGAAGGAGGTTTTCAAATGGTAGTTGTTTCATTTAAAGCAGATGAGAATCGTTCGATTGCTCTTGATGGAAGCAAAGAAATAGGTGAATGTACCTATCAGGTGTCAGATGGCGTTTGGGTTATTAATCACACCTTTGTCGATCCAGAATATGGTGGTCAAGGCATTGCAAAACAACTTGTTGAGAAAATCATTTGGCAAGCCCGTGAGGAAAAGGTTAAGGTTTCGGCAAGCTGCTCATATGCTATCCATCTCTTTAACAAGACAAATGACTATGATGATGTTCTTGTCAAAGATTAACAAGAACCATAGCAGAAGTAAATAAAATAAGCCCTGTCTCTAAAAGGAACTAAAGCATTTAGCGAATTGTATGAGAGAGGGCTTGCATGTAGTTTTTATTACTATATAGTTTTATTTAAAAAGCAAAATCTCTCCAACGCATCTGTGTTTAGAAGACTTGTGGCTAAAGAGGAAGTCGTTGTCAAAGGCTATATAGTTTCATTGAAAAGTAAAACTTGTATGAAAAAACAAAAGTCCTTTATGCTCATCTGTATTTAGAAGACTTGTG
>NZ_KB904589.1:16604-33729 GCF_000380145.1 Streptococcus thoraltensis DSM 12221 | reverse complement strand
TTATGCTCATCTGTATTTAGAAGACTTGTGGCTAAAGAGGGAGTCGTTGTCAAAGGCTATATAGTTTCATTGAAAAGTAAAACTTGTATGAAAAAGCCATCGCCCTCTACCTCATCTGTGTTTAGAAGACTTGTGGCTAAAGAGGAAGTCGTTATCAAAGGCTACGTAGTTTCATTTAAAAGTAAAGCTTGTATGAAAAAACAAAAGTCCTTTATGCTCATCTGTATTTAGAAGACTTGGGCTTAAAGAGGAAGTCNGAAGTCGTTGTCAAAGACTACGTAGTTTCATTTAAAAGTAAAGCTTGTATGAAAAAACAAAAGTCCTTTATGCTCATCTGTATTTAGAAGACTTGTGGCTAAAGAGGGAGTCGTTGTCAAAGGCTATATAGTTTCATTTAAAAGTAAAACTTGTATGAAAAAGCTATCGTTCTCCAACGCATCTGTGTTTAGAAGACTTAGGGTTAAAGAGGAAGCCATTGCCAAAGGCTATGTAGTTTTATTCAAAAGTAAGACTTGTATGGAAAAGTCCCCGCCCTCCACCTCATCTGTGGCACGAATGCAAGAAGATTGTCCATAGCAGAAACCTTATCGTTAAATGAATTAACTTTCAGGCAAGGAACAGAAAGGCTTAGACAGTAATTGATTAGGGCAAGTCGAACGTGACTATGTATCAAACCTAATTCAGAAGACGATAGCCCTTATTTTTATGACTTATCACCTCGCAAAGGATTATTGGTTGCTTTTTTTGTAAAAAGTTAGCAATAGGCTTTTTATTTTCAGGTAATAATAGTAAAAATCTTTTGATTTTGTTATACTGTATTTAAATGACCATTCTATCACTTTAAATGTATGGTCAATGAGAGCGTTTTTATCTTAGATTTTCGCATTAATTTTAGAAAATTCGACTAGTCTTAAGGAGAAAAGGATGACCAATCAACCTATTATTGAATTTAAAAATATAAAAAAAATATACGGTGACAATGTTGCCGTTGACACAGCTAATCTATCAGTAGAGGCTGGGGAGTTTATTTGTTTTATTGGGACCAGTGGGTCAGGAAAAACAACCCTGATGCGGATGATTAACCGCATGTTGAAACCTTCTGAAGGTCAAATTTATTTTGACGGAAAAGATATTTCAACGATCAATCCTATTCATCTGCGCCGAAAAATTGGCTATGTGATTCAAAATATCGGTCTCATGCCCCACATGACCATTTATGAAAACATCACACTGGTTCCAAAACTCTTGAAATGGCCAGAAGATAAGAAAAAAGCCAAGGCTAAAGAGTTAATCAAACTTGTAGAATTACCTGAAGATTTTTTAGACCGTTACCCATCTGAATTGTCCGGTGGTCAGCAACAAAGGATTGGTGTTATTCGTGCTTTAGCAGCTGATCAGGATGTTATCTTGATGGACGAGCCTTTTGGTGCTCTTGATCCTATTACACGTGAGGGGATTCAGGACCTCGTTAAAACCCTGCAAGAAAAAATGGGAAAAACCATTGTTTTAGTTACTCATGATATGGATGAGGCTTTAAAACTAGCTAGCCGTATTGTTGTTATGGATAATGGGAAAATGGTACAGGTGGCTACGCCTGATGAAATCCTTCACCACCCAGCTACAGAATTCGTTGAGAAAATGATTGGTGAAGAAAGATTGATGCAAGCCCAAATGGATATTACGCCTGTCAAATCCATCATGCTCAAAAATCCTGTTTCCATAACAGCTGAACAACCCATTTCTGATGCCATTACCCTAATGAGACAACGTCGTGTTGATACCTTGCTTGTCACAGAAAATCAAAAATTAATTGGCTTTATTGATTTAGAATCGATTAGTAATCAGTATCGTAAAAATCTTTTGGTGTCTGACATCCTTCAAAAAGAGGTCTTTAAAATTAATGAAGGTGCCCTTTTACGAGATGCCTCCCAAAGAATCCTCAAACGTGGTCTGAAGTATGTGCCTGTTGTTAACGACCAAGGGCACCTCACTGGAATTGTAACCAGATCAGCCCTTGTTGATATGATGTATGATGTTATCTGGGGTTCTCAAGAGCAGGAGGGAGGTCAAAATGAGTGAAATTAATGCTTTCCTAGCCCAATATGGTGGGCAGCTCCTCCACAAAACTTGGGAGCAAATCTATATTTCTGCCATAGCCTTGGCTTTAGGCATTCTTGTGGCAGTTCCTATCGGTGTTGTTTTAACCCGTTATAAAAAATTAGCTAAAGTGATTATTGGCTTAGCTAGTATGTTACAAACGATTCCTAGTTTAGCCCTTTTAGCCATGATGATTCCCTTATTTGGAGTTGGTAAATTACCAGCTATCTTTGCTCTCTTTATTTATTCCCTATTGCCCATTTTAAGAAATACTTATATTGGTCTTGAAAATGTGAGCCCTGTTTTAAAAGACAGTGCTAAAGGAATGGGGATGAAACCAAGTCAGTCCATCATGCAGGTAGAACTCCCCTTAGCCATGCCAGTCATTATGACGGGAATTCGTCTTTCAGCCATCTATGTCATTGCTTGGGCAACGCTAGCATCCTATGTTGGTGCTGGTGGCTTGGGTGACTTGATTTTTAGCGGATTGAGTCTTTTTCAACCGCCATTAATTATTGGTGGAACCATCCCTGTTATCTTATTATCTTTGATTGCTGATTTTCTTCTTGGTAAGCTAGAACTTGCCTTAACTCCAAAACAAAAGAGGGAGGTAGCATAGATGAGAATGAAAAAAATAAAACTGCTAGTAGCAGGTGTCACTTTAATGTCACTACTTGCCCTTACTGCTTGTAGTCTTATCAAGGGAAGTGAGGGAAAAACTGTCAGAATTGCTACGCAGAATACTACGGAATCAAGTATCGTTGCTAATATCATTGCTGAATTAATTGAGCATGAAACCGATAGTAAAGCGACTTTGGTTTCCAATCTAGGTTCTTCTAGCGTAACCCATGAAGCCCTATTACGAGGAGATGCTGATATTGCTGCAACACGATATACAGGGACAGACATCACAGGAGCTCTCGGTATGAAGGCTATCAAAGATCCTAAAAAAGCTTCAAAAACGGTTAAGCGTGAATTCAAAAAACGCTTTGATCAGACATGGTTTCCAACCTACGGTTTTGCCGACACCTATGCGTTTATGGTAACCAAGGATTATGCCAAAGAAAACAATCTTAAAAGTATTTCGGATTTAAGCAAAGTTGCCGATACGGCTAAGGCAGGTGTTGATAGTACCTGGATGACCCGTGAGGGAGACGGCTATAAAGAATTCACGGAGACTTATGGCTTTTCATTCAAGCACATTTATCCAATGCAAATTGGTCTTGTCTATAATGCCGTTGAAAGTGGTAAGATGCAGTCCGTTTTAGGGTATTCTACAGACGGTCGTATTCCAAGTTATGATTTAACCATTCTAAATGATGACAAACAATTTTTCCCACCTTATGAAACATCTATGGTTGTCAATAATGACCTTTTACGCGACAATCCTGAATTGGAGCAATTACTTCATCGTCTCGATGGTAAAATTGACCTAGAAACGATGCAAAAACTCAATCACCAAGTAGATGATAAATTACTAGAACCTTCAGTGGTTGCTAAGAAGTTTTTAGAAAAACAAGATTATTTTAGAGAGGAGAATGACTAGGATGAGTGATATGTCTACTGTTGAACAATTTTTCTATTATTTTAGTCAGAATGGCTCATACATTCTTTCTCAATTTTTAAGGCACTTTTTGATTTCTATTTATGGTGTTCTGTTAGCTGGCTTAGTAGGGATACCTTTAGGCATCATGATTGCTCGTAGGCGAAAACTACGTGGCTTTATCATGGGAATTGCCAATGTTTTACAGACCATCCCATCTCTGGCTATGATTTCAATTATCATGCTGGCACTCGGTTTGGGAACTAAAACAGTTATTGCTACGGTTTTTCTCTACTCACTTTTACCCATTATCAGTAATACCTACGCCGGGATTGCCAGTGTCAATGATGACCTAGTTGACGCCGCAAAAGGTATGGGGATGACTAAAAAGCAACGTCTTTTTATGGTAGAATTACCGCTTTCTCTCTCTGTTATTATGGCAGGAATTAGAAATGCCTTGGTTGTTGCCGTTGGTATTACGGCGATCGGCGCTTTCGTAGGTGGTGGCGGTCTAGGGGATATTATCGTCCGCGGGACTAACGCTACCAATGGCGGTGCGATTATCTTAGCAGGGTCATTACCAACCGCCCTAATGGCTATTTTGTCTGATATAGGCTTAGGTTTTGTTCAAAAATTATTAGAACCTAAAGGTGCCAGTCGAACATAACAGATAGGAAAGTGGGATTGGAGTTCTAACTCAAAGGAGTTGGAAGTATCGAAAACTTGACTGCTGACGACCGCTTTCAACGGTACAGGCTAAATAAAGAAAAAGTCTTTCACGCCTGTCTCACTAGTTGAAGCTAGTCATAGTTCGGCTATTAATGCTTTTTGAAAATCATATTCAGACTTCGTTGACCTGATTTGATGGACTGTAGTTCTATCTGCTATCTGTGTCGCCTAGTCTGTTTTTTGATTTTTATTGGGTATCAAGGACTGTTCGCGTTTCCCCCCCTTGTTCTGAAAGTTAATGCATTTGACTATATCGATTGGCTTGAAGATATTGCCCAATATCAATGCTATGAAGCTATTTGACGTTGACTTAACACAATAGCTTTATGAGAAGCACCGCTTTGTGCAATGGCTACGGTTAAGGATGTGGATACCCTCCTATGAGGTTTTTATAGTCTTTTGAATTAACTTTGATACACCGTCACTTTCGACTTGCCGTACTCAAGTACTGTCCGCGTCTTAGTTCCTTGTCTGAAAGTTAATTCATTTGACTATATACGACACATTTTGCGAATGATTTTAAAAAAATAAAAGTGTCAAGAAAAAAACTTGACACCATAAAATGACTCTGCTATACTAGTTAAGGTAAAGCAGTAGGAGTATCCTGTCTGTTGATCCAAATATTAAAACAAAAGAAAAGAGACTTTAAAAATGGCAGTAAAAATCCGTTTAACTCGTATGGGTTCTAAAAAGAAACCTTTCTACCGTATCAACGTTGCAGATTCACGCGCTCCACGTGATGGACGTTTTATCGAAACAGTTGGAACATACAACCCACTTGTAGCTGAAAATCAAGTAACACTTAAAGAAGAGCGTATTCTTGATTGGTTGTCAAAAGGAGCACAACCTTCAGATACAGTTCGTAACATCCTTTCACGTGAAGGTGTTATGGCTAAATTCCACGAATCAAAATACTCTAAATAATTAAATGCCTATGGACACCATTGAAAATCTTATTATTGCTATTGTGAAACCTTTGATTTCACAACCGGATCACTTAACGATTAAAATTCAGGACACGCCTGAATATTTAGAATATCATCTTGATTTGGATACCAGCGACATTGGTCGCATTATCGGGAAAAAAGGTCGCACAATTATGGCCATAAGATCGATTGTCTATTCGGTGCCCGTTCAAGGTAAGAAAGTTCGACTTGTGATTGATGAAAAATAAGTTGAATTTTTTCGCAAAAACTATTGACAAGATTTGAAAAAATCGCTAAAATAGTTTTTGTTGTTTTTGGGGTATAGCCAAGCGGTAAGGCAAGGGACTTTGACTCCCTCATGCGTTGGTTCGAATCCAGCTACCCCAGTAAAGTAGTATATTGATATTACTTTAAGCTGTTAGTGATTACTAACCTTTGGTCCGTTGGTCAAGGGGTTAAGACACCGCCTTTTCACGGCGGTAACACGGGTTCGAATCCCGTACGGACTATCATCATTTTAAATTGTTCAATTGTTTTTGGACATATGGATACCTCATTTTAAAAGAGAGTCGAGAGATTCTTTCTTTTTTTGGTTCTTTGTCAACTAACTGTAGTGGGTTGACTTATAGCTAACACCGAGAGAGAATCAGATTGGTTCTCTCTTTTTGCATGTTCACAGAAGTGAGTATCAAAGCTTTTTAATCTAAGTTTTGACTAAATGACATGGGAACAGTGAAAAGCTCCATAATCCCTGTACTGGTGTCTCTACTACAGAAATAATCACGCCAATTTCAGTGTTTGAACGGAGTGTATAAAAGAAAAGCCTGCTTTGATCAGATGTATTTGAAAACGGCTGTTCTACTTGAACCATACTATTTCTGTGTTATCAGAACAGAAAAAACCTGTTTAACAGATGTTTTTAAAGTTAATCCTGTGAAGTGATATACCACAACTAACAAGGTTCTATCTGAATTTCACAAAATAATAAGTGACTAAAAAAGACACAAAAACTATAACAATAGTGCCTGCAAAATCATAAAAGGGGGCTTTATACCTTATTAGCAACCATAAAAGACGAGCAAGAAGGATAACTAAAGGGTTAATAATGATAAGGTTAGTGTTTTTCATTGATTAGTACCGCCTGTATCTAGCAGAATTTCAGCTGAGAAGGGTCATGTCAGGGGTAAGATGCTTTATGCCTAGTCTCCCTTAACGATGTCCCTACAATAGAGACAGTTATTTCCTGTGCTTCATACTTGCTAGGAAGCTCTAACTGAAGTGCTAGGTTCTCTACAGTAGCTATAGTCTTTTGAATTAAGGTTGAGACATCGTCACTTTCGCCTTGCCCTACTCAAGTGCTGCCCGCGTCTCAGTTCTTTGTCTCAAAGTTAATTCATTTGACTATATTATACCAAAAAACGTTTTCAAAAAAATGTGTCAAAAGTTATTGAACCAGACAGAAGAAAAGCTAACTTTATGTATGATAGGCTTAACAGCGCAGCACCCCCCCTAAACAATACTGTTAAGAAGATCATCTCTGGTCTGCCATCCAGATTAGGGCTTTTGATAACTGGTTGAACTAGTGTTCATCCAGTTTCCTTTTACTGGTAAGGACTTAATAGCTTTTAGAATTGGTGGTTGGCTTTAAAATCTCTTTTTGTTTGCTGAAATATTGTTGGTGACTATGGTATAATAAACAGGTATATTTGTTTAACAAGGAGAAGAGAGAGTGCTCTTAATTGAACGTAATTTAGAAGCGGTTAATCGTGTCAAGGAGACATTAGATTTGTCTTTTTTTGACAGGATTATCGTTTTAGAAGATGATGGCTTTTTACCAGATTCGGTGGAGTCGTTGATGTTGTTGGCTGGTGGGAGTGATTCGTCGCTGGAAAAGTCTCCACTCTACCATAATCACCTATCGTTACCAGATTTTTGGGAGGTTGGCATTCATGAGGGAGTCAGGGGCAAGGCTAGCTTTTGGGGAAAGAAAAAGGCAATCCTTGATTTTGCAAACCCAAAAGAAAAGCGCTATATTTCCCATATCACTTGGTTAACAGATGATGAGAAGCCTTTATTTTGGGAGAATTATAGCCAGTATGGCAAGGTCTTCTTTAAGACCTATCACCCTGAGACACCACATGCGGTCAGGATTTATTACGATAACCAAGAGAAAGAATTTGCACAAACGGTTCCTGGCAAGGAAGGTATTATCGTTTCCAATACAGAAAAACTTGACGGCTATTATCCCAATCGATTAGCCTTTTTAATCGCTGTTTTACAGGCGCAAGGCGAATCACGTCAGCTTGTCACGAGTGATATTGACCTACTAAGTGATGATGACAATAATCTTGCTTTTTTAAATAGGCAGGAACACCAGCAGATAAATGACCTACCCGAGTTGTCAAATCGTTTGGTGATTGATGTGACGGAGCATAGTCAGCGGCGAAAAAGCTTGTATCAAAAGGTGATGACGCAAGCTGTCGGTCCTAAAGAAAAAAAGAGTTTGTTCGTCTTGACGGCTAGTGATCAGCTGGAAGGCTTGTCTTATCTGGTCGAGCATTTGCCAGAGTATCATCTGTCTATCGGAGCAAGGACGACGGTTTCACCGACTTTACAGGATTTGGAGAGGTATGCAAATGTGACGGTTTTATCAGGGCTTAGCAATACTGATGTTAAGTCTTTGTTGCAAAAGTCGTCTTTTTATTTGGACATCAATCATCATCGCGAAGTTGATGAAATCGTCTCTCGAGCGGTCATGGCGAGACTCTGTCTCTTGTCTTTCAGACCGATTGCCCATCGTTTCGAGTATTACCACGAAGAGACTTTGTTTGAGGAAAATGATGTTGAAGCCATGGTGGCTAAGGTGAAGCAGCTTGACCGTGATGAAACCTTGAGAGAAGAGGTGCTTGATTATCAGATGGCGCAACTCGATTTTCAAGTAGTGGATAGCGCGGAGCTATTTGGTAGTGATTGGAGAGAGTATGACGCTGTATAATTTTAATATATTAGTGGGATTTCAGATTTCAGGTATAGACTATGCTCAAGGACATCGATCGAAATTCTTAAATCAACTAGATGAGGAAAATTACTATATTTTTACGGAATTACCAAGTTGGGAATACGTTCGCCGCTATAGTGAAGTGGTCGGTATTCCGATAGAGTAGCTCATGTCTGTCCACCTCTCTTTTTTAGAGGATGCGAGTTTGAAGCCAAGTATAACCTTGTCAGATATCCGTCACCTCTACCCGCAGTTTGACCAAGCAGATTTTCACAATAAGCAAGGTCTTCATCTCAATTTTTATCAGCAAGGTAAGCAATTGATTGCGGTTAGCTTTTTGGATGAAGATTCTGATATTGTTGATTATGTCACGCTATTTGCAGAAGGGGTATTACTGCGTAAAGATTTTTATACGAATCGCCACGTCTATAGTGAGTATTATTCCCCTCAGACGATTGATGGTCAGTATCAGGCAACTTTGTATAGGCGGACTTTTTTAAACCCTGCAGGAGAGCTGGTTTATGAAGAAGTCATTAAAGAGGGGAATTCGATGTTTGTCTTTGCGGATCATCGGCACTATTTGACTAAGCATGATTTTCTTGATACCTTTGTCAAAGGCTTGAACCTGTCAGAGGAGGATTGGCTACTCTTGGATCGTAGTCAGCATTTTGACTTTGCGCAGGTGGTGTTGAAAAATAAGGGGAAGGCAAAAGTAGCGGCTATTATCCATTCAGAGCATTATTTTCCTAGAAACTATGATGCTTCCTATTTGTTTATAAATTATGAGTATTATTACATCATTAAGTATGCCAAGGAAATTGATGTCTTTGTGACTTCAACAGAGTTGCAGAAGGAAAGGCTGGGACAACTCATTTTTCAAGAAATGGGAGTTAAGCCACATATGGCTGTTATCCCTGCGGGAAGTGTATCAGTGGTTGAGTATAAGGAAGCTGACCAGCATACTCCCTTCACTATTATGACTGCTTCACGATTAGAGCTAATCAAGCATATTGATTGGCTGATAAAGGCAGTTGTTCTTGCTAAAAAGGTTATCCCTAACTTGTCCTTAGATATTTATGGTGAGGGATCATTAATGACGAGCTGCAGAGAATTAATCATTGATTTGGAGGCAAGAGATTATATCTCATTGAAAGGGCATGTTCCTTTGGATGAAGTGTATCCTTCTTATGAGTTGTATCTCACAGCTTCAGCTCGAGAAACATTTGGATTGAGTATCCTTGAAGCGGTATCACATGGCTTGCCAGTTATTGGTTTGGACGTACCTTATGGCAATCAGACTTTTGTCACATCTGCTGAGAATGGTTATTTGGTTCCATTTGACCACGAAGAAGATGAATCGATGGTTATCATGCAGTTGGCAGAGGCTATCGTGACCTACTTTAATCAGGAAGAGCAGGTGAGACAGCAGTTTAGACGGAAGTCTCTTGAAGTTGCCAGTCGCTTTAGTGAACAGGCTGTCCTAGAGGCTTGGAAGAAATTGCTAGCAAACGGTAACTGACACCAAGGAGTCTTATGGTTCAGCTCAGCCCTGCGCTATGCTTGATTAGAAAATAAGTCTATTGACTGCTTAATAGCAAGTAGTAGTAGGGTTTATCTAGCTTTTCCTAGCATGAGCGTCTCTTATGATATGTGTGACATTCTTTGTTGGAAAACAAGTTTATCGACTGCTTAACAAGTGAGTAGTGGCGGTATTTTTAAAGGAGCTAGAAGCTAAACGTGCGGATAGCTAGGCTGATTAAAAGGTAAGATAGAGGTAGAAATGAATTATTTTAATGTTGGAAAAATTGTGAATACACAAGGGTTGCAAGGTGAATTGCGCGTGCTTTCTGTGACGGATTTTGCAGAAGAGCGGTTTAAAAAGGGCAGTCGCTTAGCCATCTTTGATGATAAAAATCAATATTTACTGGATGTTGAAATTGCTAGCCATCGCAAGCAGAAAAACTTTGATATTGTCAAATTCAAAGGGCTTTATCATATCAATGATGTTGAGAAGTATAAGGGAACGATGTTGAAAGTTGCTGAAGAAAATCTCACGGACTTGGCGGAAGATGAGTTTTATTACCATGAAATCATTGGACTCGATGTCTATGAAAATGATGTTCTAATCGGTCAAATCAAAGAAATCTTACAACCAGGGGCTAATGACGTCTGGGTCGTCAAGCGTAAAGGAAAACGAGACTTGTTGCTGCCTTATATCCCGCCAGTGATACTAAATGTTGATGTGGCTGGTAACCGTGTTGATGTTGAAATTATGGAAGGCTTAGACGATGAAAATTGACATCTTGACCCTTTTTCCAGATATGTTTGCACCTCTAGAGCATTCTATTGTTGGCAAGGCTAAGGAACGTGGTTTGCTAGAGATTACCTACCATAATTTTCGAGAAAATGCAGAAAAAGCCCGTCACGTGGATGACGAACCCTATGGTGGCGGTCAGGGAATGCTATTACGAGCGCAACCTATTTTTGATACCTATGATAAGATTGGGGCAAAAAATCCTCGTGTTATCCTCTTAGATCCTGCTGGGCGTACCTTTGACCAGGCCTATGCGGAGGAGTTATCGCAAGAAGAAGAGTTGATTTTTATCTGCGGTCATTATGAAGGTTATGACGAACGGATTAAGACATTGGTGACGGATGAAATTTCTATCGGAGATTTTGTTCTAACTGGTGGTGAATTAGCGGCGATGACCATGATTGATGCGACGGTTCGCCTTATTCCAGATGTTATCGGTAAAGAAGCCAGTCACCAAGATGATAGTTTTTCATCAGGTTTGTTGGAATATCCCCAATACACGCGTCCGTATGACTTTCGCGGCATGAAGGTTCCAGATGTGCTAATGAGTGGACATCATAAGAATATCCGGCGTTGGCGCTTGGAAGAGAGTCTGCGTAAAACCTACCTACGGCGACCAGATCTTTTGGAAAATTATGCGTTTACCAAAGAAGAAGCTGAGATTTTGGAAAGGATTAAGGCGGAATGAGGTTGATTTTTTTGCATGGCTTGGGTCAGACTGCTAGCAGTTGGGATCAAGTTAGCAGTCACTTTAAAGATCACGAAGTGATTTGTCCAGAACTCTTTGACAATGGGCGTTTGCCAGAAAATTTAGACCAGCTAAAAGAAAAAGTTAACCACCTCTTAGCTGATAGCGACAAAAATTCGCTTGTGATTGGTGTATCGCTAGGTGGATTATTGGCTTTATCTTTGCTTGAGAATCCTCATCCTAATTTAAAAGGGATTGTTTCGTGTGCGGGACAGTATCGTTTTAGAAATAATCAAGCATTTCGCTTGCAAGTTGCTATTTTTAAACTTCTACCAAAACGTTTTTTTAAAAAACAAGGTTGGGACAAGGCAAATATTTTAGCTTTTTATAAAGGAATAGCCGATATTGATATGACTGAAGATTTACTTAAAACTCAGTTACTATGTCATCTCGTTTGCGGCGAAAAGGATACATTTAATCTTAAAACGTCCCAAGAATTACAGAAACTCATTCCAAATAGTCAACTAACCATTTTGAAAAATACTGGTCATGAGAGTAATAAAGAAAATCCAAATGAGCTTTCTTTTGTGATAAAAGATTTTATAGAAAGAGTTGAGCATGTCTGTTAACAAAATTTATGACATCACCATTATCGGTGGTGGACCAGTTGGACTTTTTGCTGCCTTTTATGCTGGGCTTCGTGGCATGACGGTCAAGATTATTGAAAGTTTGTCTGAACTTGGCGGGCAGCCGGCTGTCCTTTATCCTGAAAAAGTGATTTACGATATTCCTGCTTATCCAGCTATTACGGCGGGGGAATTGTCGGAAAATCTTATCAAACAAGTGGAACGTTTTGAAGATCGAACGACCATCTGCCTTAAAGAAGAAGTGCAAACCTTTGAGAAAAAAGAAGGTATCTTTAGCATTCAAACCAATAAAGCCGAGCATTTGTCAAAAGCGATAATCATTGCCTGCGGTAATGGGGCTTTTGCGCCACGTCCACTTGGCTTGGAAGATGAAGCCATCTACGCAGATGAAAATCTCTACTATAATGTCCATCAAGTCGAGCCTTTTATTGGGAAAAATGTGGTCATCTGTGGTGGTGGTGATTCTGCTGTTGACTGGGCAAATATGCTAGAACCGGTTGCGGCTAGTGTCACCATTGTTCATCGTAGAGATGCTTTTCGTGCGCATGAACACAGTGTTGAGGTCATGAAAGACTCATCTGTTAACACTATGACCCCATACGTACCAGTTTCACTTTCTGGGGAAAATGGTAGAATGACTAACCTACGTGTTCAAAAAGTCAAAGAAGAAGAGACGCTTGATTTACCATTAGATGCCTTAATTGTCAGCTTTGGATTTTCAACCAATAATAAAAATCTTAGAAACTGGAATCTGGATTATAAGCGCAATCGTATCTTTGTAGACCAAGTTTTGAAAACAAGTATGGATGGGGTCTACGCTATCGGAGATGCTGCTGAATACCCAGGTAAGGCAGATTTAATCGCCACAGGATTTGGCGAGGCACCGACAGCAGTCAACGAAGCCATCAAATACATCTACCCAGAACGCGACAACCGCATTGTGCATTCAACGTCTTTGATTAAAGAAAGTTAAAAAGCCCCAATAGAGCTTTGGCGCTTGGGCGAGAAACTTCAAAAAGATTTAGTGAAGGTTTGGCTAAGTTTTAAAAGACACACTAAAGCGAGTGGAAAAGCCCCATAACCTCTGCGGTTGCGCTACCCACTACAGAAATGATAGAGCTACTAAAATCCAAGTTCATTGACTTGGATTTTAGTGTGTTTTAATAGTCCTTGTGTCTTTCTAAATCTAAACTTTTAATGGTTGTTATACTCAATGAAAATCAAAAGTAGACTAGGCAGCAGGCGGCGCCGATGCCGATAGAACGGGTGTTCGCCAAATTAGGTCAACAAGGTTTGCTTTTGCTTTTCGAAGGGGATTAAGTCTCTTTCGATAATGAAAGTGAAAGAAAATGACAGAAAATGATTGTTTTGTATTGACCTATTCGCAAAAAAGAGTATAATGGTATCTGTAAACGATTGCAGTAGGAGGTGTTTGCCATCTTAAAAACAGAGCGAAAACGGCTGATTATGGAGAAGATAATTCTCGATGACTACGTTGTTTTGGAGGATTTGGTTGACTTATTAGAGACGTCAGAATCAACAGTGAGACGTGATTTAGATGAGTTGGAAGCTGAAGGGAAGCTTCACCGTGTTCATGGTGGGGCTGAAAAAATACATAATCTTCAGGATGAACCTCATATCCGCCAAAAATCTATCAAAAACATTCAAGAAAAAAAGGCTTTGGTTCAAAAAGCCGCAGAACTTGTTCAAGATGGCGATGTGATTTTTCTGGATGCCGGTTCAACAACAGGACTTTTGATTCCTCTTTTAAATCAAGAGGGCTTGACTGTTGTAACGAATGCGATTCATCATGCGGCTAAACTTGTGGATAAAAACATCAAAACCTTAATTATTGGTGGTTTTATTAAAAACACAACGGATGCAAGTGTCGGACAAATTGCGGTAGAGCAAGTCCAACGCCTCAATTTTGATAAAGCATTTTTGGGAATGAATGGTATTGATGAAGAACATATCACGACGCCTGAGATGGAAGAAGCTGTTGTAAAGCGCAGCATTATTGCCAGTGCTAAAAAAGCTTATATCCTAACAGATTCTTCTAAATTGGGGCAAGCATCATTTATTAATGTAGCCTCGGTTAGAGACGTCACCATTATCACTAACCACTGTGATCACCCCCTCTTACCAACTATTAAAGAAAAGACAGGAGTTATTGAAGTATGATTTATACCGTTACTTTAAATCCGTCTATTGATTATATCGTTCGCCTTGATGCTGTCGAGGTTGGACAGGTTAATCGTATGGACAGTGATGATAAGTACGCTGGTGGTAAAGGTATCAATGTCAGCCGTGTTTTAAAGCGTTTGGCTATTGCTAATACTGCTACAGGATTTATTGGTGGATTTACCGGTCGCTTTATCACAGACGAATTGGAAAAAGAAGGTATCTCAACAGCCTTTGTGCCCGTATCACAAGATACGCGTATCAATGTCAAAATCAAGGCTGATCAAGAAACTGAAATTAATGGTGCAGGTCCTGTCATCTCAAATCAAGAATTAGACGCTTTGAAGGAGCAGTTGGCGCATTTAACTTCTGAAGATGTTGTCGTTTTTGCTGGTTCGGCACCAAGTAACCTAGGAAACCAAGTGTATAAAGAACTCTTGCCAATTGCTAAAGCATCTGGTGCAGCTATTGTTTGTGATTTTGAAGGGGAAACACTTTTAGAGTCGCTTGCTTATCAACCGCTATTGGTAAAACCTAATAACCATGAGCTAGAAGCCATCTTTGATGTCACCTTAGAATCACTTGATGACATTGAAGCATACGCACGTAAAATTCTTGAAAAAGGTGCGCAAAATGCTTTGATTTCAATGGCTGGAGATGGTGCTCTGCTAGTAACTGAAGATGCAGCCTACTTTGCCAAGCCAATCAAAGGTCAGGTGAAAAATTCTGTTGGTGCAGGCGATTCGATGGTAGCAGGATTTACTGGCGAATTCGTCAAATCAGGCAATGCCCTTGAAGCTCTCAAATGGGGAGTAGCTTGTGGTACGGCAACCACCTTTTCAGATGATTTAGCAAGTATTGATTTTATTAAAGAAACATATCAAAAAGTAGAGGTAGAAAAACGATGAAAATTCAAGACTTATTGAACAAGAATGTCATGATCTTGGACCTTCAAGCTAGCACAAAGGAAGCGGCTATTGATGAGATGATTAACCGCTTGGTTGAAGAAGGTGTGGTCAGTGACTTTGCAACATTCAAAGAAGGTATCATGGCGCGTGAAGCCTTGACATCAACTGGTTTGGGTGATGGTATTGCCATGCCTCACTCTAAAAACACAGCTGTTGTAGAGCCTACCGTCCTTTTTGCCAAATCAACAAAAGGCGTTGATTATGAAGCGCTTGATGGTCAGCCAACCTATCTCTTCTTTATGATTGCGGCTCCAGAAGGTGCTAATGACACCCACTTGGCAGCTCTTGCAGAACTATCAAAATACTTGATGAAAGATGGCTTTGCGGATGAATTGCGTCAAATCAATACTCCTGATGGTGTCATTGCAACTTTTGACGGTGCAGAAGCAGCTGATAAAAAAGCCGAACAAGAAGAAGTTGTTGCACAAAATGATGTTACAAATCTACAATCAAGTGAGCAAGACTTCATCGTTGCGGTAACAGCATGTACAACTGGTATTGCTCACACTTATATGGCAGAAGAAGCCCTTAAAAAGCAAGCTGCAGAAATGGGCGTTGCTATTAAGGTTGAAACAAATGGTGCTTCGGGTGTTGGTAATAAATTAACAGCAGCCGATATTGAAAAAGCCAAAGGTGTTATTGTTGCAGCTGATAAGGCAGTCGATATGCCTCGTTTCAATGGTAAACCGTTGATTTCACGTCCAGTTGCTGAAGGGATTAAAAAACCTCAGGAATTAATCCAAACCATTCTTGATGGTAAAGCTGATACCTATGTTGCCAAAGAAGGTTCACAAGAAGCTGGTTCAGAAGAGAAATCAAGCCTTGGCGGTGCTTTTTACAAACACCTTATGAGTGGTGTTTCTCAAATGTTGCCATTCGTTATCGGTGGCGGTATTATGATTGCCTTAGCCTTTCTTTTGGATAATCTTCTTAGCGTTCCCAAGGATCAATTAGCAAATCTAGGGTCATACAATGAACTAGCAGCCCTCTTTAAATCAATCGGTGGTGCAGCCTTTGGCTTCATGCTTCCAGTTCTTTCAGGTTATATTGCCTACTCTATTGCTGAAAAACCGGGTCTTGTTGCTGGTTTTGTAGCCGGTGCCATTGCTAACAGCGGTCTTGCCTTTGGTAAAGTTGCGTACGCTGCAGGTGGTGACTCAACACTTGGACTTGCTGGTGTGTCATCAGGTTTCCTTGGAGCCCTTGTTGGTGGTTTCCTTGCTGGTGGTGTTATCCTTGTTCTTCGTAAGGCTCTTGCTGGTATGCCTCGTTCACTGGATGGTGTTCGCTCAATCCTTCTTTATCCACTTCTTGGAGTAGCAGTGACAGGCTTCCTTATGCTCTTGGTTAATATTCCAATGGCTGCCATCAATACAGCGCTTAATACTTTCCTCGAAAACCTTTCAGGTAGCTCAGCAATCCTTATGGGACTTCTTGTTGGTGGTATGATGGCTGTAGATATGGGTGGACCAGTTAACAAGGCTGCCTATGTCTTTGGTACAGGAACCCTTGCAGCAACAGTTGCTAATGGTGGATCAGTCGTTATGGCTGCAGTTATGGCAGGTGGTATGGTACCTCCTCTGGCTGTTTTTGTCGCAACACTTCTTTTTAAAGATAAATTTACCGAAGAAGAACGTAACTCAGGGTTGACAAACATCGTTATGGGTCTTTCATTCATTACTGAAGGTGCGATTCCATTTGGTGCCGCTGACCCAGCCCGCGCCATCCCAAGCTTTATCGCAGGTTCAGCCCTCACAGGGGCTCTTGTTGGGCTTGCTGGTATTAAATTAATGGCACCGCACGGTGGTATCTTCGTTATCGCCTTGACAAGCAATCCATTCCTTTACTTGTTGTTTGTCGCTATTGGTGCAGTAGTTTCAGGTGTCCTCTTTGGATTACTCCGTAAAGCTAAATAGTGGTTTTATAAGAAAAATAAACTTAGCGTTGACCAATCGGTCAGCGCTTTTTAGTACGACACAGGCACAGTGTATATCTAGGGTTGAAGTCTTCTGCGGACAGTCGCTACCGATAAAC
>NZ_KB904589.1:0-16599 GCF_000380145.1 Streptococcus thoraltensis DSM 12221 | reverse complement strand
AAGCTAAATAGTAGTTTTATAAGAAAAATAAACATAGCGTTGACCGCCCAGTCAGCGCTTTTTAGTACGACACAGGCACAGTGTATATCTAAAGTTGAAGCCTTCTGCGGACACTCATTGATAAATACAATAGCGACTTTAAAGCTAAATAGTAGTTTTATAAGAAAAATAAACATAGCGTTGACCGCCCAGTCAGCGCTTTTTAGTACGACACAGAAACAGTGTATATCTTAAAGTTGAAGTCTTCTGCGGACACTCGCTACTGATAAACGCAATAGCGGCTGCCACGCCTGCCTATCAGCTTGGGAAGAGCTACTAATTGGTGGTACAGAAGTCAATTCTGAAATAAGTTATATCGTCATTATCGTCAAATGAATTAGCTTTCAAACAAGGTACTGAGACGCGGACAGTGCTGATACTTTTCGAAAATCAAAAGCAAACCTTGTTGACTTGATTTGATAACCGTCAGTTCTATCAGCTATCTGTGTCGCCTAGTCTGATTTTGATTTTCATTGAGTATAATATGAGTACGGCAAGTCGAAAATGACGATGTAGCAAAGTTAATGCAAAAGACTATACTTGTTTGATGGGTGGTTATGATTTTTCACCTTCGTAGCAAAACGAAGTGAAAGTCACCTATTCAAAACCAATCTTCATAAATAGGAGGACGGGTTAACGATTTAGATGATAGTTTAGAGAAACATACGTCAAAAGTTAGTTGTGCTGTCCTGTTTTGAGCGGTACGCACGGCAGTGTGAGAGGGGCTAGAGATTGGTTTCTCCTTGATTGAAAAAAACACAAAATGAACACACCTTCCAGACCAGTTTTTCTGGGAAACGTGTTATGATAAAGGAAAATGAGGGTTTTGGATTTCCCAACCTCTGAAAAAACGAAATAAAAAAATGAATTTTCCCCAAGGAGGAAGCAGGGTGTCAATCAAAGAATTATTACGTAAAGATTTGATGATTATGGAATTAAAGGCTATTTCTAAAGATGTGGCTCTTGATGAAATGATTGCCAAATTAGCAGCGCATGCTATCATTCATGATAGTGCTTTGTTGAAGAAAAGTATCATGGTTCGTGAAGAACAAGGGGTAACTGCGCTTGGACATGGCATTGCTATGCCTCACAGTAAGCATATTGTTGTGGACAAGCCGGCAATCCTATTTGCACGTTCGTCCCAAGGGATTCCGTACAAGGCAGAGGATGGGCAACCTGTTGATCTTTTTTTCATGGTAGTTGCTCCTAGTGATGCGCAAGATGTTCAATTAGAAGCCATTGCGGATTTGTCAAAATATTTGGCTAGAGAAGGTTTTGCTGACCGTTTACGTCAGGCAAGCACAGAAAATGATGTCTTGGCGCTTTTTGATTGCCTCCCAAATGTTGACGAGGCGGAAGAAGTTGAGAAGAAAATCAATCATTCTGGCGATTTTATTGTTGCCGTAACAGCATGTGCCACTGGCTTGATTCACACCTATATGGCTGAAGAAGCTCTAAAAAAAGCGGCTGCTGAAAAGGGAATGACGATCAAGGTTGAGACGAATGGTGCAAGTGGTCTTAAGAATGCGTTGACGGCTGCCGATATTTCACGAGCTAAGGGCGTTATTGTGGCTTCTGATAAGGATACTGATTTAGAACGCTTTGCGGGTAAAAAGCTCATTAATCGTCCAGTTGCCGACGGTATTAAATATGCTGATGAACTCATTGAATCCTTATATTCAGATGAGGCACGGGCACCTGAAACAGAAGAGTCTTCATTAAAAGGAAAATTAAAACGGACATTTTTCGGAAAATAACAAGCTCCTATGACCAGATAAGTTAGTCTTGTCTGGTTTTTAGTTTGTCTTCTTTTTCACTTATGCTAAAATAATGAAGACTTTATAGAGGAGGTGGCAAAAGTGGCGAGACGAAAGAGAAAACAGCGTTATTCTATGAGAACGATTTTGCTTGTTATTGCCGTAACTTTTGCTATAGTTGTTTTTATTAGGCAGGTATTGCCAGAACGGACGGAGCCAGTGGTAGAGTTATCAGTATCAGAGCAGTTTGTAAAAGAGATTGGTCCTAAAGCGCAAGTTATTGCAAGAGAGAATGACTTATATGCTTCAGTGATGATTGCGCAAGCTATTTTGGAATCTGATAGTGGACAATCAAGCCTTAGCCAATCACCACATTTCAACTTTTTTGGTATCAAGGGTAGTTATCAAGGGCAGTCTGTTTCTTTGGAAACTTGGGAGGACGATGGTCAGGGAAATCCCTATACCATAACTGCTGCATTTCGTTCTTATGGTAGTTTAGAAAATGGTTTAGAAGATTATGCTAATTTTTTAGACCGAGATTTCTACTGGGCAGTGCATAGGAGTAATACCCTATCCTACCAAGATGCAACTGCGGCATTGACAGGCACTTATGCGACAGATACGTCATACGGCACCAAACTCAATAATCTTATAAAACTCTATCAATTGACACAGTATGATTCTTTTTAGTAGCACATATAGTCAAAGGAATTACCTTTCGGACAAGGAACAGAAAAAGACGCAGACAGTACTTGATTTTCATTGCGTATGAGTACGACAAGACGAAAGTGACCATGTCTCAAAGTTAATTCAAAAAACTATAAGTTCGGTGAGAAGTGGAGCTGACCTTATTTATTAAGAGGAAGTTTATGAAAGGAAGCTATTGTTACTAGCCCCGTTTCTGGTTTATTCTGACGCTTTTTGCTATAATGTTTAACATGAAAACATTAAATGAAGTTTATGGTGAGCATGCTGAAATGCCCTTTATTTCACCAAAATATGAAACTGAATTATTGAGAAAACCGATTGCCAAACGTCAAATGGAGCGGACAGAAGAAGGGCTTCTTCCAGGACATATCATTCTCTTATGGCGGATTCAATTTGGCACTTATACAACGAAGAGTTCCCACCATAAATATTTTTATACGACTTATGGGATTGATGCTCAAAAGGAGTTAGAGAAACTTATTACAATGGGATATGTTCGCATCAACTCTGCTTTTGAATCAATTAATCTTGTCTCGGCACCTCTTGTGAAAGATTTTCTAAAGGCAAAAGGGGTAAAGGGGTTGAGCAAGATGAAGCGATCTGATTTAGATGCGGCTTTGGAGCGACATTTCACGGAAGAAGAGTTGGGTGACTTGTTTGAGGAGCGCTCCTACGCTTTAACTCAGAGTGGCGAAGACTTATTGGCTAAATACCCTGATATTGTGGCAAAACACCCACAGAAGAAGTATTAGTAACCTTTTATTTTGTAAAAGCATGTGCTATAATAGTCCTAACTGTATCTAGAGGAGAAAACTATGGAAATCATACGCGAAAAAGAATTTGTCAATCAATATCATTACAATGCTCGCAATTTGGAATGGGAAAAAGAAAATGGAACACCAAAAACTAACTTTGAAGTGACCTTCCAATTGATTGAAAAGAATGTTGAGAAAAACGAAACAACAATTGTGGCTGTTTTACAATTTACGATTGTCCGTGATGACTTTGTGATTTCTGGTGTTGTTTCTCAAATGGTTCATATCAAAAATCGTGTTGTGAATGAACCAAAAGAATTCTCTCAAGAAGAAGTTGAATCACTAGCAGCACCACTGCTTGAAGTGGTCAAGCGTATGACCTATGAAGTTACTGAAATTGCTTTGGATCGTCCAGGTGTTAAATTGGAGTTTAATAGTTAATGAAATTAGCAGTAGTAACAGATAGTTCAGCAGCTCTTCCCCAGTCGGTTGAGGGGCATGCTGATTTATTTTGTTTAGATATTCCTGTCATCATTGATGGTGAAACTTATGTGGAAGGTCAGAATTTGACCATGCCAGATTTTTATGACAAAATGGCTACCAATGAAGAACTGCCAAAGACCAGTCAACCGAATTTAGCAGAATTTGATGAGCTGCTGATGAAATTGCAGGCTGAAAAATATACCCATGTTATTGGACTCTTTTTATCAAGCGGTATCTCTGGTTTTTGGGCGAATAGCCAGTTTCTAAAAGACGAATACAGTGATCTTGTTGTAGAAATTCCTGATACAAAAATCACCTCTGCACCGCAGGGGCAGATGGTAGAAACTGCCTTGACTTTAGCACAAGAAGGTTATGAATTTGACCTTATTTTAGAGAAGCTAAATGAGCAGATTTTGGGGACGAAAGCTTTTATCCTAGTCGATGATTTAAACCATCTGGTTAAGGGAGGGCGTTTGTCAAATGGTTCGGCCTTGCTAGGAAATCTTTTATCTATCAAGCCAATTCTTTATTTCAATGATCAGGGTGTTATTGAAGTTTTTGAGAAAGTTCGTACTGAGAAAAAGGCTATCAAACGCTTGGTGGAGATTCTCAAAGAAGAGACAGCTGACGGCGATTTTTATGTGGCTATTATTCATGCCAATGTTGAGGATAAGGCAAAAGAGCTGTATCAAAATCTAAAAGAGTCTGGTTTTGATGAAGAGTTGTCTATCGTGTCTTTTGGCAGTGTGATTGCAACGCATCTTGGAGAAGGTGGTATTGCTTTTGGGATTACTCCAAAAGTTTACTGAAATCGGATTAGCACTCTTGAAGAAAATGAGTAGTTTGGGGAAGTTGAGTTTTTCTGTGATGTCAGAAAAAAACTCACTCCCTTTTTAAGAAGATAGAAATAGGAGATTAAAGATGGCTATTAAAGTGATTGTTGCAGGGTTTAAAGGACGTATGGGTTCTACTGCAGTTGACATGGTTAAATCAGATAAAGAACTTGAATTAGCAGCTTTATTGGATCCTTTTGCGACTGAGACGACCCTTGATGGCGTGCCTGTTTTTACTGATAAGAAGGATTTGGTCAATTTTTCTGCAGATGTCTGGGTTGATTTTACCATGCCTAAGGTAGCCTATGAGAACACACGTTTTGCCTTGGAAAATGGCTTTGCGCCAGTTGTAGGGACAACAGGGTTCACAGAGGGACAACTAGCAGATTTGATTGCCATATCTTCTGAAAAATCACTTGGTGGTTTGATCGCACCAAATTTTGCCATTGGCGCCATTCTTTTGATGGAGTTTGCGGCTAAGGCTTCACAATACTTCCCAGACTTGGAGATCATTGAACTTCACCACGATAAGAAAAAAGACGCTCCTTCTGGAACAGCAGTTAAAACAGCAGAATTGATTGCTGAAAGTCGTCAGTCTAAGTTACAGGGGGCAGCAGACGAAGAAGAATTGCTAAAAGGTGCCCGAGGTGCTGAGTACGATGGTTTTCGCATTCACAGTGTTCGTTTACCCGGTCTTGTTGCCCATCAAGAAGTCATATTTGGTGCAAAAGGAGAAGGTCTGACACTGCGTCATGATTCCTATGACCGCTCTTCTTTCATGAGCGGTGTTAATTTAGGTATTAAAGAAGTTGTAAAACGTAATCAACTGGTTTATGGATTGGAAAAACTGCTCTGATGAAGTTAGAAAAATTACCAATTGAGTTTGAGGAAGCCCTACCTCTTCTCGAGAAGATTAAAAAGGCCGGGTTTGAAGCCTATTTCGTTGGTGGATCTGTTCGTGATGTCCTGCTCGGTCGTCCTATCCATGATGTGGATATTGCGACCTCGTCTTATCCCGAGGAGACCAAAGCTATTTTTGAACGCACGGTTGATGTTGGGATTGAACATGGGACAGTTTTGGTTTTGGAAAATGGTCATGAATATGAAATGACTACTTTTAGGACTGAGGATGTCTATGTGGATTATCGCAGACCATCAAGTGTTTCTTTCGTTCGCTCTTTGAAAGAGGATTTGAAACGGCGTGATTTTACAGTAAATGCCTTTGCATTAAATGAGGATCGTGAGGTTATTGATTTATTCGATGGCTTAAAAGATTTGAAAAATCGTGTTCTGCGTGCGGTAGGGATTGCTTCAGAACGTTTTAATGAGGATGCTTTGCGCATTATGCGAGGAATTCGTTTTTCAGCAAGTCTTGATTTTGACATTGAAGAACAAACCCTAGCAGCCATGTCAGAATGTGCGCCGCTTTTAGAAAAAATATCTGTCGAACGCAGCTTTATTGAATTTGATAAATTATTATTGGCGCCACATTGGTCAAAAGGTCTCGATGCCTTGATAGCAACTGGTGCCTATGACTATCTCCCTGACTTTCAAGGGACTGCAACTAAGTGGCGAGCGTTTCAAAGGCTGATTGAAAAAGACTACCAATTTCTTAGTTCCGAGCAGGCGTGGGCAGCCGTGATGATTGTTTTAGCTATTCATCAACCTAAGGGATTTTTGAAGAAATGGAAAACATCTATCCAGTTTCAAAAGAGAGTGACCCAGATGATTGAAGTCTTTCAGGCGCGAAAATCATCATCTTTGACTAGCTGGCAGGTTTACCAATATGGTAAGGAACTCATTCAAGAAGTGGAAGCCCTAAGGGCTGCATTTGGAATGGAAGCAGACTTTGACGGATTGGCACAACTGGATAAGGACTTGCTTATCCATGACAAACATGACATTGTTGTCAATGGTGGTATCCTCATATCTGAATTAAATATGAAACCAGGACCGGATTTGGGAGAAATGCTCAGTCAAGTCGAGCTAGCTATTGTTAAAGGAGAGCTTTCCAATGACAAAGAGGCGATTTTTGACTTTGTAAAAGATAAGATATAAAGAAGAGGAGGCCTTACCTCCTTTCAGCAGGTTGACAAAGTCCTTAAAATTTGATAAATTGGGGCATCTTGCAGAGAGATAGATATTAATTAAACTTTTAGAAACGCTTTTATAGTCTTTTGAATTAACTTTGACACATGGTCACTTTCGACTCGCCCTACTCATACTAAATGAAAATCCAAAGCAGACTAGGCGACACAGATAGCTGATAGAACTGTCTTCATCACATTAAGTCAACAAGATCTTCTTTTGCTTTTCGAAGAGTATCAGGTACTGTCTGCGTCTTTTTTTGTTCCTTGTCTGAAAGTTAATTCATTTGGCTATATTTTAACGTTTTTGGGGGTTTTTTGTTTTTGGCTACAAAGAAAAAGATTGGAGAAGAAATGTCCAAAATGGACTTTTATTCAATCTGAGAGGAGGCATTGCCTTCTTTTGATGCGTAGAAAAGGGTATGGAATGAGTGATTTTATTGTTGAAAAATTAACCAAATCTGTGGGAGATAAGACTGTTTTTCGGGATATTTCCTTTATTATTCATGATTTGGATCGTATTGGGATTATCGGAGTTAATGGTACGGGTAAAACAACCCTTTTAGATGTCATCTCTGAAAAGATAGGTTTTGATGGGGATGTGTCACCATTTATCAAGGCAAATGGTTATAAAATAGCATACTTAACGCAGGAACCACAATTTGACGAGAGCAAAACGGTTCTGGATACAGTTTTGTCATCTGATTTACACGAGATGCGTTTGATTCGTGATTATGAGACGATCATGGCGAACTATTCAGAAGATAAGCAGTCTGAACTTGAAAAAGTCATGACTGAGATGGATTCTCTTGATGTTTGGAGCATTGAAAGCGAAGTCAAAACAGTTGTCTCCAAACTTGGTATTGATGATTTGACACAGAGAGTATCTGATTTATCAGGTGGTCTTCGCCGCCGTGTGCAATTGGCGCAAGTTTTGCTTGGGGATGCGGATTTATTGTTACTAGATGAGCCGACTAACCACTTGGATATTGATACCATTGCTTGGTTGACCAATTTTTTGACAAATACTAAAAAGACTGTACTTTTTATCACCCACGACCGCTATTTCTTGGATAATGTGGCGACACGTATTTTCGAGTTGGCAAATAGTAGCTTGACTGAGTATCAAGGAAACTATCAAGATTATGTGCGCTTGCGTGCCGAACAAGACGACCGTGATGCGGCCGCCATGCATAAGAAAAAGCAGCTTTACAAGCAAGAGTTAGCTTGGATGCGCACTCAACCACAAGCTCGTGCAACCAAGCAACAGGCTCGTATCAATCGTTTCCAAGATTTGAAAAAGGATGTTCATCAGGAAACTGGTTCAGAAGATTTGGAAATCAATTTTGAAACCAGTCGTATCGGAAAGAAAGTCGTTAATTTTGAACACGTGGATTTTTCATATGACGGCACCAAGCAAATCCTTTCTGACTTTAACTTGATTATCCAAAATAAGGATCGTATTGGGATTGTGGGGGATAATGGAGTTGGAAAGTCAACTCTTCTCAACTTGATGACGGGTGATTTGACGCCGACTGCTGGCAAGTTAGACATCGGTGAAACGATTAGGATTGGCTATTTTTCGCAACAAATCAAGGGTATGGACGAGAGTAAGCGCGTGATTTCCTACTTGCAGGAAGTGGCAGATGAGGTCAAAACGACAGTTGGGACAACCAGTGTTAGTGAGCTTTTGGAACAATTTCTCTTTCCACGTTCGACGCATGGCACCCAGATTGCTAAATTATCAGGTGGTGAGAAAAAGCGCCTTTATCTCTTGAAGATTTTGATTGAAAAGCCAAACGTTCTTCTCTTGGATGAACCGACAAATGATTTGGATATTGCGACCTTGACGGTTCTGGAAAATTTCTTGTCAGGATTTGCTGGACCAGTCATTACAGTCAGTCACGATCGCTATTTTTTGGATAAGGTTGCTAATAAAATTCTGGCTTTTGAAAATGGTGGCATTAGAGCTTTTTATGGAAATTACACGGATTACCTTGATGAAAAGGCCTTTGAAGCGAATCAAGCTGCCACGCTTGCCAAATCCCAAGCGCCAAAAACGAAAAAAACGCGTCAAGAAAAGAAACGCATGTCCTATTTTGAAAAGCAGGAGTGGGCAAGTATTGAAGACGATATTACCAAGTTAGAAGAAGAGATTGAAGCTATTGAGGCTACTATGCTAGAAAATGCTAGTGATTACGGTCAATTAGCAAGTTTACAACGTGACTTGGATGATAAGAATGAAAAACTTCTCGAAAAATACGACCGTTATGAGTATTTGAGCGAATTAGACGACTAGAACTAGAGGAGATTATGTACCAAACAAAAAACTTGAAGGAGAAAATCAGCTTATTTCTCAAACTATTTTTTCCCATTTTAATTTATCAATTTGCCAATTTTTCGGCTACCTTCATTGATACCATGATGACGGGTAAGTATCACACGGTCGACTTGGCAGGTGTTTCTATGGCAGGTAGTCTGTGGAATCCTTTCTTTACCTTGCTAACAGGTATTGTGTCAGCTCTGGTACCTATTATTGGGCAACATTTGGGGCAGGGAAGTCATCAGAAAATCAAAGATGACTTTCATCAGTTTATCTATATTGCTTTGTTTTTATCAGTAGTTCTTTGGCTTCTCGTTCATTTCGGAGCTATTCCAGCTTTGGAACATTTTAATCTGGAGCCATCTGTTGTGACCATTGGACAGGGTTATTTGTCATGGATTTCGGTGGGTATCCTGCCCTTGCTTTTATTTAGTGTCTGCCGTTCTTTCTTTGATGCTTTAGGTTTGACCAAGTTGTCCATGTATCTCATGTTGCTCTTGTTGCCTTTTAATTCTTTTTTCAACTATATCTTGATTTATGGGAAATTAGGTCTTCCTAAGATGGGAGGAGCAGGTGCAGGACTTGGAACAGCTTTGGCATATTGGCTGCTTTTGTTAGTGGTGGTTGCTGTTATGGTGGTCCATCCGACCATCAAGTCTTTTAAGGTTTGGCAGTGGACAGCACCGAATAAAAAATTACTGAAACAAGGCTTTTTACTTGGACTGCCAATCGGTTTGCAAATTTTTGCGGAGGTGGCTATCTTTGCAACCGTCGGATTGTTTATGGCTAAATTTTCAACAGAAATCATTTCAGCGCACCAGTCAGCCATGAATTTCACGACCCTCCTCTACGCTTTTCCGTTGAGCATTTCAATCACTATGCCAATTGCCATATCCTTTGAGATTGGGGCTGGAGATTACAAAGCTGCTCGCGATTTTGCTAAAATTGGACGTTTGACAGCTATTGTTTTTGCGCTCGTAACACTGACTTTCTTGTATTTCTTCAGGACACAAGTGGCATACCTCTACGGATCAGGTGATTCCTTTATCAGGTTGACGACAGAATTCTTAATTTATGCCTTTTTCTTCCAATTTGCTGATGCTTTTGCAGCCCCCATTCAAGGGATTTTGCGGGGGTATAAGGACACCACTTACCCATTTGCTATTGGTGTTTCAGCCTACTGGGCCATCGCCCTTCCTGTAGGGTGGTTGCTTGATTTGACGACAACTTTAGGGCCGAAAGCCTACTGGATTGGACTTATTGTTGGACTCTTTGCTTGTGGTGTTCTCCTACGTTTGCGTTTGGGTATCATCGAGAAGCGTTATAAAGATGGTGATCCTTTAGAGAGAGTGGTGTAATTATAGTCTTTTGAATTAACTTTGATACCTCGTCGCTGTCGACTTGCCATACTCATACTCTTCGAAAATCAAATTTAGCCCTCGTTGACTTGATTTGACGAACGTTAGTTCTATTTGCGGTAGCGTCGCCTAGTCGCATTTTGATTTTCATGGTGTATCAAGTACTTTTCTGCGTCTGACTTCCTTGTTTGAAAGTTAATTCATTTGACTGATAGTAGGTTTAGATAAATCAGGGACAGTCTATTTTGCTTTGTCCTTAGCTGATTTGGCTGATGCTTATGGCTAAGATGCCAAGTCAGCTTATTTTATCACTTGTGAAACTAACAAGGTTTTAGGTGCTGCAGGATTTGGCAAAATGACTGAAAGTATTTGTAAACTTCAAATATCTTATGTTTCTGAAAAAGTTAGAGGTAAGAGGAGTGGACATGGCTTACTTGAAGAAATTATTCTTTCAAAGAAATGATTATTTTAGCTGGGGAAACAGGTTATGATAAACTGTTTTTAGAAATGTCAGAAATCTTAACACAAGCCATAGCCTATATGAAAGTGCAATTTTTGAGTATTTGGATTCTCCTGTTATGGGCATCGTGCGATGATTATCTGGATGAGGAAAGATTTGAAAATAGAGTGTTTAGCAGAATAGCTAAACTAGGAAAGGAAAGTTATGGGATTAATTTGGTCTTATTTGAAAAAATACCCCAAGTGGTTATTTTTAGATATTTTAGGAGCCTTTCTCTTCGTTGTGGTCAATTTGGGCTTACCAACCATTTTGGCGAGAATGATTGACGAGGGGATTAACACGCGTGACATTAACCGTCTCTACTTTTGGGGTTGGATGATGTTCATTGTAGTGATTCTTGGGATTGTTGGACGTATTGTCTTGGCTTACGCTGCTGGGAAATTAACCACAACCATGATTCAAGTCATGCGCAATGATATGTATGATAAACTGCAAGATTATTCGCACAATGAATACGATAAGATAGGGGTGTCATCGCTTGTGACCCGTATGACGAGTGACGCCTTTGTCCTCATGCAATTTGCTGAACAAAGTTTACGTCTTGGTATGGTAACACCGATGATGATGGTCTTTTCTGTGGTCATGATTTTCACTACCAGCCCATCGATGGCTTGGATTGTAGCCGTTGCTATTCCCTTTTTGGCTTGGGTTGTTGCCTATGTGGCTATTAAAACCCGTCCTCTCTCTGAGAAGCAACAGAAAACACTGGATAAAATCAACCAGTATGTTCGAGAAAACCTGACAGGTCTTCGGGTTATCCGTGCCTTTGCTCGTGAGGATTTTCAAGAGGAACGTTTTGACGATAAAAATAAAGAGTACTCCAAAACCTCTCAATCTCTCTTCATTTTGACAGGATTGACCGAGCCTCTCTTTGTGCAAATTATCATTGCGATGATCGTGGCTATTGTCTGGTTTGCTTTGGACCCTTTGAGTAAGGGCGACTTGCAGATTGGTAATTTAGTTGCCTTTATTGAGTATAGCTTCCACGCTCTTTTTTCCTTCTTGCTCTTTGCCAATCTCTTTACCATGTATCCACGAATGGCTGTTTCGAGTCAGCGTATTGTGGAAGTCATGGATATGCCCATCTCTATTTCTAAAAATGAGGATGGTGTTAAGGAAACACAGACTAAAGGCTATTTAGAGTTTGATAATGTGACGTTTGCCTATCCTGGTGAGACTGAATCACCAGTGCTTCATGATATTTCCTTCAAAACCAAACCGGGTGAAACGATTGCTTTTATCGGATCGACCGGTTCAGGAAAATCTTCTCTGGTTAACTTGATTCCACGTTTTTATGATGTGACGTTTGGTCGTATCCTAGTGGATGGGGTTGATGTCAGGGATTACAATTTAAAAGCTCTCCGTCAAAAAGTTGGTTTTATTCCACAAAAAGCGCTCCTCTTTACAGGAACAATCGGAGAAAACTTAAAATACGGTAAAGCAGATGCTACCCATCTGGAATTGGATGAAGCAAGCGATGTTGCTCAAGCCCGTGAATTTATTGATAGTCGTGAGAAGCGTTATGAAACCCATCTAGCTGAAGGAGGATCAAACCTTTCAGGTGGTCAAAAACAGCGTCTATCTATTGCGCGTGCCATTGTTAAAAAACCTGATATTTATATTTTTGATGATTCTTTTTCAGCCTTAGACTATAAAACAGATGCCACTCTTCGTCGTCGTTTGAAAGAGGTAACCGAAGATGCAACTGTTTTGATTGTGGCACAACGTGTCGGAACGATTATGGACGCCGATCAGATTATTGTTCTAGACAAGGGTGAGATTGTCGGTCGTGGCACACACGATGAATTGATGGCATCAAATGACATTTACCGAGAAATTGCCAATTCCCAGCTTAATAGCCAAAACTTAGAGGAAGGAGAAGCCTAAATGACAAATCAATCTCATGTTTTTAAACGCCTTTGGTCTTATTTGAAAAATTACCAAGGGGCTGTCTATATTGCTATCTTCTTAAAAGTTATCAGTGCCATTATGAATGTCTTGGAGCCATTTGTCTTGGGGCTTATCATTACAGAACTCACCAGCAATCTTTTAGACATTGCCAAGGGAGTTGAAGGTGCTAGTATCAATGTCAACTACATTGCCTTTATTTTAGTTCTCTATGCGGTACGTGCCCTCTTTTACGAAATAGGAGCTTACGGGTCAAATTACTTCATGACTAAAGCCGTGCAAAAGAGTATTCGAGATTTGCGTAATGATCTCAGTCAAAAAGTCAATACCATTCCTGTTTCTTATTTTGATAAACATCAATTTGGTGACATGCTTGGGCGTTTTACAAATGATGTTGAGACAGTTTCAAATGCCCTGCAACAAAGTTTTTTACAGATTATCAATGCCTTTTTAAGCATTATATTGGTTGTTGGGATGGTCATTTATCTCAATTGGAAGTTAGCCATGATTGTTATTATCATGATTCCACTGACCTATATTTCAGCGCAAGCTATTGTTAAAAAATCACAACCCTATTTTAAAAAGCAAGCAGATGCTCTAGGTGCGATGAACGGTTTTGTCCAAGAAAAATTAACTGGATTCAATGTGCTAAAACTTTACGGTCGTGAGGAAGCATCAGCCGAAGAATTTCGTCAAATCACCCAAAATCTTCAAGAGGTTGGGTTCAAGGCTAGTTTTCTCTCAGGGCTGATGATGCCAGTTCTTCATGCGATTTCAGATAGTATCTACCTGATTTTAGCCGTTTTTGGTGGGCTTCAAGTCATTTCTGGCAAATTGACTGTTGGTAATCTTCAGGCTTTTGTTCAGTATACTTGGCAAATTTCTCAGCCAATCCAAACAATTTCACAGTTAGCAGGCTTGCTTCAAAGCGCCAAGTCTTCACTTGATCGTATCTTTGCTGTTTTGGATGAGGCAGATGAAGCTAATGAAGTAACCGAAGTGCTTGAAGCGGATTTAACTGGTCAGGTCAGCTTTAACCATGTTGATTTCCAATATGTTGAAGGAAAACCATTGATTCGTGACTTTAACTTAGAGGTCAAGCCTGGTGAAATGATTGCTATTGTCGGTCCAACGGGAGCTGGTAAGACAACAATGATCAATCTGCTTATGCGCTTTTACGATGTGACTTCAGGTTCGATTACTGTAGATGGTCATGATATTCGTCATCTTTCGCGTCAAGCCTTTCGTCAACAGTTCGGTATGGTATTACAAGATGCTTGGCTCTATGAAGGCACCATTCAAGAAAATCTTCGTTTTGGTAATCTGAAGGCTTCTGATGAGGAGATTGTTGCAGCTGCTAAGGCAGCGAATGTTGATCATTTTATCAGAACCCTACCCGGTGGCTATAAAACGGATATGAACCAAGAGTCAAGTAATATTTCACAGGGGCAAAAACAACTCTTGACCATTGCGCGTGCCCTATTAGCAGATCCTAAAATCTTGATTTTAGATGAAGCTACCTCATCCGTTGATACTCGCTTAGAGCTCCTAATTCAAAAAGCCATGCGCCGTTTGATGCAGGGACGTACTAGTTTTGTCATTGCCCATCGTCTGTCTACTATTCAAGAAGCTGATAAAATTCTTGTTCTAAAAGATGGACAAATCATCGAACAAGGTAATCATGACAGTCTCTTGGCTGATAAAGGATTTTATCATGATCTTTATATGAGTCAATTTGCTTCGCAAGACTAATATTACATTTTTTAGATGTGGTTTTTCTATCCATTTTCTGCTTGTCTTGTCAGCGTTAAGCCGCAAGGCAGAAGAAAAACTACTGTCGGGAGAATGACGGATCATTGTCACTTGCAGTGGAAAACTTACAGCTAAGCATGAGAGAGAATCCGATATTCTCTCTTTTTGTTTGCTTAAAACGATGAGTATTAGAATCCTATTGTGCATTTTGTCAGACTTTTTAGGATTTGTTATAATAACAATAAGGATTAGAAATGGAGCTAAACATGATCATTGAGAAGGTTTATAACAACAATGTGATTCAAGTGAAAGACGACCAAGACAGAGAATTAATTGTTATGGGGCGAGGGCTTGGTTTTCAAAAAAAGATTGGTGACAGAATTGATCAATCCAAGATTGAAAAGGTGTTCGCGCTTCAAAAGGGAAAACTGTCCTCTGATTTGAGGGATTTGTATGAACAGTTACCAAATGACGAGTTAAATAGTTTCTTGCAGGCGATTGACAGTGCTGAAAAATCATTGAATGTCTCATTTAGTAGTAACATTCATTTATCGTTAACGGACCATTTGCATTTCATGTTGGCGCGAGTGAAGCAGGGCGTTACGATTTCTAATCCTTTAGCATGGGAAGTTCGCAAATTTTATCCGAAAGAATATAAGGTAGCACAAGAAATGCTGGGGCGTTTACGGGATGATTTTGCCTTGCCCATTCGGGATGATGAAGCTTCGTCTATCGCCTTGCATTTTATCAATGCCCAGTCTGAAAATGGTGACGTTAACCAATCGCAGCAAGCGACTCGATTAGTGATTGATATTTTAGAAATTGTTCGCTTGCATTTTGGAAACATAGTAGCAGAAGATAGCATTTCTTACAATCGTTTTGTGACTCATTTACAATATTTCGCACAGCGTGTGGTTAATGGCGTAGTCCAAGGGGCTAATGATCCCTTCTTATTTGAACAGGTCAAGCAGAATTATCCTGACAGTTTCAGTTGCACACGAAAAATCGCGCACTATGTTAAAGAAAATTATGATTTTGAGATGAGCATTGATGAAAAAGTCTACTTAACCATTCATATTCAGCGCATGCACACGACGAGATAGTTTTAGAATAGCTGAAGGTATCAGTGCTATTTAGAAGATATGATGGTTTAGAGAAAAGAGTGCTGCTTGATGACTATTTTGAGGGGAAGAGATGATACTGTTTTGCCCTAGCCCTTGATGGCTGTCTATCAAGGGGTGTTTAGGCAGGCGAGTTGATTCTCTACGAAAAAAAAGTTGGCAAGGCAAGCATGTCTGTTTTAGATGTTTTCTCCTTCTGTGTTAGAGTCTTTTGAATTAACTTTGATATATGGTCACTGTCGACTTGCCCTACTCCTACTCAATGAAAATCAAGTCAACAAGGTAAAGGTCTGAAGTTGATTTTCAAAGAGTATCAAGTACTGTCCGCGTCTACCTTCCTTATTTGAAAGTTAATGTATTTGACTATAGTTTCATTATAGAGGGATTGTTATAAAAATTGCTAGGAGGTCAGTTCATGGTCATAAGGGTTAAGCATGCTCTTGCAACGGCTTTGGTTTCATTAGTTCTGTATCTGCCACTAGGTTATCTCTGTCAACTTTTCAAGCTATTTGATTTTCGACTGACCTTGTGGGGGATTGTTACTTTTCTTATTGGGAGTTTGTTTTACTCTTTTTATGTCACTACAAACAGGAATGTTTATCTGTTAGCTTCGATTATTTTATTCATGATTAGCTTTTCTTTATCGCATTAGGCTTATTAAGAGGTGGTGTCAAATCGAGAGACTGAATTTCAGTTAACTGTAAGAGAGTGGGAAAAACTTTAATAAAAAAAAAGAGCCCTTGCTCTTTTTGTAGATTGAAGAAAAAGTTCATTTTGGATATTTTTCTCCAATCTTTTTTCTTTGTGGCTAAAAATGAAAAACTTCGTAAGCGCCCAATAACGAGGTATATATAGTAAAATGAAGTAAAAACAGTACATTTGTGATATCATGTTTTTATGGCATATTCACTAGATTTTCGTAAAAAAGTTCTCGCATACTGTGACAAAACTGGCA
>NZ_KB904588.1 GCF_000380145.1 Streptococcus thoraltensis DSM 12221 | reverse complement strand
GATTCACTCTATCACGGCTGACAACGGAACGGAATTTAGTCGCTTATCTGAGGTTTTTGACCCTGAGCATATTTACTATGCCCACCCTTATGCCTCTTGGGAGAGAGGGACCAATGAGAACCATAATCGTTTGATTCGACGTTGGTTACCAAAGGGAAGTAAAAATGCGACCCAAAAACAGGTCACATTCATTGAAAATTGGATCAATAACTATCCTAAGAAAGTATTAGATTACAAAACTCCCAGAGAGGTGTTATACGCTGGCTAACTTGGACTTGAATTTTGCCGTTAAGGTTGGCATTTTTACAATTGTCCTTTATAATAGTTAAAGAATAAGACAATGCAAAGGAAAACAAATGTTAAAATCAAAAAGTGAAATGCTCTTTCTGTTCCTATCCATATTGCTCCTCATCGCTATTGGGGGGATTTACATGATTGCTAATAAATCTAGCCAAGAACAAAGCGCAAGCCAAGTAACGAGGACAAGTCAATCAAGTTCGTCTGGAAATGCTGAAGATAATGAAGCTGCCGAAAAAGCTGTCAAAGCATTAGAGGACACCCCTAATGATGATAATCTAAAAAAAGCTAAAGAAGCTCTTGCTAAGTTACCTAAGGGTGACTTGAAAGACAAGCTTCAAAAACGTATCGATGCTGTTGAAGCTATTTTAAAACAAGAAAAAACAGCTGAAAAAGCTATTAAACAAGCTGAAAAAACTCTTTCTGCAACTGATATTGATGCTGCACAAAAAGAAATCGACAAATTAAAAGATGGCGATAAAAAAACAGCATTGCAAAAACAACTCGATGACGTTCGCCAAACCTTAAATGCTGGATTATCAAATGAAGTACCACTCACTTCTGAGGAAATTGGCACTGAAACTGGTGATAATGAAGGTGTTGATAATTCCGAGGTGGTTGACGTTCCTCAAAATCAGCCTAACGTCTATGCGCCAGCAACTCCAGCGGCACCCGGCACAGCTCCTTTACCAGAGACAAACCAACCTGAACCAGCAGGAGACGCAGCTGGTTCTTCAGATAACGCTTCAGTTCCTGCTGAAGCTACTGATACTCCATAGATACTGTCAATAAAAAACGGTGAGCCATGAAAATTAGCTCACCGTTTTTTATTAGATTTCATATCCCATTAGAATTCCACCGTCTTCCGCATAAAAGCTGCATAAACCAGAAGTTGGTACGACTTGAACGTCAGCGGCAGGATAATCTTTCTTAATAAAGTCATTCAGCTGCTGGCAAATCTTATCGTTATGACAATGTGCTATTAACACACGATCTCCCTGATAGCCGGCTTTGACCATTTCTTGATAAGAAGCTGATACCGCTTTCTTTTGCCCCTTAGCTTTTTGTAAGAGTTCCAGTTTTCCTTCTGAGCTGGCTTTACCAACCATACGAATGTTTAGAAGTCCGATAACCTTACCAAGTACCTTATTCAAACGCCTATTTTTGACTAAATTATCAACCTTGGCAAGAATAAAAATCAGTTTCGTTTTCTCTTGATACGCTTTTATTTGAGAAACAACTTCATCAAATGATAAACCGGCTGCGATCAGTGTTTCCATCTTTTGTACTAAAAGATCCATTTCACCACCAGCTGATAAACTATCAATGACGTGAATATTCGTATTAGGATGGTCTTCAAGATACATATCTTTAGCTATCTGAGCACTATTTTGACTACCAGATAAACCACCTGTTATGGTAACAACCAAAATGTTGTCCGCCCCTTCAAATGCCTTCATATAGGCATCCGGACTAGGACAGGCTGAGGTTGCTGCTGCCTTTGTTTCTTTAAGAATATCAAGCATATGCTCGACATCTAGTCCTTCATCATCAATAAATAATTGACTTCCAACTTGTAAAGTTAAAGGAACTCGCACAAAAGCAACATTTTCTGCTAGGCCTTGTAAAGCTACCAGATTACATCCAGAATCTGCAACAATTTTCCAAGTCATACCTTATCTCCTTGTGCTTTATTTTGACATACAAACTACTTTATAATAAAATTATATCATTAAACATCTTAAAAATACTCAATTTTTAGTCGGATGTCACAAAAAGAAAGGATTTGTCATGGCTAAACAAGTTACTCCTGCACCATCTCTTAAGCCGTTACAAATAGCCAACCAAGAAGCTAAGCGAGTCACTAAGGAAGCTATCGAAGAGGCTCTCTTACTCCTCCTAGAAGAAAAACCTTTGGATAATATTTCTATCTCGGAACTCACGAAAAAGGCAGGTGTCTCTCGCAATGCCTTTTATCGCCATTACCAAACCAAAGAAGTATTGCTTCATAAGATGATTAAGCGCGCAACGTTAAAAGTTGTTAAAGGTTTACAACGCTTTAATTTTCAGACCGAACGTTACCAAGCCTGGCTATACCTTTTTAAACAGGCTAAGGAAAATGTTCGCCTTCTTAAAATAATCCTTAAATACAACATGTTGCAATGGATTTACGATATCATTATCAAGCGTTTGAGTAAATTTAGAAAGCCAAGCGATAGCAGACAAAATCAGTATCGACACTCCTTTTGGAGTCAGGCTGTGCTTTCCGTTTTAGGTCGCTGGATTAACGAAGGCATGGTTGTGCCAGAAGAAGAAATGGCAGCAATGGATCTCCCCCTTTTAGTCTAACGTATAAAAGCTAGTTGCACGAGGCAGCTAGCTTATTTTTATAAGACATGTTCATAAATAGCTTTCGCAACACCTGATTCCTGATTTGAATTCGTAACAAAATCGGTATGCGCTTTAACTTCTTCTGAAGCATTTGCCATAGCCACAGAAATTCCAGCAAAATCAAACATTTCCAAATCGTTATTGCCATCACCAAGTACCATAATTTCTTCTGGTGATAATTTCAAATCTTCTGCTAAATCTTTCAACCCACGCCCCTTATTAACACCGACTGGTAGAGCTTCGTAGGCATAATCCAAGCTACGAACGGTAGCTACCTTTTCAGATAAGATGGCATCAGCTCTGGCTTCAAAGGCATCCATAACAGACTCTTCTCCCATAAAGACAGCAGCAGCTACTGGAATATCCAAGTCCAAAAAGGCTTCAAAAGTGGTATGATATAGCTTAGAATTCTCAATCTCAGCATCACGAATAACCGCTGGATAAAGCTCTCTTCCCAACACATAATTGGCTTCTTGGGTAAAGAAAACCAGATTAATTCCCGGCGTATCGTCAAAGATTGCCACTACATGTTGTAAAGCCTCTCGAGAGAGACTATGGGAGGCTAGCGTTGACCAATCATTGGTCTTAAAGAGCCAGGAACCGTTATTAGCAATCACATAGTCATCCTCCAGACAGAGTTCCTTAGCATAGGGCAAAATCCCCGACTTGGGACGACCCGTACAGATAACAATATGGACACCCGCTTGACGAGCCTTCCTAATAGCCTCTTTATTCTCTTCGGTCAATTGTTTAGCGTCATCCAAAAGCGTACCATCCATATCGATAGCAACTAACTTTATTTTAGGATTTAAGGACAAATTCTCTGATAGCATAGGCAACTCCTGCTTGATCGTTTCTTAGCGTAATCTTGTCAGCATGGGCTTTAACAGCATCTGAGGCATTTTCCATAGCAACCGCAAATCCTGAAAAATCCAACATCTCAATATCGTTATTCCCGTCACCAATGGTCATGATTTGGCTGGGGTCCAATCCTAGCAGTTTGACGAGTTCTGCTAACCCCGTAGCTTTATTGGAATGTTGAGGTAAAACTTCATAGAGAAGGTCTTGGCTGCGCACGCCAGTATAAGCCTCCAAGATCTCAGCTTCGTGTTTATTTTGAAAGGCATCAATAGCTTTTGACGTTCCCATATACATGGCATTGTATACCGGCTCTTCAATCGTTGAAATGGCATCTTTTTCGATTGGCAATAAGTTGGTGAAGACCGAATCAGCATCAGCCTGAGCAATCTTAGAGGGCGTTTCCCCAACAAAATAATAGTCCTTATTGGTTGTTAAGACCATGTCAACTTCCAAATTATCATCCACATAAGACTGCAAGCCCAATATATCAGAATGGCTTAAGGACTTGCCATAAAGTGTTGACCAATTGAGCGTTTCATGAAGCGAACAGCCGTTATTTAAAATGACATACTCTTCTTCATGAAGACCTAATTGTTCAAAATATGGTTTTACTCCTGCTTGAGAACGACCTGTACAAATAACAATCTTAATACCAACAGCCACAGCCTCTTGAATAGCATCAATGTTTTCCTGCGGTAATTTTTTTTGACTGTCTAAGAGTGTGCCATCCATATCGATGGCGATTAACTTGATCATCCTAAGCCTCTTTCTACTTCATCACTTACCATTAGGATAGCACAATTCTTAAAAAATCAAAAGCATAGCATGCAAACCAACCATGACGTACTCACGACGAAATGGCATAAAACCATTTTCTGATGGCATGATTTTTTAATTGACATTCTCGTACAAGTATTTTTCATTGTTATCGCCATTACATAACAAAGCTTCACCATAAAAAATATAATCTTTATGAAAAGATAGTCTTTGGAATCAACTTTGATAGCTCGCCACTGTCGACTTGCATACTTACTACTCTTTGAAAATTAAAAGCAGACTAGGCGACACAGATAGCAGATAGAACTGGTGTTCATCAAATCAAGCCAACAAGGTCTGCTTTTAATTTTCAAAGAGGATCAAGTACCTGTTCGGCGTCTTTTTCTGTTCCTTGTCTGAAAGCTAATTCATTTAACTATACCTTATCTGAAACCCAAACCTTCGGTACTCCTTTATTGTGGAAAGCAAAAAAGAACTCTGTTGAGCTCTTTTTTAAAGCATTCGTCAAAATAACCTTCTTTTTCCATTCAGCCAGAAGGACTGCCTTTCTATTTTTGAAATTTTTTATACATCCAATACAAAAAAATACCAATGCTAATAAGATACAAAAGAGTATAAAACATGATTTCCTCCTAAAATTCTTTTTTCTGCATAATGTTTTTACTAATTAATACAGACAATGAGGCTGTACAGCTAATAATTAAGACTCCAAAAGAAATTAGAACCATTAACTCTATCCCCAATACTTGATTAACTAAGCTAGCAAACCAATCTGATACATCGTCAGACACATTCGTCACTTGCAAGTAAGCTAAGAACAATCCTGCAAATGTTATCATGATAACATGCCTAGATTTTTCACCCCCAAATTTTAAATAAACTGGGATAAGAAGAATGGTCAGTAAGCAACACAAAAATAAAACAAATAAGTAAGGTACGAAAAAGGTATTTAGAGACATGTGATGAGGGGATTGGCCAGATAGCAAGATCACTCCAAAAGACATTAGCCAAGCTGAAATAATCGAAAAGAAACTCAAGAGATATTTCTCCAATACATACTGCGTCCGCGAAACTGGTAAACAAAATAAGTAAGCTTGCCCTTTAGACATATCATCCTGGCTAATCGTGCTGATGGCCATAAGACCGATAAAATAGGTAAAAAAACTAACTGGGAACACCGTGTCATCTGAAAAGAAGGAAATCCCCACTAGGATGGCACCAAGCACCAAAACTAGGCTCAGCTGTTTCTTTATCATTTGAACATCTTTTATCAGTAAACCTTTCATAATCTCTCTCCTTCGATAATGGTAGCCAGCAAACCATCAATAGTCATATCATCAATGACCAGATGTGGATAGTTTTCCTTATAAAAAACTTTTTGATTCGTCAAACACTTATAATAATAGGCCTCTTTTTTAATGTACTGAAGATAGTCTTTTTCAATTGATTCAAACTGCTCTTCAGTCATTTTGAGAAGGGCGTACGTGTCTAAAATAACATCTGTATCTTCTTCCAGTAATATTTTTCCATCATGAAGCAAGATCAACCGATCACATAAGGTTTCAATATCTGAAGAAACATGTGAACTAATCAACACTGTGGCCTCTTCTCTCTCCTGAAAATCTCGAATTAAGTTGAGAATATCTTTTCGCGCAACAACGTCCAAACCAGCTGTAGGTTCATCTAAAATCAACAACTTGGACGGATGACTTAAGGCAATCAACACTTTCAACTTAGCTCTCATCCCTGTCGAAAAGGTTTTAATAGCCGTCTTGGTAGGTAAACCAAAAGCTTGAACTTTCTTGAGAAAGTCATGTTTATCAAATGAATGGTAGAGAGCATCAAGAATTGCGCTTATATCATTAATGGTCATCAATTCGTTAAAACCCATATCTGGGAAAACAACACCAATCTTTTCAAAATCTTCATTACGCAAGTCACGATTAGACTGACCGAAAATGCTAATCTTTCCTTGATCAAGAGTTACTAAATCTAGTAGAGCTTTAAAAAAGGTTGATTTCCCAGAACCATTTTTACCAACAATTCCAACAGTTTCACCCGCTTGAATCTTCAAAGAAAGGTCTAAATCAAAATTCTTGTACGACTTCTTTATGTTATTGACGTCAATCATCATCTACTCCTTTATTTTCATCTCTAAGATAGCAATGATATCAGATTGCTCGATACCATAGACAAGTGATTTTTCAATCAACTGATCTAAAGATTCTTCAAAATCTTTTAGTTGTTCCTCATAAAAACGACTTGAGTGAATTTTATTGACAAAAGAACCTTTCCCATGAATGGTGCTGATTAAGCCATCCTTTTCAAGGTAATCATAGGATTTTTTAACCGTTAGAGCACTAATCTGTAATTCCTTGGAAAGTTGTCTAACTGACGGTAAATGATCTTCTGGCAATAAAATCTGGGATAAAATAGCATTTTTTATTTGACCATAAATTTGTTCGTAAATAGGTACCAAGGATGACTGATTTATAATAATTTCCATTTTTACTTTTCCTCATAAACAGTATATAACAGTATATAACAGTTGTCAACTATCACTATAAAAACCACGACAAACTCACGTAACTTTTTTCAATCTTGCTTTTTTTAGAGATTTTTTAACATGAGATAAGCATTTTGGGCTTCTCACACTCATTTATTTGCTTTCCAGCATCTACCCGTTTTAGGGCCGGGCGACAAGATAGATAGCATCTACCCGTTTTAGGGCCGGGCGACAAGATAGATAGCATTTTCCAACAAAGCCACATAAATAAAAAAAGACATAAACCAGACCATTTAAGGACTAATTCATGTCTTCATGTGTTTAATCAAACTGACCTTCTTTTTTCAATTCTGTCAGAAGAACTTCCCATCTGGGATCTAGCATCCATTTCGGATCTTTTACAATCTCTGCAGAAACACGTCTGGCTTCTTCTAAAATATTAAAATCTTCGACAATGTCAGCCGTTTTAAATTCCGGTAAACCTGATTGACGAGTACCAAATATTTCTCCCGAACCACGCATTTTCAAATCTTTTTCTGCCAGAACAAAGCCATCATTAGTCTCGCACATGGCAAGCATGCGGTCTTTTCCCGTGTCATTTTTAGGGTTGGCAACAAGGATAGCGTAGGATTGTTTATAACCTCGACCAACACGGCCTCGAAGTTGGTGCAACTGGCTAAGACCAAAACGGTCTGCATCCATAATCACCATAATCGTAGCATTGGGCACATTGACCCCAACTTCAATAACAGTCGTTGATACCAGCACCTGACTTTTAGCAGCTTTAAAAGCCAACATGGTCGCTTCTTTTTCATCAGCTTTCATGCGACCATGCATCAAGTCCACTCGGAAATCATCTCCGAAGAATTCTGCTAACTCAGCATGTAAGGCCACAGCATTTTTCAGGTCTAGAGCTTCCGACTCCTCAATTAAGGGGGAAATAACATAGGCTTGCGCTCCCTTTGTCAGCTCATCCTTCATCCAAGTCATGACGGAATCCAACTGCTCATGCTTGACCCACCTAGTGACGATTGGTTTTCGTCCTGCCGGCAATTCATCAATGATGGAAACGTCCATCTCACCAAAAGTCGTAATAGCGAGTGTTCTAGGAATTGGCGTAGCCGTCATCATAAGAACATCGGGATTTTCTCCCTTTTCTCGAAAAACACGACGCTGATTAACGCCGAACCGATGCTGCTCATCCGTGATAACCAAACCCAGCTTGTGGTAGGTCACAGCATCTTGAATTAAGGCATGCGTTCCTACAATCATATCCACAGAGCCATCAGCAATGGCTGCTAAAGCAGCACGCTTGACCGATGCCTTCATGCCAGACGTTAAGAGAGCAACATTGAGGTCTGGAAACAATTCTGTCAAACTGGCAAAGTGCTGTTCCGCTAGAATTTCTGTTGGCACCATAAGCGCTGACTGATACCCAGCAGTGTAGCTAGCGTACATGGCTAGACTGGCAATCACGGTTTTCCCAGATCCCACATCTCCCTGTAAAAGGCGATTCATGTGGGCACCTGATTTCATATCTCCTAAAATTTCAATTAGACTTCTAGATTGAGCGCCAGTTAAGGGAAATGGCAATGCCTTAATTTTTTCATCGACCATGGACTGATCAAAATTGATTGCCAAGCCACTAGTTTCAGATTTATTTTCTGCCTTTAAGACTTGTAAATTAAGTTGAAAATAGAAGAGTTCTTCAAACTTAATCCGTCGCAGAGCCTGCTTGTAAGCTGCCAAGTCTTTTGGAAAATGCATGCCTGCCACCGCTTCTTGTCTGGTCATCAAGCGGTACTTTTGAAGTAAAACTTGAGGTAAATTTTCCCTAATTGTTCCCAGCAGTTGACTGTCAAAGGCTGCTTTAATCGCCTTTACCAAAGCTGATTGTGAGACACCCTGGGCAACATGATATACTGGCTGCATGTCATCTTCAACCTGTGCCAATACTTTCATACCAGTTAGGGCTGATTTTTTAGCATCCCATTTTCCGAAAACAGCGATGTCGCTGCCCAACTCAATCTTATCAGCTAGATAGGGCTGGTTGAAAAAACTAACTGCGATAACCGCTTCATCCTGCTTGATTTTAAAAGATAGGCGATTGCGTTTAAAACCATAATACTGAACATTAGCTGGGGTTACCACCTGACCGGTAACGACAGCCTTCTCACCATCCATGAGGTCAAAAATCGAACGACTTTTAAAATCCTCATAACGAAAAGGATAGTACAAAAAGAGATCTTCAATCGTGTATAAACCCAATTTGGTAAATTTCTCCGCAGATTTAGGTCCAAAACCTTTTAATTCTGCAATCGGTGATTGTAAATTCATATATCTATTATAGCAAAGGGAGCCTCGATTGGCTCCCTTTAATCTTTCTTTTAAGTTTGATGATAACTGCCTTATTGATTGAACTTATACTCAATAAAGATCAGACTAGGCGGTGCCAATGTAGCTAGAACTGAAAGTCATCAAATCAACAAAATCTGAAGTTGATTTTCAAAGAGTATCAGCCCGCATCTCACCCTAATCGTATCAATATTCCCTCGGCACACGGTCACTGATTAGGCAAAGCACTTCATAGTTAATGGTGCCACGTTTTTCAGCGACATCGGTTGCTGAAATCGACTGATCACCACTCTTACCGATTAGAATAACTTTAGTTCCCAAAGGATATTTCTTAGGCAAACGAATGGTTGCCTGATCCATTGAAACGCGACCGATAATTTGACAAAACTTGCCATCAACCAAAACGTTAAAATTTTGCATGTCACGCGTCCAGCCATCCGCATACCCAATTGGTAGAGTCCCTATCCATTCATCTGTTTCAGCATGATAAGTCCCTCCATAACCAACTGCAGCACCTGCTGGAACTTTCTTAACGTGTATTAGAGCCGATTCCAAATGTAGCGCCGGTTCAATTTCATAGGGAATCTCTAAAGCTCTACCACTCGGATTAAGACCGTAGATAACCAACCCCAGACGAACGGCGTTAAACACAGTGTCGGCGTGCCAAATGCTGGTTGCCGAATTACTGGCATGAACTACTGAAGGACAATTATCCAATGACCTTACTAACTCTTTAAAGAAATCAAGCTGCTCCTCAAATTGCTGTTGATTTGCTTCATCTGCTGTTGCAAAATGAGTGAAAATCCCTTCAATAAATGCACCCTGTTCTTGTAATTCAGAAATCAATGCTTCTGTTTCTGCCCGCGTTCTCACACCAATCCGCCCCATACCAGAATCCACCTTAATGTGGCAGGTAAGGTTTTTCAAATTAGTTCCTAAAGTTTTAGCCAAACTCACCCATTCCAGACTGGCAATGGTTAAGGTCAGACGGTAATCTTTTGCCAGATAGACTTCTTCTGGCAAAATAACTCCCAAGACAAGAATGGATTTCTTTATGCCCGCTTGACGCAATTCAATCGCTTCATCCACATTGGAAACACAAAAGCCATCAACTTGTCCTTCTATATGATGAGCGACTGCAATCGCTCCATGTCCGTATGCATTAGCTTTTACAACTGCCCAAACCTTAGGTTGGCTGGGAATGTACTCCACAACTGTACGAATATTTGCTGAAATTGCATCCAGATTAATTTTAGCCTTTGTTGGCCTGTGTAAACTTGATATCACAAAAGCACTCCTTTCAATCCTAGAACAGCGACTTCAATCTTCTAAAATCACACTTGCCTGAACAAAACCTCCACTATGTGAAATCGAAAGATGACTCCGCCCCTTAAAAGGCGATTGATTAACATAGGGCTTACCAGATTGATCTGATAAGATTTCAATATCTTGAAAAGAAATTTTTCCAATCCCAGTTCCATACGCCTTTGAAAAAGCTTCTTTAGCTGACCATCGTCCAGCTAAAAATTCGATTTGACGCTTACCTTTTAAACGATTAAACCTTGCAAGTTCATTTGGGGTTAATACACGATCAGCGAAGCTCTTTTTCTTAAGATAAGCCGCTTCTATTGCTGAAATGTCCTGCAAATCAATGCCATGTCCTACTATCATTTGAAATCTTCCTAAAAAGAGAGTAAGCATTCTCCAGTTTCCTGTCAAATCCTTACTCCACTTTATTCTTTAAACTGCTTAACTTACAGTGTCATTAAAATTGAGAACGACCATGGCAATTTTTAAATTTCTTGCCTGAACCACATGGGCAAAGATCATTACGTCCAACATTGTTAAAGTCAATCGCTTCCATTTGAGAAACATCTGTTCCCTGTTTAGCAGCGATATTCTTAACAGCTGTTGTTGTCGCGTGCTCATGAGTTTGCTCGCGCTCTTGCTTATGAATTTGAGCTTTCATCATAGTTCTTGTAACGTCAAATTCGATGGCACCAACCATATCATTGAACATACGGAAACCTTCTGTTTGATATTCAACAATAGGATTGTTTTGGGCATAACCACGAAGACCTACTGAGTTACGCAATTGATCTAAGGCGTCAATATGGTCTGTCCATTTATTATCCACAACCATCAAAATCAAGACTTTTTGAAACTCAATAACGGCTTGCTCATCTGGTAATTTAGCAATCTGATGATCATAGATACGCAAGGCATATTCATACAAATCTTCTTTAATCGTGCTAAATTTCGTACCTTTTAAATCTGACAGACTAATAGCATTTTCTGGCAACAGATTATTTTGCGCAAAGGTTAAAATACCTTCATAAGCCTCTTCCTTAGGCATGCGACTGTGTCCATCAACGGCACGATCAATCGTACGTCTAATCATCGCCTTGATTTCTGGACCTAAATCACGAGTAGCTGTAATCACATCGTAGCGATCAGCATAGATGATCTCACGTTGCTCACGCATAACGTCATCGTACTGAAGGACTTGCTTACGGGTATCGTAGTTATTACCTTCGACACGTTTTTGTGCTGCTTCAACTTGACTGGTGAAGATACGTGATTTAATAACGATGTCCTCATCCTGATCGGCGTTGAAACGCTCTAAGAACTGTTTGATACGATCCGTACCAAAGCGACGGAGTAATTCATCTTCTAGTGAAAGGTAGAATTGTGACTCACCTGGGTCACCCTGACGACCTGAACGCCCACGGAGCTGGTTATCGATACGACGACTTTCATGACGTTCTGTCCCAATAACACAGAGACCACCAAGTTCACGAACACCTTCACCGAGTTTGATGTCCGTACCACGACCAGCCATATTGGTAGCGATAGTGACAGCTCCTCTCTGACCAGCATTCATGATGATTTGCGCTTCCTTGAAGTGATTTTTAGCATTCAAAACTTCATGTGGAATACCTGCTTCAACCAGATTTTTTGAAATCAATTCACTGGTCTCAACAGCAACTGTACCAACCAAGATGGGTTGCCCTTTTGCATGACGTTCTTTAATATCTGCAATAACAGCGCGGAATTTGGATTCCAATGTTGGATAGAGCAAATCCGCATTATCAATACGTTGAATAGGGCGGTTCGTTGGAATTGGAATAATGCGCATGTTATAGATTTCGCGGAATTCCTCTTCCTCAGTTTTACCAGTACCAGTCATACCTGCCAATTTTTTGTACATACGGAACATATTTTGGTAGGTGATAGACGCTGATGTTTTGGATTCGTCTTGAATCGGCACATCTTCTTTGGCTTCAATCGCTTGGTGAAGACCGTCAGAGAAGCGTCGCCCTTCCATAGTGCGCCCTGTAAATTGGTCAACAATCAGGATTTCTTGTTCTTCACTAACCACATAGTCAATATCTAAGAGCATGATGTAGTTAGCTCGAAGGGCATTATCGATAAAGTGCGTTAGAGCAACATTCTCCAAATCATACAAGTTTTCAAGTTTGAAGAATTTCTCCGCCTTATCAATCCCTGAATCCATAAGACCAATTGTCTTACTTGGCACGTCAATCGCATAATCATCACGTTTCAAAGTTTTAACAAAACGATCTGCCATGTAGTAAAGTTGGTTGGTTTCTGAACTTGCTGGGCTAGACACAATCAAAGGCGTCCTAGCTTCGTCAATCAGAACTGAGTCAACCTCATCGACCAAAGCAAAATTAAGTGGACGTTGCACCATATCTTCTTGACGAACCACCATGTTGTCACGAAGATAGTCAAAACCAACTTCTGAGTTGGTTGAATAGGTGATGTCGCAAGCATAGGCTTCGCGTTTTTCAAGCGATGATTTGGCTGAAAGGTTAATCCCCACAGAGAGTCCTAACCAGCTATACAATTCCCCCATTTCAGTCGCATCACGCGTTGAAAGGTATTCGTTAACGGTGATAACATGAACTCCTTCACCAGCAAGGGCATTTAGATAAACAGGCATAGTTGCCGTTAGGGTTTTCCCCTCACCAGTACGCATCTCTGGCACATCACCGTGGTGGAGAACAATCCCACCCATGATTTGCACATGGTAAGGATATAGTCCCAAGACACGCTTAGCACCTTCACGGACAACCGCAAAAGCTTCTGGAAGAAGTTCATCTAAAGTTTCCCCATTTTGGTAGCGTTTCTTAAATTCTTCGGTTTTGGCTTGCAAGTCAGGATCGCTAAGAGCCGCCATCTCATCAGCATAGCTCTCAACCTTTTTGGCTATTTTATCAAGTTTTTTTAATTCACCTTTATCATTTTCAATGATGTCTCGGATTATATTTGCCATCTTTTTCCCTTTCGATAGTCTTATCTTCTCATTTTAGCATAATACAAGGGTAAATTCAACGAAATAAAAAGAAGAAAAATACTATCAATCCAGCAGATTTTTGAAGTGTCAGCCCTGCCAAAAAGCTGAGGTAAAAGTCCACAGCTTCTCTACTTTCATTAAATGAATTTAAAAATGTCGTCTTCTTGAGCATTCAAAAAGTCTCGGAAAATTTTTGAAGAGGAGAAGCTAGCTTTCTAAGTCAGTTTCGTCATCATTCACTGACAAAATTAGCGCTTACAGACCGAATGTTTAAAGTCAGCAACGCCTACTCCAATTCCCAATTGAAACCCTTTTTGTTTCTTTGAAGTTCACGCAGAAGACGTAAAATGATTTTGGGATAGACCATTTTAATCCAACGCTTAAACTAAAAAAAGAAGAGCCAAAATCGACCGCTTCAAGTTACTATAGTCAAATGACTTAACTTTCAAAACAAGGAACAAAAAGACGCGAACAATACTTGATACTCTTCGAAAATCAAAAGCAGACCTTATTGACTTGATGTGATAAAGACAGTTCTATCTGCTATCTGTGTCGCCTAGTCTGCTTTTGATTTTCATTGAGTATGCGTATGGCAAGACGAAAGTTGCGATGTGTCAAAGTTAATTCAAAAGACTATGATTTTAATTCATCTCTTCTTTGGGGAATACTGACATAAATTCAGATACTGTTTCTGCCATTTTTTCCTTGAAAAAAGGAAGATTTTCTGTTGCTGCATAAACAGTTACCATCGGACTTACTACAAAATCTGCAAAATAGCTGTATGCTAATTGGTGATTCTGATAATGAAATTTCAAGATAGGATGTGGTGTTTTGTCACCACAAGGACCAGGTTCTGAAATAGAAAGAGCGAATTGATGCTCACCATAGCGCTTGACTTGAAAGTAACGCCCTTGATAAAAGATAGCTTCCTCAGGAAATTGATTAATCAACCAATCCAAATCCGTCATCATTCTTTTCTCCTACGTGGCTAACAATCATATCAATTTTCCCATCGAACTCCCACGATTTCACTTGATTAGGAATAATGAAATGATCTCCTTTTCGGATACAGAAAATCCCATTATCTACTGTAATATGCCCTTCCCCATCAATAACACTAACTAATAAGTAAGGTGCTGTTTGTTGCATGGCAACAGAGCGAGAAACTTTCCAGTTATATACCATAAAGAAAGGATTAGCAACCAAGAGTGTTGAAGTAAGCCCTCCAACTATAAGTTTGGCAGGGGTGCTATTTTGCGGTTGTCCAATCGTCATCACATCGACGGATTGTTTCAAATGAAGCTCACGAAGATTTCCTTGGTCATCTTTTCGGTCAAAATCATAGACACGGTAGGTCGTATCACTTGACTGTTGGGTTTCCAAAATCATGATTCCTTTACCAATGGCATGCATGGTACCACTTGGTACATAATAAAAATCACCTGCTTTGACTGGAATACGAGTCAAGAGATGCTCCCAATCTCCTGATTCAATCATCTGAGCCAACTCCTCTTTAGACTTAGCATTGTGACCATAAATAATTTCAGCCCCCTCTTCAGCTGAGAGAATATACCAGCACTCTGTCTTTCCTAGCTCTCCCTCATGAATCATGGCATACTCATCATCTGGGTGAACTTGGACACTCAACCAATCATTAGCATCAAGAATTTTTGTTAGTAATGGAAATACCGTGCTGTCTGGATGTCCAAAGACGTCTGGATGATTTTTGTATAGCTCATCCAATCCCATCCCCTTAAATTTGCCATTTTTAATCGTAGATACACCATTTGGATGCGCTGAAATAGCCCAACACTCACCCGTATGATTCGATGGAATCTCATAACCGTATTCTTGTGCTAGGCGACTACCACCCCAAATTTTCTCCTGCATTACTGGTGCTAAAAATAAAGGTTTAGCCATATCCGTTTCCTTTCAAGATCCTTCTTTTTAGAAGCAAAGTAGGGTCATTATACTCCTTTTTAAAATGCGGTTCAAGGCAAAGTCTGCTTATCTCAAAAAATCTCTGCCCAAGACTAACCATTTTGATTTTGGACACAAAAAAATCTGGTCGCAACCAGATTTTCATTTTATGATAAACCGTAGCTAGCCTTACGATCTGAGACATCTTTTGCCAGTGCAAAATTACCTAGCGTAGCCGAACCATTTTCCGCCACTGCAGGTGTTACGATATATTCTGTCACATCAGGAACTGGAAGATAGCCGTTGAGTAGAGCTGTAAATTTTTCACGAACACGGCGCAACATATGATCCTGTGCCATAACTCCTCCGCCAAAAACAATGACTTGTGGGCGATAGAGAACGGTCGCTTGAACAGCTGCTTGCGCTATATAGTAGGCTTGGATATCCCAAACATCTGAATTTTGTTCAATCAATTCACCACGAATTCCCGTCCGAGCTTCAAGGGACGGACCGGCAGCCAAGCCTTCCAGACAGCCTTTATGGAAAGGGCATGTCCCTTGGAATTCATTGGCATAATCACGAGGGTGGCGAGGTACGTAGACATGACCTGCTTCTGTGTGTCCAACGCCACCAACAAATTCACCACGTTGAATAGCACCAGCTCCGATACCTGTACCGATGGTGTAATAAACCAAACTATCAACACCCTTACGCACCATGACTTCTCCGTAAGCGGAACTGTTTACGTCTGTTGTAAAGTAAAATGGTACATTAAATTCTTTCGAAATCAAACCGACCAAGTCAACATTCGCCCAGTGTTCCTTCGGAGTTGTTGTGATATAGCCGTAGGTATCAGAATTTTGATCAATATCAATCGGACCAAATGAACCAATAGCGATACCTTCTAGATCTTCTTCATAACGTTTGAAAAATTCTACCGTACGTTCAATAGTTTCATAAGGTGTTGTCGTTGGAAATTGTGTTTTTTCAACCACTTGAAAATGTTCATCACCGACAGCACAAACAAACTTTGTGCCACCAGCTTCCACGCTCCCATATAATTTAGGCATAGCATCTCCTTTTATATCTCACATTTTTATCATCATTATAAGTAAATTCGCTGCTTCTAGCAAGAAACATTCTTTAATCCCTATATTAAGAAAATACCCTAATCTAAGACTAGAGTATCCTCTCAAGGGTTTAGGATTATTTTACAGCAAGCAAGGCATCACCTTTGGCAACAGTTCCTGCTGCTAGGGAGTTAACCTCAGCATAGTCTGCTGTATTTGTAACGATAATCATAGTTGTGCTATCAAGACCTGCTGCTGCGATTTCATCAAGATCAAACGTCCCGATAACATCACCTTTTTTAACCGCCTGATTAGCTTTAACCTTTTGATCAAATCCCTTACCATCCATCGAAACAGTGTCAATACCGATATGGATGAGAATCTCTGCTCCATCATTAGACTTAATACCGTAAGCATGGCCTGTGTCAAAAGCAATTTGAACGACACCATCAACTGGAGAGTAGACCGTATTGTCAGTTGGTTTGATGGCAATCCCTTTACCCATAGCTTGTGAGGCAAATACTGGGTCATTAACAGAAGTTAATTCAACAACTTCACCATTAAGTGGTGACACAATTGTTTCTTCTGAAAGGGTTGTAGGAGTTGCTGCTACTGCAGGCGCAGATTGTACTTTTTCTGTAGATGTAGATGCTGCTTGGGCAAGAGGTTCTTCGTCCTTATAACCAAAGAAGTAAGTCAAAACGAAGGCAAGAGCTGTTGTTCCAAGAACCATGATTACGTATTTAAGCACTTGACCATTGAGGTAGAGAAGAGTACCTGGAATGATTGTAATTCCAAAACCAGTACCAGCAAGGTTGAAGATTGATGCCAACCAACCACCAGCTGCACCGGCGATAAGACCCATGATAAATGGCTTACCAAAACGTAAGTTAACACCAAAGATGGCAGGTTCAGTAATACCAAGACCGGCTGAAAGGGCTGCAGGGAAAGCAAGAGCTTTCAATTTTTTGTTTTTCGTTTTAACACCAACTGCAAGCGTTGCCCCAGCTTGTGCTGTCATCGCTGCTGTGATAATGGCGTTGAATGGATCCTTACCGTCAGCCGCAATTAATTGTGATTCAAGTAGGTTAAAGATGTGGTGAACACCAGTAACAACGATGATTTGGTGAAGACCACCGAGGATAAGACCTGAAAGACCAAGTGGCAAGTTAAGGATAAATTTAGTTCCAGCAAGAACATAGTTTTCAACACTGTGGAAGACTGGACCAATGACAAAGAGTGCCAAGGCCGACATAATTGTAAATGTCAAGAATGGTACGACAAGAAGGTCAAGGACATCCGGAATAATTTTATGTAGTTTTTTCTCAAGTTTAGCCCCCAAAAGACCTACGAAGAAGGCTGGGAGAACTGAGTTTTGGTAACCAACCACTGGAATAAATCCGAAGAATTCAATTGGTTTTGCTGTTCTAGATGCAACATCCCAAGCGTTGGGAAGGGCTGAGTTTACCATCATAAGACCCAAGACCAAACCGATAACTGGATTACCACCAAATACACGGAAGGCTGACCATGAAATCAAAGCAGGGAAGAAGGCAAAAGCTGTGTCAGTTAAAACAACTGTATATGTATAGAAGTTTGTTGATGAGAAAGCTTCTTGAGTTGTTCCAAACATACCCAAAATAGTATCGTTGTTGATAGCACCACGGATACCCATGAAAAGACCAGTCGCAACGATAGCTGGAAGCAATGGAACAAAGACGTCACCAAATGTACGAATGGCACGTTGGAAAGCATTACCTTGTTTAGCGGCTTCTTCTTTTTGCTCACCAGTTGATGAAGTTGGAAGTCCTAATGCGACAACTTCATCATAAATTTTATTGACAGTACCTGTACCAAAGATGATTTGGTATTGACCTGAGTTAAAGAAAGCTCCTTGTACTTTTTCAATGCCTTCGGTTTTGGCTTTATCGATCTTTGATTCATCGTTAACCATCACACGAAGACGTGTCGCACAGTGGGCAACACTTTTAACGTTATCACGGCCACCAAGGGCAACGATGACTTCTTCTGCAATTTGCTTGTTATCCATTTGCAAAAAGACTCCTTTTTTATCATTTTCTATTTAAGTTTAGTGAAAGCGTTTCACATCACACAATCATTTTATCAGATTTCAAAAATATGTCAAGCGTTTTGCAGAAATTGTTATTTTTTGACAGTAAAACATTGATTTTTAATGCGAAAACGTTTACTATATAATTGACATAATTTGACAGAAAACAACAATTCGTTTTTTTGTCACTGTTGCTAATAAAACAGAAAGGATGATGTGTTCATTCGACAACCGTCTACTGAACACGGAGCTAGTCGCACAACTGCTTAGCTCTGATATATCTTACTTATGAATTTACCTACAGAAGTCCGTTATCGCCGTTACGAGGATTGGACAGAAGATGAAAAAAATAAAATTGCTGAAAATAAAGCAAAATCACCATGGCTTGCTAGCTACCACCTAGAGCCAAAAACTGGGTTATTAAATGACCCCAATGGGTTTTCTTACTTTGATGGCAAGTTCCAGCTCTTCTATCAAAACTGGCCGTTTGGCGCTGCCCACGGCTTAAAACAATGGGTTCACACTGAATCAAGTGACCTTATCCACTTTAAAGAAACAGGAATCACACTAGAACCTGATCATGCTCATGACAGTCACGGCGCATACTCTGGTTCCGCCTATGAAATTGACGACAAGCTCTTCCTCTTTTATACGGGGAATGTCCGCGATGAAAACTGGGTTCGCAATCCCCTTCAGGTAGGCGCTTGGATGGATAAGGATGGTCATATTGAAAAATTTGACAAAGTTCTCATCCAGCAACCACAAGATATAACCGAACATTTTCGTGACCCCCAAATCTTCAACTACCAAGGACAATTCTATGCCATTGTAGGCGCTCAAAACCTTGATAAAAAAGGCTTCATCAAACTGTATAAAGCTACTAATAATGACGTTAATAACTGGGAATTTGTGGGAAATCTTGAATTTGGTGGTACTGGTTCAGAATACATGATTGAATGCCCAAATCTCGTCTTTGTTGACGGGCAACCTGTCCTCCTTTACAGCCCACAAGGTTTAGATAAATCTGAACTCAATTATGACAATATTTATCCTAACACCTATAAAATATGTCAATCGTTTGACACAAATTCAGCCCAGCTTGTCGGAGCATCACCAATTCACAATCTAGACTACGGTTTTGAAGCCTATGCGACACAAGGTTTTAATGCACCAGATGGTAAAGTTTACACTATCAGCTGGATTGGATTACCAGATGTCGACTATCCTACTGATCAATACGACTACCAAGGAGCTATGAGTTTGGTTAAGGAACTCTCAATCCGAGACGGCAAACTCTATCAATACCCCGTTCCAGCTATGAAGGATTTACGATTGGGAGCCAAAACCTTGTCCAATCTATCTAGCAGTCAAAACACTTATGAACTGGAAGTAACCGTTCCTGCAAATGATAAATCCCAGCTAATTCTATTTTCTGATGAACAGTTAAATGGTCTTAAAATCACAATTGATACTATCCAAGGACAACTTGTTGTTGATCGCTCTTCTGCTGGTCAACAGTATGCTATCGACTTTGGTCGCAAACGTCAATGTGACATTGAAAAAACAGAGACAAAACTCAACATTTTTGTCGATAAATCAATCTTTGAAATTTTTGTTAACGATGGTGAAAAAGTCTTTACCGGCCGTGTCTTTCCAAGCCAAGACCAATCTGGTATTCAAATTCAAGAAGGGCAAATTAGCGGTAGCTACTTTGAATTAAACGTCTAATATGGTCGCAAAACTCACTGATGTTGCACAACTAGCTGGCGTTAGCCCGACTACTGTTTCACGCGTTATCAATAAAAAAGGCTATCTCTCACAAAAAACCATCGACAAAGTCCATCAAGCCATGCGTGAACTGGGCTATAAACCAAACAACTTAGCGCGCAGTCTGCAAGGAAAATCCCCTCAATTGGTCGGCTTGATTTTCCCTAATATTTCCAACATTTTCTTTGCACAATTGATTGAGCATTTGGAAATTCAGCTTTTTGAAAAAGGCTACAAAACCATTATTTGTAATAGCCAGAACAATCCTGTCAAAGAAAAAGAATATTTAGAAATGCTATCTGCCAATCAAGTAGATGGTATCATCTCATCCAGCCACAATCTAGGTATTGAGGATTATGAAAAAGTCGAAGCGCCCATCATTGCTTTCGACCGTAACCTTGCTCCTCATATCCCCATCGTGTCTTCTGATAATTTCGAAGGTGGCAAACTCGCAGGGCAACTCCTAAAAAAAGCGGGATGTAAACATACTATTATGATTGCGGGTAATGATAATTCTAACTCTCCAACCGGATTACGCCAACTAGGCTTTATCTCTGAACTAGGAAAGGAAACGCCAGTCCATCACATTCCGCGGGAGTTATCAACCCTAAGGCGAGAAATGGAAATCCGCTCCATTATCGCCAAAGAAAATCCAGACGGCATCTTTACTTCTGATGATTTGACAGCCATTCAAGTGATTAAAGTTGCTCAAGAGATGGGCAAGCAAATTCCTGAGGATTTAAAACTTGTTGGGTATGATGGAACGGACTTTATTGAACAGTACTATCCACAATTAACAACCATTAAGCAGCCCATCGAAGATTTAGCTAGCCTCATGGTAGACGTCTTAATCAAGAAAATTTCCGGTCAAGAAACCAGTCGAGACTATGTTTTACCGATTAGTTACTCTGCTGGTAGAACGGTATAAAAACAGAGAAAGACAAAATCAATAATTCCGAGCGTTCGATGTTGTCCCCACCTCCGCAAAAGTCAATCTCGTAAAGAGAGTTTGAATCGGAAAATGAACTGAATTAAGGCTCACATCATATATACATCGCATATCTAGCCTATAAAAACTAATAAACTCAACGCAGATTGGAGAAAAGTCCATTTTGGACTTTTCTCCAATCTTTTTTCTTTGTAGCCAAAAAACTAGAAATAACAACCTTTCTATAGTCAAATGAATTAACTTTCAGAACAAGGGACAGAAAAGACGCAGAGCAGTACTTGATACTCTTCGAAAACCAAAAGCAAACCTTGTTGACTGGCTTTGACCAACACCAGTTCTATCATCATCGGCGGCGGCTAATCTGCTTTTGATTTTCAGTGAGTATGAGTAGGGCAAGTCGACAGTGATCATGTATCAAGTTTAATTCAAAAGGCTACACATGAAAATTAACAAAACCAACACTGTACTGCCAATCACGAAGACTAGTCTCTATCCCCCATCTACTAGCATAGAGCTTTTTAGACAGAAAGTTTACCGTTTTACTTTATTTTTCTTATATTTACCTTAAAATATATTTACAAACGCTTACAAAAGAGGTATACTGATGTTTGTAAACCGGTTTAATAAAATCTATCGGGAGGATTTTTATGTCACAACACCGTCACCAACACAAGAAAATCATGCTTTATTCCACAGTTGTTCTAGGACTTTTTCTCATCTCACTCAACGAAAAGGTTCAAGCTAATGACCTCTCCAACATCCCTTCTACTACTGTTGAAAACATGCAAACAGTAACGCCAGCTCAGGACAGCCTTCATCAAGCTGATAGCAGCCCTGAAGTTCCTGCAACCACGGAAGCTATCAGCCCTGAAGCTCCTACTGATGTCCAAGCTAACCCAGCAACAAGCCCTGATACCGAAACTGAAGCTGTTCCTAGCAATCTCACGCAAACGTCTGAAACTAGCGACAGTCCAGTTGTAAACGAGGTATCAGACCTTCCAAGCGCTGCTAATAAACAGCGCACTAATTACGATCAATTACTCAAGGACTGGAATAGTACCATTGCAGGTAATGATGTCTATGATGATAAGAATCCCTACATGGTAGCCTATCATAAAAAGTTAGAGGAGACCGTTGATAAACATATTGCTGATTACAATAGCGCTCCAGATAGAACCTATCTTTGGAAAGACAAAAGTGATTATAAGATTTCAGCCAATCTAACTGCTAGCTATCGTAAGCTTGAAGATATTGCCAAACAGGTCACTAACCCCAGTTCAAAATACTATAATGATGCAGCTGCCATCGCGCTTGTCAAAAACAGTTTAGAGTTTTTATATCAAAATGCCTATAATGAAAAGACTTATTATCGTCAGGAAAAAGGCAATGCCAGTGTTAACTGGTGGGATTACGAAATTGGCGTACCGCGTGCCATCAATAATACTCTCTCCTTATTAAAGTCGCACTTTACACAAAGTGAGATCACCAAATACACACAGCCTATTGAACATTTCGTGCCAGACCCAACATCATTTCGTACGACTAGCACTAATCCAGATTTTCCAACCTTTAAAGCTGCCGTTGCTAACATGACGGATATGGGGCGTGTCAAGTTGATTGCTGGATTGCTTCGTCACGATGACAAGACAATCGCTGACACTATCAAAGCCATTGAAACCGCCTTTACTTTTGTCACTGAAGGCAATGGGTTTTATCAAGATGGCTCACTGATTGATCATGCTGTCACTAACCCAAAGAGCCCTCTTTATAATAAAGGGCTTGCCTACAACGGTTCCTATGGCAATGTTCTCATCGATGGATTATCACAACTAATCCCAATTATCCAAAAAACGGGTTCCCCCATGTCCAATGATAAAATGAACGTCATCTATCATTGGATCAATGAATCTTTTTTACCACTCATGGCGCACGGTGAACTGATGGATATGACACGTGGACGCTCAGTCAGTCGTTCTAATGCTGAAAGCCATGTCGCAGCTGTCGAAGTCCTTCGCGCTATTTTACGGATTGCCGACATGTCAAATGAACCTCAGAAAACAGCTATTAAATCTAGAGTCAAAACAATCGTATCTGAGGGGCACAGCTTTTATGACACCTTCAAAAACTTAAAAACCTACCGTGATATTCAGTTAATGAAGGAGCTTTTAGAAGACCCTAGCATCCCTATTTTAAAAACGCACAGTTATGTCAAATCCTACAACAGTATGGATAAATTAGCAGTCTACAATGCCCAAAAGGATTATGGGATTGGCTTATCCATGTTCTCAGATAAGACACAAAATTTTGAAGCTATGAACAATGAAAACTTGCGTGGCTGGCATACTAGTGATGGGATGTTTTATCTCTACAATGCTGATTTAGGACATTATAGCAATCACTATTGGGCTACTGTTAATCCTTATAAGCTACCTGGCACCACAGAAACAAACGCTAAACGACCTGATGGAACAGCTAAGAATATCAAAGAGCAGGCAAAAATGGTAGGGATGGGAACCCTTCCTGATGGTGCATTTGTCAGAAGTCATAAGGTTGATGATACAACTGCTATGGCTGCCATGACCTTTACAAACTTCAATAAAACCCTAACTCTCAATAAAGGTTGGTTTGTACTAGATGGTAGAATTGTTTTTGTTGGAAATAATATCCAAAACACCTCCAATGATGAGGCAGCAACAACTATTGAGCAGCGTAAAGAAGATCAGAAACATCCTTATAAGACTTATCTCAATGGAAAAGAAATCAGTCTGACAGATAAAGCTCATGACTATGCTTCAACAAAAAGTGTTTTTCTTGAAACTGATGAAGTCAAACGTAATATCGGCTATGTCTTCTTTAAGCCGACAACATTATCACTGATGAAGGTACTACAAACTGGTAAGTGGTCCGATATTAATGGCAATGATAAATCTGCCACTGCTAATAAGGTTGTTAACAATACCTTTGTCACTATCTCTCAAGCGCATAAAGAAAATGGCGATAGCTACGCTTATATGATTGTTCCAAATATTACTCGCCAAGCCTTTGAAGCATTGCTAGCGAAACTTGATGTCAAACTACTTCAAAATGATAGCCATGCTGCTAGCATTTATGATGCTGCTTCAGGACGTCATCTAACCATTGACTTCAACAAAAAAACCTTTGATGTTCAAACAGTAACGCAAACCAAACCAAGCGACAAAGAAGCTGACGAAGCTAAAGTCCTCGCTAGTGCTGAAGCTGCTGTAACAGACGCTGAGACTGCTGCTAAAGCTGGTAAAGACAAGAAAGTCGCCGTTGAGAAAGATGGGCTTATTAACCCAGCTGAAAAAGCTGACATTGATGGCTTAAACAAGGCAACAATCGATAAAAAAGCTGCAGCAACAGCATTAGTTGACAAATTGTCAGAAGGCAGAGCAAAGGCCACTCTTAAAGCTCGTCTTGCTAAAGTAACAACCTCAAACGTCATTGTTAACGATGCAAACAGTAATGGTAAAGCAGATAATCAAGAAATCGAAAAGCCTGAATCAGAACCAAAACGTCACGACTCAGTGAAAGACGATTCAGTGAAAACAGATCAAACCGTTCTCCCGGCAGCAAGCAAACCCTCTGGACGAGCTCTGTCACCTCAACTAGTCAAAAAATCAACACCATCTCAAATAAAGAGTGACGAGAATTTGCCAAAGACGGGTGAAAGAAATAACCAATTGGCTACCATTTATGGTGGCATAGCAATGGTGCTAGCTGCCTTGTTTACGTCTAGAAAGCGCAAAAGAGATAGCGAAGGTTGATGTCTCATCATTTTATGGCATTAAAATAGCAACGGTTTACTACAGAAAATTAATCAAATGCATTGGATTAAGCAGTGATTCTCAGAGCCAAAGGCATTTGGTAAGCGAAACTACCATGTATAGGGTGGTAATTCCACTGGCGCACCTAATCTCTTGCTTTGATGGCTAGTCCTTCTAGAGAATGAAATCTTGCTTAATTGACAAACATACTAAAATTAGTAGTGAGGGAACCTCCCATCGGAGATTTCCTCACTACTTTTTCTTTATATAGCCAAATGAATTAACTATCAGACAAGGAACAGAAAAGACGCAGAACAGGACTTGATACTCAATGAAAATCAAAAACAAACCTTGTTGACTTGCTTTGATGAAGGCAGTTCTATCTGCAGCGGCGGCTAGTCTGCTTTTAATTTTCATTGAGATTGAGCATGAGTAGGGCAAGTCGAAAGTAACCATGTAGCAAAGATAATGCAAAAGACTATATTAGAATAAAGATGTCTTATCAAGTTGTAAGGCTCTATGGTGCTTGACATTGAGTATCGAAAATGGAATCACTAAAACAGGGAGTCAGTCAAGTCAATGAAGTATTATGCATGCGGTTTTCGGAATTGCTGTGAGTAAAGCAAGTTTAGAAGTAGCTCTTTTGGTCATGGATTTTTCGATTCCAAGTCACGTTCTTGACAAGCCTGTCGCTCATCTGGCTGATAAGCTCACAAAACTAGCTGAACAGTCTTTCTACATATCAAGAAAACCTCTCCAATGATTGAAGAGGTTAGCTATTATGCTGGTGAACGATTAAGACTTTCTAAACGCAGGCAAACTGCTTTAGACAAGATGGGGAAACTGGCTCAATCTTTACCTAAATTTAGTTGCTGGTGAAAGTAGCTTTTATAAGTCACACTGTTTCTGGCATTCAGATACGACGTCTTGACCTAACAGCCAGCCATCTGACTATATTTATTGGGGCTAAGTCAAAGAGAGCTGAAACAAGTGATTGTTAAGATATTTACAGAGTTGAACCTTTCCATTCAATATTACAATCAAAGATTTTTTGTTTTTCTTCAGACCTTGCTCCTTCTACTTCACTAATCAATATTTCAGCTGCTTCACGCCCTTCATCATAGGCAGGCTGAACAATCGTTGTTACTGTCGGAGATGAAAAATTTGTCCATTCTAAATTATCGAAACCAACTAAACCAATCTGTGGCATTTCAAATTTCAACTTTTTCATGACACCAAACACCATATGTAGCGCCCAACAATTAGGAACAAAAACCAAAGTGTTATTTGATCGATTGATATGTTTGTCCAGGAACTCTTCAACCAAAGCAGCATCGGAATCGTCTTGATTGATAATTAATTTTTGATAATCATAATTCTTTTCAGATAGTGCATCAATAAAACCTGAAGCGCGCTCAATTCTTGTGCTTAATAAACTAGTATCTGCTGTAATCATCACGAAATCGGTATAGCCTTTTTCGATACTGACTTGCACCATATCATAGACAGCATCATAGTTATTCGTTTTCACCCAATTCGTCCGATGTTCATACAATTGACTATCAAAGAACACCATCGCTTTTTCTTTTTCATTAATAATTCTTGAGTATTTCCTAAAATTAGATGTCGGTTGGATGATAAAGCCGTCAACGCCTAAATTAAGCATATTTTCAATGTAATGATCCTCATTTTTAGAGTCGTAATTACTATTACCGATGATAACTTGATAACCCTTTTCTTTGGTAACGGTTTCAATTCCTTTGACAATTTGATTAGAAAAGGTATTTGTTATATCTCCGATTAAGACACCGATTAAATGAGTCCGTTTAGAGTTCATACTCCTTGCAATGACACTCGGTTTATACCCGGTTTTTTGGATAGCTTCTTCAATACGCTGACGAGTTTCTTCTGACATCTTTTCAAATTTGTGATTTAAATAAAATGATACTGTCGTCTTGGATGTCTCTGATAATTGCGCAATGTCAGTTATGGTAACTTTTTTGGGCAAAATTATTCTCCCTCCTCATTTTATTACTATAGTCAAATGAATTAACTTCCAGACAAGGCTCTAAGACACAGAACAGTACTTGATTTTCGAAGAATGTGAGTAGGGCAAGTCGAAAGTGACCATGTATCAAAGTTAATTTAAAAGACTATACTGTCGTATATTATTTAGTATATCACATTTTCACAAGACAAAAACTTAATAAAGTTTGTAATAACTAACTTTTTAATCGAACATATTGAGATTTTTTAACATCAAATACAACTACTTTTCCTCGAACTTTATGACCTTTGATTTTATAGAGTTTATCCCCGGATAGAATATCGTTTAGCATTATCCCGACCAGATAATGATGCTCATTATCGATAATTTCCCAAGCTAAACCATTTTTCAATAGCTTTTCAGAGCCTGTCTGAATTAAAGGCAAGCGTAACACCTGACATTTTTGATCGGCTATCAAGGTATAATCTAGAATCTTATTTTCAAAGGGTATTGTTTTATAAAGTCTCTTGCTGTTTACTAATTGATTGTATTTTTTAGAGATCAAAAAACTGTCCTCACTAAACGAAATATCACTATGAAAATGTAGCTGGTTCACTCGTTGATGATCAATCGTAACATCCTTATCCAAGATAAATTGACTTTCCAACTCATGTGTCCCCGGATAGCTAACGTCGTCAACAATAAGTGTTAAAGGGTTTGGTAATCCTAAGATAAAGCGCCTATGTGTAAACAATTGCCCGTCAACATCAGCTGAGTAATGACCTTCTATCAAAAAAAGGTTATCCTGTCTCGTCAGAGCTACATGGTGCGCTAGTGGATATTTGGCATAACTCCAAGAATCGGTTATCTCTTCTAAGTTTTTGTCTTTGATAAAGCAAGTCGAATGGCTCTTTGAGCTTTTTAAAAAATAGCGCATGGGGTCTTCTCTATAGGTGTAACGTCCTGGATCGATAATAATCGGCACATCACCATCATAGAGGCAGAAACTATTTTGATCGCTATGACTATGAGCGCTGCCTAATGAACCACACTTGAAAAACAAATACCTTTGCGGTTCTTTTGAACACACATGCCCACTACAGTCAAACAGGGCTAGTTGCGCTTGCTCAGGTTCAGCGATAATCTGTTGATAGTGCTGAACAGCTGATTTACCAAAGTACATTAACGTTTCAATATTAACCGTATGATAACCATAGGCTTTTAATCGACCAGACTTGAGAACCAAGGCTGATAAGGTCAATACATCACGAGTATCGGTCACATCACTATCTCCAAATGCTATCTGATGGTGATCTGGTCCCGTCATCATCACTATATAATGAGCCATTTTGTCAAGGACAGGCTTTAAACGTTTTTTACAGTCTGGTACAAAGATGACAAGATCAAGAAGCGCCTTATAAACTTCAACATGATACATAATCGATTGCTCATACTGACTACCATCTTCTAAAATTTGCAATCTTAGTTGTTCTTCTAACTCGGATTCGGCAAATGCTTGCAAATCTGGCATATCAAAGTCCTCTTCAAAATAATACAGCCATGCTAACATTGCCGTAGTCTGAAAGACACCCCAATTGCTTAAACTATACTTTTCAATATAATGTTCCTGCAAATAACGAAGTTGTTTTTTGATGGAAACTAGAATTTTAGTTAATTCTTCTTCCTTTATTAGATGGGCACGTTGTAAGTATAGAACAACCTTCAGCCACACTAAACATCTAATACCAGTATCCAATGGACGACTGGTTAAGGAATTCGGCTTTAATTCAAAATCACAATCAATCCAATGAAACATCATTTCTTTTAACTTATCAATGTAACGATAATCATCTTCAACTAAATGAACAGTCAGAAAGTTAAGAAAATAACTCTGCCTATTTAGCATATAATTCCATTCAGGATCATTTGTTACAGATTGATCCCAACACAACTCCTGTAATTGATAAGGTAGATGACAGGGCTCCATGTCCCAATTACCATTGAATATAAATGTATTGTCCATTATTAAATCAACAGACTCTTTCATAGAATCATACGATTCCTTATGATTTGTTAAAATATACTGTCTACAAAAAGCACTATCATGATTGCTAAAAAACCATTTCGCACGTTCCTTGTTCATAACCTATCCCCCAACTATCCTAAACAAAAAAGGATCAGTCAAAAGTCCAATCCTTTTTCTATCCTATTACGCAAGCACACCTAACCAGCTACCAATAATTCCGATAATAACTGTTAAGATAACCAATTTATAGGTTGACCATTTTTTATTTTTGATAAGATAAAACATTAGTAACGTATAGAGAACTGGTAACATCGCTGGAGCGATTTTATCAAGCATACCTTGGACTGTAACAATTTTTTGAGAAGCACTTGTTACTTTGTCTGGTGCAAATGTGTATGGTATGGTTAATTTTACTTGCGTTGCTGCCAAACTTGAAATAACGGTAACCCCAACAATGTTAGCTGCCCGCGAAATAACTGACATCTGCTCACTTAGTTTGTCAATAAATGTTGTTCCCAATTTATAACCATATAAACCAGTTACAAGTTTGATGGTGGTTAGGATAAGGTTCATTGCAACAAAGAAGATAATCGGTCCTATAACCAGTCCATCAGAAGCTAGTGAGGCTGCAATTGTTGAAAAAAGTGGCGCCAAACAAAATTGCGATAAGGAATCACCTATCCCTGCCAATGGCCCCATAAGAGCCATCTTGATACCTCGAATTTCATCTTGTGGGCGTTCATTTTCTAACATCGCCAAATGCAAACTCGTTACAAATGGCAGAAAATGTGGGTTCGTATTATAAAATTCCACGTTTTCTTCTAAAGCTGCTGTCAATCCTGCCTTATCATTACCATAGTATTTTTTTAGAGCTGGGTACATGACATTCGTATAACCTAACCCTTGATAGTTACTATAATTAAAACCATTTTGTAAATAAAATGCGCGTAAAGCTGTTTTTGTGTAATCACTTTTTGCTAATTTTTTAGATCCAGTCATCTTGTGCCTCTCCTTCAGGTTTTGATTCTACCACTGCATTAGTAGGTTTTCTAAAGACATCAATTAAAGCAAATATTGTTGCAATCAAAGCCACACCAATTGTAGGTACGCCTAAAACTGAAGACGTTGTGACCGCCGTCAACAGCCCATCTTCATTGGCTGTTGGCGTAAGCACTGGCAAACCAAAGTACACCGCTAGAACATACCCCAAAATGATATAAGGAATAAGTTCTTTTTTTGCCATAACAGAGAGAATCATCGCAAATCCAATGGCGGGTAGCATTCTACCTGCAAGCGTTAAACCATTAAGAAGGACTGGTGGAATTAGAGCAAAGAGCTTGGTAAGAGTGTCCATAGATAGGGCACCTGTAATACCAAGTAAGAATCCTACAGCCGCAAAAGCCCAGATAGTGCCATTAGCTGCACGCTTAAAACCGTTTAAATTACCCTGTTGCAGAGCTTTTTTAGCTGCTTCAGGGCTACCAGCAAAAGCCGTATACGTTGCCGTTTGTAGGAATTGAATCCCTACTGCGATTGGTGTTGATAAAGCCAAAGCAGCTTCTGGAGTGATTTTGTCTTTACTTGCTGCCGTTGTAATTGCCATTAGTGTCCCAAAAATCCCCGGACCGATAGGATTAGGGGGTACAGTTCCACCAGCACCGACACCAAATCCCATGTAAGCCAATTCAGAAATAGCACCCGCTGCTAGCGCCGTTGGAATGTCTCCTAAAATAATCCCAACACCCAATGATAGGACAATACAGCGATTGGTATATAAACCAAGCAACATACCGCTAAAGCAAAATGCTGTCCACAAACCAATTAAAATAGCTTGTACAATACTAATATCCATTTTGTTCTCCCTTTATATAGATACTTCTAAATAAGTATTAAATATAATCTAATAAGTCAACGTTAACGCCACCGTCGTTTCCTGCAGGTGTTGACTTTGTATCAAACGTCACTTGATAGTCATGATGAAGTCGTCTTAAATATTCCTTGTCATCCGAGCCTAAAAAAATCGAACGGCTAACTTGCTCTTTACCCTCAGCATTGTGAATGTTACCAATGTTAATAGCTTTAATGGGAACTCCACCTTCTACTAAGCGATAAGCATCTTTTAAATCCTTCACAATGATAAAAATAGTCTGGGCTGGATTTGCTTTATGAATAAGATCAATAACTTTTTGAATGCTAAAAAATCTCAATGCAATGGATTCTGGAACCACTGTTTTCATCAATGTTTGTTGGATGCTATCTTGTGAAACCACGTCATTAGCGACAATAACGGTGTTACAAGATAAAAATTTCACCCATAATTGCCCTTGACCATGAATCAATCTCTCGTCGACACGAGTCATTACAATATTTGGTACTGCCATTTATTCTCCTTTTTAATCCCTTTAAGGATCTCCTCATTTTTTTGTTGCTAAGATTGATAATCTTACCAAGATGATTGATTTACCAGTAAAGCTCCCAATCTTTATAAAACCGAATAAGCGCTTCTAAATAATAGTAATCTCCCCAGATATTTCCTTCATCAACTCCTTTTCCTGAATGCCAAGAATAGACGCCATGTAATAACAATGGTCTTCCTGACTCTATGTCACGATTTGAGTAATGCTCAATGAGACTTCTTAACATTGTATGCATCGCATGCTTATAAATATCCTTATCTTGGTCTACTTCTGGTAGATATTTTAACATCTCATGAATTCCACAAACAGAAATAGCGGTAGCCGATGAATCTCGTGATTGATCTGAGCCGTCGTTAAAGATAAGATCCCAATAGGAGACATTATCCTCTGGTAAGCGGTTTAAGAAATAATTCGTCATCCCTTTAAATAAGGAAATCTGCTGAGGATCTTTCATCTTTCGATAACTCAATGGAATGCCATAAATTCCCCAAGATTGCCCCCTAGCCCAAGATGAATCATCGCTATAACCTTGTCGTGTTACACCTTTAATAGGTTGACCAGTTTGAGGGTCGAAATAGTAGGTATGGAAAGCCGACGCATCATCACGAATGACTGTATTGGCAGAGCTATAAAAGTGAGTTTCTGCTATCTCTTTATACTTCATGTCTCCGGTTTGTTCATAAGCGAAGAAAAGAAGCTGAATATTTAAAAGACAATCTATAATCAAGCGATAATGATCTTGATGACCTAACTCGCCCCAAGCCTGAATAAAACCACCTTTTTCTTGGTACCGTTCGATTAACTTATCTGCAGCTTTTAGAGATGCTTCAAGCGCTGATGCATTTTGATTAATACGATACTCAGCCATGCAAGAAGGGGTGTAGAGAAAACCTAAATCATGATGCTCCAATTCGATTTGCTGATTAACACGTTCCAAAAAGGATAAGACATTAGTGTGAGCTAGGTCTTTTATAGTCTCATCTTGACTGTATTCAAAAGCTAACCACAAACATCCCGTCCAAAAAGCATTCGTCCATTCCGTGTTGTCCATTATTTGATAACAATTATCAAAAGTTGCCGGAGTTGGGTAATTTTCGCCAAAATAGTCAATGTTACATCGCAACTGCGCCAATGCCTGATCAATCGCTGCCTTAACTTCTTCTTTCGTAAGTAATGGTTGAGATAAAAACCTCTCCGTATCCTTGATTTCTTCAATCAAGATATGCTTTATGGTTGGCATGATTTAAATTCCTCCCTCGAATTCAACCTGTTCGTCATCTTCTTTCAAGCACTTTGAAAACTCCGAAATACCTAATTGAGCTGATCCAAGAACTTTTTCTGTCAATGATTCAAGGTCTTGAATATTATCACGTGCAAAGACTGCTTCGATTAGCATTGCTAGATTTAAACCACTTAAGACTTTAATATCCCTATCTTCTTCAGAAACGGATAAGGTTGATGCAACGTTAAATGGTGTTCCCCCTAGCAAGTCTGTCAAAATTAAAATACGCTTGGATTCCCCAAAGGCAGATAGCAAACGATCTTTTAAATCAACCGAAGACATTGAGGGTAAAAAGTCTATTCCAATAATATTTTCTTGTTTCCCCGCAATCAATTCCAAAGAGCTTAAAATACCGCTTGGAAAGTTTCCGTGGGCTAAAACAATAATTTTCGTCATATCTTCTCCTTTTTAAGTTTACCGGTTTACTACGCAGATTAATTATAGCGCTTTCAAAAAGAGCTGTCAATACTTTTTTTGATAAGAATCATTCCTGCTGTTTCGGATTGCTTCACAATTTTCAAATAGCATGTCATGCGTGTTAGCAATCCTTCTATTTTTAAAGGTTATGCGACCGTTTCTGAATAAGTATTTTTGCTTGAACAGCAAATAAGGGCATCATACTCCCTTATTTTTCAGTCTATTTTCTAATCGTCTCTACTAAATACTCAACTAGCCAGTCTGGGCTTTCGGTTCTTGATGGACTTTTCAAGGCAAAGCCAGCCATCGCTAAGAAACTTGTGGCTATTATAGTCTTTTGAATTAACTTTCAGAACAAGAAGTTGAAACACGGACAGTACTTGATGCTCTTCGAAAATCAAAACCAGACCTTGTTGACTTGATATGATGAACTTTAGCTCTATCTGCTATCTGTGTCGCCTAGTCTACTTTTGATTTTCATTGAGTATAAGTAAGCGACCATATCTCGAAGTTAATTCAAAAGACTATAACTATACTAGGCTCATCTTCATCGTCTCTCCAATCGTCTGGTTTGTTGGGCTTGACTATAATGGGCAGAAGAACAGCTGCTTTCTTCTATAACAATGTCTGAAAAAGTGTGCCGCGGTTACCAGTATTTGTTAAAGGACATAGTAGCAATCATTCACTATTTCCTGTCTGTCACAAAAGACCTCTACAAACACACATGCCCAAGAGGAATCGTCAATAGCAACATGAAGGTGGGGTTCATAATTATTGAACCAGAAGCACTGACTGACCTCTCTCTATTTAAGTTTACCTCTCTATTTCTTGCGGGAGTTACTAGGATGTGTTTTTTGAAATTCATCTAGGAAATCCTGAGATTTGGGAAGTGCAATACTTCGCCTCATCTCAATTTGCCTTTCTTTAGCCTCTTCCTCAAGGTTTTTGACAGCTTTTCTCTTAGTCTTAGGCGAGACTAAGCCCATCTTCTGTAGAATAGCTTTCTAACCCGCGTATCGGAGTAGTGAATGGCGTTATCTTCCTCTAAGAATTCATCGAAGCCAAGGATAGTGGGCTTATAAGGATCATAAATGCTATAGTGCACAATAAAGGCTTGTTTGATGTCCTTGACATGGCGTGTGTAGGCTTTCTGCTTCAGTTGCCATGTAGAAAGACTGCTTTTTTTCGGTTACTGGTAACCTAAGATGTGGCGATTAACTCACCTTTTGATAAGCCAAGCTCCAGTGGGACTCGTTTTTCTTTTTCTGCTCGTAGTCAATAAATTCAATGACCTTATTCTCTTTAATTCAGCCATAGTTAGTCCAATATTTTTCATTCTATAAGGTAATAAACAAGATAGTTCTATCTTTGACCTAACTAAAACATTATCACTTTCGAATGATACTTTTTAGAAAACGGTAACATTAAATCATTGACAAAACCGGTTTACCATGTTAGTATTCTTGTAAACGGGTTTACTACTACTTTTTTGGAGGTATCTTAAGATGACACATCATTTTTCAATGGAACATTTTTCGCTTAATGGTAAAATCGCTCTGATAACCGGAGCATCCTACGGCATTGGTTTTTCTATTGCAACTGCATTGGCAAAAGCTGGTTCGACAATTGTTTTCAACGACATTAACCAAGAGTTGGTAGACAAGGGACTTGCCGCCTATAACGAATTGGGAATTACAGCTCACGGCTATGTTTGTGACGTTACCGATGAAGACGGCATTCAAGAATTGGTTCAACAAATTAAAGACGAGGTAGGTATCATTGATATCCTCGTTAATAATGCAGGTATCATCAAACGAACACCAATGTTAGAAATGAATCCTGCTGATTTTCGTCAAGTCATTGATATTGATCTAACAGCACCTTTCATTGTATCTAAAGCCGTTATTCCAGGAATGATAGAAAAAGGACACGGTAAAATTATCAATATCTGCTCTATGATGAGCGAACTAGGTCGAGAAACAGTAGCTGCTTATGCGGCAGCTAAAGGTGGACTAAAAATGCTAACTAAAAACATTGCCTCTGAATTTGGGTCTGCCAATATTCAATGTAACGGCATCGGTCCCGGTTATATTGCAACTCCTCAAACAGCACCCCTACGCGAACTTCAAGAAGATGGTACAAGGCATCCATTTGACCAGTTTATCATCTCGAAAACACCTGCCTCTCGATGGGGAAATCCTGATGATTTAAGCGCTCCAGCTGTCTTTTTAGCAAGTGATGCTTCAAATTTCGTTAACGGACATATTCTCTATGTCGATGGTGGTATCTTAGCATATATTGGTAAACAACCTGAATAAAAAGGAGTACAATCGTGAAAATAGCTTTAATTAATGAAAATAGTCAAGCCGCAAAAAATAACATTATCTTCAATGAACTAAAAAAAGTCGCCGACCAAAAAGGTTACGAACTCTTTAACTACGGTATGTATGGTGAGGAGGGGGAAAGTCAATTGACCTACGTGCAAAATGGTCTTTTGGCATCTATTTTACTTAATAGTGGCGCGGCAGACTTTGTAATCACAGGCTGTGGAACTGGTGTAGGGGCAATGTTAGCTTGCAACAGTTTTCCCGGAGTCGTCTGTGGTTTAGCTGTGGACCCTGTTGATGCTTACCTTTTCTCTCAAGTAAACGGTGGAAATGCCCTATCATTACCATTCGCCAAAGGCTTTGGCTGGGGGGGAGAGCTTAATCTCCGCTATATGTTCGAACGTCTTTTTGAAGAGGAAAAAGGTGGCGGCTATCCAAAAGAACGCGCTATCCCAGAACAACGAAATGCCCGTATTTTAAATGATGTTAAAGCCCTTACTTATAAGGATATCATGACCGTTCTGACTGACATTGACCAAGACTTCCTAAAAGAAACCATTTCAGGAAAACACTTTGAAGACTATTTCTTTTCTAACTGTCAAAATGACAAGATTGCTGACTACTTAAAAGCACTCTTAGCCTGAACCAAACGAAAGGAGGCTTTTCCTCTTATGTCCAAAGTACTTCTATTTGGTGAAGCACTCATTCGTATTAGCCCATCAGCATACCAACCGTTTACAAATCAGGTTCCGACTAATCTGTATTACGGCGGGTCAGAAGTTAACATCGCAAGAGCTCTACAAGGATTTGAGCAAGATACTCGGCTATTGACGGCGCTACCCCGCAATCCGATTGGTAAAACTTTTATGAATTTTTTAAGTTCCAATCATATTGATGTCTCAGCAATTCAACAACTCGATAACCGTTTGGGCATTTATTTCGCTCAGCCTCCTTATGGTTGTCGCCAAGGTGAAATTACTTATGATAGAGACTTGACCTGCCTCCATTATTTAAAGACCGATAGTATTGATTTCGATGCGCTTTTTGATAATGTTAGTATTTTTCACTTTAGCGGTATCACGCTAGCACTAAGCAAAGAGTTAAGGGATATTACTAAATTACTAATCAAAGAAGCTAAAAAAAGAGAGGTATTGCTCTCCTTAGACCTCAATTTTAGAAGCCATCTTATTGATCCACTCGAAGCTAAACATGTTTTTTCAGATTTTGCAAAAAACATTGACATTTGTTTTGGAATAGAGCCACTGATGCTATCAGAAAGCGATACAAGCTTTTTCGATCGTTCTACAGCTAGTCAAGAGGATATTAAAAAACGAATGCTTGACTTAACAAAAGCATTCGACCTGCAAACTATATTTCACACCAGTCGGCTACAAGATGAGTGGGGACGTAATAGCTATCAGGCTTATCTATACAATAAATCAGCACAATTCGTTGTGTCAAAGCAAATAACAACGCCAATCTTAGAACGCATTGGTAGCGGTGATGCCTTCGTTGCTGGCGCACTTTATCAGTTGTTACAAAACGCTGTCCCTCAAGACATCGTCAATTTTGCTGTTGCAGCTGCCAGTCTCAAATGTACTATTTCTGGAGACAATATGTTTGAGTCGCCAGAAAACGTCAAAAAAGTACTTCATCAAACTAATGATATTGTCCGTTGAGGAAGAAGGTTATGATAAAATCTGAAATACTATTAAAACTTGAGCAACAAAAAGTTGTTGTCGTTATAAGAGGAAATACCAAAGATGAAGCTATCCAAGCAGCCAAAGCCTGTATAGAAGGTGGAATCACTGCTGTTGAAGTAGCTTATACCAACTCTGAAGCCAGCCAGGTCATCAAAGCATTGAATGACCTCTACCAAGCTGAACCACATATCATTATTGGAGCAGGAACCGTTTTAGATTCAGAAACTGCCCGATTAGCTATTTTGTCTGGCGCTAAATTTGTTGTATCACCCTCTTTTAATGCCAATACAGCAACCATTTGCAATCGCTATACCGTTCCTTATCTACCTGGATGTATGACTTTATCTGAAATTACAACCGCTCTTGAAGCTGGGTGTGAAATCATTAAAATTTTTCCAGGCGGTAGCTTAGGAACTAGTTTTCTTAAATCTATCAAGGGTCCCTTGCCACAAGTTCGCCTTATGGTGACAGGCGGTGTCAGCTTGACTAATGCCCAAGATTGGTTTAATAGTGGCGCCTCAATCATTGGTATCGGGGGCGAATTTAATCAGCTAGCAGAAAAACAACAGTTTAGTGAGATTACAAAAATAGCTGCTGAATTTATACAGTTAGCTAAAACCTAGAACAAATCGTCTTATCAGCCATATGCAACTATAGCAGATGACGATAACTAAGCGTGAGAGAATCAGATTGGTTCTCTCTTTTGTATAAGTATTTTACAGTCAAATGAATTAACTTTCAGAACAAGGAGTTGAGACACAGACAGTACTTGATACTCTTCGAAAATCAAAAGCAGACCTTGTTGACTTGATTTGATGAGCTTCAGTTCTATCTGCATCGGCATCATCTAGTTTGCTTGAGTAGGGCAAGTCGAAAGTGACCATGTATCAAAGTTAATTCAAAAGACTATAATTCTTCTCTTGAAAATGCCATAACAGTAGCTGATAGAGGTCCTAATAATAACGAAGCTCGTTTGAGAAAGCTAGAGCCCTATTTATAATCTCACGCGGTGTTTTGTCTAAATTTTCGTGAATAGAAAGGTTTATAAGAGAGCTTTCAACTATCTTTTTAAAAGAGTCGCCAATGCTTTTTAAAAACCCGATAGGCTAGAGACTGCTTGACAAATGATTCCATAATAGCAAGTAGTCATCATGACACGGCTCAGGTGTTGGATGAGGTAAAAGTGAACAGGACAATCTCTTCATCAAAATTTCTATGTTAAATTCTACTTGTGAAAACCTTCTAAAAGCCTTCCAAGACTAGCTTGAAAGGCTTTTTTACTATTCAATTATTCAACAATAAATTGGCTCAAGAGACCATTAATGAACTTAGCAGAGGTTTCATCTGAGTATTTCTTAGCAATCTCGATAATTTCATTTAAGGCAACGCGTTCAGGTGTTTCCTCAAAAAACTTAATCTCATACAAACCAAGACGAAGCATGGTCTTATCCGTTAGGGTTAGGCGCTCAATAGACCACCCCTTACGCAATTTTTCTGAAATCAAGGCATCTAATTCACCCTTATGGCTTTCAACGCCATTAACAAGATTCAATAAGAAGGCTGGGACTTCGACATTTTCCTCAGACTCAACTTTCTTGTCATGAAGATAGGCTGATTCAGATGCTTGTAAAAATTCACCACCAAACTCCATGCTAAATAAGGCTTGAAATGCACGTTCACGGAGATCACGTCTTGAGCCAGTAAAACTACTAGTCTTGCTCATTCAAAAAATCCTCGCTGAAGAGACTGTTCAAATCAGGTTTTGGAGTCTTTTCAGGGACAATTCCAACTACATGAACATTTACTTGAGCAACTGTTACTTCAGCCATATCATAAACAGCTGCTTTGACAGCTTTCTGTACAGCGATGCAAACAGCTGGTACACTGACACCATATTGAAGATAGACATAGATGTCGGCAATAACATCACCACTCTCATCATTCTTCAAGTAAACACCGCGACCAAGACTCGCTTTACTTAGCGTATCTGCTGCTTTTTTGTTGTGCAATGAGTGAACACCTTCAACCTTAGTTGCAGCAATCCCTGTAATAACTTCCAATACGCGTGGCGAAATAACGATTTCACCAATATTTTCAGTAATCATAGCTTTTCCTTTCGTCACTATAGTTTAAACAGGTTTTTTCATAGTGAAAAACCTCAACTATAAGTTTCTTTACCTTGGCATTAGGCACGTGAAACGTATGTACCCTCAGCAGTGTTAACAACAAGTTTTTGACCAACTTCGATAAAGTCAGGAACATTAACCACAAGACCTGTTTCAAGAGTTGCAGGTTTACCTGAACCAGTAACTGTTGCCCCTTTGATAGATGGTTGTGTTTCAACGACTGTCAATTCAACAGTTGTTGGTACAGTCACACCAATAACTTCTGTTCCATAGAATTGAATCTTCACTTCTTCGTTTTCTAAAACGTACAGCAATTCATTTTCAACGTTTGCTACTGGGATTTCGTATTGGTCGTAGCTTTCAGTATCCATGAAGAATGCTGTATCATCCATTTTGTAAAGGTATTGAGCAGGACGAGTTTCAATGATTGCTTGCTCAAATTTTTCATCTGGGCGGTAAGTCGTGTCAAATGTTGACCCTGAACGCACATCACGCAATTTCATACGCATGATAGTGTTACCTTTACCAGGTTTATGATGACTCGCATCCAAAACTTTAATCAATTTGCCATCAGATGTTACGAAAGTCATACCTGCTCTAAGCTTACTTGCTTCAATCATTCTATTATTACCTCTTTGTAAAAATTATTTATCACTTCATTTTAGCACAAATACTAGCTTTTGTAAAAAATCAAAATATTTTTCATGGCTTATGCTCACATTTGCGACTCGTCCTCAGTTCCTAGGGTCAATTCAGGCACATCATGTTGAATATAAGCCACACCTTTTTTCTCCAAAAGCTCAATAGCAAATGAATGTGGTCGGTAGTTAGCTTTATAAGTGATTTTCTTTATCCCCGCTTGTAGAAGAGCTTTAGTACAGTTTAAGCAAGGAAAATGCGTCACATAAATCTCAGTGCCATCTGTTGAAATTCCTTCTTTGGCACATTGGATAAGAGCATTCATCTCCGCATGAACCGTTCTAATACAATGCCCATCTTCCATATAATGGCCTGCTTCGTTACAGTTATCTGTCGCTGAAACGCCACCATTATAGCCAGTCGCAATAATGCGATTATTTTTAACCAAAACAGCGCCTACAAAAGCTCTATCACAGGTTGAACGCTTAGAAATCAACTCAGCATTCGCCATAAAATAATCTTGCCAGGATAGTCTCTCCATCTTTCTCTCCTATTTCAATACGATCAATTCTTTAGGGGCTTTGGTCAATACTTCGCACCCAGTTTCTGTAATGACCAAATCATCTTCGATACGAAGCCCATATTTGTTTGGCAGGTAGATTCCTGGTTCATCCGTTACTACCATACCAGTCTCCAGCTTATCCTCACTACCACGGAAAAATGGATTTTCATGAATATCCAAACCAATGCCATGACCGATACCATGTGTGAAGAATTCTCCATAACCCGCATCCTCTAAAATCTGGCGAGGAATGGCATCAAAATCTCTATAAGTCATACCTGCTTTTGCTTGGTCAATCAAGGTCTGATTGGCTTTAAGGACAATATGGTAAATCTCTCGCTCTTCATCCGTTACATGTCCAATATGAATCGTACGCGTCATATCACTGACATAATGCTTGTAGTAACAACCGAAGTCAAGGGTTAAGGATTCACCCGACTGAATGACCTTGTCACTGGCAACCCCATGAGGCATAGCAGAGCGGTAACCAGAAGCCACGATAGTCTCAAAGGACACACCCGAAGCACCATAGCTACGCATCTGAAAATCAAGGAAATTAGCCACTTGCAACTCTGTCGTTTGACCAGGTTTGATAAAATCAAGCAAATCTAAAAAAGCCCTATCAGAAATTTGACACGCCTGACGAATAGTCTCAATCTCCGACTTGTCTTTTATCACGCGCAAGGTTTCTACAAAATCCGCCTGAGGCAACCACTCCGTAGCAGGTGACAAACTTGTCAATTGCCCATAAAAAGCATATGAAACCTGACTATCAAAACCAACTCTGGACAGTTGATCTTCCTTAATTATTTTAGAAACTTCAGCCAAAGCCGTACGCGTTTCAATAATGTCAAATCCCTCAACGACTTCCTTGGCAATCAATGTATAGCGAGCATCCGTCATAAAGATGCGACGATTTCGAGTGATGAAAACAGTGCTTTCAGTCCCCCAAAAACCAGTCAGATAGTAAATATTATTTTGCCCTGTCACTAAAAAAGCATCCAAACCTGATTGAGCTAATTTTTCTTCAAAACGAACAATCCTAGAATCCATGCTAACCTCCTGAATTAAACTTACCTTATTTTAACAAAAAATCCCCCAAAAACGGGGAATAATTCATTTTTTAAAAGAAAAGGAAGTCAAGACAAACTCTACTGACCCGAAAGGTCTCTTAATCATTTTACCCATCCAGATTGCAATAGCTGCTGTCAACATAGTACTTGTCATATTTCCTTAGTCATTTCCAATGAAAGTATCGCTCCTTCTTTAACTTTGTCAAAATAAGTCTAACTATCTTGTGTGATAGCGCCCGAACCAATAAAGGCTGCACCTGCAACAGTCATGCTACCGAATGAGTTCAGATGAAATTGGTGAGAGATAAGCGCAGCAACGGTAAAATGCAGATAGAATTGAAGTTCAGCAAATCAAGTCAATAAGGTCTGAATTTGATTTTCAAAGGGGATAAGTAGATATTTTGAAGAAAAACCAAGCCCTTAAAGTGAGCTTGGTTGTCATTTTATAATTTGGTTTTTAAATATTGCCCTGTATAAGAAGATTCCACTCGTGCCACTTCTTCTGGTGTTCCTGTTGCGATGATTTGTCCTCCACCGACACCACCTTCTGGACCAAGGTCGATGATATGGTCTGCTGTCTTGATAACGTCAAGATTATGCTCAATGACAAGAACGGTATTTCCTTCATCCACAAAACGATTCAAAACGGTAATCAATCGGGCAATATCATCCGTATGAAGTCCTGTTGTGGGTTCATCTAAGATATAGAAGGATTTGCCAGTCGAGCGTTTATGCAATTCACTAGCCAGTTTCATCCGTTGAGCTTCCCCACCTGATAGAGTAGTTGCTGGCTGACCGAGTGTCACATAGCCTAGACCAACGTCTTTTATGGTCTGGATTTTACGGGAAATCTTCGGAATGGCTGCGAAGAATTCCACCGCATCATCTACGGTCATTTCTAAAATGTCCGCAATCGTTTTTCCCTTGTAGTGCACTTCCAAAGTTTCAGAATTGTAACGTGTACCATGGCAAACCTCACAAGGAACATAGACATCTGGCAAAAAGTGCATCTCAATCTTGATAATCCCATCACCAGAACAGGCTTCACAGCGTCCCCCCTTAACGTTAAAGGAGAAACGACCTTTTTTATAACCACGAATTTTAGCCTCATTAGTTTGGGCGAACAGGTCACGAATATCATCAAAAACACCTGTGTAAGTCGCTGGGTTGGATCGAGGCGTGCGACCAATTGGACTTTGGTCAATGTCAATCAAGCGTTCAATATGCTCAATGCCTTCGACAGACTGATGTTTACCTGGTTTATCAGAATTGCGATTTAATTTTTGTGCGATAGCTTTTTTGAGAATGCTATTGACCAAAGTTGATTTTCCAGAACCTGAAACACCTGTAACGGCGATAAATTTGCCAAGTGGGAATTTTACATCAATCGTTTGAAGATTATGCTCACTGGCACCTTTAACCTTGATAAAACGTCCATTCCCTTGACGGCGTTCTTCTGGGACAGGGATTGCTTTTCGACCGGATAGGTATTGACCGGTGATTGATTTTTTCGATTTAGCAACTTGTTTAGGCGTTCCCGAAGCGACAATCTCACCACCAAGCGCACCAGCTCCTGGACCTACGTCAATCAACCAGTCCGCTTCCATCATCGTATCTTCATCGTGTTCCACGACAATCAACGTATTTCCAAGATCACGCATTTTTTTCAAACTGGAAATTAAACGGTCATTATCCCTCTGATGAAGTCCGATAGAAGGCTCGTCAAGAACATAAAGGACTCCACTAAGATTCGAACCGATTTGTGTCGCCAAGCGAATACGTTGACTTTCACCGCCTGATAGGGTTCCAGCCATTCGAGATAAGGTTAGGTAATTAAGACCGACATTATTCAAGAAAGTCAAACGGTCAGTGATTTCTTTAAGAATTGGACGAGCAATCATTTCGTCATTTTGCCCGAGGGTTAACCGTGAGATTTGCTTTAGATGATCTTCGATGGACAGTTCTGAAATCTGTCCAATATTCATCCCTTCCGCTCCTCCAACACGCACCGACAGCGCAGCATCATTGAGGCGATAGCCGTGGCAGGTCGAGCAAGTCAGCTCATTCATGTACTCACGCATAACGCTGCGTGTATACTCCGAGTTAGTTTCGTGGTAACGGCGATTAACATTAGTCACCACTCCCTCAAAGGGGAGGTCAATATCACGTACCCCACCAAAGTCATTTTTATAATGAAAATGGAATTCACGGTCTCCAGAACCGTAGAGAATCAAGTCCTTATCCTCATCAGACAAATCCTTCCAAGGAGTATCCATATCAACACCAAAGCTAGTCATTGCTTGCTCAAGCATGGTTGGATAGTAATTTGACGAAATGGGGTTCCACGGTGCTAAAGCTCCGTTTCTAAGGGTTTTTGTCACATCTGGCACGATCATATCCAAATCCACCACCAGCTTCATTCCCAAGCCATCACAAGTTGGACAAGAACCAAATGGCGCATTGAATGAGAACAGCCGAGGTTCTAACTCGGGGACAGTAAAGCCACAAACAGGACATGAGTAATGTTCTGAATATAGCAACTCATTACCATCCATAGTATCAATTATAAGATAGCCATCGCCTAGACGCAAAGCCGCCTCAACAGAATCAAAGAGACGTGAGCGGATACCGTCTTTATTGACCAAGCGATCAATGACCACTTCGATATTATGCATTTTACTCTTAGACAACTCGGGAACTTCTGTCACATCAAAGATATCGCCGTCTACACGAACTCGAACATAACCGTCTTTTTGTATCCGTTCAAAAATAGATTTATGTTGCCCTTTTTTGCGACGAACGATTGGGGCAAGGATTTGCATCCGGGTGCGTTCGGGCAATTCTAAAACCTCGTCAACAATCTGTTCAACAGAAGAGGCTGAAATGGCGCCATGTCCATTGATACAATAAGGTGTCCCCACACGCGCATATAGTAAACGGAGATAGTCATTAATCTCTGTTGCCGTACCAACAGTCGAGCGAGGATTTTTGCTGGTTGTTTTTTGGTCAATAGAAATAGCTGGACTAAGTCCATCAATCGAGTCAACATCAGGCTTTTCCATGTTGCCCAAAAATTGACGGGCATAGGCAGAAAGACTTTCCACATAGCGTCGTTGTCCTTCAGCATAAATGGTATCAAAAGCCAATGAAGATTTCCCAGAACCAGACAGCCCCGTCACTACGACCAGCTTATCTCGTGGAATCTCCACATCAATATTTTTTAAATTGTGGGCGCGTGCCCCATGAATCACTAACTTATCTTGCATAATATAAGATACAAAACCCATCAACTGCATCGTAGAAACAAGAAACGACTACAGAGAATTTTCCTCCAAGCCCGTTTCTTTTTTCATAGCTTTTAGGGCGTGTTCAATTCCTTTCATTGTTATTCAGAAGCTAAACAAGCATTTTTCAAAACCTAATAACTGAGTGACTTTTTCTCCTCATCTTTTAAAAAGAGCTCCAAGAGTTTCAAAAGTTTAGGAAGATTTAGCTTTTTTAAAGCATTTAAGGCATCTTCCGATAAATTCTTTAATCAGATTTTAAAATGTCATGATTTGTTAAGAAACTGCTTAGGATTACTCTATTATAACAAAATCAGATTTTTTTACTGTAAAAAGAATCGTCAGACTCTGCTTTTTTTTAAAGCTAAAATAGAGTATAATAGGTGAGTATGGCTAAATTCTAACTTAAGGAGGGAATGCACATGAAACAAATGTTTCTGTCAACTGGAATTGACTTCAAAGAAATCGATACATTCGAGCCAGGTGCTTGGATTAATTTGGTCAACCCTTCCCAGGAAGAATCCCATCAAGTAGCCGAGCGCTTCAATATCGATATTAGCGATTTACGAGCTCCTCTCGATATTGAGGAAACTTCTCGTATCACCGTTGAGGATGATTATACCTTGATTATCGTCGACGTCCCTACCTATGAAGAGCGTAATAACAAAAACTACTACATGACTATCCCCTTGGGAATTATCGTAGCTGAAAACGCTGTTATTACCACCTGTCTGGAAGAACTATCTATTTTTGATCAGTTTAAAAATAATCGCGTTAAAAGTTTCTACACTTTTATGAAGACACGATTCATTTTTCAACTGCTCTATCGCAACGCCATTTTATATCTAACCGCCTTGCGTTCTATTGACCGTCAGAGTGACCGTATCGAAGCTCAATTGGAAGATGCCACTCGTAACGAACAGCTGATTGACATGATGGAATTGGAAAAATCCATCGTCTACCTAAAAGCCTCACTCAAGATGAATGAGCGAATCGTTAAAAAACTCTCCAGCAATACATCAAGCCTCAAAAAATACGTTGAGGATGAAGACTTACTTGAAGATACCCTAATTGAGACCCAACAGGCTATCGAGATGGCTGGCATTTACGAAAATGTCTTGAATGCAATGGCAGAAACTTCTGCTGCTATCATCAATAATAACCAGAACACGATCATGAAAACCTTGGCTCTGATGACCATGGCACTGGATATTCCAACCGTAATCTTCTCAGCTTACGGCATGAACTTCCAAAATAACTGGCTACCTCTAAATGGTCTGCCACATGCATTCTGGTACATTGTCTTTATCGCTTCTGTACTTAGTATGATGGTTGTGGTTTACTTTATTAGAAAAAAATGGTTTTGATATTTGCTATTTATCAGCAGTAAAGCCACTCGTCAAATCAGGTTAGTCAAGAAACAATTGATAGCGATTTTGCTTTTTGAGGTCATAACCTCTTTACTAATCAGACCCTCCCAAAACATCTTACTAGCTTTTTACGCAAAATAATATAGCCAAATGAATTAACTTTCAAATAAGAAACAGAAAAGACGCGGACAATACTTGATACTCTTCGAAAGTCAAAAGCAGACCTTGTTGACTTGATTTGATAAGCTTCAGTTCTATCTGTATCGGGATCGCCTAGTCTGCTTTTGATTTTCATTAAGTATGAGTACGGCAAGTCGAAAGTGATGCTGTATCAAAGTTACTTCAAAAGACTATATCATCAATTTAAGGGTAAGATACCATAGCCTAGACAACTCAATTCTAGAAACTAACTAGATAAGATGAGGCGACACATTTATTTCTAGCTGGCTTAATCTTGTTAACAATCTGATGCTTTCTACGCATTTTACAAAATTAACTATCAGTTAAATATTCCCATTTCTGAAAGGATTATCATGGATTTAAACAATCTCACTCATAAAAATCAAGAATTTATTCACATTGCAACTAAACAACTAATTCAAGATGGTAAAACGGATGCTGAAATTAAAACGATTTTGGAAGATATTTTGCCAAGTATTGAAGAAAATCAAAAAAATGGCGTTCCAGCTCGCTCTTTCCTCGGCGCTCCAACTTCATGGGCAGCACAATTCACTAAATCAGCAGAAGAGGAAAAGGCTGCAGCTCAGGAAGCTAAAAACACTAATCCTTGGCTCATGTGGATGGATGCTTCTCTCTTTTGGCTTGGTTTTCTTGGCTTAATCCTAGGTATCCTTGCGCTCGACAACAGCAAATCCCAATCTTACGGGATATTAACACTGATTGTTGTTGGTCTTGGGGGTGGAGCCTTTCTCTATGCAACCTACTACTATGTCTACCGCCATATGGGCAAAGAAAAAGCCCAACGTCCAAGTTTTTGGAAAAGCATCATTCTCTTAGGACTTCTCATGGTCGGCTGGCTCCTTCTATTTAGCGCAACTACCTTGTTACCAGCAGCTATCAACCCACAATTACCGCCACTCTTACTCATTCTAATTGGAGCAATAGCCTTCGCAGTACGCTACTACTTCAAGAAAAAATACAACATCTTGAGCGCCATGTCCGCACAAGCTGCACCTAGAAGATAATTAATAACTAAAAGACTTCGTTGATGAAGTCTTTTTTCTATTCAAAAGCCCCTACACTTTTCGGATTCATGGCAGAACACGCTACGTCAGGAACCACTATATTTCAGACTGTCTTCAGGACGTCTAAGAATTACAAAGACTATATCACCATAGCCCTTCAATCACCCTATTTCCCCTATTCCAATGCTAAACACGAAACTAGCAACAAACTCACCAAAGCCATTAAACGCCCAGCTCTTGGTTTTCGAAATTGTGCTAACTTTAGAAGTAAGATACTCATCACTTTAAACATACAAAAAGCGATAAGATAGAGACATCTCCTCTCTTGTCTAGCTATAAGTCACCTACTGCAGTTGTGACAAAGAGCCATGTAAATCGTCCCCCACTACAAGCAAAAAACGCTCCCCTAAAGAGGGAGCGTTCTAACGAATTAGTCTTCGTTAACGTAAGGCATAAGAGCCATAACGCGAGCACGTTTGATTGCAGTTGTCACTTTACGTTGGTTTTTAGCTGAAGTTCCCGTTACACGACGAGGAAGAATTTTTCCACGTTCTGAAACGAAACGGCTAAGAAGTTCAGTATCTTTGTAATCAACGTATTCAATTTTGTTAGCTGCGATATAATCAACTTTTTTACGGCGTTTGAATCCGCCACGACGTTGTTGAGCCATGTTATTTTCTCCTTATATTATAGTGTTAATGTCCATCCTAGAACGGCAGATCGTCATCTGAAATATCCATTGGGTTTGAATTGCCAAATGGACTCTCATCTCGACCGAAGTTTGGTGTTTGTGATGAAGGTGAAGGACTACTATTTGATGATTGGCTATTATAGCCACCACCATTATAAGCGCTTTGTGAACCACCTTCACGTGTAGCACGGCTTTCCAACATTTGGAAATTATCCGCAACAACTTCAGTTACATAGACACGTTGGCCTTGTTGATTTTCATAATTACGTGTCTGGATGCGTCCAGTGACACCAATTAAGGCACCTTTTTTAGCCCAGTTAGCCAAATTTTCAGCTGGCTGACGCCAAATTACACAGTTAATGAAATCAGCTTCACGTTCACCATTTTGACTCTTGAAGTTACGATTAACTGCAAGGGTGAAAGTTGCAACAGCAACATTACTTGGTGTGTAACGAAGTTCTGCATCTCTGGTCATGCGACCAACAAGTACTACATTATTAATCATAAACTACCTTCTTATGCTTCGAGGTTAACGATCATGTGACGAAGAATGTCAGTGTTGATTTTTGAAAGACGGTCAAACTCGTTAAGAGCAAAGGCATCTTCAGCTTCAACAGTAACAATATGGTAAAGACCTTCGCGGAAATCTTTGATTTCGTATGCAAAGCGACGTTTTTCCCAATCTTTTGATTCAACGATTGTAGCACCGTTGTCAGTCAAGATAGAATCAAAACGTTCTACCAAAGCAGTTTTTGCTTCTTCTTCAATGTTTGGACGAATAATATAAAGAATTTCGTATTTAGCCATTGATATTTCCTCCTTTTGGACTAATGACCCCAAGACCTAGCAAGGGGTAAGTGAGGTATTCTCACAAGATGTTATTATACCAGTTTGGAAATGAAATGGCAAGGATTTTCTTTTTCTATTATTGGTTAAAATTTTTTATGAAAAAAACTATCTCCCAGAAATTTACATAAAGGTAACAGATTAAAAGCACTGATAACTCAATGTTTAAATTGTATTGTGATGTCTTTTTAAAGTAAATTTAGGCACAATAAGTCATTAAAAACAGCCAGATTTTAAGATAATATCACAAACTGAGTATTTATTTAATTAGACGCTTCATACAATTTTTTTAATACTCTCTTCAGTCTTTACTTCTTCAAATTCCCAAATGATAATATATTGCAAAAATAATAAACCCTCATCTACAAATCTCTTCCAATATTGATATTATCCCTTTCTAAAATAACAAAATCCCTTTCTTGACGTTATTACTATATAGGTGTATGATGGTCTACATTCAATTGTCATACTTAACTTGACAATATAGAAAAGGAGAATGATATGACTTATTTAATCACTGGTGTCACAGGACACCTTGGAAAAGGTATCTTGGACAATCTTGTCCTTCAAACACCAAAAGAAGATATTGCTGTTTTAGTGCGTTCTGAAGAAAAAGGTCAGCCTTTTGCAAAGGACGGGTTTGATGTCCGAATTGGAGATTATACAGATAAAGAAAGCTTGGAAAAAGCTTTTCAAGGCATAACAACCCTAATGTTTGTCTCTGGCGAACCAGGTCAAGAAACTCCGCGCAATGTGCAACATCAAAACGTTATTGCTGCAGCTACTAAAGCGAGGATTAAAAAAATTGTTTATACAAGTATTCCAAAAGGTGAAAACTCTGACTCTATTCTAGCTCCTGATCACATCTTAACTGAAAAACTCATTAAAGAATCAGGAATAACATATAAGATTTTACGAAATAACTGGTATCTTGAAAACGAATCTGGTATTTTCCAAACTGCTTTAGCAGGAAAAGGATTCGTTTATGCTGCTGGAGAAGGACAGGTTGGGTGGGTGCTTCGCCGTGATTTAGCAGAAGCCGCAGCTAATGCCTTGGTACAACCTTTTGATGAAAACCACATCTTAGAACTTTCTGGTAAAGCAATCACCTATCAGAATCTCTATCAAGCTTTTAAAGAAGCGACAGAAAAAGACGTTGAGGAAGTCTCACTTAGTTTGGATGATTATAAAAAGGGTCTTCTCGCAGCTGGTGTTCCACAAGATGAGGCAGATTTTGCAACAGCGATTCAAAATGATATTGCAAATGGTGCTTTGGAGGTCACACGTACAGACCTTGAGACACTTTTAGGACGCCCACAAACCCCTATCGCAGAAGCGATTGAAGAGCTTCTAAACTAGTATCTTATTGAGTATGATAATCACCTTGAGCCATTAAACTCAAGGTGTTTTTTCGTCTATTTTTAAAAACTAAAATGAACAGTACTTCCGAAATTAGTGTCTGCCTTAGGTAATAGTACAAAAAATTAAATGCTAAAATTTCTGTAGTATTTATATTTGATAGTCAATTAAATTTATTGAAGCTTATATATTAATATCCGCAAAAGATAATATATCGGAAAAATCAAGCACAAAAATGGAAGCGCTTTTATTTTTGTGTTGATATTATAAGAACATGATCAGTTTGGTTGGTTACACTGTCAATAGTTGCTTAACATACTCATTTGGGCTACAATGATGAATCTTTTGACACCAATAGATCATATTTTTTTCGGAAGCGAAACCTGCTTCTAATGCACATTCTAAAGCAGTACTTTGTTTTTGTGAGAGGAGTGACAGTCCTGCATTCAATCTAACGTTGTTGAGATAATAAGTAAAAGAAACTCCTGTCTCTTTCTTAAATTTCCGACAAAAGTAATTCTTTTGAAAGCCTGATATAGTTGCTAAATCATCCAAAGAGAGTGCTTCAGTATAATGACTATTGATATAATCAATGATTTCTCCTGAAAAGGATTCGTTATCAGTGGTTTCTACTGTAAAATTGGAAAACAATAAAAAAAGTACTTGATTAACCAAACTAGCCAATGCAAATTGTGATATGGGAGTTTGTGCCGTAAGGTGTGGAACGATTTGATGTAATGTTTCTACCAGTTCTTGATAAGCGGTGTTATCTTTTTGGATGAGAAAAGTAAAATTTTGATTGTGAGGTAAAAGATTTTTTAAATAATTATCAGAGATTTGAAGGACTAGAGCCTGTATCTTACCAGAATTTTGTTTGACGGCAGAATGAATGGCATTGCTATTAACGATGTGGCATTGGTTTTCTGCTATTATATCAGTTTTACCATTAACGATTGTTTTTACGCATCCCTCAAGTACGAGGACAATTTCGAGGCTATTATGCCAATGTAGGCTCGTATCATTGTTGGCATCATTACGATTAATGATGGATGCAAAACTGTCAGCTATACCCTTTATTGGTATTGGAAGAGAAGTGTTTTCAAAGTAGACACTACTTAACATGGTATCTCCTTTTCTACTTTGTTTATTGTAGAAAATTGTAAAAAATTACAAATTAAAAGTCAATTTTTAAAGTGAAGTCAAAAGTCATTTTGAAAGGTTTCAGTTTAGAAAGGAAAATGTCTCATGAAGAGAAAAAAATCAAACGATAATTTCTCAGCTATTTTGGATAAAGATGGTATTCCTAAAGTTGTTTCGACGAAAGAATATTTAGGAGATGCATCCGGCATGGCTGCTATAAATTGTATAAGTCAAATGTGTAGTAATATTTCCTACTTTTACACCGATAAGGTCGGTATATCGGTTGCTTCAGTAAGTTTAATTATGCTTATTTCGACTCTAAGTGATGGGATTTCCGATTTAATAATGGGAAGACTATTTGATAAAGTTCACTTCAAAGAAGGAAAATCACGGCCTTGGTTAAAACTAATGATTGTTCCGGTTTTTCTATCCATTATTTTACTAACCTTAGTACCAGATATTAGCCCATTCTTCAAAAATCTTTATGCTATTATAACAATGTTTTTTGCAAGAGCAGTTGTTTTTACTGGTATCACAATTCCATACTTTGCATTGATAAATTACACAACTAAAAGTTTGGAAGAACGTGGTAAAATGGGAAATATGCGTACAGTGTTTAATAATGTTGTCGGTATATTATTTGGTGCAACGGTTCTCCCTATTACCAATCTATTAGGTGGGACTCAACAGTCATGGATAATATTTGCAGCAGGTTTAGGACTCTTGGGGTCTTTACTATTAGCCATTTGCTACAAATGCACGCATGAACGTTATGTTGATAATACTGAGTCAACTAAAAATAGTGATGATGGTTTGTCACTTTTAACGTCACTTAAGTTTTTACTCCACAATAAATATTGGGTATCTACAGTGGTGGCACAATTTTTTCTATTTGTTATTTTTGTATTGCAAGGAGCAACCCTTCCTTATTATGCAAAATGGATTTTAGGAAATGACAATTTGGTCGCAGCGATTACATTATCGACTGTTCCAATCATTATCATATCTTTCTTACTAATGCCCTATCTTATTAAAAAAACAAGCTTAAAAATAACAGGTATTATTGGAGTCGTTGTTGGTATTATTGGAGTTTTGATTCGATTGATTGACCCGTATAATCTTTATATCTTTATGATTGGTAATTCGGGTGTTACATTTGCAACGTCGGCTTTGAGTACTGTTTTGCTCCCTATGATTGTGAATACTAGTGAATGGAATGAGTACAAATTCGACTATAAATTAATTGGTATGACTAATAGTGCTGCTTCCTTTGGTAGTAAAGTAGGAGCAGCTTTAGGATCAGCAGTTATGGGGATGGTACTGTCAATAGGAGGCTACAATCCTAATGTCATTGTTCAATCACAGTCATCAATTAATAGTATAAGTTTTTTAAATATTCATACCTTAGGGATTTGTTTTGTTATTATTTTGTTGTGTTTCTTATTTTATAATTTAGAAAAGAAATATCCAACAATTGTTAAAGAAAATGAAAAAAGGAGAAATAGAAATGGTTAGTTCAAAAACAAAAGAATTTATGGATCACTTAAAAAAAGTCTATGTCCCTATAGCTGACTTTCATCATTTAAATGTTGATATGATGCGACAAAATTTTGAAAAAGGAATTGTTTTAGAACCTCTTCCCGAAGATACGTCACATAAAGAATTGAAAATTAATGGTATTCAAGTTGAGAAAATTACAGTTGAAAATCATTCTGAAAAAATTATTCTTCATATTCATGGCGGAGGAATGGTTATGGGACACCATTATTCAGGAAGATTTATGTTAGCGAATTTGGCATCTTTAACGAAAAGGAATACATATAGTGTGAACTATAGATTATCTCCGGAGTTTTCACAGCCAGCAGCTATTGAGGATTGTGTCAATGTTTATAAGGGGCTGTTAGATAGGGGATATGAAGCCCAAAATATTGCTCTCATCGGAGAGTCCGCTGGGGGTGCTCTGGTCATGTCGTTATGTGCTTACTTGAAACAGGAAGGGATATCTATGCCAGGTGCTGTTTGCGCTATTAGTGGCAGCGTTGATGCTTTATACCAATCAGATAGTATGACTTCCAATGCTTCTACAGAAATAGTTGTTAATCTTAATCTTCCAGAAATGATGTCAGAAATATACTATAAAGATGGAGATCCTAATAATCCTGTGTTATCACCTATTAAGTCAGATTTACGAGGATGGCCACCAGTTTTACTTCATGCATGCAAGGAAGAAATTCTATTAGATGAATCAACTAGAATGTATGCTCAGTTGAAAGCAGCTGGTGTAGATGTTAAATTAATCGTAAAAGAAGGTCTTTTTCATACTTATATGATGTATGATTTACCAGAAAGTTATGAAGCATACAAGGAAATTGCAGACTTTTTTAATCGTTATTAATTATTAGAATAACCCCCTCAAGTCTTTTTGTGAATAACTTGAGGGGGTTAAAGCTGAATGTCTATTTTTGAAAACTAAAATGAACAGCTTGATGCAATTCTTCTTGAGCAATGTCCAAAGAGATACTAGTCTTCAGCCAATGGTGAATGTAGCCCACAATACCGTGGGTAAAATAAATCAAATGTGGCAGATTGTATGTCTGATTAAGTTTCTCAGCCTCCTCAATGCTTGCATTAAGTAATACCTCACCCAACTGTTGCGAAAAATGCCAGTCTTTTTGACCAAATAGTATGTTAAGTGCTATTTTTTGTTCGGCAATTGCTTCTAAAATTTGATCTGTAAATTGGCGGGATTCCGCTAGACCAATTTTGCTAAATTGTTTGACGACAGGACGACAACTTTTTTCAATGTTGGCAATAATATCGTATAGTAAAGCCGTCATTAAGTGCTCCTTGCTATCATAGTGAAGGTAAAAAGTATTTCTAGAACAGTCAGCCTTGCGACAAATATCGCTGACCGTTATTTTAGCGTAACTGCTATTTTTCAACAATTCTAAAAATGCTTGGCAAATATTTTTTTCACTTCGTTCAAAGCGTTTATCCATTAAAAAATCTCACTTTCTATGACAGTTAGATGTTATTTGTCACTTATAGGACAAATGGTGATTAGCTGTCCTTGTTTCGTTTTTATGACAGGTGTACTATATAGTCTATAAAAGAAAGTGAGGAATTGCAATGAAAAATCGTGTAACAGAAATTTTAGGAGTCGAAAAACCAATTATCCAAGGACCAATGAGTTGGTTAACGGATGGAAAATTTGTTGGAACTATTAGTAAGGCTGGTGGTCTAGGAGTTTTAGGTATCAACGCTGGTCAAACAACTCCAGCGACGACTCCTGAAGAAACCGTTGAAAATATGCGTCGTGAAGTGAAAATCGCCCGTAAAATCACTTCAAATCCAATCGGTATTAATGTCATCCCAACTGTCAATGGTCATGATATTTATACCCAACCGATGCTCGATATGATGATTGAAGAGAAGGTTGAAGTGGCTGTGATGGTAGGAGCTTTTTCAAAAGAATGGGTTCAAAAGTTTAAAGCAGCTGGAATCAAGGTTATTTACCGAGGAGAACCAACTGCTGAAACCACAGAGGAAGCTATCAACGGTGGGGCAGACATCATTGTGGCAACAGGATTTGACGAAGGTGGTCAAGTACCAAGTCAAGTCATTGGAACTTTCTCAATCGTTCCTCTAGTTGTGGATGCAGCTAAAGGACGTGTCCCAGTTCTCGCTGCTGGAGGGATTACCGATGAGCGAACTGCAAAAGCGGCTATGGCATTGGGAGCAGAGGGACTTTTCGCAGGAACGGCTTTTCTTGCAGCTGAAGAATCTCGAATGGCTGATAATATCAAAGAACAATTATTAAAATCGGATGCAACTGATATGTTATTGTATCGTACCAAACCAGCTTATTATCGTTCACTTCCTGGGAAGTTGCCAAATAAACTTGCAGAAATGGATCACAATCTGGAAAGCAACGAAGATATTTTCAAAGCTTCCAACCCAGCCTCAGGTATGCGTAAGGGTATGCTTGACGGAGACTTATCTGATGGCTTTGCGTCCTTTGGTTTAGGGATTTCAATGATTCACAGTATCGATCCAGTAGCTACTATTATCGATCGTCTAATGAATGGAATCAAATAGGGGTATGATATGGAAGATTATTTAAATAATAGTAACAAACAGCTAAAATTAGCTATGATGTTAGTAACGGGCTACGGTGGAGAGACCTTATCTTGGCGCTATTCAGATTCAGATCCCAAAGCCTTTACCAATATTAAAACATATATTGAATTAGCAAAGTTAGCTGAAAAAGGAAAAATTCATACCTTATTTATCGCAGACACACCAGCAAGTGTAGGTGCTGGTGTTAGTGGTGATGTGGATCGTAAATCTCCGATGTTTGTCATGGAGCCAATGACACTACTCTCAGCAGTTGCATCTCACACCGATAAAATTGGATTGGTCGCAACATATTCAACCACCTACAATTTACCTTATAACTTAGCACGACAATTAAAAGCTCTAGATGTCATGAGTGGTGGACGTGTTGGGTGGAATGCTGTAACGACAGGAACTCCTGAAGTTGCTTATAATTTTGGGAATGCCTCACTTACTGATACAACAACTCGTTATGAAATGGCTGACGAAATGATTGAAGCTGTTCAATCGTTATGGGGAAGCTTCGGAAAGGAAGCTTATCTGGCTGATCAAGACTCTGGAGAATTCATGGATAGTAAAGCTATTAAGCCAGTTCATTATCAGGGAGAATACTATCAAACAAAAGGTCCTCTTCCAATTCCGCCTAGTCCACAAGGACAGCCACCTTTATTTCAAGCGGGACCAAGTCAAGAAGGGATTGAAATGGCTGGTAAGTATGCCAGCGGTGTTTACGCTAATCCTTTTACTATTGAAGAAGCTAGAGATTATAGAAGTTTATTGAAAGAAAGTGCTATCAGGCATGGCAGATCTGCGGACGATATCAAGATGTTTTCTGGCTTTATGGTTTCGGTGGCAAATACCTATGACGAAGCGATCACTCGTCGCCGTGAATTGCTTGATTTCATGACTGAAGATGAGTACAAAGGACAAATTCGTTATTTATCAGCAATGATTGGCATTGATTTAACAGGAGTGGATACGACGAAACCATTATTGGAATCCGTAAGTCGTTTTGCAGTCCCTAATCCACTCGATCCTCGATCACCAAAAGCTGTTGAATTAATCCAACAAGAACTGAGTCCAAGAGATGTATTAGCACACGGAGCTATCTACTACCACCCCGTTGTCATTGGAACAGCTGATGATGTAGCTGATTTTATGGAAGAATGGTTTAGAGCAGGTGCTACCGATGGATTCTCAATTGTACCAGATAGTCAAAAAGGTGTTAAAGATTTTGTCGAAAAAGTGATTCCCGTACTTCAAAAACGTGGCCTTTTTCACGACGACTACGAGGGAGAGACACTACGCGATCACTTAGGAATAGATTTGCAATACGGTCTAAAAAATAATCTGTGAGTAACAGTCGCATATCCACTAAGGCTAATTAGGAGTATAAAAAAACGAGACTCAAGATACTATCTTATGATAAATATTTCTTGAAATGATTTTTGCCCAAAATAAGCACTAATCATGTACACGATGATATGGATAAAAAGATGAACAAATCATAACCATCCGACGGGTGGTTTGGGCAAGGCCTATAAGCCCATAATACCAGCCAGCGCCTAAAGATGTTGGCTTTCATCCATGTCCACTTTGCATGCGATAAACTATTTGTTTTATTTCCCATACTTCTCCTTTCGCTATACAATGGGCTTAAACACCTCTCTTTTATAGCGTTTGGAGATTTTTTGTATGACAGCTAAACAATGCAAACACAAACCATTAAAATCCATCATAAAAGACTTTATTAGACAAAATAATAAACATAATAAAACCTACTAACCTTTAAAATTAGTAGGCTTTATTATGTCAATTTAGTCTACATTAACCATTGGTCAGACTCTTGGTCAAAATTTGGCCTAACATTTCTGACTTTCTAAAATTTTATTCAATCTAGTAAAAATGATAAGTCCCTGATATACATAGAATGTAATACTAGTTTGATATTAAATGATTAACTATTTATGCCGATTGCAGGGCTCGAACCTGTGACCTACGCGTTACGAGTGCGTTGCTCTACCAACTGAGCTAAATCGGCTTAACATGATTATTTTAACACTTTGGCTAGCATTGTCAAGACTTTCACAAAATTAAAAAGATACTTACTGCACGCTTGTAAGTATCTCTTTCATTTCAATGTGTAAAATATTTGCCTAAAATATAATTCTCCTTTCATACGAGTGATTTCATAAGGAGTACATAGCGTCATTAAAACCTTTGTTAATTTCGTTTTTTATATTCTGGATAATATTTTCCTCCTCTAATTTTTCATTAAAGGGATTTGTCTCCGTTTTTATAACGGCTAATATTAAATCTTAGCATCGTTCACCTCATTTTAACATTCATTAACCTGAGTGACTGTGATAATCTTTGACTTAATTGTCACCGTTCTTGTAACGTCCAATATCAAATTTTAGCATAGGCGTTCCTCCATATTGTCCTTAAACAAGTCTGAATTTACGATTTTTATATATGCACAACCTGAGTGACATCAACAATATTTTATTTTTTCAGCACACCCTGAGTAACGCGACGACTTTATTGAGCTCAATTGGTGATTTACCACCATTATTATCTAAATAAAACTAATGCAAATCTCTCATTTCGAGAAATAATTAATACCTATTTACATCGGATTCACTTCTTAAATTATTTTCAAGAATAGCTTAAGTTGTCTCCGTTTTTATAGCGTCCTTTGTTGAATTCCATCATGAGTATTACCTCCTAATTGAAAACAAGTTCTAGAAACTTTGTAATTAAAGTACTTTAGTCAATCCTTATACTTAAGGTTTCATCAGTGATCACTTTGATACGCAAAAATGTAAAGTTATAATGTGTAAAGTCTGCCTACTATTTATCCGGAGACTTAGCTATCTCCGTTCTTGTACCGTGCGACATGTGGTTTCATCATAAGATTACCTCCTATAAATCTGTTTCTTCTGTCATCCTTCTTTATAGTTTTATTATATTGTATGCGCTTACTTTTGTCAAGAAAAAACTTGACTTTAGAAAAATGTAGCAACTTTTATGTTATACTATTTGTAAACTTTTACAGACCTTTAATATAAGGTTTCAGCTTTATGACTTATCCTTTCATTTTAAGTGAGGTGTTTTTTGTGATTAGAAAACATGCCAACCCCAATGTTTCCATACTCCGATTTCTCCTAAACATTGCGGTATATTGGGGCATCTATATGATTGTCTGGAATATTATCATGCCTGATGAACATTCGGTATGGCAACCTTTAGGAAATAGTATCGTTTTTGCCTTATCTATTATAACAGCGACAAGTAAGCTCTACTTCAAGCAAAAATATTACATCAAAAACCTTGAGCAAGATGTTTGGCGTTTTGCCAATGATATTGAACTAACCCGTGAGCATCTAGCAGGGCTTAAGCGCAATATGCTGACCTATCAAGAAAGTGCACCACCTGCTTTGATTAGCCAAATACACCGCTATGAAGACCAGCTGACACAAGCTAAGATAGATTACAATCAAGCTGTTAAAGATTACAATTTAGGTATTACCATAATGCCCTACGCTTTAATTAAGCGCCCTAAAGAACTAGATTATTTTTCAGACTTCTTTATCTAGTTGACACCCCTGTGGTATTTTCAATGTTATATAGGAGAACCCTACTGCACTTATGATGGTAAATTTAAAAGATTACGGTATCGAGATGTGGGACAATGATAAAATTACTTCATTTCGACGCACACTTTTAGCATGGTATGATCAAGAAAAAAGAGACTTGCCTTGGCGACGTACGAGCAATCCCTATTACATTTGGATTAGTGAAATCATGCTGCAACAAACACAAGTAGTTACGGTTATTCCCTATTATGAGCGCTTTTTAGAATGGTTTCCCACGGTAGCCGATTTGGCTAATGCGCCAGAGGAAAAATTACTAAAAGCGTGGGAGGGGTTAGGCTACTACTCTCGCGTGCGAAACATGCAAAAAGCTGCCCAGCAAATCATGTCGGACTTTGACGAAACTTTCCCATCAAAATATGAGGATATCGTCTCACTAAAAGGAATCGGACCATACACGGCAGGAGCGATTGCTAGTATCGCTTTCAATCTACCTGAACCAGCCGTTGATGGTAATGTCATGCGTGTTATGGCTAGGCTTTTTGAAGTGGATTATGATATTGGCGACCCTAAGAATCGAAAAATTTTCCAAGCTATTATGGAAATCTTGATTGACCCAGAGAGACCTGGGGATTTCAATCAGGCTTTGATGGATTTGGGAACAGATATTGAATCTGCTAAAAATCCTCGACCTGATGAATCCCCTATTCGTTTTTTTAACGCTGCATATCTCAATGGTACCTATGATAAATATCCTATCAAGTTACCTAAGAAAAAACCAAAACCTTTGGAAATTCAGGCCTTTATCATCCGAAATCAAGAGGGAGAATTGCTCCTTGAAAAAAAGACGCAAGAACGATTGTTGGGTGGCTTTTGGTCCTTTCCGCTAATAGAAACCTCCTTTATAAGTCAGCAGACTAGTCTTTTTGAAGATGAAAATACCTTTTTAGAAACCATTTCACAAAAAGATAATTTCGAAGAAAGCTATGCCATAAAACCGACCTGGACTGAGCGAAATTTCAGACAGCTCAAGCATACTTTTAGCCATCAAAAATGGACAATGACATTGTTTGAAGGCTTAATTAACAAAGAAGAATTACAAGAAAGTCAGTATCTACATTGGGTTAAGATAGATGATTTAGATAGCTACCCTATGGCAACTCCTCAAAAAAAGATGTTAGCAGAATATCTAAAAAAAGAATCATAACCCCTGCCATGGCGTTACCCACTACAGAAATTAGAGATATAAAAACAAGTCATAAACAAAACAGCCTTCCGCACGAAAGGCTGTTTTTCTAGTTTCTAATCAAGAAAATCAAATAGTTGCCCTAAGTGGTCAATAGAAAAATCTGCTTGACTCTGGTCAACACCGAAGCGATTATCTTTAAGAGCAAGCACTTTTAATCCAGCTCTTTTTCCCGCTTCTATCCCTTTTTGGCTATCTTCGATAACTAGGGCTTGATCTTTCTCAAGACCTAACTGTGTAATGGCTTCTTGATAGATAGCTGGGTGGGGTTTGCTTTCTGGAAAATCTTCCCCTGACAAGATAACTTCAAAAGCTTGATACAGTCCTGAACCCTTCAGAGCACGTTCAATATCAAGAATAGCCGAGCTTGAGGCTAAAGCCAAACGATAGCCACTTGCTTTTAAGTCGTCAATGACTGTTTTTGCTCCAGACATTATTAAATCTGGATAGGGAGCAGGTTGCTCTTCTTTTTGCCGACGATACTCCTCTTCAAGTTTAGGAATATCCCATTTATCATAATCATCACCTAGAACTAGTTGCCAGGTTTGTTTAACATTGCCTCCGATAAAGTCTTTTGGCGCTAAATGATCAATACTAATCCCTCTTTGAGCCAAAAAATGTTTTCGACGTTCAAAATAAAATATTTCTGTGTCAAAAAGAACACCGTCCATATCAAAAATCACTGCTTTTATAGTCATAAAATCACCTCATGTCTATTGTAACATAAGGAAACCAGACAGCCGAGCCACCTGGTTTTAAGAGATTATGATTGAGTGAGGGTATCACTCGAAAAAGAAAAGGTTTAGGATGTTTAGAGTATATCTAAATTCCCTTAAAGTTTTCTTAAGATACTACGAGCATGGATTTAATGGTTTTTCGATCAGCCATATCTTGATAGGCTTGGTTGATGTCTTCTAATTTATAAGTATCCGTGAAGACTTTTCCTGGATTAATGTTTCCATCTAAAACTGCTTTAAGTAAAAATTCTTTGTCGTAAGTTGTGACAGAAGCTGACCCTCCACCAAAAGAAATGTTTTGGGCAAAAGTTGATCCAATTGGACGGTTGCTATAATGGGGAACACCAACGTAGCCGACTCGACCTCCATTATGAAGGACTCCGATGGCTTGCTCAATAGCACCTTCAGTTCCAACACACTCTAAAGCAGCGTCTGCTCCACCACCTAGAATCTCACGGACTTTGGCAATACCTTCTTGACCGCGCTCAGCTACTACTGCAGTTGCACCGAGTTCAAGCGCCAATTGTTGGCGATCTTCGTAGCGACTCATGAGGATGATTTGAGAGGCACCTCGCATTTTAGCAGCTATTACGGCACACTGTCCGACAGCACCATCTCCAATCACGACAACCTTATCTCCTTTTTGAACATTAGCACAACGAGCTGCATGATAACCTGTGGGCATCACATCAGCTAGGGTAAGTAGGGACTTGATCATCCCTTCTGAATAATCACTTGGTTGACCGGGAACTTTTACAAGTGCCCAATTGGCATAATGAAAGCGAATGTACTCTGATTGGAAGCCACTTGACCAGTTAGTTGGCATTTCATGATTGTCACAGGTTCCATCAAAACCAGAACGACAGGCATCGCATTCCCCGCAACCATGAGTAAAGGGAACAATGACAAAGTCCCCTGGAACGAGGGTTGTAATGTCAGAACCAACCTCTTCCACAATTCCTAAAGCTTCATGTCCAGAATTTTCGGAGTGGCTTCCCTTGTCATCGCCATGAGAGTAGGACCATAAATCAGACCCACAAACGCAGGCACGAACCACCTTGATAATCACATCATCGGTAGCTTGAATAGAAGGTTTTTCAACTTCTTCAATAATCATCTGACCAGCAGATTCAAAAATAGCTGTTTTCATTGTTGATTTTGTCATAATATCCTCTTTCTATTATTTTTCGTCATCTAACAAAGCCCACTCGAAATCTTGGTGACTATGTTTACAGGGGAGTTTCGCTAAGTCTTGTGAATTAGCCAATAATCAACTTTCAAAGTTATAGTCAAATGAATTAGCTTTCAGACAAGGAACTGAGACGCAGACAGTACTCGCGTACGGCAAGTCGAAAGTGACGATGTATCAAAGTTAATTCAAAAGACTATACTAGGTCAGGTTGATTACTTTTTAGATGTAAAGCTGACTAGAACAATTTTGACAATAGTAGTGAATCTTCCCATGCAACGATTCGTAGGGCTTAATTTGTTACTTCTTTCTAAAACTCTAAACGTGCTTTTCTCAAGCGTAAACTCGATTGAAAAAGCTACACTTGTAGTTTTGTGGCAAAAGAAGTAGTGGCAATAAACCAAGGCAACTGTAACTTACACTCAATGAAAATCAATAGCAGACTAGGCGACACCGATAGAACTGTCTTCATCAGATCAAGTCAACAACGTCTGCTATTGATTTTCCAAGAGTATTGATTGACTTGACAGGCAACTTGTCCACATAGGCAAGAACCTTTTAGCATTAATATCTCCCTTCCTTGTAGCCTTTGATTTTATATTCAAGGCGTTGGAGTGCCTTGCCTAAATCATTATACCGCTCTTGCATTTTGTCATGTTCGCCTTGAAGAATCTCCAGCCGTGCTTGACTAGTGCTATCTCCCTTTTGAAAAAGCGCCATATAATCTATAAGACTTTCCACAGATACCCCTGCCGCTCGAAAGCATTTGACAAATTCAAGTGCTTCTAAATCATTTTGCTGAAAATCACGGATACCAGATTCTGTTCGAGTAATTGGAGGGACGAGCCCAATTCTTTCATAATAGCGAATCGTGTCCGCTGAAAGTCCTACTTCTTCAGCCGCTTTTTTTATATTCATGCCCTACTCCTCTTTTTTCTATTATAAACCTTAAAGTAAACTCTAAGTCAAGCCTTTACAATTTTTTCATTACTTTAGCTGGAATTCCGGCTACAAGGGTATCTGCTGGAACATCCTTAGTCACTAATGCGCCTGCAGCGACTACAGCATTTTCACCGACTGTCACACCTGGCATAATCGTTGCGTCAGCGCCTATCCAACAATTTTTCTTGAGAGTAACCGATTTGAGCTCCAATTTATGTCGGTCACTAGGTTTTAAAGGATGGTTAACCGTCAAAATCTTGGCGCGTGGAGCAATGAGGACATTATCTTCAATGGTAATCCCCCCCAAGTCTGTCATGAAGACGTCCATGTTGACGTAGACGTTTTTTCCAAAGGTGATGTGGCGCCCAAAATCTGTCTGAAAAGGAACATTGATGATAGTTGTTGGGTCAATCTTTTGACCAGTGATTTTTTCCAACAGTTTTCTAGCTGAATCATAAGTTTGAATGTTGGTATTTAATTCCTGAACAAGAGGTTTATTTTCGACTTGAATCTGACTAATCAACTGACGCAAACCGTCTTTTTCAGGAACCATTTTCTCGGTATTAATATAAGGTAAGAATGCTTCTTCCATAAGTCCTCCTCGTTTGATGATGATTTCATTATAAACCTTGAAGTAAACTCTAAGTCAAGAAAAAGCAGGCAAAATATTGCCTACTTCAAAAATTCTCTTAAGGAAGTTGCTGGACGTCCTAGAACACGTTCGATGTCCTTAGAGACAGCTTCTAGTTCTCCTTTTTCAATAGCAGTATAGGTTGATACCCAGCTATCGTATTCCCAATCTTCTGCCTGCCAAGCTTTTCTAGAATCATATGCTTCTTCCACCGTCTCTTCCACATATGAGATTTCTTTTCGCCAAGCTCTGCCCACTATTTCAGCAATTTCAGCCATAGACAAGCTCTCAGGACCCGTCATATCAAGGATTTGATTTTCAAAGTTTTGAGGATTTTGCAAAACCTTAAATGCCACTGCTGAGACATCCTCACGAACAACCGCCGAAACTTTTCCACCACCAGCTGGACCCTTGATTTCGCCATATTCTTGACATAATTCTACGAAAAAATCCATATAAAAATTATCACGGATAAAGGTATAGGTGAAACCTAGTTCTTTAATATAGGCTTCTGTCGCCGCATGGTCACGCGACAAGGTAAAAGTGGCATCCACTGCTGCTTGATAGAAACTAGTGTAGACAATATGCTTAACTCCTGCACTCTTCGCAGCATCTAACAAAGCCTTGTGCTCAGCCACACGATCAAGAGCTTCACGCGCCGACACCATAAATAGAACTTCAGCACCTGTCAAAGCGTCAATCGTTGTCTGACTCTTGTCATAGTAAGATTCGTAAACAGTCATGTGTGGTAAAGTCTCAACTGCTTGTGGTCGACGAGCCAGTAGTCGTGCAGGTATTCCTTTTTGTGATAAATCTCGTGCTAAAAGCGAACCTAACTTTCCTGTTACACCTGTGATTGCTAACATTTTTTCTTCTCCCTTCACTTGTTTAATCCTTTAATCCCAACAATCGTCTTGCATAAAAGACTTGTCCCGAGTGCATGGCGACATCGTCTAAAGTAGACACTAACCGTACGCCGCGAGTGACAGCTGGTGTCCATGACTCATCAACAATATCATTTAGATCCGTTTCTTGTAGCGACTGAATATACTCTACGGCAGCAACTTGGGCTTCTTTAAAATAAGTAAATAACTCATCAAGATTATCAACTCTAATCTGCTGCGCTTCTTCTAAAGTATGAAGCCAGCTTGGGCTGGAACTTGATGGTAATTTTTGCTCCCAACCGTTTTTCTTAAGTAGCCCTTCTTGGTCTGCCAATTCAGCAATCTGAATATCCAAGACCAATGCTGTGTGCCAGAGCAACCAAGTCATGGACTTAATCTGTGGTGCTTTATCAGCAAGTGGAAAACGATTAGCCTGCTCTGGGCTGACACCCTGAAAAGCACGTTCAAATCGAGCCACTGCACGGTTTAAATCATCAATCAATAAATCTTTAAAGTTTGTCATCTGATTCTCCTATTTTTTAAGCAATCCTTCTTTGTCTAAATAATCATGTGCTACTTGGGCTGCATCTTTTCCTTTAACGTCCACTTGATAGTTCATTTCAGACATTTCGGTTTCGGTGATTTTGCCAGCCAGTTGATTGAGGATTTTCTCAAGCTCTGGATGTTCTTTCAAGAGCTCATCTTTCATCAACGGAGCGCCTTGATAAGGTGGAAAGAGTTGTTTATCGTCTTCTAAAACGACCAAATCATACTCCTTAATCTGACTATCAGTAGAGTAGGCATCGATGATATTGACATCACCTGTCTGGATAGCTTGATAACGCAGAGCTGGCTCCATGGTATTGACCGTGAAATTAAGGCCGTACAGACGTTGCAAGCCTGGATAGCCGTCTGCTCGATCATTGAATTCCAGAGAGAATCCTGCTACTAGCTTATCTTGCACTCTTGCCAAATCAGAAATCTTAGACAAATTATTTTCTTGAGCAAACTTCTTGGTGACTGCTAGAGCATAGGTGTTCTGATAGGCCATCGGTTTCAGCAGAGCCAAAGCATCTTGCTTTAAAATCTCATCACGAGCTGCGGTGTAAACCTCTTTGGCATCATTGGAAAGCTTCGGAGGATTTTTCAAAAGACTCCCCGTCACCGTCCCCGTAAACTCAGGGTAGAGGTCAATATCGCCCGATTTTACAGATTCATAAAGAAAACTGGTCTTACCAAAGCTGGGTTTGAGCTCGACTTTGAGTTCGCTCTCATCCTCAATCAGCTCCTTGTACATGTTAATCAAAATTTCCGGTTCAGCTCCCAATTTGCCAGCAATGACAAGGGTATCCTCTCGGTGGCTAAGGTTTTTGAAAATAGCTGGCGCATAGGTCATAAAAAGTCCAAAGACCATGATCGCAAAGGATAGCAGAATAGTTCTCAGCTTTGCTTTTTCCAAAAATTTCAAGACGGCGTTAAAGAGTATTGCCAAAATAGCTGATGAAATCGCCCCAATCAAGATGAGCGAACTGTTATTTCTATCAATCCCCAACATGATAAAGGAACCAAGACCACCGGCACCGATGAGGGAAGCCAGAGTTGCTGTTCCGATAATCATGACGGCAGAAGTCCGAATTCCTGACATGATGATAGGCATACTAATCGGCAGCACAAAAGTTTTAAGCCGTTCCCAACGGTTCAGTCCGAAAGCTGTCCCCGCTTCAATCAGGCTGGGATCAATGCTGGCAATAGCCGTCACCGTACTCTGCATAATGGGAAAAATAGCATAGATAACCAGTGCCACCACTGCTGGCAAGGTACCAATCCCCATAAAGGGAATAAACAACCCTAAGAGTGCCAATGACGGAATCGTTTGAAAAACACCTGTCACTTGCAAACTCGCCTCAGCCCAGCTTTTACGCTTACTGAGAAAGATAGCCAGAGGCACAGAAATGAGAATAGCCACCAACAGGGCAATCAAGGAAATCTGTAAATGCTCTACAAGGGCTGTCAACCAATCGCCAAATTTGGCTTGGAAAGTCAAAATCAAATTAGTCATGGCGAACACCTCCAAATAATTCAGCCACAAAAGCATCTGCTGGGTGGTCAAGAATTGCTTGTGGGCTAGCTAATTGCACGAGTTCTCCTTGATTGAGGACAGCGATACGATCTGCTAATGCTAGAGCTTCACGAACATCATGGGTGACAAAGATGGTCGTCATTCCAAACTCTTCATGTAATTCTTTAGTCAAAACCTGCAACTGCTCACGGCTGATGGGATCCAAGGCTGAAAAAGGCTCATCCATAAGCAAGTACTGCGGTTCATGAATAATGGCACGCACAATGCCTACACGTTGCTGTTCCCCACCGGACAAATCCTTAGGATAACGGTTTAGATACTTGCTTGGAGTTAAACCAACCCGCTCCAGTAAGTATTGTGTCCGCTCCCTAATTCGCTCTGGTGACCACTTTTTCATCTTGGGAATAAGGGCGATATTTTCAGCAACTGTTAGATTGGGAAAGAGAGCAATCTGCTGCAAGACATAACCCATAGAGAGACGAAGTTGCCGCATATTCAGTTGATTTTGCTGCGTGCCATCGATGACAATTTTTCCATCTGTTAAATCAATCAAACGATTGAGCATTTTTAGAATCGTTGTTTTTCCAGAACCAGATGGTCCAACTAAGACCAAAAATTCGCTGTCAGCAATGGTAAAACTCTGGTTTTTGAGGACAATTTTGTCACCGAAAGACTTACTGACATGGTCAAATTCAATCATACATTTTCTCCATTTCTTGTTTGAGGGCTGTATTATATTTTATAGTCAATTTATTCAATAGACCTTGTTCTTCTTTTGAAAGTTCAGCTGTTGCGCGATTCTCCATAAATGATATTTTTTGGTAAATCTCTTCAGCCCACAATTGGCCTTCAGGCGTCAACTGAATCGACTTATGCCGTTTATCTATCGGATTTTCCAATAATCGAATATAGCCCTTTTGACGCCAAGATTTGATGGTTGCGTTGACCACTTGCTTGCTCGAGTAGGTTTTTTGCGCCAAAATTTTTTGAGTAATATATTCCCCCGTCATCTCAGGATAATTTTTAACCCAAAATAAAATCTGCATAGACTTTCTCTGTAAGCCGTATTGACGGGCAAACCATTCATAAAGACTGAACTGCTCATCCATACTTCTAATATAAGGATTAAAAGTGAGTTTCCTCGTCATAATCACTCCTCTAGTCAAATTCTTTTATTGTATCGAGTTTAGCTAATTTTCTTTTATTAGTCAATTATTTTGACTAATTCTGGTATCAAAAAACTGACCTATTTTCGTAAACATGATAAGATACTTTTTACAACATCAAAACAAATGAACAAGTTTTTTTAACAAAATCTAGTTCAAAGGAGTATTATGAAACTATCCGTTTTAAATGTGGTTCCATTGCGACAAGGACAAGAATTTTACCAAGCCGTCGACGACATGATTACACTTGCGCAAAAAGTCGAATCTTATGGCTATCACCGCTACTGGGTTGCTGAACATCATAACAATCTCAGTCTGGCTTCTTCGGCGACACAACTATTGATTCAAAGACTCTTAGATAAAACCAAACGCATTCGTATTGGGGCGGGAGGGGTTATGTTGCCCAATCACAGCCCCTATCTGGTTGCTGAACAATACGGAACACTTGATGCTCTTTACCCCAATCGCTTAGATTTAGGACTTGGACGTGCTCCCGGTACAGATGGGGCGACTGCGAAAGCCATCCGTCGTAAAGAGCCTTGGGATATTGATTTTGAAGGGGATTTTGAAGAATTACAGAATTATTTTGACGGTGTCGGAGAGGTCAAAGCTTTTCCAGCCGATGGTCGGAAAGTTCCTTATTATATCCTAGGATCTAGTCTAGACAGCGCTCATTTGGCAGCCCGTCTGGGACTACCCTATGCTTTTGCTTCTCACTTTGCACCTGCTCACTTGCAGGATGCTGCCGATGTCTACCATCATGAATTCAAACCATCAAGATATAGCCAAGAACCTTACTTTATTCTGACCTTAAATATTTTTCTTGCTGATACAGATGCACAAGCCCATCGCCTAGCAACCACACAGATTCAAGCAAATCTTGATTTAATTACTGGTCAGCTAACTGGTTTAAAACCTCCTAAAGAGAATGAAGAAGAAATTTGGGAGAATTATGTAAAAGCCAAAAAGGTTTCTAATTTTGGGCCTGTTTTACTTGAACCGCATCAGCTAATCCGAAACGAAAAAGCTGTCATCAAGCAAATGATGAAAGGCAGCCTTATCGGTTCTAAAGAAACGGTCTTACAGGGGTTGAAAGACTATCAGAAAAAGTTCTCATTTAACGAACTCATGGCTCATTCCTTTATTTACGATCCCAAAGCTCAAGCCCATTCTTATAAGCTGCTAGCAGAAATCGTAGAAGAATTGTAACCAAGTAGACCGTTCAATGTCATAACAACCAAATTCCATTCGCACAGAAAAAAGAATGGGATTTTTTCTTACCTCCAATGCATATTAGACAAATACCGACAGACAAACAACAAACTTATAAAGTATCTAAACAAGGTCATTCTGACTGGAAAAGTGTAAATTTCAGCAATGCTGAAGATTAAGAACCTAAACTTGTCCAAATCGTTCAAAAGAAACTGACAAGATGCCGTTTCAAACCAATCAAGCTACCACAATTTCTCACCACATTAAAGAATTGAACGTCCAATCCTTTTGCTCCATGGTAAGGACTTGAACAAGTTACACTAAACTAGACAGCAGTTATAAAGCGTTCTACACTAAAAACCAAGGCGAAAATGATGTCTAAAAACCACGTCATCATTTCACCGATGATTTCAAACAACAAATCGTAATAAACCTTTACAAAGCAGGTAGAAAGCGCAATGAGTTAATCAAAGAATATGATTTAACCCCTTCAACTTTCGAACAATCTGACACAACTAGCTCGTTTAAACCCATTGATAAACTAACAGATGAGCAACGTAAACTGATTGCCCTCAGGAAACGTGATAAAGAGCTAGAAATGCAGGTAGATATCTTAAAGGAAGCGGCAGTGATTATGGCACAAAAAGGCAAATAATCACTGCTAACAAGGATAAATACAGCATTTCAGCCATGTGTCGCTGGTTGAACATTCCCCGCTCCAGCTATTACTACCAAGCCGTCGAACCTGTGTCAGAAGATGAGCTCGAAGAAAAGATTAAGCGTTTTTTTCTTGAAAGTAAGGCTATACGGTGCTAGGAAAATCAAGAAGTGTCTGGAAGTTGAGGGAATCAGACTATCTCGACGTCGGATCATGAAGAAGCTAAATTTGATTTCTCTCTACCAAGAAGTTTCTTTTAAATCGCATTCAAAAGGTAAGAGTGACGCGGCTATGTCAAATGTCTAGCTAGACACTTTGACCGACAACAACCACTTGAAGCTCTTGCCACTGACTTGAACTATGTTCGAGTTGGTCAGTGGTGGGCTTATGTCTGCTTGATTATTGGCTTCTTTAATCGTGAAATCATTGGGGTGTCCGTTGCTTGGCATAAGACCTCTGAATTAGTTAAACAGGCGATACGGAGCATTCCTTATGCCCTCACCAAAGTCAAGATTTTCCACTCTAATCGTGGCAAGGAGTTTGATAACCAGCTGATAGATGAGAGGTTAGAGACGTTTGGCATCACACGCTCATTTAGTCAAGCGGGTTGTCCCTATGACAATGCCGTGGCTGAGAGTACCTATCGTGCTTTCAAACTTGAGTTTACCCAGCAAGAGCTCTTCTCCTCGCTGGAGGAGCTGACTATTAAAACCGATGACTATGTCCACTGGTGGAACCACCACCGACTTCACGGTAGCCTCAATTACCACCTCATGACCAAGCGAGTTATCGCTTGAGAAAAACACTTTATAAAAGTTGAGCAGAATAGTGTTGCCTTTTCAACTCGGGAAAATAGGTTGTAAACTTACTTCCTTTTTTAGCTATAAGAAAAGAACCTCCTTATATGAACAGTGTATAACTTTTTATACTGTTCATATAAGTGGTTCTTCTCAACCGTTTTTATCTTATTTACGCACTTAACTCTGCAACAATAGCTTTGATTTGATCTTTGGTGTGAACACCAGCAACTTGCTTAACCACTTGCCCATCTTTTTTGAAAAGAAGGGTTGGGATTGACATAATACCAAATGATTGCGCTGTGTGTGGATTTTCATCAACATCCATCTTAACGATTTTTAATTCATCTTCGTCAAACTCTTGAGACAATTGCTCTAAGATTGGCGCCTGCATGAGACATGGACCACACCATGTTGCCCAGAAGTCTACCAAAACGAGACCTTCTGCAGTTTCTTTTTCAAAGGTTGCATCTGTTACAACTTGAGTCATATCTTACCTCTTTCTTTTTTAGGAAATATAGCAGAGCTAGCTTCCTAACGGTTAATGTAAAGCCATTTTAACGAAATCTTAAGAAAGATACAACTATTTACTACGAAAGTTATTTCATTTGACCTCTTTGGTAAGAATCATTATAGACTTTATAATCATAATCATGAAGAGTGGCTGCAGCATCTGCTAACCAGTTAACATTACGCAAAATCCCACGCCCAAGTAAAATTAAATCGGCTTGAGCGCTTTGTAATAAATGCTCACCTAACTCTGGGCTATTCAAAAGACCAACGGCTGTTACTGGAATTGATACAGCTTCTTTCATCCTTGCAGTAAACCCTGCTTGGTAACCTCCATAAATTGGGATATTAGGACGAACATCCATGAGACCACCTGTTGAAATATCCAAACAAGCTACCCCAAGTTCTTCTAACCATTTACCAATTTGTTGGTAATCTTCGATAGTGTTTTGTACACCAGTTTCATCATAAGCTGACATAGACAAACGCACCCAGATTGGTTTAAAAAATACTTTCTTAATCTCTTCAACCACTTCTTTCAAGAAACGGAAACGATTTTCAAGGGAACCACCATAGTTGTCGCTCCGTTGATTAGACTGAGCTTCTAAAAATTGGTTAATTAAATAACCATGTGCCCCATGAAGTTCAATCATGTCATAACCTGCTTTATCAGCACGTTTAGCCGCATCCACAAAGGCTTTCTTGACACGCTCAATATCTTCTAGAGTCATCTCACGTGGCTCTCTGAAATCAGCTCCATAACCGATAGCGCTTGGTGCGATAGGGTCAATAGCATCATGGGCTTTACGGCCGCCATGTCCTAGTTGTACACCAACTTGAGTTCCTAAATAGTGCAAGTCATCAACCATCTGGGAGAGAGCGTTTGCCTGCTCATCTGTCCAAATCCCCAAGTCACGATTAGTCAAACGTCCATCCGCTTCAACCGCAGTTGCTTCTTGAATAATAAGACCGACCCCAGCAATAGCACGCGATCCATAATGGGCACGGTGAAAAGCAGTCGGCAGACCGTCCTCCTTGTGAACTTCGTACATACACATCGGTGACATTACCACGCGGTTTTTTAAGGATAATCCTGCAATCTCAGCAGTTGAAAGCAACATTGTCATTGTCGAATCTCCTCTTTCCATCCAAAATTGCTATTATTCTAGCATAATCCTATAAAAAATACAGTTTTTCAATACCAAAAGAGGTTGGAACAGAAATTCATGACTACTTGGTCATCACCCACGATATATGAAAACTAAACTACAAATCCGTCATTGAGTGTATAATTCTAGTAAAGTTTTTGTGGTTGTTACTTTGTTGGCCTTAAACGCCGAGGGACAAATAAATCCACTCTACTGACGAGAACCCAACATTATCACTATGAGCATGAGTATAAAAATACGATATGAACTCAGCAGATAAGTCCTCTATATTTGATAAAAGAGGGAAAACTATGGACATCTTATATCAGTCTTGTCCAGGTATTGATGTGTATCAATACAATACTGTTGTGTGTCTTGCATAGTTCGCTCACGTCAACTCACCCTAAGCGCGAAGAATCTCATTTTGATGCAACAACGAGTGTTTTAAAAAGCTGCTTTCTGTATTGCCAAGTTGACTTGAATTGACCTGCTTCCTAAAAGTTTTGTGCCTAATGAAACGATTCAAGAAATGAGAAAGTTATCGCGACAACGAAAATATCTCGTTGAAGATCGAACCAAGGAAGTCAATCGCATTCACAAAATCTTACAATTCGTTGTCATCAAGTTGACCACATATATTGAGGATATTAAGGGAAGTTCTGATCGGAATTTGATGCGACTACTTTGTGACAAATCTGCTATTGATGCGGGAATTGTCCGACAGGCTGTGATACTAGTCTGAAGAAAAAAGTGCCAGACTTACTCAAGGCACTGGATGGTTATTTCCCAGAACAGCATCGATTTAGGCTTAACGAGTCCTCCGAATTTATCCCCATTATCAAAGGGAAATTCAATTCTTGGAAGAACAGATTGATAGCTATCTAAACACCTTTCAAGAAGAAATGGAAATTTTAGGCTCTATCCCAGGCATTGGCCGTCTAACAGCTTCTATCTTTATTGCGGGAGTAGGTAGCGACATGGATCAGTTCCCGACAGCTGGATATTTGACCTCATAGGTAGGGCTTTACCTAGGAAATCATGAAAGTTCAAGAATAACGCAGTACTAAGATTAGGCATGGGAATGCTTATTTGAAACGCTGTTTATGCCAATCTGTCTATGCCACACGGTGACAGAATGATTCACCCATCCCAAACGATTTTCTCAGTTAAAATCACGACGAGAACCACAGGAAGCAACCATTGCCATAGCACACGACCTTTTAAAATTAGCCTATTATTTACTAAGCACTCACCAAACCTACCAACAGGCACGAGAAAAAGAAAAAGGACTGTTAGGAGCGAGCTGACAATCCATAGACAAAAAATTCACTCTTAGAGCACCGTAAGAGAGGATTTTTGCACTTTTTTAGGTAATTTTCGTATAAAAAAGTTTGGCATTAACTTCTCGTTTGGTGCCATCTATAAAGAATACCTCATCTTTAATAAGTCAATTGTCTAAAAAGACAAACTATAAGAAAAGTCAATAGTTTTGACAGAAATACTTTTTTGTTTCAATCTGTATGATTTTAGAGTAGACCAAAAGCCTTTGAAAAATGGCTATTTTTCAAAGGTTAAAAGTTGATTATCTCACTTTTTGTTCCTCAAAGAATGCTGTTTTTGAGGAGTTTAAATAGTACTCTGATAAGCTTTTTAGCGACGTGAGTGATGGCGATATTATAATGCTTCCCTTACTGAGATAGGCTTAGAAAGCAAGAGAAAAGCGAGCCGTTGCCTTAGCAGCCTGTAAGATTGCCCATCTCAAATGAGGCGGCCCTCTTTTCACCATTTTTCCTGATAAGTCTATCTGCCCTAATTGGTAAATGGCGGGTTCAAGTCCAGCGAAAGCCTGAAGTTGTGCAGGATTATCAAAGGTATGAATGTTTCTGATTTCAGCTAGAATAACAGAAGCTAATTGATTTCCAATTCCAGTAACAGTAGTGATGACCGAGTTGAGCTCAGCCATCAGCTCATCGACTTATTTTTCGGCTTTAGCGGTGAGCCTGTTATAGTGCTGAATATTCTCAATGATTTGGATTAGTTCAAACTCACGGGCTAGCGAAGTTGTCCCGATAGCGTTTGGTGCGACCTTTAGAATATCTTGCATTTTAGGTACTGTTAATTGTTTAATGTCTATTAGCTTCTCAAATCTCGCATCAAGCATTTTTTGAGGGCTAGGGTTGCGTGAGAGGAGCTCGTAAGCACAGTCAGAATGCTTTCCTATCAGTTCATCTAACTCAGGAAAGACGACGTCAAAACAACGTGTATACTGTACTTTCCAATCTGACTGCTTCTTCTTTAGACGGTGGATATGTCTGGTAAGAATTTTTAATTTTTCTTGTCTATCATCATGACGGAATTGTTCGCGATTAGGGTCAGAGAGGAGCTTCAGTGCGATGACACGAGCGTCTTTCTTATCAGTTTTTATTTTACGAAGTGAGAGTGATTTGGCGAATTCCTTGATGAGTAGAGGATTGTAGGTATAAACCTGATAGTCTTGTTCATGAAGGAAGTTTAAGAGATTAAAGGCATAATGTCCTGTATCTTCCAGAGCGATGATAGCGTTTTGCTAAGGAAAATATTGATGTTTTTATAACTGATAATAGGTGTCCTGAATCATCCATTTCACCGAAATTACTTCATCGTTCATCTGTGCTGTTTTACAATCTGAAAATACTTCACATGCATAAGTAAAGCGTGTCTCAGAGCAGGATGAAAGACAGGGCTCCCTATATGTGATTTGTTCTCAAGTAACACTTCACTCGGGTTATTGTCTACAACTAGTTCATTCTACCTTCGTGAGTCATAGGAAGATAGAATATGAGATTTAGATTTAAAATCAGTTGACTTATGCTATGCTCTTTATACATAGTTATGGCTCTCTAGTTGTTTTAGGGATAGTATAATTATGAACCATGGTATTAGAAAAAGAGCATCTCCAACTGTGGAAATGCTCCCTTTTTAGACTATGAAACCAATTTTTGCCCCGCTTTTTGTTTTGTTTTTGCTCCTTGAAACCATTGTTACATCAAAACTTCTAGATATAATATTTTCAATTCTATTACTTATCTTATGCACAGTATTCTTTATGACTTACCTTCTATTTATTTTTCAATTGATTTTTAAGTAAGCCATACCCCAAAATTAAGAAGTATTCAACTTGTCATGGCTGGTATAAATTTGAATTCAAGTCAGATGGATTAGACTCTAAGCCCCCAGCTCAAGCAAAAAATCAAACTAGGTTTCTTCTATCTCTCTGAAATTTCCTTCAATTGTCTTAAGAGCTCACTACGTCCCTTGAAGCGTTCACCACTTAACAATAAGCCAACAAGATGCTTCTTTTG
>NZ_KB904587.1 GCF_000380145.1 Streptococcus thoraltensis DSM 12221 | reverse complement strand
TCAAGAAATACAAAACGTATGAAGAGCTAGTCGCAGATGTGGAATGCTACATTGAGTTTTACAATACGCAACGTTATCAAACAAAATTAAACAACCTGACTCCTGGGGAATTCAGAAATCAGGTTGCTTAACATCTTTTATTAGTTGACTGTCTACTTGACAGGGAGCCGTTCAACATTTTTGAGAGTTTTTGTTTTTGGTTACTAAGAAAAAAGATTGGAGAAAAATATCCAATCTTTTTTATATTATGTGACTTCAAATCCGTTTCACTCCGAAGGTGTGAAACAATAAACCGCTTGCTATACGGCTGCGCATTGATTTATGGTGTTGCGGTAGGTTGATCAACCGTCTCATCAGCTGGTGAAGCCGAAGGAGTGGTTGTATCAGCGGCAGGTGTTGATGCAGCAGGTGCGTCATTGCCATCAGTATTTGAAGAGCTGTCCGGATTAATGACATCGCTTTGGTAATCTGATGAATTACTTGATGAGGTTTCAGTATCAGTAGTTGCACCGGAATTAGTATTTGAAGCTCCCTGACCACCGTTATTCTCAATGATAACTGTGGAAGAGGGTGATTTATCATTATTGGTTGAATCCTTACTATGAATAAAATTAGTAATAGTAATAGAAGCGACAATGATAGATAAGATCGAACCGATTAGGGCTAAGGTTTTTTGAAAGGCTGTTAAGCCAGATTTGATGTGTTCAGTAGGACGACGTTTTTCTTTTTGTCCTGTTTGTTTTGATTTTCGAGAATACTGTTGTGACATGATGTCCTCCTTTAGACTATATTATATGATTTAATTCGAAAAAAATCATGTGAAAATGGAAAATAAATGCATTCTTTTTACAATAAAGTTTGAGCCTCCTTTACTAATGCAGGCTAAACATATAGTTTAGCGTTGCTAATTTACTGGAAAGGTTGGCTAAGACAATATTATCAAGCTGTGGATAAATCTCGCAGTCAAATCAAGCAACGTGACTACGGGAGTTCTTATGATGCTAAGTGTCTACCAGAGCGTCATCCTAAGTGGCAGAAATTGCGAGGCATTGGCATGACGAAAAACACTATAGATAAAATGGCGTAATAAGTGAAGAAATTTGCTATGTTATCCTAAGTTTCAAGAAGGACATTACAACCTTTACCAAATGTATTCGAGGGCATTGGTTGTTAGAGGTGGTTTACCGTAAAAACCACAATCAGACTTTGAAAAAGCAGACAGCCTTGAACCTCAATGCCATATGGAAGCTATACCTTTATTTCTTGAAAATCATTCCATTTTCAAAGAAAAACTTGAGTTATCACTGTAACCAAGGCTATATTTATGATTATTTAGCGCAGTTATTTGGAAATAGACCTTGGAGAAGCCTAAACTTTATGAAGCATTCTATGAAAAGTTGACTTGATTTGACGATTCAGAGTAAAAATATATTGAAATACGAATATTTTTGATATATAATATCATTATCGTTCTATTAAAATAGATTTTTTTAAAAAAATGAAAAAGTTTTTTAACTTAAAAGAAAATTATACGAACATTTGTGCTAAAATGATGGCAGGGTTAATGACCTTCTTTGTTAGGAGTCACATTCTCTTTGTCAATCTAAGTCTTTTGGGTGTTGCTGGAATACCAAGACAAGCTGCTTTCTTAGCTACTATAGTCAAATGAATTAATTTCCAGACAAGGAACAGAAAAGATGCGGACAGTACTTGATTTTCATTGAGTATGAGTAGGGCAAGTCGAAAGTGACGATGCCTCAAAGTCAATTCAAAAGACTATATTATTGCAGCTGTTATTTCAACCTTGATCATGGGACTTTTCGCCAATGTTCCTTAGGCACTTGCCCTTGAATGGGATAAAATACCTTTTCACCTACACAGTTGTTTTTGGCTTAGGGGGAACTTGGCAAGCAGCTTTAGCGATGGTTTTCATCTGTAGCTTGTTTAACAACTAACTTTATTACTGTAACAAAAGTTCGTAAAAGCATTATTAAGGTTATCTCTGTAGGGCATCAACGTGCGATTGGTGGTATCGGCGTTTTTGAATGTTAGGCTGACGCAGATAGTGAACAATTAGTTATCAATGAAAATAGCGTATTTTACATCGCTTAATCAAAAACTACGACAATATATCAACCGACAAAGATAGTGATTTTAGAATTATCGGTGAAGCCGTTGGAAACTACTTAGAAGAATAAGCACCATCGCTGATGAGACGATGGTAAAGGAAGGGTTTTACAGGTTATTGGATTAGAATTATTAAAGTGACTCTTTGAAGTTGACGGGAAACGATGATTTCTTATGATGGAATCATAAATTAAGTAAACGCAATTTCTGAGAGTATTCACCCCACCATAAGGGAATAAAATCAGGAGTTTTTTGTATTATAAAGGATAAATTATGAAAAACGCAATCTTAGTAGACGGTAGTTGTTATCGCAAACGCTTATCTAGTGTTTTAGGGTATAAATCAGCTGAAATAAAAGAGAAGCTATTGGTTTTTCTTAGATGCACTAGGTGGACAAATCAGAAATAGTTTGTCCCTGCATATTGACGGGCGAGGAAGCTGCGACAACACCTATTTTCCAACTTCAGACAGAAACATAAAAATCCCACACTCTCACCAAACAAAGCTGAATGTAGATATAGTTAATCTAATCGTATTACAAAAGCCGTTATATTTTAGAAGGAGAAGGTCATGGAAGATTACTCTAAAGAAATAATCGACATGAAATTTGATAAACTCAAACAAGAATCTGTCAATCATTATCAACTATTAGATCAACGTTTCAATACCTTAGATAAAAAACTTGACGAGACTGTAGATTATGCCTTAGCTAAGACACAGGCTATGCTATTTGAAGAGCGTATCAAAGAAAAACAGGAGAGGGAATTAGAACAACGTATTACAACGCGCTGGCTTATTGGTATCAGCGTCACCGTAGGAATGTTTATTTTTAAAGAGCTGATACTGAAATAATTACTACTGACAATAAATGGAAGGATAGCTTATGGAAAAGTATAGCAAAGACATCATTGACATGAAATTTGATAACGTCGAACAAGGTTCAATCAATCATTACAAATTATTGCAACAACGTTTTGATTTATTGGATAAAAAGATTGATAACCTAGTAAATTATGACCTTGCTCAAACACATGCTATGCTCCTCGAACAACGTATCAAAGAAAAGCAAGAGCGAGAAGCTGAGTGGCGTATTACTAAACGGTGGCTTATCGGTATTAGTGTCATCATAGCAATAGTCTTCTTGGAGAAACTATTACTGAAATAACCTCCCATTATCTGAAATATTTATTTCGATTATCATCGCTTTTCAAAAAAATAAAAAATCCCGTACTCTCCGCCTACAAGTTTGAGTGTAGGAACTAATCGTATATAACAAACAAGCCTTAAATGGCTCGTTTTCTTGTGCTCATTTTAGCAAGAAATGGGTTGAAAATTAATATGGTTGAAGACTCACCACGCTATAGACATGAAGAGTTTCTCTAACCCTCTTTGTGCCTTAGACCATTTTTTAACCGGTAAAAAGTGAGCTTTTTAAGGGTCTCTTTCTCAAATAACTGTGGTAAATAATCATCCAGAGGATGGTGGCTAAAGCATAGCGGATTTTCCATGGTTGACGACCATCTCATTCATCACTGTGGTTATCTATAGAAACAATAAAGTCAATCATCACAGTTACCTCTATTTTTAAGTTTCCTACTTTGGTTGATATTGTCATGATGATTGCCGTTTTCTAAAAACAAAACTTTCTTCATGCGTTTGGTGTGAGATAAACTCAAATAATGATATGGCAGTCGTATAGCTATTTTTGTACTCTTAGCCACTTGGTAAGAGGTGACTAAGCATAAAAGATTTGTCGTCGGTTCGAATCCCATCGACTTGTCAAAGATAGTTAGCAGATAGATTTTATCGTCTTTTGAATTCACTTTGACACATGGTCATTGTTGACTTGCTCTACTCATAGTCAATGAAAATCAAGTACTGTCTACGTCTTTTCTGTTCCTTGTTCTGAAAGTTAATTCATTTGACTATACATTCACGTTCTGATAGACATTTTGCTGTTCAAGATATACAATGTATTATAAGGATTGTGTCCATATTGAGTTAGCAATTATCGTATTATTTGTGACATCATTGATGATGAACTCCTTATATTGGCTTTTGAAGTGGGTTACAGAAAAAAACATTTAGAAAGGATAAGGTGTGAGGTAGTAATATGAGTGATGCGCTTTTTTCAATTTTATTTTTCTTGCCAATTGCTATTTTAGCAATTGTTTTGACACCGTTCAGTAGAGGTAGTATAGAAGCTAAAAGAGCTCATTTAATTCATAAAGTATACAAAAAGTCGTTAGAAGAAGACGATGAGTAATTGAATTATTAGTCATTAAGTGAAGCGGATAAACCCAATTTGTAACATTAAACTAGACCGAAAAAAAGTTTGGAGAAAATGTTCAAAATAAACTTTCTTAGGTGCAAAGGGATGTTTGGATAAGTATAGTCTTTTGAATTAACTTTGATACATCGTCACTTTCGACTTGCCGTACGCGAGTACTGTCTGCGTCTCAGTTCCTTGTCTGAAAGCTAATTCATTTGACTATACCTTTAGCCTTCTTGTTGCAAGACCTGAGCAATTGTCTGAGCTAACTGGGTATCGCCTCAGCAACCGTAACGAAATCGCTCGATTATCTTGTCGAAAGTGGGCTATTGGATAGAGATAATACCGTTAAAAGAACATAACCTACTATCATTATGATTTACCAAGAGTTATTTCTCGTTCTTAGTAATTCTGTATCCTTTAGCCAAGGCTAGGGGATGTTTTTGTTTCAGTCAGAATGGTCTTTTTGTGAGAAGTCTAGTTCAATGAATTTGGAATGACTTACCGTTTGTTTCGTTGTCATATAGATTTGTTTTATGCTATAATTAATTCGCTCAAAAACCTTTGAACACTTCAAGGTTTTTTCCATTTCAGGGGGCAAAAAAGAACAAAAATCTTCGAAAATTGCCGAAAATGCCCAAATAGTGAATTCGCCGAACGCTCTAAAACCTTATAAATCAAGGATTTTTGAGAAACATAGAAAGAACTTAAAAACCAATGATATACTTTGATAACGCAGCCACTACACAAACCTATCCTGAAGCCCTTAGAACCTACCAAGAGGTGACAACTAAGATTTGGGGGAATCCATCAAGTTTGCATCGCTTGGGAAGCCAGTCAACTCGCATTTTAGAAGCCTCTCGCAAACAAATTGCGGAGCTATTGGGAAAAGAAGCAGATGAAATCTTTTTCACCTCAGGTGGAACTGAAAGCGACAACTGGGCTATTAAGGGGATAGCATTTGAAAAACAGGCTTTTGGTAAGCATATCATCGTTTCAGCTATTGAGCATCCTGCGGTAAAAGAATCCGCCAAGTGGTTGGGTCAGCAGGGGTTTGAGGTTTCTTATGCTCCAGTTGATAGCCGTGGTTTTGTGGATGTAGAGGCTCTGAAAGGCTTACTGCGTCCGGATACTATTTTAGTATCAATTATGGCAGTTAATAACGAGATTGGCTCCATACAGCCCATTCAAGCAATTTCAGAACTATTGGTTGACCGTCCTAACCTTACCTTTCATGTAGATGCGGTGCAAGCTATCGGAAAAATTCCAACAGCATTTTATTTAACAGACCGAGTTGATCTGGCGTCTTTTTCTGGTCATAAGTTTCACGCTGTTCGTGGCGTAGGATTTCTTTATAAAAAATCTGGGAAGAAGATAAGCCCCCTTTTAACAGGTGGTGGTCAGGAGAAGGATTTGCGCTCGACAACTGAGAACGTGGCTGGTATTGCTTCGATGGCAAAGGCTCTACGCCTAGTCAAGGATAAGGAAGAAGTGGCTCTGCCTAAAATTGCCAAGATGAAGGAAATTATCTTGAGCGAATTAGCTAAACATGAGGATATTCTTGTGTTTTCTGGTCAGCATAACTTTGCCCCCAATATCATTACTTTTGGTATCAAGGGAGTGCGAGGCGAAGTGATTGTCCATGCTTTTGAAGAGCATGATATTTTCATCTCGACCACATCAGCTTGCTCCTCAAAAGCCGGAAAACCTGCTGGAACCCTAATTTCTATGAACGTTCCAACCAAGGACGCTCAAACAGCCGTTCGTATTAGTCTTGACGATGACAATGATATGGGGCAAGTCGAGCAATTTTTAACCATTTTTAACCAAGTTTATGCGAAAACGCAAAAAGTGAGATAACTATAGAAAGTATCAAAATGAACCTACAATATTCAGAAATCATGGTTCGCTACGGTGAACTGTCAACTAAAGGGAAGAACCGCATGCGCTTCATCAATAAGCTACGCCGAAACATTCAGGACGTTTTGTCAATCTATCCTGAAGTAAAGGTGACAGCAGACCGTGATCGTTGCCATGTTTTCTTAAACGGTGCAGATTACGCTCCTGTAGCTGAGTCTCTTAAGCAAATCTTTGGGATTCAGGCTTTTAATCCTGTTTACCGTGTTGAAAAAGATGTGGCTGTGTTAACTGAAGCAGTTCAAGCGATTATGACAGACTTGTATCAAGAAGGCTTGACCTTTAAGGTATCAAGCAAACGTAGTGATCATCAGTTTGAGTTGGATTCGACACAATTGAATCACACCCTTGGAGGAGCTGTTTTTGAGGTCCTTCCAAATATCAAGGCTCAAATGAAAAAGCCAGATGTTAACCTCAAAGTTGAAATCCGTGAAGAAGCAGCTTATATTTCACACGAAGAAATTAGAGGTGCTGGTGGGCTTCCAGTTGGTACCGCTGGGAAAGGAATGCTCATGTTATCTGGTGGGATTGATTCGCCAGTTGCGGGGTACTTGTCTCTTAAACGTGGCGTTGATATTGAGGCAGTTCACTTTGCTAGTCCCCCTTATACTAGTCCGGGTGCTCTAAAAAAAGCCCATGATTTAACACGTAAGCTGACAAAATTTGGTGGAAACATTCAATTTATAGAAGTGCCTTTCACTGAAATTCAAGAAGAAATCAAGGAAAAAGCACCCGAAGCCTACTTAATGACCTTGACGCGTCGATTTATGATGCGTATTACGGATCGCATTCGAGCAAAGCGTGATGGGCGTGTGATTATCAATGGCGAAAGTCTTGGACAGGTTGCCAGTCAGACTTTGGAGTCAATGCAGGCGATCAATGCGGTAACTAGCACACCAGTCATCCGTCCAGTGGTAACTATGGACAAATTGGAAATCATTGATTTAGCAGAAAAAATTGATACTTTTAGCATTTCCATTCAGCCATTTGAAGATTGCTGTACGATTTTTGCACCAGATCGTCCGAAGACAAATCCAAAGATAAAAAATGTTGAGCAATACGAAGCTCGGCTTGATGTCGAAGGGCTTGTTGAGCGTGCGGTAGCAGGCATTATGGTTACTGAAATCACACCGAATGAAGAAGCAGATGTGGTTGACGAACTCATTGATGACCTTTTATAAGATAAGCTGAGAAATACTAGCTTATGACGTTCAGAAAAACAGGATTTTCTCTAGCTTTTTCTATTTTCAATTCGTGCCAAGCCATCATAAAAGTGCTAAAATATTAATATGTCTAATAAACCAACTTCAGCTTATGTGCATATTCCATTTTGCACTCAAATTTGCTATTACTGTGACTTTTCAAAAGTCTTTATTAAAAATCAGCCTGTTGATGACTATCTTCAGGCTCTTATTCGTGAATTCGAGTTTTATGATATTCATGACTTAACAACCCTTTACATTGGTGGTGGAACCCCAACAGCTATCACTGCTGAACAGTTGGATTATTTGCTAACTCATTTAGAGAAAAATATTAATCTAGAGATGCTGGAAGAATTCACCATTGAAGCTAATCCAGGAGATTTGACGCCTGAGAAGATTGACGTTTTAAAAAAATCGGCTGTCAATCGTGTTTCTCTAGGGGTTCAGACCTTTTTTGACAAGCAGCTCAAGCAGATTGGTCGTAGTCACAACGAAGCTCAGATTTATGAGAGTATTGATGCGCTGAAGGCTGCTGGCTTGACCAATATTTCTATCGACTTGATTTACGCCCTGCCAAATCAGACTATGGAGCAAGTAGAAGAAAATGTTCGTAAAGCCCTAGCTTTGGATATTCCTCACCTCAGTCTTTACAGTTTGATTTTGGAGAATCACACGGTCTTTATGAACAAACAGAGGCGAGGACGTCTGCATTTGCCAAATGAGGATATTGAGGCAGACATGTTTACCTATATTATCAATGAGTTGGAAAAAAATGGTTTCGAGCATTATGAGATTTCCAACTTTACAAAGCCAGGTTTTGAAAGTCGTCACAATCTTATGTATTGGGAGAATGTGGAGTATTACGGTGTCGGAGCAGGGGCGTCTGGTTACCTGGATGGCGTTCGTTACCGCAACCGTGGTCCGATTCAACATTACCTTAAAGCTATCAAAGAGCATGGGCATTCTCGCCTAGGTGAGGACATTCTCAGCAAAGAAGAAATGATGGAAGAGGAATTTTTCCTTGGGCTTCGAAAAAAATCCGGTGTCTCTATTAGTCATTTTGAAGAGAAATTCGGTGTCGGATTTGAAGAGCGCTATGGTCAAATCGTAGCTGACCTAATCAAGGATGGGCTTTTGATTCATGAAGACGACACCATCCGCATGACTAAAAAGGGGCTATTTCTAGGAGACACAGTCGCGGAGAAATTCATCATTGATGTCTCTGATGCCAACGATTAGTTCCTATTACTTATAGAAAGAAGGACGAGCATGGGAAAACGATACCGTACCAGCTATGAGATTCCATTTTACGAAACAGATGTCAATCACTGTGCCAAGTTACCACATTTGTTAGCAGTAGCTTTGCAGGTTTCTGGTATGCAGTCAGCAGAGCTAGGCATGTCTGACCAGTATGTTCTAGATACTTACGGTTTAGTCTGGGTTATCACGGATTACGATATTAGCATTGAAAGATTACCTAAGTTTGCGGAAAAAATCACCATTGAAACCGAAGCAAAATCCTACAATAAACTTTTTTGTTACCGTGATTTTGCCATCTTGGGACAAGATGGTCAGAAAATCATGACGATTGCTACAACCTTTGTCTTGATTGATTTTAAGACGCGCAAAGTAGCACCAGTTCCAGCGGATCTCATCGACGTCTATGATTCTGAATTTATCAAAAAAATCAAACGTGGTCCTAAATACCCGCTCTTAGAAAATGCTGATAAAAAAGACTATCACGTTCGCTATTTTGACTTAGACATGAATGGGCATGTCAATAATAGTAAGTATTTTGACTGGATTTATGACGTTATGCCCATTGATTTTCTAAAGGGGCATTATCCTAAACACATTGCCCTCAAGTATGTCAAAGAAATTCATTATGGACATGATATTGTCTCAGAAGTGCTTCTAGAAGATAAAACAAGTCGTCATCAAATTACAACGGACGGACAAGTCAATGCTCAAGCTATCCTCGAGTGGGGAGCTGTCTTGGAGGAGGTTTAGTATGCAAGAAGAAGCTTGGTTAGAGTGGGCAGTGCGTTTGCAAGCACTGGCTCAAAATGGTTTAGCCTATAATCCTCAGGTCTTTGACCGTGAGCGTTATGAGGAAATTCGGGACATCGCCAGTCAAATGTTGAGTGCAGCTTCAGGTATTCCCCAGTCGAAGGTGACAGAACTCTTTGCCAGTGAGGATGGCTATCAAACCCCTAAAATTGATACTAGAGCGGCTATTTTTGAAGAAGACAAGATTCTTCTAGTCCAAGAAGCTAATGGTTTATGGGCGCTTCCTGGTGGTTGGTGCGATGTGCAAGAGTCTATCTTGTCAAACACCATCAAGGAAGTCAAGGAAGAAACAGGTTTTGAAGTAGCTGCCAAGCGTTTGGTTGCGGTGTTAGACAAGCGTAAAAATAATCAAGCTAATACCGCGGTCAGGGTCATCAAGCATTTTGTGCTCTGCCACTATATTAGTGGGGCTTTTCAGGCTAACTCTGAAACACTCGACGCCAAATACTTTGACTTAGATCAACTGCCCGAATTGTCACAAAATAAGACAACTGCTAAACAAATCCGTCTTTGCTATGAAGCCTATCGTGCTGAGCATTGGGAGACGGTTTTTGACTGATACAATATGAGAGGAAGATATGGCTTACAAAGGCTATTTAATTGATTTAGACGGTACTATTTATAAAGGAAATGAGCGTATTCCTGCAGGTGAGCAGTTTATCGCCGACTTGCAAGAGCGCCAGATTCCATACATGTTGGTGACCAATAACACGACTAGAACACCTGAGATGGTTCAGGAAATGCTTTTTAGCAAGTTCAATGTTAAGACACCACTTGAGACTATTTACACAGCGACATTAGCAACTGTGGATTACATGGATGATATGAGACGTGGTAAAACAGCTTACGTCATTGGTGAGAAGGGCTTAAAAACGGCTATTGAGGCTGCTGGTTACGTCCATGATGAGAAAAATCCAGCCTACGTTGTGGTCGGTTTGGATACTCAAGTGACCTATGAACAGTTAGCAGTAGCAACACTAGCGATTCAAAAGGGTGCTTTTTTCATCGGAACCAATCCTGACCTAAATATTCCGACAGAACGTGGTCTTATGCCGGGTGCCGGGTCACTTTTAGCGCTCTTAGAAGCTGCGACGCGTGTTTCTCCAGTTATTATTGGAAAACCTGAAGCTGTCATCATGAATAAGGCTTTGGAACGTCTTGGTGTCAAACGCGAAGAAGCGATTATGGTAGGCGACAATTACTTGACTGATATTACAGCAGGTATAAAAAATGATATTGATACCCTTTTGGTTCTGACAGGTTTCACCAAAAAAGAAGAAGTGCCTTCCTTACCTATCCAACCGACACACGTTTTGGATTCTTTGGCTGACTGGTGCTTTGAAGATAAATAAGTTTTCCTTAAGAATGTCGTGGTAAGCTATAGAATGGTAAAAAGAGAAGTGGACTCTTATTACATTTTAACAATAGACTTTAATTGAGGTACACATGAAATCTATTCTTGGTCAGCGGTTTTTAGCGTTGCTTAGTATTATTTGGCTTCTTGCCTTAGCCATTCTTTTGACGATTTATCTAGCTTGGCTGGCTTATCCTTTAGAGATTGACTGGCTTAATCTCTTAGATGTGGTTAAGCTTTCCAAAAGCGCCTTACTAAGAAATTATCATCATCTCTTAAATTATTTAACAAATCCTTTTCATCAAGTGCTGGCTATGCCTGATTTTCCTTCTTCAAAGGATGGGCTTAAGCATTTTTCAGATGTCAAAGGCTTGTTTCATCTCGCTCAATTGGTTTTCTTAATAACCAGCTTGCCGACAATTTATTTCTTGATAAAATCCTGGCGAAATAAATCCCTATTTATCTTTCAGAATCTCTATTTAACAGCGGCTATTTTCCCAATTTTTGTTGGCTTATTGGGAGTAGCAATCGGTTTTAATGAGTTTTTTACGCTTTTTCATCAAATACTTTTCCCCGGTGATAGCAGCTGGTTATTTAATCCCTACACGGATCCCATTATCAATGTCTTGCCAGAGCCTTTCTTTATGCACTGTTTTATAACCTTTTTTGTCTTGTATGAGCTGCTTATGTCGCTGTTTTTTGTCATTAGTCGAAAAACACTGAAGTTAAGGGTCTCATCATAACAAATCTATTTTTAAGAGTGGAGCAAGGGTTGGTAACTTGGCGAGAGCGACTTTTGCTCCCTCTTTTGATGTTTAGGTTTTCACCCTAAAATGGTCTATCCCAGCTTATCTTGTAAGCAGTTAGCGCTCTTCTTCCTTTTCACATCTAACCGCCTTCAGACCTTTTTGGGTTTTCAGTACGACATCTTGCAAGTTATAGTCTTTTGAATTACCTTTGATACATGGTCATTTTCGACTTGCCGTACCTATGCTCTTCGGAAATCAAAAGCAGACCTTGCTGACTTGATGTGATGACCTCCAGTTCTATCTGCTATCTGTGTCGCCTAGTCTGCTTTTGATTTTCATTGAGTATCAAGTACTGTCTGCGTCTCAAGTCCTTGTTTTGAACCTTAATTCATTTGACTATAAATGCTTAAAAAGAAGTAGAACGTCTCGGCACGCCCCCCACCTAATGAGATAAAAGAAAAGACTCTGATGCAGCCAGCTTTCTGTATTGAACAGGAGAATGGGCGTGTCAGAGTCTTTTTCTGTACAAAATGGATAAAGGGGAGTTGATTAGGCGGTGATTCTTAGAGCTAAAGGTGTTTGGTAATTGAGGTTATCAGATATACAGTAGTCATTTCACTCGTAGCTATAAGCTCAAGGCTTTATGATTAATACTTCCAAAGAATGACAGCTTTCTTAGGTGACAAATCCCATTTTGAAGGCATGTTAAGTGCTTTCAGCAACGACCTTATCTATTGGTGTTTCCTTATGGAATATGGAGTGGATTATGTTTTTTTCATTAGTAAGCCTTATAGGTATGAACAGATATTTGGTCGCTATAAAAGGGTGTTCCTTGAGGTCAAACTAACCGTTTTAGTGTGTCTGAAACAAAATCAGCTCTTGTCAATTAAAAATCAATCACTCCCAATAGCATTTCTCGATTCTAATATCTTCATCAGGATAGTCTTTAGTTAAGATAGTGATAATTTGAGCGTGTTCCTTTTTGACCAAGTCCAAGATGTCTGGTTTGTCGTGTCCGACAAAGAAAAATTGGGATTCAATAACGAGAAATAGTTGGTGGAAGTGGTCATTGAGACGCTCTATTTTCTCCACTAGGTCTTGATTATCCTTGATAAAATCAGGTGCCTCATTTTCCTCATCAAGGTCAGCACGGCTATCTTTTAAAGGGTAGGTTCCGTATTCTAAGCAAAATTCGTATGTCATCATCTTTCTCCTTTTTATCAGTTTAACAAAAGCAGATTGTTCTTGTCAGTTTCGGCGTTTTTGAAAGTCATATCTTTTGAAAATCCTTAAAAAGAGCGCTAGAATAGTAGGTAATAACGCCTATTGCAAAGGTGATTAAAGGAGACTATTATGTCAGAAAAAATCAGAGTTTTATTGTACTACAAATACGTTCCAATCGAAAATGCACAAGAATACGCTAAAAAACACTTGGAGTTTTGTAAATCAATCGGTCTTAAAGGACGTATCTTGATTGCCGATGAGGGGATCAACGGCACTGTTTCTGGTGACTACGAAACAACTCAAAAATACATGGACTGGGTACACAGCGACGAACGTTTTGCTGACCTATGGTTCAAGATTGACGAAGAAGAACAGCAAGCATTCCGCAAAATGTTCGTTCGTTATAAAAAAGAAATCGTTCACCTTGGTCTTGAAACAGACTACTCAGATGAAGATGTCAACCCGCTTGAGTTGACAGGTGAATATCTCAATCCAAAACAATTTAAAGAAGCCCTCCTTGACGAAGATACTATCGTTTTGGACACGCGTAACGATTATGAGTACGACCTCGGTCATTTCAAAGGTGCCGTTCGTCCAGACATTCGTAACTTTCGTGAATTGCCACAGTGGGTGCGCGACAACAAAGAGAAATTCATGGAAAAACGTGTCGTTGTCTACTGTACTGGTGGGGTTCGTTGTGAGAAATTCTCTGGTTGGATGGTCCGTGAAGGTTTCAAGGACGTAGGTCAACTTCATGGCGGAATTGCTACCTATGGTAAAGATCCAGAAGTGCAAGGAGACCTCTGGGAAGGTTCAATGTACGTCTTTGATGATCGCATCTCAGTGCCTATCAACCATGTTAACCCAACAGTGATTTCAAAAGATCACTTTGATGGCACACCATGTGACCGTTACGTTAATTGTGCCAATCCATTTTGTAATAAACAAATCTTCGTCTCAGAAGAAAACGAAGCTAAATATGTTCGCGGTTGCTCAGCAGAATGTCGCGCGCATGACCGCAACCGTTATGTTCAAGAAAACGGCTTGACTCGTGACGAATGGCAAGAACGCTTGGAAGCAATCGGTGAAAGCCTACCAGAATACGTTAAAGCTTAAGGATAATGTGGGGAGTTCCGTAGACGAACTCGCTAAAAAAGCCATCACTATCGATGGCTTTTTTACTATACTTGAGTTGAGGTGTTATCATCAAATGAATTAAAACTCTTCGAAACTCAAAAGCAGACCTTGTTGGCTTGATGTGATGACCTTCAGTTCTATCCGCTATCTGTGTCGCCTAGTCTGCTTTTGATTTTCATTGGGTATAACTTTCAGAACAAGGAGCTGAGACGCAGATAGTACTTGAGTACAGCAAGTCCAAAGTGATGATGTGTCAAAGGTGATTCAAAAGACTACACTATGCTTGATAATCAGTTAGCTTTGGGGATAAGCCTTTATTCTAGACTATACGATATGGTTGCCCTAAGCACATTTTGACGTCAACGAACAACACTTTGTGGTGTTAGCTTTAGTGGTGCTGATCCTTATCAACCAAAAATAATCAAAAAAAACGAGGAACTAGCTCAATGTTTGAGAAATTCCTCGTTTTCTATTTATAAGTTATTCATTTTAGACAGCTTTTTCAACGGTCTAAATGAAACCTAAAGTCTCACCTTTTTAGCTTTTAGCGTGCTACACGACGACGAGCGGCTTTTTTACGATTTTCTTCTATGAAAGCTTCTTTCTTTTCTTCTGGTTCGATAACAGTCTTCTTAACAGCAAAGACAGCACCTGCAACTGTAGCAGCAGTAGCGATAACACCTGTTGCTAAACCTTTAGCAAAATCAAATTTTTTAGACATGAGAGTTCTCCTATTTCTATGAAAATAAGGTCAGAAAAACCTTGATTTTCAGTATGATATAATAGTATTATTATCTAAAAAATAGGAGAGAATATCAAGTAAAAAACGTTATGAAGAAAAAAATTATTGTTGTAGCAGGTCCAACCGCAGTGGGAAAAACAGCTCTTGGCATTGAGCTTGCCCAGCGCTTTAATGGGGAAATCATCTCAGGAGATAGCCAACAGGTCTATCAAAGCTTAAATATCGGTACAGCCAAGGCAAGTCCAAAAGAGCAAGCAGCGGCGGTGCATCATTTGATTGATGTGCGCCATGTGACGCAGAATTACTCGGCTTTTGATTTTGTAACAGAGGCTCATGAGGCAATTGATGATATTATCAGTCGAGATAAGTTGCCCATCATTGTTGGAGGAACTGGGCTTTATCTGCAAAGTCTCTTGGAAGGCTATCATCTGGGGGGCAATCTTGACCAAGAGGCGCTTTTAGACTATCGCAAAGAACTAGAACAAGAAGATGATCAGGTGCTTTTTGATAAAGTTGAGAAGCTTGCGATAGTTATTCCGCAACTCAATCGCCGTCGTGCCATTCGTGCTTTAGAGTTGGCAAAATTTGGACAGGATTTAACCAATCAAGACAGTGAGTTGGAGGCTCTGGTTATCGGATTGACTGATGAGCGTCAGGTGCTTTATGACCGTATCAATTCCCGTGTGGATGTCATGTTGCAAAATGGTTTATTGGAGGAAGCTAAGTGGCTTTATGACCACTATCCTCAATCTCAAGCTGCTTGTGGTATTGGCTATAAGGAACTCTTCCCTTATTTTGAGGGTCAGGAGGATTTGGAGACATCCGTCGCACGTTTGAAACAAAATACCAGACGTTTCGCCAAACGTCAGTTGACTTGGTTTAGAAATCGGATGACAGTAGATTTTTATCAGATTTCTGAAAAAAACTTTCAAGAGAAGATTGCTACAAGGGTTGAGGATTTTTTGGAAAAAGCCTAAAATCCAATAGATACATGAAGAACGATTGGGTTTCAGATGACGTGTTCTCATAAAACTATATTTTTAATAGCGAAATTTTGTTGTCATTTCGATGAAAATGAGGAATACTTATGTGAAAATATCTATTTGAGAAAAATGGTTTAAACAAGCATCTAGTTAGAAAATCGTTTCATGCATTTTCCTAGTGCCTACTTTGTATTCTAAGATATTGCCTAGTGTGAATACGCCGAAAATATGCTATAATAAGAGACAGTTTTGATAGTCCGTTCTGGGCTATTTTTTCATGATAAGAATCTAAACTAAGGGGGGTGAGACTATGCATGAAACACAGGAAAAACAAGAACGTGTCATTATAGTCGGTGTAGAATTACAAGAGACCGAGCACTTTGACATGTCAATGGAGGAGTTGGCTAGTCTGGCTAAGACGGCTGGAGCAGAAGTTGTTAATTTTTACAGCCAAAAACGCGAACGCTATGACAGCAAAACATTTGTCGGTTCAGGCAAGTTAGAGGAAATTCGCCAAATGGTCGAAGCTGATGAGATTGATACCGTCATTGTCAATAATCGTTTAACGCCTCGTCAGAACACTAACTTAGAGACAGAACTTGGGGTTAAAGTCATCGACCGCATGCAGTTGATTTTGGATATTTTCGCCATGCGTGCTCGTAGCCACGAGGGGAAACTACAAGTTCATCTTGCCCAGCTGAAATACATGTTGCCACGCCTCGTTGGTCAAGGTATCATGCTTAGTCGTCAGGCTGGAGGTATCGGCAGTCGTGGACCGGGTGAAAGCCAGTTGGAGCTTAATCGACGTTCTATTCGCAATCAGATTAATGACATCGAGCGCCAGCTAAAAATTGTTGAGAAAAACCGTCAGACCATCCGGGACAAGCGTGTGGACTCTGAAACCTTTAAAATCGGTTTGATTGGCTACACCAATGCAGGTAAATCAACGATTATGAACACTCTGACAGACAAAAAGCAATATGAAGCTGATGAACTCTTTGCGACCCTGGATGCTACAACCAAGCAAGTCTATCTCAAAGGTCAATTTCAGGCGACCCTAACCGATACGGTCGGCTTCATTCAAGACTTGCCAACCGAGCTTGTTGCTGCTTTTAAGTCAACTTTAGAAGAAAGTCGCCATGTGGATTTGTTGTTACACGTTATTGATGCGAGTGATCCAAATCACAGCGAACATGAAAAAGTGGTGCTAGAGATACTCAAAGATTTGGAGATGTTGGATATTCCACGTCTGGCTATCTACAATAAGATGGACAAGGTGGAAAACTTCAGTGCAACGGCCTTTCCAAATGTCCGTATTTCAGCACGAGATAAAGGTGCCAGACAGTCCATTCGTAACCTGATTATTGATGAGATTCGTGATTTATTTGAGCCTTTTTCAATCAAGGTTGACCAGAAAGATGCCTATAAACTTTATGCACTCGAAAAATTGGCGCTTTTAGATCATTATGATTTTTCGGAAGAAGTCGAAGAGATTTCAGGCTATATCGCCAGCCAAAATAAATGGAAGTTAGAAGAATTTTATGACTGATTATATTGATTTAGCCCTCAAGTTTGGTGGATTTACCAGCCTTGATAAGGTTTATTTGGATAGACAATTAGACGCACTGGATGATCAACAAAAGTTGGCTTTTATCACACCGCCACCTAGCGTTATCAATGCTTACTTTGCAGAACTCTATCAAAAGCAAGGTCAAAAAGTAGCGACAGATTATTATTTTGAGATTTCAAAAGCACTTGATCTTTTCCAAGACAATCCTAGTTTTGCTGAAGAGAAACCCTTTGTCCGACTCAATCTATCTGGAAAATCATATGGCTTCGCTTTTGAAAATGAGGATCAAATCGCTCAAGTTTTCTCTGAAACAAATGAGCCTATCAGTACCCAAATTTTCTTTGATTTGGCAGAAATTTTTCCAGGTTATAAGATTTACCAAGAAAATGACCGCATCAAAATGTCACCGATGAGCTTTGATGAGTCAGGTAAGAAAGATGTGACCCCAGCGTCAGCCTTACTCAGTCAAGTTTATCAACTCAAAGCTAATATTACTAAAATTACCAGTTTTAACCAAAACGAGCTGTCAGAATTGCTCGAGACCCAAGAAGGCAAGGTTTACTATGGTTTTGAACAACGTCAATATATAGCTTATATCACCGCAAATTAGAAGAGAAACAATGCAATTACAATTTTTAGGAACAGGAGCCGGTCAGCCTGCCAAAGGGCGAAATGTCTCCAGTTTAGTTTTAAAATTATTAGATGAAATTAACGAAGTTTGGATGTTTGACTGCGGGGAAGGTACCCAACGTCAAATTTTAGAAACGACCATTAAACCACGCAAAGTCAGTAAGATTTTCATTACCCACCTTCATGGAGACCATGTTTTAGGTTTGCCAGGGTTCTTGTCAAGCCGTGCTTTCCAATCCAGCGAAGAGCAGACAGATATTGACATTTATGGTCCCAAAGGGATTAAGTCTTTTGTCATGTCTAGTCTGCGTGTGACAGGTTCTCGCTTGCCTTACCGCATTCATTTTCATGAATTTGATGCGGGCAGTCTTGGTAAAATCATGGAAACGGATAAATTCCAAGTCTATGCGCAAGAGCTCAATCACAGTATATTCTGTGTGGGTTACCGTGTGGTTCAAAAGGATTTAGAAGGCAGTCTAGATGCGGATGCTCTCAAAGCAGCAGGTGTTCCATTTGGTCCTTTGTTTGGCAAGGTCAAAAATGGGCAAGACATTGTTTTGGAAGACGGTACCAAAATTATCGCCAAAGACTTTGTTTCAGAACCTAAAAAAGGCAAGGTCGTGACCATCTTGGGTGACACCCGAAAAACAGATGCCAGTGTTCGCCTTGGTTTAGACGCTGATGTTTTGGTTCACGAATCAACCTACGGCAAAGGTGATGAGCAGTTAGCCAAGTCTCATGGTCACTCAACCAATATGCAGGCAGCACAAGTGGCGAAAAAAGCAGGAGCTAAACGGTTGCTTCTCAATCATATCAGTCCACGTTTTCTACCTAGAGACTGTCGTCAATTGGAGCGTGATGCTACTAAAGTCTTTGAAAATGTAAAGGTTGTTTTTGATTTAGATGAGGTGGAGATACTATGAGTCAACGCATTATTGTCATAACAGGTGCTTCAGGAGGTATTGCTGAAGAAATCATTAAGCTTCTTCCAAATGAAGACGGCTTGGTTCTTTTAGGACGCCGTCAGGAAAAACTGGAAGACATGTATCGACATGTAGAAAATAAGACTTGTATCGGCCTTGATATTACAGATAGAGAAGCGGTAATTTCGATTATTGACCAGATTTATCTCCAGTACGGTCGTATTGATATTTTGGTTAATAATGCTGGTTTTGGAGAATTCAAAACCTTTGATGATTACGATTTTGATGAGATTGAAGAAATGTTTGATGTAAACACCCTAGCAAGTATTCATTTCTCACGGCTCGTTGGAAAACGGATGGTTGAGCAAGGTCATGGGCATATCATCAATATCGCTTCAATGGCTGGTTTGATTGCCTCTGCAAAATCAACCATTTATTCAGCGACAAAATTTGCGGTAATCGGATTTTCAAACGCCCTACGCTTAGAACTAGCTGACAAGAAGGTCTACGTGACAACCGTTAATCCAGGACCGATTGCGACGAAATTCTTCGATAAGGCAGACCCGTCAGGCGACTACCTCAAAAGTGTTGAAAAATTCACTCTCAAACCTGATTATGTGGCTAAAAAGATTATTAAAACGATGGGTAAAAACAAACGTGAGCTTAACATGCCCTTGAGTTTGGCTGCAACCCATAAAATCTATACCCTATTCCCACGCCTTAGCGATTTTATGGCAAGAAAAGTATTTAATTATAAATAAAATCGTCTTCGTTTAGTGTTAGACCTTAATCCATTGAAGAAGACAATTGAAAGTCTAGTCTCTTATGTATGAAAAAGTATAATAACTGTCAAAAGGATGTCTTTATGAAATACAATCGTTTAGGAAAGACTGATATGGAAATCAGCGAGGTTAGTTTAGGAACTTGGGCTATTGGCGGTGACTGGGGCGATACGTCTGAAGAAGTAGCACTAGAAAGCCTGCATTCTGCGGTTGATCAGGGTGTCAATTTTTTTGACACAGCAGATGTTTACGGCAGTGGTCGTAGTGAGCGTTTGCTTGGTCAACTGCTTAAAGAGCGAAATGAGCGTATTTACGTAGCAACTAAGTTCGGTCGCAAAGATGATTTTGCTGACCTAGATAACTACACTTATGACAAGGTGCGTGCTTACTGTGAAAATAGTTTGCAAAATCTTGGGACATCATGCCTTGATTTGTACCAAATTCACTGCCCATCAACAGAAGTTCTTGAAGATTTAGCTGTTTTCACCGTTTTGGAGCAGCTAAAACAAGAAGGGCTTATTCGTTATTACGGGGTTTCTGTTGAGACAGATACTCAAGGGAAATTCGTTTTAGACAATTCAGATGCAAGCAGTTTGCAAGTTATTGTTAACCTTTTGCGTCAAAAACCAGTTAATGAAATGATTGCACAGGCTAAAAAACAAGAGGTCGGAGTTTTAGCACGTGTGCCATTAGCAAACGGGCTTTTGTCAGGTAAATACACTAAAGATACGATTTTTCCTGAAAATGATCACCGCCATTTTAACAAAGATGGCAAAGCCTTTAATGTCGGTGAAACCTTTGGTGGTCTGCCATTTGAAAAAGCTATTGACTTGGTTGAACAAGTACGTTGGATTGCAGAAAATCGCAATAATCTAGCTCAAGCATCTATTAAATGGCTCTTGCAACAAGAAGGTATTTCAACCGTAATTCCAGGCTTTAAAAATCCAGAACAAGTGGCAAGTAATATTGCCGCAGCATCTGTTAACAATTTTTCAAGTGCAGAACTGGAAAAACTTAGTGAGTTCTACTGGAAAGAAGTCCATGATTATATTCGTGGGGCTTACTAAAAACAAAAAGACATTCCGTCGATAAGCTATGGTCTAAGAATGATTCTTAGACCTTTTTTTGATATACTAGTAAAGATTGATTTCTGAATAGAAAAGAGTAAAAAAGAGACATGATAAGGTCTAAATACGATTGGAAAATTGAAGATAAAGAAGCAGATGAGGGCTTTTTAAAACTAGCAAAAAAAAGAGGACTGGATGCTATTGCTGCCAAGCTTTTAGTTGAGCGTGGGATTAATACAGAAGAAGCTTTGGACGACTTTATAAATGCGGATTTATCTAAACTTCACGACCCCTTTTTATTACACGACATGGAAAAATCTGTTAGCCGAATTCGTCAGGCTATTGAAAAGGGTGAACAGATTTTGGTGTATGGTGATTACGATGCTGACGGTATGACAAGCGCTAGTATCGTTAAGGAAACCTTGGAGATGATGGGAGCTGAGGTACAGGTCTATCTGCCTAACCGCTTCACGGATGGCTATGGTCCCAACTTAAGTGTCTATCAATATTTTATTGAGCAACAAGACATTTCACTGATTGTGACAGTGGATAATGGTGTCGCCGGACACGAGGTGATTACCTATGCACAAGACCGGGGTGTTGATGTTATCGTGACAGACCACCACAGCATGCCTGTTGACCTGCCAGAAGCTTTTGCCATTGTGCATCCAGAACACCCGAAAGCAAATTACCCTTTCAAGCATTTGGCAGGAGTGGGGGTTGCCTTTAAATTATCCTGTGCTCTTTTAGAGTCTATCCCAAGTGAATTTCTGGACTTGGTAGCCATTGGAACCATTGCTGATATGGTTAGTTTAACGGACGAGAATCGTATCATGGTTAAGGTTGGTCTTGAAATGCTCAAACAAACTGAGCGTATTGGTCTGCAAGAACTCTTAAAGCTTTCAGATATTAGCCCAGAAACCATCAATGAAGAGACTGTTGGTTTTAGCATTGCCCCACAACTGAATGCTTTGGGACGTCTGACTGATCCCAACCCTGCTATTGAGCTGTTAACGGGTTTTGACGATGAAGAAGCACAAGCCATTGCCCTAGACATCAAAGCGAAAAATGAAGAACGTAAAGAACTGGTGCAAACCATCTACGATGAAGCCATGAGCATGGTCGATTTGACGAAACCAGTACAAGTTTTAGCCAAAGAAGGCTGGCATCCAGGCGTCTTAGGAATTGTGGCAGGACGAATTTTAGAAAATATCTCTCAAACAGTTATTGTCCTAACTATTGAAAATGGTCTTGCCAAAGGCTCAGCACGCTCACTTGACGTTTTAAATATTTTTGATGCTTTAGATAATCATCGTGATATTTTTACAGCCTTTGGCGGTCATGCTGGTGCTGCTGGAATGACGTTGCCAGCTGAAAATCTAGAAACCTTGTCTGATATTCTTTGCCAGTATGTTGAGGATAGGCAGATTGATACTAGTGTTAAAAATACCTTGATACTGGATGAAGCATTGTCCTTGCCTGATTTAAGTTTAGAGTCACTCAAGAGCTTAGAGCGTTTGGCACCTTTTGGCATGGATCACAAAAAGCCTGTTTTCTGGCTTAAGGATTTTGAAATCACACAGGCTAGAAGCATGGGGCAAAACAATGCGCATTTAAAACTAAAGGTTAGTCAGGAAGGTGCAACGTTTGATGTGGTTGCCTTTAATCAAGGTGCCTTGTTACAAGAATTTCAGCAAGCACAGCAACTAGAGCTAGCTGTGACACTTTCTATAAATGTTTGGAATGGTCAAACAACCTTACAACTGATGTTGGTAGATGCGCGTGTTGAAGGAGTTCAACTATTTGATATTCGTGCTAAGAATGCTCGTCTACCTTTTGATGTGCCAGCTCTAACGGCTGATTTATCCCAAAGTCACTCAGCAGTTCTAGTGGATTTACCTGAAAATCCTGATGACCTAAAAACTTGGTTTGCAGCTAATGATTTAGAAGCTATTTATTTTAAAAATAACATCAAGACACCCTATTATTTGTCAGGTTTTGGCACGCGTCAACAGTTTGCCAAATTATATAAAACGATCTACCAATTCCCAGAATTTGACATTCGCTATAAATTAAAAGAACTCAGTCAATACCTAAAGATTGAAGATTATCTCTTGGTCAAGATGATCCAGGTTTTTGAAGAATTGGGCTTTGTGAGCATCGAAGATGGCGTCATGACTGTCAATAAAGAAGCTGAGAAAAAAGAAATCGAAAGTAGCCAGATCTACCAAGAATTGAAAAAAACCGTCAAATACCAGGAACTCATGGCCTTAGGAACACCAAAAGAAATCTACGATTGGTTATTGGGGTAATTTATGACAAATTTAGCTAGGATAAATCTCCATTTATCTGATGAAGTGTTGACTATTAATGCTGCTTATTTGCTTCATATTGGAATGGTGAAGAAGCAAGACGAACGTCTTTCTGCTTTACAGCTTCATTTTAAAGCAGAATTCTGGCAAGAACGAGGAGAATTTCCAGATAAAGGCTACCTTCTTGAAAAGGCAGCTTTGGGAAGAGCGATTGAGTCTATTTCCTTTCTTGATCAGATGGGACAATTGAGCTTTTATGACTTGCCATATCTTAGTGATAACTTTGGCTCCAACAGTCTGCAAAAAACAAGTTTGCTTGAAGATGGCTCTCTGGTTATCGACGTAAAAGAAAGCCTACGAACCTTCAGCATCAAACATCAGTTTCAATAGTACAGTCAAATGAATTAAGGTTCGATACGAGGAACGGTGACGCGAACAATACTTGATTTTCATTGAGTATGAGTGTGGCAAGTTGCAAGTGACCATCTATCAAAGTTAATTCAACAGCCTATAAAACTGCTCTGTCAGCGGCTTTTGAGACAGTAGCAAAGATGCGCTGCTCTGTGCCTTGCTGGTTGGGGGAGACCATATGCGATGGTTAACCATGTTGTAGACCATTTGCCCTATAAACCTTATCAGTATTATGGATTATGGCAGTGATGGAGGAAGGCAGAGCTAAACCTGCTGGGGTAGGGAGAATCCTGGTAACAGGCGCAGAACTGTTCACCCTTGTGATTATAAAAGAAGGTCACCTGAGGAATCTTATAAACTCTAGGCATGGCGAGGGTTAGCTGAAGGAATCTTAAAATAATTTATCGCTCAAAGGCGTTTTCACTAGCCTTTCCTAACTTGAACTTCCCAACTTATGGAAAATAGTGATATAATGGTGTGTAAAAATAATTTTGAGAAAACTCAAGAATAAGAAAGGATATGCGATTCCATTTGAATAATGGTGAATCGCAGTAAGATTATGGATTTAACAAAATACATCGCTTCAATCGAGAACTACCCACAAGAAGGCATCACTTTCCGTGATATTTCACCTTTGATGGCAGATGGAAAAGCATACAGCTATGCTGTCCGTGAAATTGCGCAGTACGCTTGTGATCATGACATTGATATGATTGTTGGTCCTGAAGCGCGTGGTTTCATCATTGGTTGTCCAGTTGCGGTTGAACTTGGTATTGGTTTTGCGCCAGTGCGTAAGCCGGGGAAATTACCTCGTGAAGTGATTTCAGCTGACTATGAAAAAGAGTATGGCGTAGACACATTGACCATGCATGCTGATGCGATTAAGCCAGGACAGCGTGTTCTTATTGTTGATGACCTTTTGGCAACAGGCGGTACTGTCAAAGCAACCATTGAGTTGATTGAAAAACTTGGTGGTATTGTTGCTGGTTGCGCTTTTATGATTGAGCTTGATGGGCTCAAAGGTCGTGAGACAATCGGTGATTACGACACTAAAGTTTTGATGAATTTTCCAGGATAATCGTTATAAAAAATAACTATAACTAGAGCTAGTTTTTCCAAATTTGAAACCTATAACTCCCTTGACTATAATAGTACTAATGACTAGGTAGAAAAGGGAGTTTTTATGCCAATAAAATTAGACACGCAGCTACCCACTTTAACGATTTTACGTTCAGAAAATGTCTTTATCATGGACAATGAACGTGCCCAACAGCAAAATATTCGCCCCTTGGAAATTTTGATTGTAAACCTCATGCCGACCAAGGAAGCGACGGAAGTACAACTCTTGAGGTTACTGGCGAACACTCCCTTGCAAATCAATGTGGACTTTCTTTACATGGAGAGTCACGAGTCTAAAAATACAGAAGTCCAGTATTTGGAAACTTTTTACAAGACTTTTGATGATATTAAGCATCGGTATTATGACGGGATGATTATCACAGGCGCTCCAGTTGAAACCTTCCCTTTTGAAGCGGTTGATTATTGGCAGGAGTTGGTTGCTATATTTGACTGGTCAAAGGATCATGTATACTCAACCCTACATCTTTGCTGGGGTGCGCAAGCTTCGCTCTATCATAAATATGGTATTAAGAAGGTCACTCTTAAAGAGAAGTTGTCAGGTGTTTATGATCAGAATGTTGAACATCCTACCAATCTCTTGTTCCGTGGCTTTGATGATACCTTCAAGGCACCTCATTCTCGTTACACAGGTATTCTAGAAAAAGACGTTAAAGACAAAACGGCTTTAAGTATTTTAGCCAAAGGACAAGCAGTAGGCTTATCTATACTAGCATCTGATGATTTGCGAGAAGTTTATAGCTTTGGACATTTGGAGTACGATCGTGATACTCTGGGAAATGAATATTTGAGAGACCAAAAGGCTGGCAAAAATCCCAAACTTCCTGTATCTTATTATAAAAATGATGAGCCAGAAGATGGGATTCAAATGCGCTGGAGTTTAGCTGCGGCAACCTTTTTCAGTAACTGGATTAACTATGCAGTTTACCAAGAAACACCCTACCATTTGGAAGACTTACAAACACATGATTAGAGGATTTTGATGACCTATACCCAAGCCATGAAGCAGGGAAATCTAGTATTACCCGCAGCTTTATTATTTAATTATCATAACATTTTTGAGTCAGCTGAAGATTTTTTAGTGTGGCAATTCTTTTATTTTCAAAATACCAGTCACAAAGAAGAAATGTCTCCTAGTGAAATTGCCGAAAGCATTGGTAAAACAGTCTCAGATATTAATCGCATTATTTCGCGCTTAACTGATCAAGAGTTGTTAGATACGAAGACCATTGAACTTGGTGGTGAAATTGAAATGATTTTTGATACCACACCAGCTCTGAATAAATTAGATAATCTGTTGGAAGTCAAAAAAGAAGCTCCAAAAACATCGGAAAATGCCCTCAAGGGATTGGTTCAAGATTTTGAAAACGAATTGGGGAGACTTCTAAGTCCCTTTGAATTAGAAGATTTAACCAAAACAGTCAAAGAAGATGGGATTGATCCAGACTTAGTTCGCCAAGCCCTCCGTGAAGCAGTTTTCAATAACAAAACTAGCTGGAATTATATCAATGCTATCTTACGAAACTGGAAACGCGATGGCATCACAACCGTTCGTCAAGTGGAGGAAAGACGGCGACAGCGTGAAGAAGCAGATCCAAAGAAAGTCACCGTGTCAGATGATTTCCTCAATGCTATGAGTATATGGGGGAATGATAATTAGCATTTAAGATTGTCAAAAGCTCGCATTTACCGCCCATACAAGGGCGGTTTTTTGGTATAATAGTAGTATTGTAAGAATGAAAGAGTATTATAAAACAAATGGAAACACAATTATCAAAGAGACTGTCAGAAGTCGCTCAGTTTGTCCCTAAAGGCTCTGTTTTGTTAGATGTCGGCAGTGACCACGCCTATCTGCCAATTGCTTTATTAGAACAAGGACTAATTGAGCGTGCGATTGCGGGTGAAGTGGTACAAGGTCCATATCAATCGGCTCTCAAAAATGCGCAGTCCTCAAACTTGTCAGACAAGATTGAGGTCCGTCTGGCAAATGGCTTAGGTGCTTTTGAGACAAGTGATCAGGTAACGGTTATCACCATCTGTGGAATGGGAGGTCGCCTCATATCAGATATTTTAGAAGCGGGTAAAGAAAAACTATCTGCCGTCGAGCGCTTAATTCTACAGCCAAACAACCGAGAAGATGATTTACGAACTTGGTTACAAGAAAACGATTTTCAAATCGTCTCTGAAGCCATTATGTCGGAAAATAAAAAATACTACGAAATTATTGTAGCAGAGCATGGCGGTATGTCCCTAACCAGCCGTGAATTAAGATTTGGTCCACATCTTTTGGAAGAGAAGACAACTATTTTCAAACAAAAATGGCAAAGAGAGTGGGAAAAGTTAGCCTATGCTTATTCTTCCATACCAGAAGAAAAAAAGGCCGAACGAGATGTTATCACAGCTAAGATGACGGAGATTAAGGAGGTTATTGGAGATGTTAGCTAAAGCATTAATAGATCGATACGAAATTTACTGTCCACCTGAGTTCTCAATGGAAGGTGACGTGGTTGGACTTCAAATAGGCAGCTTGGACAAGGATATTAAAAAGGTCATGGTGACTCTTGATGTGCGTGAAAACACAGTAGCAGAAGCCATTGCTAAAGAAGTTGATTTAATCATCACCAAACACGCCCCCATTTTTAAAGACATCAAAGACTTGGTTTCATCGCCTCAACGTGATATTCTTTTAAATTTGGTAAAAAATGACATTGCTGTTTATGTCAGTCATACCAATATTGACATCATCCCAAACGGTCTTAACGATTGGTTTTGCCAGATGCTAGGGATTGAAAATACAGAACCTCTGTTTTTAACCGCTGATCAAGAAGGGATTGGCAGAATTGGTGACATACCCGAGCAGTCTTTGGAGGATTTTGCCAAAAAAGTCAAAAATAGCTTTGGTTTAGATAGTGTTCGTTTAGTGCGCTATGATCATCAGAACCCAAACATTTCAAAAGTTGCTATCTGTGGTGGTTCAGGACAATCCTTCTACCGAGAAGCCTTAGCAAAAGGAGCCCAGCTTTATGTGACGGGAGATATTTACTACCATACAGCACAGGAAATGATTACCGATGGTCTTTGTGCGATTGATCCAGGTCACCACATTGAAGTGCTGTTTATCTCTGAAATTGCCAAACACCTGAATGAATGGAAACAAGAGGAGAAGTGGGAAGTGGAAATCCTTGAAAGCCAATCATCGACCAATCCCTTTTCACATTTGTAGAGGTTGCTTATGATTGAATGGATGTCATCACAAAATGTAGTTTTTCTAGCCTTATTAGCTGGTTTATTTACTTGGTCTTGTACCATTGTGGGCTCAGCCATTGTCTTTTTCTTCAAGCACATCAGTCGTAAACTCTTAGATGTAATGATGGGATTTGCGGCAGGGGTTATGATTGCAGCTTCTTTTTGGTCGCTCTTAGCGCCATCCATTTCCTACGCTGAAACTTCCTATGGTAAGTGGGCCTTTATTCCAGCAGCGACAGGCTTTCTCTTAGGCGGCTATTTTATTCGCTTGATCGATGCCCTAGTCCCCCATTTGCATTTGGATAAAGGTCTTGAAGAGGTTGAAGGCTTGCAACCTGAGAAAAAATTATCGAAAACAGCCCTCTTATTTTTGGCCATTACCATACATAATATCCCTGAAGGTTTAGCTGTCGGTGTCACTTTTGGCGCTCTGGGACAAGGTAATTTTACTATTCCAGCTTTAGTTGGAGCTATCAGCCTAGCTGTAGGGATTGGTTTGCAAAATATTCCTGAAGGGGCGGCTCTCTCTATCCCCATTCGAGCAGATGGTAAAAGTCGGAAAGCAGCCTTTTATTTAGGATCTATGTCAGCCATCGTAGAACCTATCGGAGCTGTTCTTGGTGCAGCATTGGTTCTTGCCATGATGCCTATTTTGCCCTATGCCCTGTCTTTTGCGGCAGGTGCGATGATTTTTGTTGTGGTGGAAGAGCTGATTCCAGAATCGCAAACCAATGGAAACACTGATATTGCAACACTTGGCTTGATGATGGGCTTTGTGATTATGATGGTCATGGATGTGGCTCTGGGGTGAGTCACTTAGAAAGGAAGAAAATGAAAGTTGCTATTATTGGCGCAGGCATAGTCGGTTCAACTGCTGCCTACTATTTATCAAAAGAAAAGGATATGGAGGTTACCGTTTTTGATTACGGTCTTGGTCAGGCGACAAAAGCTGCGGCAGGGATTATTAGTCCTTGGTTTTCACGCCGTCGTAATAAAGCCTGGTATAAAATGGCTCGCCTAGGAGCTGATTTTTACCCGCAGATGGTCTCTGATTTAGAAGAGGATGGTTTTGACACGTCCTTTTATAAGCAAGTTGGTATCTTTCTTCATAAAAAGACACCCGAACATTTTCAAGACCTATATGAACTAGCCCATAGCCGTCTTGAGGAGTCTCCATTAATCGGTGACTTGACCATCCTTTCTGAAGAAGATGTCAAAGCAGCTTTTCCAGATTTACAGACTGAAGGTCAAATGCTTTATGCTTCAGGTGCAGCTCGATTGGATGGTGCAGCTTTGACGCAGACCTTGTTGCAAGCATCAGCGTGTCCAGTCGTGCGTAAAGAAGTAAGATTGAAAAAAGTGGCGAATGGCTATGATATTGATAATCAACTTTTTGATAGGGTCATTCTTGCTACCGGTGCCTGGTTAGGAAAAATATTGGAACCGCTTGGCTATGATGTTGATGTACGTCCTCAGAAAGGTCAGTTATTAGATTATCAGTTTGAGGATTACCAAACAGAAGATCTTCCTGTCTTTATGCCCGAAGGTGAGCTAGATGTCATCCCGTTTATTGATGGCAAGGTGTCTGTTGGTGCCAGCCATGAAAACGATAAGGGGTTCGATTTGACAGTGGATGAAACGGTGCTTAATCGCTTGGAATCAGAAGCTCGTGAGTTCTTCCCTAAGGTGGATGAAGCTGTTTCCAAAAGTGATCGCATCGGTATCCGAGCCTATACCAGCGATTTTTCGCCTTTTTATGGTCAAGTGCCTGATTTAGAAGGGGTCTATGTCGCAAGCGGGTTAGGTTCATCTGGGTTAACAACAGGTCCTCTGATTGCAAGAGAACTCGTTTCAATGCTGAAAAATCAAGAGTTTTGGTTGCATTCGGATGATTACAAGGCTTCTAACTATATTTGCCATACGGTAAAAGCTGACAAATATAGTGAAAATATGATAAAATAAATCGATTACTAACTAAGGAAAAGAAATTTTCAATAAAAAAGGAGTCCTTCATTATGAAAGGTATTATTCTTGCTGGTGGTTCAGGAACACGTTTGTATCCTTTAACACGTGCTGCTTCAAAACAGCTCATGCCAATTTATGATAAACCAATGATTTTTTACCCATTGTCAACCCTTATGTTGGCTGGTATTAAAGATATTTTAATCATCTCAACCCCTCAAGATCTTCCTCGTTTTAAAGATTTACTCGGGGATGGTTCAGAACTAGGCATTAACTTAGAGTATGCTGAGCAACCAAGTCCAGATGGTTTGGCACAAGCCTTTATCATTGGTGAAGAGTTTATTGGTGATGACAATGTTGCTTTGGTATTGGGCGACAATATTTATCACGGAAACGGTTTAACAAAAATGCTTCAACGTGCTGCTGCAAAAAAATCTGGGGCAACGGTATTTGGTTACCAAGTTAAAGACCCAGAACGTTTTGGAGTTGTTGAGTTTGATGATAGTATGAATGCTGTTTCTATCGAAGAAAAACCTGAAGAGCCTAAATCAAACTTTGCGGTTACAGGACTTTACTTTTACGATAATGATGTGGTGGAAATTGCTAAAAGCATCAAACCATCACCTCGTGGCGAGCTAGAAATCACAGATGTTAACAAGGCCTATCTTGATCGTGGTGATTTATCAGTTGAATTAATGGGTCGTGGTTTTGCATGGTTAGATACTGGTACTCATGAGTCACTTCTTGAAGCCAGTCAGTATATTGAAACCGTTCAACGTCTGCAAAATGTTCAAGTTGCTAACCTTGAAGAAATTGCTTATCGTATGGGCTACATTACTAGAGAGCAGGTTCTTGAATTGGCACAACCGCTTAAGAAAAATGAATACGGACAATACTTGCTCCGATTGATTGGAGAAGCATAATGACTGAACAATTTTTTGACAAAGAATTAGCCTGCCGTAAAATCGAGGCTATCCCAGGTTTGTTAGAATTTGATATTCCAGTTCGTGGGGACAATCGTGGTTGGTTCAAAGAAAATTTCCAAAAAGAAAAAATGATTCCACTCGGTTTTCCAGAAAGCTTCTTTGCTGAAGGAAAACTTCAAAATAACGTTTCTTTCTCACGCAAAAATGTTCTTCGTGGTCTTCATGCAGAGCCATGGGATAAGTACATTTCTGTTGCAGATGAAGGAAAAGTATTGGGTTCTTGGGTTGACCTGCGTGAAGGAGATACTTTTGGTAACGTCTACCAAACGATTATTGATGCTTCAAAAGGAATCTTTGTTCCTCGTGGCGTGGCAAATGGCTTTCAAGTTTTGTCAGACAAGGTGTCTTATAGTTACTTAGTCAATGACTACTGGGCATTGGAGCTTAAACCAAAATACGCCTTTGTTAACTACGCAGATCCAAGCTTAGGGATTAAATGGGAAAATCTTGATGCGGCAGAAGTATCTGAAGCCGATAAAAACCACCCAATGCTAAAGGGTGTCAAACCATTGACTAAGGAAGAATTGTAAGATGTATGGTCGCTTTTTAGAGATTGCAAAGTCTTTAAATGAATTAGGAATCATCCCCCTTTTAATGGGATCGGTTGGTCTAGAGCAGCGAACAGGTAGAAGTTGGGTAGCTCGTGATTTGGATATTCATGTCCCCAGTGACCCTAGAGGCTGGGAAGTACCCGATGAAGAACGGATTTATCGGGCAGATGAGTTGATTGCGATGATGGGTCAACTAGGCTATATCTTAGTAGATCGCCACGAACATGAATTCCAAAAAGAAGGTTGTTCGGTAGAATTTGGTGGTCTTCATTCGCTTCCAGCTTTTGCAGGTGTTCCATTAGAAGACTTGGAAGAGCTGAGAGATGGTGATGTCCGCTACTATTTACCCACTCTGGAGCAATACTTAAAAATCTACCAAGCATCTTCTAAAGACAGTTATCGTAATGATAAGAATAATCAAAAAGACTTTGCTAAAATCGCTTATTTGAAAGAAATGTTAAACAAATAAGCCTATCTTGGTAATAATAAAATAACATTTATCGGAGAAATCATGTCTGAATTTAAGAATATCATCGTCACAGGGGGAGCTGGTTTTATCGGCTCAAACTTTGTGCATTATGTTTATAACAATCATCCAGATGTCCATGTGACAGTCTTGGATAAGCTAACCTATGCTGGAAATCGTGATAACCTAGTTGAAATTCTTGGAGATCGTGTTGAGCTAGTGGTTGGAGACATTGCTGATAGTGAATTAGTAGATAAGTTGGCGGCAAAAGCAGATGCCATTGTTCACTATGCGGCTGAAAGCCACAATGACAACTCATTGAATGATCCAAGTCCTTTCGTTCATACTAACTTTATCGGAACTTATACTCTTTTAGAGGCGGCTCGTAAATACGATATTCGTTTCCATCATGTCTCAACAGATGAGGTCTATGGTGACCTTCCACTTCGTGAGGACTTGCCAGGTCATGGTGAAGGTCCGGGCGAAAAATTCACTGCCGAGACTAACTACAATCCGTCATCGCCTTACTCCTCAACTAAGGCTGCATCGGACTTGATTGTTAAAGCTTGGGTTCGTTCATTTGGTGTCAAAGCAACGATTTCTAACTGTTCAAACAACTACGGTCCCTACCAACACATTGAGAAGTTTATTCCTCGTCAAATCACGAATATTTTAGCGGGAATTAAACCAAAACTATACGGTGAAGGTAAGAATGTCCGTGACTGGATTCATACCAATGACCATTCAACAGGAGTTTGGGCTATCTTAACCAAGGGGCGCATAGGCGAAACTTACTTGATTGGTGCTGATGGTGAAAAGAATAACAAAGAAGTTCTTGAATTGATTCTTGAAAAGATGGGGCAACCTAAAGATGCCTATGATCACGTAACGGATCGTGCTGGACATGATTTGCGCTATGCTATTGATTCTAGCAAGCTTCGTGAAGAACTTGGCTGGGAACCACAATTTACAAATTTCACAGAAGGTTTGGAAGATACGATTAAATGGTATACTGACAACCAAGATTGGTGGAAAGCAGAAAAAGAAGCAGTCGAAGCTAAATATGCTGCAACACAAAAAGTACTTAAATAAATTCGAAAACTTGTCACTTCAATTTTGTTGAGACAAGTTTTTTTGAATCGCTAAGCCTTTTTAGGGATGGAAAAGCTTAGACTATGCTTAGTTTTGTAACCTATTTGCGAAGCCGTACGTAAGGTATGAACAATTTCAATGGGAAGCTCATGGCACGAATTAAAAAGAGGTGGAGCGCTTGCTCCAATGCCATTCAGTTAAGATTCCACTCTATCAAAAAAACTATTCCAAAGCGCCTCTATTCTAATGTGGCTTGGAATAGTTTTATTATTTACAGGATTTAGAGCGCATTGTTCTGCAGGGTATTGTTGTAAGGCGTGTGGTGGGCACCAGTTTGAATAGCGGTAGTCGTATCAAAACGATTTCTTGGTAGAATTACATCACTATCATCTACAGCTAATACTCATCCAAAATCAAAAACTAACTTTTTGTAACTATTGTCTATTGACGATGGTTTTTAATACTCATCCAAAATCAAAAGCAGACCTTATTGACATGATTTGACGAACTTTAGTTCTATCTGTATCGGCGTTGCCTAGTTTGTTTTTGATTTTCATTGAGTATAAAATAGGGAGAAGACTAGGGTTAGGAATCTTAGCTGTGAGATTCCTAAAAAGTGCCTCAAACGCCTGAGATTTAATCTGGTAAGGTCGCTGAACAAAAGCAGACTGAGATACAGGTAGATCCAAATCAAGTAGTTCTTTCGCTAAGGTATTGCCCCCATGATGAGGATAGTTCTAGTCATTGTTTTCATGCTCAACTGACTTTTTCGACTGAACTATTTTTCGGGTTTAAGCACAAACTGATTGGCAGTTGAAACAATATCATCATTACTATCATATAACTGAGCTTTAATCTGATCTAGCATGATTTTTACTTGTTATTTTTAGTGTAGCAGAGAAAAAAGTAACCTACCACAAAATGTGGTAGGTTACTTAACTTAATGGCATTGAGCCCTTGCTCCAATTTATTTGCCAAAGATATTTTTCACTTTGTCAACGACACCGCTTACGGCATCAGAATTCTCAACAAGTGCTTTTGCTTTGTCAAAATATTGTCCTAAGTCTTCTTTATGATTTTCAATAAAGTTTTTAGCTTCTGAAAAATCTTTTTTTGCAATCATTTCTTTAACTTGGTCAAATAGTTCTTGTGGTTTCATAGATAAATACCTCTTTCTTATATTTATTAAAACATTTTAAATTGGATTTAGCAATTATTTGAATAAGAGGCAGACGCATTCAGGGATATAAAAGTCATTTGACATCAAATTTAGCATACCCGATTGAGGGTCTCGTTTGAAAATCGAGATATTGTCTGATTCTTGATGGGCAACGATAAGGTGGTTTTCGTTAGGTGACAAAGTAAAATCTCTTGGAACATCTCCTTTAGAATTTTCGATTTGAAGAAGTTCTAAGTGGCCATCTGCTAAGATTTTATAAGCAGCGATTGAATTATGCCCTCGATTGCTAATATAGAGGAAGTGATTGTCAGACGATATTCTGATAGCAGCAGTAGCATTAAAGCCTTTATAGTCTCTCGGAATGGTTGAAATCGTATCGATTAGGTCAAACTGTCCCTTGCCATGATAAGATAGAATTTCAATCTGCGCATTTAATTCACAAAGCACGTAGGCAAGGTTTAGATGTGGGTGAAAAATAAGATGACGAGGACCAGCGCCAGCTTTGGCTTGATAACTATTTAGCATCCTAAGTTTCGTCTGGTCAGTGACATCATAGGTGATAACTTGGTCGCTCCCCAAATCACAGGTCACTAGAAAGTTATCAGGAGTCAGGCCGACAAAGTGAGCATGGGCAGTCGTTTGATTAGGATGTGGTCCCTTTCCTTCGTGTTTAACACAATCTGCTAGTTTTAGCTGACCGTCAGAATCGACATGATAAACTGAAATTTCTCCCTTGTGGTAGTTGGCTCCATAAGCTAACTGGCGCTTTTTATCAAAACTGAGATGACAGAGAGGTGCTCCTTCAGCAAGGATATGATTAATTTCTCTACCCTCAGAGTCGAAAGAAGCGATACCTCCCCTACTACCGATTTGCTTGACAGCAAGCAAACTCTCTTTATCAGACCAAGATAGATAAGTGGGGTTCTGGGTTTGAGAGAAAATCTCGCAATCTGAAAGTTTGCCATTCTCAGCATCGAACTTGGCTTGGTAAATCCCCTGTGAAAGGCGTTTGGTGTAGGTTCCGAAATAGAGTGTGTGGATCATATGAAAACTTCCTCTGTGATTTTCCAGTTCTTGAAGAAATTATAGCACATTTTAGAAGATAACTTGATATAATAGTTAGATAAGTGAAAGAGGTGGTTAAATGACTAAGTTAGCAACTATTTGCTACATCGATAACGGCAAAGAGCTCTTGCTCATGCACCGAAATAAAAAAGAAAATGATGTTCATGAAGGCAAGTGGATTTCTGTGGGTGGTAAATTAGAAGTCGGAGAGTCCCCCGAAGAATGTGCCATTCGTGAAATTTTAGAAGAAACCCATTTAACTGTTAAGGCAATGGATTTTCGTGGGATGATTACTTTTCCAAACTTTACACCTGGTCATGATTGGTATACCTACGTCTATAAAATCACAGATTTTGAGGGACAATTGATATCAGATGAAGACTCAAGAGAAGGAACTCTGGAGTGGGTGCCTTACGATAAGGTTCTGGACAAGCCGACTTGGGAAGGGGATTATCTCATGTTCAAGTGGATTCTAGAAGACGTTCCATTTTTCTCAGCTAAATTCACTTATGAGAATAATGTTCTGATTGACCAAGATGTAACCTTTTACGAAAAGACAAAATAAAGGAGGCAAGATGAATCAATCTGAAGAGAAAAAAATAAGCTTGAGTTGGTTTTTTAAATGGTTTTTAAACAATAAGGGTGCGATGGTTCTTTTGATTAGTCTCTTACTGTTTTTAAATGTCTTCATCTTTACCAAGATAGCGCATCTATTTGAGCCTGTTGTCGCTTTTTTAACGGTCATCATGTTGCCAATCGTTATTTCATCACTGCTCTATTACTTGTTGAAGCCTTTTGTAGACTTCTTAGAGTATAAGCTGCGTTTGAAACGAACACTGGCCATTTGTCTCGTTTTCATTGTTGTCGTTGCCCTTTTAATCTGGGGATTAGCAGTTCTGGTGCCATCAATTGAGACGCAATTGACTAACTTTGCGACTAATTTGCCTGACTATCTAGAAAATATCGAAAGACAGATTACCAATCTTCTAAGTGATCGCCAATTAAGTCATTACAACATTGAATTACAGAAACTAATCAATAATTTCTCAGATAGTGTCATCAATTATGCTCAAGCCTTGTCCAAATCAGCTGTGACATGGGCTGGCGATTTTGCATCTACAGTGGCTCGAGTAGCTGTGGCTATTATGATTTCACCTTTTATTCTCTTTTATTTATTAAGAGATGGTGATCGTTTGAAATATTATGTGTCGCAGTTCTTACCTCCAAAGTTACGAGTACCGACGCGCCGTGTTATGACAAAAGTTAACCAGCAATTATCAAGCTACGTTCAAGGACAAGTGCTAGTTTCCATTGTCGTGGCTATACTTTTTTCAGTCATGTTCAGTATTATCGGGCTGAATTTCGGTGTTACTCTGGGGATTGCTGCTGGTTTCTTAAATCTTATTCCTTACTTGGGAAGTTTTGTTGCTATGATTCCAGTTTTTATATTAGCTTTTGTAGCTGGACCAGCCATGGTGATAAAATGTATCATTGTCTTCACTATCGAACAAACGATTGAAGGGCGCTTTGTCACTCCGCTAGTGATTGGCAGTAAGTTGCAAATCCATCCAATTACCATTTTGTTTGTCTTGTTAACAGCAGGCACCCTGTTTGGTGTTTGGGGCGTCTTTTTAGCCATTCCAATCTATGCTTCAGTCAAAGTTGTTGCCATTGAAGTATTTGACTGGTATAAAGTTGTTAGTGGCCTATACAAGGCTGATTTTATAGAGGAGAATTCTGAAGATGTGGAATAGTGAAAAAATGGTGGCGTCCATTCAAAGTCAGGACCTACAGCGTGCAGACAAGTATTTTGAGCGTGCGCTGAAAGAAGACGATGAAGCAGTTTTATTGGAGTTAGGAGCTTATTTAGAGAGTATTGGCTTTTTACCACAAGCTAAACGTCTTTATGATCAATTACGAGAACGATATCCAGAGGTTAATCTCAATTTAGCCCAAATTGTTGCTGAAGATGGAGATTTTGAAGAAGCCTTTCTCTATTTGGGTGCTATTGATTCAGAGTCTGAAGACTACGTCAATGCCTTGATTATTATGGCAGACCTTTATCAAATGGAAGGCCTAGCAGATGTGGCAAGAGACAAGTTAGAACAAGCTCTCTCTTTATCAGACCATCCCTTAATTCGTTTTGGATTAGCCGAAATGCAGATGGAAGTTGGTGACTTTAAAGAAGCCATCACCAACTATGCCACTCTTGATAATCGTGAGATTTTGGAGGAAACAGGTGTTTCTACCTATGAACGTATTGGGCGCGCCTATGCGGATATGGGAAAATTTGAATCAGCCATTGAGTTTTTAGAAAAAGCCGTTGAGATTGATTATGACGACATGACCGTTTTTGAATTGGCAACTCTTTTGTTTGAACAAGAAGAATATCAAAGAGCCAACCTTTATTTTAAACAGTTGGATACCATGAACCCTGATTTTGCAGGGTACGAGTACTATTATGCCCAGTCTCTTCATGAAGAACACAAGATAGAAGAAGCACTGAAATTAAGTCAGCAAGGCCTATCTAAAAATGAATACGATAGTCAGCTACTGTTGCTTGCCTCTCAGCTAGCCTATGAGAATCATGATGCTAAATTGTCCGAGTCCTATCTCCTATCAGCTAAAGAATTGGCAGAAGACATGGAAGAAGTCGCTCTGCGTTTAACGAATCTTTATTTAGAAGAAGAACGCTATGAGGAAGTTGTAAGCATGGCAGAAGAAGATATTGATAATCTTTTAGCCAAATGGAATATTGCCAAGGCATACAAAGCTCTGGATCAAGAGGCAGAAGCTTTTGCGATTTACCAAGACATTGCCAAAGACCTCAACCAAAATCCAGACTTTCTCCATGATTACGCCTATATTTTAAGAGAATTCGGTCAACTTGAAAAAGCAGAAGAAACAGCCAAGACTTACCTAAGTTTGGTTCCAGATGACTTAAACATGCAAAGCTTTTTGGAAGAATTGACTTTTTAAAATCATCTTAAAAGGATTTGAGAATTCTCAAATTCTTTTTTTGATTAAAATAATGATTTCACAAATGAAAATTTCACAAACTTTTCTAAAAAGTGCTATAATAAAATCGATAAAAAAGATTGGAGAAAAATTCATGACTGAAGAAAAACAAGCTTTTGGTGCTGACTTGGTAGTAGATAGTTTGATTAACCACAAGGTTGATTATGTGTTTGGGATTCCAGGCGCTAAAATCGACCGCGTTTTTGACACGCTTGAGGATAAAGGTCCAGAATTAATCGTGGCTCGTCACGAGCAAAACGCTGCTTTTATGGCGCAAGCGGTTGGCCGTATTACTGGTGAACCAGGAGTTGTCTTAGTAACGAGTGGACCGGGTGTCTCTAACTTAGCAACAGGACTTGTTACAGCGACTGATGAAGGAGATGCTGTTCTAGCCATCGGTGGTCAGGTTAAACGTGCTGATCTTCTCAAACGTGCTCACCAATCAATGAACAATGTGGCAATGCTTGAACCAATCACCAAGTATTCAGCAGAAGTTCATGATCCAGATACACTTTCAGAAACCATTGCCAATGCTTACCGCTTAGCAAAAGAAGGAAAACCAGGAGCTAGCTTCATCTCAATTCCTCAAGACGTTACAGATAGCAAAGTTTCTGTTAAAGCGATTAAACCATTAACAGAACCAAAATTAGGTTCTGCGTCTGTTGAAGATATTAACTACTTGGCGCAAGCTATCAAGAATGCCGTATTGCCAGTATTACTTCTAGGTAACGGTGCCTCTTCAGCTAAAGTAACAGCAAGTATCCGTCGTCTCTTAGAGTCAACCAATCTCCCAGTTGTAGAAACTTTCCAAGGTGCGGGGATTGTCTCACGCGAACTTGAAGATGAAACCTTCTTTGGGCGTGTCGGTCTTTTCCGCAATCAACCGGGTGACATGTTGCTTAAAAAGTCTGACCTGGTTATCGCAATCGGTTATGACCCAATTGAATATGAAGCACGGAACTGGAATGCCGAAATTTCAGCACGTATCGTGGTTATCGATGTGAATCAAGCTGAAATCGATACTTACTTCCAACCCGAGCGTGAATTGATTGGTGATATTTCTGGCACACTTGATTTGCTCTTGCCTGCCATTAAGGGATACCAATTACCAGAAGGTTCTCGTGAATACCTAGCATGTTTGCGTGATATTACCAATAAAGACGTTAAATTCGATCGAAGTCAAACTGAAGAAGGTCGTTTGCACCCACTTGATTTGATTGATCGTTTGCAAGATCAAGTGACCGATGACATGACTGTTACGGTTGATGTTGGTAGTCACTACATTTGGATGGCACGTTACTTCAAATCATACGAAGCTCGTCATCTTCTTTTCTCAAATGGTATGCAAACCCTTGGTGTAGCACTTCCTTGGGCAATCTCTGCAGCTTTAATTCGTCCAAATACAAAAGTTGTTTCTGTATCTGGTGATGGGGGCTTCCTCTTCTCAGGACAAGAGCTGGAAACAGCAGTTCGTCTTAAATTGCCAATCGTTCATATCATCTGGAATGACGGTAAATATAACATGGTTGAATTCCAAGAAGAAATGAAATACGGTCGTTCTTCAGGTGTAGCATTTGGACCGGTTGACTATGTCAAATACGCTGAAAGTTTCGGTGCGAAAGGCTACCGCGCAACTAGCAAGGAAGAATTTTCTAATATTCTTGAAAAAGCTCTTGCTGAAGCAGTTAATGGTCCAGTTATGATTGATGTGCCAGTGGATTATAAAGATAACATCAAACTTGGTGAGACCATCCTTCCTGACGAATTTTATTAAGGAGTAACTTATGACACAAGTAACTAAACTATTTCAATATGGTACCTTAGGCGCTTTGATGACTGGGCTTTATGATGGCACACTGACTATCAGTGAGCTTCTAGAACATGGTGATATTGGAATTGGAACACTTGATCAGATTGATGGGGAGCTGATTGTTCTAGATAGCAAGGCCTATCAGGCTAAATCAACAGATGGTCAGCTTGAAGTTTTGGAAGTTTCTTCTGATATGACAGTCCCCTATGCGGCAGTTGTCCCTCATAAAGTTGCTCATACTTTTGAGCAGGAACAAGTGATTTCAGATAGGGATTTACATGCTAAAATTGAAACTTATTTTGAAGGGAAAAATCTTTTTAAATCCTTTAAAATGCATGGAAATTTTAAAAAGATGCACGTACGCATGATTCCAACTGCTAAAACAGGAGAATCCTTTGTCAAAGTAGCTGCAAATCAACCTGAACACACTGCAAAAAATGTCAGTGGAACAATTGTTGGCATCTGGACACCAGAACTTTTTCATGGTATCGGTGTAGCGGGTTATCATTTGCATTTTTTATCGGATGATCATAGTTTTGGGGGTCACATTATGGATTATGTCATGATAAATGGTCACATCGAAATTGGGGATATTGAACAACTGGATCAACGTTTCCCCGTTACTGATGAAAAATACCTCAAATCTAATTTCAATTTAGATCAAATGAAATCAGATATTACAGCAGCAGAATAAGAGACAAAAGATTGGAACACAATCGGTAACTTGAAGCGGTTGCTGATGACGTTCCACCTCCACGACGTTTAAGTTGGCAAAAGGGTGTTATTGAATTGGAAAACGAAGTGAGAAAATCTCATGTCATGCATTAGAACTGTAAAAGTTAACATAATCACCGAATGACAATTTACTCCATCACCTCGTCTGAAATCCATTCAATAAAAGTAAAGATACTGGAGACTTTGAACTGCTTCCTGTCAAGTAGACAATGAAATAATAAAAGAAACTGCCTTGTTCCTCATTTCAAGAGGAGCGAGGCAGTTGTGCTTCTCTTGAAAACGTAGGTTATTGTAAAAATAGATATAGGTATCACTAAGTCTTCAAAGTTCTTGTAATACTCTTCGAAAATCAAAAACAGACCTTGTTGACTTGATGTGATGAACGTCAGTTCTATCTCCATCGGCGTCGCTTAGTCTCCTTTTGATTTTCATTTCGTATAAGTTTTATAGTCCCAAAGCTTCACTTTCAGACAAGGAAAAGACATGGACAGTACTTGATTTTCATTGAGTATGAGTAGGGCAAGTGGAAAGTGACCATGGATCAAAGTTGATTCATTTGACTATAAAATCACAGCACTCCGTTTTAAAGCGACCCAAGAAGCTCTCAATCAGCGCATTGTCAATGTACTTACCAATACGGGACATTGAGCGTGTTATCTGGTGTTGTGTCACTGATAGCATGAGTTTGAATTAGTTGACGATTGATTACTTAAGTTTTAGAGAGAATGCTATAATTATCTCCTTTTCCTCTACTGATTTCAGACTTTTTTGACATATGAAAAGTCCCCTCATAGCTTCTAGTGACATTTTTGTTTGTTCACTGTCTACTACAAGGGGAGTATATCAGTTTCTTTACTTTTATTTTTTCGGCATTTTCATGCTTTGAATTTTTTCTTCTGTAGGGGTTACACGCAGCGTTTTTTGTCCTGTATAGGTAACAAAGCCTGGTTTAGCAGCTGTCGGTTTATGCAGTTTTTTTGCCTCAATCATGTCCACTTGTACTAAATTAGACAAGCGAGCTTTGGAATAGTAAGCGGCTAACTCGGCAGCATCTGTTTTGACTTCATCACTTGGTTCAAGGTTATCCTTAATTAAAACGTGACTACCTGGAATGTCCTTGGCGTGGAACCACAGTTCCCCCTTTTTAGCTATTTTAAAGGTTAATTCCTCGTTTTGAAGATTGTTTCGCCCAACCATGATGATGGTTTGGCCATCAGAAGCCAGATATTGTTCTGGTTTTTTCCGCTTATGACGTTTATCAGTGGAGCGGCGTTTCATAAAGCCAGACTCAATCAACTCTTCACGAATTTCATCAATATCATCCATAGTTGCTTGAGAAAGATTGACATCGACACTTTCAAAATAAGTAATACTTTGTTTGGTCTCTTCAATCAAGCCTTTGAGGTGTTTAACAGCTTCTTTGAGTTTTTGATATTTTTTAAAGTATCGCTGGGCGTTTTGGTTAGGGGTCAGAGCAAGGTCAAGAGCGATGGTGATGGATTCACCCGTGTAGTAATTATCTAAGGTCACTGAGTCTTTGTCGTTTGGAACCATGCCCATGTAAGTGGTTAAGAGTTCCCCTTTTTGGCGGAAGTCTTCCGCAGATTCAGTTGCCGCCAATTCAGCTTCTTGCTTGACTAACTTTTTACGATTTTTTTCCAATTCATTTTGCACGCGGTGGATCAAATCGCTGGCTTGCTGACTGATACGATCACGTTCTGCTTTTTCTTGATAGAAGTGATCCATCAAATCTGACAAGCTATCAAATGATTGGTCAGAGTTAGAAAAAGCAACTGCTGAGAATGACTTTTCAGTTAAACTCGGCTGTAATTCTTGAGCAAAAAAGGTGCGGAAGGCTTTAAGTTTCTGGTCAGCATTGGATAGTCTTTCGGATAATTCTTTAGCCGTATCACGTCCTAAGCCTTGAAAGGCTTGCTGCAAGTTTTTGACTGATAAGTCAGTGGTTTGAAGAATTTCAAATAACTTGCCATCTTCAACTGTGAAAGGATTCAAGGCATCTGTCTTTGGAGGAGCAATGTAGCTTGATCCTGGTAAAATGGTTCGATAAGAGTTTTGCGAGAAGCCAACGTGTTTGATGGACTCGATAATCTTGCCTTCGTTTTTATCAATCAGGATGATATTACTGTGTTTGCCCATGATTTCAACGACCAGAGTTACTTTGATGTGATCGCCAATTTCGTTTTTATTAGAAACGGTGATTTCTAAAATCCGGTCGTTTTCAATTTGATTAACCGATTCAATGACAGCCCCTTGCAAATATTTACGCATAATCATGGTATAGGTGTTTGGAGTTTGTGGATTTTGAAAATCAGCTTTTGTCGTCTGAACGCGTCCGAAAACAGGATGGGCAGACAAAAGTAACTTGTAGTTTTGACGATTGTTGCGAATGGTTAGGACTAATTCACGTTCAAAAGGCTGGTTAACCTTTTGGATACGTCCGTATAAAATAGAGTCTTGTAATTCTTTAGTTAAATGATGTAAAAAAAAGCCGTCGAAAGACATGGTTATCAATCTCCTAATATCAGTGTATTATTGAATAGTCACTAGTTTTACTACCGTTTCAATGTATCAGTTTATTATACCATAAGTCAAAGACAGATAAGTTTTTAAGGATTTTTTGAAAAACCGATTGCAATTGTCAGAATTTATAGTATAATGATACAAAACGGATGGAAGGAAGTACTGATATGACAACACAAATCACACTTTGGCAAAGCTGGCGTAGATAAAAGTTGTGTTTGTGTGGTTTAGCATAGATACGACTTTTGATGTACTTCAAAAAGGATGGTATCTATGCGCAGCTCTATCAGTGATTATGACAAGAACAGGGCGCGTAGTTTCAGGCTAGGTGCTTTTCTTTTTGGGAAAATTTTCAGAAATGAATAAGAGAAGGAGAAATGATATGAAAAATAAAGCAGTCATCGGAACATTAGTTATTTTGGCATTGATGGTTGTTGGTTCCATCTTTTACAATTTGGGTCAAAGCACTGCTAATTCGGAACAGGATAAAAAAGAAAAAGTAAAAGTTGGTGTGTTGCAGTTTGTGACCCACGATGCCCTAGATGCCATCAACGATGGCATTTCTAAAGGTCTCGAAGAATCAGGTTACGACAAGGATAGCGTTGAGATTGATTACGTCAATGCGGAAGCTGACCAATCAAAAATCCAAACCATGAGTAAGCAGCTTGTTGCAAACAGAAACGATGTGCTTGTTGGAATTGCTACACCAGCCGCTCAAGGCTTGGCTAATGCTACTAAAGATATTCCAGTTGTAATGGGGGCTATTTCTGACCCAGTTGGTGCCAAACTCGTTTCCGATTTAAAACATCCATCAGCTAATATCACCGGAGTATCAAACCAAGTACCCGTTGCTCAAGAAGTTGATTTAATTACCAAATTAACACCTGATGCCAAAACGATTGGTGTCCTTTATGCCAGCAGCGAAGATAATTCACAAAGCCAAGTAGATAAATTTGAGAAATTAGCTAAAGAAAAAGGCTTGACAGTTAAAACCTATGCTGTGCCATCAACCAATGAAATCACTGCAACCATGTCTGTCATGACAGGAAAAGTAGATGCCATTTTCGTCCCACAAGATAATACCATTGCCAGTGCTATGAAAACCGTTGCAGCTTCTGCCAATAAGGCAAAATTACCTGTTTACGTCGTTGATGATAGTATGGTTAAAAACGGTGGTTTCGCAGCTGTAGGACAAAATCAATTTGATTTGGGTGTCGAAACAGGAAAAATGGTTGCTCAAATACTTGATGGAAAAGCAGTCAAGGACATGCCAGTTAATGTTATTGATACAGGAATACCCACTCTTAATATGAAGGTGGCTAAAGAACTTGGTATCAATATTCCAAAAGAGATTATGGATAAGGCAAAAATTTCAGTCAACGTCGATCAGTAAGAATTTATTACTAAAAAAGTAGAAGGATAACGCAATGATTATTTCGTCAATTTCACAAGGTCTTTTATATGGGATTCTTGGTCTGGGGATTTACCTGACCTTCCGAATTCTTGATTTCCCCGATTTAACCACAGAAGGTTCGTTCCCACTCGGTGGCGCAGTGGCTGTCACTCTCCTCAATATGGGATGGCACCCGCTTTTAGCAACACTTGCCGCTATTTTGACCGGTTGTCTGGCTGGTTTAGTAACTGGTCTCCTTTATACTAAAGGTAAAATTCCGACTATCCTAGCGGGAATCCTAGTCATGACCTCCATCAACTCAGTCATGCTTATGATTATGGGGCGTGCTAATCTTGGTCTTCTTGATATTACACCTATTCAGGATTTACTGCCGTTTGGCACTACTTATAATCTCTTAGTGCTTGGTCTTATAGCTGTCGTTGCTGTCATCGCTTTTCTCATCGTGTCACTCAACACACGTTTGGGGCAAGCATATATTGCGACTGGTGATAATCGTGATATGGCGAAGAGTTTTGGCATTAACACCGACCGCATGGAGGTCATGGGCTTGGTTGTTTCTAATGGAATTATCGCCCTATCTGGAGCGCTAATCAGTCAACAAGATGGTTACGCCGATGTTTCCAAAGGAATAGGCATTATCGTTATCGGTCTAGCAAGTATCATTATCGGTGAGGTCGTCTACGCTAGCGATTTGACTTTCTTGGAGCGTTTGGTGACGATCGTTATTGGGGCTATTTTCTATCAATTCTTGATAACAGCGGTGATAGCACTTGGCTTTAACACCAATTACCTTAAACTCTTCAGTGCCATTGTCCTTTCTATCTGCTTAATGGTGCCAGTCTTAAAAAACAAAGTATTCAAGGGGGCTAAAGTAACGCGATGACAAAAATAGTTGAACTACAAAAAGCAACAGTTCAGGTTCACAACGGTTCCAATGATTACAAGACAATTTTGGATGAGGTGGATTTGACCATCTACGAACATGATTTTATTACCATTTTGGGTGGTAATGGTGCTGGGAAATCCACCCTTTTTAATGTCATAGCAGGTACCTTGATGTTAACAAGCGGTAAGATTTTCATTATGGGTGAGGACGTGACTCACTTGACAGCTGAGAGGCGCGCCAAGTATCTTGCTCGCGTTTTCCAAGATCCCAAAATGGGAACAGCACCTCGTATGACCGTGGCTGAAAACCTTTTGGTAGCCAAATATCGTGGTGAAAAACGTGGATTAGTGCCTCGACGTATCCACCAGTTTAAGGATGAATTTCAAGCGCTTATTGGCAAAATTGGCAATGGGATTGAAAAGCATTTGGAAACACCAACTGGCTTCTTGTCAGGTGGTCAACGTCAGGCACTTAGTTTATTAATGGCAACCATCAAACGTCCAAATTTGTTACTATTGGATGAGCATACAGCAGCTTTAGATCCCAAAACAAGTGTATCACTCATGAACTTGACTGAAGAATTTATCCAAAACGATCAGCTAACAGCTCTTATGATTACCCATCGCATGGAAGACGCCCTCAAATATGGCAACCGTCTCATCGTCATGAAAGATGGCAAAATCGTGCAAGATCGAACGGCAGATGAAAAAGCAGGGCTGTCGATCGCTGATTATTACCAAGTTTTTGAATAATGACACAGCAGGACAAATACCTAAAGAAACTTACAATTTCAGATAAAGTATTTTCATAAGAGCTATATTTCTCATGGTGACGTTTTGTTAGATAGCCTTTTGAATTACCTTTGATACCTGGTCACTGTCGACTTGCTCTACTCATACTCAATAAAAATCAAAAGCAGACTAGGCGACGCCGGTGTAGATAGACCTGAAGGTCATCACATCAAGGCAACAAGGTCTGCTTTTGATTTTGGAAGAGTATCAACTACTGTTCTGCGTCTTAGTTCCTTGTTCTGAAAGTGAATTCATTTGATGATATAGCAAAATGAAATAAAAACCGTACATTTGGGCACTGAACCTCAATAATGGGACAGAAGAAAAACACTATTTTGAGATCTGTTTCCTATATTCTATAGGAGACAGGTCATTTAATTTCCGTTGAATTCTCGTTTCATTATAAAATATGATGTCACTTTTGTCCTGCTCTTGTTTCAGTTAACTATAATAGCGACGGAAATGAGGGAATACCTTTGCGAGAATGTAAATCTTGCGAAAATCGTTTTAAAATGCATGCAATCAGAAAATGGTTTCATGCATTTTTTCGTGCGCCTGTCGAGTGAAAATAGCTTGCAAAATTGAAAAATAAGGCATAAAGTTGTATAATTAACAGTGAGTATGTAGCTTTTTTGCTACTATCTGTAATTCGACTTAGCTTGCTAAGGACCGTTTGATGAATATGCTCTGATAGAGTATTATCATGGAATCTGTTTTCCATGACTGATAAATAATAAATTTTTTAAGGAGAACAAATGAGCGATATTAAAATTATGGCTTTGGGTGGGGTTCGTGAAAACGGGAAGAACCTCTATATTGCCGAAGTCAATGATGCTATTTTTGTTTTAGATGCTGGGTTAAAATACCCGGAAAATGAACAATTAGGGGTTGATGTGGTCATCCCTAACCTGGATTACCTCGTTGATAATAAGAACCGTGTTCAAGGTGTCTTTCTAACTCATGGACATGCGGATGCCATTGGTGCGTTGCCCTACTTAATTTCGTCAATGAATGTTCCTGTTTTTGGTTCGGAATTAACTATTGAGTTGGCTAAATTGATGGTTAAAAACAATTCATCTGTTAAGAAATTCAACAACTTTCACGTCGTGGACAGTGAAACTGAGATTGAATTTGGAGATGCAGTGGTATCTTTCTTTAAAACCACTCACTCCATTCCAGAAAGTTTAGGGATTGTTGTTGGTACCAATGAGGGCAACATTGTCTACACTGGTGATTTCAAGTTTGACCAAGCCGCACGTGATGAATACCGTACCGATTTTGCTCGCTTAACTGAAATTGGTCGAGAGGGTGTCTTGGCGCTTTTGTCAGATTCTGCTAATGCGACCAGCACAGAGCAAGTGGCTAGTGAAGCTGAAGTTGGCGTTGAAATCGATCAAGTTATTGGCGATGCGGAAGGTCGTGTCATCGTAGCAGCTGTTTCAAGTAACTTGGCTCGAATTCAACAGGTTTTTGACGCAGCAGCTAATTATGGACGCCGCGTTGTTTTGACAGGATTTGACGTTGAAAATATTGTTCGAACGGCTCTTCGTCTTAAAAAATTGAGTATCGCTGATGAGCGTATTATAGTCAAGCCAAAAGAAATGTCTAAGTTTAAAGATCATGAATTGGTTATCTTAGAAACTGGCCGTATGGGGGAGCCAATCAACAGCCTTGAAAAAATGGCTATTGGTCGTCATCGTTACGTTAATATTAAAGATGGTGATTTAGTATACATCGTAACGACACCAAGTATTGCTAAAGAAGCCGTTGTAGCACGTATGGAGAATATGATCTATAAGGCAGGCGGTTCTGTCAAGTTGATTACGCAAAACTTGCGCGTGTCTGGACACGCTAACGGTCGTGATTTGCAGTTGATGTTAAATCTCTTCAAGCCAAAATACCTCTTCCCAATCCAAGGCGAGTACCGCGAGCTAGCAGCACACGCAGACATGGCTGAAGAGACAGGAATGTTACCAGAGGACATCTACATCATGAAACGCGGTGACGTCATGCATCTTTCTGACCAAGGTTTCTTACACGAAGGAGCCGTTCCTGCGGGTGATGTCATGATTGACGGAAATGCCATTGGTGATGTTGGTAATATCGTTCTTCGTGACCGCAAAGTCCTGTCAGAAGATGGTATCTTTATTGTTGCCATGACTGTTAATAAAAAAGAACGCAAGATTGTCTCACGTGCGAAAATTAATACTCGTGGTTTTGTTTATGTCAAGAAGAGCCGCGACATCTTGCGTGAATCAGCCGATTTGGTTAATACAACTGTCGAAAATTATCTTGCGAAAGATGGTTTTGATTGGGGTGAGCTTAAAGGACAAGTGCGTGATGAAATCAGTAAGTTCCTATTTGATCAAACAAAACGTCGTCCAGCCATTTTACCTGTAATTATGGAAGTTCGCTAAGGTTTAAGTTACACAATGATTGAAGTTGAGCTGGTTTCAACTTCTTTTTGTAGAAAGAGGGAGCACATGGCATTTTTTCAAATTGAATACAATTCAGAAGTTTTAGGGTTATATCGTCAAGTTGATGTCTTGTATCCAGATGCTAACCAAATCAAGGAAGAATATCGTGAGGATAAGGACATTCCAGTTCTTTACCTCTTACATGGCATGGGTGGTAATCACAATTCTTGGACATCTCGAACAAACTTAGAACGCTTGGTTCGAAAAACAAATCTTATTGTCGTTATGCCAAATGGAGACAATGGTTTTTATACTAATACCAAATATGGCTCACGTTATTTCGATGCTATCGCCGAGGAATTGCCTCAGGTTATGAAACGTTTCTTCCCCAATATGACTGATAAACGCGAAAAAACCTTTATTGCCGGTCTTTCTATGGGAGGCTACGGTGCTTTTAAAATCGCAATGTTGACCAATCGGTATGCCTTTGCCGGTTCATTTTCGGGGGCTTTGGGATTTGATCCTGCTGATAAAGACATTATTGATGTAGAAGATGATTACTGGAGAGGTCTTTTTGGAAATATGGATGAGTTTACAAGGAGTGACAATAATTTGCAGGTAGCTACAAAGCAAGCTGATAGTCAGACAAAATTCTACGCTTGGTGCGGTTATGAAGATTTTCTCTACCAAATCAACGAAAGAGCCGTTGCTGATTTCAAAGAAGCAGGATTAGACATTGACTACCGACACGACCATGGAACTCATGAGTGGTATTATTGGGAAAAACAAGTAGAAGTCTTTTTGGAAATGTTACCAATTGATTATGTCAAAGAAGAACGTCTGTCATAAGGGACAAGTTAGTGACAATTTTAAAAGATGGTGACAGTCTGGTTTTGAGTTGAATTGTTTAGAGGAGCTTGCTATACTGAGAGATATTGTCTTAGGAAATTTACGTAAAAGAAAGTATGAGTGCATGAAATTCCTTTTAAAAATCTTGATTACTATACCAAAACGAATCCTCTCTTTTGTTTGGAGTTTGATTTTTAGCCTGATAAAAACGATCGTTTTCTTAGCTCTGATTATTTTGGCTCTTATGTATTATGCTAATCATAGTAGCTCACCAGTAGCCAATCAACTGTCTAATTTCTTTGAGACGGTGACGACAGTGCTTGACAATTCAAGTTTTGCAAATCCTAACAAGCTGGGAGAACAGTTAGCCCATTTAGAGACTGACTCACATGAGCATCTAGATGGTGCCCGCTGGTCAACTAATTCAGCTACGATTTATATTGCAACGGAAAATAGTACCTTTCGATTAGCCTATCAAGAAGCTATTGAGGCATGGAATCAAACGGGAGCTTTTCACTTTAAAATAGTAGACCAGCCAGGACAGGCTAAGATTATCGCTAAAGATTATTCAGACCCATCAACTCAAGCAGCTGGTCTGGCTAATACCAAAACGAATGCTTTAACCAATCGTTTGGTGTCTGTTGAAGTATTTCTCAATACCTATTATCTTTCTAACCCTGATTATGGCTATAGTCAAGAGCGGATTGTGAATACAGCTATTCATGAGCTCGGGCATGCTATTGGTTTAGAGCACGATGATGAGCATGATTCGGTTATGCAATCCGCAGGTTCCTATTATGGTATACAAGAGGTAGATATTAGAGCAGTGAACCAACTCTACGCTGATAAAAATGAAGCTGCCTAAGGCTTGATATTGTTTAACGAATACTCAACTCGTCAACAAGTCACAGCCAAATCATAAAGATAAAAAGACCTTGCTTTCTTTTAGGATCAAGGTCTTTTTGCTATAATATAATCATGATAATTTTACAAGCAAACAAGATTGAACGTTCTTTCTCTGGGGATGTTTTATTTGATAATATTAACCTACAAATTGATGAAAAGGATCGGATTGCTCTAGTTGGTCGCAATGGCGCTGGTAAATCAACCCTTTTAAAAATTTTAGTTGGTGAGGAAGCACCTACAAGAGGAGAAATCAATACCAAGCGTGATTTGCAGATGTCTTACTTGGCACAAGATAGCCGTTTTGAGTCTGAAAATACCATTTACGATGAAATGCTAGCTGTTTTTGCCGATCTTCAACAAGATGAGAAAAAATTACGTCAAATGGAAAGTCAGATGGGGGAATTATCCGGAGAGAACCTTGATAAACTCATGAACGATTACGACCGCCTATCTGAAAATTTTCGTCTGGCTGGCGGTTTCACCTATGAGAGTGATATCCGTGCCATTCTCAATGGCTTTAAGTTTGACCAAAGTATGTGGGACATGAAAATAGCTGAGCTATCTGGTGGTCAAAATACCCGTTTAGCCCTTGCCCGCATGCTCTTGCAAAAACCAGAACTCTTGATTCTAGACGAGCCGACCAATCACTTGGACATTGACACCATCGCTTGGCTGGAAAATTATTTGGTTAATTACCAAGGTGCCCTTCTCATCGTCAGTCATGACCGTTATTTCCTAGATAAGGTTGCGACAGTAACGGTTGATTTGAACACGCATTCTCTGGATCGCTATGTGGGAAATTATTCTAAGTTTATGGATCTCAAAGCTGAGAAATTAGCCACAGAAACTAAAAATTTCGAGAAACAGCAAAAAGAAATTGCTAAATTAGAAGAGTTTGTTCAAAAGAATATTGTTCGTGCATCAACAACCAAACGTGCCCAAGCTCGTCGCAAGCAGTTGGAAAAAATGGACCGTTTGGATAAACCGACAGCTAGTCAAAAATCAGCCAACATGACCTTCCATTCAGACAAAGTTTCTGGCAATGTCGTATTGACGGTAGAAGAAGCAGCTATTGGTTATGATGGGCATGTTTTGTCAGAACCGATTTCACTTGAACTCAACAAATTAGATGCTATTGCTGTGGTTGGTCCAAATGGTATTGGAAAAACAACGTTTATCAAATCAGTCATTGGTCAGCTGCCCTTTATTAAAGGACAGGCTCGTTTTGGGGCTAATGTAGACACTGGTTACTACGATCAAACCCAGTCACATTTAACCAGCTCCAATACTGTACTTGATGAACTTTGGAATGATTTTTCAACCACGCCAGAACTTGAGATTCGTAATCGTCTTGGGGCCTTTCTTTTCTCAGGAGATGATGTCAAAAAATCAGTCGGCATGCTGTCAGGTGGTGAAAGAGCTCGGCTACTTTTAGCTAAATTATCTATGGAAAATAACAATTTCTTGATATTGGATGAGCCGACCAACCATTTGGATATTGATAGCAAAGAAGTCCTTGAAGATGCTTTGATAGATTTTGATGGGAGTTTACTTTTTGTTAGCCATGACCGTTACTTTATCAATCGTATCGCTACTAAGGTTTTGGAAATTTCCGAAGAAGGTTCAACGCTTTATCTCGGCGATTATGATTATTATGTTGAAAAAAAAGCAGAGCTAGAATTTTTAGCTCAAGAGGCTGCTGGAGAGATTGAACAAGACGAAGTAAGTCCATCAGAAAGGTCTACAGACTACCAACAGCAAAAGGCTACTCAAAAAGAAGTTCGCAAAATCAGTCGTCGTATTGAAGCCATTGAAGCTCAGTTGGAAACGATTGAAAAGCAAGAAGTAAATATCACCAAACAGATGGCTGAAAGTAATGATGCTATGGCATTGGCAGATTTGCAAAAAGAGTTAGACGCAATCCAAGAAAACCAAATGCAGCTGATGGAAGAATGGGAAGAGCAATCTCAATTACTCGAAGAACTTTCCTAAGCTCTCTTTGTTGTCAATTGCAACTAGTCCCATTTTTATAGTCAAATGAATTAACTTTCAGAACAAGGAACAGAAAAGACGCGGACAGTGCTTGATTTTCATTGAGTATGAGTAGGGCAAGTCGAAAGTGCCGACCTATCAAAGTTAATTTAAAAGATTATATCATTGCTGAATTGAAAAAACACTCTAGGAAGGTTTGAGTGCATAGAAAGAAAAAATCAAAATCTCGTTCTTGAGATTTTGATTTTTTATGTTTATTTTTCAAATTCTGCTTTTGATTTAACATCACCGTACTCTTCAGGCACTTCATGGCTAAGAATAGCTTCATAGCTTGGTAAGTTTAGGTCTTGACCGTATTTGTTGCGAAGAGCAGTGGTTACTAATCGGTAAGCCAAGTTGGCGTTTCGTGACAGGATTGGACCATGGAAGTAGGAGCCGTAAACATTTTTATAATGAATACCTTCGCTATCATCTTCCTTATTATTACCATTTCCGTAGACGACTTTTCCTAAAGGTTTTTCATCATCTGAAAGGAAGGTGCGCCCTTGATGATTTTCAAAACCGTAATAAGTTTCGTTGAATTCTTCGTTATAAATTTTAATATCACCAATATAACGGTTGTTTTCTTGGTTGAGCGTGTAGTGTCCCATCACACCAATACCATCAATTTTGACACCATTAGCTTGGATATAATATTGCCCCAAAAGTTGGAAACCTCCACAGATGGCTAAGATTACCTTATCAGATTGGATGAATTGGTCAATGGCTTGGCGTTTGCTTGGTAAATCTCTAGCCACAATGGATTGTTCGTAGTCCTGACCGCCGCCAAAGAAGACCATATCGTAATGATTGTTATCAAAATCATCGCCTATGGATACGATGTCAAAGGTCATTTTGACACCAAGTTTTTCCCCGACGTATTTCATCATGAGGATATTACCGTTGTCGCCGTATGTGTTTAGAAGATTTCCATAGAGATGGGCGATATTGAGCTCATAGTCATAATCACGGTTTTGGAGAGATTGTAAAGAGGTGTAGACCATTAGTTCATCTCCTTTCCAACAGCTTTTTTAGCAGCTAGGATTTCTCGGAATTCAAGCATTGCCGTATAAGTTGCTAAGATGTAAGCGTGATCGGCTTTTTGATTTTCAATCATGGACATGATGTCATCCAATTTTTCAGCTTGACGAATCCTATCTTCTGGATAGCCAGTTACACGTAAGCGACGAGCGATTTCGGATTGGCGTACACCACCGGCGTTGACTTCTGTAATGTCCATGTCGTTAATGGCTTCAAAGTTGGCATCCCAAATCCAAGACGTATCAATACCATCCGCGTAGTTGGCATTTAAAAGAACTGATAAGGAAAAAGGATAATCAGCAAGTTTTATCATATCGAGAGCTTGACTAGCGCCCACAGGATTTTTGATGAGGACTAAGGTACATGATTTGTCACCGATTTTGAAAGTTTCTTGACGCCCAAAGACAGCACGACTTTTATCAAAACCAGCCTTAATTTGTTCTGGTGAAACTCCAAAGAACTCTGCAACTGAGACGGCAGCGAGGGCATTATAGATATTATATAAGCCGCCAACATTGATTTTGTAATCCTGTCCATCAATAACAAACTCAGATGTTGTATTTGTGATATTGGTTAGAGCTGTCAGTTTGTAATCCAGTTGAGGGCGTTTGAAGTCACAGTTGAGGCAGACATACTCACCAAGATTAGCGTAAGTATTCATCTTATATTGTAAGATGTGTTCACATTTTGGACAAACAATGCCTTCGGTATTGTAGTGGGCTAGCTGTGGTTCATGAGATTCTGTTTCAAAACCATAAAATTGTACAGGGTTAACCACTTGTCGTGAATTGAAAAGAGGGCTGTCTCCGTTAGCAAGAATGGTCGCTTGAGGAGCTTTAGCAGCGCCTGCTAAAATCATATCGTAAGTGGTATAAATCTCACCGTAGCGGTCCATTTGGTCTCGGAAAATATTGGTGAAAACAAAAAGACTAGGCGTGATGTACTCAGTAATTTTGGGTAAGCTAGCCTCATCGATTTCAAGGACAGCAATTTTCTTTCCAGATTTATTTGGTTTAGCTGTTAAGAAAGTAGAAGTAATGCCAGTAATCATGTTGGCACCACTGGGATTTGTCACGATTTCTCCAAAAGCCTCTTTGAGGATTCCAACCGTAAGAGCTGTTGTAAGGGTTTTGCCATTTGTACCCGTAACAACAATGATTTCATAATCTTTAGCAAGATTATCTAAAATATTAGCATCGAATTTAAGGGCAACTTTTCCTGGTAGAGTTGAACCTCGTCCCATTTTTGAAAGAATAAAATGAGCTGTTTTACCAGCAAAAATTCCCATTTGAGTTTTCATAGTCATGGCTTTATTTTAACAAAAATACTACAAACTAGCTAGAGAAAATGCTATAATGAAAACAGTGTCTAATTAGAAGGTACAGATAAAAAGGAGCGTACCAGTATGAGTTTTTTTTCACAGTTTGATGCTAGATTCTGGCAATCACTGTTTGACAGTCCTTGGACAATACTAGTCAATGTTTTAGACGTCAGTCTTGTTGCGTATTTAATTTATCGATTTATTAAAGCATTGGCTGGCACTAAAGTGATGTCTTTAGTTCAGGGAATTATCTTATTTATTCTTTTAAAATTAATAGCAGAATCTATCGGTTTGACGACAATAACCTATCTGATGAATCAAATCATCACTTATGGTGTGATTGCAGGTGTCGTTATTTTTGCGCCTGAAATCCGTTTAGGATTGGAAAAATTCGGTAGAACAACACAACTATTTGCATCAGGTTCATCTTTGGCAACTGATGAGGAGAGGTTGATAGAAGCTTTGGTTAAATCTGTCGCTTACATGAGCCCTCGTAAAATCGGTGCCCTAATTTCAATTCAAGGGACACAGACCTTGCAGGAATACATCACTACAGGTATCCCCTTAAATGCAGACATCTCTAGTCAATTGTTGATTAATACTTTTATTCCCAATACCCCATTACATGATGGTGCAGTGATTATAAAAGGTAAGAAAATTGCAGCTGCTTGTTGTTATCTTCCTTTGACTGAATCAACAGCTATCTCAAAAGAATTTGGAACAAGACATAGAGCAGCGATTGGTTTATCCGAAAATTCAGATGCTCTAACGATTATTGTATCAGAAGAAACAGGTGGTATTTCTATTACGCATAACGGACGCTTTCAACATGATTTAAGCAATGAAAGTTTTGAGTTGATTTTAAAAGAGATTCTCATGGCGGATTTAGATAAACCACTTAGCTGGAAGGAACGCTTGTTTGGGAAGGAGAAAAAATGATTAAGAAATTTTTTAACCAACCAATTTTTTACATAGTTGTTTCCGTTTTCTTTGCTTTGGTTTTATTCTTTTTGGCTAAATCAACAACTTATAACGCTTCTGGAACACAGTTGTCTCGTGTCACAGAGACCTATAGTCATACAATTGAAAGTGTTCCTATTGATATTAAGTATGATACTGAAAAGTATTTTATCAGTGGTTATTCTTATGAAGCGGAAGTTTATCTAACATCAACAAATCGTATCAAACTTGATTCAGAAATCAATGAAGACACCCGGCGTTTTAAGGTTGTGGCGGATTTATCCAATGTCAAAGCTGGAACGACTAATGCCAAACTACAAGTTGTAGGATTACCTAGAGATATGAATGCTACGGTCAATCCGAAAAGCGTAGCAATTACAATTGGGAAGAAAGCTAAAAAGACCTTTAAGGTAAAATCGACTATTCCACCTGCTCAGGTAGCAGATGGCTATGAGATCGAGAGTGTGGCGACTGGCATCTCTGAGGTTAGTGTCACTAGCAATGAATCAACTCTGCAACAAATTGACCACGTTGAGGCAGTCTTGCCATCTGATAAGGTCTTGAGTAGTGACTATAGTGGAACGGTTAATTTGCAGGCCGTTTCATCAGATGGTACGATTTTGGCTTCCATAGTTGATCCTGCTAAAACACAGTTGAAAGTTTCGGTTAAAAAATTGACCAAAGAAGTTCCGATTAATCTTTCACTGACCGGTGTTCTATCGGATAAATTGACTGATATTAACTATAAATTAAGTCAAGAAACCGTGACGATTTCTGGAACAAAAGAAGAACTTGCTGCTGTTGATAGCGTTGAGGGGACTGTGGACATCACAGGAGTGACTAAGGATCTGTCTAAAACAGTATCATTATCAGCTTCAAATGTGACTATTGTCCCGCAAACAATTACGGTTAAGTTGACAACAACTAAGAAATAAGACATAATAACGTTTAAGAAAAATGGAGGAGTGCGTAAGCACTAAAGATTATGGGAAAATATTTTGGAACAGATGGTGTTCGTGGAGAAGCTAACTCAGAGTTAACACCAGAATTAGCATTTAAACTTGGTCGTTTTGGCGGCTATGTTCTCAGTCAGCATGAAAATGAGCGTCCGAAAGTCTTCGTGGCGCGTGATACACGTATTTCTGGTGAAATGCTAGAGGCTGCTCTGGTAGCAGGGCTCTTATCCGTCGGAATTGAAGTCTATCAACTTGGTGTACTTGCAACACCAGGGGTTTCATATCTTGTAAGAACTGAAAATGCTAGCGCTGGCGTTATGATTTCAGCTAGCCATAATCCTGCTCAGGATAACGGGATTAAATTCTTTGCCAATGATGGTTTCAAACTTAGTGATGCGCTAGAGGCAGAAATTGAGGCGCTTTTAGATGCTGAGGAAGACACCCTACCGCGTCCATCAGCTGAGGGGCTTGGAACTTTAGTTGATTACCCTGAAGGTCTTCGTAAATACGAAGCATTCTTGGTGTCGACAGGTGTCAAACTTAATGGTATGAAAATTGCTCTTGATGGTGCCAATGGTGCTGCCCATCGTTCAGCACGTCATGTTTTCTTAGATTTAGAAGCTAATATTTCAGTTATTGGGGATCAGCCGGATGGATTGAACATCAATGCTGGCGTTGGTTCAACGCACCCAGAAGCTCTCCAAGAGTTGGTTAAAGAAACAGGATCAGAGATTGGTTTAGCCTTTGATGGCGACAGTGATCGTTTAATTGCTGTCGATGAAAACGGAGAGATTGTAGATGGTGACAAAATCATGTACATCATCGGTAAGCATATGGCGCAAAATGGTCAATTAGCTAAAAATACGATTGTAACAACCGTAATGTCAAACTTGGGTTTCCATAAGGCTTTGGATAGAGAAGGTATTGATAAGGCAGTTACAGCAGTTGGTGATCGTTACGTTGTGGAAGAAATGCGTCAATCAGGCTATAATCTCGGGGGTGAACAGTCTGGACATGTTATTATTATGGATTACAACACGACTGGTGATGGTCAATTGACAGCTATTCAGTTGACGAAAGTCATGCAGGAAACAGGAAAATCACTGTCTGAATTGTCATCAGAGGTAACTATCTACCCACAAAAACTTGTCAATATTCGTGTTGAAAATGCCATGAAAGATAAAAGCATGGAAGTTCCAGCTATCGCTGATATTATCGCTAAGATGGAAGCTGAGATGGCTGGCAATGGCCGTATTCTCGTCCGTCCAAGTGGAACAGAGCCTCTTTTGCGAGTTATGGCAGAAGCACCAACAGATGAAGAAGTAGACTATTATGTTGATACTATTGTTGATGTTGTTCGTGCAGAAATCGGTATTGATTAGAGCAGATAAAGTCGTCATTTGACGGCTTTTTCGGTATCATGGAAGAAATGGTAAAAATAGTGAGGTTAAAGCAATGCCAATGCTAGCAGACAGTAAGGCTGTAGATGATTATATCGAAAAAGTGGATGAAACACATCAGACTTTTTTGAAGCAGATAAGAGAGGTAATAAAATCCTCTTTGCCAGATACGGTGGAGGGTTTAGCCTGGTCTATGCCATCCTACTGGCAAAATACTTACTTAATCCATTTTCAAGCCTTTAAAAAGCACGTCAATGTTTATGTTGGACTTGAAGCAGTGATTTATTTGCAAGATAACTATCCTGAACTATCATACACCAAGCGAGGGTTTCAGTTAGTGTATGGTCAGAAAATTCCCAAAAAAGCAATCGAGGATGTGTGTCAATGGCAATTACAGCAATATGGGGAAAAAGATGAGACTTGATAAATTTTTAGTTGAAAATGGTATTGGCTCTCGAACAGAGGTCAAAGCCATTCTCAAGAGGAAACTTGTAGCAGTAAACGGGAAAGTAGAGACATCACCTAAATTGCATATTGATCCAATGACGGATCAAGTGTCTTATAATGGTCAGTCATTGGTCTATGAGGAATTTCTTTACTACATGCTATATAAGCCAGCGGGGGTGATTTCAGCGACAGAAGACGCTCAACATAAAACCGTGATGGATTGTTTAGATGACTTGGCTAGGAAAAAAGGCGTGTTTCCAGTTGGTCGCTTGGATATTGATACAGAAGGTTTACTTTTATTGACCAATAATGGACAATTAGCACATGCTCTACTATCCCCTAAAAAACATGTTGACAAAATCTATCAGGCAGAGGTGGATGGTATCATGACTAGAAAAGATCAAGATGTCTTTCAAGAAGGTATTGTGCTAAGTGATCATCATTGCCTACCCGCTCAGTTAGATATTTTGTCAGTGGACGTGGAAAATCAAAAAAGTCTTGTCAATATTACGATTCAAGAAGGTAAATTTCACCAAGTTAAGCGTATGGTGAAAGCTTGTGGTAAGAAAGTTACCTATCTTAAACGTCTATCTATGGGACCGCTATTACTTGATGACAGTTTACAAAAAGGAGACTGGCGTCGCCTGACTGAGAAAGAACTCTCATGTCTAGAGTCATTTGGTGTGACATTATAAAAAAGAACGCGCTTGTGGGGAAAGGAGCCAGAACGTAGATACCCTTCTGAAAATTTGATAATTTGGGCATCTTGTAAGAAGATGGCTAATCATTAAACTTTTAGAAAGGATGTTATAGTCTTTTGAATTAACTTTGATAGATAGTCACTTTCGACTTGGTCTATTCATACTCAAGGAAAAGCAAAAGCAGACTAGGCGACGCCGATACAAATAGAACTGTCTTCATCAAATCAAGTTAATAAGGTCTGTTTTTGATTTTCGAAGAGTATCAAGTATTGTCCGCGTCTTTTTTCTTCCTTGTTCTGAAAGTTAATGCCTTTGACTATATTTCAACCTTTTTGAGAGTTTTTGTTTTTGGCTATAAAGAAAAAGATTGAAGAAAACTATCCAAAATGGAGTTTCTCTTCAATCTGAAACGTTTATGGGTAAATGAGATTCTTTTTGATATTATCGGATTTAGATAGCCCATTCTCCGCTGCGGAAGATTGGCACAACTTGACCGTCTGCAGTGATTCCGTCAATATCCATCTGATCTGAACCAATCATAAAATCAACGTGAGCAGTTGAGCGATTGAGCCCTGCGGCTTCCAATTCTTCGTTTGACATTTCAGTCCCTCCTTCAATACTGAAGGCATAGGCTTGACCGATAGCCAAGTGGTTTGAGGCATTTTCATCAAAGAGAGTATTGAAGAAAGTCAATCCTGATAATGAAATTGGTGTTTTATGTGGGACAAGAGCCACTTCACCTAGAGAGCGGGCACCATCACTTTCTTCCACTAGACGTTTGATGGTATCCTCTCCTTTTTTAGCAGTAACATCAACAATACGTCCATTTTCGAAAGTGAACTTCATGTCTTCGATGATAACGCCAGCATAGCTCAATGGTTTGGTAGAAGATACGTAACCATCAGCACGACGGTAGTCAGGGGCAGTGAAGACTTCTTCAGTTGGCATGTTAGCGATAAATTCTTCACCTTGAGCATTGATGCTACCAGCAGCTTCCCAAAGATGATTTTTAGGCATGCCGAGGGTCAAATCTGTTCCAGGAGCTGTGTAATGAAGGGCATCGAATTGGTATTTGTTTAAAATATCAGCTTTTGAAACCAAGTTCGCTTGATGCTGATCCCAAGCTTTAATTGGATCTTCTTCATAAACACGGTTAAGTTTGAAAATAGTATCCCAAAGGGCATCAACTTGTTCTTCCTCAGTAGCTAAATCTGGGAAAACAAGGGCAGCCCATTCTTTACCAGACGCAGCGGCTAAATTCCAGCTAACTTTATTTGATTGTGTTGCTTCGCGTTGTGCGGCAAGAGCAATTGCTTGGGCTTGCGTAGCTTTTGACAGGCGTTCTTGATCTACGACTGAGAAAACATTTGGATCGGATGAACGGATAACCAAGCGGCTAGCTTTTTTCTCTAAGAAATAGTCTGACTTAGCCACCAGGTAATCAGCAACACTTGTGACGCGCTCCTCATCAGCGTGTAGGAAGCGATCACGCGTAATTTGGTCATCAATGTAGTCAACAACAACCTCAGCAGCACCATATTGGTAAGCAAATTTGGTTAATAAACGAGCGAAATCAACTTGATCAACGCCAATTGAAATAACAAGTGTGTGTCCTTTTTGAACATTAACCCCTTTAGCGATTAGCAATTCTGCATATTTGGCTAAATTAGCTTGAAAATTAGGTAAAACCATAATTGTCTCCTTTTTACATACTTACATCCATTCTATCATAAAAACGCTTTAAACTCATAATTTTTCGATAATTCCAAAGGGTGAGGAAGTGACCGTGACAAACGTATGAGAGAGTTTTAGCATGGAAAAGAAGTTTTTTGTATTTCAATGTTCAGATTTTCCTAAAATAAGTATTATTTTTTAAAGTTCTTACTAGAGAGAAATTTCTAAAAGGAATTGACATCTGCACTATAATTCGGAAATAGCAGTTTCATGCGTATGGCGTGGGAAGTGACTGGTATCAGTTGATATATGATCTAAATCATGGTATTATTTTAAGAGATAAATTCAGAATAAGAGGTATGACTTTTGGCATTTGGAGATAATGGTCCACGTAAGAAAACAGCATTTCAAAAATTAACAATTGTAGTCGTCTTTTTGATGGTTATCATAACTGTAGCTGGTCTTGTTGTATCAGCTTTAGGTTCATTGGGCTGGTAGAAAAAACGCTGTAAAGCGTTTTTTTCTGCTAAGAAAAGAGGAAAATATGAGTATGTTTTTAGATACAGCCAAGATTTCAGTTAAGGCTGGTCGCGGCGGTGATGGTATGGTTGCCTTTCGTCGTGAAAAATATGTCCCAGACGGAGGGCCTTGGGGCGGTGATGGCGGACGTGGCGGAAACGTCATTTTTGTCGTGGATGAAGGTCTTCGTACCTTGATGGATTTTCGATACAATCGTAAATTTAACGCCCAAGCTGGTGAAAAAGGAATGACAAAGGGCATGCACGGAAAAGGTGCTACGGACCTGTACGTCAAAGTACCACAGGGAACAACTGTCCGTGATGCGGAAACAGGGAAAGTTCTAACTGACTTAATTGAAAACGGTCAAGAGTTCGTTGTCGCACGTGGTGGTCGTGGCGGGCGTGGTAATATCCGCTTTGCAACACCTAGAAACCCAGCCCCTGAAATTGCCGAAAATGGTGAGCCAGGAGAAGAGCGCCAACTTGAGCTTGAATTGAAAATTTTGGCTGATGTCGGTTTGGTTGGCTTCCCATCTGTTGGGAAATCAACACTTTTAAGTGTGGTTTCAGCGGCTAAACCTAAGATTGGAGCCTATCACTTTACAACTATTGTACCTAACATCGGTATGGTGCGTACGAAGTCGGGTGAAAGTTTCGTCATGGCAGACCTTCCAGGATTGATTGAAGGGGCTCACCAAGGTGTCGGTTTAGGCACACAATTCTTGCGTCACATTGAGCGTACGCGGGTGATTCTCCATGTTATTGACATGTCTGCCAGTGAAGGACGTGATCCATTTGAAGATTACCAAACTATCAATAATGAGTTGGAATCTTATAATCTTCGTTTGATGGAACGTCCGCAAGTCATTGTGGCTAATAAGATGGATATGCCCGAATCAGAAGAAAATCTGAAAACATTTAAAGAAAAATTGGCAAAAGAATACGATGAATTTGACGAATTGCCAATGATTTTCCCAATTTCAAGTATTGCCCATCAAGGTTTAGAGAATCTTCTTGAAGCAACCTCCGAATTATTGGATAATACAGATGAATTCTTGCTTTATGATGAGTCTGATATGCAGGATGACGAAGTTTACTATGGCTTCAATCCAGATGAACGCCCATTTGAAATTTCGCGTGATGATGATGCCTCTTGGGTACTTTCTGGTGAGAAACTGGAAAAACTCTTTGTCATGACGAATTTGGAACGCGACGAATCCCTTATGAAATTTGCACGTCAATTGCGTGGCATGGGTGTTGACGAGGCTCTTCGTCAACGTGGTGCCAAAGATGGTGACATCGTCCGTATCGGTAACTTTGAATTTGAGTTTGTGGATTAGGATAAAAAGACGCCAACTCTTCAAAGCAAAAAAGTTGTGACGACGAAGTTTGGCTTCTAGGATAAAAGGCTCTCGCTACAATTTTCTTTTTGAAGTGCGCAGAATGTAAGCTGTATGCAGCTAAACTTAAAGTTTGAAAGCGATAATACAGACAGTTTTCCTTCCTATCGTAGAAACAAGAAGGTCGGCAGCAGAAGCTTCGGGAAATTTCTTTAACGTTTATATGATTATAAATCAAACGTGATTACATAATCTTGAAATTTCAAAATTAGAACTCAAAAAATCATTTACGGGAGGTTGTCATGGGAGATAAACCCATATCTTTTAAAGATAAAAACGGTAATTTTGTTTCGGCAGCCGATGTTTGGAATGCTGCTAAGTTAGAAGAACTTTTCAACCACCTCAATCCAAATCGAAAGTTACGATTAGAGCGTGAACGAAAAGCAAAGGAAGCAGAAGTTAAGTGAGTAACAAAAAAGCATGATGGAGACTTTTAGTCCATCGTGCTTTTTTAGTCTTTTGCATTAACTGTGATACATGGTCACTTTCAACTTGCCGTACTTATACTCTTCGAAAATAAAAGCAGACCTTGTTGACTCGATTTGATGAAGACAGTTCTATCTACCTCTGTATCGCGCCTAGTCTGCTTTTGATTTTCATTGAGTGTTAAGTACCGTCTGTGTCTCAGTCTCTTGTTCTGAAAGTTAATTCATTTGACTATGGTTTTACCCTAAATTAAAAAATCTCATCAAAAAAGATAAATAATCTTGTTGGTGACTAAGAAGATGCTTCTGCTCGTAGCGAGCCTTGTTGGGATAATCCGTGATAAGCCCTTCAATAGGCGTTTCCAAGTAAGTTTCCAATTGCTTTTGGTCATTGATAGTCCAAATATACAAATCCTTGTTCTTATCATGGGCTAATGTTGCAATGTGATTGGTGTATGAAAATTCTTCAAGGGCATAAAAATCGACTTTATCACTTATAAAATCACCGAATTGAAAAGTGATAACATGCCCTGTTTTGAGATCAGGACGTCTTTTCTCAATAGTTTCGATGAGGCTTAAATCTAGGGACATGAATTGATTTTTTGGATTATTTGAGACTTTGGCTAATTCTTTTAAGAAGTATTTCGCATAATCAAGTTGATTTTTCGCAGGCTTTAACTCAATCAAAAGAGGTAAGTTCAACTTCTGAGCTTCTTCAAGAAATGTTTTGAAGGAGACGATTTGACTGGTATGACCATTTTGTCTAATGGTTTGCCCAATGATGTCTTTTGCTTTGGATTGACTAATCAGTTTTGATCGACCAGCAAGACGTTTTAGATTATCATCATGGCTAATGACAAATTGTTTATCCTTTGTCATTAGAACATCGAGTTCAACCATATCTGCCCCTGCTTTTTTAGAAGCTTTCAGACCTTCTATAGAATTTTCAACGGCCTTGTCAACATAACCACGATGAGCGATAATTTTGACATTTTTGGGGTCACCATTGCTAAGCCTATTGGTATTGTAAAAGAAGGCACCAAAAGCAATGGCAGTATTTAAAAGAAGAAGTCGTATCCAACGGCTTTTTTGACGCTTAGGGTTCGGCTCTATTTCAATGATGTCGTTTTGTTCAAGATTTAAGATAAGGTAGGCAAGGGATGCTAATTTAATAAGCAGGCTTGCAGCGAATATGATTAACCAGGTAAGACTAACTAAAATCGTTTGTACCAGGAGTTCTGTACTGCTATCTCCCCTAAAAAGAAGAGTGAGGACGGCGCGCGTAACCCCTGTTGCCATAAACGATACAAGGGTAATAGATCCAGCGATAAGTGCCAGTCCCACTAAGGTTAGTAGAGAGTGTCCAGCAGTCATCTGCCAACTGGTTTTGAGATTATCAGTGAAATGATGATCCTTACGAACCACCGTTAGAGGTAGCGTGTAGACTAAGCGGATATTGATGTAAAACAGCAGAGCATAGGCGATAAAAAGCCCAACTTGACCGGTGTTAGATTTTTGTAGTTCTCCAATGATAAATTCAGGAATATAGAGCCGCGCAATCAAAGCAGATGAGAAGAAGAAACGAAGCATTGGAATGGTTATCAGCAAGTAGGATAGAAAAGAAAGAAAGTGTCGTCCCTTAATGCTGTAAATAAAATTTTTAAAATCTCTTTTAAAGTATTCAAATCCAAACGCTATGGGAACTTCTTTATAGCGTAGTATTTCAACAAGGAAGGAGAATTCTATAAAAACCAGAAAGGCTAGTACCAGTAGGTAAATAAGTAGGAGTAAAAATGTCAGTGGATTAGCAAAAAAACTATAGATGTTATCCATCGATAGGCCGGGAAAACCTGAAGATATTAAAATGCCACGAAAAAGCCAAGAAAGTAGGTAAGATCCGCCAATGGTTATGCTAACCTGTAGAAATGCCGTTCGAAGGCTGTAAATGATAAAATGCTTGTAGATGTCATGTAAGACAGCAAGAAGTTTGATAATCATAAGATTCTTTCTGTTGATATGATTATTCTATTTTATCAAAATGAGCGTATTAGTGGAATGTCTTCATCTTATTTGTTCAAGTTTTTCAGGAGTTAGCTGATACCTCTTTTGAGCCACCTCTCTAATGTAGTTTCTGTCATGTGAGACACTAATGATGGCTCCTGGAAAGTCGCTGAGAATTTCTCGGATGATGGGCTGACTAGTCGGAGAAAAATGTCGAGTTGGCTCATCTAAAATAAGCACATTATTACCCGCTAAAACCATTTTGGCTAAGAAGAGTTTGGCTTTTTGACCACCAGACAAACCCATTAACGAATGTGAGATTTCATCCTTTGTGAAACGAAGACTTGCCAGTAGAGTCCTTGCTTTTTCTGCTTCAGTAACTTCGCTTAGAAAGTCAAGAGGAGAAAGATTGGGATTCAAAAAGTCATCGTAATGCTGGGGCATATAGCCAAGGGATAGGTCTGTTCTAGAAGATAGCTCGTTCATGATTTTCTTGAGAAGGCGAGTTTTACCGACGCCGTTTGAGCCAGTGATAACAAGTTTGTCTTGACCCTTTATCAGTAAGTTAGCAGTCTGGCCAGTTTGGAGTGGCTGCTCTATCCAGTTGATTAGGATTTTGTTGGTTGAAAGGGGAGTGGTTTCTGAAAAGAAGAGATTGATAGCGTCCATATCCTGTGGGATTTCAGTAAATTTTTCTGTCTCCTTTTCATAGCGTTTTTCTTGTGAGAGAATGTTTTTTAGCTTTTTTGCTAACAACCGACCTGCTGCATCATTTTTAGTATGACGAAGCTGATGTTCTACACTTTGGTGAATGCGATGACTGCGAATCATACGGTCTCGATGTTCTTCTCGTTCCTTATTAGCTCGTTGCAGTTGTCGCTCAAAAGTCTTTTTACGATTTTCTTTATAGTTTCTATAGTTACTTTGGAAGTAGCTAGCACGTGGTGTGGAACGTTTTTTTAATAACTCTAAATGAAGAATAGCAGTGGCTGTATTTTCTAGAAAAGTTTCGTCGTGAGAGATAAAGATAATCGTCTTATCAGATTGGGCAATAAACTGTTCTAACCAATTAACACTGTCTGGGTCTAGGTCACTAGATGGCTCATCTAAAATCAGCAAGTCAGGATCTTGTGCTAAAATTTTCAGTAATTGTATTTTTAATTTTTCACCCCCTGATAAACTATATAGCGTTTGGTTATTATCCTCAAGTTTCTCCACCTCAAGCTGAAAGCGCTCAGCCAGTTTGTAAAATAAGGAAAAGTCGAACATGCTGTAATCCATGTCCCCATAGAGAAAATCAGAGACACTTTGTTCCAGCTGATTGGCAGTTAAGCTCTGTGGTAAATAGCCGATGTGATGAAAGTGATTGATGACTTTTCCTTCTACCTTGATGTAGTCGGAGATGGAAGTAATGTCTATGAGTGCTTTGATAAGGCTTGATTTGCCAGTTCCTTCTTCACCGATAATGGCTAATTTGTCGCCATCGTTAACAACTAAACCAAGATCTTTAACCAAATCTTGTAAGTCTTTTTGATGGGTTAGGGTAAGATGTTGCGTTTGTAACATAAATGCCTCCTTTTAAACAAGATAAAAACTCCCCACTTTATCAAGTAGAGAGTTTGGGTGTACAAAGTGACCTGATATTCAATGAAAATCAAAATCAGACTAAGCAACACAGATAGTAGATAGAACTGAAGCCCATCAAAACAAGTTGACAAGGTCTAAATTTGATTTTAGAAGAGTGTGAAAAGTCAGCATTTGAAAACAGGTATAAAAGAGCACACTAAAAAACAAAACTTGATAAAGCTATCATATGTTGTTTTTTAGTGAATCATGTGCTCCTTACCTCCATATGTTATTGAAACGACTATAGCATATTTTGCAAATGGTGTCAATTTTGATATGATGGAGTTATGAAAAAAATCATTGTTATTGGTTGCCCTGGCTCGGGCAAATCAACCTTGGCTAGACAACTCGCAGAACTGACAAAGTTACCCTTACACCATTTGGATTTGATGAATTGGAATGCTGACAGAACAACAGTAGCACCTGAGATTTTTCTAGAACGTCAACGACATGTTTTAAAGCAAGACTCCTGGATTATTGACGGTAATTATGGTGGTACGCTAGATTTGCGCTTTAAAGCATGCGATACCATTATCTTTCTAGATTTTCCTTTGGACGTCTGCATAGAAGGTGTTATGAATAGAATCGGGACTGTTAGATCAGATATGCCATGGGTTGAGGAAGAAGTTGATTTAGAGTTTTTAGACTTTATCAAAGAGTTTCCAGAGAACAGTCGTCCTAAAATCTTAGCTTTAATTGATAAATTTTCCCATAAAAATATTTATCAATTAATAAGCAGAGAAGAGGCGGAAGAATTTCTACAGGCAATGAAAAAAGCATTCGAGTTATGAAACTTGAATGCTTTTGTTTTTTAATGACTAAGAACCTTATCAAGGAAGTCTTTGAGTCGTGGATGTTGTGGATTATCAAAGATTTGTTCTGGTGTGCCATCTTCGATAAATTGACCACCATCGGTAAAGATAACACGATTGGCAACTTGACGAGCAAATCCCATCTCGTGGGTAACAATCAACATGGTCATGCCCTGTTCAGCTAGGTCTTTCATAACGTTAAGAACGTCTCCAACCATTTCAGGGTCAAGGGCAGAGGTTGGTTCGTCAAAGAGCATAATATCAGGATTCATGGCTAATGAACGAGCAATGGCAACACGTTGTTTTTGTCCACCAGACAAACTCTCTGGAAGAGCATCACGTTTTTCAGCCAATCCAACTTTTTCAAGGAGTTCCATTGCTTGCTTTTCAGCTTCAGTTTTATTTAGTTTTCCAAGTTCTGTTGGGCCAAACATAATGTTTTCAAGAACAGTCATGTGAGGGAATAAGTTGAAGTGTTGAAACACCATGCCGATATTTTCACGAGCTTTGTCGATATTTGTTTTTGGATCTGAGAGTTCAAATCCATCAACGATAACATTGCCACTTGTGATGGTTTCTAGTAGGTTGAGAGTACGAAGGAAGGTTGATTTTCCTGATCCAGAAGGACCGATGATACAAACCACATCACCTTCGTAAAATTTAGCATCAATCCCTTTTAAGACTTCGTTATCGCCGTAGGATTTGTGCAAATCTTGGACATCAATTTTTAATTCTGCCATTATTTAAGCCTCTTTTCTAGACGTTTTGCCAACTTAGTCAATAGGGTAATGATGACTAGGTAAATGATTGCAAGGATTGCATACATACGGAAAGATTGGTAGTTACGAGCAATGATAATTTTACCCGTTTGGAAGAGCTCCACTAAACCAATAGCCGATACAATGGTTGTATCTTTCAATGAAATAACAAATTGGTTGACGAAGTTTGGAAGCATTAGTTTAACTGCTTGTGGTAGAACGACCTTGCGCATCGTTGTTTTGTAAGAAACACCAAGACTTCGGCTGGCTTCCATTTGTCCACTAGGAACGGCTTCGATACCACCACGAACAATTTCAGCAATATAGGCACCACCGTTTAAAGAAAGGGCAATAGTTGCTGCAACAAAGTCATTGATTGGTGATTGTTGGCCTGTAATGCTTTCAATGAAGTTTGGAATTCCCCAGAAAATGAAGGCAGCGACAATCATAAGTGGAATACCACGCACCACATCAACGAAAACTGATGAAATAACACGAAGTGTTTTATTTGGAGCGACAGCCATCATACCAAAGATAATTCCGATAATCATGGCAATCGCAAATGAAATAAGTGTTAGCCCGAGAGTCTTACCAAGACCTGAAAGAAGTTGTTTGTAGTTGTTTTTGATGAGACCAAGAATGGTGGTTTCATCAATCGTTTTTTCTTCTTTGTTTTCGGAAGTTGTTGAAGTAGCAAGGTATTTTTTAACGAGTTTATCGTAAGTACCATCTTCTTTAAGGGCAGCCATACCGTTGTTGAACATTTCAATAAGCTCTTGGTTTGTTCCTTTTTTAACGGCAAATCCGACTTGACCAGAAGGTTCACCTTTGAGCGGTGTTTCAAACTCGCGACCTTGTTGAATGGCGTATGCTAATACTGGTTCGTCATCCATAAGCGCATCGATAGAACCTGAATTCAAACTATCATACATTGTAGACGCTTCGTCAAATGCTTTGAGTTTATAGCCGTATTTGTCTTTTTTGCTAGCAAGGAAATCGTAAGAAGATGTTCCGTTTTTAGCACCGACTGTTTTACCTTTTAAATCTTTATAAGCGGTAATGTCAGTCCCTTTTTTAATAGCAAGGATAATATTAGTAGTGTAGTAAGGATCAGAGAAATCAAATGTTCCTTTACGTTCGTCTGTAATGGTCATACCAGCGATAGCACCATCAGCTTGACTAGATTGGACAGCGTTAAGAGCAGCATCAAAACCAACATTGTTAATTTTTATCTTGAAACCTTGTTGTTTAGCGATGGCTTTAATCAAGTCCATGTCGAAACCTGTGTATTTACCTGCATCATCTTGGTATTCAAATGGCGCAAAGGAAGTATCAGATGCAATAACATATTGTTCTTTTTGAGGTTCCGCTTTTGCGTTTGCATCACCAGTAGAACTGAGTTTAGCAATAGCTGCTTCTTTACCGAGCCATTTGGTCATGATGTCATCATAGGTACCGTCTTTTTTCATTTCAGCAAAAGCTTCATTGAAATCTTTGATGAGGTACTCATACTGGCTTCCTTTTTTAACAGCAAAAGCAAAGCTACCGACTTTTTCACCATCCATTTTGATAGCGTAATCCTTGCCCTGATTAATTGCAAATTGGACAACAGGTTGGTCATCCATAGCCGCATCAACCGAGCCTGAATCAAGGCTGTTATTCATAAGATCACTAGTGTCAAAAGTTTTAACTTTAAAATGGTACTTTGTCTTGATTTTATCTAAGAAAGTTTGAGCAGCAGTACCATTTTTGACACCGACTGTCTTACCTTTTAATTGGCTATATTTTGAAACATCCTTGCCTTTTTTAGTGTATAGGACAACAGCTGTATCGTAGTAAGTGTCAGAGAAAGTAAAGACTTTTTCACGAGGTTCAGTAACTGTTGTACCAGCCATCAAGGCGTCTGCTTGGCCAGCTTGTACAGCATTTACTGCGGCATCAAAGCCAGGAAAAGTCATATTAATATCCCAATTCTTACGTTTGGCAACTTCATTAATAATATCAACATCGATACCTTTGTAAGTTTGGTCGGAATCTTTGAATTCAAATGGTGCATAAGCGGTGTCAGAGACAACGTCAATCGTATCAGCAGCGACACGAGCACCGAACACAAAGAAAACAGAAACAAGCGTTAGTAAGAAAGCTTTAAATTTCGTCTTCATGTCCATCTCCTTATATAAAAAAATTATAGCTCATTATAGCAAAATCTTTAAAAAATAGCAAGATTTTAAGGAAGTGGTGTTATAAAACCTAACATCACGATGATAGATTTTTATAGAAATCTATCAAAATGGCAATAATACAAAGAAAACGTTAAAATTATGCATTCTTTTTAAAATAATATTATAATGAATATAGTAAATTAAAGGAGTTTTAAATATGAAGAAAATGCTTTCCAATCCAAAACAATTTGAGCGCTATCATAGATGGCCAACCTGGTTGCTGGTACTTTTGGGTTGTGGAATGGTCGAAGGATTCTTTTTTGTGGGGACTCTTATCTTCGGGATAATTGTCGGTATTATATTTTTGGGATTACTTCTTGTCTCTGGACAGCTACAGAATGCTGAACTTTCTAAACTCGTGTATAGCTTACATGTTGAACTATTAGCCTTTGCTTCTGTCGCTATGCTGCTTTTGGCATGGGTAAAATGGGTGGAAAAACGCTCCATAGTCACCTTGGGCTTTTACAAGGAAAAGTGGTTTAAAGAATTACTTCTTGGTTTTGGTCTTGGTACGATTCAGTTTAGTCTTTCACTTTTACTAGTTTGTCTACTAGGTGGAAGCCATTTTCAAAGTGTTGATTTCTCAACTAGCACCTTGCTTTTTGTCATTTCCATTATTCCTTTCTGGTTAATTCAAGGCGGTACTGAAGAACTCCTAACGCGTGGTTGGTTGCTCCCTTTGATAAATAGTCGTCTTGGCATCTCAGCTGCTGTTTGTTTATCCAGTCTCTTATTTGGTCTCATACATCTGGGAAACGACCATGTTACCTTCTTGTCTATTTTAGATATTGTTTTGTCAGGAATTACGATGGCTCTATACATGCTTTATCGTGATAACCTTTGGAGTGTTGTTGGACTTCATGGGGCTTGGAATTTTGTCCAAGGTAATATTTATGGTATTGAAGTATCAGGCAGCAAAACAGGTCCCTCGATTTTTCATTTTGTGAATAATCCCAATGCTCCTGACTGGCTATCAGGGGGATACTTTGGTACGGAAGGGAGTTTGATTACTTGTTTAGTCGAAGTTTGCTTTATGCTAGGAATTCTTTATCTCATAAAGAGACAACAAAGACAGACAGGATCAGTATAGTTATACTCTTCGAAAATCAAAAGCAGACCTTGTTGACTTGATTTGATGACCTTCAGGTCTATCTGCTATCTGTGTCGCCTAGTCTGCTTTTGATTTTCATTGAGTATTAGTTAAGGATTGGGTGAGAACGCAATCCTTTTTAAAAACTTTTTTTCCTATTAAAAGGAAGTGCTATGATAAAATAGAAGCATGATAGATAGACAAGAAAATAATGTATTTAAATTAGTATCAAAATATCAACCATCGGGAGATCAACCACAAGCTATTGAGCAGTTAGTTGATAATATAGAAGGTGGTGAAAAGGCTCAAATTTTACTCGGTGCCACAGGTACAGGAAAAACCTATACGATGAGTCAGGTCATTAGTAAAGTCAATAAACCGACCTTGGTTATTGCTCATAATAAGACTTTGGCGGGGCAACTCTATGGTGAGTTCAAAGAGTTTTTCCCAGACAATGCGGTGGAATATTTTGTTTCCTATTATGATTATTACCAACCAGAAGCCTATGTTCCTTCATCTGATACCTATATTGAGAAGGATTCTTCGGTTAATGATGAGATTGATAAATTAAGGCATTCAGCGACGTCAGCGCTTTTGGAGCGAAATGATGTTATTGTTGTTGCTTCCGTATCTTGTATCTATGGTTTGGGATCGCCCAAAGAATATGCTGATTCAGCCGTTTCACTGCGCCCAGGTCAAGAAATCTCGCGCGATCAATTGCTGAATCAATTAGTAGATATTCAGTTTGAACGTAACGACATTGACTTCCAACGTGGGCGTTTTCGCGTCCGTGGAGATGTTGTAGAAATTTTCCCAGCTTCTCGTGATGAACATGCTTTTCGTATCGAGTTTTTCGGTGATGAAATTGATCGTATTCGTGAAATCGAAAGTTTGACAGGTAAAAATCTCGGAGATGTTGAGCATTTGGTTCTCTTCCCAGCAACTCACTTTGTGACCAATGAGGAGCATATGGAGCAATCCATCGCTAAAATTCAAGCTGAATTAGAGGAGCAACTGAAAGTCTTTGAATTAGAAGGCAAACTCCTAGAAGCCCAACGTCTCAAACAACGAACAGAATATGACATTGAGATGTTACGCGAGATGGGCTATACCAATGGTGTTGAAAACTATTCACGTCATATGGATGGACGAAGTGAAGGCGAGCCACCTTATACGCTTCTTGATTTCTTCCCTGAGGATTTCATGATTATGATTGATGAAAGCCACATGACTATGGGACAAATCAAAGGCATGTATAACGGTGACCGTTCTCGTAAACAGATGCTGGTTGATTATGGTTTTCGTTTGCCATCAGCTCTTGATAACCGTCCGCTTCGCCGTGAAGAATTTGAAAGTCATGTTCATCAGATTGTTTATGTGTCTGCAACCCCGGGTGACTATGAGAACGAACAAACCGATACAGTCATTGAGCAAATCATCCGTCCAACAGGTCTCCTAGACCCAGAAGTAGAAGTTCGTCCAACCATGGGACAAATGGACGATTTGCTAGAAGAAATTACTATCCGCTCAGAAAAAGGCGAGCGTACCTTCATTACCACTCTGACTAAGAAAATGGCGGAGGATTTGACAGATTATCTGAAAGAAATGGGTGTCAAGGTCAAATACATGCATTCAGATATTAAAACGCTTGAACGGACGGAGATTATCCGTGACCTTCGCTTGGGCGTCTTCGATGTCCTTATCGGGATTAACTTGCTCCGTGAGGGGATTGATGTTCCAGAGGTCAGTCTGGTGGCGATTTTAGATGCTGACAAGGAAGGATTTCTTCGAAACGAACGTGGTCTTATCCAGACTATTGGACGTGCCGCCCGTAACTCAGAAGGACATGTTATCATGTATGCGGACAAGATTACCGAATCTATGCAACGCGCTATGGATGAAACTGCTCGTCGTCGTAAGATTCAGATGCACTATAATGAAGAGCATGGCATTGTTCCGCAAACGATTAAGAAAGATATTCGTGACTTGATAGCGATTTCGAAAACTTCAGATACAGATGTCGCAGAAGAGACGGTTGATTATTCAGCAATGACTAAATCTGAACGTCAAGAGGCCATTAAAAAGCTGCAAAAACAAATGCAAGAAGCAGCAGAATTGCTTGATTTTGAATTGGCAGCTCAAATTCGTGATATGGTGCTTGAACTAAAAGCGATGGATTAAAAAGTTGACAAGATAGAAACTGCTGGTGAATGTAGCAATCAGAATCTAGTCAGAATTATGTTTAGATAGTCAAATGAATTCTCTTTCAGACAAGGAACAGAAAGACGCAGACTAATTGAGTATGAGTAGGGCAAGTCGAAAGTGACGGCGTATCAAAGGTAATTCAAAAGACTATAATGTCAATACGAACTATCACTAAACAGCAGAAAAAAAGCTAACCTCCTTGCCCACAAATACTTGGTTCAGTTCTTAAAGGAAAATTTGGAAAAAAGAGAACCAAAAAACAAGGACTTTCTTCTGCTACGCTTAAAACATCAAAAAGCATGTCAGTTACGAGCTGACATGCTTTTTTAAGTATAGTAGGGTTATTTAACCGAACCACCAGTGATACCTTCAACATAGTATTTTTGCATAAACATGAAGAGGAGAGTGATTGGAACGGCGATGAGGACAGATCCTGCTGTGAATGACATGAACCATTTATTGATGGTGTCAGGTTGTAACATTGAGAAGAGCCCAATAGCAACCGTGTATTTATTTGTAGCATCACCTAGAATGACTTGAGCAAAGATGAAATCCATCCATGGTCCGATAAATGCCATCAAGGCTGTATAGACGATGATGGGTTTTGAAAGGGGGAGCGTAATCTTAAAGAAAATATCTTTACGAGTAGCACCATCAATCATTGCAGATTCATCAAGGGAATAGGGAATTGTATCAAAGAATCCCTTAGCAATGTAGAACCCTAGAGCTGCACCTGAAGAGTAAACCAAGACCAAGGCGGCTAGTGACTGTGTCAACCCAATAGCCTTGAGGATGTAGTAGATAGCAATCATACTCATGAATCCTGGGAACATATTCAAGACAAGAGCTAATTTCAAAAAACCATTGCGGAATTTAAATTTAATACGGCTGAGTGAGTATGCCATAGCAACGGTAATGAATGTAGAGATGATGCAAGTAGCAATCGCCACAATCAAAGTATTAAGGAACCATCTTCCAAATGGGAAGGACGAATTAGTAAAGAGGTTAACATAATTTTCTAATGTCCATGTTTTTGGGATGAAGTAATTCACGTAGGCAGTTCCTTCACCACGTAAGCTGGTTAGGATAACCCAAGCGATAGGAAAGAGCCAGATAATTGAGAGAACGATAAGTAGGGTATAGACAAACCCTAATTGCATACGACGTTTTGATTTCATTATTTAGCAACTCCTTCCTTGTAAGACGCTGTTCTGGTATAAGCCATCAAACTAAATCCAGCTGATAGGACAAAGATCAAAATACCGATAACAGATGCTAGGTTATAGTCTGCAGCAGTAACCGTCAATTTATAAAGCCATGTCACCAAGAGGTCTGTAGAACCGGCTTGGTAAAACTTAGAGTTGACAGGTCCACCACCAGTTAGGAGATAAATAACATTAAAGTTATTGATATTACCGATAAATTGCTGGATTAGAGTTGGGGTCATGATAAGCAGAATTTGTGGGAAAGTGATGGATTTGAAGACTTGGATTTTACTTGCCCCATCAATTTCAGCAGCTTCAATTTGCTCTTGTGGCAGGTTCATGATAATACCAGTAGCAACCAACATCGTCACTGGGATACCCACCCACATATTAACAAAGATAATTGAGAACTTAGCCCAAAGAGGATCTGATAAGAAGGGAAGTCCTTGATCAATCAATCCTATTTTTTGTAAGAGAACGTTTAGAGGGCCTTCGTCATTTAGCAAATTACGCATAATGAGAAGAGAGATAAATTGTGGTACCGCCATGGTGATAACAAAAATGGTACGCCACATCTTCTTAAATTTGAGACCTTTAGTATTAATCAAAAGAGCAAGAAGAATACCAAAGAAGAAGTTGGTTACTGTCGCAAATACTGCCCAGATTAAGGTCCATGATAATACGGGGAAGAAAGTACCAGCCATACGACCACTGAGGATATTGCTAAAGTTGGTAAAGCCTACCCAATCAAAGAGTGATTTTGGAGGCAGATGATTATGGTCATAACTGGTAAAAGCTAAAGTAATCATGTAAATCAAAGGTAAGATGGTAAAAAGTAAGACACCAATCATTGGAATCGCCATAAGTGTCATATGAAAACGACCGTTTGACAGTGTTTCAATATCTTCTTTGAATGATGGGATTTTAGCATTTTCTTTCTTGATAACATAAAGATTTCGAGCGCTCTTTAGGTTACACCAGTAAATATAAGCAAATACCAAGCAGAAGATAATCGATGCCAAGCCAAAGATAAGCATAAGCATTGAATTATCCCCTTCAACAGCAACAGAAATTTCAATGCCATTTATGGTTTTTGTGGTCATTCCTTGTTTTTTCGTTCCAAGTGTTATCAAATGACCAAAGGCTGGTATAATCTGTGTCACAAAGGCAATTAGAAAGGCAATCTCGGTTGCTAGGAATAAGCAGCCTTTGACAAATTGTTTGTTGGCAAGATTGGCAAAGCCCATAATGATTGCTGAGAGTTTAATATCCCATCCACCTTTGGAAAGCGCTTCTGGAACACTAACGTCTTCATAAAAGAGGGACTTAGTCATAGGTAATCTCCTTTAATTGTGATTGAATTTCTACTGGCTAAATCAGCCAAAGATTAGGGTTTAGTCGATTTAGAGAATAGGAATTCTTAAAAAATAAAAGGTGGAGTGTTCTCACAACACGTATGTTGGAGCTTATCTCCACCTCCTAGATTGACTGCAATGACAATTTTAATGATGCTTATTTAGCGTCAGCCAAGTCTTTGTCAAATTGTTTTAACTTCTTAAGGTAATCAGTTTCTTTAATCTTACCGTTATAAGTATCGCTAAGGATGGCAGCACTTTCAGTCCAGAAGGCTGTCATTTGGCTTAGTTTTGGCATAACAACTGAGTATTCATCAGAAGATCCCATTTTAATAACGGTTTTAGCAAGGTCATCATTTTGAACATCATCAGATGCTTGAACTTCTTTGTTTGAAGGAACAATCTTACGTTCTTCAAATTGGTTTTCTTGGCTATCTTCGCTTGTTAGGTAAGAAGCGAGTTGGTAACTTGCTGCGATACGATCGGCATCACCATCAGCAGGTGCTTGGTTTACAGCATAGAGTTTAACACCTAAGAAGGCTTTTTGTTGAACGTCTTTGTCACCAATCTTCATAGTAGGGTAAGCTGCAACACCTAGTTTGTCTTCGCCTACAGATTCTTTAGCGGTATCATAATCCCATGGACCTGATTCAAAGGCTGCGATTGAACCATCACCAAATTTAGACATGGTATTGTTAGCATCTACGTTAACAAAGCCTTTATTATCTTTTTGGCTTGCAATCCATTTAAGAACGCTAACACCAGCCTCATTGCCCCAGTTTGTGCCTTTAACATCTTCGCCATCTTTACCAAATAATGTATCACCGACAGACATGAATAGAGGTGCAATATGGTAAGCGTTAACTTCTTTCAAGTTAGCACCGAAAGTAGCATTTTCAGTGATGCTTTCGTATGATTTTACTTGATCTTCAGAAAGTTTTTCTTTGTTATAGTAAAGAACTTGTGATTCGATTCCAAATGGGAAGGCATAAGTCTTACCTTTATACTGTGCCCCTGCAAGTGCTTGGTCAGTTGACTCTTTTTTAACTTCTTTAGCGTATTTTTTTGGAAGTGCTTGAATAGCACCTGTTTCTACTAATTGCCCTAGTTGATCGTGTGGCAATGAGAATACGTCAGCAACAGCACTAGGGTCTTTTTTAATTTTTTCTTGTGCTTTTGGATCTTCAGATTCAACAATTTTTACTTTGTAACCAGAATCTTTTTCGAATTTTTTGACAACGTCTTTGTAAGACTTTTTAGCGCCTGTTGGTACCCAAAGTTTGATAGTATCTTTTGAAGTAGCGCTTACCTCAATTGTACTTGCCATAGCAGCTCCACCGACAAGTGAAAGACTTGCTCCGAATAATGCAATTTTTTGCCATGATTTCATAGCTTCTTCCTCCTAAGAAAATTCTTTACACCTCTATTATGCAACCGCTTGCAATAAATGTCAAGTCTTTTTTGAAAAAAATATAAAAAAATTTTAAAATCCCTTTGTTTAAGCTCTTTTTTGATAAGAAATTCTATAACTTTAAGCAATCGCTTGCGCTAACATTATGAATTTGTCTAATAAATTTGAAAAAATTAGGGGAATTAGTTATGCCTAAAAATGCTCCTATTTTTGCTAGTTTTAATGATGGAATGGTTTATATTTATAAAATACTGCCTTTCACATGAGATGTTTAACCACAAAAAGCAGGGTCAAAATGCTGTATTAATTTCTGGCCTTCTTTACTATGGTTTTTGAATTAACTTTGATACATCGTCATTTTCGACTTGCCGTAGTCAGTTTCTTGTCTAAAAGTTAATTGATTTGACTATAGCTAAACAACTGGCAATGACAGCAGTCTCTAGTTCAAATGTTTACTATTGAAGAAAAGAGTGATGAAAGTTTTTATCAAGTATCCACACTCCCAAATTTTAAATACCATTTTCGCCCTACCTTTATACGGATGATTTCATGTTCGAACTTTCCCATTACAAATTTCAACACTAAAAAACGATAAGACAGTGCATATTTTCTATGATAGATTTGTCTTTGCAAACAAGATGTCCAAGTTGAATACTAGTCATCCACAGTAAAAAAGTATCCTTTAGTTGCAGCTAATTGTTGGATAAAATTTTTGATAGCGATAGATAGTGTCCTAATCATGACTTTTGGAGGGCTTTTATATTCTAGGCAAAATTTGACATTTATTTCAAATCTGGCTTGTGGGATATTTCTTTGCTACTGTCATGAATGATGGCTCTACAAATAATTTCCTATACCGTTTTGCGCATGCTAACTTGTGAAGTAGCGGTGGATGGGTTCTTATATAGGATGCGCTAGGTGGTGAACATACCAATCAGCTTACCTTCACCCTTGTAGTTTCCCATGCTAACTCAAAACGTCTTTGTTGTCATGGAAACAAGCCTCTGATTAAACAGCTGTTCACCATATATTTTTCCAAAAAGGAGTTCCAGGATTTATTATGGCGATGGGGTCGGATTGACAGGCAATTCGAATTCTGACGATGGTCGCTTTATGTCATACGAGGAGAAGTAGCAAGATTTAGAGGTTATTAAGAGCTAATTGCTTTTGAAAATAATCCCTTGCCTATCTGAGTCTTGGGTCAGATGGCATTTGATAGTATAACGTCACAAGATAACTTATCGTATTTCCCAGCAAGATAGGCAGATGAGGAAGTAATGGTTCTTATGTTACTAGAAAGAGAAAGCAAGCGTTTGCTATGGATGGAATCTTGCTGCGGCAAGGATTTTAAATAATATTTTGGCAGAAAATAGTTTCCGTATGGCAAAAAATCCCAAAAATTATTGAAAACGCTTGTGAAGTGTTGTAAACTAGAACAATCAAAAGATTATTTAAAGGAGTTTAGACCATGGCTACTATAAAGGATGTCGCAGAAAGAGCTGGTGTAAACCCATCAACTGTTAGTCGAGTGCTCAAAGATAATCACTCCATTTCGCAGAAAACAAAAGAGAAGGTTAGAAAAGCCATGGCAGAGTTGGGCTATGTTCCTAATGTAGCTGCACAAATGCTAGCAAGCGGCTTGACCCATAATATTGGCTTGGTTTTCCCACCATTGGCAACGCCAGATCGTTTAAGTGAGCCTTTCTTTATGCGTATCTTATCAACCATTACCCATGAAGCTAAGTTGAAAGATTTTACAATTTCTATTGCGACTGGAACTTCTTTGGATGACTTATTGGAACAAGTAGCCTTGATGCACCGACAAAAAAGGGTTGATGGCTTTATTATTTTATATTCTGTTCAAAATGATCCGATTAGAGACTATTTATTGAAAAATAAAATTCCCTTTGTGATTGTCGGAGCACCTGAGGGAAATGAAACGCAGATTACTTATATCAATAATGATAACCAGCTCATGGGAAAAAGTGCTGTTGAATATCTCCACAAAAATGGTCATGAGAACATTTACTTTGTGACAGATGACTTGAAGTCAGAAGTTGCTTCAGAGCGTTTTATGGGATATGTCAAAGGAATGATGCGACAGGACTTAACTTATCAACCGATGTTTTTGTTTGACCCATCAGATGCTAAAAAAGTGGATACCTTGATGACTGCTATTCAGACTGGAAAACCCACAGCTTTAGTCGTTATTTCTGACCGTGTTACTATCCGCTTAATGCAACTGCTTTCCTACTATGGCTTGAAAGTTCCAGATGACATCTCTATCATTACTTTCAATAATTCCATTTTTTCAAAATTAATTCACCCTTATTTGACTACTTTTGACATCCATGTTGATCATCTAGGGGAAACTAGTTTCAAGCGATTATTGACCATTATTCAGTCCGATCAAGAAGAAAAAAGCGAACAGATTATCGTTCCTTTTACTCTAAAAGAAAGAGAATCCATTAGAAATTTAAAGAAAAGGAAATAAATTCTAGAGGGTTCTTTATTGAAAAGTTAAAGTCTTTATTTTTAATAAAAACTCTTATAAGTATTGATTTAATGACCTTTTTGGAAGTTTTTCTTTTCCAAAGAAAACTAAAAAGTTGAAAAAGATTATCCAAAATGAACCTTTTCTTCAACCTGAAGCCTTGTTATCAAGGTTTTTTTCGTTTTCTACAAAGAGAAAGATAAAAAGTTCCAAAAAATGATTGACTTACGCAAGCGTTTGCGTTATGATTTTTATATCAAAACAAAAAAAGAAGGGGAAATTGAAATGACCCAACGTGAAAGTGGCATCCTCATGCATATTTCTTCTTTGCCAGGTCAATTTGGAATTGGCTCATTCGGTAAAGAAGCATATGACTTCGTGGATTTTCTTGTCAAAACTAAACAAACTTACTGGCAAATCCTTCCATTAACAACGACCAGCTATGGAGATTCGCCCTACCAATCTTTTTCTGCTATTGCCGGAAATACGCACTTTATTGATTTTACGTTTTTAGCTGAATCAGGTTACTTAGCGGCAGAGGATTTTCAAGGGATTTCTTTTGGTAATAATCCAGAAGAAGTTGATTACGCCCTTATCTATGAAAGTCACCGTCCGATTCTTGAAAAAGCTGTTCAAGGTTTTTTAGCAAGTCTTGAAGGGAAGACATTATTAGAAACTTTTGTATCTGAAAATGCTTGGGTCTCTGATTTCTCTGAATTCATGGCTATTAAAGAGTATTTTGGCAATAAGGCACTTCAGGAATGGGACGATAAGTCAATCGTTCAGCGTGATACAGTAGCATTGTCATCTTACCGTGAGAAACTAGCAGATGACATCCTCTATCATAAGGTGACTCAATATTTCTTCTACTCACAATGGTTAGATTTAAAAGCCTATGCTAACGATAATGGCATTCAAATCATTGGTGACATGCCCATCTATGTGTCAGCTGATAGTGTTGAAGCTTGGACTATGCCAGAACTCTTCAAGTTAGATGATGAGCGCAAGCCTCTGACGATTGCAGGGGTACCAGCTGATGAATTTAGCGATACAGGTCAACTTTGGGGAAATCCTATCTATAATTGGGAGTTACATGAAAAAACTGGCTATGCTTGGTGGATTTACCGCATTCAAGAAAGTTTCAAACTTTATGATAAACTTCGTATCGACCATTTCAAAGGCTTTTCAGACTTCTGGGAAATACCAGGAGGAGATGATACAGCTTTAAATGGTCGCTGGTCAGAAGGCCCAGGTTATCGACTGTTTGAAGCAGTTAAAAATGAACTAGGTGAATTGCCTATCATAGCTGAAAACTTGGGTTATATTGATGCCAAAGCTGAAAAACTTCTTGAAGACACAGCCTTTCCGGGCATGAAAATCATGGAATTTGGTTTTTACGATGTAGAGGGGCAAAGCATTGACATCCCTCATAACTACACGCCTGATACAGTAGCTTACACTGGCACTCATGATAATGAAGTTGTCAATGGCTGGTACGACAATCTTAACTCTGAACAACAAGATTTTCTCAATGCTTATATCCATCGTAGTCAAGATGAAAAAATTTCGGAAGCCATGCTTCGTAGCCTATACGCAAGCGTTAGTCATATTGCTATTGCCACCATGCAAGACTTGCTTGATAAGGATGAGTCTTCACGGATGAATACGCCAAATACACTTGGTGGTAACTGGCAATGGCGTATGCTTGCAGATGATTTAACTCAGGATAAAAAAGATTTCTTGACTAAAATAACTGAGCTATACGCTCGTGCTAACACATCATTACAACATTAGAGGAAGAGGATAATGACTAAATCATTTACAACCTACTTAAACGACAAAGGGCAGGACTTAGCATCACTTAGCAACGAAGCCATCTATAAAGAATTGCTGTATTATGTTAAAGAAAACGCTGAGAAAATGCCTAAAAATACAGCAAAACGTAAAGTTTACTACATCTCAGCAGAATTTTTGATTGGTAAATTACTTTCAAATAACTTGATTAATCTTGGTGTTTACCAAGAAGTAAAAGAAGCGCTTAGTGCAGTTGGAAGAAGCATTAGCGAAGTTGAAGATCTCGAACCGGAACCATCTCTTGGTAATGGTGGTCTTGGTCGTTTGGCATCATGCTTTATCGATTCTATGTCAACGCTTGGCATCAACGGAGAAGGTGTCGGCTTAAACTATCATTTCGGTCTCTTTAAGCAAGTTTTCAAAGATAATCAACAAGGCGCTGAACCAAATGATTGGATTCAAGATGACTCATGGTTAGTTCCAACAGACGTTCACTATGACGTGCCATTCAAAGACTTCACTTTGCGTTCTCGTTTGGATCGTTTAGACATTCTTGGTTATCACCGTGATACCAAAAACTACCTCAATCTCTTTGACATTGATGGCCTTAACTATGATTTGATTGAAGATGGGATTACTTTTGATAAGACAAAAATCAAAGAAAACCTGACGCTTTTCCTTTATCCAGATGATTCTGACAAGGCAGGGGAATTGCTCCGTATCTATCAACAGTATTTCATGGTCTCAAATGCAGCTCAGTTGTTGATTGATGAAGCGATTGAGCGTGGCTCAAATGTTCGTGATTTGGCAGACTACGCCTATGTTCAAATCAATGACACGCACCCATCCATGGTTATTCCAGAGCTTATCCGTCTTCTAACTGAAAAGCACGGCTTATCATTTGAAGAAGCCGTTGACATTGTTAAAAATATGGTCGGCTATACCAACCATACGATTTTGGCAGAAGCACTTGAGAAATGGCCACTTGATTACCTCAGGGAAGTCGTGCCACATTTGGTAGAAATCATTGAACAACTAGATGCGATGATTGCTCAAGAAGTACCAAACGTAGGGTTACATATCGTTGACGAATCAGGACGTGTTCATATGGCACATATGGACATTCACTTCGCAACAAGTGTTAACGGTGTTGCGGCACTTCATACAGAAATTCTAAAAAACAGTGAATTAAAAGGTTTCTACGAGCTATATCCTGAGAAATTTAACAATAAAACCAACGGGATTACTTTCCGTCGCTGGTTAGAATTTGCTAACCAAGACTTGGCTACTTATCTAAAAGAGCTAATTGGTGATGATTACCTCACTGATGCAACTAAACTCGAAAAATTATCTGCATTTGCCGATGACGAGGCTGTTCACGCACAGTTAGATGCTATCAAACATCAAAACAAACTGCACTTGAAACGTTACCTCAAAGAAAATAAGGGCATTGATTTGGATGAACATTCAATTATTGATACTCAAATCAAACGTTTCCATGAGTACAAGCGTCAACAAATGAATGCTCTTTATGTCATCCATAAGTATTTGGAAATCAAACGTGGCAATCTTCCAGAACGTAAATTGACGGTAATCTTTGGAGGTAAAGCAGCTCCAGCCTACATTATTGCCCAAGATGTTATCCATTTAATCCTAAGCTTGTCAGAATTGATTAATAATGATCCGGATGTTAGTCCATATCTAAATGTTCATTTAGTTGAAAACTACAATGTCACGGTTGCAGAACATTTGATTCCAGCGACTGATATTTCAGAACAAATTTCCTTAGCTTCCAAAGAAGCGTCGGGAACTGGTAATATGAAATTCATGTTAAACGGTGCCTTGACTTTGGGAACTATGGACGGCGCCAATGTAGAAATTGCTGAATTGGCAGGTATGGATAATATTTATACATTCGGTAAAGATTCAGATACTATTATTGACTTGTATGATAAAGCTGGTTATGTTTCGCGCGATTACTACGAATCTGATGACAGAATTAAAGAAGCTGTTGACTTTATCGTATCAGATAATTTGTTATCAGTGGGTAATCATGAGCGTTTGAATCGTTTTTACCATGAATTGCTCAATAAAGATTGGTTTATGACTTTGATTGATTTAGCAGAATATATTGACATCAAAGAAAAAATGCTGGCAGATTACGAAGATCGTCAAGCATGGAACCGTAAAGTCGTTCATAACATTGCTAAAGCAGGATTTTTCTCATCCGATAGAACCATCGCACAATATAATCAAGATGTCTGGCATAGTTAAGTCAGATAAAGAGAGTTAGAAAACTAATTCACAGGTTGAAGAAAACGTCTATTTTGGACAATTTCTTCAACCTTTTTCGTTTTCTTGGAGAAGGAAAACTATTAGAAGGAGTACCAATCCTCTTCGAAAATCACATTCAGACCTTATTGACATGATGGTCTTCAGTTCCATCAGTATCGGCGTCGCCTAGTCTGATTTTCATTGCGTATCAATCAATATTTCTAAGAATTTTTTTTACCATTCGTCAAGTGTATCAAGACTTAATACAAAAATTATTTTTGAGACAGTAATCAATTACTGCCTGCGGTATTATTTTTCTTGATTTGATACTTTCAAAAGCGCCTGCAAAAATAACACCTTATGTTGAGAATTTTTGATAAGGTGGCACGATAACATGGCATAAGTGAGTCTATTGATTTGTGATTAATTGATAATCGTCGACTTGGTTATATGTCGGTAATACATTGTCCTGATGAAAAGATGCATGGAGGCAATCGTGTGTGGCTTAGCTTAGTTGAAGTCACTTACGATTGTCTCTTTCTTGTCCCATGGAAGTTCACGATATGGTAAGGATTGGTGTGGTTAGCTGAAGCAATGTTATGAATACACTTGAAAGTATCTTTCTGACATAAGGAACTACGCTTGGTGATGTATTTATTTACAATCAGGTCTTATACTCTTCAAAAATCAAAAGCAGACCTTATTGATGTGATTTGATGGACTTTAGTTCTGCGTTGCCTAGTTTGCTTTTGATTTTCATTGAGTATTACTTTTTCAACGTCTCTATCGTTTAGAGGGGGACATTCTGAGAGTTAGGAAACTAACTCTTTATATGCTTTAACTTATTCAACGAAAATGGCATAAGTGTATAATATACGAATATTTTTGTAAAATATGTAAAAAACCCTTGATTTCTAAATAAAAATAAGTTAAATTAGTAAAAATATAAATAATATACACTTAGGAGGCAGTTATGAAAAAGGTTTTATTGAGTGCTACAATGGTATTAGTAGGAGCTAGTTTGGTAGCTTGTTCAGCAGATAAACATGCAGATAATCTAGTTAAAATTGAAAACAAGGGGAAAATCGTTGTCGCTATGAGTCCAGAGTTTGCTCCGTTTGAATTTAAAACCCTAGTTAAGGGAAAAGATACGATTGTTGGAGCTGATATTGAATTGGCGAAAGCGATTGGAGAAGAACTGAAAGTCGATGTGGAATTTTCTGCCATGAGCTTTGATAACGTTCTTGCAAGCCTTAAGTCTGGTAAAGCTGATATTGCCATTTCAGGAATTTCAGCAACAAAAGAACGTCAGAAAGCCTATGATTTTTCCGATAGTTATTACGAGTCTAAGAATGTCATAATGGTGCAGAAAGCTAAGATTCAAGATTACAAAGGCTTCAAAGATTTTGATAATCAGGCAGTAGTTGTTCAAAAAGGGAGTATCCAAGAAAAAATTGCTAAAGATAACTTTAAAGGAGCCAATATTACCCCTTTGACTAAGGTAGGTGAAATGGTTGCTGAGGTATCCAATGGAAAAGCACAGGCCCTTGTACTGGAAGAAGCCATCGCAAAAGGGTACGCTGAAAAGAACAAGAATTTAGCCATATCAACGATTGAACTACCTTCAGATGATGCAGATGCTTATGCCATTGCCATGCCTAAAGGTAGTAAGAAATTGACTAAAAAGGTTAATGAAGTCATTAAATCCTTAAAAAAAGAAGATAAAATCAATACCTTTGTACAGGAAGCCTATGATTTGTCAGTAAAAGAGTAGTAGATTGCTAGATGTTTTGGTCTTGATGAAGAGTTGGATACTTATGAGACACAAGCCAAGTATGCTATTTCAAGTAGGTCCGTTTCAACTCTAACTCTAAGTTTTAAAAGAATCATTTGAGCTAACAGAAAGCCTCATCGCCAGAGTTTCCGACTGATTTTGTAGAGGGGGTGGGGATGGTTGGGTTGTAGGGGCGCCAGATTTTAACAGGTTGTATCCAGCCTATCCCCCATTATACTCAGCCTAAGCAAATTCTTCATACCAATAGGATGATTGGAGTAAAACTACTTACTTCTTATGCCTTTATCGAACCTGAAGATCATGTCGTTTTTCTTTATCCAACTTACCAGCAGTACTATGCTATTCCAAAGTCTTTGGGTGTATAGCTTGACTGGTAGTATGTTTATATTATAAAACGCTTGATTAGTTAGGAGCCATCAAGGATTTAAAAAGACTTAGTCGTCCTGATACTAAGATGATCTGTATCGATAATGGTAACAATCCTTTTGGTTTTCTAATGTCAGAGGAATTCTCAAAGAAGAGCTTACAATAGTTGAGTTTATTGGTACTTTTATCTTGTTGATTGACATTTACCGCTCGTTTGAAGACTCTTGGGATGTTTCGGAGATTGTTGATTTTTATGACAAGAGTATTTTGCTAAATAGCTTATCCAAAGATTTTTTCCTGCCGGAAATCCGTATTGCTTGGGGAGTATCTAATCTGGAAGTGTTTGCTGTTTTACAAGATTATGGGGATTACACGATGATTTCAGCAGATATTTTTGAGGACTGCTCAATAACTTATGTTCTTGAAGATAAAAAATCAATCTCAACCCTAATCAAAAAACGCTAACGTTAATTTGGCTATCTTAGGAGAATGGATAAAGCAGAACCATTAGCAGAAATGATATCACCCATAAAGGCTCCATTCATTTATAGTCTCTTGAATTAACTTTGATCCATCGTCACTTTCGACTTGACTAACTCAAGTACTGTCCTTGTCTGAAAGTTAAATCATTTGAGTATATCAAGTTAGCTACGAAATTATCCATTGACAATTTTAAAAGCATTGTTGCAAAAGATGGGAACTCTCCTAGGTCCAGTTAGTCGCTTTGATTTGGAAGACTATGTGGAATTAGGGTATCGGAATAAAGAGATTTTAAAGATGGAATTACAAAATTATCCAATTTTTAAATAAAAATGAATAAAAATACATATTTTTCTTGACTTGTGTTAGAAATGTTGTATAATATCATTATCATAAGAATTTGAGGATTAATCATGAAATTGAAAAAAATGTTTTTAGGAACAATTTTCCTAGCTTCTGCTGTAACACTGGCAGCTTGTGGCTCTTCTGAATCATCTGATTTACAAGAAGATATCAAAAAAGATGGCAAGTTAGTTGTTGCAGTCAGTCCAGACTATCCACCGTTTGAATTCAAAACGCTTGTTGATGGTAAGGACAAGGTCGTTGGTGCTGATATTGACTTGGCGCAAGACATCGCTGATGAATTGGGGGTTAAACTAGAAGTTTCAACTATGAGCTTTGATAATGTCTTGGCTAGCTTAAAGACTGGTAAAGCGGATATCGCTATCTCAGGACTTTCAGTAACTGAAGAACGTAAGAACGCCTATACTTTCTCTGATGCTTATTACACAACAGAAAATGCTATTTTGGTACGTAAAGAAGATGAAGGCAAATACACTAGCTTAGACCAATTATCTGGTAAGAAAGTTGCCGTTCAAAAAGGGAGCATCGAAGAAAATCTTGCTAAAGACCAATTGAAAGATTCTCAAATAGTTCCATTAACAGCTATGGGCGAAGCTATCAATGAGCTGAAATCGGGTGTTGTTGACGCCGTTGACTTGGAAAAGCCCGTTGCAGAGGGCTACATCGCTCAAAATAAAGATATTGCTTTGGCAAAGGTAGCCTTGAAGGTTGGAGATGGTGATGCAAAAGCGGTTGCCATGCCAAAAGGTAAAGAAAGCAAGAAACTCCAAAAAACAGTTAATAAAGTTATTGCCAAAATGAAAAAAGAAGGAACTTACAAACAGTATATTTCTGATGCGGCAAAATTAACAGGAAAAGCTGTCGAATAATCATAGAGTTTAGGATAGAGAAATTTTTTACTATTTAACTCTAAGAAATTGATAAGACTGTAAAAAAACGAACAATATAGTTTTCTGTTGGACAGAGTTCTATCTTGTTCGTTTTTTATATTTTGTTCTAGGCTCTATCGTTTTACACCTTCGGAGTGGAACGGACTTGAAGCCACATAATTAACGAAAATCTCATTGTCGAACACTCAATAATGGGATTTTTGTATCTAAAGTTTAGTAGGTTAAGTAAAAAATTATATAGTCAAATGGATTAACTTTCAGAACAAGAACAGAAAGGCGCAGACAGTACCTGAGTAGGATAAGTCGAAAGTGGTGATGTATCAAGGTTAATTCAAAAGGCTATAACTCAAAATCATAAATAGACGCCAGTCCAACTTCTATGAACAATTGTCTTTATACTCGATGAAAATCAAAATGAGACTGGGCAGTGCTGATGCAGCCAGAACTCAAGGTCATCAAATCAAGTCAACAACACTTGAATGTGGTTGTCGAAGAGCATTAAGTCAGACTAAGGCAAGTTTTGAAAGACCTTATGCAGTTTGTCAATTGTTTAGATTTCCTAGAGAAAAGAGAATCTCTACAAAAGGTTAATGATCCAGCATTTCTAAGAACTTGATATTGCTACAATCAAGTCTTATCTTTTTGATTTCTCTCGTTTTTTTGTGAGTTATCTACATTCTGCATTAACTGTCTAAAAGGTGGGATTCTTAACCCTCTGTGGCGCGAAAGTAAGAAGAGGTTGCTAATAGCTAAAAGCGTTAAGCTCCCACGACAATGCATTGAATAAGTCTGTGAAGGATAAGGCTTATCGTTTATGTTTGTTTTAATTTATTTAATTTAATCGATTAGAAGATAGCTTTAGCTTCATAGTATCCATGAGACATCTATTTTTGTTAAAGAGTTGTGCAGAGAAGCCTTATTTACCAAGACAGAATTGACTGAAGAGCTGTGTGATAAGTTCATCTGGGGCGGCATCACCTGTAATTTCACCTAAAATTTCCCAAGTTCTTGTCATATCAACTTGTAGCAAGTCAACTGGCATACCTAGTTCTAGACCTTCATTGACAGCCTTTAAGCTTTCAACAGCTTTTTCAATCAGAGAAATATGGCGTGCATTTGAAAGATAAGTGGCATCTTTTTCAACTAACCCTGCGTTTTCAAAGAAAAGTTGATTGATACGTTCTTCAATTTGATCGATATTCTCATTTTTCAATACAGAAATGGCAATGACATCATCTGGCAGCTTTCTACGTTCAATCTTTTCTTCCAAGTCAGTTTTATTCAAGAGTATAATACGGTTACTATCTTTACTGATATTAAGAAGTGTTCGATCTTGTTCAGTCAATGGTTCAGACGCATTTAGTACGAGCAGTACTAGATCAGCTTCATTGAGCGCTTTTTTAGAACGTTCCACACCAATGCGTTCAACAATATCATCTGTATCACGAATACCTGCGGTGTCAATGAGTTTAAGCGGAACACCTTTGATGTTGACATATTCTTCAATAACATCACGGGTAGTTCCTTCGATATCGGTTACAATAGCCTTTTCTTCACGTAAAAGATTATTGAGAAGACTAGATTTACCAACATTTGGGCGACCAATAATGGCAGTTGATAACCCTTCTCGCAAAATTTTCCCACGTTTGGCAGTTTGTAATAGATGTTCCAAGAGCGATTGAAATTCTTGTGTTTTCTCACGCATGAGAGCGGTGGTCATTTCTTCGACATCATCATACTCTGGATAGTCAATATTAACCTCAACTTGTGCCAAGGTATTTAAAATTTCTTGGCGTGTGTTATCAATCAGTGTTTTTAAGGAACCATCCAGCTGTTGGACTGCGACAGCCATGGCTTTGTCCGTTTTAGCACGAATCAAATCCATGACGGCTTCAGCTTGAGTCAAATCAACTCGTCCATTAAGGAAGGCACGTTTTGTAAATTCACCGGGTTCAGCCATGCGAGCGCCAGAGCGAATCAAGAGCTGGAGGATTTCGTTAGTGACAGCAACTCCACCGTGTGTATTGATTTCGACAACATCTTCACGAGTGAAGGTCTTAGGTTCTCGCATAACACTGACCATAACCTCGTCAATAATGTTATCATTTTCAACGATATGACCGTAATTAATGGTATGACTGGCAACGTCTTTGAGATTTTTTCCTTTAAAAACTTTTTGAGCAATTTCAATAGCCTGACTTCCTGATAGGCGTACGATACCAATAGCTCCTTCACCAAGAGGTGTTGAAATAGCCGTAATGGTATCAAATTCTTTGGTTATCATAAATATCCTTTCTGCTTAAATGGCAATAGTTGTGTCACGGCCAACAACTTGATAAATTTTGATATGAGTGTCTTCTTCTGGTGGAAATGGGAGAAGAATATCATCATAATCTGGGTTAATAGAAACAAGTCGAAGTTGTTCTTTTTCTAAATAAACTTGTTTCAAAAAGGTACGGTCGTTAACAGCGATAGCGCAGACTTCCCCATTATACGACGTAAAACCACGGTCAACCAAGTAAACAACGTCACCGTTACGATAGGTCGGATACATAGAATCACCGTTAACAATAGAAGCTATGTCATAGCGAGGTGGTTGTGAAGGGACATGAACCGTCTCAAAATCATAATCGTTAAAAGCATAACCCAGCCCAGCAGCAAGTTGTGTGACTGTTTTTACGGAGTAAATCGGTTGGTCTAAGTCTTGCTTTTCAGCTTCTTGTTGCGCCAACTGATGATTGAGAAAGTCTAGTACCTGTTCTTGACGACTACGATTCAGTTTTTGGAAAATAATTTGGTAGTCATCTTCTGAAATTCCAAGTAGTACCTCTGGTGATAAATCCAGCGCTTGGGCAAACTGTGGTATACGATTTAAGGGAAACTCTCTGGTCTTATTGAGATAACAAGAAACGGCGGATTTTGCCATACCAACCTGTCTAGAAAGTTGGCTCAGTGATAAATTTAATTCTGCCTTTCTCTGGCTGATTATATCGATGATTTCATTATTAGTATTCATATTTTCTCCTCAGACAATGCTCGCCTATTATAGCATCGTTCTCAAAAAAGAACAAGTTTAAAATGTCAACGAATCATTCTCCTTGTCAATGTAGTTGTTAATATTTTTCATAAATCATTTTACTTCGAGGAAGTTTAGATTTAAAAAATACTTCAATATAAGCTAAATTGCCGCCAGCAGAACTTTTTGAAGTGACTTTTCAGTTTTGGCTCAAATAAAAATTTGATAAGGTCTTGGCGATAATTCTATAAAATGCTTATTTTTGTCAAGACAATAGGCTGAAATCGTTAATTTGCCGTGGCAATTTTTTGTTGTGGTCTTGGTAAACAACGGTAGGACTGAGCTGAGAGACAAGGGAAATGATTTGTTAGCAAGAATTCGTTAACAAGGATTCGCTTTCATGTTATAATAGGGTGTAACTATTCTATAAGGAGTTTTTTATGGATGCATTGAAAAAATTAGCAGGTCTCAAGGCCGCTGAATACGTCACTGATGGGATGATTGTCGGACTTGGAACTGGCTCAACTGCCTATTATTTTGTTGAAGAATTGGGACGTCGTGTCAAGGAAGAGGGGCTCTCAATCATTGGCGTGACAACATCTAGCCAGACTTCAAAACAAGCAGAAAGTTTGGGCATTCCATTGAAAGCTGTTGATGACATTGATGTCATTGATGTTACTGTTGATGGTGCCGACGAAGTAGATCCGCAATTCAACGGTATTAAAGGTGGCGGCGGAGCCCTTCTTATGGAAAAAATTGTCGCAACTCCAACTAAAGAATACATTTGGGTTGTTGATGAATCTAAGATGGTTGAGCAACTTGGTGCCTTTAAATTACCAGTTGAAGTGGTTCAATATGGAGCTGACCGACTTTTTCGTTATTTTGAAAAAGAAGGTTATAAACCTTCCTACCGTCAAAAAGATGGGCATCGTTTTGTGACAGATATGCAAAATTACATTATTGACTTAGATCTGGGCAAAATTGAGGACCCCGTTAGCTTTGGTAAGCAATTGAAAGCTATGGTTGGCGTTGTTGAACATGGTCTCTTTAACGGTATGGTCAATAAGGTTATTGTTGCCAGTCAAGACGGTGTCAAAGTCTTAGATGCTTAATATTATTTTGTTTATAATAAATTTATTATTTTATAACAATCAGTTATACAGGTATTTGGGTGCTAACCGTAACCACCCTAGATAGGAAAATTTATGTCTACTTTTGATCGAATTCACTTAGTGGTACTTGACTCTGTTGGTATCGGTGCTGCGCCAGATGCTAATAATTTTGTCAATGCAGGGGTTCCTGACGGTGCTTCTGATACCCTTGGTCATATTTCAAAAACGGTGGGTCTCAATGTACCAAATATGGCTAAATTAGGTCTTGGAAATATCCCGCGTGAAACACCGCTTAAAACCGTACCTTCTGAAAGTCATCCAACTGGCTATGTGACAAAATTAGAAGAAGTATCACTCGGAAAAGATACAATGACTGGTCACTGGGAAATCATGGGTCTAAATATCACTGAACCTTTTGATACCTTCTGGGACGGATTCCCTGAGGAAATTTTGACAAAAATTGAAGAATTTTCTGGACGTAAAGTTATTCGTGAAGCTAATAAACCTTATTCAGGAACAGCTGTTATTGATGATTTTGGTCCACGTCAAATGGAGACTGGCGAACTCATCATTTACACCTCTGCTGATCCAGTGCTTCAAATCGCTGCCCACGAAGACGTTATTCCACTTGAAGAGCTCTACCGTATCTGTGAGTACGCACGTTCGATTACCCTTGAGCGTCCTGCCCTTCTAGGTCGTATCATTGCCCGTCCATATATCGGTGAACCAGGTAACTTCACCCGTACCTCAAATCGTCGTGATTTGGCTGTGTCACCGTTTGAAGACACTGTTTTGAACAAATTGGCTGACGCTGGTATTTCAACTTATGGTGTCGGAAAAATCAACGATATCTTCAATGGTTCGGGTATTACCCATGACCAAGGTCACAACAAATCAAATAACCATGGGGTTGATACGCTGCTTAAAACTCTTCAAGACCCAGAATTTACCAAAGGTTTTTCATTTACCAATTTGGTAGATTTTGATGCTCTATATGGACACCGCCGTGATGCCCACGGTTACCGTGATTGTCTGGAAGAATTTGATGCTCGCTTGCCAGAAATCACAGCGCTTTTAGGGGATAAAGACCTGCTTCTCATCACAGCCGACCACGGTAATGACCCTACCTATGCTGGAACAGACCATACCCGTGAGTACATTCCCCTCTTGGCATATAGCCCATCCTTTACAGGCAGTGGTGTGATTCCACAGGGGCATTTTGCTGATATTTCAGCAACGGTTGCCGACAACTTTGGTGTTGACACCGCCATGATTGGAGAGAGTTTCCTAGCCGAATTAAAATAAGGTGAACTAAATGGAAAAAGTCATTATTTATCACAATCCAAATTGTGGCACCTCTCGAAACGTGCTAGCTATGATTAAGCATGCTGGTATCGAACCAAAAGTCATCGAGTATTTAAAAACACCTCCTAGTCGTGAGGAACTGGTTGACTTATTAGACCAAATGAAGATAAGCCCCAGAGAATTACTTAGAACAAATGTAGATGAATTTGACAAGCATCACTTATCAGATGAAACCTTGTCGGATGAAAAGATAATTGATGCTATGATGGCAGATGCTATTTTAATCAATAGACCAATTGTGGTAACGAGTAAGGGAGCGAGGTTGTGTCGTCCATCAGAGACTTTGTTAGACATCCTTCCAGTTTCTTTACCAAGCCCATTTACCAAAGAAGATGGCGAAATCGTCTATCCTAAATCATAAAATAAAAAGGAGTTTATAATGTCACTATTAGAAAAAATTAGAGTTACCCAGTCTTTTCTAGAAAGTAAAGGGATTCAGTCACCAGAATTCGGTTTGATTTTGGGTTCTGGATTAGGAGAGCTTGCAGAAGAAATCGAAAATGCAATTGTTGTTGATTATGCTGATATTCCAAATTGGGGTCAGTCAACCGTTGTTGGTCATGCTGGAAAATTAGTCTTTGGTGACTTATCAGGACGCAAGGTATTAGCGCTTCAAGGTCGTTTTCACTTTTATGAAGGTAATCCTATGGAAACGGTCACTTTCCCTGTTCGTGTTATGAAGGCATTGGGATGTGAAGGAGTTATGGTCACCAATGCAGCAGGAGGTATTGGCTATGGTCCAGGAACTTTAATGGCCATCAATGACCACATCAATCTGACAGGAACTAATCCACTCATCGGTGAAAACCTTGAGGAATTTGGACCACGTTTCCCAGATATGTCAGACGCTTATACAAAGGCTTACCGTGAAGTAGCTCACAAAGTTGCTGAAAAACAAGGCATCAAATTGGAAGAAGGTGTTTATATCGGCGTAACAGGCCCAACCTACGAAACACCAGCGGAGATCCGTGCCTTTAAAACATTGGGTGCAGATGCTGTTGGTATGTCAACTGTTCCAGAAGTTATTGTGGCGGCACATTCAGGCATGAAAGTCTTAGGAATCTCAGCAATCACTAACTTCGCAGCTGGCTTCCAATCAGAGCTCAACCACGAAGAAGTGGTAGAAGTGACAACCCATATTAAAGAGGACTTCAAAGGTCTGGTAAAAGCGATTTTGGTGGAACTTTAATGAATAAACCTTGGTTTGCTGTTGCTAAAGGCATTCTTATGATTCTGGTATTGACAATGTTTTGGCTGATTATTTTTGCCGCTCTGGACACGAGTGGTTCAGAGCTGAATTATGAGCCTTTTAACGGAGCTTCCATAGTCTTAGGAATCCTGTCTTATGTCGTCATTTTATTTATCATCCAATATAACAAAGTCATTAAACTAAAGGAAGAAATTGCCAGTTCCTTCTATGCTATTGGTATAAAAGAAGGACATGTGACCAAGTTAATCGGACAACTAGATGAAGTTGCCAATAGATTACTTGATCATGAGTTGAGAATGTCTATCAAAAATACTTATTCAGAATTGGTAGAAAATGAAAAAACAACAGATAATATTACTTCCGATAATAGCAATGCTTATCATGATCAGGAGAAAAGGCGTTTTGAAAACCATTCTGGCTCCAAAAATCTTCATGAAAATTATTCTCAAATGTCTGATAAAGTGAGTAAGTTGGTTGAGCGTATTGAACGTGATACCAATGGAACAGCTAACCAAGACTTACGTGATTTAGCAAGTGAGATTAAAGAAGCAGAAGTGCTTGTAACTAATCAGAGACTGCACCATAATGATACAGTTTCAAGTTACAATAAAGCTATCTATGAGTTACCATTTGCTTTTTTACGTAAAACATTGGGGCATGTCGAACAACCTTATATTTAAAATGATTTTGGAGGAATTGTCAGACGAACAAGGATAACTGGACTATTGTAGCTGGTGTTTTAAGTTATTTGACTAGCATAATGTTATTTCTGGAAGACAATGGAACCATGGCACTCGTTCTGGTTCTGCCTAGGAACTGTGTGGTTTAGCCTATCCATGAAACAAAGTAGACGATTCCTCCGATTAAAATCAATATTACTAGCTCTGCCTACGGGGCGCCGCAGTCGCTACGGCAGACACTACCATAAGAAAGGGTATAAAAAATGTCAATTCATATCTCCGCCAAACAAGGCGACATTGCTGATAAAATTCTCCTTCCAGGAGATCCACTTCGAGCAAAATTTATCGCAGAAAACTTCTTAGAAGACGCTGTTGGCTTCAATGAAGTGCGTAACATGTTCGGCTACACTGGTACTTACAAGGGACAACGTGTCTCTGTCATGGGAACAGGGATGGGAATGCCATCTATCTCAATTTATGCGCGTGAATTAATTGTTGATTACGGCGTTAAAAAACTTATTCGTGTTGGAACAGCTGGCTCAATCGACCCAAGCGTTCATGTACGTGAATTGGTTTTGGCCCAAGCTGCAGCTACAAACTCTAACATCATCCGTAACGATTTTCCAGAGTATGACTTCCCACAAATTGCTAACTTCCAATTGCTTGATAAGGCCTATCATATTGCGAAAGACCTTGGTTTAACAACACACGTTGGTAATGTTTTGTCTTCTGATGTCTTCTACTCGAACATTCCAGAACGCGACATGAAGTTGGGTGAGCTTGGTGTAAAAGCGATTGAAATGGAGGCGGCAGCTCTTTATTACCTTGGAGCACAACATGGTGTTGATACCCTAGCCATCATGACTATTTCTGATAGTTTGGTATATCCTGATGAAAACACGACAGCAGAAGAACGTCAAAATACCTTTACTGACATGATGAAGGTAGGACTAGAGACCTTGATTGCGGAATAACATGACTATAGATACTGATAAGATTGCTGTTCTTTTAGATTTATACGCTTACCATCACTTATGGGAAATTCTTGACGATAAGATAAATGATGAAACTTATTTTCTTTTAGAAAGTTTGAAGGAGCGTAGAGAACTGAATGTTGCTTATCTTTTCAAGAAAGAAAAGGAAAGAAAGCAGTGCGAAGCTTACTTTAATCATCAACTGATATCCAATCCTTATGAGAAAGAGTTGCTAGCCAATTATATTTTCGACTTAGAAGCTAAGCTACGCAATGGCAAGATTATCGATTTTGTCAGAGCTGTTAGCCCCATCTTATATCGCTTATTTTTAGAACTTCTTGAAAATCAAGTGCCTGAATTAGCTGACTATATTAATAATTCTAAATCATCTCAATATGATACCTGGAATTTTCATAAAATGCATGCTTCTAATAATAAGGCGATAATATCGTATGTTTCTAAAAAACGAGATGGAAAAGTAACTTCTAGCAGTTTATCAGAATTGATTCAACACACTGATTTAGATGAAACCGTTAAAAAGACAGTTTCAGATTTGCGGGAATTTGAAAAGTCAGTTCGCAATCCATTAGCGCATTTGATCCAATCTTTCGATGAAGAGGAACTCCATCGGACAACTGGCTTTTCATCACAAACTTTTTTAGCGAAAATTATTGATTTAGCTCTGTGTTGTGATGTTGTCTATAATCGAGAAAAGTTCTATTTTGATCAAATGAATAGCCTAATATTAAAGGAATTAAAAAATGATTGACAAGCTGTCAATCATTTTTTGAATTGTACTTCTTCCAGCAAGTAATCGATGAATTTCTCACCCATTTTTGAAAGATTGGCCTTCTCATGTTTTAAATAGACAATATCAATTTGGTCGTCAACATCAAGTGGAATAGACACAATATTGTCACCGTTAAGTTTGCTGTTTAAGACACCTGTTGCGATGGTATAGCCATCAAGACCAATCATAAGATTGAAAAGTGTTGCACGGTCTGACACCACAATGGACTTGGGATGAGGAACCTGAGCCATAATTTCTTCAGAGAAGTAGAAAGAATTATGAACCCCTTGATCGTAGCTGAGGTAAGGAAAGTCTGCCAGATCTTCCAGTTGGATGACCTCTTTGGTTGCCAAAGGATTGTCCTTGCTGACAAAAATGTGCGGTTGAGTCGAGAATAGATTAGTCGCTACCAAGTGACTGTCGTCAAACAATTTTGTCAAAACATCCCTGTTGTAGCTATTGAGGAACAGCACACCAATCTCAGAACGGAAATTCTTAACGTCATCAATAATTTCATACGTTCTCGTTTCACGCAAAAATAACTCATACTTCGTCATATCCGTCTTATTTAACAGTGAGACAAAGGCATTGACAACGAAGGCGTAGTGTTGAGACGATACACTAAAAAGTTCCCTCTGAGCTGTTGGATTTTTATAGCGTTCTTCGAGAAGGTCAGTCTGCTCAATAACCTGTCGAGCGTAAGACAAAAACTCAACGCCATCCTTAGTCAGTGTGATTCCTTTTGGATTACGAATAAAAATAGTAATACCCATTTCGCTTTCCAAATCACGAACAGCGTTGGAAAGACTGGGTTGTGTAATATAGAGTTGTTTAGCTGCTTCATTCATTGAACCAGTTTCTACGATTTTTATAATGTATTGTAATTGTTGGATTCGCATAGCAATATTGTATCATAAAGCCATCTGAAAGATAAGATATTGTTAGCATTTCTCATAGAATGACTGGAAAATGCGGATTATATTTTGACAAGGGCTTAACAATTGGATATAATGGATGAAATTAAATAACCTTTAACTAAGTCCAGAGAGGCATAGAAGGTTGAGGTCTGCGGATCTCTTTCGGAATAATATAGTCAGTTAGCTTAGTCTGACTGGTCTGAAAAAGGAAAGTTCCTTGTTTTCGTAAAGCCTTGCCGTTTCTGGTGAGGCTTTTATTTTGCAAAGGAGACCAAATTGTTTGAAAAGAGACCGATTATTGCCCTTGATTTTCCTGATGGTGATAGCGTTAAGAGATTTTTAGGAAAATTTCCAGAAGGTGAAAGCCTTTATGTCAAGATTGGGATGGAGCTCTACTATGCCTGTGGTGCTGAGATTATTTCTTATGTCAAATCCATGGGACACAGTATTTTTCTGGATTTGAAGCTACATGACATCCCTAACACGGTTGAAGCAGCCATGAGAGTTTTAGCCGAGCTTGGAGTTGATATGACCAATGTTCATGCGGCAGGTGGTGTAGAGATGATGGCAGCAGCAAAACGCGGATTTGGCAAGCAAGGTATCTTAATTGCCGTTACCCAGCTAACTTCTACAAGTCAAGAACAGATGCAAGACAATCAAAATATTCAAACTACTTTAGAAGATTCTGTCAGACATTACGCTAAAAAAACTGCGGAGGCTGGTTTAGATGGTGTTGTTTGTTCGGCACATGAGGTTGGACTAATTAAGGAGGCGACGTCGATAGATTTTGTTTGCCTAACACCCGGCATTCGTCCGGCTGGTTCAGACTGCGGTGATCAAAAGCGCATAATGACACCCCGTCAAGCTAGGTCTGCGGGTTCAAACTTTATTGTAGTTGGCAGACCAATCACTCAAGCAGCCGATCCTTACCAAGCCTACCAAGCCATTAAGGCTGATTGGAATGCTTCATTATAACCCATAAATACAATTACTAAAAAGTCAAAAAGGAGACTGTTATGACACTTGCCACACAAATTGCTTCAGATTTATTAGACATTAAAGCCGTTTATCTACAACCAGAAGATCCTTTCATATGGGCATCTGGTATCAAATCGCCCATTTATACTGATAACCGCATTACCTTATCTTATCCAGAGACACGTACCTTGATTGAAAATGGTTTTGTTGAAGTGATTAGAGAACATTTTCCCGAGGTAGAAGTCATTGCGGGGACAGCGACAGCAGGGATTCCACATGGAGCCATTATTGCCGATAAGATGAACTTGCCATTTTCATACATCCGTTCAAAACCTAAGGATCACGGCGCTGGTAATCAGATTGAAGGGCGTGTGGTCAAAGGTGAAAAAATGGTCATCATTGAAGATTTGATTTCAACTGGTGGGTCTGTTTTGGATGCTGTTAAAGCTGCTCAGGATGCAGGGGTAGAAGTTTTGGGTGTGGTTGCTATTTTCACTTATGAATTACCCAAAGCTCAAGCAAACTTTGAAGAAGCTAATATCAAATTAGTGACCCTTTCAAACTACAGCGAATTGATTAAAGTCGCCAAAGTTCAAGGCTATATCAATGCTGATGGTCTCATGCTCTTGAAAAAATTTAAGGAAGATCAAGAGAATTGGCAAGATTAAAAATCAAGAAGCTGCTCCAGTCAGCTTCTTTTTTGGTATAATGCTCATCATTAATAATACTGTTTGAAGAGTAATACTCGTCTTTGAAAAAGAAAGAGGTTAGGATGTTTAAAGATGCAACTGATATGGCAAAAAGTGTCCGCTCTGGGGAAGTTTCAGCTAAGGAATTAGTCCTAGAGACTATCGCCAAAGCTGAAAAGGAAAATCCCAGATTAAATGCCATCACAAACACACGTTTCGAGAAAGCTTTGGCTGAGTCGGAATATAGAGATTTCACTACTCAACCATTTGCAGGGGTTCCTATTTTCTTGAAGGACTTGGGACAAGAGCAGGCTGGAGAGCTATCAACATCAGGATCATGCTTATTTGCAAACTATCGTGCCAAGCAGTCTGATAACTATGTCAAAGGACTGGAATCACTCGGTTTTATCGTCCTCGGGCGAACAAACACCCCAGAGTTCGGTTTTAAAAATACCTCTGATAGCCAACTACATGGTCCAGTCAATCTTCCAGATGATACCAGGCGTAATGCAGGCGGGTCATCTGGTGGTGCGGCGGCTCTTGTTGCTTCTGGGGTCAGTCCACTAGCAGCTGCTAGTGATGGTGGTGGTTCCATTCGAATTCCAGCCTCTTTCAACGGTCTTATTGGACTGAAACCAACGCGTGGTCGCATTCCCGTCGGTCCCAACTCCTATCGCGGCTGGCAGGGGGCATCGGTTAATTTTGCTCTGACAAAGACTATCAGAGATACCAAACATCTGTTAGAACACTTTCAAGCGTGTCAGATGGAAAGCCCATTTGTATTGCCTCGACTTAGTCATGAGGATTTGTTTGAAAAATCCATAAAACCCTTGAGAATTGCCTTGCAATTGGAATCTCCTATCGGTGGACAGGTATCGGCTGAAGCTATTTGTGCTGTTAAGAAAGCTGCGCACTTCTTAGAAAAAGAAGGCCACGAGGTTTTTGTTCTCGATAAACAGCCATTGGACGGTATTGAAGCTATGAAATCTTATTACATCATGAATTCAGTCGAAACGGCTGCCATGTTTGATAGTATAGAAGCCAGCTTAGGACGTCAAATGACAGTTGATGATATGGAGCTGATGACCTGGGCTATTTATCGAAGTGGTCAAAAAGTTCCTGCTAAGACCTATTCTAAGATTTTGTCACAATGGGATCAATATAGCCGTTTGATGCATGATTTTCATGAAAAATATGATATTCTCTTGTCGCCAACAGTAGCAGACGTTGCCCCTAAGCATGGGCAGTTTGACTTATCAGACCAGCTAAGAAACCATTTAAAACATATTGATGATTTTAATCAGTCAGAACAACAAGATATTATCTGGCAGATGTTCCAGCATAGTCTGGACTGGACACCATTTACCCAGCAAGCAAATCTCACTGGGCAGCCCTCTATTAACCTTCCGATTTATCGCACAGAATCTGGTTTGTCTCTTGGTGTTCAAGCGACAGCTGCAAAAGGAAGAGAAGACTTACTGTTAGAATTAGGAGAATTGTTTGAAAATGAGAATCAATTTGTTTGATAGTTTCAAGGTGTTCTTCTTGAAAGAAGTGAAAAAATGCAGTAAACTATTCGAGTAAGCCTTTTCAGTCTTATAAAAAAATTAAAAGGATGATATGATGATTAAGAAAGTTACTGCACTTGTGTCATTGGGTATGGCTGCTAGCCTTTTAGCTGCTTGTTCAAACGATAAAGCAACTAAAAGTGAGTCTAGTTGGGACAAAGTAAAGGAAGCAGGTGTTTTGGAAGTCGCAACACCTGCAACGCTCTATCCAACCTCATACTATGACGACAATAAAAAACTTATCGGTTATGAAATCGACATGATGAATGAAATTGGTAAGCGTCTTGATGTAAAAGTGAACTACCAAGAAATCGGTGTGGCAGAAGCCTTTACTTCAGTTGATAGTGGTAAAGTCGATGTTGCTGTCAATAATTTTGACACAACACCAGAACGCCTTAAGAAATACAATTTCTCTATTCCTTACAAGTATTCAGTTGGCGGTATGATTGTCCGTGAAGATGGTTCTTCTAATATTAAAGCCAAAGACCTATCTGACTGGAAAGGAAAGAAAGCTGGTGGTGGTGCTGGAACTCAGTACATGAAAATCGCTGAAAAACAAGGTGCAGAGCCAGTTATCTATGATAATGTGACCAACGATGTCTATCTTCGTGACGTCTCTACAGGTCGTACAGATTTTATTCCAAATGATTATTACACTCAAAAAGTAGCTGTCAAGTTTGTGACGAAACAATACCCAGACATCAAAGTTAAAGTTGGTGAGGTCAAATACAATCCAACGGAACAAGGAATTGTTATGAGTAAAAAAGATAAATCGCTCAAGAAAAAACTGGACAGTGTCATCAAGGAAATGAAAGAAGATGGAACACTCAAAGAAATTTCAGAAAAGTATTATGCAGGACAGGATTTAACAAAACCTGAAAAAGGCACTGAAAATTTACCAACAATTGATGTTTCAAATAAAGACTAAATCTTTTGATTGATGCTTACGCAGGAGACTGGGTGATAGACTCATACTTTTCGAAAATAAAAAGCAGACGTTGTTGGCTTGATTTGATGAAGACAGTTCTATCTGCTATCTGTGTCGCTTAGTCTGCTTTTGATTTTCATTGAGTATCAGTCTTCTCTTTGGATAAGTAAAGGAGATATAGTATGTCCATCAATTGGCAAGCCTTGTTTAATCCGGAGTTAGCTATTGAAGCTATCCCTGTTATTTTAGAAGGACTCCCATACACCCTAGCCCTATCACTGGTCGGATTTTTCTTGGGAACCATTCTAGGATTTTTCGTTGCCCTTTGTCGCATGTCGCATCTCTTGCCATTGAGATGGCTGGCAGCTGCCCATGTATCACTCATGCGAGGAATTCCCTTAATGGTGTTGCTGTTTTTCATCTACTTTGGTCTTCCATTTATGGGGATTGAATTAGATGCCATTGCAGCAACTATCATTGCCTTCACCTCTATGTCCAGTGCCTACATTTCAGAAATTATCCGTTCTTCATTAGGAGCTGTTGATAAAGGACAATGGGAAGCCGCTCGCTCCCTTGGGCTTAAAACTTCAATTATTTACCGAAAGGTCATTATTCCCCAAGCTGTTAGGATCGCGCTTCCACCTTTGAGTAATGTGCTATTGGATATGGTTAAAAGTACAGCTTTGACAGCTATGATTACAGTCCCAGAAATGTTTAACAAGGCTAAAATCATCGGCGGTGCCAAATCAGACTATATGACAGTCTACATCGTTGTCGCGCTCATGTACTGGGTTATTTGTACTCTGTATGCCATCGGGCAGGAAAAAATGGAAAAACGTTTGTCTTTTTAAAATTATGCTAAGGTTTGGATACCCTTCCAAGCCTTTTTCTTTCGCCGTTATGCTAAAATAGAATCAAGAAAGTTGAGGTGGTTCTGATGAAAATTAATCATTATTTTGAAAACAATACCCTTCCAGATTTGTATAGTAAATACACAGATAAGCCGCTTGACGGTTTTTCTGCGACATCCTTTCCTTTTGAGATAATTGATTTACCTGAAAATACGGTTAGCCTAGCCTGGACCTTTACAGATATTGATGCCATTCCAGTCTGTGGTTTTGAGTACATCCACTGGGTTGTAGCTAATGCCTCTCCAGAAAAAACCAAGATTGCAGAAGATTTTGCCAGTCAAGATAAAGAGCACCTCAAAGGCTCAAATAGTTTAACCAGTAAATTTATGGATAAAGATTTTGGGGATTTGTCAAAAACTTATATCGGTCCTTGCCCACCCGACAAAGACCATCTTTATACCTTGACAGTCTATGCTTTAGATAAAGAACTTGACTTAAAAGAAGGCTTCTTCCTTAATGAGCTTCGTCACGCTATGAATGGTCATATCTTAGCTCAAGCCAGTCATGATTTCGTAGGACGTTCATAGGAGTAAGATATGGGACATTCTAAATGGCATGATTTGTTAAAAAAACAATTGCCAGCAGGCTATTTTTCTAAAATCAATCATTTCTTAGATGCTGTGTACGCTCAGGAAATTATCTATCCCGAACGAAAGAACGTTTTTAAAGCTCTTGCAAGCACAGATTACGATCAGGTCAAGGTTCTCATTCTTGGTCAAGATCCTTACCATGGACCAGGGCAGGCACAAGGCTTATCTTTTTCAGTGCCTGATGATATGCCGGCTCCGCCTTCCTTACAAAATATCTTGAAGGAATTAGCGGACGATATTGGTCCCAGAAGTCATCATGATTTGACGCCTTGGGCTGAGCAGGGAGTGCTTCTGTTAAATGCTTGTCTAACCGTGCCTGCGGGACAGGCGAATGGACATGCGGATATTATTTGGGAGCCATTTACTGACGCTGTCATCTCTTTACTTGATCAAAGAGAAGAACCGTTAGTTTTCATCCTCTGGGGTGCCTATGCTCGTAAGAAAAAAAGACTGATTAAGAACCAGAGACATCTCATTCTTGAGGCTCTACACCCGAGCCCACTGTCAAGCTACCGTGGCTTTTTTGGCAGTAAGCCTTTCTCTAAAACCAACCAGTTTTTAGAAGAAACTCATCAGAAGTCTATTGACTGGTTACAGTAGAAAGAAGACTTTATGCTAAATATAGTCAAATGAATTAAGATTGAGACAAAGAGCTGGGACACGGGCAACACTTGAGTAGGGAAAGGCGAAAGTGACGATGTCTCAACCTTAATTCAAAAGACTATAAGACTGACATTCAAGTCGCTCATCAACAATTTACAGGGCAGTGTTTCTAAAATTCATTCAAGTTTTAAAGAAATGGAGATAGTGACACCTACCGTTTCTTTTGAAAAAGACTAGTTATAGTCAAATGAATCAACTTTCAGACAAGAAACTGAAACGCAGAACAGTACTTGATACTTTTTGAAAATCAAAAGCAAACCTTGTTGACTTGATTTAGTGGACTTCAGTTCTATCTGCTATCTGTGTTGCCTAGTCTGTTTCTAATTTTCATTGAGCATAAGTACAGCAAGTCGAAAGTGATGGTGTAGTAAAGTTAATTCAAAAGACTATGCTTATACAGGTGTTGTTGGTGATGATGCTGTTCAGTAAACTGGCAAACATGTTTATACGTCAATTGCACAAAGACGTGACAAAGGACAAGCGCAAGCAAATTTGCAAGTTCATCAAGCAAGTCAGACAAAGTTTCCAACTCTGTGCGAAGACATAACTAAATCAGGTATTGTCTACTGGACCATTGATTTAGAAGTGATGACCTGCACTTATTATGACCAAAACGATTAAGCTGTTATCATAGAGAATATTCCAAGTGTCTAATTTTATATTCAAGGAGAGAATAACATGTCATTAACATTATCAGATTTACAGAACTATTTAGCCAATCATTACGGCGATGATCGAGATGAACAAGGTTTGTTTATAAAGTTAGTTGAGGAAGTGGGGGAAGTTGCTGAAGTGCTCAATAAACGAGCTAAGCGGAAAAGTTCAGGTGATGAAAATTTGCAAGAAGAACTTGGCAAAGAGTTGGCAGATCTTATCCATTATGCTATCGCTATTGCTACGGTTAATCAGGTTGATTTAACCAGTGTTATTATTGAAAAAGATAGAAGTGCAGCTCTTAAGTACCAGCACGAAGTGAATTTAGAAACATTTTTGTCCAAGCTTCATTCAAATTTATAATAATTGCAGTAGTTTAGAAGGAGAACCCATGATACTCATAAAAAATGGTCGCCTAATTGATCCTAAAAGTGATTTTGATGGTGTGACGGATATTTTAATTGATGGTCAAAAAATTATCAAGATTGCCAAAGACATTCAGGTAGATGGTGCTAAAGTGATTGATGCTAGTAGCAAAATTGTCGCTCCCGGTTTGGTCGACATTCATGTTCACTTTAGAGAACCAGGGCAGACTCACAAAGAAGATATTCATACAGGTGCCCTTGCAGCAGCGGCTGGTGGCTTTACGACAGTTGTTATGATGGCTAACACTAATCCCACCATCTCGACTGTAGAAACCTTGGCAGAAGTTTTAGAGTCGGCTGCTAATGAAAATATTCATATCAAAACCAATGCCTCAGCAACCCTTGATTTTGACGGGCAAACAGTGACAGATTTTGAAAATCTCCTCAAAGCAGGAGCAGTTGGGATTTCAGATGACGGTATTCCTTTAGAAAACGCAGGTGTCGTTCGTCAAGTCTTTAAGAAAGCCAAAGCATTGGATGCTATTGTGGCTCTTCACGAAGAAGATCCCAATCTTAATGGTGTTTTGGGGCTAAACGAAACCATTGCTCGGGAACATTTTGGCTGTGGCGGTGCACGAGGTGTTGCCGAATACTCTATGATGGCGAGAGACGCTATGATTGCTTATGAGGTGGGCAACAAATTCCATGTTCAACATTTGTCCAAAGCTGAATCTGTCAAGGTTGTCGAATTTGTTCAAGGTTTGGGTGCTAAGGTGACCGCAGAAGTCTCGCCACAGCATTTTTCAAAAATCGAAGCACTTCTTCTAGAAAAAGGTGCCAATGCCAAGATGAATCCACCTTTGCGCTTAGAAGAAGACCGATTGGCTGTCATTGAAGGATTGAAATCAGGTGTCATCTCGGTTATTGCGACTGACCATGCACCTCATCATAAGGATGAAAAAAATGTTTCTGACGTCACAAAAGCTCCTTCTGGCATGACAGGCTTGGAAACGTCGCTATCTTTAGGCTTGACCTATCTGGTTGATGCGGGTCATCTATCTCTTTCTGAATTATTAGCTAAAATGACAATCAATCCGGCACAACTATATGGTTTTGATGCTGGTTATGTAGCGGAAAATGGGCCAGCTGACCTAGTGATTTTCTCAGAAGAAAATCGTCTCGTAACTGAGGATTTTAAATCCAAGGCTTCCAATTCACCATTTGTTGGTGAGAAACTCAAAGGAAAAATTAGTTATACCATCTGTGATGGTCATATTGTTTATCAAAATGATTAAACTATAACGCAAATGTCGAATATGAAAAAACTCCTTGTCAGTATAGTAGTTGACAGGGAGTTAGCCGTTTATTTTGGTTTTTGTTTAGTGATATTTAGACCGAAGGGAACAAGATTTTCTTTCTTAGCTCTGATACGTTGAATATTGTCTTGATGCCGATAGATAATCACACCTGCCATTGCTAATACAACAAGCGTAAACAAGATGTCATAATCCTTTAAGATAAAATCAAAAGCCGGGAAGAACAAGGCGCTAACTGCAGCAATGATAGCCACCGTAATACTAGTAAAGGAAATCATGCTAGAAAGCAGGAGTGTCACCACAAAAATGACAAACAGGTAAAAAAGAAAAGCAGGCGCGAATCCAAGCAAGACCCCTGCGCTGGTGGCAACAGCCTTACCGCCTTTAAATTTGGCAAAAATCGGATAAGTATGACCGATAATGGCAAAGAACCCAATAAGCAAAGGAGAGACGGAGCTATCTAGCCAAATGGCTAGGAGAACTGGCAAGGTTCCCTTTAGTAAATCAACCGCAAGCGTTACGAGACCAGCCTTTCTGCCTAAAATACGGAAAGTATTGGTCGTTCCCATATTTCCAGAACCAAAATGACGTAAATTAATGTGGTAAAAATGCTTGCCAATCCAAAGACCAGTAGGGATTGAGCCCAACAAATAGGCAATTAATACGAGTAAAATTGTTTTCATGTAACTATTATAGCATAGCCCCCCGAACGAACAAACTTATTTTTAAGGTTAATCTTTTAAATTTTTTTGCAAATTTTTTGGAAAACTTGTAATATAGGAAAGATGAAACTATTTGGAGGCTATTTTGGCTAAAAAAGAAATTAATATAAACAACTACGGCGATGATGCCATTCAAGTGTTAGAAGGATTGGATGCCGTTCGAAAACGTCCCGGTATGTACATCGGATCAACTGACGCGACAGGTCTTCATCATTTGGTGTGGGAAATCGTTGACAATGCTGTCGACGAAGCTCTCTCAGGATTCGGAGAGAAAATTTCAGTAACTCTCAACAAGGATGGCTCAGTTAGTGTAGCTGATAACGGTCGTGGCATGCCAACTGGTAAACACGCCATGGGGATTCCAACAGTTCAGGTTATTTTCACGGTTCTCCATGCGGGTGGTAAGTTCGGTCAAGGTGGCTACAAGACCTCAGGTGGCTTGCACGGTGTCGGTTCTTCGGTTGTTAATGCCCTATCTTCTTGGTTAGAGGTTGAAATTACACGTGACGGTGCAGTATACAAGCAACGATTTGAAGATGGTGGAAAGCCTGTTACCACCTTGAAAAAAATTGGCACAGCGCCCAAGTCAAAAACAGGAACAACCGTTACCTTTATGCCAGATGCCAGCATCTTTTCAACGACGGATTTCCGTTTCAACACCATCTCTGACCGCCTTAAAGAATCCGCCTTTCTTCTAAAAAATGTCACCATGACTCTGACAGACCTTCGTTCGGAGGAAGAAGTACACGAAGCATTCCACTACGAAAACGGTGTACAAGATTTCGTCACTTACCTCAATGAAGATAAAGAAACCTTGACACCAGTCATCTCTATCGAGGGGAGCGACCAAGACTTCCAAGTTGATATTGCCATGCAGTACAACGACGGCTTCTCGGATAACATCCTTTCTTTTGTCAATAATGTCCGTACCAAAGACGGTGGAACACATGAAACAGGACTAAAGTCAGCTATTACCAAAGCCATGAATGACTATGCCCGTAAAACGGGATTACTGAAAGATAAGGACAAAAACTTAGAAGGTTCTGATTATCGTGAAGGCCTATCGGCAGTTTTGTCCATTCTAGTTCCTGAAGAACACCTTCAATTTGAAGGGCAAACTAAGGACAAGCTTGGTTCTCCCCTAGCAAGACCAGTCGTTGATGGTATCGTCTCTGAAAAACTAACCTATTTCCTACTTGAAAATGGGGAAGTAGCTTCAAACCTTATCCGCAAAGCGATTCGCGCTAGGGATGCTCGTGAAGCCGCCCGAAAGGCGCGTGACGAAAGCCGAAACGGAAAGAAAAACAAGAAAGACAAAGGGCTACTCTCAGGCAAGCTAACTCCTGCCCAGTCTAAAAATGCTAAGAAAAATGAGCTTTACTTGGTCGAGGGAGATTCAGCCGGTGGCTCTGCCAAACAAGGACGTGATCGCAAGTTCCAAGCTATCTTACCGCTTCGTGGTAAGGTTCTAAATACCGAAAAAGCTAAAATGACCGATATTCTCAAAAATGAAGAAATCAATACCATGATTCATACCATTGGTGCAGGAGTAGGTGCCGATTTTAGCTTGGACGACATCAACTATGATAAAATTATTATTATGACCGATGCTGATACCGACGGTGCCCATATCCAAACGCTCCTTTTAACCTTCTTCTATCGATACATGAGACCTCTAGTAGAAGCAGGGCATGTCTTCATTGCTCTTCCACCGCTTTACAAGATGTCAAAAGGTAAAGGAAAGAAAGAAGTGGTTGAGTATGCTTGGAGTGATGGTGAGTTAGAAGAACTTCGTCATAAATTTGGCAAAGGCTCCCTCTTGCAACGCTATAAAGGTCTTGGTGAGATGAATGCTGACCAGCTTTGGGAAACAACCATGAATCCAGACACGCGCACTCTTATCAAAGTAACCATCGATGACCTAGCGCGTGCAGAGCGTCGCGTTTCAGTTCTCATGGGAGACAAAGCAGCACCACGCCGTCAATGGATTGAAGATAACGTTAAGTTTACATTGGAAGAAAATACGGTTTTCTAATGCAATCCCCGCTATAAACGACAAGATACTAACTCAAAAGTATAGTCAAATGAATTAACTTTCAGACAAGGAACAGAAGGACACAGAAAGTACTTGATTTTCATTGAGTATGAGTAGGGCAAGTCGAAAGTGACGACGCATCACAGTCAATTCAAAGACTATACTACGCACCGATTTTGTTTTAATGTATTTTGACTACGTTATTTCTTATTGTTTGTAAATCAGTCTCAGTTAGTTGATTATTTTTGATAAAACTTAAATTCACCCCCATTTCGGGTAGAACAAAAGGTAACATGATGAAAAGATATTTTGATAAGAAACAAGCCATGACGGAATTGCAAAGCCGTTATCAAAAGGCCGACACGCTCTTAAAAGATGATGCTAAAATGGAGCCTTTTCTCGAGAAACTTGAAAAGAGACTTAAGTGGATTCCATTTTTGAGACAAGAATTTAAAACCCTCCCCATCTTGATCAGCATGGTACGCAGTTATTGGAAAAAAGACTATACTCGTGTGCCTAGAAGAACAATATTAGCAATTATTAGCGCCCTAATCTATTTCTTATCACCGATTGATGTTATCCCCGACTGGATTCCCGTATTAGGACAAATGGACGATGCCCTTGTCATCGCAACCTGTTGGAAACTAGTCGATAAAGACATCGCTGACTATCGAAAATGGCAGAAAGAACGAAAGAATCCTATCAGGGATTAATTGAGAAGAGGGCTTGAAAAGTCCGTTTCTAAAAAAAAGAAAACATCAGAGAGTGAGCAATCATGGTTCTAGAAAATAAACTAGTTTCGATAGATTCTCTCGCATTGGTCAACCAAGAAGCAAAAATCAGTAAAACGCTTGCCAAACGTTTGTTTGAAGAAAATCTTCTAGCCAATTAAGCAGCTGGTTCCTTTAACACGCTACTGTCTATCTATCAATTTCTTTTTGAAGAAATCTATGGTTTTTCGGGTAAGATTTGGACTGTTAATATGGCGAAAGAAAATTTCCGCTTTGCGCCAGTCATGTATCTAGATGCTTCGCTGGATCATATCGAAAAAATGCTTTAATCCATTTTTGAGGAAATTGTCGAGAAGTATCTGGAACTGACTATTGCCCATCCCTTTCGTGAAGGCAATGGTCGAAGTATGCGTATCTGGTTAGACCACCTTTTAAAAGGTGAGTTGGGGCAGGTGATTGGCTGGTCAAAAGTAGACAAAGAAGATTACTTACTAGCTATGGAAAGAAGTCCTATTTGAGACATAGAAATCAAATATATTTTGAAACAAGCGTTGACTAATGAGATTGCCAATCAAGACTTGTACATGAAAGGCTTAGACCACAGCTACTACTATGAAGGCTACACTCTATATAAGACAGAAACATTGCAAGTCGTCACTCAGGCGAGTGAAACGAGCCAATAGCTCCTAGTTGCAATAGTTAGAAGAAGATAATCGTGGAGCGATTATTTCGAGGGAAGTCGAGAGAACTTAAGCTCCCAACTTAGCCATGAAACCATAAGTTTTCTGGCGTTCCACGCTACATAAGACAACTATTTATAAAAAATTACAAAAAAAACAAAGTAAGAAAGGAAAGTTCAGTTGATTCCTTATAACTGAACATGGGACTAATTTTCTAGGAAACAAGATAAATCTTTCTAAATGCTGGAGCATCTTCGTTAGATTTCCTATTTTCTACGGGAATTTTCGGTAAGCCGAATCGTCCCTTTGTATCTTATGAGTACAATTCAAAACATGTCCCTCGAGGACATCATGGGAGAGCGTTTTGGTCGCTACTCCAAATACATTATTCAAGAACGGGCTTTACCGGACATTCGTGATGGTCTAAAACCTGTTCAACGTCGTATTCTTTATTCTATGAATAAGGATGGAAATACCTTTGACAAGGGTTTTCGCAAATCTGCCAAGTCTGTTGGTAATATCATGGGTAACTATCACCCCCACGGGGATAGTTCTATTTATGATGCCATGGTTCGTATGTCACAAGACTGGAAAAACCGTGAGATTTTGGTTGAAATGCACGGAAACAACGGTTCCATGGATGGCGATCCACCAGCTGCCATGCGTTATACGGAAGCCCGATTGTCTGAAATAGCAGGGTATTTATTACGTGACATTGACAAAAAAACTGTCCCTTGGGCTTGGAATTTTGATGATACGGAAAAAGAACCGACAGTCTTACCGGCTGCTTTTCCCAATCTCTTGGTCAATGGTGCCACAGGGATTTCAGCAGGGTATGCAACTGATATTCCCCCTCATAATTTGTCAGAAGTTATTGATGCGGTCGTCTATATGATTGACCATCCGTCAGCCAAATTAGATAAATTAATGGAATTTCTCCCTGGACCTGATTTCCCAACAGGAGCCATCATTCAAGGAAAGGACGAGATTCGCAAGGCTTACGAAACAGGCAAAGGAAGAGTTGTGGTTCGTTCTCGTACGGAGATTGAAACGCTTCGTGGTGGTAAAGAGCAAATCATTGTCACGGAAATTCCCTACGAAATCAATAAGGCTGTTCTGGTTAAGAAAATCGATGATGTTCGTGTGAATAATAAAGTTCCCGGTATTTCTGAGGTCCGTGATGAATCCGACCGAGAGGGCTTGCGTATTGCGATTGAACTCAAAAAAGACGCCGATACGCAAACCATTCTTAACTATCTCTTCAAATACACGGATTTACAGGTCAACTATAATTTCAACATGGTCGCCATTGATAATTACACGCCTAGACAAGTTGGACTGCAAAAAATCCTATCTAGCTATATTGCTCATCGACGTGATGTTATTGTTGCCCGTTCAAAATTTGACAAAGAAAAAGCAGAAAAACGACTTCATATTGTTGAAGGTTTAATCCGCGTACTCTCCATTTTGGACGAAGTAATTGCCCTAATCCGTGCATCTGAAAATAAAGCCGACGCTAAAGAAAATCTGAAAGTTTCTTATGACTTTTCAGAAGAACAGGCAGAAGCCATCGTAACTCTACAACTCTACCGCTTGACCAATACTGATATTGTGACCTTGCAGAATGAGGAAACAGAATTGCGTGAGCTTATCGCGACTTTATCCGCGATTATTGGCGATGAAAGAACCATGTACAATGTCATGAAACGTGAACTTCGTGAGATTAAAAAGCAATTCGGTAACCCACGTCGTTCTGACTTAGAAGCAGAAGCTGCGACCATTGAAATCGATACGGCAAGTCTTATCGTTGAGGAAGAGACCTTTGTCAGTGTAACCCGTGGTGGTTACATCAAACGCACCAGCCCACGTTCATTTAATGCCTCGACAGTTGATGAACTCGGTAAACGTGATGATGATGATTTGATTTTCTATGCACAGGCTAAGACAACGCAACATCTACTGATTTTTACCAATAAAGGGAATGTTATCTACCGACCAGTTCATGAATTAACAGATATTCGTTGGAAAGATATTGGAGAACATCTCTCTCAAAATATCACTAATATCAGCAATGAAGAAGAAGTGCTCTATGCGGAAATTCTCGATCATTTTGATTCAGGTATCTACATGGCTGCTACTCAAGAAGGTCAAATCAAACGTTTTGAGCGTAAAGAATTATCACCTTGGCGTACTTATCGGACAAAATCTATGAAATTCGCTAAACTTAAAAGCGATACTGACAAAGTTGTGACAGTTCTCCCTATTAATCTTACAGATATTATGGTAGTAACACATAAAGGGTATGCACTGCATTTTAATGTGGAAGAAGTTCCTGTAGTTGGGCCAAAAGCTGCTGGGGTTAAAGCTATCAATCTCAAAAATGATGACCATGTTCAGAGTGTCTTTTTAACAGATACATCAAGTTTCTATTTATTGACTCACAGGGGGAGTCTCAAGCGCATGAAGACCTCAGATATTCCCTTGAGTAAGCGGGCTGGACGCGGGTTACAAGTCCTTCGTGAATTGAAATCCAAACCCCACCGTGTCTTCCAAGCAGGACCAGTTTATATTGCTGAAGACAATTTAGGTGCTGAAATGAATCTCTTCTCAACACCTGCTGAAAGCGACCAAGTTATTTTAGAAATTGTATCAAATACAGGTGAGACTAAAGAGATGGACTTAACTGCTTTAAATCTATCAGAAAGAACAAGTAATGGCTCCTTTGTCTCAGACACTATTTCGGAACAAGGTGTTTTCTCAGCTAAAATGATTTAATCAATCATTTATAGTTGCAACGAATTCTGGGTAGTGACGAAACATTAGAATGGAAAGAGTTTGGATTTTTTCCAAACTTTTCTTTTTTGATAAATTGTCAGAATTTTACAAAAAAGTCTTGAAAACATCAAAAAAATGAGCTATACTAGACAACAACTTTTAAAGAAAAGAGGTTACTTATGGTAGTAGAATTAGATTGGGAAAACCTAGGATTTTCGTATCACAAATTACCTTATCGCTACGTTTCACATTTTAAAGACGGAAAGTGGGATGAGGGTGAATTAACAGAAAATGCAACATTGACCATTTCAGAAAGTTCACCAGCCCTCAACTACGGCCAACAGGCTTTTGAAGGTTTGAAAGCCTATCGCACAAAGGACGGCAACATTCAATTGTTTCGACCTGACAAAAATGCAGAACGTTTACAAAATACCGCCGACCGTTTGTTGATGCCACAAGTGCCTACTGAAAAGTTTGTTGAGGCATGTAAAGCAGTTGTAAAAGCAAACCATGAGTATGTTCCTCCTTATGGAACAGGTGCTACACTTTATTTACGTCCATTATTAATCGGTATTGGGGATGTGATTGGTGTTGTTCCTGCAGATGAGTACATTTTTACTGTTTTTGCAATGCCGGTGGGTTCATACTTTAAAGGTGGACTTACACCAACTAATTTTGTTGTGTCAGAAGACTTTGACCGTGCCGCACCTTATGGAACAGGAGCTGCCAAAGTTGGTGGGAATTACGCCGCTAGCCTTCTACCAGGTAAAAAAGCCAAGGCAGCAGGGTTCTCTGATGTTATCTACCTCGACCCAGCAACACATTCAAAAATTGAAGAAGTTGGAGCAGCAAACTTCTTTGGTATCACCGCGGATAATGAATTTGTCACACCCTTGAGTCCCTCAATCTTGCCATCAATCACAAAATATTCATTATTAGAATTAGCAGAAACGCGTCTTGGATTGAAAGCTGTTGAAGGAGATGTGCCAATTGATCAACTGGATCGCTTTGTAGAAGCAGGTGCTTGTGGAACGGCAGCGGTCATCTCACCAATCGGTGGCATTCAGTATCAAGATAAACTTCATGTCTTTTACAGTGAAACGGAAGTTGGTCCAGTAACTCGTAAATTATATGATGAGCTTGTTGGAATCCAATTTGGCGATATTGAAGCCCCAGAAGGCTGGGTTGTCAAAGTTGATTTATAAGAAAGATGCTTGCACTCTTGCAAGCTCTTTTGTTTTTCGGTAAAATACTTTTTAGTAAGATAAGGAGAAGATATAGTTTTTGGCTGTAAACCTTAAAACTATTCTGTGATTGAAATGAGTAAAAAAGATAAAAAAATTGAAATTCAAGTTAGTGATGCACAAGTTACTGTAAATAAGCAAAAAGTAGATGGCTACCAGCTACAAGCGGGTAAAAAAGTAATTGGTGAAATCGCTGAATTAGACAACCGTTTTGCCATTGTAGATAAAGAAACAGTGACAGAATTCCATAAAACATTGGACAGTGCTGTTCAGGTAGTTATCGCTAATTATAATTTAAACAATTAAAAGTGGTTAAACCTCTTGCGGCTTAACAAAAACTATGATAAAATAGTTTTTGTTGTTCGGAGAGATAGCGAAGTGGCTAAACGCGGCGGACTGTAAATCCGCTCCTTCGGGTTCGGGGGTTCGAATCCCTCTCTCTCCATTCTTTGGGGTATAGCCAAGCGGTAAGGCAAGGGACTTTGACTCCCTCATGCGTTGGTTCGAATCCAGCTACCCCAGTCATGGTATGTGGCAAAGCCTAATTGTCTTAGCGATCAGTTGTGCCCTTGCGAGTTACCTTGAGAAAATATATTGGTATCAAAAATCAGAATAGGCTGATTTTTGTTGGAGGATTTTTTAGAATGAATGAATTTGAAGATTTGCTAAACAGTGTTAGCGAAGTTAACCCTGGTGACGTTGTCACTGCAGAAGTTTTAACAGTTGATAACGATCAAGCAAACCTTGTCATCGAAGGTACTGGTGTTGAAGCTGTTCTTACTCTTCGTGAATTGACAAACGACCGCGATGCAGATATTAACGAACTTGTTAAAGCTGGCGAAACAATTGAAGTGCTTGTTCTTCGTCAAGTAGTAGGTAAAGACACTGACACAGTAACTTTCTTAGTATCTAAAAAACGCTTGGAAGCTCGCAAAGCTTGGGACAAACTTGTTGGACGTGAAGATGAAGTTGTTACAGTTAAGGGCACTCGTGCCGTTAAAGGTGGACTTTCAGTAGAATTTGAAGGTCTTCGTGGATTTATCCCAGCTTCAATGATTGACACTCGTTTTGTACGCAACACTGAACAATTTGTAGGTCAAGAATTTGATGCAAAAATCAAAGAAGTTGATCCAGCAGAAAATCGTTTCATCTTGTCACGTCGTGACGTTGTTGAAGCAGAAGCTGCAGAAGCACGTAAAGAAATCTTCTCTAAAATTGAAGAAGGTTCAGTAGTGACTGGTAAAGTTGCTCGTTTGACAAGCTTCGGTGCTTTCATCGATCTCGGTGGTGTTGATGGACTTGTTCACGTTACTGAATTGTCACATGAACGCAACGTATCACCTAAATCAGTTGTGTCAGTTGGTGATGAAGTCGAAGTAAAAGTTCTTTCTATCGATGAAGAAGCTGGACGCGTTTCACTTTCACTTAAAGCTACAACACCTGGACCATGGGATGGTGTTGACCAAAAATTAGCTAAAGGTGATGTTATCGAAGGTAAAGTTAAACGTCTTACAGACTTCGGTGCTTTTGTAGAAGTTCTTCCAGGTATCGATGGACTTGTACACATCTCACAAATTTCACACAAACGTGTTGAAAATCCAAAAGATGTTCTTTCAGTAGGTCAAGAGGTGACTGTTAAAGTTCTTGAAGTTGATTCTTCAGCTGAACGTGTATCACTTTCAATCAAAGCTCTCGAAGAGCGCCCAGCACAAGCTGAAGGTGAAAACAACAGTGAAAAACGCCAATCACGTCCACGTCGTCCAAAACGTGAAGCTAAACGTGATTATGAATTGCCAGAAACTCAAACTGGTTTCTCAATGGCTGACCTCTTTGGCGACATTGAATTGTAATTAAAAATAAAAGCTTGCCTAGCAAGCTTTTTATTATCTTGGGTCATCGGTCATCCCATGACTCAAGTTCTCCACCTTTAGTGTAATGGATATCACGTAAGATTCCGGTTCTTAAGATGGGGGTTCGATTCCCTCAAGGTGGATAGCGTGCATTTGATATCCTTTAAAGCAAAGGATTTTTCTGACTCAGATTTTTAATTATTTGAAATGTTTGTGGCTTCAAACTGATAATAAATGAAGTTGGAAGAATCAGGTATTATTGCTTGGACTAAGATACAAGAAAAAACACTCTCGTTGAAGTCTAGTTAGTAAACTAGAAACGGGAGTGTTTTTAATATGGTCAAAAATGCTTATCCACTGAATACAAAAATGGCCTGTATTAAAATGAAGAAAGCTTGTAAAAATATGAAGTTTTAAGAAAAATTTAAAGTTTAAAAATGACAGACGAACTTATCCTGAATAAGATGGTATGAAGATAATGAGCGTCTTACTTTTCTTAATCTGTTGGAAAAAAACACACTTAGGGTAAAGGCGTGGTTGAAGTGTTCGAGGTTGATTAGTTATCGTCTTTTGAAATAATTTTGATCCATCGTCACTTTCGACTTGCCGTACTCAAACTTAAGTACTGTCCGCATCTCAGTTCCTTGTCTAAAAGTTAATTCACTTGGCTCTAAAACGACAGATTGAGCAGTTAAAAGGTCAAGTGTCGCAGCTTGGTAAAGAAATCGATAATGAAATTAAAATTCAAAGAAAGTTAAACGACCAGTCCCTGTACAATGCAGGAAACTGGTCGTTTAACTTTTTTATCTCATTAGTATAATGTCGTTATGCTCTAGTTTTTTATTCTAGTCCTTTTTGCGATTTTTCGCTGAGCTTTCCGTTTTTAAAAATCAATTCGATTTGTCTAGTATTGTCTTCTCCTTTTAAATTACTTGACCACAAGGCTTGTAAACGTTCTCCATCGGATGAAACAGCTTCCGACATAACGTCAGGTTGTCCAAGAATCTCAGTGACTTCTGTAAATGTTAAATCATTAGGCAATTTTTTATCGTAGATTTTCTTTGTCACGGTTTGCTTACGTTCAAAGGCAAAGTTTGAAATTGCTCTAGCGATCGTACTGTTTTCAAACAATTGAGCACTGATTGTGACGCCATCAACTTCCCAAGTATAAACATCAAGTGTTACATCTCCTGCAGGTTTTGTAGTGTGTGATGTTGGCTCACCGTACAATTCTTTTATTTGTTCAAGTGATGTTCCACCCTTAAAGTTATTTTCAGCCGTTGCAGTCTTAATGTCGTTAAATTTTAAGCGAACCTGAGGATCTTGTTTAGGTTCTGATTTTGACTGTAAGGTGGTTAATTCTTTTTTCTTGGCAGTATGGTTAGTGTCTTTATTACTTGTACATGCTGAAAGGCTAATAAGAGCTAACCCTAAGGTTGCTACTGGTAGTATTTTTTTGAAATTCATATGCATTCCTTTTTGATTGATTATGAGTATTATAGCATATCTTTAAGAAAATCATAATACTATAAGATATAAAAAATATTCCCAAGTCAGAGACTTGCGAATATTTTACAGGAATTTTTTAATCCAATCTCCACCGTAAATCCATAGAGCGCTGTAGCCAATGAACGAGAATGGTTTAGTAATAAGAATTATCGTAGTGAAGCGTTTCAAGCTCATATTAGTAAGAGCGGTAACCATAACCATCATATCAGCAGGTGAAACAGGAGCAATCATACATAGTATAAAGAGAATTTCAAAATGTTTACTCTCTAATTTTTGTTCGTATTTGAAAAAGGTCTCTTCTTTGACAAAAAGCAGAATGAATTTTCTACCAAAACGTTTAACTAGTAGAAATAAAATAATACTTCCTACGATAATGCCAATATAATTATAGATAAAGCCTTGCCACCACCCAAAGACCCAAAATCCTACAACAGTAGTTAATCCACCAGGAATAACTGGGAAGACAACTTGGATGATTTGGATGACAATAAAGATGAGCGGCCCCATAAGCTCGTGTCTTTTAATAACTGATTTTAAAACATTTGTATTATTTAATATACCGATGTGGTAGAGCCAGAGGATTAAAATACCCGTAGCAATCAAACAAAGAAAACCAATATATCTGATTATTTGTTGTAATAATCGGTAGCGCTTGCCATATTTCATTTCCATAGCTTAATCATACCATAACGGACTTTTTTTTGCTATTTGAAATTACATTTGGTATAATATTATTATCATTTTTGTTCTGGGGTCGTTACGGATTCGACAGGCATTATGCGGCATATTCTGCGACTCATCGTGCGGATGTAAAACGTCAGTTAAATATAACTGCAAAAAATAACACTTCTTACGCTTTAGCTGCCTAAAAAACAGCGGGTGTGACTTGCTTGGAATTGCTTGTGTTTCAAGTCAAGTCTTATTTTAGCAAGCTACGTTCAAGTATTGTCTAGCTGCTTGAAAAGAGATTGATAGACTCGCTTAGTATAGGGTTGAGCTATGTGTCGATACTGAGTTAAATTAAGACATAGCCTATAGTTGTAGACGAATGTGATGGCAGGTGTTTGGACGTGGGTTCGACTCCCACCGGCTCCATAGTGTCCCCCTTTATCAGAGATGGTAAAGGGGTTCTTTTATTATTTTAATGTTATTGCTTGATGAGAAATTGGGGAGAAGTAAATGTTTGTGCCATTAGAGACAAAGACTGTCTATAGCTTTATGGAAAGTCTCATAGATATAGATACTTATATTTCCCGAGGACGAGAACTTGGCTATTCGGCTTTAGGGATTATGGATAGGGACAATTTATATGCTGCCTATCATTTCATTCAAAAATCCAAATCAGCAGGTATTCAGCCGATTGTTGGACTTTCAACGAGCCTCCTTTATCAAGATAATCAGATAGAATGTCGCTTGGTTGCTCTAAATTCTCAAGGGTATAGAAACCTAATGAAAGTATCAACTGAGGTGATGTCGGGTAATCGGCAATTTAAGGATTTACTGCCTTATTTTGACAGTATATTGACCATTATTCCTTATTACGAGGGCATCAATTCTTTAGAGATTCCAGTACCGTTCTCAATCGGCGTTGATTTAGATACTCCGGTTCAATTCTTTAATAAAGAAATTCTTCCTCTTCACCAAGTAACTGCTTTTGAGTCAGTAGATAAAGAAATTCTTCAAATGCTTGAAGCAATTAAGGAAAATCTTCCTTTGAAAGAAGTCACCATCAGTTCACAGCCTTCTGTTTTGTCTGATGCAAAGCAAATGGAAGAAGCGTTTGAAAGTCGTTTTCCTGGAATTATAGCGCGGTTAACAGAAATCACCAAAGGTATTTCCTACTCATTTGATACTAATTTAAAATTACCACGTTTTAATCGTGAGAAGGAAGCTCATGTAGAGTTAAGAGAGCGGACGTTTGCTGGACTGAAAGAAAAGGGACTAACGTCACCAATCTATCGTGAGAGACTAGAGAAAGAATTAACCATTATTCATGATATGGGGTTTGATGATTATTTCTTGATTGTCTGGGATTTATTAGCCTTTGGCCGTCAACAAGGTTATTATATGGGGATGGGGCGAGGTTCAGCAGCAGGAAGTCTGGTTGCCTATGCCCTTTCTATAACGGGCATTGATCCTGTGAAGAATGACTTGCTTTTTGAACGGTTTTTAAATACTGAACGGTACAGCATGCCAGATATTGACATCGATTTACCTGATATATATCGTAGTGAATTTTTACACTATGTTCGTGACCGCTATGGCTCCAACCATGCTGCTCAAATTGTAACTTTCTCGACATTTGGCGCAAAACAAGCTATTCGAGATGTTTTCAAACGATTTGGAGCTGCAGAGTACGAACTGACAAATATTACTAAGAAAATTTCATTTCGAGATAATTTGACGAGTGTTTACGATAAAAACATGTCTTTCAGACAGATTATTAATAGCAAGCCTGAGTACCAGAGGGCTTTTGAAATTGCTAAAAAAATTGAAGGCAAACCGCGTCAGACTTCCATCCACGCTGCTGGTGTGGTGATGAGTGATGATTTATTAACAGATCATATACCACTGAAATCTGGTGATGAAATGATGATTACCCAATACGATGCGGGTGCTGTTGAAGCTAACGGTCTGTTAAAAATGGATTTCTTGGGCTTACGGAATTTGACCTTCGTTCAAAAAATGAAAGAAACGGTGGCTTCCGAACTGGGAGAGCAGATTGTTATTGAAGATATTGATTTAGAAGATCAAAAAACCTTGAGACTTTTTGCTGCTGGACGAACCAAGGGTATCTTTCAATTTGAACAGGCAGGTGCCATAAATCTTTTAAAACGCATTAAGCCCGCCCGTTTTGAAGAAGTCGTCGCTACAACAAGTCTAAACCGACCAGGAGCAAGTGATTATATTGATAATTTCATTGCCCGAAAATATGGCAAGGAAAAAATTGATCTGATTGATCCAGTAGTGGCACCAATTTTAGAGTCAACTTTTGGTATCATGCTTTATCAAGAACAGGTCATGCAAATTGCTCAAGTATTTTCAGGTTTTACACTTGGTAAGGCGGACATGCTTCGTCGAGCCATGTCCAAAAAAAATGTTGCTGAAATGCAAAAAATGGAAGCTGATTTTTTAAAAGGAGCAACAGAATTAGGAAGAAACCCAGAAACAGCCAAACGCTTATTTGAAATGATGGCTAAGTTTGCCGGCTATGGGTTTAACCGAAGTCACGCCTTTGCTTATTCAGCTTTGGCGTTCCAACTTGCTTACTTTAAAGCTCACTATCCTTCTATTTTTTACGATGTCATGCTCAATTATTCAAGCAGTGATTATCTACACGATGCCTTGACTTCAGATTTCACCCTATCCAAATTATCAATTAATCATATTCCTTATAAGGATAAAATTTCAAAAGGTAAGATTTACTTAGGCTTAAAAAATATCAAAGGGCTACCAAGAGAGTTAGCCTATTGGATTATTGAGAGTAGACCCTTTCATGGGGTGGAAGACTTCTTAACACGCTTACCGGAGAATTTTCAAAAGTCGGAAGTTATTCTTCCTCTCGTACAGGTTGGTTTATTTGATCAATTTGAGAAAAATCGTCATAAAATTGAAGTAAACTTAGAAAACCTAATTCTCTTTGTGCAGGAACTCGGAAGTCTTTTTGCCGAATCCTCCTATAATTGGATGGAAGAAACTGATTATTCCAATGCTGAAAAGTATCGTCAAGAGGTTGCAGTGTTAGGGGTTGGCATCAGTCCTCATCCTTTGAAAGAATTGATGAGCAATAATTCTCGTTCAGTCGATAAAATAGCACATTTGACAGCGAATCAAACAGTGACTATCTTGGGTCAGATTGAGTCTATAAGAATCATTAGAACTAAATCAAGTGGTCAACAAATGGCGTTTTTGAGAATAACAGATACTGAGCGACAAATGGATGTCATCTTATTTCCAGAAACTTACTATCATTTATCAAGTCAGTTAAAGGAAGAAGGTATCTATTATTTCACTGGTCGTACACAAGAGCGTGATGGGCGAATTCAACTTATTTTAAATCAGCTTGAAATGGCGAGCACTGAAAAATATTGGATTCAAGTTCAAAACCATGACCATGACCTGATTATAGCCAGAATTTTGAAAGAACACTCAGGGAATATTCCGGTTGTGATTCACTACCAAGAAAGTCATGAAACCATTCAAAGTAAGACATATTTTGTTGAAAAATCACAAGATTTGGACCTTGACTTAAAACCATATGTCATGAAAACGGTTTTTCGTTAAATTATGGTGGAAATCCTCCCGTTTCAAGGCTGAATGTGCTATAATGAAGAAGTTAAAAATGTAAAGGAGTAACATGCAAAATGAAACGTATTGCTGTTTTAACTAGTGGTGGTGACGCTCCTGGTATGAATGCTGCTGTTCGTGCAGTAGCTCGTAAAGCAATCACAGAAGGAATGGAAGTCTTCGGTATTAACCGTGGTTACGCTGGAATGGTTGATGGTGACATTTTCCAACTTGAAGCCGGTACAGTTGCTAATATTCTTTCTAATGGTGGTACTTTCCTCCAATCAGCTCGCTATCCTGAATTTGCGACTGTTGAGGGTCAACTTAAAGGTATTGAACAATTAAAGAAACACGGTATTGAAGGTGTCGTTGTTATTGGTGGCGATGGATCATACCATGGAGCTATGCGCTTGACAGAACATGGCTTCCCAGCAGTTGGTGTTCCAGGAACAATCGATAATGATATTGTTGGTACAGACTACACAATCGGGTTTGATACTGCTGTAAGTACAGCCACTGAAGCCCTTGACCGTATTCGTGATACATCTGCATCACATGACCGTACTTTCGTTGTTGAAGTAATGGGACGTAATGCTGGAGATATAGCACTTTGGTCAGGTATTGCATCAGGTGCTGACCAAATTATTATTCCTGAAGAAGAGTATGATATTAATGATGTTGTTGCTAAAATCAAACAAGGATATAGTCGCAACAAAAAACACCATATCATTGTTCTTGCTGAAGGTGTTATGAGTGGTGAAGAATTTGCTGCTAAATTGAAAGAGGCAGGGGATGACTCTGATCTTCGTGTCACTAACTTAGGACACTTGCTTCGTGGTGGTGCACCAACTGCTCGCGACCGCGTTCTTGCTTCATGGTTGGGCGCTCGCGCTGTAGAACTTTTAAAAGAAGGTCGTGGTGGAGTTGCTGTAGGTGTCTACAAAGAAGAATTAGTCGAAAGTCCAATTCTTGGAACTGCTGAAGAAGGTGCTTTGTTCACACTTGAAGGTGACAAAATTGTGGTTAACAATCCACATAAGGCACGTTTAGATTTTGCTAAATTGAACAAAGATTTGGCAAACTAGTTTGAAAGTAGTTATTTAATTTTAGTTAATCGTCGATAATCGACAAAAAATAAAGGGAGTTTTTATATATCATGATGAATAAACGTGTAAAAATCGTTGCAACACTTGGTCCAGCGGTTGAAATCCGTGGTGGTAAACGTTTCGGAGAAGATGGATATTGGAGTGAGCAACTAGATGTTGAAACGTCTGCAGCTAAAATTGCTGAGTTAATCGAAGCAGGAGCTAACGTTTTCCGTTTCAACTTCTCACATGGTGATCATGAAGAGCAAGGTGCTCGTATGGCTACTGTACGTCGTGCTGAAGAATTGGCACGTCAAAAAGTTGGTTTCCTTCTTGATACAAAAGGACCAGAAATGCGTACAGAATTGTTTGAAGGCGATGATAAAGAGTTTTCATACACAACAGGTGAAAAAATCCGTGTTGCTACCGCTCAAGGTCAAAAATCAACTCGTGATGTTATTGCATTGAACGTGGCAGGTGCGCTTGACATCTACGATGAAGTATCAGTTGGTAATACTATTCTTATCGACGATGGAAAACTTGGTTTGCGTGTTCTTGAAAAAGACATTGCAAAACGTGAATTTATTGTTGAAGTTGAAAACGACGGTATTATTGCTAAACAAAAAGGTGTTAATATCCCTAACACTAAAATTCCTTTCCCAGCGCTTGCTGAACGTGATAACGCTGATATCCGTTTTGGTCTTGAACAAGGTCTTAACTTTATCGCTATCTCATTCGTACGTACTGCAAAAGACGTTGAAGAAGTTCGTGCGATCTGTAAAGAAACTGGTAACGAACACGTTCAATTGTTTGCGAAAATTGAAAACCAACAAGGTATCGACAATATCGATGAAATCATCGAAGCAGCTGACGGTATCATGATTGCTCGTGGTGACATGGGTATCGAAGTTCCATTTGAAATGGTTCCTGTATTCCAAAAAATGATCATCACTAAAGTTAATGCAGCAGGTAAGGCAGTTATTACAGCAACAAACATGCTTGAAACAATGACTGACAAACCACGTGCAACACGTTCAGAAGTATCTGACGTCTTCAATGCTGTTATTGATGGAACTGATGCAACAATGCTTTCAGGTGAGTCAGCTAACGGTAAATACCCAGTTGAAGCTGTTAAAACAATGGCTACAATTGACAAAAATGCACAAGGTCTTCTTAACGAATACGGTCGTTTAGATTCTTCAACATTCCCACGCACTAATAAAACTGATGCTGTGGCTTCAGCAGTTAAAGATGCTTCACATTCAATGGACATCAAACTCGTTGTTACGATTACTGAATCAGGAAACACTGCACGTGCGATTTCTAAATTCCGTCCAGATGCAGACATCTTGGCAGTTACTTTTGATGAAAAAGTACAACGTTCATTGATGATGTACTGGGGTGTTATTCCAGTTGTCACTTCAAAACCAGGTACAACTGATGACATGTTTGAATTGGCTGAAAAAGTTGCTCTTGAAACAGGTCTTGTACAATCAGGTGATAACATTGTTATCGTTGCTGGTGTACCTGTTGGATCAGGTGGAACTAACACAATGCGTATCCGCACTGTTCAATAAGAAATTATATTTTGACTTAAGTAGAGTAGTCTTAGGATTACTCTACTTTTTTTATGTTATGAAAAATGGTATAATAGTTTTCAAAACAAGGAGAAGTTAAGTATGGTAAAGCGTGATTTAATTCGAAACATTATTTTAGCCGTTATTTTTGCACTAGTCCTTTTTTTTATTGGTAGATTCTACATTTCTACTATTAAAGTGAACGAGGAAAGTGAAAATAGTTTCTTAAAAGCTAATGATGTTTTGGTTTATAATAAACAAGAAAAACCTAAACCTGATGACTATATTGTTTATGAGGCTGATGGTAGAAAGCATATTAGCCGTGTCATTGCCGAAAGCGGTGATAATGTAGCGTCCATGGATGACGTTCTTTATATTAATGGCGTTGTTAAGCCAGAACCTTATATCGAAGATTTAAAAGCGGCTTATCTGGCTAAAACGAATCATCAAGTCAACTTCACGATGGATTTTAATCTACAAACAATTAGCAAATCATCTAAAGATAAAATTGCTAAAAATCATTTTCTTGTTTTGAATGATAACCGTCAAGATGAGCAAGATAGTCGTCAATTTGGTTTGATTGACCAAGCTCAAATAAAAGGAGTATTGACATTCAAGCTGTATCCATTCGACGAATTTGGATTTTTAGAAAATAAATAATTATCGGAAAAGATTATAGAATGCCTCGGATTGAAGAAAAAGTCCATTTTGGATATTTTTCTTCAATCTTTTTGATTGTAGTCAAAAATAAAACAGTTTTAAAAACTTTGAAATAACAGCGTTTCTAAAAGTGTATTTAGCATTCATCTCCCTGCAAAATTTCTAAATTACCCAATTTTTAAGGGTTTGTCCACGTTCAGAGAATGTCTATGGATTTTTTATTTTTTAAAAATATGACTATACCAATTTTTTGTGTTGACATAATCGAAATATCGTTATATACTATCAATGTCTTATTTTTGAGGTATAAATGACTATACCAATTTAGAAATGAAAAAGGAGGAGTGGTTATCGATTTGAGATAACTACGAAGAAATTTATGTGTGGAATTGTTGGTGTTGTAGGAAATCGTAATGCAACAGATATCTTGATGCAAGGTCTTGAAAAGTTGGAATACCGAGGTTATGACTCAGCAGGTATTTATGTCGCTAATGGTGACAATTCTAGCCTTGTAAAATCAGTTGGTCGTATTGCAGACCTACGTGCTAAGATTGGTATTGATGTTTCTGGAAGCACTGGTATCGGTCATACACGTTGGGCTACTCATGGTCAAGCAACTGAGGATAACGCTCACCCACATACATCAGCAACTGGGCGTTTTGTTCTCGTTCATAATGGTGTTATTGAAAACTACCTTCAAATCAAAGAGGAGTACCTTGCAGGTCATGACTTGAAAGGTCAAACAGATACAGAAATTGCTGTTCATTTGATTGGTCAATTTGTTGAAGATAGTTTGTCAGTTCTTGAAGCCTTCAAGAAAGCATTGTCAATCATCGAAGGTTCCTATGCCTTTGCATTGGTTGATTCTGAAGATACAGATACTATCTATGTCGCTAAAAACAAATCACCTCTTTTGATTGGTTTGGGCGATGGATACAACATGGTCTGTTCAGATGCGATGGCAATGATTCGTGAAACTTCTGAATTTATGGAAATCCATGACAAAGAATTGGTTATTTTGACTAAAGATGCAGCGACAGTTACTGACTACGATGGAAACGAAATTGAGCGTGATTCTTACACAGCTGAGTTGGATCTCTCTGATATTGGTAAAGGTACCTATCCATTTTATATGCTCAAAGAAATTGATGAGCAACCAACTGTTATGCGTAAATTGATTTCAACATACGCTGACAGCGAAGGCAATATGAACATCGATCCAGCCATCGTTAAGTCTGTACAAGATGCTGATCGTATCTATATTCTTGCAGCAGGTACATCATACAATGCTGGTTTTGCTTCAAAAGCTATGCTTGAAAAATTAACTGATACACCAGTAGAACTTGGAGTTGCATCTGAGTGGGGCTATAACATGCCACTTCTTAGCAAAAAACCAATGTTTATCTTGCTCAGCCAATCGGGTGAAACAGCTGATAGCCGTCAAGTACTTGTAAAAGCCAATGAAATGGGCATCCCAAGTTTGACAGTAACTAACGTTCCTGGTTCAACGCTTTCACGTGAAGCAACCTATACAATGCTCCTTCACGCTGGACCTGAAATTGCCGTTGCATCAACAAAAGCCTACACAGCTCAAGTAGCTGCCCTTGCGTTCCTAGCTAAAGCGGTTGGTGAAGCAAATGGCAAAGCTGAAGCAGCTGAATTCGATCTTGTGCATGAGCTATCTATCGTAGCGCAATCTATCGAGGCGACCTTATCTGAAAAAGATATGATTGCAGATAAAGTGGAAAAATTATTATCTACAACGCGTAACGCTTTCTATATTGGACGTGGTAATGATTACTATGTAGCTATGGAAGCATCGCTCAAATTAAAAGAAATTTCATACATCCAATGTGAAGGTTTTGCAGCTGGTGAGTTGAAGCATGGTACGATTTCATTGATTGAAGATGGAACACCAGTTATCGGTTTGATTTCTTCAAGCGAACTTGTAGCTGCTCATACACGTGGTAATATCCAAGAAGTAGCTGCTCGTGGTGCCAATGTCTTAACGGTTGTTGAAGAAGGATTGGAACGTGAAGGTGATGATATTGTTGTTAATAAAGTTCATCCATTCTTAGCAACAATTGGTATGGTTATTTCAACACAATTGATTGCTTACTATGCATCACTTCAACGTGGTCTTGACGTTGACAAGCCACGTAACCTTGCTAAAGCTGTTACTGTTGAATAAGTCCTTAATATAAAGAGAAGATGTCAGGCAAAAGTCAGGCATCTTTTTTTGGCACAAAAAATGTGTCAAAGTTTGAGTGTTATAGAAAACGCTTTAATGTTATCATGAATAAGTAAAAAAAATAGGAGGCGTTCTCATGGAACAACAATCATCATTAAAAGTGAAAATCCAAAAACTTGGAACAACACTTTCTAATATGGTCATGCCCAATATTGGGGCATTTATTGCTTGGGGGGTAATCACAGCACTTTTTATTGAGGCAGGTTACTTACCAAATGAAAAATTAGCCACAATTGTAGGTCCAATGTTGACTTACTTGCTTCCAATTCTTATTGGTTACACTGGTGGTTACAACGTCTATGCACAACGTGGAGGTGTTGTTGGTGCCATTGCTACGTTTGGAGCTATCGCTGGTTCCACAGTACCAATGTTTATCGGTGCTATGATTATGGGGCCTCTTGGTGGTTGGCTTATCAAAAAATTTGATGAAAAATTCCAATCAAAAATCCCAACTGGTTTTGAGATGTTGGTTAACAACTTTTCAGCTGGTTTAATTGGTTTTGGTCTTGTCTTACTAGCCTTCTTTGCCATTGGGCCAGTTGTAGCAACACTTACTGGTTGGGTTGGTGACGGTGTTCAAGCAATTGTTGACGCTAAACTCTTACCAATTGCTAACTTGATTATTGAACTTGCCAAAGTTCTCTTCTTGAACAATGCCCTTAACCATGGTATCTTTACACCACTGGGCACTGAGCAAGCAGCAGAGACTGGTAAATCAATTCTTTATCTTCTTGAAGCTAACCCTGGACCTGGTCTTGGTATCCTCCTTGCTTATGGTATTTTTGGCAAGGGTTCAGCAAAAGCTTCTTCATGGGGAGCAACTATTATTCACTTCCTTGGTGGTATTCACGAAATCTACTTCCCATATGTCATGATGAAACCTGCTATGTTCTTAGCAGCAATCGCAGGTGGTGTGACAGGTACCTTTACTTTCCAACTTCTTGGAGCGGGTCTAACATCACCATCTTCACCGGGTTCAATTATCGCCATTATGGCTATGGCACCTAAAGGATTTGGTCCTCACTTAGTTGTTCTTGCAGGTGTCTTCGCAGCGACAGCAGCATCATTCTTTGTGGCATCCATTATCCTTAAAACAGATAAATCAACAGGTGATGATTTGGCTCAAGCTCAAGCAGCAACAGCAGCGGCGAAAGCACAATCAAAAGGTCAAGCAACTTCAACGCAATCATCACCAATCACTGAAGAAATTTCATCAGAAGCCATTGACCAAATTATCTTCGCATGTGATGCTGGTATGGGGAGTTCAGCTATGGGTGCTTCAATTCTCCGTGATAAAGTGAAAAAAGCTGGTCTTAACATTCCTGTTACTAATAAAGCCATTTCAAACCTTACAGACGTTGATCGCACTTTGATTGTGACTCAAGAAGAGTTAGCACCACGCGCCTATCAACGCACACCACGTGCGGCACACGTGTCAGTGGACAACTTCTTAGCCACACCAAAATATGATGAAATTGTAGCCTTGTTGGCAGAAGAAGTGACCTCTGTTTCAGCTCAAGAAAAACAAGTGGTTGCTACAGATGAGAATGTTGATTTGAACCAAATTGATGAAGTCGTATTTGCCTATGGGAAAGCTGAAGGTTCAGCAACAATGGGGCAAGCAACTCTCGAAGCAATCTTTAAAAATAAAAATGTTGGTATTCCAGTATCAAAAGCACCATTTGTAGAACTCGACCGTTTCAATGCTAAAAATATTCTGGTTGTTACCACAATCGCTAATCAAACGGATGTACAATCAGCTGCACCAAATGCTCAGCTTCTTGTTGTTGATAGCCTTGTAACAACACCAGAATATGACAAAATGGTCGATCGAATGAATAAATAATTGAAGTTGGAACTCAATCATGTCACTTAGATTTTATAGTCTAATGGGGACATTGAAAGCAAGAATAGAAAAGTAGTATAATAAGTTTATGCTATTGACAAAACGTGAAGAACAATTGTTGAAAGCTTTCCTGGAATATGGGAAGCTTTCCGTCAATCAACTAACAGATATTCTACAAGTATCAAAACGAACAACCTACCGAACTATTGCTGATCTTACCGAGAGCTTACATACTATTCAAATAGGGATATTGAGAGAATCAGGAAAGTATTACTTGTCTGGTGATTTAGACAAACTCGAGCATTACCAGTCCCAAAAGACCTATTCTCAGAAAGAAAGACTTTCTCTGATTTCTCTTTCTTTATTGATGGAAGACAAGCCTTTAACCAATGAGTTGTTACAAGAAGAATTTATAGTTAGTAATGTGACAATCATTCAAGATATTGCGACTATTGAAGGACGTTTCAATGATTTTAACCTTCGAATGCATCGTCAGGGAGGTTACTCACTTGAAGGGGATAATGGCTTAAAAAGATGGTTAGCAGCCGTTATTTTGACACAAAGCCTAGCGGTTTCTGACTTTAGTAAATTAGAGCAACTGCATCTGCCGTGGTTCAATGTGAAGCAGTTTAAGATTGCGAAAAAACTGTTTGAACAAATCGGTGAACAACTTCCTGAATGTGATGCTATTATGGGACACTTCCTGATTGTTTTGTTGAGTTTGGCAAATGTTAATCAACTTGAACTACAAAGTCGCCCTGTCAGTCGAGAAGCTCTCGATTTAACGCAATCACTTTTTAATGATTATGCTAAGGAATCTGGTCAATTCTTTAACTTACAAGAAATTCTGTATTTCGCTCAACGTTTGGATGAATTTGTTATTAAACGACAGCCAGATCCACTCTTTCAAGAGCAGGTGGATAGTGAGTTTTATTACAACATCTCGAATCTGATTGATAAAGTATCTCTTTACACAAAAAGTAATTTCGCTAAAGATCAGATTTTATTCAAGTTTCTTTTTAATCACATTCGTTTAAGTTTAGCTGTACCAGAGATTTTTGGTGAATCTAGTCAGAACGCTATTGCACACAGTGCTTTGCGACACAGTTCTTATCTGCATCGTGTTGTCAGCTTACTGGTTAAGGATATTTTCCCAACATACTTACAAACAGAAAATGAATATGAGCTGATTACCTTACATTTTGCCTCTAGTTTGAGAAGAAGCCCTGATATATATCCTATTCGTCTCTTATTGTTGACAGATGAAAGACCTCTAGCTAGAGAGCTTTTGGTTACTAGGATTAAAAACTTGGCACCTTTTATAGAACGCTTAAGTGTTACCTCACCGAGTCAATTTGAGGCGACAGCAGTTGAGCAATACGATGCTGTTTTAACCACTCAACCAACTAAGGAAGACTTCTATTTTATCTCTATTTATCCTGATGGAAAAGAACTTCTTGCCCTTCAGGATTTCTTGCAGAGTGTTCAAGAGAATCGTGATGTGGTTGTTCGCTCGGAATTACCCATTGAAGCTAGCTTTGACGTTCAAGATTATCTGGTAGTCAGCCAGTCTTTGTTACAACATTTTAATGTTTATCAAGTGGCTAATGTTGGCTCTTTTGAAGATGCGGTACTATCTGTTGTTAATGTTTTACCAGGTATTACTGATTACGATTACCTATCTGCAAAGTTAATCCAACGCTTTGAGCAAAGTCCTATGGCCATTCCAGAAACGGGCTTGATGCTTCTTCATACGCGCTCAAGTCGTGTAAAACAATCAGGCTTTTACATTTGTGATTTAGAGCAACCTGTGACAGCTATTTCTATGAATAGAACTCCTGAAGTGGTTACAAGGGTATTAGTCATGCTGACGGGCATTTCTGAAAGTGATACAGTTAGAGAATTGATGACAGCAATTGGTCAATCAATCATTGAAAACCATCTCTATACAGAGATTTACAAAACTGGTAATAAAGCTATTATCTATCAGTTACTCAACCAAATTTTCACAGAAAATATCAAGAAATTGGAGAATTAACATGCAATTCGAAAAAGAACTAATCAAGTTAAATCAAGCCTTTGGTAGTAAAGAAGATGCTATTCGCTATTGTGGTAATCTTCTCAAAGATAGAGGTTATGTTAACCCATCATATGTAGACGCTATGATTACGCGTAATGAAGAGTTATCCGTTTATATGGGAAACTTTATTGCCATCCCACATGGCACAGATAAGGCTAAAAAAGAAGTTTTGAAATCTGGTATCACTGTTGTTCAAGTGCCTAAAGGTGTTAACTTTGGAACAGATGAAACCCCTCAAACAGCGACAGTCTTGTTTGGTATCGCGGGTATTGGAGATGAACACTTGGATATGATTCAAAAAATTTCAATCTTCTGTGCAGATGTCGATAATGTGGTTAGATTGGCAGATGCTCAAACCGAAGAAGAAATTATTCGTTTGTTGAACAGTGTTGCATAAAAAGGAGAACATGATGAAAAAAGCAGTACATTTTGGTGCCGGAAATATTGGTCGCGGTTTTATCGGTGAAATTTTATTTGCCAATGACTTTTCAATTGACTTTGTAGATGTTAATGAAACGATTATTGATGCCTTGAATGATCGTCATAGTTATGATATTGAAATTGCTGAAGACGGTAAACGTCATATTACAGTTTCAAACGTTTCAGGTATTAACAACTCTAAAAATCCAGCAGATGTGGTTGCAGCAGTAGCGGAAGCCGACTTGATTACAACAGCCATTGGACCAAATATTTTGCCATTTATCGCTGAATTGATTGCAGATGGATTGAAAGTTCGTAAAGAAGCTGGTAGCACACAGCCTATTGACGTTTTAGCCTGTGAGAACATGATTGGTGGTTCACAATTCTTGTATGAAGAAGTGAAAAAGTACCTTTCAGACGAAGAGTTGACTTACGTTGAAGAGTACGTTGGATTTCCCAATGCAGCCGTTGACCGTATCGTGCCAGCTCAAAGTCACGAAGATCCCCTCTTTGTTGTCGTAGAACCATTTAACGAATGGGTAGTGGAAACAAGTCGTATGAAAAACACCGACTTAAAATTGGAAGGTGTGCATTACGAAGAAGACCTAGAACCATTTATCGAGCGTAAATTGTTCTCTGTTAATTCCGGCCATGCAACATCAGCCTATGCAGGAGCATACTACGGTGCTAAAACAATTCTTGAAGCCCTTCAAAATATTGATGTCAAAGCACAATTAGAAGCAGTTCTTGGTGAAATTCGTTCACTCTTAATTGCAAAGTGGGACTTTGATGAAGCCGATTTGAAAGCCTATCACGATGTGATTATTAGCCGTTTTGAAAATCCATACATCATTGATGATGTTGTCCGTGTAGCTCGTACACCAATCCGTAAACTCGGTTTTGATGAACGTTTTATTCGTCCGATTCGAGAATTGCGTGATCGTGGTTTATCATACGAAAACCTCCTTAAAACGGTGGCATTTGTCTTTAGCTATAAAGATGAAAATGATGAGCAAAGCGTACAACTTCAACAGTTATTAGCAGAAAAATCACTCAGTGACGTTGTTGTCGAAGTTACTGGACTTGAAGATCCAGCACTTATTGCTGAAATCGTTACCAGTGTTGAGGGATTGAAGAATTAAATGCATTAACCTAAAGATGGAATTCTCTTCCATCTTTTTAGGTTTCTTTGTGGAAAGAAAAAACTCTCAGAAAGCTTATCAAAACAACAGTTATAGTCAAATGAATTAGCTTTCAGACAAGGAACTGAGACGCAGACAGTACTCGCGTACGGCAAGTCGAAAGTGACGATGTATCAAAGTTAATTCAAAAGACTATATAAGAGCTTGTTTTAGTGATAATCAGGTCTTTCATTGTTTATTTGTAAGCGCCCCATAACGGAGTATATTGAAAAGTTCCAAAGTCTTGATTGACTCTGGAACTTTTTCCTATCTGCAGTTGTTTTGAATACTTTCCGCCCACAGTAAATAAGCCTCTAGAACATCCTTATTTGCGAGGCTTTCCTCGCTAGGAAGATGTTCTAGAAGATAGGTCATATATTTCTCTGAATCAAGGCCGTGTCGCTTAGCTGTTTCCAAGAGACTAAGGATGATAGCTGTTGACTTGGCTCCCTCAAAACTTTGAGAGAACAACCAATTTTTACGCCCCATAACCAAAGTCTTCATAGCCCTCTCTGCTATATTGTTAGACAGGACTAAGTTACCGTCCGAGAGAATGGTTCGGAAGGTGGTTTCGTATTTGAGGCTATACTCTAAGGCGATGCCCAATTTAGAACCTGATAAAACAGCCTGCTCACGGCACCAGTCGAAGAACTCATCCATCCAAGGGAGCTAACTCTGTCTGGCGTTTATGCAGACGCTCTTCAGTAGAGAGGTCAACCCAGTCATTCTCCAAGGCAAACAGCTGGTCGCAATACCTTAATCCCTTAGCTCCTAAAGAACTCTGGTCTGCCTTCTTAGGTGTTGCCTCAAAAAATTTACGTCTCACATGTGCCCAACAGCCAACCAGCTTAGCTTTTTCTAGTTGTCTATATGCCGACCACATATCGCAGTGAAGGTAGCCTGCGTAATGCCCAAGAAATTCCTTCACAACCAACCCACTCCGTCGTTTATCATGATGATAAAGGGTAATCCCTTGTTCTTCATGCTTGCCAGATAAGAAGGTCCAATAATAAGTCAGCTGGCTATCGCTCTCTAAGACCTTGTAGGAAGTCTCATCCGCATGGAGAATGGGCTGTTCCAACAACTTATCACGAAGAAGGTCATAAAGTGGTTCAAAATAATATTGGCTAGACTTAATATGCCAGTTGGCAATTTCTTTTCTTGTGATAGGCAAGCCAAGCTTGTTCCAATCCTCTTCCTGGCGGTAGTTCGGTACCTTGAGATTGAACTTCTGATGAATCGTATGGGCGATGATGGAGGCTGACCCCAAGCTATGTGCTAAAGGGGCTTTAGGGACGGGAGCTTTGACAATCTTATCACTGAGATTCTTCTCGCTACACGCTTGACACTTGTAGGCGTGTTGGACATGATCAATCCGCTTCAATTGCGCAGGAATAAAGACCAACTCTTGCCGTTGGACGGTTGAACCAATCTCCTTTAACTGACCATGACAATCTGGACAAGTACAGTCTTCACCCTGTAATTCGTGATGAACAATCTCTGGAGTGAATTGACTAAAAATAGCCTGACGAACTCCCTTCGTCTTCCTACGTTTATAGGTAATAGTCTCAGTCTGACCTGGGTAAGTCAGATTCTTCTTCTGGTAGGTTTTCCTCACCAAATAAGCTGAGCTGACCAGGTTGATGCACAACCTTCTCTGATGACTTTCCGTAGAGTTTCTGAGTCAGATAAGCCACCTGTTCACGAAGGAGAGCGAGTTCATTAGACATGACTTCAATCGTCTTTGTTAAACTTTCAATGACCTTATCTTGTGAATTCATAGCTATCCTCCTGATATTTTCTTTATTATACCGAAAAGAAAGCCATGATTTCAATAGAAATCACGACTTTTTGAAACATTTATTTTGGGAAAGATGGAAAATCCTTTCATCAGCCAGTCTACTTGCTCGCAAGTGAGGGCTGTGACTTCATTTTCATCACTTGGCCAATTGAGTTTGCCGTTTTCAAATCGCTTATAGAGCAACCAGAAACCTTGTCCGTCCCAATAAAGTGCTTTGAAACGGTCTTTGCGTCCTCCACAGAAGAGAAAGACCTGACCTGAGAAGGGATCTAACTCAAATTGACGTTTAACGAGATAGGCTAGTGAATCAATACCTTGCCTCATATCCGTTTTCCCACAAACCAAATAGACTTGCCCTAAATCACTGAGTTGAATGGTCATAGAGCAATACCTTATCTAAAATAGTTTCTAGTGTTTCTTGATGAAGAGATTGGAACAAGCTTAGTTCAAGCTTTCCAATACGCATTTTCAGCACCATCTCATTTTTGTTTTTCTTATCAAAACGACGAGATTGGGGCGTTTCCAAAGGAACAATGGGTTCTGACATCACAATAGCCTCCAATTCTGTTTTCTACTAACAGTATACTGGAGAACTGACAATCTCGGTAGATACCTCGTTATGGAGCGGTTACGTTTATTTTCTATCGTGTAGTGGGTGTATCTACCATCTTTTTTACTTAGCACGCACTTGCCAAATTAAGGATTCTAAAGTAAAATAAAGAGAATTATTTTTTTATTTAGGAGATATGATGACATTACCAAATTGTCCAAAATGTAACTCAGAGTATGTCTATGAAGACGGAACTCTACTAGTTTGTCCTGAGTGTGCTTATGAATGGTCACCAAGTGAAGTGGCTGAGGAAGAAGAAGGATTAATTGTTAAAGATAGCAACGGTACTCGCTTATCAGATGGTGATACTGTTACTGTTATTAAAGATCTTAAAGTTAAAGGTGCCCCAAAAGATATTAAACAAGGCACACGTGTTAAAAACATTCGATTAGTTGAAGGTGATCATAATATCGATTGTAAAGTTGATGGCTTTGGGGCTATGAAACTCAAATCAGAATTTGTTAAAAAACTTTAAGTAAAACTTGTATTAGGGTATTGGGGAAAAATACGATGGAGCAGTTTTTTATGAGCTGCTCATAAGGTTTCCTCTACCAGTATTTACAAATTAAAAGATTATCGAATCTTTCTAGCAAATGGAGTGGTGTACAGAACTTTAAGTGATGCGAAAAGTTCTGTATCACTTCTTTTTGCATTTTTAAATAATTTTGATGAATTTTAAACAGATTTTCCAATATTTTCTTCTAAAATATCCAAAATTTTGATATAATATACGGAAATAATTTTTTTTGGAGTCACATATGACCTATTTATCAGAGGTATTACCTAGTTTGCTACAAGGCGCCATGGTTACCTTACAAGTATTTTTTATTGTTATTATTTTATCAATACCGATTGGAGCCGTACTTGCCTTCTTAATGCAAGTTAGGTTTAAACCATTAGAGTGGCTCATCACACTCTACATTTGGGTTATGCGCGGAACCCCTCTTTTGTTACAACTGATTTTCTTCTACTACGTGTTGCCAAGCGTCGGTGTGACGATGGATCGTATGCCAGCAGCTATTCTTGCTTTTACCCTTAATTACGCTGCTTACTTTGCAGAAATCTTCCGCGGAGGTATTGAAGCCATTCCTAAAGGGCAATACGAAGCTGCAAAGGTTCTAAAATTTAGCCAATTCCAAACGGTTCGCTACATTATCCTACCCCAAGTGTTTAAAGTCGTTTTACCGAGTGTCTTTAATGAAGTCATTAACCTCGTCAAAGATTCTTCTTTGGTCTATGTCCTAGGTGTCGGTGATTTGTTGCTTGCAAGTAAAACAGCTGCTAACCGTGATGCGACTCTGGCTCCCATGTTTATCGCCGGAGCTATCTACCTCATTTTAATTGGGGTGGTAACCATCATCTCTAAGCAAGTTGAGAAAAAATTCAACTATTATAAGTAACATGAGCATATTTCTAAATTAGAAAAAACTATTTTGAAATTGTACCGTTGCTATAATTCTTTGCTTATCACACTAGTTAATTGACGATGTCCTCAGTGACGTCATATAAGCATCAACGTTTGCATGATTCTAGACCTATGGTCGCATTAGAAAGGAAGCCTTATGTTAGAATTGAAAAATATTTCTAAAGCTTATGGCTCAAAAGTTATTTTTGAAAATTTCAACTTGACCATTTCTCAAGGACGTATTCTGGCTTTGGTAGGTCCATCAGGCGGAGGAAAAACAACACTCCTTCGTATGCTTGCCGGTTTGGAGAAAGTTGATTCAGGTCAGATTGTTTACAATGGTGAAGAAGTTGCCATTGATCACCTCGAAGAGCGAAATCTACTTGGTTTTGTATTTCAGGATTTCCAACTTTTCCCACACATGACTGTTTTGGAAAATTTAATATTATCACCGATGAAAACCATGGGTACCTCAAAAGAAGTCGCTACAGAAAAAGCGACTGACTTGTTAAATCGTTTAGGTTTGGGGGAACATGTTGAGGTGTATCCCCACTCCCTATCTGGCGGTCAAAAACAAAGGGTCGCCCTAGCACGTGCGATGATGATTGATCCACAGATTATTGGTTATGATGAACCAACATCTGCTTTGGATCCTGAACTCCGCAAAGAAGTGGAGAACTTGATTTTACAAAACCGCGAGACGGGAATTACCCAAATTGTGGTTACGCACGATATGGCCTTTGCTGAAAATATTGCAGATGATATTTTAAAGGTCAATCCCAAATAACAAAGGGGAAGATATATGATGAAAAAATTAGTTAGCATTTTAACGGTAGCTTTTGTGGCTATGTTTTTAGTTGCCTGTGGTTCAAATAAAGCTAAAGAAAATACCTCAAAAGATAATTGGAAAACCTATCAAAGTAAAAAAATAATTACAATCGGTTTTGATAATACATTTGTGCCGATGGGGTACGAAGATAAATCAGGCAAAAATGTCGGTTTTGATATTGATCTTGCCAATGCTGTGTTTAAAGAGTACGGTATCAAGGTGAAATGGCAAGCTATTAATTGGGACTTAAAAGAAACAGAACTCGAAAATGGCAATATTGATATGATTTGGAATGGTTATTCTATTACCAAGGAACGTCAGGAAAAAGTTGCTTTTACTAATCCTTACATGAAAAATGAACAAGTATTGGTTTCTAAAAAGTCTAAAAACATCACTGATTTTAAAGCTATGAAAGATAAGGTTTTGGGGGCACAATCTGGTTCATCTGGTTACGAAGCGTTTACTGCCAATCCAAAAGTCCTTAAAGATTTTGTCAAAGATGGCGATGCCAATCAGTACGAAACATTCACACAAGCTCTTATTGATTTGAAGAATGATCGTATAGATGGTCTTCTCATTGACCGTGTCTATGCCAACTACTACCTTAAAGAAGAAGGTAATATTGACCAGTATAATATTGTAACTGGTGATTTCAAAGGCGAGGACTTCGCAGTAGGAGCACGTAAAACTGATAAGACTTTGGTCAAGAAAGTTAACGGAGCCTTCAAAAAATTGTATAAAGATGGTAAATTCCAAGATATTTCAAATAAATGGTTCAGTGAAGATGTCGCAACAGACGCTATCAAATAAAGAAAAAAACGAGGCAGAACTTTAAACTGCCTCGTTTTTTTGTGATGTGATTTTTCGGTTCGTCTCTCTTTCGAAAGTGCGAGACAAAGAACCAACCGCTATCCTCCCTGTCAAGTAGACAAGGTAAATAATCAAACCCTACTTCAGAGATATCATATCACTATGCGGGTGCGCTGCATTAGTAGTGATACACTAAAAAATTCCAAACACAGTAAAAACAAGTATTCAAGTCCTTTAAAAAGCGAAAGGAGTATAAGAGTATCGCTTATCACAAGCGAATAGGATATTTAAAAGCCACATTATTTCTAGTTAATCATTAAACAACTCATTTGAAATGGATGCGCCTGAAGTGGTATCTGACCATCCCACCAAGGCCTGGCCGGATTCTTCAAGATAGGTCGCAAGTAGGGGTTGAAGGTCAATGACCTGAGAGAAGGTTCCACAGAAGTTTCCTTCTTGGTCATATAACCCTCGATAGTCTTGGATTAAAATTTGGTCAAAAGAACTTGAGGGGATGGTAACAGTCACTTGGTGATTGGCATTGCTTTTAATTTGATCCTGAATCCAATCTTCTAAATGCTCAGTTTCTTGAACGAAAGAAAAAAGGTTACCATCAAATCCCTCGTTGTCGTAAATTGGCTGACCATTTGCATCATAATAGACCAATTTTAGAGGGTATTTATCTGGATAGGTTATCAATTCTTGATAAAACCGTATTAGCTGCTGGCTTAATTGTAAAATAAATGAAGGATTATCCGAGTAATTCTTAGGAATGTCGAGTAAACTTTCAACTGTCGCTGAGTGAAGAAGGAGCTGATTGTTATTCTTAAAGGCGATATAATTGATGTGTTGATGGTCAACAGAGCTTCTCGTTGAAGTAATCTCGAAGAGATTGTTAAAAGAATATTGTAACCAATCGAGAAAGGCTTTATCATTTTGCTGAGACCAAAAGGCCTTTATTTTTACAGGATATAACATAGGTCTATTGTACTATTTACAAGGAAAGCCTGCAATTTTTGAGATTAAGGAAAAACTAACTCTAAGACCAAAGTTCGTAAAAACCGAACTTTATTTCATAAAATAAAGTAAAAATTGTAAAAAACGTGTATTTTTAGTAGTATATAAAAAGGAAGGGCAAGAAACTGCCCAGCGATGCTACGAATTCGTAGTTATAGGAAGGTCATTATAGTTTTTAAGCGTTGCAGGTTTGAGAGAATGTGTGGTTTTTGACGAAGAATGACCGAAAAATAAAAACTTTTCCTCATTTTCTTTGTCATGGCCTTCCTGCAATAGAAATGAGGATTTTTATGTTTAGTGATTTACCAGTTTTTGACTATGAAGATATTCAATTAGTGCCTAACAAATGTATCATCAATAGCCGTTCAGAAGCTGATACAACCGTAAAATTAGGTAACTATACTTTCAAAATGCCTGTTGTTCCTGCCAACATGCAGACAATTATTGATGAAGCAGTTGCTGAGCAATTGGCTAAAGGCGGCTACTTTTATATTATGCACCGCTTTGATGAAGAGGCTCGTAAACCATTTATCAAACGTATGCACGAGCAAGGTCTGATTGCTTCAATCTCAGTGGGTGTAAAAGAATACGAATACGATTTTGTAACGTCATTAAAGGATGATGTGCCAGAATTTATCACTATTGATATTGCTCACGGTCATGCAGACAGTGTTATCAAAATGATTAAACATATCAAAGCTGAACTTCCTGAAACTTTTGTTATCGCAGGTAACGTGGGAACACCAGAAGGGGTTCGTGAATTAGAAAATGCTGGTGCAGATGCTACTAAAGTTGGTATTGGTCCTGGTAAAGTATGTATCACTAAAGTGAAAACTGGCTTTGGTACTGGTGGCTGGCAATTGGCTGCTCTTCGTTGGTGCTCAAAAGCTGCCCGCAAACCAATTATCGCAGATGGTGGTGTGCGTACTCATGGTGACATCGCTAAATCAATCCGTTTTGGTGCTAGCATGGTTATGATTGGTTCACTCTTTGCTGGACACATTGAAAGTCCGGGTAAAACAGTGGAAGTTGATGGTGAAACCTTTAAAGAATACTATGGTTCAGCATCGGAATACCAAAAAGGTGAGCACAAAAACGTTGAAGGTAAGAAAATTCTCCTCCCAACAAAAGGACATCTTCAAGATACCTTGACAGAAATGGAGCAAGATTTACAATCATCAATCTCTTACGCAGGTGGTAAGGATGTCGAAAGCTTGAAATTTGTTGACTATGTCATCGTTAAAAACTCAATCTGGAACGGTGATTCTATCTAAGATTATTCGTAAAAGAGCGTTTCTAGGCGCTCTTTTTTCTAGGAAAATCCTTTAAAACGTGATAGGATAAACGTTATAATGATTACGATTTACTTGATTTGGCTAGGGATACTTGTCCCTTCACTCAGATTTGGGGATTAAAAAGAAGGAGTTATCATGCAACTATTGGAAGAACGGATTTTAAAAGATGGACAAATTTTGGGAGATAACATCCTTAAAGTTGATTCTTTTTTAACCCATCAAGTGGATTACAAATTAATGAAAGCTATCGGGCAAGTGTTTGCGGATGCCTATAAGGAAGCTAATATCACCAAAGTGGTGACTATTGAAGCATCAGGAATAGCTCCTGCAGTCTATGCGGCAGAAGCGCTTGATGTTCCCATGATTTTTGCTAAAAAACATAAAAATATTACCATGACAGAAGGCATCCTAACGACTGAAGTCTATTCATTTACCAAACAAGTAACTTCAACGGTATCTATCGCTGGGAAATTCTTAGAAAAAGACGACAAGGTCTTAATCGTTGATGATTTTCTTGCTAATGGACAAGCTGCCAAAGGATTGATTGAAATCATTGAACAAGCTGGTGCACAGGTTGAAGGTGTTGGCATTGTTATCGAGAAATCTTTCCAAGATGGTCGTCGGTTGCTTGAAGATATGAAAGTAAAGGTTACGTCATTAGCTCGTATCGCTAGATTTAAAGATGGAAAACCTGTATTTGCCAGAGCAGATGCGTAGTAGGCTAAAATAGCTAGATTTTTGTCTGGCTATTTTCTTTTTAGGCTCATTTACGTTATAATGGTAGAGATTGAATTGTCACTGTAAAGGATTATTATGAGTATTTTAGAAGTTAAAAATCTTAGTCACGGTTTTGGTGACCGTGCTATTTTTGAAAATGTATCGTTTCGTCTTTTAAAAGGCGAACATATCGGTCTTGTCGGAGCAAACGGTGAGGGGAAATCAACCTTCATGAGTATTGTGACAGGACATTTGCAGCCTGATGAAGGTAAGATTGAATGGTCTAAGTATGTCACAGCTGGTTATTTGGATCAGCATACTGTTCTTGAGGCAGGTCAATCTGTTCGCGATGTTTTACGCACGGCTTTTGATGATCTCTTTAAAACGGAAGCCCGTATCAACGACATTTATATGTCTATGGCTGATGAAGGTGCCGATGTTGATGCTCTTATGGAAGAAGTTGGCGAGTTGCAGGATCGTTTGGAATCGCGTGACTTCTATACCTTGGATGCTAAGATTGATGAAGTAGCACGTGCTTTAGGTGTCATGGATTTTGGTATGGATTCTGATGTGACAGAGCTTTCTGGTGGTCAACGTACTAAAATCCTCTTAGCAAAACTATTGCTTGAGAAACCAGACATTCTTCTACTTGATGAGCCGACTAACTATTTGGATGCGGAGCACATTGACTGGCTTAAGCGTTATCTGCAGAATTATGAAAATGCCTTTGTCCTTATTTCCCATGATATTCCATTTTTAAATGATGTGATTAATATCGTTTATCATGTTGAAAATCAAGATTTGGTTCGATATTCTGGTGATTATTATCAATTCCAAGACGTTTATGCGATGAAGAAGGCTCAAAAAGAGGCTGCTTATGAGCGTCAACAAAAGGAAATCGCTGACTTACAGGATTTTGTCCAACGAAACAAGGCGCGTGTTGCAACGCGTAATATGGCTATGTCTCGTCAGAAGAAGCTAGATAAGATGGACTTAATTGAGCTTGATAAGGAAAAACCAAAACCAGAATTTCATTTTAAGGAATCTCGTACTCCAAGCCGTTTTATCTTCCAAACTAAGGATTTGGTGATTGGTTATGATCGTCCCTTGACTAGAAAACCTTTGAACTTAACTTTTGAGCGTAATCAAAAGGTGGCTATCACAGGTGCCAATGGTATTGGAAAAACAACCCTTTTGAAGAGCCTTTTGGGCGAAATCAAGCCTCTTGAAGGAGTAGTAGAAACCGGTGATTTTCTAGAGATTGGTTACTTTGAGCAAGAAGTTGCTGGTGGTAATCGTCAAACACCACTGGAAGCGGTTTGGGATGCTTTTCCGGCTTTGAATCAAGCAGAAGTTCGTGCCGCCTTGGCAAAATGTGGCTTGACCTCGAAACATATCGAAAGTCAAATCCAAGTTCTTTCAGGTGGTGAACAGGCAAAGGTTCGTTTCTGTCTGCTAATGAACCGTGAAAATAATGTTTTAATCTTGGATGAACCAACCAATCATTTAGATGCTGATGCGAAAGCTGAACTTAGTCGGGCGCTCCAAGCCTATAAAGGTTCTATTCTTATGGTCTGTCACGAACCTGAATTTTATCAAGGTTGGACGGAAGTTTGGGATTTTAATGAAATGATTTAAAACATATGAGAAAGAGTGGGAAAGAACGCTAACAAAGACAAAAGGACCTCGTTCTCTGGTTTCTAGGCTTAGGCTAAAATAATCCAGCGGATTGATTATTTTTCCCACCGCCCGCCCAGTTAATGATATTATCTTTGGAGCTAAAAAGCTGATGAAGATGCTCATCACCCACCGCGTCAATTTGATTTTATAGTCTTTGGAATTAACTTTGATACATGTTCACTTTCGACTTGCCCTATTCATAAGTAATGAAAATCAAGTACTGTCCGCTTCTTTCGTTCCTTGTCTGAAAGGTAATTCATTTGACTATACTAGAATAAGTTGAAGGAGGCTGGGACAAAAAAAGTTCAACCCTAAATATAAAAAGCGAACAAAACTAGTTTTCTGCCCTTCAGAATTCTGTCTTGTTCGCTTTTTATGTCTAATGTCTCAATTTAAAGAATTGATGATACAGAATTTCAAAAATCAAAATCTTTTTGTTCCAGACTCTTTTTCTTTGCGTTTGGAAAAGTTAAATGACTGTTTAGGATTTGGAGAAAAAATGTTATAAAACCCTTTAGGATAAAGCAATACTTCTTTATTTTTATAAATATGAAGATGTTTCTATACAAAAATAATGTTTCATTTATGTTACAAAAATTATAAATTTATTTGACAAATGGTGATTTGAAGTTTATAATAAAGGTAAAGGATATAGAAATGAGGATGGGGTTATGAAGCAATCTTTTGTTACAAACGAAAAGCAACGGTTTTCTATTCGAAAATATTCCTTTGGTGCGGCATCAATTCTGCTTGGAATGAGCTTTGTTTGTGCTGGTCAGGTTTCAGCTGATGAAAATCTTGCACCGAGTTCTAGTGCGATTGATAACTATCATCTAATGAAAGACAATAGTAGTAATGAGACCATGACATCATCTCCTGAACTCGTTTCTTCTAATGCTATGAGTCAATCTCTTGTGAGTTCAGAGTCAGTGGCTAGTTCGGAGGTGGTTCCTTCTTCTCAAGTCATTTCTGAAATTTCATTGACGGCTACAAGTGAGATGGCTAACCAGACGGATGCACATTCGCAAGTTCTTTCAGAAAATACGGCTGAAAACAGTAACGTGGATCCAACTATGATGCCGAATTCTGCAAGTCAAGCAGCATCTGAAGTCATGACAGAAGAGATTGAAACACCAAGACTTCCAAAACAAGGTACTTATATCTATCCAGAACGTACTGATATTCGTAATGAAGCTAGGCTGTCTGCACCTGTCCAATTCTATGTTAAAAAGGGTGATAAAGTTTTCTATGACAATCTGGTAACGAAAGATGGCTATCATTGGTTGACTTATCTTTCATATAGTGGGGTTAGACGCTATGCGCCTCTTGGGAAGGTAATGAAAAATCTTCCCAAGACTGAGTCAAAAGATACCCAAGATGTCCCAAAAGATTCTCAAACACTTGCTAAAAGTGGCACTTACCGTTTTACAGAAGAAGTTGCGGTGAAAAATGCTCCTAATACTGCTGCAAAGACAGAATTTACTTTTAATAAGGGAGAATCAATCAATTATGATAAAACATTGATTGCTGATAACTTTCAGTGGCTGTCTTATGTGAGTTACAGCGGTACACGCCGTTATGTTGCCCTTTCAAAGGTTAAGGATGTGCCAGTCGAAACGCCAACAGATAATCAAAAACTTACTCCAATTGAAGAAGAGATGCCAAAAGAAGAAGTTAAGGTCATTTCTCAATCTGGAACCTATACTTTTACGAAAGATAGTGCCATCAAGAATAAACCTGAAGTGGCAGCGAAGACCGAATTCGTCTATCATCAAGGTGACAAGGTTAATTACGACCGCTATCTTGAAAATGATGGTCATCAATGGTTGTCATATATCAGCTATGGTGGCACACGTCGTTATGTTGATTTAGGTCAAATAAAACAAGCAAATAATAACGAAAAACCACAATCTGAAGAAGACGTAAAACCAACCAGCAGCCTCAAGCTTTATGGTCGCATGGCTATTAAGGATATTTCAAATGAAGGTTTTACAGTAACTATTTCAGAAGTCTCTTCACCAACTACTATTAAGGCTATTAAAGTGCCTGTCTGGTCAGAGCAAGGTGGTCAAGATGACTTGATATGGTATACTGCCCAAAAACAAGCTAATAATACCTATCAAGTAAAAGTAGCAAGCAAGGACCACAAGGAAAATACGGGTGACTACCATGTCCATCTCTATTATGACTATGGCGTTGGTCAATTAAAAGGTATCCTATCTACCAGGATCACCTTACCAGCTAAAACAGTGGTAAAGCCAGTAACCTCTAGCACTTCAAAACAAAAAGTGACTTTTAATGGTTCTTACTACAGTGTGGCTGGTAAATATGGTGATGTCTTAGTGGTTAATAAAAAATATCCACTATCTGCCCAATACAATCCAGGTGAAGATCCAACGGCTAAAGCAGCTTTTGTTAAACTTCGTGATGATATGATTGCCAAAGGTTACAATGTGGGCTACGGCTATAGTGGTTTTAGAAGTTACAATACTCAAGCTAGAGTGTATCAGTCTTATGTTAATCGTGATGGACAAGCTGCGGCAGATCGCTATTCAGCAAGACCAGGTTATAGTGAACACCAAACAGGGTTGGCTTATGACTTGACCGACAGGAGTGGTCGTCTTTTGGAAGATAAAGAGGCTAGTGCATGGGTTCAAAATCACGCCCATGAGTATGGATTTGTTGTGCGCTATCAACCGGGAAAAGAAGCTATTACAGGCTTTATGCAAGAAGCTTGGCACCTTCGTTATGTCGGTAAAGAGGCAAGAGAAATTTATGATTCTGGGTTATCACTTGAGGAGTATTATGGTTTCCAAGGTGGTGACTATGGTAGTGTTAAACCAAGCACTGGCACAAGTCAAATGAACTTACCATCACAAGGCACCTATACCTTCAGTAAACGCGCTTCTGTTAAAGCTCAACCAAAACTATCAAGTCCTGAGTTAGCTTATTATAGTGAAGGTTCTTCTGTTAATTATGATAAGGTTGTGAATGTAGACGGTCATTACTGGTTATCTTACATGAGCTTTAGTGGCTTAAGACGCTATGTTGCTATTGATTATTAAGCTGAACAGGAGTATCGTGTAGCAAAATATGACCCGCACCCCAAAAGTTAGACAAAAAATCTAACGATTGGGGTGTTTTTGTATGAAATTAACTATTGATAACCTATATTAGAATCATTCTTGCTATCTCTAGCTTAGTCCCAAAGTTTTTATCAAGCTCACAAAATCCCATTACCCCTTGCTGTGGAGTTACCAACTACAGAAAGTATAGAGCCATTTTTTTGAAATAAATTGGATTATCACGAGCTTTATTGATAACAATTTTGAAAGATTTTTAACAAAAAATACCGTTTAGGACGATTGAATGACTGTTTAGGAAACAGTGATCATTTAACGATATTTTTTTGCTATACTAATATCATGTTAAGGTCATGTCGTAATGACTTAACTGTAAACATTTAATGACATTCAGAAAAAGGAGTTTTAATATGTCTTTATTTAATCGTATTATTAAATTTATTGGTTTGGTTCTCCTAGTCATAGGGGTTAATGTGATGCCTATGATTTTGATTGGAAATCAAAGTAAGACGCCAATAATGTTGCAGTGGGTCTTTGGTCTTCTTTATTTAGTGCTTGCTTTTTTGATTATTCGCAAGGTTTGGAAAACTTATCTCAAAAAAGAAGATTATAAAATCACTGGTAGACCATTCACTTTGGAAGAGTTGGGGATTGCAGTGTTATTCTTCTTCGGGGCGCGTCTTGTTGCTGTTGTAGGAACTCTTTTGTTACAAAAATTAACTGGTAATGCTATGTCAGCTAATGATGCAGCTTTACAAGCCAGTGCTAGTGATTTGAAGAATATGTTTCCTCTTTATTTTGTGGCTTTTCAAGTCATGATTGGCTTTTTTGCGCCAGTCCTAGAAGAATTGACCTTTAGAGGATTTTTCAGTCGTTATTTCTTTAAAAAAGATAATAAATGGGCAAAATGGCTTGTTAGTTCCTTGATTTTTGCTTTAATGCATGCTTTTAAACCAATAGAATTAATTATGTATTTTGCATTAGGTAGTGTTTTCTTTTTTGCTTTTAGACGCGAAGAAAATATCCGCGATTCCATCGTTGTTCATATGATGAATAATGGTTTGATTGTTATTTTTTCAGTTTTTAATTATATCCTCTTGCTAATGGGAGTGATTTGAGTAAAGTTTAGGAGTTTATGATGCTAAGAGAAAAAGGGAAGCGAGCACTGATAATCTTGAGCCTCGCTATTGTGATAAATGCAATTTTGAGTTGTATTTTCAAGATGTCGCTAATAAGGTTTAGCTTTTTAACAATTGTCATTGCTTTTGCTTATTTGATAGTCTTTTTATATGGTTTAGGGTGCGATCGCCCCTTATTGAGTTGGCAAGATTCCTTTGCACGCTATAAGAAAGTGATGATTGTTAAAAGACGTGTGCTTTTCGCTTTTATAGGGTCTTTTTTATTCGTTATGGCTTTCGGATCAGAACCTTACAATGTTTACTTCTTTTTAAATGTATTTGCATTTAATTTCCTAATGCTTTTCTTGCTCTGTTTACTAAATGTTGACTTAAGTATTGATATGACTGATTCAAACTAGTTTTGTAGTCATTTATGGTTTTAGAAAATTAGAACGATGATTATTGGACATTGTGGTTAATATCCTAATGACGCAAGGTCTGGGGTATCTATTTGACATGAAACCGTTTGTTCAATTATTCATGTCGGGGTTTTTGCAACTTTATTGTTCTTTGCCTTTCTATTTTCGATGATAGTCATCCAAGACCAATGTTATAGTATTTTGGCAAGAGTATATAAACTACTAAAAGCATCAGAAGATGATTATTGCTTTATCTTTGATGTTTTTGTTGGAGATTTTTTAGTCAAGGCTTATTATTTTATAAATATCTAGTTATCTTTCTTTCAAGTTCTATTTTTTTATGACCTTAGTTAATCAGTGATAATGGGTCGCAAAAACATTAAAATAAGTCCTTAGAATTAAGTTTCTGAGGGCTTTTTACTAGTTTTGGGCTATAATAAAAGAAAAGAGCTTGTAAAGGTGCCGTATGTTTCACAAAGAAAAAACCGGCTATAATCGCAACCAATTTGGATTCTATGCCTTTGATCAGTTCTGATTCAATCTCTGCCAAGACAAGAGCAGGGCAGTTAGCATTACCTCTAGGAATGGTCAATAGAATCTGGTATGCTTCAGAGAAACTCCTCTGAGGGATAGTTTTGAATTGCCTGATTGAGCTTATCTATTAAGCTTTGATACATCTGATATCCAGCTAATACTCTTCGAAAATTAACAGCAGACCTTGTTGACTTGATTTGATGACCTTCAGTTCTGTCTGCTATCTGTGTCGCCTAGTCTGCTTTTGATTTTCATTGAGTATAAACAGAATCGGTCTTCGATAGAGGAAGTTCTAGTCATCAACCTGAGCAATTTTTCAGAGGTTCCCTTGATATGGTGATGAATACAAGCTGAGATAGTTTCGATGCCAATGATTTTACCGATTGCACTTATTTATGGGGATAAACGTTATATCAATAAGAAGGTCAAAGTAGCGTTGGGCTATGGTCTTCGATTGCTGTCACAACTCAGAGAAAAATATGTCAGAGTACTCGTGGCTTGACAATTATAAAATTAGTCTTCTGCGAAAGTCACTCGAAACATTTGTTTAAGTTTAGAATACTTTGGACTAGAAGAGTGACGTGTTCTAAATCTTATAGTCCTAAGTTTTAGAGAATAAACAATATTACTTGCTTATTTTTTATGCTTGCCATCAGCTAAGCGCAGAAGTTATTTGATGCTTTGCTTGTTGATAGAGTTCTTAGGACTATTGAAAAATTATAGTCTTTTGAACTAACTTTGCTACATCGTCCCTTTCGACTTGTCCTACTCAAGTACTGTCCGCATTTCAGTTCCTTGTCTGAAAGCTAATTCATTCGACCATAGTATGTCATAAAATAATACATGGTAAAGTTTGTGGTTTGTGGATAGTTAATTTTTTATGTTTGATATTATTATAGCTATACAAAAATAAAGACACTTCTCTGATTGCAGATTTAGAAGTGTCTTTATTTGTCTATTAGTATCATTTTTTACTTGTCAGCGATGACAATTTTGGAAAATTCCTTATATTTGTCAAGTACCTCTTTTGAGATTTTTTTATCTGTGACAATCAAATCCATCCGATTCAAATCATAGAAATTATAGAAATCATAACCATCAAACTTTGAACTATCAACTAGTAGTATTTTTTCAACAGAATTATCCAAAGCTATTTTTTGAATATCACCTTCAACATCGCTGTAAGTTGCAATAGAATTATTAAACACAGCATTAGCACTGACAAATGCTTTTGAAAATGATAAGGATTTCAAATTATTTACGGCTATAGAACCAACAAAAGCTCCAGTAATTTCTCGACATTCACCCCCAATTAAGATTAAGTCAACAGAACTGCTAGGATGTAAAATTAAAAATACTGGGAGACTGTTCGTGATAACCCTAATGTTTCGATTTTTTAACTCAACAGCTAAATGTTCTAGAGTTGTACCTGGACCAATAAAGACAGTTTCACCATCTTTTATTATTTTACTGGCTGCTCGAGCTACTTGTTTTTTTTCATTTGTTTGCAAAACTTTTTTCTCGGTATGCGTTTTTTCATGACCTTCTTCGGTTTCGTTTGAATGATTTAGAAATTGGGCACCACCATGTGTTCGAATCAGTAACCCATCATTTGCTAGTGTGTCCAGATCTCTTCTGGCAGTCATATCAGAAATATTCATTTCAGCTATAATATCTTTAACTTTAATAACACCGTCAACTTTTAAAATATCGAGAATTTTTTCATGACGTTCTTTCTTTTTCATCCTAACCTCCTATTTTTTTGTTTAAGAATAACTAGTATAGGTATAATAACATAATTTTAAACAAAAAATCAAACAAAAAATCATTATATTTTAAACAAAACATAATAAAAAATGTTTTATATGAAACATTTACTTGATAGTTTGAGCTAATTTGAGCTGGAATAAGCTGATATTTAAGCTACTTATAAAAAATATCACCTAAGATTTCTATTCTAATAAATAAACACACCGGAAACACATTAAAACAAACATAAAGAACATAGATTGTCTATTTTATATAAAAATAAACAAAAAAAGTGTTGACTTGTGTTTTGTTTAGGTGTATTATAAAGTCATAGAAATAATGAAAACGTTATTTCAAATGATTTTGCAAATCTTTTCTTAGATATCTACGTAGGTTTTCCACATTTACTAATTCTAAATCATAGGAGAAATAAAATGGCAATTATTATCGGTGCTGACCAAGCAGGCAAAGAACTCAAAGAAGTTATCAAAAAGTACCTTAAAGAAGGAAACTATGATGTCATTGATGTAAGCGAAAATGAAGAGCACGATTTCGTTAACACAACACTTGCAGTTGCTAAAGAAGTAAACAAGTCAGAAGATAACTTGGGTATTGTGATTGATGCATACGGTGTTGGTCCTTTCATGGTTGCTACTAAGATTAAAGGAATGGTAGCAGCTGAAGTTTCAGATGAGCGTTCAGCATATATGACAAGAGGACATAATAATGCTCGAATCATAACCCTTGGTTCTGAGATTAGCGCACCAGGAATTGCAAAGAATATTGTAAAAGGTTTTGTTGAAGGTGAATATGAAGGTGGACGTCATCAAGTCCGTGTTGATATGCTTAATAAAATGTCTTAATTGCTTAAAATAGGGTAAAACGAGGAGAACAAAAAATGAAAATTGCTGTAGGTTGTGACCATATTGTTACTTATGAAAAAATTGCTCTTGTTGACTATTTGAAAACACAAGGCCATGACATTATTGACTGTGGGACATACGATAATGTTCGTACTCACTACCCAATCTTTGGTAAAAAAGTTGGGGAAGCAGTAGCAAGTGGTGAAGCTGAGTTAGGTGTTGTTATTTGTGGTACAGGTGTTGGTATTACAAATGCGGTAAATAAAGTACCTGGAATTCGTTCAGCACTTGTAAGAGATATGACATCAGCCATCTATTCTAAAGAAGAATTAAATGCAAATGTTATTGGTTTTGGTGGAAAAATTATCGGTGGTTTATTGATGAATGATATTGTTGATGCTTTCATCGCCGCCGAATACAAACCAACTGAAGAAAATAAAGAATTGATTAAAAAAATCGATAGTTTACAACATGCTAGTCAAGAGCAAAGCAACCCACATTTCTTTGATGAATTTTTAGAGAAATGGGATCGCGGGGAATACCACGACTAATATTTGAAACTAAGTTATATTAAATAGATAAAAAGGAGCTATCTATTGTGATTTTAACCGTTACTTTAAATCCAGCTATTGATATCTCATACCCGTTGAATGAACTGAAATTTGATACGGTAAATCGCGTCGAAGATGTTACAAAAACACCAGGTGGCAAAGGCTTAAATGTTTCTCGAGTTCTAGATGAATTCGGTGAAACAGTTAAAGCTACTGGTTGTATCGGTGGTGAAAGTGGTGAGTTTATCATTAATCATCTGCCTGATTCGATTTCAAGTCAATTCTACAAAATTTCAGGTGATACTAGAAGTTGTATAGCAATTTTACATGAAGGTAATCAAACGGAAATTTTAGAAAAAGGGCCATTATTAAGTATTGATGAAATTGAAGGTTTTACCAATCATTACAAATATTTATTAGATGATGTCAATGTAGTAACCATGTCAGGTAGTCTTCCTGCGGGAATGCCAGATGATTACTATCAGAAATTGATTACTATTGCCAACCTTAATGGAAAGAAAACGGTTCTGGATTGTTCTGGAAATGCTCTAGAAGCAGTATTGAAAGGCGATAGTAAACCAACAGTTATCAAACCTAATCTTGAAGAACTTTCTCAACTTCTAGGTAAAGAAATGACAAATGATTTTGAATCCTTAAAAGAAGTCTTACAAGATGAACTATTTGAAGGAATTGAATGGATAATCGTTTCTCTTGGTGCTAATGGTGTATTTGCAAAACACAAGGATACGTTTTATAAAGTTGACATCCCTAAAATCGAAATTGTAAGCGCTGTAGGTTCTGGTGATTCTACAGTAGCAGGTATCGCTTCGGGTTTAGCGAATGATGAAGATGATCGAGCTTTATTAACAAAAGCAAATGTCTTAGGTATGTTAAATGCGCAAGAAAAAACAACTGGGCATGTTAACATGGAAAATTACGATAAGTTATATCAATCTATTAAAGTCAAAGAGGTATAAAAAATGACAATTACTTTAACTGAAAACAAACGTAAAAGCATGGAAAAACTAAGTGTAGATGGTGTTATTTCTGCCTTAGCCTTCGACCAACGTGGAGCTCTCAAACGTATGATGGCCCAACATCAAACAGAAGAACCAACAGTAGAACAAATTGAAGAGCTTAAAAGTTTAGTTTCTGAAGAACTTACACCATTTGCATCATCAATTTTACTTGATCCTGAATATGGCTTGCCAGCAAGTCGTGTTCGTTCAGAAGAAGCAGGCTTGTTGTTGGCATATGAAAAAACAGGATACGATGCAACAACAACTAGTCGCTTACCTGATTGTTTAGATGTTTGGTCTGCGAAACGTATTAAAGAAGCTGGTGCAGAAGCAGTTAAATTCCTTCTTTACTATGATGTTGATGGAGATAAAGATGTCAATGAGCAGAAAAAAGCTTACATTGAACGTATTGGTTCTGAATGCCAAGCAGAAGATATTCCATTCTACCTAGAAATTCTAACTTATGATGAGAAAATCTCTGACAATGCTAGTCCTGAGTTTGCAAAAGTTAAAGCTCATAAAGTTAACGAAGCAATGAAAGTATTCTCAGAAGAACGCTTTGGTGTTGACGTGTTGAAAGTTGAAGTTCCAGTAAACATGAAATTTGTAGAAGGCTTTGCAGAAGGTGAAGTTCTCTTTACAAAAGAAGAAGCAGCTCAAGCTTTCCGTGATCAAGAAGCTTCTACTGATTTACCATACATTTACTTGAGTGCAGGTGTTTCAGCCAAGTTGTTCCAAGATACTTTGGAATTTGCAGCAGAATCAGGCGCAAAATTTAATGGTGTATTGTGTGGACGTGCTACTTGGGCAGGATCTGTAAAAGTCTATATTGAAGAAGGACCTGAAGCAGCTCGTGAATGGCTGCGTACAGAAGGTTTCAAAAATATTGAGGAATTAAACAAAGTACTAGATAAAACTGCAAGTCCTTGGACTGAAAAAATTTAACATTATTTTCGGAGGAAACTACAATGAATAGAGAAGAAACTACTCTTTTAGGTTTTGAAATCGTAGCCTATGCTGGTGATGCCCGTTCTAAATTCCTAGAAGCTCTTAAAGCAGCGCAAGAAGGGAATTATGCTAAAGCAGAAGAATTAATCGCAGCAGGTAGTGAATGCTTGAACGATGCTCATAATGCTCAAACAAGTCTACTACAAAAAGAAGCTGCGGGAGAAGATTTGGCATATAGTGTTACTCTCATGCATGGTCAAGATCATTTAATGACTACCATTTTATTGCAAGATTTAATGAAACACATGATTGAACTTTATAAGAGAGGAGCAAAATAATGAATGGATTAATTGCTCAGATTGAGAAAGGGAAACCTTTCTTCGAGAAAATTTCTCGAAATATCTATCTTCGTGCTATTCGTGATGGTTTTATCGCTGGTATGCCAGTCATCTTGTTCTCAAGTATCTTTATTTTGATTGCCTATGTTCCAAACGCATGGGGCTTCCATTGGAGTAAAGATATTGAGAATCTTTTGATGACACCATACAATTACTCAATGGGTATTTTAGGTTTGTTTGTGGCTGGTACGACTGCGAAAGCATTAACTGATTCAATGAACCGCTCATTGCCTAGCACGAACCAAATCAACTTTATTTCAACCATGCTTGCTGCTATTGTAGGTTTTCTACTAATGGCCGCTAATCCAGCAAAAGACGGTGGTTTCTTAACTGGATTTATGGGAACAAAAGGTTTGTTGACAGCCTTCATCGCAGCATTTATTACCGTAAATGTCTATAAAGTCTGTGTGAAAAACAATGTCACTATTCGCATGCCTGAAGAGGTTCCACCTAATATTTCTCAAGTATTTAAGGACTTGATTCCATTTACGTTATCAGTTGTACTGCTTTATGTGATTGAATTGATTGTTCATACTACATTAGGCGTTAACGTTGCGGAATCGATTGGTAAACTTCTTGCACCATTGTTCCAAGCAGCAGATGGTTATGTTGGAATCACTATTATCTTCGGTGCATTTGCTTTCTTCTGGTTTGTTGGTATCCACGGTCCTTCTATTGTTGAACCAGCCATTGCAGCGATTACTTACGCAAATGCTGAAACCAACCTTCAATTACTTCAAGCTGGTGAACATGCGGACAAGATCTTGACTTCAGGGACTCAAATGTTCATCGTTACCATGGGTGGTACTGGTGCAACTCTCGTCGTTCCATTCATGTTCATGTGGTTAACAAAATCAAAACGTAACAAAGCCATTGGACGTGCATCTGTTGTTCCAACATTCTTCGGTGTTAACGAACCTATCTTATTCGGTGCTCCACTTGTTTTGAACCCAATTTTCTTTATTCCATTTATCTTGGCACCAATTGTCAATGTATGGATTTTCAAATTCTTTATTGACACACTTGGAATGAACAGTTTTACTGCAAACTTGCCTTGGACAACACCAGCACCATTAGGTCTTATTCTTGGGACAAACTTCCAAGTGCTAGCATTCATTTTGGCAACTTTGTTAATCGTTGTTGATGTCATTATCTATTACCCATTCTTGAAAGTATACGATGAGCAAATTCTTGCTGAAGAAGCAGCAGGTACGAATTCATCAGATGCGCTCAAAGAAAAAGTAGCAGCAAACTTTGATACTAAGAAAGCTGATGCTATTCTTGAAAAATCAGCAGCTAAAGAAACTAAAGAAATCACTGATCAAACTAATGTTCTCGTTCTTTGTGCCGGTGGTGGTACTAGTGGACTACTAGCAAATGCTTTGAATAAAGCAGCTAAAGAATATGGTGTACCTGTCACTGCAGCAGCAGGAAGTTATGGTGCTCACCGTGAGATTTTATCACAATATCAACTTGTTATCCTTGCACCTCAAGTAGCTTCTAACTATGAAGATATGAAAGTGGAAACTGATAAACTTGATATTAAATTAGCTAAAACAGAAGGGGCTCAATACATCAAATTGACTCGCGATGGTCAAGGTGCATTGGACTTCGTTAAAGAACAAATGGAAAAATAATATTTCGCAAGGGAAGGTTGGGGGGACTCAATCTTCCTTTATAGTGAAATGAAAATTTAGAAGAGGTATATCATGACTAAAACATTACCTAAAGATTTTATTTTTGGTGGTGCTACAGCTGCTTACCAAGCTGAAGGAGCTACCCACACAGATGGCAAAGGACCAGTAGCTTGGGATAAATACTTAGAAGACAACTATTGGTACACTGCTGAACCAGCAAGTGATTTTTATAATCGTTACCCTGTTGATTTGAAACTAAGTGAAGAATTTGGTGTCAACGGCATCCGTATCTCTATTGCCTGGTCTCGTATTTTTCCAACAGGAAAAGGAGAAGTTAATCCTAAAGGGGTAGAATATTACCACAATCTCTTTGCAGAGTGTCATAAGCGTCATGTTGAGCCTTTTGTTACACTTCACCATTTTGATACACCAGAAGCTCTCCACTCGGATGGTGATTTCCTCAATCGTGAGAACATTGAACATTTTGTAAATTATGCAGAATTCTGTTTTAAAGAATTCTCAGAAGTTAACTATTGGACAACATTTAACGAAATTGGGCCTATTGGTGATGGCCAATACTTGGTTGGTAAATTCCCTCCAGGTATTCAATATGATCTTGCTAAAGTTTTCCAATCACACCATAACATGATGGTTTCTCATGCTCGTGCCGTGAAACTCTTTAAAGACGGTGGCTATTCAGGTGAAATCGGTGTTGTCCATGCTCTTCCAACTAAGTATCCATTTGATGCTAACAATCCTGACGATGTTAGAGCGGCTGAACTTGAAGATATTATTCATAATAAATTTATTCTTGATGCAACTTATCTTGGTAAGTATTCAGATAAAACAATGGAAGGTGTTAACCATATCCTTGAGGTGAATGGTGGTGAACTTGATCTTCGTGAAGAAGATTTTGTAGCACTGGATGCTGCAAAAGATTTAAATGATTTCCTTGGTATTAACTACTATATGAGTGATTGGATGCAAGCTTTTGATGGTGAGACTGAAATTATTCATAATGGTAAAGGGGAAAAGGGAAGTTCTAAATATCAAATCAAAGGTGTTGGTCGCCGAGAAGCACCAGTTGATGTTCCAAAAACGGACTGGGACTGGATTATCTTCCCACAAGGTCTATATGATCAAATCATGCGTGTCAAAGCCGATTACCCTAACTACAAGAAAATTTATATCACAGAAAATGGTCTTGGTTACAAAGATGAGTTTGTAGATAATACAGTCTATGATGATGGTCGTATCGATTATGTAAAAAAACACTTAGAAGTTATTTGTGATGCCATTGCAGATGGTGCAAATGTTAAAGGATACTTCATGTGGTCATTAATGGATGTCTTCTCATGGTCAAATGGCTATGAAAAACGATACGGTCTCTTCTATGTGGACTTTGAAACACAAGAACGTTATCCGAAGAAGAGTGCGTATTGGTATAAGAAAGTAGCAGAAACTCAAGTAATAGAATAATTTTGCAAATACTTATTTTATACATCATGGTTAGCGGCTCTTTGTCAGCTGTAGTGGGTGACTTATAGCTAACATCTAGAGAGAACCAAAATGGGAGCCCACTGAAAAAGTAAGCTCTACGGTTTAAATAAAAGGAAAAAAGAGGAATCTAGCTCATACTTGGGGAGGTTCCTTTTTACTTTTGGCTTGTTAGAGCCATAATCCTCTTCATATCAGAAATTAGTCTTTATTAATTTGGAAGGATTTGAAGAGTTTTTTAGATCGAAGCAAAGAGCGGTAAAATAAAGAGAATCGTAGTATAATAGGCATTGTCAATTATTCTATTAAATACAATCTCGATTTTCTTTTAGTTGATAATATATTATGTATTATAGAAAAAGCAATTAATGCACTAAATAACTTCATTGAGAAAAATCAAATTTCTTTATCTGCTTTAAAGACTTGGTTCTGTAAGTATTTTCGACCATTAAATGATTGGATAGAAAAATACTACAGTCGCAGAAAAATGAATTTGAATTTATAAGAATTCCGAGATATAATCGGAATAAAAGACAGCTATCTTCCAAGGCATGTTAATGTTAATACCATCTCAAAATTGTTAAAAGATATTAAGAAACATCATTCTGATTTTGAGATAGTATGCACACGTGAAGAAAAGTAAGAAATTATTGGTATGAGATGGTTTGGTAAAATCAGACTAATTTGGTGACCCGATGAAATTTAGGCTGGTTTGAACCCATCAAACCCTTGATATGAAAGGAATTATAAACTCATGGCTACTATTCAATGGTTGGATGGAAGTCGAGATTTTTTTTCAGAAAATCGAGCTTAATTTTTTAGGAGAATTGACTGTTAAACCCTTGATTATAAGGGTTTTTCTTATTGATTATTGAAGCACCATCAATCGTGATAAAAATTGGATTTGAGCAAAAATAAGCAATGTTAATCAATTTTTTGGTGACTAATTTGGTGATTAAAAAAATGAACAATTAAAACATATCAGAGGACTAGACATAAAAATGGGTTGTATATTATGCGAGAACATTTCAATAAGTGTTCTCGTTTTTTTATTTTCAGAAGGAAAAACATGCAAAAGGAAGAACAGTCCTCACGACAAATTGTGGTGTGTCATCTTATGGCTATGATGAAATTGATATTGAAAAAATAAGTAGGATTGTTTCAGAACTGGAAGAATCTGGTTTAATCCAGTTTGATGAGTTGGGAAATGTTAGTCTGTTAGTGTTGGAGGGAAAATCATGAAACGCATTACTGCAAATCAGTATCAGACATCAGAGCGTTACTATAAGCTCCCAAAACTCTTGTTTGAGAGTGAGAGGTACAAGGACATGAAGTTAGAAGTTAAGGTTGCCTATGCAGTTTTAAAAGACCGATTGGAATTGTCACTGAGTAAAGGTTGGATTGATGAAGTACAACAGTCTTCTAGTAAAAAAGGACGGCTCGCAAACAAGATTTATCTTGGCGAGTTGGAGCATGAGATGCCTCTAGTATTAAATTCAGACGAGGCTAGTATTCAAAAAACACTAGGGAGGTGTCAAAATCAGCCGAGGCAGGTCTTAAATTCAGCCACTAGTGAGACTGAAGTTAGTGAGACGTAAGTGTCTAGAGTTTTGGGAAAAGTAAAAATCAAATATTTATTGTCTAAGAGAACGAGAAAATCGTTCTCTTTTTTCGTTGTCTAAAACCGATGAAAGGATACAAGATAATGTCAGATAATCTAGAAATCGTAATGGATATTGATACTTTAGAAATCTTTGAAGTGATTGATCTAGATAATGCTTCTGAAAGTGAAATTTTAATATCTAAGGATGTTACGAGAGAAATCAAGATATTTAATTCAGAGACTTATTTTGAGAGTCGTTTTCGTCAAACTTTGTTATTTAGAAGTCTTTTGAAATCTTGTTCTGACTATAGTAATCAACTATTTTATGATTCTTCTTAACGAAAAGGTGATTACTTGATTCATATTAGCGATTAAAAAATAATTGTTGAAATAAAAAACCTGGACTAAGCCAGGTGTAAGGAGAATAAGATGAATATTTTCATTAAGATTTTTACTAAAGTAACGACATATATTTTTTTAGGATATGCCCTAGTTATGATTAGATGGGTAGGTGGATTTTCAACTTTAGTATCCTTAATGTCTATCAGTTTATTCCTCACCCTTCTTGTTTACGGTTGTACAGTTATTGAATCATTTTTAAAGCAACGAAAAGACACCAATAGCTGATATTTACTCCATAGCATCTCCAATAGCATAGTTGACTAAAAAGAGATATTAGGAACGAAAAACTCTTAGTACGTTAATACTAATAAAAAAAGTGATTGAGGTATGTATGAATCAAAAAAATAAAAAATGCCGACTTAAACAACGTCAATCTAGAAATTTATTGATTGTGTCGCTTATGAAAGAGACTGGTTGGGAGCGAGAGAGGGTAGTTGATGCTCTTGAAGAACTTGAGACCTTTAATCTAGTAAAGTTTCCCAAAAAGGGAGGCATGTTACTTAAAACAGGAGAGGTAAGATAATGGCATACGGAAGAATTTCATTGGAACAAGCACTTAATAGTGATAATTTTTATCAGCTTCCAAAGGTCATTATTGGAACAAAATACTATCAAAGATTAAAAGCAGAGGCTAAATTACTATTCATGCTTTGCCGTGATCGTATGAGTGCTTCATTGGATTCAACACGAAAAGGAGATCTTCGCTTTGTAGATGATGATGGTGATATCTTTATTTATTACTCTATCGAAGATCTTTCTGAAGACCTAGGATGTGGTCGTGCTAAGGTCATTAAACTAAAAAAAGAACTTATCAAATACGGGTTAATTGATGAAGTGAGACAAGGTGTCATGAAAGGCAATCGGATTTATGTAAAGAATGTGATCACCGATATTCAACTTTTAAATATGGATTTTGATGAAGCACAACACTTGTTAAATCCAGTAGTATCAACTGAAGTTCCAAAATCGAACTTCAAGAAATTCGAAAATGAGACTTCAAGAAATTCGAAAATCGAACTTCAAGAAGTTCCAAAATCGAACGCAACTTATATTAAAGAGAGTGAGACTAAAAAGAGTAATACTAAAATAAATAATTTAGAGGACGACGAGGAGAGTATTGCTTCTCACGAAGAAAAAAATTCCCAAGATATCATTCGAAAAGTAGAACAAGTTACTCCGTATGATCAAGATTATATTTGGAACTTAGTCTATGAGAAATTGATATGCGAAAATTTCACTACCTCTTCAGCTGATTATGCCATGGTCTACTTTGAAAAGCGATACCGTTATGCTCTTGAACATATGAGATTTGCAAAATCGTCTGAAGCGATTGCCGAATATGTATTTAATGGTGTCTTAGCAGAATGGAATCAAACGGTCAGAAAAAATCAAGAGGTGATTTAGGTAAATGAATTATTTAAGACACAGGCTACTCTATCTCATCATCGGAAAAACGGTTAAGAAAGGATATCGTAAGTCAGCCTGGCAAGGTATCAGAATTGGGCGTTTATTATTAAGGATTTTGAAATAGGAGGTAATGATGGCACGATTAAGTAAAGACCAACAGTTAAAAACCCAGTTGTTATCAGGACTTGATACTTTTTTAGAAACCTTCGATGATTTTTGGAACATCTTAGACAAGGAATGCCAAAAGAATAAAGGACATCTTCTGCCACCAGTCTTGAAAATCGCTTTAAAACAGTATTACGAAGAAAAAGCTGCACGCTTAGCAGTCTTAATGGCTGGCAATTCTTTCACTATCGAAGAAGCGATGGAGATTCTGCCTGAAATAACGTTACTAGCCTATGCTTCTGAAGAGAAAGAAAAACTAGAGAAAATAGTGATGGCCTCTCGTTTGTAAGAAGGAATGACGGATATGAATACCACTAATTTAATCGGTCGCTTGACCAAGAAACCCGAGCTATATCAAACACCCGATAAGAAGACTTATGCACGTTTTACCTTAGCGATTAATCGCAAGAAGAAAGTCGGAGGTGCAGGCAATGAAGCTGATTTTATCCCTTGTGTGATTTGGGGTAAAGCTGCTGAAAACCTTGTTAATTGGACTGATAAAGGAGTCCTAATTAGCTTAGAGGGAGAACTTAGAACACGAAGTTATGAGAAGGAGGGGAAAAGGACTTTTGTTATGGAAGTTTGGTCAAACTTTTTCCAAGTGTTATCAAAACCACATCAGAATGATTAGAGGATAACGAATGACCAGTAGAGAATGCATTGAACAACGGATTGAGCAGTTAGCACAACAGAATGAACGACTTGCTAGCTTAGCTCAAAACCAATATGATCTCTTAATTCAGACAGGTGCTCAAGAAAGACACTATCAGACATTTTTACAAGATTTGACCTTTTAACGACGAGTATGAATTGACCTAAGCACGTCATGAAACTACTTTGTCCTTTGAGAACTAAATATCCAGACCGTCCTGATCAGCGAGCCTATGAATAAGACATAATGAGGGCGGTGATACACGCTAGGCTACCTAGTTCAGGCTCAAAACATACTAAAAGCACGTTAATCTAATTAGCGTAATGAGGTTGATGTCAACCAGCTGAAGGAGTTACGAGGAACCAAGCTTTAACTCGTGCGTCAAAAGACAGATGGTGATAGATCACCACATAAGTCACAAGGAGGTTATCATACATGACCAACAAATTTTTATCAGATCAAAGCATTATGCGCTTATCTGATCTACGCTGTCTCGGTCGTCAGGGAGGAGCAATACTTACCCTTGATGATGGCAGACAAGCTCTAATTAAACCACAGTTTGCGGTGGTCATAAGACCAGGTAAACATACTAATAATCCATCCTATGAGACAAATGAGATACTACGATTTCACTTAATTTACCATGCTATCACAATCGTCAAACGAAAACACTTTATTATAGCGAGAAGAATACAACGAAATCAACGGTCAAAACTTGTCTTAACAGGGATTGGTTATCATCGTTAGACGAAAAGGAGAGAATATGTTTAAGAAACAATTGTATGCCACATTGCTCTTATCATCAGCTTTATTGTCGGTATCAACACTAGCTAGCGCTGATGAAGCTCCAACACCAACTGATGCAACAGCACCAGTCGTTGTGATACCGACAGAACCAACACAACCCGTTGATGTTCCAGTAGAACCAACGCCTGCTCCAACACCAGAAGCACCAGTTGATACAACTACTCCAGTTGAAACGCCGACTGAGACATCAGTTCCTGAACCAACAGATCCAACGACGGCACCTTCTACAGAGGAGTCAAGCCAACCTGAGGTGACACCAGAAGCACCAAAGACAGAAGAAACGCCAGATACAACAGAACCTGCCACTGAGAAACCTGTCTTACAGCCTGAGATCTCTCAGCCAGTACAGCCCACAGAAGGACAAGTATCGCCATCAACTGGTCAAGTAGTTTCTACGGTAACGACAGAAGCACCCGTTGAAACAGCTGCGGGTGTCTCAATCGTAAGCACTAAAGAAGGCAAAGTCGTGCTATCAGATGGCTCTAAAGTTGCTCCTGAAGAAGTTGGGGGAAAAACTAACGAGGACAAAACTATTACGGTTACTAAAAACGACGGCTCAAAAGTGACACTCCCGCACACAGGAGACGCTAAGACACTAGGCTTATCACTCTTAGGCGCTTTAATGGCACTAACGGGTACGCTTGTCTGGAAACAGAAAAAAGTCCAAAACAACTAAAACGATTAATGCTTATTAACTGACCTAGGCAAGTCATTAAACTGTTTCGAACAATCATTTTTTTAAAGGAGATTTCTGAGATGACTCAAGAAACAAAACAAATTTTTTCAATTCGTAAATTTAGCACGGGTACTCACTCTGCTCTTCTTGGCAAGGCTAGTCTTGCTTTGGCGGCTACAGCTATCGTAATAGGAGCTGTCGGAAGTGTCTCTGCGGATGAAGTAACAACACCTGTAACACAGCCTGCGACAGAAGTCGTTGCACCTACACCAGAAGCAACAACTGCAGAAACACCAGCTATCACAAGCGACATCCGAACAGCTGTACCAGCTAATACAACACAAGACCAAGCAGTCACAGCTGTTGATGAAGCACAAGCAACGTTGAAAGACAACGTGAAAACAGCGACTGAAACTGGTGTCGTTGTTAATGAGGGTGAGACTCAAGAAGTTGTCATTAATGACGCTAACGCTTCTGAAAAAACATCAGAAGTCTTGACTGACTTGAATAAACAGGATCAGGCAGTTAAGGAAGCAACAGCTAAACAGGCTGATAACCTCAAAGCTTATGAAGAAACCACAACAGCTCACAAAGAAGCTGTGACAGAAGGTCAAGCTAATCTAGCAACCTCGACATCAGAAGTTGATAAACTCCTAGAACAAGCGAAAAAAGCAGGTCTATTGGTCACAGAAACAACAACTGATATGACACCTGAGTACGCAGATACTAAAGGTTTAACAGGTGATGACTTGCGTCAAGCAATGGCAGACAATCTGACCTTGTACAAGGAAGCTATCAATGCAGGTATCGCTATCCAAGGTAAATCGGTAGAAGACCTTAAACGTGCGTTAGCTCTGTACTCTAATAACCAAAAAGCCTACACAGAAAGCAAAACAGCTCGTGATTTAGCTGTTTCAGAAGGTCAATCAACATTAAAAAATGCAGTAGCTAAGCTTGACGAGCAAATCGCTATTGCTAAGAAAAATGACCTAACGGTCAATGAGTCCACAACGAATAACACACCAGCTTACAAAGACACTAAGGGTCTAACTGGTGAAGCTCTAAAAGTGGCTATGGCAGAAAATATCAAGCTTTACAATGACGCTGTTAAAGCGTCAGCAGGCTTGATGGATCAATCAACAGCACAAATGAAAAAACAAATTGACGCTTATATTTTAGCCCTTGCAGATTACAAAAAAGGTATCGGCACAAACACTGGACTTAAATGGCAAAATGGTGTCACAGTCTCTGCAGGCGCAGGAGCACAGAAAATGACGGGTGCTGAAAAAGTGGTTAACTTTGCGGATGGTACGCTTAAGTCTGCGGCTATGTATGCCACTCAATCAAACGCTCTTAATCAAAACACAGACGCTAACTTTAACAATATCTTCAAAATCAATGGCTCAGGCACAATTTACGTGAAGAATACGACTAACGGTGACGTGACATTGACATTCAGTGAAATCAATTCCCCAGGAAATACTGGAACATATGTGGCAGTTTGGGGTGCTGATAACGGTGGTATTGCTTGGTCAGTTTTCGCAACTTATACTGGTGGTGCAACTGGTGGTGTCGGTGAAGCTGCAGGCGGTGGCTCTGGCGTTGGCGGAGCAATCCTCAACTACGTTTATTCCTATAAAGTTAAAGCAGTCACAGCTAATGATGTCTCTGTTGTAACCTTTAATGATTTGGATGTTGAGCAATCTATCAAGGTATCAGGCTTAGATGGAGCGACTATCGAAAAAGGTAAAAATATTTCAGGATCTGGCACAAACTTTACGGGTACTCCAGGAGAGGAATCACAAGCCTCTGCAGGTGTTCTCGATTCTAACGGTGTTGGATGGACGTTCGAGACTGCTAAGAAACAAGACTTTACCTTTGTACACAGCGTACCAACTAAAAATTCATCAATCGTTGGTGGAATCTTTGGGGTAGCGAGTGAAAAACCAAAAGAACCTAAGAAACCAACGCTTGAAGCTAAGAAAGCTACGGTAGACGCTCCAGCAACACCAGAAGCTCCTAAAGCGCCAAGTGTAGCCGTGAACAAAGTAACGGTTGAAGCACCAGATGCTCCAGAAGCACCAAAACCAATTGAAGTTGACGTACACTACTACAAGATGACCAAAACGCCAGCGCCAGAAAAACCACAGCCACAAACACCTGTACAAGGCGCAAGTGTGGCAACTTTACCAGAAACTGGTGAAGCAGACAATGTATCAACTATTGCGACAGCGCTTGGACTTATGACTATTGGTTTTGTTGGCTTTGGTCTTAAGAAAAAGAAAGAAGAAAACTAAGCTAAAAGGCTTAAGTAACTGAAAAAACAGGCTTTGCCTGCTCAAGCTAGCAACTGAGACATAGAAATTATAATCTCCTAAAATATTCTCTCTAACTCAGTTGTTAGCTTGGGCAGGTAAGGTATTGTATTAGTTAATCACAGAATCTAAGTAGATTTTGTGATCTTTTTGTTTTAAAAATGAAAGTGAGAACAGATAACTATGGATACAGCAGCACGTGTAGTGACCGCTTTAGGTGCGGTACTAGCAATTGTCGGGCTTGGATGGGTCTTGACAGGTGCTTTTGATTATTTTGCGGGACGCAAAAACGGTAACCCTCAGATGATGGACCAGGGGATGACTTCAATGATTTCAGGTGGAGCCATTGCGGCTATCTCTGCGGGAGTAGCAGCTGCGATTGTGGCAGCTATGCGGGCCATTTCTTTTTAACCCTCTATTTGAAAAAGCTGATTAAGGCAAGAAAAGTGGGGCACCATTGCTCTAAATTATGGTATAATATGATTAAGAAAAACAAGCGGAGAGGAAAGTAAGATAATGGCTGAAACCTTTGATTATGTGGCTTTTGCCAAAGACTTTGAAAGAAGAAATGGACGACCACCGACAGCTGCAGAATTGGAGCAGAAGGTTGATCCTCTGGAAGGGATTGTGACCTATCATACGCCTGAAGAGACCCAAGCTGAGATTGAGCGTATCAATGCTTTTTATAAGCCTAGTTTAAGCGAGCGCTTAAAAACAGGACTCAGTTTTGTGACAAGAAACTTCTTTCGAGCTATTATGCTTTTAATCAAAACGCCAGTCTATCTGACTCTCTTCTTCTTTAATGTGATTAAATCAGCGATTGGTGTTGTGATTATCTTTGTTGTGACAAAAGGAATTGTAGGAATTTTGTTAGCTGAGTTTCTTAGTTGGCGTAACATAAATACTTTATCGCAAGCCCCAAGTCTAATTCGATTTTTCGCTCAAAATTTTATGATGAATAACTTAGAACCAATTTATTTTACTGAAACTGATCTCATGATCTGTATTATTTCTACATTATTCTTAGCTTTAGTTGCCACTTTTTCAAATACAGAAGTTTAATTGTTTTAAGAACCTTTCGAGGTTCTTTTTTTATTTGAGTTAGAAAGGAGATCAATGAAAGATATACTTTCAGAACTAACGAAGGGTTTGGGAAGTTACAATAAAACGGTCAATAGCTCAATGACGGCAGTGAATAAATCGTTAATGGCTATCGGTTACATCCTGGTATCTCTTTTATTTTTGATTGAAATGTTATCTTGGTATCGATTTATCCGTAACCAAGGTGGAGAAATGACCTGGAAGCTCTTTTTAGAAGTGGCTGTGAAATATCTAATGGCTTATTTCCTAGTGGCGCAATCAGGAGCTATCCTTAATGCTATTCTATGGTTTGCAAATGGAGTTACTAAAGTAGTCGGTGTAGATCTAAGTGGAAATAATTTATTTGAATTTAGAGCCTTAAAAAAGGGGGCGTATGGAATACGAACAGGCCTCAACTTTTTAGCATATTTAATTGGCGCAACAGCTATTGTATCAATAAGAGTTATGGTATTACTTCGATTTATTGAACTTTATTTTTACAAAGCAATTGCACCAATTATAGTAGCTTTTTGGATGAGTGATGATACCAGACCAATTGCCAAAAATTTTCTCAAAACTTTTGGGGCTATAGCACTTCAGGGAGCTGTAATTGTTATATTTTTAACTATTTGGCAAGGGTTTAAAATTGATACGGCAATACAATTAGATGAGAATAGTTGGTTAGGAACATATGCCCCAGCTATTAGTTACATCGGTAAATGTGTGATCTTTTTAATTTTACTCTTTGGCTCTCAACGCAAAGCCAAACAGTTATTACAAGTATCATAAGGAAAGTAACACTATAATAAGTGACAAACACTTTGTATCAATGCAAGGTGTTTTTTTGTTCAATGGAAAAGGAGAATAGGGATGTTTAACGACGAACAGAAAGACCATTATTTTCAGGAAAAAATCAGTGCTCTAGAAAGTGAAGTGAGCCGTTTGTCTCCTTATGAATATGACTATCGGTTGCTGAGAGATGTTGTAGCCGATTGTCTTTTACAAGGGCGGTTAACAGTCAGTGAATTGCCACAAGTCACTCGTTTACTACAAAACGATGATCTTTTTTACACTTATGCGTGGCGGTTTGTGGAAGCTAAGGGAGCTTATCAAGAAGGAATCATCATCTTAAAAACGCTTCAAGACGACTTGAACTATCTATTATCAATTGGGAAACTATCACAAGAACAGTATTCTCAGTGGCTGGAGAAGTGGTTAAGTTTTTTAGAACGTGGTAGAATAGCTTTTAAAGGAGAGAAAGACTTTGAGCGCTATTTTCAAGACCAAAAAGAAGTTAACCGAAGCTTATTCAGTGATTTCAACTTATGATAGGCAGTTAAGAACTCTAAAAAGAGAAAATAAAGCTTTGAAAAGGCAATTAGCCTACTTTGAAGAGTTCAATCAGAATGACCGAAAGTTACTCTATTGTCAGTCTGTCAAAGGCATCTATATGCTTGCAAGTGTATCTTATTCACTTGATCATCTAAAACGGATTAATCGTCTGGAGTTTAAGGTAAATGATACTTTTAAGCATAGTCGTAAAGACCGATTGAATTTTTTGAACGTGGAAGCTTATTACCATGATAAAGAGAGTGATAAGCTTGGGACGTTAAACTATTTATTGATTAGAGATTTTCTTATGGCAAAACCTAATAAAGGCTATGGTAGTTTCTTGTTGCGAGAAGCATTGTTTCATATTAGCCAATTATTTGGAGAACATGTGAAGATTAAGGGTAAGCTATCTTTTGTTGATGAACGAGACCCTAACAATCAGGCTCGTCGAGATCATGTCTATCAAAAGTTTGGTTTTACACTTAGAGACCATAGTATTAGAATAGACACTATCCCATTAGACAGGATTGCTAAGGAAAGAGAAAAATATAATAAATGACAAACAGTTCTACGTGAGCTGTTTTTTTGATAGAAAGGGACTCGCTATGAACAAATTAGGCAGTGAGTTTTTCAAAGCCATAGACCAATTTGAAAGAGGGATTATTGGTGGAGCAACCTGGAGACAAGTAGTGATGGTCATTGGGATTGCTTTGGGAGTTAGTCTTGCGACAATCATTTCATTGTTGCAGCTGCCAAGCATTCTCTTTTACCTCTCGCTTGCTTTAACAGTGCCACCAGCCTTTGTCTATGGTATTAAAAAAGATGAACAACTCAAAGAAGTTATAACCTTTAGGCTCAAGGTACAAGAAAGAGCCTATCAAACGGAATTTGAAAGTGAGGAGATACATGGTAAGTTTATTCCCGAAAAGGGCACCCAAGAATGGAACGCCCCTAACGAAAGCTGATAAAGAAAGAGCCAAGCAGCTCCAGAAAGCCCTGAAGGCTAGCACCCAAAACACGATTAAGTATACCTCTTTATTCGAGGATGGTCTCATGCATATTGTTGAGGAAGATTTTTCAAAAACCTGGCAATTGGGAGACACCAATTACATTACAGGTAGTGAGGATGAAAAGCTAGATATTATTGATTATTATGTGGAGGCTTTAAATGGTTTAGATAGTGACAACACCTATCAATTAACCATTTTGAATAGACCCGTCCCGTCTACCTTGTTAGACCAAATCACCTATGATCTAGAAGGAGATGACCGAGACGTCTTTCGTCAAGAATACAATGAGATGATTCGTTCCCGTTTTGCCACAGATCAAAATAACTTTAAAGTAGAAAAATTTGTGACTGTCTCTACCTCTGCTAGAGATCGTAAACAAGGCTACCGTAAACTCAATGATATTGCTAATCACTTTACCAAACAGTTTCAGATTGTGGACATCCCTTTTCAAGCACTGGATGGGACGGAACGTCTTAATATTTTTGCGGATCTCTTAAGAGGAAACCCTTATCTCAATGTGGATTACAAAGATGTGAGAATATCAGGGCTTCGTACCAAATCCTTCATTGCTCCAGGTCGTCTATGGTTTCAACCTGACCAGTTTATGATGGATAAAAAGTATTGTAAGATTTTGTTTGCAAGAACTTTTCCGGCCTTTTTAAATGACCGCCTAATCAAGTCCTTGACGGACATTGGCATTGAATTAACCATTTCCATTCATGCTAACCCCTATGATGTGGCTGAAGCAGTGAAGAAAGTGAATACCGCTGAAGCTAGTGTTAAGATGGATATGGTTAAATCTCAAGTGGCTGCTGCTCAAAAAGGAGTATCAGGAAACTTAGCGGTTTCAAGCGTCGCCCAGGGCACGGCAGAAGAAGCGGATAAGTGGAAAACAGAAATTAATGACAACGACCAGAAAATGTTTTCTGGCGTTTTTTTAGTTATGGTTAAGGCTGATCGTGCCGAAGAATTGGCAGACTATACCAGTCGTATCAAGCAAGCTGGTCGTAAACATGTCATTGAGTTTGAAGAAACCTATTATCATCAGGAAGAAGCACTTAATAGCATGTTGCCGATTGGAAAGACCTATATTGATGTCAAGCGTCGTTTTATGCGTGACATGACGACCACTAATATTGCCACACAAATTCCCTTTACCAATACTGACTTACAAAGCGCCAGCCCTCTAGCGAATTACTACGGGCAAAATCAAATTTCAAATAACATCATTACCCTTGATCGTCAACGAGATTTAGATACAGCATCAGGGGTTATTTTGGGTTCTTCTGGTTCTGGAAAATCAGTCTTTGTCAAAACCAATGAAGTGATTCCAGCTATTTTAAGGTTCCCTAATGACCGAACCATCATTGTGGATCCTGAGGAAGAGTACGTTGATATCGGTCGTGCCTTTGGTGCCCAAGTCATTGATATTTATCCTGGTACCAAAACGCACTTTAACCTCATGGATATTCCTGATTTAGATAAACTACAAGACGAAGATAAAGACTTTGTTGGTCAAAAGTCGTCTCTTATCATGGGGCTCTTTGAAAATATCCTACAGGAAGTGACAGATGATGATGTGTCATTGATTGACCGTGTGACACGACTTTGTTATGAACGAATTACAGATCGGACACCAACCCTAAAGGATTGGCATGATATTCTCTTAGAACAACCCGAAGAAGAAGCGCAAAGCTTAGCTCTGAAATCAGAATCCTATACCAAGGGTTCCCAAGATATATTTGCTTATGAAACTAATGTAGACCTCAATAATCAAGTGGTTATTTTTAACCTGAAGAAACTCTCAGGTAAGCTAAAACCGTTTGCCCTAATGGTTATTCAAGATTATATCTGGCAACATGTTGTCGATCATAAAGATGACTTTGTGACCAGGGTTTACTTTGATGAGATGCAAAATCAATTTGAAACGGACGACCAGGCTAGGTTCTTCACCAATATGTATGCCCGTATTCGTAAATATGGCTCTATTCCAACTGGAATCACTCAAAACGTGGAAACCTTATTATCTCGTAAAGAAGGGCGTAACCTGCTTTACAACAGTGAATTTATCGTTCTCTTAAAGCAGAAGAAAACAACCATTCCCTATCTACTTAAAACCATCAATCTTACCGATGCCCTTATTCGTTATATTGAAAAACCAAAATCCCTTGGAACAGGGCTTATTATAGCAGGGTCGACGACGGTTCCATTTGAAAATCCAATTCCTGAAACGACTGAATTGTTCCGTTTAGTTGCGACGGATGCTTATAGAAATATGGAGGTATAATATGTTTGAAGATGTTACTCTAAAACTATCCAAAAAAAGGAAAAAGAATTACTAGCTAATTATAGTGCTAAATTACAAGTTGCTTTTGAAAAAGCTATAGCTGATCAAGAACATTGGAAACCTTATGTTAGGATGTCTGATTTATGTCAATACTTGGGGGTCTCACCACAACCTTAATCAAATGGCAGAAAGAGGGCATGCCACATATCGTTATAGACGGTGTAACCTTGTATGACAAACGCAAAATTTCAAAGTGGTTAAGCCATTTTGAAAGAAATAAAATCATAGATCAAGAAAATCAGATGAAGCTTTTACCTGGCTATTTATCCATCAAGCATGTTTTTGGGACTATTGTTACCTATCCTAAGAAAGTGCTTCTAGAGTTAATCGAAGACCTTAAAGAAGGGGATATTCAAGAATTTTCTTATTGGTCACCGCTATATTTTTTAAAGTATGACGAACTAGGGCAACCTGTTTATCTCATTTATCTAGTTAATGAAGTTGGTTCTGCACTGCATCCGGAATGCTATTACTATGTTACATTGACAAAAGAAGAAGAGCATTTATTGGAAAGTTTGGAACTATCTCTCTAGGACAGACTATTAGAACAATAAAGAAAGGAGGATTCTGTGACAAAGGAAAAACAAGACCTTAGAAGCCGAATTGTAAGGCAACGGCAGATTAAAGAACGCGTGCAGCGTCACAACGAGTCTTCCGCAAAGAAAGCACAAAAAGCAGCTAGAGGAGACTTCCTAGAAGCCACACAGAATTTAAGAAAAGCAAAAGAAGTCTATTCAAAAGCTCAATCAGACTTCAAGGCAGGAGTGATTGACGATCAAAAGCTTCAGGAAGCCAGGACCAGTCTTAAAGAAGCTCAGGCAAATCAAAAGATTACCAAAAAAGTTAAAAGGAAAGTCCGTAAAACAAACCCTACTATTGGTCAAAAAGCTCGTCAAACAGGGCGTCGCATAACGACAAGAGCTGGTCAAGAATTTTTGGAAGTAGGTATGGATCAAGACGATGCCTTATCAGACCTTCTTAGGATGAAACGTCAAGCTCGCCAAGCAAGAGTGACAGCTAAACAAGCAGGTCGAGCAACAGGAAGAGGAGCGAGGCTAGCCTATCGTGGGGCTAAAGGCACAGTTAAAATGGGTGCTAAGGGCACTAAATACACCTATGAGAAAACTCGTAAGGGAAGCCTAAAAGCGACTCAAGCAAGTGCGAAAGTTGCCTCAAAAGCAACTCAGGTCATAGCGACAGCTACTAAGGCGATTGTTAATGTCGCAACCCCAATAATAACCAATCCTTTGACTTGGCTCATTTCAGGAGTGATGGGCTTGTTGCTGCTGATTATTATTCTAGTATCTTCAGTCTTTGCTAGTAATATCATCCAACAAGATGAGTTCACCTTAAATCACTCCTGGCTACACATTTCCAGAATGGATCGTAAAGAATCAACGGACAAGGTAGATTACTACACGGATATTGACTCTATCTTACTCTACATGAATTATCGCTATGGTGGTGAGTGGGAGCCAGATGCTAAATGGGAGGAAGGTCGAGGGGGTAAGTTGAGTGGAGTTCTTGGGTTTAACCACTTTTCAGATGCTTTAGATGATATCTGGAAGGAAGAAAATAAAGATCCCAATAACCTGAAAACTATGGCGGAACTCTATACGAACGGCAAAGAGTGGATGAAGTTTTCTAGTGATGAGTTAGAGGAATATAAAGACATTCTTGATAGTCAATCCGAGACAGGAAAATATTTAGCTTATCAAGAATTAGCCAATCCATTTTACTCAGTTGATGATGAGAAAGCAGAAACCGAACATTTAACCGTAACCCAACGTTATGGCTACACAGATAAGAATACTATTGATCCTACCACAACAGTTCAGGCTGCTAGCGATAAACTCTATGCGCCAATGGATGGGAAAGTAACCATCACAAAGACAGACCTTAAAGGCAAAAAGACTAAAACAACAAATGTGATAATTGCGGATAAGGAAGCAAGATTTATCTTTTATGATGTCAAACAGATCAGGGTTAAAACAGATGATAGCGTTGAAACAGGCGTAGAACTAGGTAAAGTATCTGGTGATACGCAACAGATTGCTTATGCTAAAAACTATGGTGAAATCGAGGATAAGGACGCCAAATGGCTCAAAGAGATTGGGACAAAGGATGTTTCTTACGCCTTTACCGAAAAGACTAAACAAGATAAAACAAATACCTGGGTACTCGTTAATCCAGGTTTTTATTTTCCCTTTGTAACGTATGCCCAACAGACAACCGTTATCCAAGAAGCATCTGAAATGAGTGGTCGAGCCAAACAATTTTATGACCTGGTCAAAAAGAAAGTTAAAAATGCGACTGATAATGGTATCGCAGCTATTGTTGGTTGTTTTGGCGTAGAGTCAGGTGTTCAGCCTAAACGAGCAGAAGGCGATTTCCTTAGTCCTCCAGTCGGGGCTAGTCCATCCTCCTGGGATGATGCCAAATGGTTAGATATTCCTGGTCCTGCTATCTACGGTGGTGGTTATCCTAATATCCTACGTCGAGGACTAGGGATGGGGCAGTTTACAGATACAACAGATGGTGCTATCAGGAATACCCTCTTGCGGGAATATGCTAAGAAAAAAGGGAAAAAGTGGTATGACATGGAATTACAAGTGGATTTCATGCTAGAAGGAGACAATCCATACTACACTAAAATCTTTAAGGAAATTGCGACCAGTAATCGTGACGTCGATACTTTAACGGCTGAATTCTTAGCTAAATGGGAAGGTGTACCAGGGAATAAATTAGCCCAACGTCAAGCCATTGCCCACCAGGCTCTAAATTGGTTTAAGATGGATTTCTCTATTGGCGGAAGCATGTCTATTGCAAAAGGAGAAATTGCTCATATCTTTTCTGTTCCCTACACCGTGGTTCAACCATATGGTAAAACGCCTTGGTCGCAAGGTGGAGGGGCTTGGATGTATCCGATGGGAAGACATTCAGGTATTGACCTCCAGGGACAAGGTTTCCAATCAGGTAATGTCTCTGTACACAGCGCCACAGATGGCAAAGTCAATACCGTTTCAGCTGACCCTATGGGAGGCTACTATATTGTCATAGAGCCTAAATTGGGAGGTTATATCTATTACGGACACATGAAATCAGCGTCTGTACAAAAGGGACAAACCGTTAAAAAAGGGCAACAAATTGGCATTATGGGAATGGGAGGTGGTGTTTACCATGTTCACTTTGAATATAATACCAATATTGCCACACTCGGTACCGCCCTGTCGCAAGATAGAGACCCTGGCTTTCTGATCCCTGCAAAGGGTTTAACGCAAAACCAAGTTATCAATCCAAAATAGAAAGAAGACAAACATGTATTTAGACAGACAAACGAAAGTCATTTACGGGATGATTGCGACTGGAGTGGTTGTTTTATTGCTCATAACGGGTAGCCTTGCCTACCATTTTGGTAAGCAAGCGACACCTCAAACAACTTCCCAAGTGACGAAACAGATTAAAACAGAGACAGTAAAGCCAGCTGATGTCAGAGCTTTTCTAAAAGCATACACGACCAAGCAAAAAGATGGTGACAATCGACGTGACTATCGTCCGTTTATGACCCCAGAAATGTACCAAGAAGAAGTCTCAAAAGAAAAAGAGCCTGATCGTAAGCAATTTGGAGCTTTTATGGTGGACTACAAGTACCAGAACTCAGATATCTATATCAATCCTGAAAAACCAGAAGTCCTGGTAAAAGTTGATTACACCTTGACCTATCTTCGCAAACCTGATCAGTATGAGGATGCTCAAAAAGGGATAAAAAATACCCTGCAGCTAAAGCTGACTTATATCAAAGAAGGCAACCGCTACCTGGTCGATCGGATGGAACCCGTCACTTTAGAAGATGTGACAGCAGCGTCAACTCAAGCAACACCAGAAATAGCAAGGATGCCTTAGTTTGGAAAATAACGTTAAAATTTTTAAAAAACCACCAACAAGAATTAGAAAGTTAATATCCGAATCAGGTAAGAAACTAAAAGAAATCAGCAACGAAGCCGATATACCTTATGGCGCTCTTAGTTCTTACAACCAAGGTATTAGGACACCTAAAAAAGAGAATGCCAAAATCTTAGCTGATTATTTTGGTGTATCTGTGCCTTACTTACTAGGATATGAAAAAGAGCCTAACTTGATAAAAGCAGAACCTATAATTCCTCTAGAATTGGTTCAAGAGTTGTCTTCTATCAATGACAAAAAGGAAAAAATTCTACAAGAATACTTAGAACTGGGTAAAAGAGAACAAGTTATTCTCAAACAGATAAGGGAGGATTTATGATTGATACGGTTAAGCTAAAAATATTTAAAGGGATCATGATTACTATAGGTATTTTGATCATTTTCTTTATTGGTTTAGGATTTGGTCAAATGGGAAAAAATGAAAATCAAAACACCGCAGTGACTACGACAAAGCCCAAAAAAGCTAAAGAAGGTAGTCGGCTAACTGAGGATTGGGTCAAGCAATTTCTAGTTGTTTACTATACCAAAAAAGATCTCGAAGAAAATCGTTCTAGATACAAAACTTATATGACTGAAGGACTATACCAAGGGGTGATTACTGAAGAGGAGACGGCTAAACATCAAGCTTATAAAGGCTTTAAAGTTAACTATGAATTTCAGTCAGCTAATATTTTTATTAACCAGACGACTCAACAGGTTATTTGTGAAATCACTTTTACAAACGATCTCTTAAAAGCCAAAGACAATACAACAAACGCTCAAAAAAGCATATCTCATCACATGACCCTACAGTTGGATTACACTGACCAAGATGGTATCTATTTGATTAATCAGATTAGTCCTATTGACATTACAGTAGACGAGGAAGGAACAATTGTTCCTGATGATACTGACGACATGGTGTCAACAGAGGACGAGTAAGAAGAAAAGAGGAATCACATAATGACAGAACAAACTTATCAAGAAAGACCTGAAATGAAACCTAAGACACGTCGTCAAAAATCGACAAAAGAGCGATTAGATGACAAGGTGAAGCAACTTAAGAAAGCGAATGACTCACTGGAAGTCATTCAAAAGAAAATAAAGACGTTAAAAGAAGATATTGTTATTTTAGAGGGCAAACGCCAACAGGAACTACTCAAGGAATATGATATGAGCCTGGAAGATCTGGAGGCATTGATGGCTGCCAATAAAGACAGATAAGGAGGTCACAAATGATGTTTCGACTACAAAACCAAGCCAACGGTAAGGAACAAGAATATGCTAATAGAGCAGCCTTATTGATTGGATTAGAAGGTGAAGAAAATAGATGCTTACAACTAAATATGAGTGCCACTTTTTATCTTTTCCATATCGATAAACAAGGGGCAGTGATGGAATCAATGGAGTTAACCATTCCTTCTTCTGAAGACACTTCTATCAAAGAGCTGCTAGGACAATTTGGGTTAAAGAAAGACGATAAGAAAGGCTTTTCTGCTCGTTTTGCTAAGAAAACGCCAACTAAAGAAAGCCAATCACTCGCCAAACAGGAGAACCAGGTATCAGAAGTGACGTCTCATCAAAGAGGGCGAGTGTTTAAGGGACTCCTTTGGACGGTACCGATGCTCCTATCCTTAACCAGCCTTATTCTAGCGCTTCAGAAACCGACAGAGCTACCCTTAGCTAGTCATCAGGAGATGTCAAGGGAGCAGGTAACGGTTATTGATCATGAACCAGATGTTTTTGCACGTTACTTTATTGGTTCTTATTTTTCAGGATCAGGCACTAGGGAAAAATTCCTGTCTGAAGACCTTTCTGTTGATGACATCACCGTTGACAAAGCCACCCCAACAAGTGTCTTATTAGAGTCTCAACGAACAAAGGGTGATACCAGTACATTGACTTATGTGATTACTATTCGTGATGAAGAAGAGAAACTTAGTAGTAAACGATTAGAACTGACAGTTAAGAAGTCAAAGAATGCCACTTATGGCTATCTCATCCACAAAACACCTCGGTTAAACAGTTACCCTTAATCAAGAAAGGAGATCATCATGGATCAAGAAAGAGTGATGGAAAAAGGCGCTAGGGTTACCCTAGAAACAGGTAAGCAACTTTTCCAATTTTTAGCCTATGCCTTTAGTCAAGGCGCTAAACAGTATCAAGAACACAGACAAACAGGAGAGCAATCTTGGAAGGATTTTATGAAAAGCTCTCATACTAAGGATCATATCGACTTTCAAGAAGCTGAAGTCAATTTTGATAAATTCAAAAAAGAACTAAAAAAATCAGGTGTTAACTTCCACTTCACAGATAATAAGGATGGTACCAAGCAAGTATGGTTTGAGGCGATTAATCAAAAAGTCATCCAAGAAGCCCTGAAAAAAACCATTCAAGAGATTGTTAATGATCCAAAGGCTGCCACTAAAAAATACATGAAGCAACCAGAAGAGCTGACCCCTAAACAACAAATTGAAAAACTTAAAAATACTGCCAAAACACCAACTGAAGCAGTTGTCAATAAGAAGAAAGGAAAGAGCCTTTAAATGATAGTAAAACGAAAACCCCTCATTCCTTATCTCTTATTAGGTACCCTCTTAGCTTATATAATGCACCGTGCCTATGTGCTTTATAGCATGGCACCAGAACCCGATATCACCAATCTGTTTAAGCCCTATGCCTATGTTTTGGAGAAGATAACGGAAAGACCGTACTTTTATTGGAATACTAGCCCACTAGCTTTACTTGCAGCTCTAGTGGGCTTTTTTATTGGTTTGTTATTCTATTTGAAAGTTCGACCAGACGGTAATTACAGGCATGGTGAGGAGTCAGGATCTGCTAGATTTGCGACAGCCCAGGAGTTAAAAGGATTTCAAGATGACAAACCAACCAACAATATGATTTTTTCCAAACAAGCACAAATGGGGCTCTTTAATAAGCGATTGCCCTTTGAGTGGCAGCTCAATAAAAATGTCGTGGCAGTCGGTCTGCCTGGAGACGGAAAAACCTATACTTATGTAAAACCTAATCTGATGCAGATGAATTCTTCTTTTGTTGTGACAGATCCAAAAGGGTTGTTAGTCCGTGAAGTAGGAACCATGTTAAAAGAAAATGGGTATCAAATCAAAGTTTTTGATCTGGTCAATTTGACCAATTCGGATATGTTTAATCCCTTTAGGTATATGACGTCAGAATTAGATATTGACCGTATCACAGAAGCTATTGTGGAAGGAACAAAGAAAGGAGATCGTGAGGGTGAAGATTTCTGGAATCAAGCGAAATTGCTTCTGAATCGTGCTCTTATTGGCTATCTTTATTTTGATAGTCAAGTTCGTCATTATGAGCCTAATCTGTCGATGGTGGCAGACTTACTGAGGCATATGAAACGCCCTAATGAAAAAGAACTTAGTGCGGTTGAGAAAATGTTCAATCAATTAGAAGAAAGGCTCCCCGGTAATTATGCTAGCAGACAATGGGAACTCTTTAACAGTAACTTTGAAGCAGAAACAAGAACCAGTGTCTTAGCGATTGTAGCGACTCAATATTCCATCTTTGATCATGATGCTGTCACCAATCTCATCAAGACGGATACCATGGAAATGGATACTTGGAATACCGAAAAGACAGCGGTCTTTGTGGCCATTTCAGAAACCAACAAAGCTTTTTCTTTCTTAGCATCAACCTTTTTTACGGTGGTTTTTGATCAACTGACCCATAGTGCAGATGCCATCATCCAGGGTGATAAGCAAGGATATGAACCAGAAGACCTCTTGCACGTGCAATTCATTTTTGATGAGTTTGCGAACGTTGGTAAGATCCCTCATTTTAACGAAGTTCTAGCTTCTATCCGTAGCCGTGAAATGTCTATCAAAATTATCATTCAAGCGATTAGTCAGTTGGATAGCCTTTATGGTGTTCCTGCTCGAAAATCAATAGTTAATAACTGTGCAACCTTACTCTTTTTAGGGACAAATGATGAAGATACCATGAGGTATTTCTCTATGCGAGCTGGTAAAGAAACGATAACGCAAACGAGCTACTCAGAACAACGTGGTCAGAGGGTATCAGGAACAACAAGCCATCAAACGCATCAACGGGATCTGATGACTCCAGATGAAATTGCTCGTATTGGTGTCGATGAAGCCTTGGTTTTTATTTCCAAACAAAATGTATTTCGTGACAAAAAGGCTCAGGTATCTGACCACCCTATGAAACATCTTCTAGCCAATCACTATAAAGATAAGACTTGGTATCACTATAAGCGATTTATGGAAGAAGGCGCAGAATTTATTGATGCCGTTATGACTGGAGAAATAGCTGAAGAAACTATTTGGGCTCCCGATATGGAGGAATACCCAGTCTTTTTAGAAGACAATGGATTTAATGAGCCCCTTGAACAAGCTCCTGAGATGACAGTTCGTGAACGAGTGCCTGAAACTGATCCTGAAATGAGCTCAGAAAGCCTCTCTCAGACACTAGAAACGTCTAAAAAAGTCGTGGATATGGATACTGGAGAGATATTTGAGTTACCACCTGAAGACCAGGATGACTACGGGGAAATATCTTTTGAAGATTACCGAGTGGAGGTCTAAAACCTTCACTTTTTTGATAGAAAGGAAATGATATGTCAAAAACACAAGATTTATTATCACAACGCTTTGAAGCACAGAAACAAAAATTAATAAGTATGGATATTTTAGCGGTAGCGACTTCTTTAGGGATGGATGTGAAACCAGGCTCAAGTGGTAGCTATTATTGGAAAGAGCACGATAGTTTTCATATCTATCCAGATACCAATAGTTTTCGCTGGTGGTCAAGGCGTACAGGAGGTGACACGATTAATTTAGTCCAAGTAGTCCAGGAAGAACTGACTGGGAAAAAGCCTAATTTTAAAGAAGCGGTCAATTATTTGGAAACAGGTTCTTTTGAGCACGTCGAGGTCAAAGAACGGGTCTATGAACCCTTTGATTATTACTTATCTCCTTATGAGCATCAGGATTTTGAATTTGGCAGAAACTACCTCAAAGAAGAGCGACAGCTATCAGATGAGACCATTGATACCTTTTTAGCCACTGGCAATTTAGCACAAGCGACTCGTAAAAAAGGGGATTATTTTGAACCTGTTATTGTCTTTAAAAGCAGAGATGAGGATGGAAAACTGATTGGTGCTAGTTTACAAGGGATTGTCGAAAATCGAGTACAACATCCTGAAAGAGGTCGCCTTAAACAAATCATGAAGAACTCAGATGGTTTATCTGGTTTCCACTTAGATATAGGGAAACCAAATCGCTTAATCTTTGCGGAAGCTCCTATTGATTTGATGAGCTATTACGAACTCCATAAAGACCAGTTACAAGACGTGCGCTTAGTAGCTATGGAAGGACTCAAAAAAGGAGTCATTAGTCGTTATACAGTGGACTTGCTGACGGATGGAAAATATTCTCAGACCATGAGTCGAGAACAAGTCAGAGGCGCCCTAGATGCTCTAGCCAAGACCACCAGTCATCTAGAAGAGCCTCCAAATCTGATCACATTAGCCGTTGATAATGATGAAGCAGGACGTCGTTTTGTCCAGGACTTGCAAGAAGATGGTATTCCGATCACTGCTGCGCTTCCTCCTCTTAAGGAAAATCAAGAAAAAATGGATTGGAATGATTATCTGAAGCAAGCAAAGCGTGTCAGAGAACCAGAAGTAGCTACTCAATTACCCCCAGTTTATTTAGGACAAGATGGCAACCTCTACGAAAAGTCAGATGAAGCTATCCGTTCAATCAATCCTAAACAAACAAAAAAAGCCCTTGATACAACTCAAGGACAAACAAAAAAGATTGAGAGCCCAATCGGGGATTATCCTGACAAGAGTCAGGTGGCAGCACCTCTACCTAATCCTCATAAAGAGGATTCTTTGAATGAGCCGTCACCGACTCAAACTCAGTCTCAATCTTTACTTTATTTTACCATTTCTGACCCAGAAAAGTCAATGTATAAACAAGGTTATCATCCTATCAAGACAAAAGAATTAAATAAATTAAATCGCTATGCTTCACAAATTCAGGAGAACGCTGCCTGGTATCAATCGGAACTAGCCAATAGTCAAGTGACCTACTTTTACTATAATCACAATCAATTACAAGCACTTCAGGTATCTTTTAAGCCGGAGCACTATCCGCATTTAATTGGTCTTTTTGCAATTGATGATCATCAAACAGCAGCTAAAACCTTAACAGATTTAGTCGAAGGTAAGGGAGATTATCAGAATATTATGATTGCTAACCAGGGAGCAACGTTTAGTAAAATCCAAGTGTTACCAGATTTCAAAGCTGTTGTGGATGCCAATAGCTTTATTTTTGATGATTTAACAGAAGTGGAACGCATGAATCGTCTTGACTTAGCGAAGGCTATTCGGACAGAAGATCGTGACGTCTTAGTTGCTTTTAGGAATGTTGATGGTGAATTATTTCCAGCATCGTTAATGAAAGTGACAAATAAACTAGAGACGGATTTATCTATTGCTTCAAATAAGGCTATTCTAGGTGTTCTTAGTGAAAAGGACGGGCAAGTAAAAATCCTATCTGTTAATGATCAGTATATTACAGATGGTGGCTTATCTCTAAAAGCCATGATAGAAAACCGTGAACTAGAACCAATTAAAACAGAAACACTACAACGGACAAGCAATCAAGAGTCTCTCTCTCCAAAAGATTCAGATGGTGATGGGTTAACGGATGATGAAGAAATGGCATTAGGGACTAATCCGTATAGCCCAGATAGTGACGGTGACGGTATCGCAGATAGTATTGAAAAAGCTAGTGGAACAGATCCAACCAACGCTTCTGATAATGACATGACAAGAAAAGCAGAGGATAATCAACGTGATGTCACCTTATCAGAAATGATAAAAGCCAAGAATACTGTGGCACTTAATCAGCACCTTCAGGAAGGTATTAAAAACTATTTTGACAGTGACGCCTATAAGCAATATCTTGATGGCATGGCTCACTTTAATAACTATTCCTCTCGAAACATTCAACTGATAAAATCACAATTACCAGAAGCTACAATGGTTGCTTCTTTTAATGAGTGGAAGAAGCGAAATGGCTCGGTCAATAGAGGAGAGAAAGCTATCTATATTCAAGCCCCTGTTTCTGTGATTAGAAAAGATGAGAAAGGTAATCCCATTCTTGATCCCAAAACAGGTGAGAAAGAAACAATCACCTATTTTAAACCTGTTCCTGTTTTTGATGTTAGTCAAGTCTCTCCACAACAAGGAAAAGAACTCAATATTCCAAAAATGGTGGGAGATATTCCAGAACAATTGGATAAAAGCTATTATCAAAATATTTATCGCAGCTTAAGAGATATTTCTCAAAACGAGAACCATGTCTCTATTCGCTTTAGAGACCATGGAAGAGAAGATGGCTTCTACAATCCTAATACAAATGATATTGTCATCAAGAAAGGGATGTCTTATGAACGAACACTGTCAACACTAATCCATGAAATAGCACATTCTGAACTACATAATAATCAAAGTTTAACAGAACGCTTCGGTGGTCAATTGACAAGAAGTACAAAGGAACTGCAAGCAGAATCCATTGCTTACGTTGTGTCAAGTCATCTAGGTTTTGACACTAGTCAAGAGTCTTTTCCTTATCTGGCTTCCTGGTCAAAAGAAAAAGATGGACTTGCTAATTTATCGGCTCAACTAGAGATTGTACAAGAGACAGCTAAAAGTCTGATGGATCGTCTTGATAAACAATTGAGTAAATACCAAACGATGTCACTCAATCAAGAGGCTAAGACGTTTGAGAAACAGGAAGTGACAAAACAGGCTCACCCTTTTTATCAAAGTTTAGCAGCTGCTAAATCATCAACAACTCAAACGCCGTCACAAGATAAGGAGACTAACATAAAAAAAGACAGACGACCTACGATGCCGTAGTGCAACGTAGGTCATCATCAAAAACAATGACACTATCAGGAGGACAAAGAAATGATAACCGAAGAGATGAAGACTACAACTGAAACTATTTTAATGACTTACTTAATGGATATGGTGACTTGGTTAATCGGTCAAAAAAATATCAATCAGGATATGGCGAGATTGGATAAAGAAGAAATGCTTACCGTTCTCAAAAATGACTATGATGATTTCAAAGTTGATCAGACGACAGAGTACGATGAAGAACTTTTGACGGCAATCACAACACTTGAAAAGTTATCTGAAACACAATTCCAAGAATTAAAAATGACCATTCTGTCTTGGGAACCAATAAGGACAACATCAAAAACAGCACTTTAAAAAAGTGTGCCAGTTTAAAAAATGCACGTAGTGCCAAAAAGGGGATTGGGGATTTCCCCAAATGGTAAAAAGGCAAAAGTCTGTTTGTGGGATTCCCGCAAATAGGCTTACTGACCTTTTTATTTACACATGTGGGGTACCACATGCTACGCTTGCCAGAGAACAAGTCTGCCAGCCCCTGTAGGATTTGTCAACCCCTATAATTTAGCTGTTTTGATGTTTGTGAATCCACTACTTTACACATAAAGGAGAATATAGTATGACACAGAAAAAGCGAAAACGTTATTTAGAGTTTAAGCTACGCACGACACAAGAAGAAGCCGACCTTGTTAGACGTCGTATCACACAAGCCAATAAGAAAACATTTCAAGCTTATGCTTTAAAGATGTTACTACATGGCAAAATTGAAACCTACGATTATTCTGAATTACGACAACTACGGATTGAGGTCAATCGTATTGGTCAGAACGTCAATCAGCTAGTGCGATATGTTAACACTTTTGAGGAATTGGATAGTGAACTTTTAGAAGCTTTGCAAGATGACATTAAAGAAGTGAAGAAACTCGTTACGAATGAATTTAAAAGAAAGGAGCACGCGAAACAAAATGGTAGTCACCAAAGTAATTCAAATTAAAAGCAGTAAAAATCTTAAACGTGCCATCAATTATATTGCTAGAGATGATGCAACACTAATAAAGGATAATGGCAATCAGGCAGATGAAGATTATTCTTATGAAGTTGTTAATGGTCAAGTGATGAAACGGTTAGTCACTGGTCATGACCTAACAGATATTTCTGATACTGATATGATCTATGAAGATTTCATGTTATTAAAACAGTCTGTCGATGCCTTATATGATAATGACACTTTGTCAGATTTGAAAAATGCCAATCGTGTTTTAGCGCATCATGTCATCCAGTCCTTTTCCCCAAATGATGAGTTGACACCTGAAGAAGTAAACGAGATTGGTAGAAAGACAGCTTTGGAATTGACAGGAGGTGATTATCAGTTTGTGATTGCCACACACCAAGACAAGGGACACTTGCATAATCATATCATTTTCAGCACAACCAACCAAGTCACTCTTAAAAAGTTTCGTTGGCAAAAAGGTACTAAGAAAAGTTTAGAACATATTTCGGACAAGCATGCGGAGCTATACGGCGCTAAAATCTTAGAACCAAAACTTAGAAACTCCTACACAGATTATTCAGCGTGGCGTCGAAAAAATAATTTTCGTTATGAAATAAAAGAGCGATTGGATTTTTTACTGAAACATTCTTTAGATAAAGATGATTTCTTCCAAAAAGCCAAAGCATTGAACCTACACATTGATGCGAGTGGTAAGTATGTTACTTATAAACTAATAGATAGTCCACAAGAAAGACCTATCCGTGATCGCACATTATCTAAAAAAGGAAAATACCGTTTAGATAAAATGGTAGAGCGTTTTGCGATTAATGAAGTTGTTTACAATTTAGAGCATATTAAAGAAAAGTATGATGAGGAACAGGATAAGAAAGCAGAAGACTTTGAGATGAAGATAAGGATTGAACCATGGCAAATTAAACAAATGACAAACCAGTCCATTCATGTTCCAATCATTTTTGGTTTAGACAGACAAGGCACGGTTTCTATTCCTGCTCGCATGCTTGATCAAAGTGAAGATGGATCTTTTACGGCTTATCTCAAGAAAAATGATTTCTTTTACTTTTTAAATGCGGATCATTCGGAGCAGAATCGATTTGTCAAAGGGACGACATTAATCAAACAACTCTCAGCTCAAAATGGAGAAGTCATTCTTACGAATAATAAGCAGATTGCAGAATTAAATCGTTTAGTGGATGAATTTAACTTTTTGGCTGCTAATCAAGTGACTGATTCAATACAGTTTATGCAACTTAAAGAAACGTTTTTGGAGCAGTTAGCAGAGTCAGATAAAACATTGGAACAATTAGATGATAAAATGACTTATCTTAATAAAGTGTTAGGCGCTTTGACGGATTATCAAAATGGTATTATTCCGTCAGAAGTTACCATGACAATTCTTGATAAGGCTAAAGTTGATAAAGATGGTGACACGAAAAGTCTTCGAAAAGAAATCAAAGAATTACAAATTGAACGAGAGACTCTTCATAAAGTTCGTAATCAAATAGTTAAAGACTATGATTTTACGATTGAAATGACTAATCGTTATGATGAAAGCAAACAAGAATCTAAGAGAAGGAGTATGCTTTAAAGAACATATTAATAATTTTTTAAGACAGCTCTTGCAAATGCAATGGTGTTTATATTAATCAAATATATGTAGTATAATTAAAGAAGCATAAAATAAAAGGAGTTATTTAAGTATGAATTTTTTTGGGAGCTTAATAGAATATTTGGGAAATTTATTTGTATCTGGCTTATGGGCAGCAATGGTTACCATGTTTTTATTTATTGTTTTACTACTTGTAGAGAAATTTACAAAGCTAAGTTTCTTGAGACACGGAAAGATTACTATAAGTATTATGGCTGTAATATTTTTTATACTGTGGATAGTTGGATATACAGTAATCTTACCGAATTTATAAAGTTTGAGTACGAGAGGCTTCTCTTAGCCATTGTCTAAGCAACCTAATAACCAAGTATCTTGAAAGTAATTTTCAGAAATTCTTTTCAAGATATTTTTAGTTTTGAAAAGGTAACCCTTTTCTGTACAAAATTTATAAAGTGCTTTTTGTTAAGCGATAACTCGTCTAGCCATGGGTGTTTGATAGTTGAGACTGCCGTGAATGCGATGATGATTCCACCAGTGGACGTAGTCCTTGGTTTTAAGAGTTAGTTCTTCAAGTGAATGAAAGCTTTCTTGATTAATAAACTCCAGTTTGAAGGAGCGATAGGTACTCTCAGCTACGGCATTGTCATAAGGACATCCTGCTTGACTAAGTGAACGGGTGATACCGAATGCTCCTAATACCTCATCAATCAGCTGATTATCAAACTCCTTGCCACGATCAGAATGGAAAAGATTGACCTTGGTTAGTGCATAAGGGATACTCTGGATAGCTTGCTTTACGAGCTCTGCAGTCTTCTGCCAACCGACTGACAGACCAATGATTTCACGATTATAGAGGTCTATTATCAAGCAAACATAAGCCCAGCGCTTACCAACACGAACATAAGTCAAGTCAGTTACAATCGCTTCAAGTGGTCTTTCTTGGTTGAATTGTCTGGCTAAGAGATTTGGAATGAGTGCTTCATTTTTCCCTTTAGAATGCGACTTGAAGCTAGTCTGCTGGTAAACAGATACGAGATTCAATCGCTTCATTATCCGATGAATGCGACGGCGAGACAAGAGGAACCCTTCTGTTTCCAGGCATTTTTTGATCTTTCGAGCACCATATCTAGATTTGCTCTCAAGGAAAATGCGTTTAACCATTTCTTCAAGCTCTGTTTCCGATACTGGCTCTATGGCTTTGTAGTAATAGCTGGCACGAGGGAGGTTCAACCAACGACACATGGCTGAAATGCTATATTTATCCTTGTTAGCAGTGATTATTTGCCTTTTTGTGCCATAATCACTGCCGCTTGCTTTAGGATGTCTAGCTGCATTTTGAGTTCTTTATTGTGCTTTCTAAGGGCTATTAGCTCTCGTTGTTCCTCTGTTAGATTATCAACCGATTTGAAGGAACCGGTTATTTTGGCTTGTCTCACCCATTTGTCGAAGGTTGAGGGGGTTAAATCATATTCTTTGATGATCTCGCTACGTTTCATGCCTGCATTGTGAAGGTCAACGATTTGTTGTTTAAAATCATCTGTGAATTGACGACGTACTTTTCTAGACATAAATTTCTCCTGTTTTTGATTACTATAGAACACTTTATAAATTCTGTCTAGTTTAGTATAACCGATTCAGTTTAGTAAACTATTAGTATGAATATGGGATTTGATGAAAGAGTATTTGTATCAGAAATGGCTAGATTGTGTGAAGAGCAATTTTTGAAAAAAGTTCGTGCTTATGATAATGAGGTAGCAGCTACTATGCGATTAAAAGGATATAAGCGAGTAGATGCTAGCGAACGTACGGTAGTCTTTACTTTTGGAGAAATGACCTTCAGTCGCAGCCGATGGCGAAAAGATGGTATAACATGCTATCCCGTGGATGACTGGCTTGGGTTAAAACCTTACATGCGTTATTCTTCTGAATTAATTTTTCATCTAGCTAGGCATGCTTCGGTCTTGTCTTATAGAGAAGTGTGTCGAACTATACAATTATCCTATCAAATCGATGTAACTAAAGATGCAGTTCTAAAAGCTGTTAAAGTTGCGGGAAAATTATTTGCGGAAAAAGAGCGTTATCGTTTTTATTTAAACGAAGAGAAGCCCCAAAAAATCCAGGCAGACAAAATCTACCTGGAAGGGGATGGGGTGATGATCAAGACTACTTCGGAAGGAGATGAGCGTCACAATACCGATCTAGCTCATTTTTTGATCCATACTGGCGTAAAGAAGATTGGGAAGAATCGTTATATCCTGCAGAATAAACATGAGATTATCCATACCAAGCATGATAAAGCTAAAGAAGAGCTTTTGGACTACCTCTACAATCATTTTGAAATCACCGATCAAACGGTTTTAATTACTAATTCGGATAATGGTAAAGGCTATACTAAGCGAATTTTTCAAGAGATCAAAAAAGCTCTGGGGATTAAACACCACGAGCATTTTTGAGATGCCTATCATCTGAATGAAAAAATCAAACAGTATTTTAAATCGTACCCTGGACCATTAAAAGAATTAATGTTTAAAGCCATCCAAACACACAATAAATCACTAATGATCACCGTTTTAGATACTGTTGAGTCTTTGATTTTATCTGAGGAAGAATTAGAGCGATACCGGCATTTTAGACGTAAACTGGTTAGCCGATTTAAAGAGACTAAGCCTCCTAAATTACGTGGGTTATCCTCTCGAGGTATTGGTGTCATGGAAAGCCAGCATCGCAAAGTGACCTATCGAATGAAGCACCGTGGAATGTATTGATCAGTTAGAAGAGTTGTTTTTTGGTGATTGGCGGCAGCGCTACCTTTATTATCGAGGGAATCGTTTTAGCGCAGGTCATGTCGTGAACCACTATCCTCACAAACCTGTCTTATATAGTCGAAAGTGTAAAATTTTTAGAGGGGACAGAGGTAGATTTATAGAGTAAATAATGGCTGTAACGACTGTGGGAAACCATTGTGGTTACAGCCATTTTTTGCTTTTTGTGGTAAAATATAGATAATAAAAATTAAGGAGAACTACGATGGTTAAAGGGTTTCAAAGTCCAATAACGATAAAGGAAGCAATGGATAAGATTGATGAAAATAAATTTGTTTTACCGGGGATTCAGAGACGGTTTGTCTGGCAACCTGAACAAATCGAATTATTATTTGATAGTATCATGAGGGATTATCCAATGAACTCACTAATGCTATGGGAAATCACAGACCCAAAAATAAAAAATGAATATAATTATTATTCTTTTTTGAGGAAATATAAACAAAGATTTGCTGTGGAGAATGAATTGATTAATAAAACTGCATCAGATTCTGATTTTTTTGCTGTAATTGATGGGCAACAGCGATTGAATAGTTTATATATTGGATTGAAAGGGAGTTATACTGTAAAAAAATCCCACAAACAGTGGATTGATAAATCGGATCACTTTGATGAAAAATTCTTATTTTTAAATATTTCATCTGAATTTACTAGTGAGTCTAGTATTGATAGGCAGTATGAATTTAGATTTTTGACCCAAGTTGAATCAGAGGAGGATGGGAACAACTGTTGGTATAAGGTAACAGATATTTTAGCAATTAATCAAGATGATATATTTGAAGAAATTTCTGACTTCGTAAATAGTCATGAAAATATTTTGGATAAAAAGTATGCTCGCAAAACGTTAGACAAATTGAATAAGGTTATCAGAGAAAATAAAATTTTAAACTATTACCAAGAAGACGAGCAGGATTTAGATAAGATATTAGATATTTTTATTAGAACCAACGATGGTGGAACTAAGTTAACTTTTTCAGATTTACTGATGTCAGTTCTAACTACTCATTGGAAAGAAAGTCGTGATGAGTTCGATGAATTGATTAAAGATATTAGAAATTTTGGGGATTTCAATATTAATTCGGATTTGATTATTAAATCAATCTTGGTAATTTATTCGTCGGATATAAAAAATAGGGTGAAGAATTTTGACCAAGAATTGCTGAGGAATGTAATTAAAGATTGGGATCGCATTAAGATAGTCGTTTCAAATGTTTTCCAAATGTTTTATAAAATGGGATTCAATGGTCAGACTTTCCCTGCATTAAATGCGGCTATACCGATAATTTATTTTGTTTATAAACATCAATTGGAACATGAAATAGTTAAAGTTAAATTCATTGGAACTCAGAATCACAAATCAATTAAGAAGTGGCTGATTCTTGCTTTCTTAAAGAGAATTTTTGGTGGCCAGGCTGATACAGTACTCTTGGAACTTAGAAAAATAATAAATGAACAAAATGATGGGGAATTTCCACTTCAATCCATTATCGATAAAGCTAAATCTCATCCAACGAAGAACTACAATTTCGATTCAGAATTTATTGATGAATTGTTTGAACGTACATATGGTGGGGACGTATTTTTCGTTCTATCTTTATTTTATCCTGATCTTGATTACTACAATCAAAACTTCCATGTTGATCATCTTCATCCACAAACTTTATTTAAACAGAAAAATTCGGAGTACGGTGATCTGCTAAGTCGTGTCTCAAATAATTGGAATAAACTTGGGAATCTGCAATTACTGAATAGTGAGTTGAATACTGCAAAAAATGATAAATTGCTGAAAACATGGGCAGAAGAGAATGATATTTCTAGACAGAAACTATTCATTTTTAATGAAACTAGCTTAGATTTTTCAGACTTTGAGGCTTTCTATAATGAAAGGGTTAAATATATGAAAGAAAAACTAAAGACTTTATTAGAATAGTTTCGTTCAAAAGTATAATCCTAAATCTGACCAACTTTATTTCGTTCTATAGTATAGAGGGTTGCTCTCAGCACACGTCGAGTGTGTAGTGTTGCTACAACGAAGCAACGGGTAAAAATCCTTTATTTTAAGCACTTTTTCAAGCATTTTGTCTTTATTGAAAAGAGTGATTTTGACATAAAAAAGGTTCAAAAAAGTACATTGATGTGAACGTCTGTTTGGATGTCGACTGAGTAGACAAAAAATAGATAAGTCATAAAATATAATAGTTCAGCGAGAACATTTTAATAAGTGTTCTCGTTTTTTTATTTTCAGGAGGAATTCATGCAAAAGTATGAACAATCATCTTGTTAAATGGTGATGTGTCATCTCGCGGCTATTTTAGGAGTTGATATCGAGAAAGAAACTCAGCTAATTGATGAATTGGAACAAGTAGGTTTAATCCGATTTGATGAATTTGGAAATGTTGGAATATTAGTCTTGGAGGGACAATCATGAAACGTATTACCGCTAATCAATATCAGACATCAGAGCGTTATTACAAACTCCCTAAAATTTTGTTTGAGAGTGAATGTTATAAGGATATGAAGCTGGAGGTTAAGGTAGCCTACACGGTTTTAAAAGATCGGTTAGAATTGTCTTTGAGTAAGGGCTGGATTGATGAAGTCCAACAGTCCTCTAGTGAAAAAGGTCGTATGGCAAATAAAATTTACTTAGGAGAATTAGAACATGTGCCTATCCCAGTCTTACATTCAGACGGGGCTAGTGTTAAAAAAAAAACTAGGGGGGCTCAAAAAAAGACGGGGCCGGTCTTATATTCAGCCCCTAGTGAGACTGAAGGAAGTGAGACTAAATATAGTGAAACTAAAGGGAGTGATTTCCTTATTGAGGACGAGGAGGAGAGGCAGCTAGTAGATGAGAAACAAGAAGAGAACTTTACTTCAAAAGTTGATGGCGTGACCAAGTACGATCGAGACTATATTTGGGGTTTGGTTCATGACCAGTTAAGACAGACAGGTCTATCTCAGTCAGCTAGTGACTATGCCATGCTCTATTTTAGTGACCGTTATCAGTATGCTTTGGAACATATGCGATTTGCTCTGTCAGCGGAAGTAATAGCTGAATACGTATTTAATGGTGTGCTGTCAGAGTGGACCAAGCAACTGAGACGACAAGAAGTAAAGGGAGGTGAATAAGGTGATTTGGTGGATACTAGGTGGAATCTATCTGATTTCTATCGTCATTTTGATTGTTGAAATCATCCGTGCACCTGAAATGGATGAACATATATAAGCAAGAGTTTTACAAGTTTAAGGCTCTTTTTTAGTTGGAAAGAGAGGAAAAATGAAATTTTTAGATTTATTTGTTGGGATAGGCGGTTTTAGGCTAGGGATGGAATCACAGGGTCATAAATGCCTGGGCTTTTGTGAAATTGATAAATTCGCTAGAACATCTTATAAAGCCATGTTTAACACAGAAGGGGAAATAGAATACCATGACATTAAAGGAGGTCACAGACCATGACTTTAGACAATTTAGAGGGCAAGTGGACATCATCTGCGGGGGATTTCCTTGCCAAGCATTTTCACTCGCAGACAGACGATTGGGATTTGAAGATACTCGAGGGACTCTCTTTTTTGAGATTGCTCGAGCGGGCAAACAAATCCAACCACGTTTTCTATTTTTGGAAAACGTCAAAGGCCTACTCAATCACGACGAAGGACGGACGTTCGCCACAATCCTCTCCACGTTGGATGAATTGGGGTATGATGTCGAATGGCAGGTGCTTAACAGCAAGGACTTCCAAGTCCCGCAAAATAAGGAGCGGGTCTTTATTATCGGACATTCTAGAAAATACCGTTCCAGATTCATATTTCCTCTCAGAAGAGAAAACAGCCCAGCTCATCTTGAAAGGCTAGGAAATATCAATCCCTCTAAACGTGGTTTGAATGGTGAAGTCTATCTGACGAGTGGACTTGCTCCTACACTAACAAGAGGTAAAGGAGAGGGAGCTAAAATCGCCATTCCAGTCTTAACACCAGATAGACTAGAAAAATGGCAACATGGTCGTCGATTTAAGGACAATCAAGCTCCTATGTTTACTTTGACAAGTCAAGACAGACACGGAGTTGTTGTCGCAGGAAATCTGCCGACTAGCTTTGACCAGACTGGAAGAGTATTTGACATTTCTGGTTTGTCACCGACTTTGACCACCATGCAAGGTGGAGACAAGGTGCCAAAGATTTTACTGAGGGAGGAGCTGCCATTTCTGAAAATCAAGGAAGCCACAAAAACAGGGTACGTAACGGCAACTCTTGGAGACTCTGTCAATCTGGCTTATCCAGACTCAACCAAACGTAGGGGACGTGTGGGAAAGGGAATATCCTATACCCTGACGACTTCAGACAGGCATTCATTCAGGTCGTGTGAGTGAACATCAACAAGTCTTGGCAGGAGATATTATTGGTCAGACCAAAGACGGAACGGGTCTAAAAGTCACCTATCAAAAGGTTGATGATGACACGGATAAGCTAGTCTATGTCAATCCAGCTTTCTACTTTCCAAAAGTGATCCAAGTTCAGACCACCATTCTTCCAACTATCGGTCAGTTTGGTGGCGATGAGTTAGAGAGAGCCAAGGCTATTTATGATTATCTTAAAAGTAAGGGTGCTACCAATCAAGCTATTGCAGCCATTTTAGGAAATTGGTCGGTAGAATCCTCCATTAATCCAAAACGAGCTGAAGGCGACTATTTATCTCCACCAGTTGGTGCGACAGATAGTTCGTGGGATGATGAGGGCTGGCTCTTACTTAATGGTCCAACTATATACAATGGACATTACCCAAATATTCTTAAGCGTGGTTTAGGCTTAGGCCAATGGACAGATACCGCGGATGGGTCACGCAGACATACTTTATTGTTGGAATATGCCAAAGGAAAACATCAAAAGTGGTATGACTTAGGGTTACAACTGGATTTTATGTTGTATGGGGATAGTCCTTATTACACCAACTGGTTAAAGGACTTCTTCAAAAATTCAGGTAGTCCGGCCAGTCTTGCCCAACTCTTTATCATTTACTGGGAAGGAAATAGTGGTGATAAGCTACTTGAACGTCAGATACAAGCAAGTGAGTGGTATTACCAAATTGAAAAAGGCTTTAGTCAACCTAACGGTGTGACAGCACAAAGTGATTCAAAAGCACTTGAAGATTTACGAGGAGACCTTTTTGAAAACTCGGTTCCAGGAGATGGTGACGGGATGGGTTACGCTTTCGGCCAATGTACTTTGGGAGTTGCAGCCCGTATCAATCAACTGGAGCTAAAACACAAAGGTAAAAACGGTGAGAAAATTCCAGTTATCAGTACCATGGGCAATGGCCAAGATTGGGTACGAACAGCCGCAAGTCTCGGTGGGGAGACAGGGACAAGTCCACAAGCAGGAGCTATTCTTTCCTTTGCGGGAGGAGGACATGGCACCCCAACAGAATACGGACATGTGGCTTACGTCGAAAAAGTCTACTCAGATGGCTCATTCCTTATCTCCGAAACCAATTACAATGGCAATCCCAACTACACCTTCCGTAAATTATCTGGAGTGGATAGTAGCTTGAGTTTTGCCTATACGACGAAATAAAAAAGGATATACTAACAATAACTTGATTTGTTAGCATATTATTTCGTTTATCGTTGATTATTTTAAAACAATGTGCTAACATTGTTTTAAAGTGTTAGCATATTGTTTTGGAGGTGGTGATATGGATTTGTTAGAGAAACCCGTTTATAATTATATTAAAAATAATCATGGAGTAATAACTTTTCGTGATATGGAAGAGCTTAACTTTTCTTATCAACAACTGAATCAATTAGTCTCAAAAGGGAAAGTGGAATCAATTGAAAGAGGTATCTATCATCTGCCAGATACCTATATCGATGACTATTTTAGTTTACAGTACCGTTTTCCAAAAGGAATTTATTCCTTAGAAACAGCACTTTGGTTACATGGTCTGTCCCTTACCATTCCATTTGAGCCTGTGATGACTTTTCCTTTCGGGACAAATACGAGGCCAATGAAAGAAGCTGGTGTCAAGCCAATCGTCGCTAGAAAGTATCATGAAATCGGTATTATTAGACTGGAGCGACAGGCTGGACAGTTTATCTCAGTATATGATATGGAACGAACATTAGTGGAGTGTTTGAGAACAGCTTACCATGTCGATATTCAAGTTATTGCCCCAGCTTTTCAAGCTTACTTCAAAAAAGAAGTTGTAGATTACACTAAGTTGTATCACTATGCACATCTATTTAAAGTAACTGAAAAACTACAATCATATGTGGAGGTCTTGTCGTGAAATTTTCAAATGCTAATAGTTTCAAAGCAAAAGTCAAGAATATTGCAAGAGAAAAAGGAATACCTGCTCAACAAGTTCAGCAAAATTTTCTGATTGAACAAGTCTTAAAACTCATCTCAGAGAGCAGGTATAAAGATTCTTTCATTGTGAAAGGTGGATTTCTTATCGGACAGATGATTGGCTTAGATAAACGGACAACAATGGATTTAGATGTTACCTTGAAAGATAAACCTCTTAACGAAGAAAGTATTCAATCAATCTTCAAAGAAATAATCAATCGACCTTCTGAAGGTTTCCAATTTGAAATTGATAAGTTAGAGCCAATTCGACAAGATGACGAATATGGTGGTTTTTCCCTTAAACTAAATGCGACATTTGACACCTTACGTGAAGTTGTCTTTATTGATATAACGACAGGTGACCATATTACGCCACGAGAAATTACATACCAATTACAATCCATTTTCTCAGAGGATAAGCTAGAAGTTTGGTCTTATAATTTAGAAACAGTTCTTGCTGAAAAATTAGAAACCATTATAAGTCGAGGAGCTGCTTCAACTAGACCTCGTGACCGCTATGATCTCTATACATTGTACCATCTTCGAAAAGATGAGATTGATGTACACATATTGAATACTGCTTTGCACAATACTGCTAAAAAAAGAGAAAGTTTAGATATTTTGATAAATTGGGAAGAGCAATTAGAGGCATTACGTAGATCTGACTATCAGAAACAGCTTTGGTCTCGTTATCAAAAATCTTTCAGATATGCCAGTGAAACGAGTTTTGAGGAATCTGTGGACATAGTAGCAATTATTTTAAATCATTTGGAGGTTTAGTATTGTATGCTGACAGGAACTTTACAGATGATGGGGTATGAATTTTTCTTTACGTTCGATGAAGAAAGTTTATCCTTGATTCCCAAAGAAGAGGAAAAGGATGAGATTAGGTATGCTTGGTTCCATGCAAAAATAGGAACAGCAATCTTTGCTTGGCCAGAGAATCCTAAATTCGTAGAAGAAGACTTTCTTTATGGACGGGCAAATGAAACAAATCGAGCTATTACATTTCTAACAAATAAACACACGCAACTTCAGGAAAATAACGGTATCATTACAGTGCCGATTTTGGCCTATTTTTTTAGTTATTCTGACAGACCTAGGATTAGTCGAATATCATTTAGCGGGCTAGAGTTAAACTATATTCATCCAATTAATCGTACCTTTGAAATTTCGTATAAACCTGAAGAACACGATGGAAAAATCAATATTAGTACCTATGATTTTGATTCAACAACGACAGAAGAACAGAAATTTAACGTTTTTGGAAAAGAAGTTCAAGTTTATTTCGGCGTCACTAGAACAACAAGTTTATCTATCGAAAAGCCACCTCTAGCGTTATCATCGTCAATGATTTTTCATTTTGAAGAAACTCAAGATTATACTTTTGTACGAGAGTTATATCGTATCGCAAAGGAATTTATCCAATTTCTTTGTAATCGAAGAAATGTTAGTTTTACAGATATTCGATTATCAAATACTCAAGGAAAGGTTGGGGAATTCAATGTGATTGAAGAAAGTATTGAGATTGAGATGAAGCCATTGAAAGACGGAAGATATATTCAACAAAAATATATTGCTGGTTATGAGGGAAAGATATTAGATGACATAGCTGAAAATAATCTATATCTCAGACATCTAGGTAAGAGTTTTAGGGATAGTCGGATAATTGATGCTGCTAGTTTTGTATTAAGAACCGCTGCATTTGAATGGGAGTTTAGTAGACTATTTTCAGGAGATAAGTGGAAAAGTGATCAACGAAAAATACTGGAAGAAGAAGCTAGTAAAGAATTAGAGCGTTTGATTGAAAACTCAACAGGTAAACTGAAACAGATATATAAAGATTTGAAAAAATCAGTTGTTTCTTATCTATCTCTTTCTCAAAAAATTAGTCAAATTTTTGAAGAATACGGTGTGACTATACTGGATAAATTCGGTCATTACATGTATAAATTAAACAGTATTTCTTATAATCACTCTGAAAATGCAGAGCGAATAGGCAAACAAAGAAATAATTTTGCTCATGGAAATTTAGATAAGGAATTTATAAATGAGTCTTTGCTAGATGTGGTGTTCCTTGAACAAATTGTCCTAGCTATGCAACTCCAATATTTTGGAATAGGTGAAGTAGAAACTAAAAAAATCATAAATGAAGTATTTCGTCATAATTTAATCATATAGAGTTGTTAAAAAAGTATATTCCGAAAGTCTAGAAATACTAATTTTGTAGATTTGTGTTCACATCATGGCTTCATTTTAGTTTTGCAATAGAGTATAACGATAGAAGTTGTCAATTCAATAAATAAGTAAGTTTATTTACGGAAAACGAAATTAGTGGTATCATATTTGTATCGAATTGGGGCGTGCTTGTCACGTCTGGGAGGGTCTGATGCGTCAGTCCTCCTCTTTTTTTATTTTTAAGTATTCTTCAGAGGTTACTGGTTGTGCTTCCGATAGCTTTTTTCTTTTCACTGAACTTAATGTGATAACAAAATCAAGTCATCTTTTTTATAATGGTATTGAACTTGGGCTACGAGCTGTACAAAAAAGAGAGTTTCTCCTAGAACGGAAAGTTCTTCGTCAAAACTCCTATTTTTGTCGTGCTCGCTTAACGCCCTCGTATCTAATAAAGAGTGACAGTTTGTTGCTACAGAAAAAAGAAAAGAAGGACTATTTATGACCAAAACATGTAATCATCACTTTCTTGTCAATCAGGAAAAAAGCGAGAAACACGTCTTTCGCAAGAGTAAAAAATATCGAACGCTATGTTCGGTTGCCCTTGGAACTATGGTGACTGCCGTTGTTGCTTGGGGAGGCACGGTTGCACATGCTGATGAAGTTACACCATCAGTTGACACTACCATTCAACGAACGGAGAATCCAGCCACGAACTTACCAGAAGCACAGCCAAACCCTGTATCTGAACAAACTGAAAGTTTAGCGTTAACTGGTCAATCCAATGGAGCGATTGCTGTCACCGTACCACATGATACGGTAACACAAGCAGTTGAAGAGGCCAAGGCTGAAGGTGTTTCTACAGTTGAAGATAGTCTAATGGAATTGGGGAATACAACTTCAGCGTCAGAGACCACCCAACAAATTTCAAAAGCTGAAGCAGATGCCCAAAACCAAGTTGAGGCTATTAATGAAGTTACTGAAACCTACAAAGCTGATAAAACGACATACAAATCGAATAAAGCCCGCATTGAACAAGAAAATAAGGAGCTGACACAGGACTACGAAGGGGCCAATCTAATTGGTAAAGAGACAAATGCTTGGGTTGATATTAAAGTCAATGACCTAAAATCCCAGTATGCAGATGCTGATGTGACAGTAAAAGAACAAGTAGTTTCATCAGGAAATGGGACATCTGTACTAGACTATACAAACTATGGCAAGGCTGTTGAAACCATTCAATCAACTAACGAACAAGCTGTAGCGGATTATCTAAAAAAGAAAACCAAGGCAGATGATATTGTTGCGAAAAATCAGGCCATTCAAAAGAAAATGAAGCTGGACTTGCTAAGACAAAGGCAGATAATGAAGCCATTGAAAGGCGTAATCAGGCAAGTCAAGCAGCTGTAGATGCTGAAAACCGTACAGGCCAAGCTGCGGTGGATCAGGCTAATCAAGAGAAACAACAATTAGTTTCAAATCGTACAGCTGAGATTGAAGCCATTACAAAACGCAATCAAGAAAAAGAAGAAGCTGCCAGAAAAGAAAATGAAGCGATTGATGCCTATAATGCCAAAGAAATGGAACGCTATCAACGTGATTTGGCCGAGATTTCAAAAGGTGAAGAAGGTTATATTTCTGAAGCCCTTGCTCAAGCCCTCAATCTCAATAACGGTGAGCCACAAGCACAACATGGAGCCAATACCCGAAATCCTGATCAGATCATTTCAACTGGCGATGCTTTGCTGGGTGGCTACTCAAGAATATTGGATTCAACAGGATATTTCGTCTATGATAGCTTCAATACAGGTGAGACCCTTAGTTTTAACTATCAAAATCTTCAACATGCACAATTTAATGGAAAAAAGATTAGTCGTGTGACTTACGATATTACCAACCTTGTATCACCAGCTGGAACTGATGCCGTGAAATTAGTTGTACCAAATGCCCCTACCGAAGGCTTTATTGCCTATCGAAATGACGGAAACGGTGACTGGCGAACAGACAAGATGGAGTTTCGTGTAGTTTCTAAGTATTTCTTGGAAGACGGCTCACAAGTTACCTTCTCCAAAGAAAAGCCAGGTGTCTTCACGCATTCTTCCCTCAATCATAATAACATTGGTCTAGAATATGTTAAAGATTCATCTGGGAAATTTGTGCCGATTAATGATTCAACCGTAGATAGGGCAAACTACCAAACTTTAAAGGAACAGTATGAAGATGAGACCTTTGATTACAGTTTTTCAAAGCGTGAAAGTACTGGACAGCTGGAACTCATCATCACAACTCGTGAGAATGACTTTCCAGATCTAGATGAGGTGTTGAAGGCGAAATACCTTGATTTGGTTACCCAACTTGATGAACTTAACCAGGAACAGGCTGACTATTATCGCAAGCAATTAGCCTAGAAAGAGGTGTAAGATGTTGGAGCAAATTCTACAAAGCCTTTTAATTATCGTCGTAATAGGATTGATGTTGCTTGTCCTTTATCAGATTGTGAAAGGTTCAGGTACTTTATTTCTTATCGGGATCATCAGTGGATTAATCTTTATTGAAATCTATGGAATCTATCTCTTCTTTACTGAGAGATACCTCTATTCAGTAGATTTAGCAACTAATGGTGTTTGGAGTTTTACAGGATCCTTTATTATTTTTAATATTCTGCTAGTGCTTGGACTTATGACCAACCTCGTGAAAAGTAGAATTACGGAATACAAATAGGGCTACCTGATTCTAGGTAGTCTTTGTTTTTGTATGTTTTTGATTAAGTGTAGATAGATGAAATTGGATTATAGGAACTTAGTATCTCTTTTTGTCTTGATTGTGATACGTGTGTATATATTTGAGTAATCGAAATAGAACTGTGTCCAAGTATCTGCTGGATGTACCGAATATCGACATCATTATCTAATAACATCGTAGCAAAGCTGTGGCGAAACATATGAGGTGTAATAGTTGTAGTGAGTCTGGTTTGTATTTTGGCTGTTTTTAGAAGCAAACGAACACTTTGTTCTGTTAGTGGTTTTTTTAGGGATTTTCCGGGAAATAAATAATCGTCTGTATGAGTGCAATAACAAGTGATATAAGCTTTTAATAACTGAAAAGTTCGTTCATCCCCAATAAAAATCATACGCTCTTTTTTACCTTTTCCTAGAATTTGGAGTGTTTGTTCCGTTAGATTAATATCTTTGATTTGAATATGACACAGTTCAGAAATCCGAATGCCAGTAGAAAGTAATAAGGAGACAATTAACAAATTTCTTTCAGCTTTCTGTTTTTGATAAATAGTTTTGGCTGAGATAATCTTCTTTTGTAGATAGGCATATAGGATTTTTAAACTATCGTGAGGGATTGTCTTCGGCAATGTTTTTTCTGCTCGAAATTGAAACCGTAATTGATTAAAGGGATTGTCGGTAATAACATTTTTCAATTGAAGATAGCCATAGAACACTTTTAAACTTGCGATTTTTCGCCGTAAAGTACTAGTCTTTAAGTTTGAATGTGTCAAACCTTCAATATAACTTATCACACATTCGTAATTGGAATTGTAAAATTGCATTAAATCGTTTTTATAAGCCCGCAGGGTGTGTGTACTCAAGCGTTTATGAGCTTTACAATAATCCAAGTAGTTAGAAATAATAGTATATTCCATAATAGTCTCCTTTAACGATAATGACGCTATTATAGACTGATTTTGACGCTTTGTATAGTGATAATAAATAGTTATCGGTAGGAGAATGCTATGAATATATGGATTGTTGATAAAATTCTTTCAAAAAAATGTCTATGGGGTGTTATTTTTACATGCTGGATTTTTTTTGGAATAATTCTATCAATTTTTGACTCTTCGCTGAAGAATAACTATGTATACGTAATCGGTGTAAATCTTTTGCTATTTGCACAAATTGTAACGTATCATTCCCTAACGAGGAAAGAGGATCTACTTTCATTGTCTATTTCAGGCATTACTATTGATGGATATTCGCTATTTTCGATATGTAACAGATTTGGAACTTATCTACAAAAATGGTACAGTATCATTATTTCTATAGCAATTGGAATTATCTATATCATTTCATTGATTTTGCTAAAAGTATTAATGTGGAACAAAGTTATTACAGTATACGGTAGTATTACTTTAATCTTTACAGTTTTTATTGCAATACAACTATACTTAAAGTACATATTTTACATTCTTACTTTAAGAAAAATTGCAAATCTAGAATTTACTACATTTACTCCAATTTCTCTTCATAATCCATCTGAGGCTACTTGGATTGTTAAATTCACAGACACAATGAGCACTTTTGGTAATTACTTTGGTGTCCTTGGGATTGCTTATACTTTATTATTTTATTTAACAACTCCTTTATCTGCTATATCATTTTCAAATAATAAACTAAATATAAATACGTCTAATGATATTGTATTCATAATAACATGGGGAATTATCGTTATATTAATTGGTTTGGGTTATATATTATTTGATTATCTATGGAAAACTTATATCAAGATTATTATAAAAAAAATAAAGAGAAATAGACTTTTAGAATATGACAATAGCCCGAATCAACAATCACAATTAAATAAAGACTTTATCGATCTCTTTAATTTATATAGAGACACACCTAATTTCCCTGAATTATTCAACGGGCAACACGTAAATCCTCTTGGTTATATTCCAGTGATAATCAACCTGTATAACGTAATAATCCCTTTTCTATCACAATAATAACTGAACAAAAGAGACTGGGCAAGACATCCATGATGGCTCCGCCCTCACCCACAGAATAATGAAAACGAACATAAAGCCCTCATGAGGTGTATAATCTTAGTGAGGGAGTTTTTGCATTCTTTTTAGTTTTCGTATAAAAACTAAAAAATTCCCCCTCCTATAAAAATTTTATTTTATCAATCAAAAACATCTTAGAATCAACGCTTCTGACATCGCGATTCTAAGATGTTTTCTATTTTTAAGACTTTTTGCCCAGCCTCTTTTTATTTGATACTCGCCCTAGTTTTAGCTAAGTTTATAGCATAGTCAATAAAGAATGATAAGCGTTGCACATTCATAGTTTCTCCTAAAATATTTAAATTATTCTGTATATCTAATTCAATACAGTAAATTTCTTTTTTTATTAAATCCAATATGTTATATTTATTCAACAAATTATCCAGAATAGAGTACTTTCCGCGATCAAGTTCGGATTTTTCTTTATAGTTAAGAGACTGTTCTAAATATGAATAACATAAATTTTTTCGCTGCTTGTTAATATCAAAATTCATATTTCCTTTATATTTTATGGAAAATTCAGGATTAAAATATACTTCACAATCATTCAACAATTGAAACAAATACCCTAATTTATAACCTACTATTTCCAAATATTGATTATTGATAGATTCATTATAGGATTTCATACCAATCAATAAACTATTCTGTATTACTTGAGAAGTTTGGTTGTCCAAAATTTTTCTAATATCTGCAATAGCTGTCTCATCGTTAATATTTAATTCACTCAATGTTCCTTGGCACATCTTAATAATCATCTGACTAAATAATCTAACAGTAGAATCATCAATATCTGACAGCATTTCTATACACTTTCCTAGTAAAAATACTGATATTATCAAAGCTTCATTTAGAGAATATTGTTGATGAACAGTTGGCATACCATGCCTTTTTATATCTTGATCAATAATATCGTCAATAATAATAGAAGCCTTATGAATTAATTCGATTGCTGTGGCTGATTGATAAATAGTTTCATTTAACTCATCAGAATATAATGTATACCCATAATATGTTAATAGGGGGCGAAAACGACTTCCTCTTACAATTTGTAAGCTGTTATGATATGATTCAGGCAACTCTAGTAATAATGCTTTTATTCTAGAATCAATTTCAAATAAAAAGAGTTTTTCATCATTATTTAATTCAATTTTCGGCAAATTTTTCATAGTTCTCTCCTACCGATAACTATTTATTATCAGTAGTATATCATAAATGTCAATGTGTTAATGTTTAAAAAATATTAAGTCAACTAATTAAACGGATTCTGGTCAATGGATTGCTAATTAGAATTCTCTCAATAAACAGGAAAAATGTAGGTAGATATTATAATACAAACAAAAATCGTTTTAGACTTTGCCAAGCAAGTTGAAAAGGATCTTAGATGTCTCTATCATGTTAGAGGAACAGTTATGAGTAAAAATCTTTGTGTTATACTATAAGACAATAATTATTATTGTTTTATAGCATAATATAAGGGGGAATTATGAGGAAAAATAGTTTAATAGTAAGTCTAGTTATTATATTAATCGTTTTTTTAATAGGAGGGTGTCGTATGAAAGAAAAAGAAACATTAACAAAACGTCAACAGGATAATGTGGTGCGCTGGATTGCACGTGGTTATGATGTAAATAAAGTCAAGTTTTTAAATTGTGAGAAAAACCCTACTACAGGTACTTACAGTTTAGTCTTTAGAATAGATGAGAAAGCAGAGACTAATATTGTACAGGTTGAATCCTTGAAAGAATTTGATGATTCAAACGGAGATATTGGCTTGGATCCTATAGAAGATTTTATAGATTTAGAAAAATCAACTCCATTAGATAATGATGAACCTGTAAATATTAGTGATATAGAAATTACATACTTAGGAGAATAGTGTGGTAACAGAAAAGCAATACAGATGGATAGCCGATCATGTTTACAGTGTTGATCACAATAAACATGATGGACAGTATACCAAAATAAAAGAAAAACGTATTATTTTGACAGGAGAAACAAAAATTTAGGTCAATTCCAAGTCCTCAAAGTAGAAGACAACACTGATAACGGCATGCAGGCCATGGCGGTAGCACCGGTTGATAAAAATGGTAAGGCGGATTACAGCGAGTTTGTGATTGCTTATGCGGGTACCAATTCTAAGAATATCGCAGATTTGGTTACAGATGGGAAAATGATTGGCCTAGGAGATACAGAAGCTTATGGGTTTCATCCTAACAGGATGATGATACCTGCCCAATCAGCGACCGCCCTAGACTNCGCCAAGCAAGTNGAGAAAGANGTCAAAANGAAAAATCCNNNTGCTGTTATNACNACNACTGGTCACTCNTTAGGNCAGTCACTTGCCATGTATGTGGGTTTAAAACAAGGTTATGCCAATGTCGGCTACAATGGTCCAGATATTCATAAGATGATTTCTGACAAGGAAATCAAGTATATGCAAGAACATCCAGAACAGTTCCGTAATTATCGCAATAAGCATGATGANATCGGAAATGTCATGGGCAATGTGACGAAAACAGCTATTTACCCCAAGGTCACAAAAGCTAGATATGAAGTGAAATATTTGTATTATACTATAAGGTAATAATCATTGTTGTTTTATAGCATAATATAAGGGGGAATTATGAGGAAAAATAGTTTAATAGTGAGTTTAGTGGTAATATTTACAGGTTTAATAATAGGAGGCGTAATAATGTTTAATTCCTTTCCTAGTAAGGATGAGTCGAAGTATAAAGAAGAACAGGATCGAATTGTTCAATATATCGAAAATCACGTAGGATTAACTGATGGAAAACCAGTAAGTAAGATTGAGTTTATAGAGTTTAAACAAAATGATATGACAGGAACCTGGAGAATAACAACTAAAATTAATGAAACATATAAAATTTCATTTACAGAAGATGAATTAGGAGGAGAAATCGAAACATCCAATTATTCGCCGAAAGAGTTTAAAGAAAACGATGATATACTGGAGAATAATATTATAGATAATGTTGAGATAGATTATTTTGAGGAGTAAAAGTGGTAATAGATAAAGATTATAAAACCCTTGCAGACCGTGCTTATGATGTTGATTCTGGAAAAGTAGATAACCCTATCAAACAAACTCTTTGTGTTAAACTATAAGATAATGAACTTCATTGTTTTATGGGATAATATAAGGAGATTACTTATGAAGAAAAGCTTAATAGCAGGTTTGGTTACTATATTGATAGGTTTAATAATGGGAGGAATATTGATGTTTAATAGTCAAGAGAAGAAAAGAGAACAAAATTATAAAAGAGAACAAGATAGGATTGTCAAATATTTTGTTGAGAACTATGAGTTATCAGATGGTGATACTATTAAAAATATCGAATTTACGGAGTTTGAGAAAATTGTAGAAACTGGATATTGGCATATCACAATCTTAGTTAATGATGCCTATTATATTTCTTTTAGTGAGACTGAATTCGGTAAAGAACTTGATGGAAGTGGATATTATTCGAGAGAAATATGGTATTTAAAAGATAAGAAAAAGGCAACTGATATTGAAAATATTAAAATAAAGTACATTGAGGATTGATTTATGATAACAGAACGAGATTATAATAAAATATCGGACGATGTCTACAAAGTGGATTCAAGAAAGGTAAAAAGGCCTTATCAGACAGGACAAGAGGTTGCTGATGGCAAGTATGTCATTATTAACGCTAAAGAAAACGTAGATAATGGTATGCAAGCTATGGCTGTTGCTCCAATTATGGGATATGATGAAAAAAAGACTCCTATTCCTAATTACAGCGAGGTTGTGATTGCTTATGCAGGTACCAATTCTGAGAATATCGCAGATTTGGTTACAGATGGGAAAATGATTGGCCTAGGAGATACAGAAGCTTATGGGTTTCATCCTAACAGGATGATGATACCTGCCCAATCAGCGACCGCCCTAGACTTCGCCAAGCAAGTAGAGAAAGAAGTCAAAAGGAAAAATCCCAATGCTGTTATCACGACGACTGGTCACTCCTTAGGACAGTCACTTGCCATGTATGTGGGTTTAAAACAAGGTTATGCCAATGTCGGCTACAATGGTCCAGATATTCATAAGATGATTTCTGACAAGGAAATCAAGTATATGCAAGAACATCCAGAACAGTTCCGTAATTATCGCAATAAGCATGATGACATCGGAAATGTCATGGGCAATGTGACGAAAACAGCTATTTACCCCAAGGTCACAAAAGGCAAGGACAATATAAAAAATAGCATATCAGATCACTCACTGACTAATTGGCAATTTACCAAGGATGGGCAGCTAAAAGATTTGGATGGCAAAGTTGTGACGGATAAAGTCGTCAGTGCTTATGCTCAAACGATTGCTGTTATGGCCCGCATTACTGCCAAAAGTGAACAGTTGGCAAAAGGCGGATACAGTAGTAGGGAACAGATTTTTCTGGACACTGTTCAAGGTGCTGCTGTGGCACAGGGCATGGCTGCTGCTGCTCAAGCTGGCGCTGATGATATTGAGCAAGTCGTCAAAGAAGGTGTCGAGAAAGCTAAGAGCTTATGGGAGGCGATCGACTTTACAGCTTACCAAGAGTTGAGTTACGATGAAGTTGTGAGTCTATTTGCAAGCCAAGGGGCTACTTATGAGAGCATTGTGACAGAGACTCAGTCGACGCTTGAGGTTGGTCAGACAAATGCTGGCACGAAGGCCGAAGCCTTTACGACTTTAAAGGGACAAGTTGACCAAGTGATTCAAGCAAACATAGCCACCGATAAAAATCTAGCAAAGGATATTGAGAATTGGACAAGATAGACTTAGGGATGAAAGCCTACCGAGAACTTTCTGCAAAAGAATCTGAATATGAGGCGTTTATTGCTGATTATACTCGTCAACTCCAGATATACGAAGATGAACGCCTAGAGTTGCACCAGCGTTGGGTGGATTTACAACGTCTGGTTGAAAATGAACAAATGCTTATGAAGCAGTTCGAAGAAGTTCTTGGTGATTCAGGAGATGATTTAGTAGCCCATATTAATGAATTAGAGGGTCTAGTCGGAGAATCAGAAATCATTTATCATCAAAAAATCGCTGATATTGACAATGATGAGAGTATGACGAGAGAAAACTTTCAGAAAAAACGACTTGATTATGAGGACAAAATAGAGAGGTTACGACAAAAATATGCTAGTACCTACCAATGAGTATTATACAGAAGAAGAGCATGCGCATGCTCTAAAAATGATGCGTCGGTCAATGGAGACAAAAAGAGCTATTACCCAAGCTAAGGCCGTCGTCACCAAGAAAAATAATAATATTGAGACCTATAAACAACTTATTCAAGAAAAGGCAACTCAAACTAAAACTGCTGTTACCAACATAAAAGGACAACTAGATACGGCCATCAAAGGAGCTACTTCTGATAAAATTAATGAATCTGTAGATACACTGGTAACAGGTTATGACGAAATTGTTTGAGTGGTGAATTTTAAATAGGAATTATACGGCATCTCACAAAATAATCAATTAGTTTTAAATAATAGAGGTCTGATCCGAAATGAACAACAAAATAGCTACCGTTATCAAAACACTATTCACTTGAGTAGTGTTTTTTATAGCCAAACCTTTAAGAATTGTTTGAATAGTGAAAATTGGACTTACATTTTTTGCTTTTTAATGTTATAATTGATAGCAACTTTGTATATTTATCAAATTTATTAATTCACCAAAGGAGATAGTAATGAGAAAGAGTAAAGTGCTGACTTTACTGTTATTGAGTAGTTTAGTGTTTTCGGTTGCTGATCCAGCTATGGCTGTGACAACCATGGCAGAAAACAAAACTTCTGAAAGTAAAGAGAAGACTTTGGATAAAATAGAAGAATCTAGAACAGAAGCCCCTTTACCTTTTGAAACTCAAGAATCAAAAGACAATAGTAATGCTTCTTCAAAAGATATTAGAAACCCTAAGGAGCAAACTTCAACTTCAGAAACTATTGTAGAAGTAAGTACTGACACGAGTGAAGAAGTGGAAACGACTACTAATACATCACCAGAGCAAGTGCTACCGCAATCAAATAAAGATTCAAACGAAGGTTTAGGTGAATCCGATAAACCAGAGAAATCTGTCAAACCGACCCCTACCAAAGTACAGGATTCGAAATCTAATCAAATATCTTTGGAGAAACCTCAATATCAAAATCTGTCGAATGATTCAGGAAAGGCAGAATCAAATAGAAAAAATATTCAAGCTAATCCTACATCTGTTCATTCGACTATTCACCAGACCATTACATCAGATTTGTCTGATCTTGCTTTAATGACTAGTGTCATAACTGGTGACAACTATGTTGAGCACTGGTCTGGCAGTGATGCTTATACTCATGATTTACTAGCGAAACGTTTTGGGATTTCATCAGATCAATTGGATGGTTTTCTTAATAGTACGGGTATCAATTATGACAGAAATCGAATTAATGGCGAAAAATTGTTGGAGTGGGAGAAATCCAGCGGTTTAGATGTAAGAGCCATTATTGCGATAGCAATAGAAGAAAGTTCACTGGGAACTCTAGGAGTTGCAAGTGATAATCAAGCTAATGCTTTTGGCTTTGGGGCATTTGACAATAATCCTAATAATGCCAAACATTATAATAATGATGAATATGCTATCAAGGAACTTACCCAAGTGGCAATTATTCAAAATAAAAATAATAGTTTTAAACGACAGGATGAAAAGGCTCTCCAAAATGCGGCAGGAGTCCTGAATGTTTCTAAAGATGGCGGGGTTTATTACACAGATACATCAGGAACTGGAAAGCGACGTGCTAAAATTATGGAAGATATCGATAAATGGATTGATCAGCATGGTGGAACGCCTAAAGCTCCTAAAAATTTAAATCGATTTGTTTCAAGTGGAGCAATTGTAGGTCAAGCACTTCCTGAGTTTGGCATGATAAAAGACATGAACCTAGAAAAATATAGTGCAGCAACTTACCCTTGGGGACAATGCACATGGTATGTCTATAATAGGGCAAAAGAATTGGGCTATTCTTTTGGACCATTTATGGGAAATGGTGGTGATTGGCAGTATAAACTTGGTTATGAGAAAAGTCATACTCCAAAAGTTGGCGCAGCTGTTTCATTTTCGCCAGGACAAGCTGGTGCAGATAGGACTTATGGTCATGTGGCAATTGTAGAGGCTGTCAATGAAGATGGGAGTATTCTTATTACAGAATCAAACATTGTGGGGCTCGGTAAGATTTCTTTCAGAACATTCTCACCTACTGATGCTTCTTCATTAACTTACGTTTTCGGACAATAATGGTAGAAATGTAAACTTTGTTAGTTTTTTTAATGCTCTCATGAGATAAAAGATATATTTTTTCAGAAATCGATTGCATAATAGTCTATATTTTGTTAATATTGTTACATAAAATTTAGGAGGTCTACAATGGCTACAATTAAACTTACCCCTGAAGAACTTCGTCAGTCTGCTGTTCAGTATTCTAACGGATCTCAGACAGTGACAGATGTTTTGACAACCTTGACTAATGAGCAAGCTGTTATTAGTGAAAACTGGGAAGGTTCAGCATTTGATAGCTTTGAACAGCAATTCAACGAGCTATCACCAAAAATTCAAGAGTTTGCAGAATTGCTAACTGCAATTAATCAACAACTTAATTCTGTTGCTACAACACTTGAAGAAACAGATTCACAAATGGCTTCACAAATCTATCCAGGAAGCTAATTATTGGTGGAGCGGGAAGGCAAAATGCCTTTCTGCTTTTTTTATTATTCAAAGATTCCTAAATTTTTCAGGGAATATAAAAATAGAGAGAAAAAAGGTAATAAAGAGACAAGTGGGAAGGATAGTTTTTTTCCGTGCTAGTCAATGGAAATCTAGAAATGTTATGTGATGAAAATCACTGACTTCATTTCAAATAGATTATTTATGCAGAGTTATCAGCTGGAGTCAGGAGATGATATAAATGTTTACTACAGAGAAAGCTATACGAATGATTACCATAAAAAAATCAACCTAAATTCTGTATTAACTATGGTTTAATGCAATAAATGAAGAAATAAAATCATGAAAAATTACAAAATGCAAGGAAAATAATGTATTTTTATTGATATAATAGAAGAGAAAAAATGTTTAGGAGATTAAAAAGATATGTTTAAACTTTCCAAACCTGTTAAATACGGAATTTATTTGTTTGCTATATTTGGCTTACTATGGGCTATTGTTAGCTTAAATACCGCTATTCAACATAATAATGAAAAAAGTAGAGAAACACGATTAAAAAAGGAAAATGCGCTACTTAATGTTGCCATTGTGAATGAAGATAAGGCTGCCTCAACACATAATGAGTCTTATAATCTTGGTGCAGCCTATGTCAAGAAACTCGAAAACGATAATAGTCAAAATTGGTCTGTTGTTAGTCGCGGGTCTGCTGAAGCAGGTTTGAATAATGGTACGTATCAATTGATGGTTATTATTCCCAGTGATTTTTCAGCAAAAATCTTAGATGTTAATAATATTAATGTTGAGCGAACAACAGTCACATATAAGGTTAACGGAGGCGGTAATCTTCAAATTGAAAATAATGCAAATAAGTTAGGTAAAGATATTGTCTCTGATTTAAATAGTCAGCTGGTTGATATGTATATGGCTAGTATTTTAAGTAACCTCTACACTGCCCAACAAAATGTACAGGGTGTTTATGAAGTACAATCAGGTAATATTTCAAATTACCGTGATACGCTATTGCAACCAACAGAGAATTTTAAAAATGTTTTTCCTTCTCTAGTTGCATCAGCTAACAGTAGTTTATTAGCAAATCAGGGGTTACAAGATTCATTAGCAAGTGATAATGATTTTTATAACACTTTGATGGAATCACAGAACGGCGTTGAAACCTCATTGAAGACATTGATGGAACAACGAGCAAAGAGCGATATTTCAACCAGTGAGTTTACAGAAGCTTTAATGTCAATGAATACTGATACCTTAGGGACTCAGTTAACCAGTCTTATAGAGGCTACCCAAACTATTCAGAGTCAACTGTCTGATAAAATCGCTAAAGTTTCTGAAGAAGCAAAGACAAGTGATGATGTTCAAGATGTGATTGATACTATTGATGATAGTACAGACACAAGTACCACAGAGACAGTTCCAAGCAGTTCGAGGGATACATCTAGCACTAGTTCTTCAAGGGAAGAAACTGACACAAGAGAAACTGATGAAGCAGATAATATTGAGAATAACAGTGCTTTATCTCAAGCTAATCAAAAAATTGCTGATTTAGAGAAGCTAATAAAAGATCAACAAGATATTCTAGATAAAAAATTGGAAAATGTCGATACTTTTGTTGACGAACAATTAGCAGCTTATTACGGTGTATCAATTGACGATTTAAAACAATTAACATTAAAAGATTTTTTAAATACCGATACAGATCAACCACTAGATTATTCAACAACTGAGTTTCAAGATAATATTGATGCTTTAGTTGAGGGTGGTCTGAAAGCTATTCCTAGCCTCGACCCCTCCTCCCTCACTGGATTGGATCAGGATGCCTTAAAACAGATTTCGTTTGACGCCGCGTTAGCTTCCTCTCTTAATGTAAGCGTAGATAGTTCATCTGCAAAAGAGTTAGAAACGCTATACACAGATCTTGAGGATAAGAAAACTGCTCTAACAACTATTCGGACTGAGCCAACAGATAATAAAAACAATCCAGAACAAAATCTAAGGATTACAACAAATAATAGTAATATCACTATTGATAGTATTGATATTAACGGTGTTAACGCGAGTAATCCTACAACAATTGATCCAAGTCAAGTGAATGACATTACTGTTCATTATACTTATACATCAACAGTTACAACGACGACTGAAAATACGGGCTCTGCTATCGAAACTAGTGACGATATATCTGCTCCATTAAGCGACGAGATGTCTAGTCCGTCAAATGCGACTTCTTCCACGACAACAACTACAGTTCCAGAATCATCTACCTTCAATATAGAAATCGGAGATGTTTCTATAGAAAAAAACGTAGAAACTAAAAAAGAAGAAGAAGCTTACCAAGAAGCCGAGATTGCTTATCAGAAAAAAGTGCAAGCAGTGATCGATGCCTATAATCACGCAGGGACTTTAATGGCAACTTACTATACATATGAAGATGGGAATGTGGTCAGTTTAACAGATTCATTTATGAATCAAAATGCTTATGGTCTCATTTCAAGTATTTTGAAAGAGAAATTGAAACTAGGACTGGCATCATATCAGGATTCAGATGATTCAAAAACAGCTCTTAAACAAAAATTAGAAGAATTGAAAACCTCTCAATCTGAATTGTCAACATCGATGGCTGATATTCAAACCACCAATGAAGACCTGGCTATTCAGATTGGAGAACAATTAACCCTTCTTGAGCAAATTAATGCGGATTCATCAGCTTTACTAGATGCTAATAGTGCAGCAAACGATGATAAAACCAATCAGGACACCAGTCTCTCGGATATTAGCAGTGGTCTACAAGAGCTATTAAGCACAACATCAACGCTAGAAACAACTGCAGCATCAACAAGAGAGCAGGCAAATTCTGTTAAAGATGTGTTTGATAACTTTAACAAAGAAGTTGAAAATGCAGAAACAAATGGCAATAAATTGTCTATGGATGCAACCGCCTTGATGAATAAATTTGATGAGGAACTAAAAAATAATGGTAACTTTATCGATTCTTTTGCAAAAGTTTTCAATAATGCTTATCAAAACGGTGTGCCAAATGATGTTCTTCTTGATTTCCTAGCAAATCCTGTCACAGAACAATCATCATCAGTTAGAGCAACAATAAATGCTTACCGTCCTTTTACTTGGGTACTATTGTTAGAAATGGTAACTCTCTTCACCGCTTATATTTTTGCAACCCAAAAAACGATAGCGCGTCTGAAAAATCGCTTCAAACTGAATAAGTTTTTGGAGACAGATTGGTTAAATACAGCATTATTAAGTGCTTTATCTTTAGTAATTGGCCTTATTCTAGGAATAATTTCTAGTCGAAGTTTGGCTGTTGAGAATGAATATATACCAATCTGGACTGTGCTAGTCACCTTCTTTGCCTTTTTATTGGTTCACGGTCAATACTTTGTCATAAAAAATCTTAGAGTTATTGGTATGGGATTCAATTTCTTTATGATTATTAGTTTCATTTATCTGTCAAATGCTATTGGAACAGCGACTGTGCTTTCAGGATTACCAGCATTGATGAAAAAGATTAATCCATTGATTTTGTTTGAAAATCGCTTGTCTTCAATCTTTGATGGTACAACACCACCGTTTTTTTACCTTGTTTTCCTTATTTTTGCGATTGTATTACTTTTACTTCTTAATATTTTTGTGACAATTGCTTACGAAAGAGTAGTAACTTCAAAAGAGGTTTAAATGAAAAAAAGTATTCTTTTAGTAGTTATAGTATTAATATTTTCTGCCACCACTTCTGTGCATTCAGATGGCCTAAAAGATAATTCTCTACAGTTTGACAGTGACCGTATTTCAAAAGAAGAAGTGCTTGATACTGGGTTTCAGCCAGGTCATATTAGCGAGCTCTTTAAAGAAGACGACCAAGTGAAGTTTTTAGATTATCAAAAACAGTTAGAAGTAGCTCAGGAGAAGCAAAGAGAGACATTGTTCACATCAAATAAAATGATGTCAAATCAAGGAGAAATCACTAAACTTTTTTCCGAGCAATCAGAACAGAATTTTATCATGACAGAGGAGCAAGTCCAAAATAACGGTATGACCCCTTACCAGATCATTTATATTGCTCTGATGATCGTCGTATTAACAGTTTCTACTGTGGTGACTTATCTTTTGTATCACCAAATGCAAGAGCAAGAACTGAACGAATAAATGGAAAGAAAGATATGGAAACACATATTAATATAACAATCTATTTAAATGACAATAATTATGATATTCGAATACCACGAAAAATTGAAACCAAACAACTTATTAAGGAACTAGACACTATATTCTCATATCCCAAAAAACGTGTGAAATACCAATTGAAGGTACTCAATAAAGGCTTGCTTTTGGACGAGGGAGATGTATTGTCAGATTTTCCTTTAGCGTCTGGCGATCAATTAAAGATAGAAGAAGGGAGTGTTTAATGGATCAATTCACATTTGAACAACAATTATTCCAATTTGACAAAACAAATACTAGCTGGAACCTAGCGCTTAAGCGGTCAGATATTAAAACTCATGATTTACAAGCTTTGTCCATGTTAAAACTACACCACCCAGAATTTCTTGAACTTGGAATGACTATGGATGAAGACAGTGTTCACTTCCATTATCAACTTCCTGAAAAAGGGCTAAGTTTTGAAGAGTGTCGCAACATGTCTTTGTCTGAAAAGCTAAGGTTAGCTTTAAATGTTTTGGATTTAGAAAGAGTCTTAAAATTACCAGTCACGGTCATTTTGCATCCCTATAACTTGTTTATCACAAAAAATAGTCAACCTATGATTGCCTATCGTGCTCTTGAAAAAGTAATGGTACCAGATGTGTTGACAACAAGTGACTTTATCAAGCAGTTCAAGTGCTATTTAGTGAGTTTGATGACATCAAATGACTTCTCGGATCTGTACAAAGGCTCTTTGGAAGTTGTCAAACTTCCTGAATTTTTAGAAACTGTAAAAGCTCTAGATGATGTAGAAGACATTCGAGCCTTCTTAATATCAGAATATGAAAAGCAAAAAGAACGTGAAGTAAGATCCTTAAGCTTGGTGTCAAAAACACGCCACAAAATATATAAGTTTGCAACAATTTGGCTATCGGCTTTATCGGTTATATTAATGGTTCCTTTAATTTACTTTGTTTTTATCCAGAATCCATTGAATACTAAATTATTAGATGCTGATACTGCATTTATCAAAAATAATTTCTCAAATGTTATTGATAAATTATCAAATGTGCCACTTGATAAACTACCATATACTCAAAAATATGAACTAGCCTATTCTTACATCCAAGGATTGAACTTTTCTAAAGAGCAGGAGGCTGTTATTTTAAATAATGTTACTTTGAAGACAGAGGAGCTCTATTTTGATTTTTGGATTCAAAGTGGACGTGGAGAAAATGATGATGCCATTGATATTTCTAAACGTTTAGAATCTACAGATTTGATTATCTATGCTTTAGAACAAAAAATAGAGGAAGTCAAATCAGATAGTAATCTTTCTGGAGAAGAACGCCAAACACAACTTAAAGATTTGCAAAGTGAGATTGATACCTATTGGGAAGATCGTACCGAACGATTGGAACAAAAAGAAGATACTACAGATGAGGAAACTGTAGAGGAGAAATAGTTACTTATGAAAGTTATCATTTATGACACCTTATACCGCTATTCCCTCTACTTAGAGGATGGTCAAAGTACTCGCATCGATCGAGAAGCCAAAAACGGTCTATCTTTTGAGTGTTTAGAGTCAGAATTTATCTTAAAAGCTGAAGCTGGGAAGCTATACTATAGTTATCTTGAACAATCCGGTTTAATTGAGCAGGGGCAAGAAATTGAAGGGCTTAGCTTTTTCCTTAATACAGGGAAAGCAACCATTCTATCTCCTTTAGACCGTCAATTGCTTTTGGTTGGTCATCAAAAAGGTAGTGATATTTTTCTCGCAGACAGTCCTGCTTCCTTCCAGTTAGAAAGAAAGGGAGATAGTTGGCAGCTCCATGCTATTTCAGGCCAGCTCTACCTGGATAATCACATTTGGCATGGTCATCAAGAAGATTTGGACTTTGGAACTGAAATCAGTTTCAACCAAATGACCTTGAAAGTTTTCCCAGATGAATTCTACCTCTGGGGACAGGAGGAGCTACAGACTGAGCTGATTGCGAAGGCTCGTTCTGACTATGATTTTTATGACAACTACCCAGATTTTCATCGCTCACCCCGGATAATTTACCGTGCGAGTGAAGAAAAGGTCACTGTCAATGCTCCTGGTAACGAACCCAATAAACCCAAAGATGGGCTCGTCAAATTAATCTTGCCACCGATCATTATGATCAGTGTGATGACTTTGATTACGATTTTCCAACCTCGCGGGCTCTACATTATCGCCACTATGGCCATGAGTCTGGTGACAATTACCTTTTCCATCACTGGTTATTTTAAAAACCGTAAACAGTATAAGCTTGATCTAGAAGAGCGTATCAATACCTACCATCTCTACCTTTCGGATAAATCCAAAGAGTTGACGGCATTAGATAACCGCGAACGTAAGGGGCAGTTCTATCACTACCCTGATCTAGAGACTATTGCGGCCTTAACCAAGACCTTTGATCACAGGATTTATGAAAAAACACCCCAACAGTTTGATTTCTTGTATTACCGCTTGGGCTTAGGTGAGGTCGAAACCAGTCATAAGTTGACTTATTCCAAAACAGAGCGTTCTGGAGTGAAGGATCCTTTAGAGGTTGAGGGATATCAACTCTATCGTCGTCATTTAACCCTCAAACAGATGCCGATTGAGGCAAATCTTAGTCATGGGCCAGTCGGCTACCTTGGGCCAAGACCCTTGGTGATTGAACAACTGCAGCTCATGGTGCATCAGCTAGCGGTCTTCCATTCTTATCATGATGTGCAATTTATTACGATCATGCCAGAGGAGGAAAAAGAGCAGTGGGACTGGATGCGCTGGCTCCCTCATGCGACGCTTCAAGAAATGAATGTGCGTGGTTTTGTCTATAATCAACGTACGCGTGACCAAGTCCTTAACAGCCTCAACCAAATCTTGAAAAGTCGTCAAAATGCGGCTAAGGAGACCGAAGGACGGGAGACCACCCTCTTTACGCCTCATTATGTGGTTATCGTCACCGATGAGAGTTTGATCATGGATCATGTGATTATGGATTTCTTCACCGAAGACCCTACCTCTCTTGGCTGTAGCCTGGTCTTTGTCCAAGACGTTCTCTCTAGCCTTTCTGAAAATGTTAAAACCATTGTTTCCATCAATGACCGTAATCAAGGACAGTTCTTGATGGAAGAAGGGACACTCAAAGAGACACCGTTTGCTTTGGACCATTTCCCAGAAGACTTTGACAAAGAGTCTGTTTCCAGACGGCTAGCACCGCTCAACCATCTTCAAAATCTGAAATCATCTATTCCAGAGAGCGTGACTTTTATGGAGATGTATGAAGCTGAGCGTTTTGAAGACCTGGCAGTACCAAGTCGCTGGTCGCAAAATAGCCCTTATAAGAGCTTAGCGGTTCCTCTAGGCTTACGTGGTCAAGGTGATATCGTTAGTCTCAATCTCCATGAAAAAGCCCACGGGCCACACGGATTGGTCGCAGGAACCACCGGTTCTGGTAAGTCTGAGATCATCCAGTCTTATATCTTATCGCTCGCGGTTAACTTCCATCCCCACGATGTGGCCTTTCTCCTCATCGATTATAAGGGTGGTGGGATGGCCAACCTCTTCAGAGACCTACCACACTTGCTTGGTACCATCACCAACTTGGATGGTGCCCAGTCTATGCGGGCTCTGGTTTCCATCAATGCGGAGCTCAAGCGCCGGCAACGCCTCTTCTCAGCTGCCAATGTCAATCATATCAACCAGTATCAGAAGAAGTATCAACTTGGCGAGGTGAGCGAGCCTATGCCTCATCTCTTCTTGATTTCTGATGAGTTTGCGGAGTTGAAAGCCAACCAACCAGAGTTTATGACCGAGTTGGTTTCCACAGCCCGTATCGGGCGTTCCTTGGGGATTCACTTGATTCTAGCAACACAGAAACCGACAGGGGTCGTTAATGATCAGATCTGGTCCAACTCTCGCTTCAAATTGGCACTTAAGGTGGCTGATCGTCAAGACTCTATGGAAATGCTTCGCACACCCGATGCGGCAGATATTACCCAAGCTGGTCGTGCCTATCTCCAGGTTGGTAATAATGAAGTTTATGAACTCTTCCAGTCAGCCTACTCAGGGGCTGACTACCAGCCAGAGAAGGAAGCCCAAGGGATTGAAGACCATACCATCTATGCCATCAATGCTCTAGGGCAATACGAGATTCTCAACGAAGATCTCTCAGGCTTGGCAGAAGCTGATGATATCCGTCAAGTGCCCTCAGAGCTGGATGCGGTTGTCTCAGGGATTCAAGCCTTGGTGTCTGACATGGGAATCAAAGCCCTCCCACAACCTTGGTTACCGCCGTTAGAAAAGGTGATTCCAGTGGAGAGCTTACGTCCTGGTCACTTTAAGGTCTTCTGGGCTAAAGGGCTTCGTTCTTTAGAAGCGATGATTGGTTTTGTGGATATTCCTAGCCGTCAGACCCAAGAAGCCGTTAGTCATCACTTTGAGACCGATGGACACTTGGTCATCTACTCAGCACCAGGCATGGGGAAATCAAGTCTCCTTCAAACCATGGTTATGGACCTCAGTCGCCAACTCACTCCAGAGCACCTGCACGTTTATCTCTTTGACTTTGGGACTAACGGGCTCTTGCCGCTCAGAGACTTGCCGCACGTGGCTGATAACTTCTTGTTAGATGATACTGAAAAACTAACCAAGGTTATGGCTCGCTTTAAAGCTGAGATGGCTGACCGTAAGAAACGCTTTAGTCGTCATGCGGTCTCTAACATCACCTTCTACCGTCAAGTGAGCGGGGAGACCTTGCCAGACATCTTGATTGTGATTGATAACTTTGATGGGATTAAGGAAATGCCTCAGGGACAAGACCTGGAAAATCTCTTCCAAACCATCTCTCGTGAGGGGGGGAGTCTGGGGATGCACCTTGTTTTAACGGCAGGTCGTCAATCGGTCATTCGCCCAGGGCTACAAACCAACCTAAAGACCCGTATTGTGCTTAAGATGACAGACGATAGTGAAGCAAGAACCCTCATCGGGCGCAACCAACATATCATGGAAGACCTCCCTGGTCGTGGTTTGCTTCGTATGGAGGAGCCAGAAGTCTTCCAAGCTGCCTTACCAACGCAAAGCGATGACCCCGTGTCACAAGTAACCGCGATAAAAGCAGAAGCGACAGCCATGTCAGAAGCCTATGAGGGCCCCCTACCCAAACCAATCCCAATTGTTCCAGAAGAATTGGCGTTTGAGGACTATCTGGCTAGGGACAGTGTGCAAGAAGGTCTTGCCAAAGGGGAACTTCCAATCGGTTTAGATATGACTAACGTGGAACATATAGGTATCCCGTTAGCCAACTTCAAACACCTGCTTTATTTGTCGGATAATGATGACAGCTATACAACTATCACACATCATCTTCTACGCATTTTTACCAGCCTTTCAGCAACTAAGACAATGCTTATAGATGCTAGAGGCAGCTACAAACAATACGCTGATCAGGTTAGAACATATGTGACAAATGAGGGNATTTCTGATATTATGAAACAATTAAGTTATGAAATTACCCGGCGCCAGAAGACAGGGCATCGGGAGCCTTGGTTAGTGATCATTCCAGATTTTGAAGCCTTTGTTGGACAAGCCAATCCTGCCCTTGCAGATATGACGGTCTTGCTGGAGAGTGGTCCAAGTGTTGGTATGCATGCTATTATTGGTAGCCCTTATCAGTTTACAGGAGCCAAAGCTGATGCTTTAAACAAACTGCTCAAAGATCGCATGCAGTATGTTCTCTTGGGAATGCGTCTTAATGACCAAACCTTCTTGGATAAGGTTTATAATAGTCGTGAACCTAGGCCAGAACTTGATGTGGCTTACCTTCATGATAGGAAACAGTCACAGGCTTTGAAATTGACACGTTATTAGAAAGGAAAACACGACATGGTATTGATCAACAGTAGCAGTGATACAGCCGCTAGTCATGCGACTAGTATCAGTCAAGGTGGGGCCCAACTCTTAGGCGTTGGGAAGGCTACCAAAGATAGTGACACAACGTTAAAAGGTAATCAGTCTGCTGGTGATGCGATTGATTTGGATGAAACACAAAGTAATGAGATTGCGACAGCTATCAACTCTTTTATCACGATTATTAATGGTATGGCTAGTGAGTTTGAGAGTACAGATACAAGGCTTAGCTCAATGTTGTTACTAGACCGTAATGGTTCAGATTTTCTCTCTCAAAACGGTGCTGCTCTCCCGCCAAATCCGACCTTTTCTCCTAATCCAAGCTTATTTCGGTGATGCCTATGGATACTAAAGCATTAGATACTATTCAGAAAGGGCTTAAGGCAAATGCCCTAGCTCAGGAAACGCTGGTACAAAAAGCCTATACCTTTCGTCAGTTGCAAGAGGATTTGGACAATCATCTGGCCTACCAACAAGTGCTATTTCATCGTATCAGTGAGTTGCCCTTGTCCTCACAAGACCGTTTAGATATGGAGGCATTGGAGCAATCGTTTCGTCAAGTCGGTAGTCTTTACCAGGATGATTACGATGCCTATCAGTTATCACTCAGTCGAGACAGAGAGCGCTTATTAACCGAAGAAGCTACCCTTATCAANGAGAGGCAACTCGTCATGCAGGGAGATCGCAAAGAGAAAGGAGAAGCAGANAATGGTAAAAATGGAACTAGGNGCTTCTAGCGCACAAGCNAATTNAGTTAGTTCAATGAGTGCTAGTCGNGTAGCTGGTTACCAGGCTGCTATNACNAGTTTGAGTTCTTTTTCAGCATCAGACAGTCTGTCTGGGAATGCTTACGACAATGCCAAAGCTTATGCGACAGGTATTTTAGTGCCATTGATGCAGGGGGGTATCCTCTTATCGCAGGGGATTGCCAAAGCAGCCGCTAAACTCCCAGCNGATTATGTGTCAGAAGTAGCGCCAGAAAGCTTGGATTCAGATGTCTTAGAAGAACAGATATCCCTTCAGAAAACNTTACTAGCGTCTGCAGAAAGCCAGTTCAAAAGTGCGTCTAAGCTGAAGGACCCGATTGCCAAACAAGAGACGCAGCTACGAGCTGGTCAATCGATGGCACGTCTCAATGCCAAAATTAATGAGCTGGAAAGATTGGTAAAGCGATTTCAAGTAAAGCTTTTGCGATTGGTACAGTAGTGTTAGAAGGTGGCGTTAGAAGTGCCTCAGCCTATTTTGACAAAGATTCTGAAGCCTATCACAATGTAGGGAAGTCGGTAGTTAGTGGTACGGTTGATACGATAGCTAATGTAGGACCAGTTGATGGAGCGCTGTTGGGGGCTACACTTGGAGGTCCTATAGGTGCGGGAATAGGTTTTACAGCTGGATTATTAATTCAAGGCTTCAAATATTATAATCCAGATATTGCTGATGATGTTAAGGAAATAGGCTATGATTTTGTGGATAATGTTTCTAAAGTTGGCAAAAGCGTCAAAACAGAAGTAAATCGTATGGTATCAAGTGCAGGTAAAGCTTTTGAAAAGTTTAGTTCCAAACCGTTATCAGTAGCTTCAGGTTGGTTTGGATAGGAGAATGGGATGAAACAAACAATTTTTAATGCGTCATTGGAAGAAAGCATGAATTTGGTAACGGATAAGTATATCCAAACGTCTATGGAAAATGTCAAAGAGCATGGAGTGTGGAAGAAAATTATTGGGACTTTAACCCTACTATTTATGATGTACTTATTTAGTTTTATAACTAGATTAGATAGCCTTTCTTCTAATACATTTCTTTCATTCAAAACTAGTTTTATAACTAAGATGATTGTATTTAATGCGGTATTTGTTGCTTTTATTTACTTCATATACATTTTTAAAAATATAAATTTTAGATATAGACAATATAGTATATATGGCAGTTTTTTAAGCATCATGTCGTTGATTTTCCTTCTTGAAGCTTTTATAATTTTAGTATCATTAGCAACTACAACCTTGGGCTGGTGGATAGGAACTTTTGGATATACTGTAATATTTATTTTTGTATTGGTGTCAAGGTTTAAATGGTTGATTTTCTTTATAAAGGGCAAATTATATGGCGCAAGTCATAAAGAGAATAAAGCTTTTAAATTACTTGAGACATTTTCTCAAGTATCGCAAAAATACGGCCCTATTTTACTATTTTTGATCTTTATTCTACGTTGGTTTTTTCCCTCAAACATGATGCAGGAAAATGACTTTGTACGGTTTATCATTGTTTCCTTTAGTCCGTTAGGGATTTTTATACCACTATATTTTACAATCTCAATGCTAGCCGAACACTTTCAAGGCTATTACCTCAAAAAATACAGTGAAGATTACCGTCAGATGTCAGGCTATTCTATAGAAGAATGGTATGGTAAAAAGTCAAAGATGTACTCATAGGCTGAATGTCCTGCTTTAAGATAGTGTATAACCTTATAAATCATCTGTTTTGATCGCCCTAATGACGCAACAATAGCACTAACTGTTGCACCTTCTTGGTAGTAAGCCTCTATCATAACAAGTTCATTTGTGGTAAGATGAGTATAGGTCATTTATGTTAGTTCCTTTCAGACAAATGTGGTGTTTATCTGAGCCTAACATAGATGGCTTTTTTCTGTCTAGCTTAATTTTACAAATTAGGAATTATAAATAAAGCAGATAACGCACCATTTTTGGTGCGTTATTTATTTTTTATGATATAATAAATCTTAAATAGAGGAGGTCTTTTATGATTGGTGATAATATCAAATCCTTACGTAAAACCCATGATTTAACACAACCAGAGTTCGCAAAGATTGTGGGAATTTCACGAAATAGCCTTAGTCGTTATGAAAATGGAACAAGCTCTGTTTCGACAGAACTTATTGATCGGATTTGTCAGAAATTCAATGTGTCTTATGTCGATATTGTAGGAGAAGAAAAGATGTTAACACCAGTAGAAGATTATCAATTGACGCTAAAAATAGAAGTCATCAAAGAGCGTGGTGCAGCTATTTTATCTCAACTGTATCGTTATCAAGATAGTCAAAAGATTGCCTTTGATGATGAGACCAATCCTTGGATTTTGATGAGTGATGACTTGTCAGATCTTATCAACACTAAGATTTATCTTGTTAATACCTTTGATGAGATTGAACGTTACAATGGCTATTTGGATGGTATTGAACGGATGTTAAATCTTGCTCATCATCAGGTGGTGGCTTAATGGCGTTAGAAAAATTCAATCAGGCTGATTTTGAGTTAGCACTAAAACGAACCATTCGATCTTTAACTCGTGGTAAGACCACTTCATCAAGTCCGAAAGCTATCTTACTTGGTGGACAAAGTGGGGCAGGTAAAACAACAATTCATCGGATTAAGCAAAAGGAATTTCAAGGTAATATCATTATTATTGATGGCGATAGTTATCGCTCCTTGCATCCAAACTACCTTGCTTTACAAGAAAAATATGGTAAAGATAGCGTGAATTATACCAAAGGCTTTGCAGGAAAAATGGTAGAACATCTTGTGGATGAGTTAAGTAAAAAAGGTCATCATTTGTTAATCGAAGGAACTTTGAGAACGACAGAAGTCCCACGAAAAACGGCTCAGCTATTGAAATTAAGAGGTTATCAAGTCTGGTTAGCCTTGATAGCGACCAAGCCAGAATTGTCCTACCTCAGCACCTTAATCCGCTACGAAGAAGTCTATGCGGTGAGTCCTGACCAAGCTAGAGCAACTCCTAAAGAACATCACGATGGTATTCTAGAGCATTTAGTTGATAACTTACGAGAATTAGAAACTGATAAACTCTTTGACCAGATTCAAATATATCAAAGGGATAGAACATGTGTCTATAATTCTGAAATTGATGATGGTCCAGCAGCAGAAGTACTACAAGAGTATCTCTTCGGAAAATGGAGTAAGATAGAGGAGGAGATGTTGAAGGTGGGACAGGAACGGTTGGATAAATTTAGTACTTAACTAAAGAAAATAATGGGAGAAATCACAACTTTATATGATAGAAAACGATTTGTTAAATTCTAGTAAAAATGTATCTGAAGAAGTGAAACAAAAATACAATAGTTTCATTTCTTCTAATATTAATCAGAATACCTCTTCTCCAATTTCAAACAATGATTTAGAAGATATTTTATCGGGACAGGAAACATCTGATAATGGTGGCATTGTCGCAATGACAGGATTTTATTATCAAATGATGGTTTCAGTACTTTATTTAGGAGAAGTTTTACAAGGTAAGTGGGATGGAATGTATTTAGATCACCACCAGGATATTGTGCTATTTAATAATTCAGAGAAAATAGTCAAATTTATTCAAGTTAAAACAAAAAATAAGTCTTATTCACTAGCTGACATTAAAATAGCTGAGAGCTGGATTCCTAAATTATTTATTACAGCATATAACATAGAAAAATTGACAGAATTTGAATTAAGGTTTGAAATAGTATCTAATTGTTTTTTTCAAGATACAAAAAGCTTTAATATCTCACCGTTTTACCTTAACTCAGATAATAGGAGTGATAAACAAATCAAGAAGTTAGTTGCTGAGAATTTTGATTTAAAACATATTGATGATAGAGATACAAAAGACAATTTATTAAATCAAGCGTTTCAAAATTTCAATATGAAGCATCTCCCTTCGGAATCATTAGAAAACGAGGTAGCAACAAGTATTCCAAATATTCTAGGGTTTGAGCAAAGTCAACTTTCACCTGAAATATTAAACCAAGTCATTGCAGAATTTTTTAAAGCTTGTTACAATCCTGAAGATGCGACAATTCAACTAATTAAAGGTGAAAGTTTAGATAAACTCAAAGAATATATAAAAAAACAACTAGAAAATTCAATAGTGACCGCATACCATAAAAGTTCTGAAAAAATCTTAACTAAATATTTTACAAAATTGGATGAGGATTATTCTAATTCAAAACTGAATCCAGATTTTGTCAGTGAATTTAAATCATTTGTGGATGAGTTTAGGAAAAATTTAGAAGAGCTTTTGTCAAATAGTAGTTTAACAATGATGAGTATTATCAATATGTATCTAAAATATAATAGGGGTATAGATGCAAAGCTTGAAGAAAGAGAGTGTGAAAATCATTTTAATGACTTACTGTCATTGCTACTTTTCCTCAAGATTTCTATTGAAAAGAATTTAATGATTGAAGATGAAAATAGGCACATTTTATCAATAAAATTAGATAGACTCCTATTTTTGATTTTAGGGAATAATGATGATATGAGAGATTCTTTAGAAGTTATTGATAACTTCAAAGATTTATTTCCAATGCTAGATACTTCAGAAAAACTAAGAATAGCAAGTACTCAAGATGTTTCTATAATTATTTCAGGTCAATTTGATAATGAAAATAGTGATCAGCATATTGAACTAAAAAAAGAAGAGCTTGATTTTTCTTTAAATCCTAGCATAAATAATTCTAAATTAGATGAAATTAATGCCAATAATATTACAGAAGTTCAGATACCAATTAATATTTTATACGCACATCGTGATAACTTAAATGTAGTAAATAAAACTAGAAAACAATACAATAATCTCAAAGAGATGCAAAAAAAGATTGATGAGGAGTTGAAGTTAAATGGCACTAGTTGAGGAGTTACTAACTCAAATTAATAACGCTCAATACAAAGATGTAACCATTCAGGGGATAGAGTATCGTACTTTTTATGATGAGGTAAATGGAAATTTACTTATTATTTATAATGAACAAATTATACAAAATCATTTGTTAAGAGAGGAAATTAATAATATTGCGAAAAATATTAGAGAAGTTATCAAGAAAGATACGAGATATAATTTATGGAATACGTATTTTTTAATTTTGGTTAATAAAAATTCGTTCAATGAAAAATATTATTATATAGAAAGAGATGTAAGAAATCTCAGAAAGTATGTTATTCAAAATGAAATGGATATTTTAAGGCTACCATTTCTGGAAATATCAAATAGTAATAAGAAAAACAAGCAAGTAGAAGAAAGTATATCCTTTACTAGCGAAAAAATTAAAGAATTGTATTTAGATATAAGGAATAAAGGAGGAGAGCAAAAAAAATTAACAAATGCTGAAATAAATAAAATTTTGGAAGAAATAAATTTTTTAGAAGGTGATTCAGATGATTAGATTGAAACGAGTAATAATCAAAAATTTTAGGAATTTCCAAGGAGAATATGAATTTGATTTTACTAAAAATATCACTATATTTTTAGGTGACAACGGGAACGGAAAAAGTTCAATTTTTGATGCAATTCAATGGTGCATTACTGGAAAAATTGATAGATTTGGGGAAAATAGTGCTGAATCTTGGAGGAATATATTAATTAATAAGGATTCTAATGACTGTTTCGTTGAAATACTTTTTTCAAATGAATTAAAACTTAAAAGATCAGTATCACGAAATAGCAATATAACTGTTAGTTGCCAAGATGGAGATGATAGGGTTGTAAGAGGTGAGGGAAATGTAAAAGATTGTCTCAATAGTGCGTTTGTAGATTCTCAGAATAATAATTTTGATTTTCAAGAAGCTTTGAAATCCTCTCTGCTTGCTCAAGATCAGGTATTGAATTTTATTGCAAGTGATACTCCAACTCAACGTTACAATGTCCTTTCTTCGATACTAGGAATGGAAGAAATAGCAAAAATAAAACAAAACTTAGAGACAGTTCGGAGAATAATAGAAAAGAAAGTTAACGAGGAGGATAGAATTGAGAAACAAATCACAGAAGAAATTGAAAATCAGAAATTAAAACTCGAGACGAAATATGATCTAGCTAATATAAATATAGAAATAGCTAATGAATTTAATTTTGAAGATAGGCAAAATGAAAAGGATAATCTTTTAAAAAGTAAAATTCAAATTGAAGATAAACTAAATAGATTTCATATATTAAATACAACTGATGCGGATATGGGAAATCTAAGTCGACTAACTGAGAAGATACAAGGATTAGAAAGTTTTCTAAAAAACTCTCAGAGTGAGAGAGAGAGGATAATAAAAGATCTTGCTTTGAATGAAAATAGTCTTGAGCAGAACAAAAAGAATATTGAACGAGTAAATCAGGAAATGGAAATTATATCTCAAAATGGAGAGAAGGGGGAAGAACTAAAAAAAATTGAGAAGCAGTTGTCAAGTCCAGAACTCTATGAATTATCGTTTGAGCTTGAAGAAAATATTCAAAAACAAGTTTTTAAATTTGAACGTTTACTAGATGAATATCAATATGCTCTGTCAAATATTGCTGAATATAATCAATTATTGCAAAAGAGGAGAAATATTCCGAAATCTATTGACGAATTTAGACAAAAAATTAAGCATAAAGAACTTGAAATATCTAATTATCAAAATAATATTATAGACTTGAATTCTGAACTACTTTCAAATAATTCAGACAATGATATTGAGTTATTAATCGAAATGGTTCGAGGAGCTTCAAAATTTGTAAATAGCCACAGAGAATTTGAAAATAATTGTCCAGTGTGTAACCAAAGTGTTTTAAATGTTTCTGTGCACTTTGACAGAAGGATTGCACACTTGCTTCAGCAAAGTAAAATTACTGCTGAGAGAATTGATAAACATAAAAGGCAGACACGAGAACTTGAAGAACAAGTTAATAACAAACATAAAGAGATTGGGCAACTTCAATTTACTATATCAGACTTAGAAAATCAATATAGTGAAATTCAGAGAAGACTTCTAAGTCTAGAAGGCCACTCTCTATATGTAAAAGAATACTTTAGTTTAGATCATTCTCAAATAGATTTAAGAATAAATAATCTAAAATATAATATTGAGAAGCGACAACAATATTTGACGTTGCAAAATAAAAAAGGTCAAATTGAGCAGCAATTAGAAGAACACTCTGAAGTAAGATTTTCTGGCTTAAATTTAGAGCAATTGCTAAAAGAGAATAGAGCTCTCACTAAAAAGAATGACGAGCTATCAACTCTTGAGAAAGAGTTGATGTTAAAAATTGAGAAGCAAAAAATAACCTTGGACTCTCTTAAACGAATGGATGAACTGATTAGTGAAATTTCCAAAGAGTATAGATTTGCTGACAATGTTAATCCTTCAATAGTTTTGACTGACTTAATAAATGATAAAGCTAAAAAAATAGATAGATTATCGCAAGAGTTACGGAATCATAAAAACATTATTGAGTACAATACTATAAAAGATGATTTACTTAATAAGGAAGAGTCATTACGTCATGTTCAGAAGGTAAAAGAAAAGCTTGATAATAAATATAAACTAGTTGACAAAGAAATTAATCATATTAATCAGAAATTTAGTTTTTCTAAGATCATTAATAGTAATAAGTCCATAATTCAAAAATATTTTAACTACCTTAATCCAAATGTAGCTACCTATAGAAATCTACACCTTAATATTGATGACAACAAAAACACCTTAGATATTGAAATAGTAAATAATAATCAAACTATCAAAGCTGCCAATGTTCTGAGTTCTGGACAGCTTAATGTTTTGGCAATTTCAATTTTTATTGCAAAGAATATAGGTCAAAATAATTCAGCAATTGATTTCATTGCCATAGACGATCCTATTCAAAATATGGATGATATTAATCAATTTTCAATGATTGATGTTTTAGGCCGATTGAATAAACAGCTTATTTTTACAACACATGATGCCAAATATGTAAATCTTTTTTTGAAGAAAAATGAACTTAGGTTGAATAATATTTCTGTTTATTATTTGAATGCTGATGAAGGTAGATATGAAAATATATTAGAAAATAACTAACGTAATAAAATTTATTATATATTGTTTGCAAGAGAGCTTCAGCTCTCTTTTTTTACTCAAATTTTCATACTGTGATAACTTTTCCAATTCATCCCTGTTATCCTTATATCATTCCTAAGAAAATCAAATTCTGATTTTTTACTGGGGGTTTGGGGGCGAAGCCACCAAGTTATCTTATCGTTGGCTGTCAAAACTGGAAGGTTTTTGTCGGCTGGCGATATGATTTTTTGGGTATTGTGACCACAATGCCTGAGCTCGCAAAGACCGAACAAGGACTTTAAGAAATTTCTCGCATGACACACGGGGTCGGGGTTTACCCGAGAAAGGATGAAAGTGAGGGAAAGAGATGTCTGAACAGTACCGTGACATTAGAAAAGAGGTAAATCTAACCGCAGATGAGCTAAAACAGATTGAAAAAATGATGGAGGTTGATAATTATCGTCACTTTTCACCATTCGTCAGGTATAAAATTTTGATGACTGATGACAAACAGTTAGCTGCCAAAGAATGGTTCTTCCTTTGGAAATCTCAAAAGTTTGAGCAGATTAGTCGAGATGTGTATGAAGTTTTGATTATTGCAAGAGAAAATAATCAAGTGACGCAAGAGCACGTTTCAATCTTATTGACCTGTGTTCAAGAATTGATTGCAGAAGTCAATAAAGCACAACCACTCAGTCGTGAGTTTCGTGAAAAATACATGAGATAGGAGGTTGCTATGGTTTATCGTACCAACCTTAAAAAAGTATTTTTAACAGATTCGGAGTTACATCAATTGAATGAGCGAATTGCTAAGAGCAATTGTCAAAATTTTTCAGTCTATGCCAGAAAAGTGTTGCTGAATCCCAATATGTCATTTGTCACCATTAACACGGATACCTATGAGCAGTTAGTGTTTGAATTGAGACCGATTGGAAATAACATCAATCAAATTGCGCGTGCTATCAATCAAAGCCATCTGATTTCTCAGAAACAGTTAAAAGAATTAAGTAAGGGAGTTAGGGAGTTAATTACTGACGTAGAGAAAGAATTTCAAGTGGAAGTGAAAAGACTGAAGGAGTTCTATGGTAGTCACTAAACACTTTGCAACACACGGAAAAAAATATCGTAGGCGTTTGTTATTCGAATAGATGAGATTGAATAGGTACCTGACAACTCACATCGTCCCTTAACACCACATCCTAAAGCGCACACGGAACAAGAGTTGACCTGGATTAAAAACATCATTCGGCGTAATCCAAAGGCTTCTCTCATCGAAATATTTTACAAGCTCAAAACTCAAAAAGGCTATGACAGATACCCCTGCTCACTCTTTCGTATTCTCAGAAAACTCGGTTTCTTCAAACAGAAAAAAAGTAAAAGGAAATCTTACCTTCCTAAACCGTATGACACCCCTAAAAAGATCGGAGTCAAATGGCAAATGGATGTGAAATTTGTCCCTAAACACTGTTATACAGGCACTATGCCTGACAAGTTCTATCAGTACACTGTCATTGATGAGGCCAGTCGCGAGCGGTTCATCTTCCCTTTCAAGGAACAATCCTCTCACTCTACTGTCCAATTTCTTCAGATGGCCATTAAGCATTTTGGTTACCAGCCTCAAATCCTTCAAACCGATAATGGCTTTGAGTTCACTCATTTCAGGGAAACAAAGCAGATACACCCACTTGATATCCTCTGTCAGAAACTAAGAATTGAGCACAAGTGTATTCGTCCTAGAACGCCTCGCCATAATGGAAAGGTGGAGCGCAGCCATCGAAATGACAATGAACGTTTTTACCAACATCTCCAGTTTTACTCTTACGAAGACCTCATCAAACAAATGAAAACCTATCTCTACAAATCAAACAGACTACCTATGCAGAATTTAGGTTGGAAATCTCCTATCGAAATCAGAAAAGTCCTATCAGGAGCTAGCTCCTGATAGGATAACAAACAAAAGTTTCTTGTCTCCCTTTTTAGGTCTCACATCATTGACAAATGTTCAATGCAAGAACATCCAGAACAGTTCCGTAATTATCGCAATAAGCATGATGACATCGGAAATGTCATGGGCAATGTGACGAAAACAGCTATTTACCCCAAGGTCACAAAAGCTAGATATGAAGTAAAAATCTTTGTGTTATACTATAAGGCAATAATCATTATTGTTTTATAGCATAATATAAGGAGGAATTATGAAGAAAAATAGTTTAATAGTAAGTCTAGTTATTATATTAATAGTTTTTTTAATAGGAGGATGTCGTATGAAAGAAAAAGAAACATTAACAAAGCGTCAACAGGATAATGTGGTTAGAGGAATAGCAAGAAACTACGATATAAAATCAATCAAATTTACAAAAATCAATAGAGATTCAAAAACAGGTAGCTATCATCTGCTATTTATAATAAATGATCATGAAAAATATAAAACAGGTATTACAGTTTCAAAAATATCAGAATTTGATGAAAAACTAGATAATATTGGTTTGTCCCCTATAGATGATTTCAAATTTATAGAAAGAGATAAGCCAATTAACAATACCGATAATATTTTGAAAACAATTGAAATAACATATTTAGGAGAGTAGTATGTCAATTACGGAGGAAAAATATAGGTGATTAGCAGAACAATCCTACTGGGTTGAAAAAGATAGAAATGATGTTGACTATCATCCAGAAGAAGGAAGAATATATAGCTACAAAGATGATAAACCATCATTAGGTCAATTCCAAATCCTCAAAGTATAAGACAACACTGAAAATGACATGCAGGCCATGGCGGTGGCACCAGTTGATAAAAATGGTGAAGCAGATTACAGCGAGGTTGTGATTGCCTATGCAGGTACCAATTCTAAGAATGTCGCAGATTTGGTTACAGATGGGAAAATGATTGGCCTAGGAGATACAGAAGCTTATGGGTTTCATCCTAACAGGATGATGATACCTGCCCAATCAGCGACCACACTAGACTTCGCCAAGCAAGTTGAGAAAGAGGTCAAAAGGAAAAATCTCAATGTTGTTATCACGACGACTGGTCACTCCTTAGGACAGTCACTTGCCATGTATGTTGGTTTAAAACAAGGTTATGCTAATGTCGGCTACAATGATCTAGATATTCATAAGATGATTTCTGACAAGGAAATCAAGTATGTTAAAATAATACGTATAAATAGCATAATGATTCCTGTTTGATTGTTAGGTTTCTAAGTGTTAGTAAAGCTATTAGTAATAGTTAGAAATGTAATAAGGAGGATTTCATGTGAAAAAGATAGGGTCTTGTCAGCTGTTGAAGACAGTTTGTTTAGTAATTTTAGGAGGATTGTTGGTTATGGGTTTAGCAGGTTGTGATGTTAGAAAAAATAGTCGTGCTTATTTAGAAGGCAAGGCAGCAGAGTTGGAACGTGTTTTTCCAACTGAGAATTTGGAAGACTTATTTGAAGAATTTCCGGGTGGATTTGAATTTGGAAGTCTGTACCGTATAAAAAACGAAAATGGTTATAGTTATACTCAATCTTTAGAGATTAATGGAAATGCTGACACTAAAAATATCCAAGGTGTTGTGAAAAATTTAAAGACAACGGATGAACCATTTTATAACCAAGAAATATTGAAAGAAAGTCAGTTTGAGTATACAGATGGACAGTTCAAGTTTGAGAACCCAGAATTTGAAGAAAGTGACCTTGCAGTTGATGGTTTCTTGATGCAGTATTTAACGATTAATAAAAAAATGCTATCTCAGTTGGAGCTACTTGATAAATCTTACAGTTGGGAAAGTGAAGATGGTTCAATTTCTTATCAACTACAGGATCATAGCTTGAATCATTTTTTACAAGAAGAGAATAATAAAAAAGCAAAAATAATTATTGGAATTCATTATGAAACGATTCATGAGAATAAATTTCAATATGGCATGCGAATAAAATATGATAATAACATAAAATATACATTTGGTTTTTCAGGTTACGAAACTATAGGTAAAGAAAATGAAGAATAGTAATATATCGACTTTAGATGCATCTAACTGGACTTATCAATTTGAGAAAAAAGCTATTGAAGGATTTGACACAGACGATATAGTAGATAATGTTCAGAAGTATTCACGTGCAAAACTCCCCACCCACCTCGAATACCTCGACAGCACCTACGATAATAAGACAGGCACGAGTGGCACTGCCTTTCTAGACAAAAACACCGGTGAGGTTATCATAGCCTATACAGGAACCAATAAGGATGGTAATGCTGTTCAGGATATCATTGGTGCTGATAATGGAGGTATTGGGATGGGATTTGGTATTCCGATTATTACGATAGTTATGATGTCAAAATAATAAGTATAATTGATCTCGTCATGTCTATGAGATTGTTAGATTTCTAAGTGTTAGTAAAGCTATTAGTAATAGTTAGAAATGTAATAAGGAGGATTTCACGTGAAAAAGATAGGGTCTTGTCAGCTGTTGAAGACAGTTTGTTTAGTAATTTTAGGAGGATTGTTGGTCATGGGTTTAGCAGGTTGTGATGTTAGAAAAAATAGTCGTGCTTATTTAGAAGGCAAGGCAGCAGAATTGGACCGTGTTTTTCCAACGAAGAATTTGGAAGACTTATTTGAAGAGTTTCCGGGTGGGTTTAAATTTGGAAGTCTGTATCATATAAAAAGTGAAAATGGTTATAGTTATAGCCAAGTTATGGATATCACCGGAAGCTCAAAGATGAAAAAAATCGAAGGTACTGTTACAAATTTAAAAAACACAGCTGAGCCAAGATATAAGCGAGAGGTGCTAAAGGAAAGTAATTTTGAATATAAAAATGGACATTTCATCTTTGAAAATCCTGAATTTAGCGAGGATGACTTAGTAACCGAAGGATTCTTGATGCAATATTTTAAGATAAATAAGGAAAAGTTAGCGAAGTTAGATGTAATCTCAAAATCATATAGTTGGGAGACAGAAGATGGAACTGTCACATATCAATTGCTGGACAAAGGATTAAACAATTTTTTAAGGGTTAATGGAAATAAAGAAGCAGATATGTTCATTGATATTGATTATGAAACCATCCATCAAAATGAATTTAGTTATGCACTGACTTTTAGATATGGTAAAGAAGTGAAGTACACTTTAGGTTTTGCTGGTTATGATAAGGCAGGCGATAAAGATGAAAAATAGTGATATAGCAACACTTGATGCATCAAACTGGACTTATGAGTTTGAAAAAGCTGAGATAAAAAATGTAGAACAAGGAGATTTGTTAGATTTTGTCCAAGAAAAAGCAAAAAGTAAAATTCCTTCAAATCTCGAATTTATAGATAATGACCATAATAAAGCCACAGGAACAAGTGGCACTGCCTTTCTAGACAAAAACACCGATGAGATTATTATAGACGACACAGGAACCAATAAAGATGGCAATGCTGTTCAGGATATCATTGGTGCTGATTTAGGATTTGGTTAGCCTTAGTGTTAATCTATAATATGGTGTCAGTCAGAAATGTAACAAGGAGGATTTCACGTGAAAAAGATAGGGTCTTGTCAGCTGTTGAAGACAGTTTGTTTAGTAGTTTTAGGAGGTTTGTTGGTCATGGGTTTAGCAGGTTGTGATGTTAGAAAAAATAGTCGTGCTTATTTAGAAGGCAAGGCTGCAGAATTAGACCGTGTTTTTCCAACGGAGAATTTGGAAGACTTATTTGAAGAGTTTCCGGGTGGGTTTAAATTATGGGGATTATATGATATAAAGGACGAAAACGAATATAGCTATTTGCAAGATATAAAAATTAATGGTCATTCAAAAAATAAAAAAATAACCGGTATTGTCCAAAATGTAAAAACAACAGCNGAACCAACCTATAAAGAAGAAGTTTTAAAAGAAAGCGAGTTTGAATATAAAAATGGGCAATTTAAGTTTGACAATCCAGAATTTAAAGAAAGTGACCTTGTAGTTGATGGTTTTTTGGTGCAGTATTTAACGATTAATAAAAACGTATTATCTCAATCAAAACTACTCTCAAAATCTTATAGTTGGGAAACAGAGGATGGAGTGATTTCTTACAAGTTAGTTGATAAGGCCTTGAATCAATATTTAAATGAAGATAGCAATGCGAAAGTTGATATNATCATCGATATTGATTACGAAACGATTCACGATGATGGATATGGCTATGCTTTAACATTTAAGTATGGAAAAGATGTTAAGTACTCTATAGGGGTAGCTGGCTATGATGAAGTAGGAGATAGCAATGAAGAATAGTAATATATCAACTTTAGACGCTTCAAACTGGACTTACGAGTTTGAAAAGGTACAGATAGAAAATATCCCTAAAGAAGATTTATTAAGAAAAGCACAAGAAAAATCCCAAAACTCCCTCCCTTCCAATCTTGAATACCTCGACAGCACCTATGATGACAAAACAGGCACCAGTGGCACTGCCTTTCTAGACAAGAACACAGGTGAGGTTATTATAGCCTATACTGGAACTAATAAGGATGGTAATGCTGTTCAGGATATCATTGGTGCTGATTTAGGGGGTATTGGGATGGGATTTGGTATTCCGATTATTACGATAGTTATGATGTCAAAATAATAAGTATAATTGATCTCGTCATGTCTATGAGATTGTTAGATTTCTAAGTGTTAGTAAAGCTATTAGTAATAGTTAGAAATGTAATAAGGAGGATTTCACGTGAAAAAGATAGGGTCTTGCCCAGGGTTTAGCAGGTTGTGATGTTAAAAAAAACAGTCGTGCTTATTTAGAAGGCAAGGCAGCAGAATTGGAACGTGTTTTTCCAACTGAGAATTTGGAAGACCTATTTGAAGAGTTTCCAGGTGGGTTTGAATTAGAAACTACTTTTTGGTATAAAGAGACGGATAAAGCATCTTATAGACAAGATCTCTTGTTAAAAGGAGATCCAGAGACTAAAAGAATTTCTGGAAGTATTTTAAATGTAAAGTCTGAATCTGAGCCTAGATATCATGAAAAGATCTTAAAGGAGAGTGGTGTTAGATACGAAGATAGACAGTTAAAAATAGAGAATCCAGATTTTAAACCAACTGATGTAATGGCAAAAAATTTTTTATTAACAACTCTTCAGATTGATAAAGAATTTTTACATAACTTAAAATTAATTAGTAAAGAATATAGCTTTGAATCTGGTAATGGTGAATTAATTTACCAGATAAACAACGACAGTGTTTCTAGGGTATTTGGTAATACTGAAGCTGTTGACAGCACACTTAGAATTGGATTGCCTGATGATTTTTTAAGTGGGTTTCAATTTGTATCATCGGTCACTTTAAAGGAAAATGGATTAGAATATAATGAGGTGTTTAGAGAATTAAAAGGAGTTCGTGATAATGGTAAGTAGCTATATTTCAACGTTGGATGCTTCAAATCTAACTTATGAATTTGAAAAAGCGAGAATAAATGGCGCGAATGACAAGAATGCGATGGAAAAAGCACAAGAAGTAGGTGGTAAAAAAATACCTTCTAATCTTGAATATCTCGACAGTACCTACGATAACAAAACTGGTACCAGCGGCACCGCTTTTCTCGATAAGAACACAGGCGAGGTTATCATAGCCTACACAGGAACCAATAAGGATGGCAATGCTGTTCAGGATATCATTGGTGCTGATAATGGAGGTATTGGGATGGTTTTTGGTATTCCGAGTATTACGGTAGTTATTATGTTAAAATAAGACGTATAGATAGCATAATGATTCCTGTTTGATTGTTAGGTTTCTAAGTGTTAGTAAAGCTATTAGTAATAGTTAGAAATGTAACAAGGAGGATTTCACGTGAAAAAGATAAGGTATGGTCAGCTGTTGAAGACAGTTTGTTTAGTAATTTTAGGAGGATTGTTGGTCATGGGTTTAGCAGGTTGTGATGTTAGAAAAAATAGTCGTGCTTATTTAGAAGGCAAGGCAGCAGAATTAGACCGTGTTTTTCCAACTGAGAATTTGGAAGACTTATTTGAAGAGTTTCCGGGTGGGTTTAAATTTGGTGGTGTATATGATATTAAACGTGAAGATGGATATAGCTATATACAAGATATGGATGTGTACGGTGATCCAAAGAATAAAAAAATAACTGGTATTGTCCAAAATGTAAAAACAACAGCAGAACCAACCTATAAAGAAGAAGTATTGAAAGAAAGTCAGTTTGAGTATACAGATGGACAGTTCAAGTTTGAGAACCCAGAATTTGAAGAAAGTGACCTTGCAGTTGATGGTTTCTTGATGCAGTATTTAACGATTAATAAAAAAGTATTATCTCAATCAAAACTACTCTCAAAATCTTATAGTTGGGAAACAGAGGATGGAGTGATTTCTTACAAGTTGGTTGATAAAGCCTTGAATCAATATTTAAATGAAGATAGCAATGCGAAAGTTGATATAATCATCGATATTGATTACGAAACAATTCATGAAGATGGATATGCTTACGGCTTAATGTTCAGGTATGGAAAAGATGTTAAATTTACAATGGGAATATCTGGATATGAAGAAATAGGAGATAACGATGAAGAATAGTAATATCGCAAGCCTAGATGCCGCAAACTGGACTTATGAGTTTGAAAAGGTACAGATAGAAAATATCCCCAAAGAAGATTTATTAAGAAAAGCACAAGAAGTAGGTGGTAAAAAAATACCTTCCAACCTCGAATACCTCGACAGCACCTACGATAATAAGACAGGCACGAGTGGCACCGCTTTTCTAGACAAAAACACCGGTGAGGTTATTATAGCCTAGATAGGAACCAATAAGGATGGCAATGCTCTTCAGGATATCATTGGTGCTGATTTAGGCGGTATTGGGAAGGTTTTTGGTATTCCGAGTATTACGGTAGTTATTATGTTAAAATAATACGTATAGATAGCATAATGATTCCTGTTTGATTGTTAGATTTCTAAGTGTTAGTAAAGCTATTGGTAATAGTTAGAAATGTAACAAGGAGGATTTCACGTGAAAAAGATAAGGTCTCGTCAGCTGTTGAAGACAGTTTGTTTAGTAATTTTAGGAGGATTGTTGGTCATGGGTTTAGCAGGTTGTGATGTTAGAAAAAATAGTCGTGCTTATTTAGAAGGCAAGGCAGCAGAATTAGACCGTGTCTTTCCAACTGAGAATTTGGAAGACTTATTTGAAGAGTTTCCGGGAGGGTTTACTTTTAGCACAATTTACTGGATGGATGATAAAGATGGTTGGTCTTATGCTCAAAAAATAAAGATTAAAGGAGACGGAAAAACTAGAAAGGTAACTGGCTTAGTAAAAAACATTAGAACAAAAGCAGAACCAGTCTATCGAAAGGAAGTTCTAAAAAAATCAGAAATTACTTACCAAGATGGACAATTAATTTTCGAAAATCCAGACTTTACTCTGGGAGAGTTAGAAACCAATGGTTATCTAATGCAAAAATTAGAAATTAGTAAAAATTCACTTTCGAAACTAAAGTTATTATCAAAATCTTATAATCTTGAGACTGGTGATGGGAGCTTGAGCTATGAATTAAACAATACAAAAGTGTCTAATTTTCTAAAAGTTAGCCGAGAAAATCCTATTGTTATGTATATAGATATTGATTACGAAACAATTCATGATGGAGCTTATAAATATGGTATTTCCTTGAAACAGGAAGATGATATAAAATACGTCATGGGTATAACAGGTAATGAGAATTTGAAAGGTAGTAAGAAGTGAAAAATAGTAATATCTCAACTTTAGACGCATCAAATTGGACCTATGAATTTGAAAAATCGGCCATCCAAGGAATCTCTAAAGAAAGAATTGTAGAATCTATAACTGAGAGAGTAGAGAGTAATTTTCCCACCCACCTCGAATACCTCGACAGCACCTACGATAATAAGACAGGCACGAGTGGCACTGCCTTTCTAGATAAGAACACAGGCGAGGTTATCATAGCCTATACAGGAACCAATAAAGATGGTAATGCTGTTCAGGATATCATTGGTGCTGATTTAGGCGGTATTGGGATGGGATTTGGGGAACATTACCAACCCGCTTTTGATTTTTACGAGAAAATTCGTGGGCAATATGGTGATAACATCACCTTAACGGGACATTCTTTGGGAGGAAACGTTGCTCAACGGGTTGCGCTTGAATACAATGTTGATAACACGGTAGTCTACAATTCTGCGCCATTATATGTCAATCAGACATATGGATTCAAAGAGCGACTTTATGACTGGGTGACACCGGGAGAGAGTAATGTTGAGAGAATTGATAAACAACGGAAAGCTTTCACTGGTCAGGTGACGCGTATCACTACGAAGTGGGACCAGTTAAACCTTGTAACTGGTCCTTTTAGAGACGTTCATTTAGGAGAAGAGTACATCCTTAAGAACTCAGGCGGTCATGGTTTAAACGATATAGTCAAAGACAAGGGGCAATTAAGTCAAGTTCAAAAGATTCTAAAGCAACGAGGTCTAGGGACAGTGACGACAGTCGAGAAAAAACAAGCCAAGACCCTGGAAACAGTCAAAACGAGCTTAGCTAATTTGGGAAAACTTAAGAAGCAGTTTTCAGCCTCGGGAGGAGGGTTATCAAGTAACGAGCAACTCTATCTGGAAAAGGAGCAAGCTTTGATTTTAGCTTCTGCTATGCATGCTGCAGCTGTGACGGGTCGTGAGGACATAGCGTCTTTGGCTGAGAAGGCAGTCAAAAAAGCTGAGGATCTATATGATAAAACCAATCATATACCAGCCATGGTTACAGAGCTAAGCCTAGATGAAGTAAAAGCTGTTTATGCAGAAGCTGGTGTAACTGAAAATAGTATTGTTGGAAAAACTAAGACGCATTTTGAAAAGAAGGTTAAAAAAGCTGATAACTTTGTTGAACCATTTGAAACCTTAAAGACAAATATAGGTCTTACCGTAGATGAGCTCGTTGCATCTGATAGCACACTGGCAGGAGAAATTGGTCATGCAGGATAAGATTGATCGTATCAATACAGAGATTCTGAAAGATCAGATAGCTCTGGAAGATTTGGAAATAGACCATCAAAAGAAATTAAAGGCACTTGAAGAAGAATATAATCTGCTGGAAGAAGACTTTTATCGGATAAGAACGATTTTTGAACAATCAGCCGAAGCGGCTCACTATGATGCAGACTATTTCAATAATCCTGATGGTTTGGCAACTTTTTATAAGGCGCTGGGTGATTTTTCAGAAGCGGCAGAAACAAAATTTTTTGAGGATAGAAATCAACTCACTCAAAAAGAGGAAGCTATTTTGACTGATTTTTCTCGTAAAAAAGGATTGTTAGAAGATGACCTAAATCAGAAATACTATCAGCGCAAACGCTATTTCGAAGAAGCGGAGAGTTAGAAAATGGGCTATACAGAGATAATGGACATGATCACATCTGGCGCGACAGGGGGCGTGGAAGGTGCCAGAGCGTTAAAAAAGAAACTTGACCGATACTATATCAAAACCTATTGTGCGCCACCGATTAAAACAGATCGAAAGCAGATTGAGAAAACTTATGATGAACTGATTGATGTCGCAGCAGCTTCTGCTGGAACAGCTGTTCAAACGATTGGTGCACAGATGGATTCAGGCATCAAAGGAAAATCTGGAAAAGCAGTTCTTAATGTTGTCAATGATAACCGTAGTAAATTTTCAGATTTTTAAATAACCTTTAATGATTGCTTCCTTTATTTAGAGTGATTATGAGTTGATGATGGTCTATCGTCATTCATTCTAAAGACAATCCTGAAAACGGCATGCAGGCTAGCTAACACCTAGAGGGAATCGTTTGAGTTCTCTCTATTTTGATGTCAAAAGGATAAAGATTAAAAGGTTTTAGTGTTAAATGACCATTTATCAGATTCGACTGACTTATAATTTCAATGCTTGAGATAATCAATCATATTGATTCCGAAGTCGTCACGAACGATAGGCAAATAAATAATAAGAAAATAGAATTTTTCTAAATTTTTTGATAAAATGAATTAAAAAGTATGGGAGGCAAGTTATGATTCAACGTTTAAATGTAAATACTGAAGTTCTATCTACATATATTCGTAACTCTAATACTCCTATCGAATATTTACGACAAAAATTACCTAATATTGATAAGTTTTTAAGAGGGGAATTAGAGCCTACCTTTAATCAATTATCTGCACTTTCTAAACTGATTAATGTTCCTACTGGATTATTGTTATTAAAAGAGCCGATTTCTCCTAGCTCTTTAAATGTTGATTTTAGGACATTCAATTCAGAACTAGTATCAGATATCAGTTCTGAATTGAAAGATACAATTCTTGAAATGCAAGAAAAACAGGAATTTTTGAAAGAACTAGTTGAGAATGATTGTCCTTTTGTAGGTATTTTTACTTTTGATGATGATAGGTCAGAGGTAATTTTGAAAGCAAGAGAATTGTTAGGAAATGAAATTACCAGAAAAAGATTTGATAATTATAGAAAAATACTGAGTGATTTAGGAATATTCATTTTTTTAAATGGTAAGTATAAGGATAATACACATCGTCCGTTAAATCTAAAAGAGTTTAGAGGGTTTGTTTTATCTGATAGGAAAGCTCCAATTATTTTTATTAATCAGTTGGATTCAAAGACGGGACAGTTATTCACTTTAATTCATGAGTTTGTCCATTTATTATATGGGGATAGTGACCTATTTGATGGTGAAGATTCTAAAAAACGTAGTAAGACAGAGGCATTAATAAATTCAATAACAGCCGAGATTTTAGTTCCCAAAGAATTAATTGGTGATATGTTTGACAATCAAATAGATATTAGAACCAATTTGGATACTTTATCAAAAAAATTTGAAGTAAGTAAATTTGTTGTATTAAGACGATTATATGATTTATCTATGGTTTCAAAAAAAGACTTTACATCTTTACAAAATGAACTTGAGGCTGAATTTAAGTTAATTGAAAATATTAATAAAAAATCCAATGGAGGTAATTATAATAATAACCTTCGATTTAGAATGGATTCTAATTTCTTCAATTATGTGAGTAATGCTGTTCAACAAAATAAAATTTCTTATACAGATGCTTTTGGTATCGTAGGAGTTGGATATAAAGGATATAAAATATTAAGCAGGGGAGGATGATAAATGTATTTATTAGATTCAAATATATACATAAACTTTTATGATAGATATTATCGTAAGGATTTTTTCCCTACCTTCTGGTCAAATTTTGCTGGTATTTTAAACTCAAATGTGGTGATTCCTAGAATTGTAGTCTCGGAAAATTACCAAGATGACTGGTTTAGAGACTGGTTAACGAATAACTACACTAAGTCCATAATTGATCATAAGTCTTATGTGGTAGAGTGGAGTGCCATTATTCAGCATATCCAGAGTAGCCCTTATTATAAAGATGCAGCACTTACATCACAAAAAGGATGGGCAAATGCTGAAATTGCGGACCCATGGTTGATAGCCATTGCGAAACGTATGAATTTTACTATAGTTACTGATGAAGTGAAAAATGTGAATTTAAATTCTACAAACCCTAGCAAAAATGCTAAAATTCCAGACGTGTGTGACCAATTAGGAGTAAAATGTATCACAATGAATGAGTTCTTTGAAGAAGTTTGTTTATCTGTTTAAAAGGCTTTTCATCAACTGTAGTGTGTGACTCATAGTGGCTCTATAATTTTTGTAGTGGGTAAGTTCTATAGCGATTATAATCTAACATCTAGAGTGAATCGTTCTGGTTCTCTCTTTTTGGATGTTTAAAACGATGAGAATTTTCGTTTTAAAGTTCTTAAACTTCAGGAAACCAAAAGCTTGGCGTTTTTGATATCCTTGATGAGTTTACTGGTTGCTTCTAGCTTAGCGTTAGAATAGGGAAGTTCTAAGGCATTGATAATATAGTCGTTGTATCTCAAAATGGTTTTGAAAACGATTTTAAACTCTTTATTCACAATCTCAAGATGCTCCTCAATCAAGTCAAAAAAGTGGCTAGTCTGTTCTTCTTGAAAATGAAAAAGCAATAGTTAATATAGGTTATAGTAAAAGCACAGTTCTTCAGAAAAGGACAAGGTCTTCTGAACAATCTCCCGAGGAGGAACGATTTGCCTAAAAGTCCTTAAGTAAAAAGCTTTCAGAGATAGTTTTCGACTATCTTTATGCAAGATTTTCCAGTGGTTCTTCATGGCTCGGTAAGCTAAATATTGTGTTTCAAAAGACTTCATGAAGGCAATTTTCGTTGACATCATGTGTGCTGTATGATGTGAAAGCGTTCAAGAACAGTGCGAACATTTGGGAGTGAAACAATCCATTGGATTGTTTCAGCCTGAGGTAAATATAGCATATTACTACAAAGCTGTGGAGCCAGTATCTGAAGTAGAGCTTGGAGAGATAATCAAGCGCATTTTTCTTGAGAGTAAGTCCAGATATGGTGCTAGAAAAATCAAGAAGTATTTGGAGAATGATGGTATCACACTATCTCGCCGTTGGATTTGTCGTATTATGAAAAAACTCAATCTGGTCTCTGTTTACCAGAAAGCACCCCTCAAAACTAAAGATTATGTCCACCGGTAGAGCTACCATCGCATTCATGGCAATCTCAACTACCAAATACCAATGAGTAAAAGATTAATGGCTTAATAAAAACACTTTATAAATGTTGTACAGAAAAGTGTTACCTTTTCAATTCAAGGCATGCACACAAACGAAACCAACTAGCAGGAGTTTAGCTTCTGCTTTTTTTGATAGAAAAATGTTTTGATAAGAATTGAAAGATTGAATCAAATCTTACGTTAGAATAGGACAATTTAACCATGTAGAGGTAGTGGAAGAGGCCTACCAACCTTTTGTTATTTCTTTATTTTCTAGAGTAAGAAGCATTTGATAAAGAACGAACTGACTCGTGGCTTGAGTGATGAAACTATGATATTCCGCTAAAATGTATTGTTTATGAGTAATAAAATAAGTCTTTTACTTTTCATCTCTTATGAAGTATTTTTAGAAGCAAGCTTAAGGTGATTTAAAAATCAAATTTAGTGCCATATTCTTAGAAGTTGTAAACAGTTTAGAAAAAATAACTAAGACTTAAAAACATATATTTATTGGAAAAGTAGTAGCTTCGCTTCAAAAATTTATTGTCATAATTTGACAATTTCAAAGATTTCTTCGAAAAGTAACATATACTTTTCTTAGGAGAAAGCTAGATGTACCAACGTATAAGAGATTTGAGGGAAGATCACGACTTTACTCAAAAATTTATTGCAAATTTACTTTCCTTCTCTCATACAAACTATGCAAAAATTGAGAGAGGAGAGGTTGCTTTAACCGCAGATGTTCTTGTGCAACTTTCTAAACTCTATAAAGTTAGTACGGATTACCTATTAGGATTAACAGATTGTCCAGATAGGATAAAGTATAAAATAAAATAGTCTCTCCTTGATTTGTTCATTGACAATTGAATAAACTGAGGTGGGACTTTCTTATTTGTCGAGCAATTTAGTGAGATACGCCGTGATAAGAGCGATGACAGTCAACTATAAAATAGAGTGGTTCTCTATCTGCCATGACCACAAATGAGGATAATGATACTTCTGCACGTTCAGGCTGCCAGCGTAAAAGGACAGCGGGTGAGATGCCCATGAATGAATTAACCAGTCATACCCGCGGAGGTTAATAATTTGAATATAGAGAGAAGCTATTATGAAAATTAAATTTGTATCTGTTGAGAACAGTATAGCCGAATGGGCTGATAAAAAAGCATTATTGAAAAGATGGGATGGCTTGAATCAGTACACATTAAATCGTTGGCTGAGTGAAATGAGGAGTCATAAAAATTTTAGAGATTATGTGATTAATCCGACTCATAAATTGGTCTTTATTAATTTGGAAGGATTTGAAGAGTTTGTGAGATGGAAACAAGGAGCGGTCAAATAAAGAAAATCGTGGTATAATAGGGAATGTCAATTATTCTATCTAAATATAATATAGTTTCGATTTTCTTTTAAGTTATTACAAAGAGGACGATATTATGTATTATAGAACTAGGAAAAATACAAAAGGAGAAACTCGTTTTGAAGTAGTTGAAAAATATAAGGATCCACTAACAGGAAAGTGGAAAAATGCAACTGTAACTTATTCTAAAAATACTTCGAGAGCTCGGAAAGAGGCAGAAAGACGACTATTAGATAAGATTGATACTCTTGTTAATGGGATTGAATATCAATTTAATCCGCAAAAAATAAAAACATTTGGTCAATTAAAACAAGACTGGCTAGATACATGGTCAGTTTCAGTGAAACCGCAGACAGCAAAAAGAGAAGCGTTTGTGATAAAGAGACTTGGAGAAATTATTGGAGATGATTTTTTATTAGAAAACATTACACCATTACTGATGAAAAAGTGCCTCACTACATATGCCGAAAGGTATAATGCTTCTCAATCTACATTAGTACATATCAAAAGTACTTGTAATAAAATATTTAATCATGGCATAATGTATAATATCATCCCCTATTCTCCAATGTCTGTCATAAAGATAGATGTACCTTTAGAAAAGAAACGTGAAGCAAAGAAAAAGCGTGATGCAAAGTTTTTGGAAATACATGAATTAGTTGCTTTTTTTGAGACATTAAGCCGAAGGAGAAATCCTAATTACTATGATTTAGCAATTGTGCTTCTTTGCTCAGGATTGAGGATTGGAGAAGCCGCTTTTACGAAGGAAGATTTCAACCCTGAGACAGGTGTTTTGAAAATAGATAAATCACTCCAATATCATGATTTAAAAGTAGAGGATTACTATTTTGACAATACGAAAACAATAAATGCAGATCGAGATGTCGCTTTGCCCAAAGTTGCTTGTGAAGCCATTTTGCGAGCGATAGAAAGAAGTGATAACTTTGAGAAATATGCTTTAGAGAACCCTAGTAAGTCTTTTTCACAAACGGAGAGCATTTTTCGGACAGAATATGGTTCTCCAATTACCTCACACTCTTTTCGAGAAGTTTTGGGCAGAGTGGAAGAAGAGTTGATTGAAACGTGTGAGGAAAAATTTGGTTTTAAATGGACCAAACACGTAACACCACACTCTTTTAGGCATATGCATATTACATATCTTCAAAGTGCTGGTATGGAATTAGCTGTGAAAGATATTATGGAGCGAGTAGGACATGCTAATTTTGAAACTACAATGGGATATACTCATAAACAAGCTAGCTCCCAAGATAAGGCGGTTGAGGCATTAAATAATTTTATTGAAAAAAATCAAATTTCTTTTTCTGCTCTAAAAAGTTGGACTTGTAAGTATTCTAAGCCATTAAATGATTGGATCGATGAAAACTATGATAGCAGAAAAATGAATTTGAGTTTAGAAAAATTCCGAGAAATAATCGGCTTAAAAAGTGACTATCTTCCGAGATATATCAATGTCAATATCATCCCAAAATTGTTAAAAGATATACGAAAGTATCATTCTAATTTTGAAATAATATGCATACGTGAAGGTAAACAAAAAATTACTGGGTATGAGATGAAATGGTGAATCAGTCTAAATTTGGTGACTTTTTGGTGACCTGATGGGAGTCAGTCTGATTGACCATCCTTAAACCCTTGATATGAAAGGATTTATAACTCTATGGCTACTATTCAATGGTTTCCTGGACACATGTCCAAGGCTCGCCGTCAGGTGCAGGAGAACCTTAAACACGTTGATTTTGTAACGATTTTGGTGGACGCTCGTTTGCCTTTATCTAGTCAAAATCCCATGCTGACGAAAATCGTTGGTGATAAACCTAAATTATTAATTTTGAATAAGGCTGACTTAGCTGATAGCACGCGCACTAAAGAATGGCGCAAGCACTTCGAATCTCAAGGTATTAAGACTTTGGCTATCAATTCTAAAGAGCAAGCGGCGGTCAAATTGGTGACTGATGCAGCTAAGTCATTGATGTCTGAGAAGATTGACAGGCTGCGTGAGCGCGGCATCCAAAAAGAAACCTTACGCACCATGATTATTGGGATTCCCAATGCTGGCAAATCAACTCTTATGAATCGTCTGGCTGGTAAAAAAATTGCCGTTGTTGGCAATAAACCAGGGGTAACCAAAGGTCAACAATGGCTCAAATCTAATAAAGAATTGGAAATTTTGGATACACCAGGGATTTTGTGGCCTAAATTTGAAGATGAAGTCGTTGGGTTGAAATTAGCCTTAACTGGTGCCATCAAGGATCAACTTTTGCCTATGGATGAGGTCACTATTTTTGGTCTTAATTTCTTTAAAGAACATTACCCTGAACGCTTACAAGAACGCTTTAAAGCTATGAATTTGTCAGAAGAAGCCCCCGAAATCATCATGGATATGACACAAAAGCTTGGCTTTAGAGAAGATTATGACCGTTTTTACAATCTTTTTGTCAAGGAAGTTCGCGATGGTCGCTTGGGTCGCTATACTCTAGACTTTGTTGAGGAAGATTATGGCAACGATTAAGGAAATCAAAAAAATGCTCGCTTCACTTGATCGGCTTGATGATCCACAATGGCAAGTTTTTGAAGAAGATAGCAGACGTGGAGTGCAACAAGCGGTTCATCAACGAAAAAAAGCTATTCAGGTGAAACGAGATGAGGAAATCCGCTTGGAAGCTATGTTGGCATATGAGAAAGCGTTATATGACCAAGGTTTCAAGATGATTGCTGGAATTGATGAAGTTGGTCGCGGACCGCTAGCTGGTCCTGTGGTCGCTGCTTGTGTCATTTTACCGGTTAATGAAAAAATTGTGGGACTTAACGATTCAAAAAAAATTCCAAAGTCCAAGCACGAAAACATTTATCACGAAGTAATGAATAAGGCATTAGCTGTTGGTATAGGTATCATAGACAATGAGATTATCGACCAGGTCAATATTTATGAAGCAACTAAATTGGCTATGAAAGCATCCATCAATGATTTAACTAAAAATTGCATCACACCAGACTATCTTTTGATAGATGCGATGACCTTGGATATAGACTTGCCTCAACAATCCATTATCAAAGGAGATGCTAGCTCACTATCAATTGCCGCGGCTTCAATTGTCGCTAAAGTGACACGTGATAAAATAATGACAGACTATGATAAGATGTTTCCAGGTTATGATTTTGCTCAAAATGCTGGTTATGGAACCAAGGGGCATTTGGAAGGCATAGATAAATATGGCATCACACCAATCCATCGTAAAACATTTGAACCCATAAAATCGCTATGGCGTAATCTTTAATGTAAATAATCAATCGCTTTAAAAATACTATCCCAAAACCAAGAAAGGTAGAATCAATTTCGAATTTCTTGGTTTTTTAATAATTTACAACACGGAAAAATAAGTCTTTCTAATGCTTAACATAAATAGATGCATCGTAGATACTATGAAAGTCCTTAGCAATGAAACGAATTATAGTCAAATAATTAACTTTGATACATTGTCACTTTCGATTTGCCATACTCATACTCACTGAAAATCAAAAGCAGGCTAGGCGATGGCGATACCTATAGAACTGTCTTCATCAAATCAAGTCAGCAAGGTCTGTTTTTGATTTTCGAAAAGTATCAAGTGCTGTTCTGCGTCACAGTTCCTTGTCTGAAAGTTACTTTATTTGACTATAAAACAAGCATAAACTATGTTTCCTCAGATTGGAGAGAAAGTTCATTTTGGACATTTTTCTCCAATCTTTTTTGCTAGCTAAAAACTTGAAATAACAGCCTTTGTAAAAATTTAGTCTCTCCGCAAGATGTCCCAAATTATCAAATTTTCAGAGGGTGTCTACCTTCTGATCAAGCATAAGCTATGTTCCCTATCCCAGACTTATCCAATGCACCCCTTATCATGATCTAACTTCTTAGCAATCTCCTTGCTTTCGCACCGTAAAGAGCTAAGGCAAGTCTTTAAGAGGCTTTCTGAAGTTTTGAATCACTGTAAAAAGTCATTCAAAGCCTGCATTGGTCTGACTTAATACTCTTCGACAAGCAAATTCAGATGTTGTTGACTTGGTGAACTGCAGTGCTATCTGTATCGGCGTCATCCAGTCTTGTTTTGATTTTTATTGAGTATAACATCAATTGTTCATGGAAGTGGAACTGGAAGCTATTCTTGATTTTAGTTAGTGTAAAAAATGAAAAATTCTGTATTCTTTTATAGTTTGTGACTTCACAAACAAAATAATAAGTGATATAATTTATTTATAAAATATAAAACAAAGATATAAATTTTTGATTGAAAATAGAAAGGGAAGACTATGTCACTTATTAATCAAGAACTTACCTTACCACAATCAGGTATTACTTTAAAAAATCGTGTTGCAATGTCTCCGATGACGACCGAATCAGCTTACCATGATGGGAGTGTGCCTGAAGAGCTCATTTCATACTATGCAAAACGGTCTGGACAAGCAGGAATGATTATTGTTGAAAGTTGCTTTGTTGACTCAAATGGAAGAGGGTTTGATGGTGCGCTAGGTATCGATTCTGATGATAAAATTGCTGGCTTGTCTCAATTAGCTTATAGCATTAAGTCTGCTGGTTCTAAAGCAGTCGTGCAAATTTATCATGCTGGGAGAATGGCTTTCCCTGATATGAATAGAGGAATGAATCCAATAGGACCTAGCCCCGTTGCAGCGTTACGTCCGAATGCACCAGTACCTACAGAAATGACAGATGAAGAAATAAAGGATATGATTTCTTCTTTTGCAGAAGCAACGCGCCGCGCTATTAAAGCAGGTTTTGATGGTGTTGAATTGCATGGAGCAAATACTTATTTGTTGCAACAATTTTTCTCCCCTCATTCTAATCGTCGTCAGGATGCTTGGGGTGGTAGTTTAGTGAAACGTATGCGTTTTGCCAAAGAAGTTATATCTGCTGTAAAAGCTGTTATTTTAGAAGAAAATAAAAAGGATTTTATTCTAGGGTATCGTTTTTCACCAGAAGAGCTTGAAATTCCTGGTATACGTTTTGATGATACAATGGCTTTTTTGAATGAAATAGCTCTGTTAGGTCTCGACTATGTTCATTTTTCAATGGGATCATACACTCGAAGTTCAATCGTTGAAATGCTCGATACAGAAATGCTGATTAGTAAATACCTAGAGGAACGCTCAGAAGCACTTGCTGAGATTCCAGTTATGGGTGTTGGCGGTATTCTTCAAGGAAAAGATGCTGAAAAAGCCTTGTCTATTGGGTATGATTTAGTAGCGGTTGGTAAGGGATTTCTTCTTGAACCAAAATGGGTAGAAAAGGCTTCAGCCAACGAAGTTATACCTGCTTTTGCTGATTATCAACAAAGAGAAGAACTTGTCATTCCAAAGCCACTTTGGGATTTCATGGACACGACTTTTAATCTTGTCAAAGATTCACAAAAAGAATTAGAAACTCAAGAAAAACAAAAAGCTCTCCTCACCCGAGAACCCCAATTCGTTCCTGGAGAATATAAGGTTGAAGCCAAAGGACATAACAACAATTTGCCAATGGTTGTTTCTTTTTCTGAACACCGTATTGAAAACATTACCGTTGATAGTTCGTCAGAGTCAGAAGGCTTGTCAGATTTGGTATTTGAAAAATTACCACAACAAATTATTTCTTCTCAGACTCTTAATGTCGATGCAGTTAGTGGAGCATCGACAACGTCAAAAGGCTTGATAGACGGTGTAGCTGATGCTGTAAAACTAGCTGGTAATGAGGAAGCTTTGGATATCATCAAAGCGCGTCCAAAGCCACTTGTAGAAAAATCTATGGAAATCGTTGAGGAAGCAGTTGACCTCGTCGTTGTTGGGGGAGGAGCAGCTGGAATTGCAGCTGCTTTGAGAGCAGAACAAGAAGGTCAATCAGTCATCCTTATCGAAAAACAAAGTTATATTGGTGGTGCTATCTCAGTTTCAGGTGGTAACCAAGTGGTTATGGGATCAAAACTTCAAAAACAAGCAGGAGTTACTGATGATAGTCCTTTAATTATGGCAGCTGATTTCCTAAAGAATGGAAATAATGAAAATATTGTAGAATTGCTGGCTTTGTTAGCAGAAAATGTTGGACAGACTACAGATTGGGTACACGAATATGTTGGTGTAGAATACGACATGACGGAAGGTTTGCATATTCTTGCTGAGTATTCAAAAAATCGGGAACTAGCTTATGCCCATGGGGGACATGGATTTGCAGCAGCCGTTAGAAAAAAAATGGCAGAAAGTTCCGTTACCCTCTATCTTCAAACTAAAGCAACACGTTTGATTGCAGAAAATGGACAGGTTAAGGGATTGGTTGCTATTGAGGAAAATGGTAAAAAACACCGTATTTATAGCAAGGCTGTTATTTTAACAACTGGCGGATTTGGTAATAATAAAGCCTTGCTAGGTGAAGAACTTAAAGATGTCCTGTTTTATGGAACAAAATCTTCAATGGGAGAAGGATTGCTGATGGCTCAAGCTCCCGGAATTAATGCTGCAACACGAATGTTGGACTATGGAAAGATTTATCCAAATGGTATTGAAGTCTCTCCTGGTAGTGCTAAATCAACCATTGGTGGCAATATTGCCGTTCTTAGAGAAAATGCATTGTTAGTTAATACCGTTGGTAAGCGTGTTGTTAACGAACGAGCAAGCAACCATGATATTTTAAAAGTGTTAATGAACCAAGAGTCAAAAATGTTGTACATTCTAATGGATCAAAAACATTTTGATATTTTTAAAGAAGAAGTTGCAGAAGGCGGTATTTCTCAAATTGATATTGATGCTTGGTTGGAGAAAAATGGTAGTGAAACACCTTATTTCTTCCATGCTGATACTCTTGATGAGTTAGCTAGATTAGCAGGTATGCCAGAAAATAGTCTAAAAGATACCGTGTCGCGTTACAACCAATTTGTTAAAGATGGAAAGGACGCTGATTTCAATAGACAAGCTCAGTTCTTGCAAAAAGAAATCGGTGCAGGACCGTACTATTTGGTTGAACAAAAACCACGTTTTGCAACAACTATGGGTGGCTTGGTTGTCAATGATAACCTTTCTGTCATCAATACAGATGGTCATGTAATCAAAGGTCTTTACGCCGCTGGCGAAGTTGTCGGTGGAGTGATGGGAACTGATTCACCTTCAGGAGCAAACAATGCTTGGGCGCTAACCTCAGGCAAGCTAGCTGCAGAAGCTACCAAAAATTAGTTCAAAAAAAGCTAATATCAAATAAATGATACTAGCTTTTTTGGTTTTGGAGAAATGAAATAAAGGTTTTAACAATAGGAGTTAGGAAAGCATTTTTTTTCGTAACGATATAAATACGTCGTTTTTCAAAAGTGTCAGAAATAGGTATTTTTTTAACATTATAAGCAATGATAGAAGGAATATCAGGCATTATAGCAACACCATAGCCATTTGAGACAAAACCTAGCATCGTATGATCTTCTTCAACTTCGATGACAGGATGAATGGTAAGATTCTGCTTTAGCCACAAATTGTCTAGGAAAGGACGTAAGCCGGAATGTTGGTCGAAGTAGACAAGACTTTGATGGGAAATCTCTTTGAGTGATATTGTTGAAGCGTTTGCCAATTGGTGATCAGCTGGTAGAACAGCAACTAAGGATTCTAAACAAAATGGAGTGAATTCTAAATCATCAAAATTAGCTAATGATGCCGATAAAGCTAAATCCAATGTTCCGTCTGAAACTTCTTTTAATAGTGCCTTTGTGTTATTCTGAGCAAATTCAAAGACGACTTTTGGATACTCATTTGAAAATTGTTTCGTTAATTTTGGAACAATTTCAGCACCTAAGGTATATAGAAAACCAAAACGGACGACCCCTCTATCAGGCTGTAATTCTTGTTCCAAGTGAGATTTGCCATTTTCGAGCGATTTGACAGCTTCTTTGGCAAATTGATAATATGTTCTCCCATATTTTGTTAGTGAAATATTTCGCCCCTTTTTTTCGAATAGCGGCAGTTGTAATTCCTTTTCTAATTCATTAATCGAATAACTAATATTTGGTTGCGAAGTATTTAATAATTTAGCAGCTTTAGTCATGTGTTCAATTTCTGCTAAACAAATAAAATGCTCTAAATGTTTTAAATGCATATGTGCTCCTTTTCTACCTATATCATACCATCTTCTATAAAGAAATTAAATGAATTCTAAAATAATGTTTATGAATAATAAAAAAAATAGATGAATATCTAGTTATTTATTTAAAAATCTATGGATTTTTAAATAAAAGTTTGTTATACTAGTCACGTGAAAAAAATCACTATAAAGGAGGTGGTAAGTCTTTGGTCAATAAAAAATCCTATCTCCCTCTAGTTCTTTCGTTGTATATTAATTTTATTTTTCAAGGTATTGCTGCCATAGTAATTTCCCAGAATTTAAACTTATATCAGGAAAGATGGAATGCCTCTCTTAGTCAAGTCACTCTTGTAATCAGTGCTATCGGTATAGGAAGGATTTTAAGTTTACCATTTTCTGGCTACTTCTCAGATATTTTTGGTAGGAAAAAATCAGTTTTATTTGGCATCATATCATACATTATCTTTTTTAGTGGGCTTTTACTGGCTTATGATTATTGCTTGGCTTTTATAACCAGTTTGGCAGCTGGTTTTGGGAATGCCTTTTTAGACACCAGCACATACCCAACTGTTACCGAAGCTTATCCAGAAGAAAAGCACAGCACTTCCTTAAGTGTTCTAAACAAAGCATTTATTTCAATCGGACAGTTTATTTTTCCTATATTAACAGGATGGACGATTTCACAAAAATGGTACTTTGGATGGATTTTAATCGTTTGCATTTTAGTTCTTATGCTAAATTATTTTTTAATTAATCTAATGTCGTTTCCCCCAACAGGAGTTAACCCTCAAACTAAAGTGAGTGTTGATGTTGATCGTATGAAAGATAATCATCGGATAAAAGCACGATTTGCAATTGAAGGAATTTGTCTGCTAGTCTTCTCGTTTGTTTCCGTTTCTTTGTTTAATATCTTAGTGCTATGGATTCCTACCTTTGCCGAAAATTTTCTTAAAGTTTCAAAATCACAAAGCATTCTTTTAGTGAGTGTCTATAGTGCGGCATCGTTTGTTTCAGTTTTCCTTACTTCGTTCGTGATGTCTAAAGGTATCAAGGCAACAACTTTTATTCTTGTTTGTTTAGGAATGACAATATTGTCTATTGGCTTAATGCTAGTATTACCAATCAGTCAGACTGTTATTTTTTCAAGTCTAGTCATCGGTTTTTTTGCGGCAGGTGGTATTTGGCAGATAGGGCTAGCCTTATTGTTAGAGCTTTTTCCTGAAAAAAGAGGGGTTAGGACAAGTTACTATTCATTAGCAACTGCAATATCAGTTGCTGTTACTCCCTATTTAACTGGTATTATGGCTGAACATGAGATAAGGTGGGTATTTTTTTACCAACTATTTCTGGCTGTAATTGGTTTGATTGCTGTTGCAATCGTTAATAATCGTTATCAATACGCTATAAAAAAATAGCAATTAAAAAGAAAAGAGGAATTTTAAAATGGCAGAACGCTTAAATGGTCACACACTTTTAGTAAGTCTTATCGCAACTCCAATTCGTCATAGCTTATCACCTACGATGTGGAATGAATCTTTTGCAAAAAATAAAATGGATTATGCTTACCTAGCTTTTGAAGTTGGAAATGAGCAATTAGAAGATGCAGTTAAAGGTATTCGGGCATTAGACATTCAAGGTTCTAATGTTTCAATGCCAAATAAACAAAAAATTATTCCACTTCTTGACGAGCTATCTCCTGCAGCTAAGTTAGCTGGTGCAGTCAATACTGTTGTTAATCAAAATGGTCATTTAGTAGGTCATGTTACTGACGGTACGGGATGTATGAGAGCCCTTCGTGAAGAAGGAGTTGATATTAAAGATAAGGTTGTAACTCTGACAGGTGCTGGAGGAGCAGGGACAGCTATCGCTATTCAAGCAGCTCTTGATGGCGCAAAAGAAATCCGTATTTTTAATATTGATGACCAGCATTATGCAACTGCAGAAGCTAATGCTCAAAAAATTAATGAGCATACAGATACTGTTGCGACGGTAACACCATTGGAAAATCAAACAGCCTTCAAGCAATCATTGTCTGAGAGTGATGTCTTTATTGAAGCGACTGGAGTAGGGATGCATCCTTTGGAAAATCAAAGTTTAATTACGGACCCATCATTTATTCGTGAAGATTTAGTTGTTTTCGATGTTGTTTACAGTCCTGCTGAAACAGAGTTATTGAAATTTGTCCGTGAACACGGCGTTAAAAAAGCATACAATGGCTTAGGAATGATGCTTTATCAGGGAGCAGAAGCTTTCAAGCTAATCACCGGTGAAGAAATGCCAATTGCTCACGTTAAAGAAGTTCTTGGATTAGATTAAGAGGATTAGATATGAAAAAAAGTTACATTCCTACGGTACTAGGATTATATATCAATTATATTGTCCATGGTATCGGAGTTATTATCATTTCACAAAATAAGGATGCCCTTGCTCTTCAATGGAATACAGATGTTACAGGTGTCATGACAGTTGTTTCTATGCTGGGTATTGGTCGTCTGATTGCGATTATATTTTCAGGCTATCTATCAGATAAATTCGGTAGAAAACCATTTGTTTATTTGGGCATGTGTTCCTACATTCTATATTTTCTAGGCTTGATTTATGCCCCTAATACAACAGTAGCAATGATTCTGACAGTAGTTGCAGGTATTGCCAACTCATTTTTAGATTCAGGTACTTACCCTGCTTTGATGGAATCATTTCCCAAACAAGCTGGAACGGCAACTGTTTTAATTAAGGCTGCTGTGCAAATTGGACAATTTATTTTCCCATTTATTTTAATTCTGGCTTCAAGCATGGGACATTATCAATTATCTTTCTATATTGCAGCTGCCCTACTGGTATTAAATGCCGTATACATGTGGAAGATGCCATTTCCAGATGCTGATGCCAAAGAAGCGGCTTCAGATGGAAAAGCAGATGCTGTGGTTACGTCAACAGTATTTAAATCACAACCTAAAATGTGGTTAGAAGGTATTGCTTTTGTTGTTTATGGTTTTATCTCTCAAGCAACTTTCTATACCATTTCTCAATTTATCTCAGCATATGCGGTAGCGTCTGCCAATATGTCAGAAAATGCAGCTTCATTATTGTTGTCTACCTATTCTACCGGTACTCTAGCCTGTGTGGCCTTTACAGCGATTGTAGGTTTAAAAATACGTCCAGTCAATTTGGTCTTGCCTTACACTTTTATGTCAATGCTCACTATTGGAGCAATGACCTTTTTCCCATCACCAACGGTTTTACAAGTAGGATCAGCACTTGTCGGCTTCTTTGCAGCAGGTGGTGTCATGCAATTAGGTTTGACTGTCATGGGAGAAATGTTCCCAGCTGGTAAAGGAACTATTACAAGTATTTTTTACACATTTGGTTCTATTGCGTCGTTTGCCATCCCATTTATCGGTGGTCGCATCTCAGTTCAAAATGTGATGTTAATGGACACGATCTTTGCAGTCATCGGTTTTATAATAGCTGTCATCGTGTTTGTACGTTATTATCAAACCATCGATACTAATGCATCTAAATAAAACACTTTAGGAGGTTATCATGTCTGTAGTAACTATTGGAAATGTCAAAATTGGACAGGGACGTCCGAAAATTATCGTTCCTATTGTAGGGAAAACCGAAGCAGAAATTTTAAAAGCTGCTGAAGAAGCAAAAACACTGGACTGTGACCTTGTTGAGTGGCGAATTGATTGGTATGAAAATGTCACAAAAGAAAATGAAGTTGCAACCTTATCCAAAAAGGTAAAAGAAGCGATTCAAAAACCTCTTTTGGTAACCTTCCGTTCTTTTAAAGAAGGTGGTGAACTTGAGATTTCAGATGATGTTTATGTTTCAATTTATCAAGATATTCTAACCAACGGACAGCTTGATTTGCTAGATGTTGAGCTATTTATGCCTGAAAACTATGTCACCCAGTTAATCGATCTAGCACATGAAAAGGGTGTAAAAATTGTTATGTGTAACCATGATTTTGATGCGACACCTGAAAAAGAGGAAATCATTAAACGACTTGTTACAATGTCAAATAAAGGGGCTGATATTTGCAAAATAGCAGTTATGCCACAATCTAACATAGACGTCATTACGTTACTAGACGCTACAAGAGAGGCTAAATTGAAAATTGATCAACCATTGATTACGATGTCTATGGGAGCTCTAGGAATGGTCAGTCGTGTGTCTGGAGAAGCATTTGGTTCTGCTGCAACGTTCGGAGCGGCAAAAAAAGCTTCCGCGCCCGGTCAGGTTCCGGTAGGAGAGCTGAGACAAATCTTAAATACTCTAAAATTATCATAAAAAGTGAGCTATGGTATAATAGTTACCATAGCTTTTTTAAGGGGGTAAAAATGACAGAACGAGATAAAATGATTGCGGGGCAGCCCTACAATCCAGCTGATACAGAGCTTACAAACATGCGCCTTCACGCCCGTCGGCAGATGAAGTTATTTAATCAAGAAGACGATGCTACAAAGAGAAGTAGCTTGCTCAAAGATTGGTTTGGCGCAACTGGCGAGAATTTGTACATGGAGCAGCCCTTTCGCTGCGATTATGGTGCTAATATTTACGTTGGCGAGAATTTTTATGCTAACTTCAATCAGACCTTTCTTGATGTTTGTGAGATTCGTATTGGCGATAATGTCATGATTGGTCCGAATTGCCAGCTCTTGACGCCTCTGCACCCGCTTGATCCGACTGAACGAAATTCTGGGCTTGAGTACGGTGCTCCCATCACCTTCGGTGATAATGTCTGGCTAGCTGGGGGTGTTACCATTCTTCCTGGTGTGACTTTGGGGAATAACGTTGTTGTTGGAGCAGGTAGCGTTGTAACCAAATCCTTTCCTGATAATGTTGTTCTTGCGGGAAATCCTGCTAAGGTGATTAAAACTATTGATTAAAAAGAGAAAATCTTAGCTTGGCTAGGATTTTTTTCATGTTTTTTCGAATAACTAAGTGGAGGATTAACATGAATAATTTCGAATTGTACAAGCTAAAAAAAGCTGGCTTGAAGAACCAGCACATTTTAAATATCCTAGATTATGAAGCTAAGCACCAAAAATCATTATCACTAAGAGATCGAGCAGTGGTTTCTAAATGTCAAAATCCTGTCGTCTTTATGGAGCATTACAAAGCACTTGATAGTAAAACATTGCGGCAAGAATTTTTAAAATTTCCTAGTATTTCCATACTAGACGATGATTATCCTTTGGAACTTAAGGAAATCTATAATCCACCAGTTCTTCTCTTTTATAAAGGCAACCTTGAACTACTGGAAAAAGCTAAATTAGCAGTAGTGGGTGCTCGAAAATGTAGTGAGATTGGAACAAAGTCTATTCATAAGATTATCACGGAATTGGAAAATCGTTTTGTGATTGTAAGCGGACTGGCGCGTGGTATTGATACGGCAGCCCATCTATCAGCTTTGAAAGTTGGTGGCGCTAGTATCGCTGTTATAGGAACGGGACTTGATGTCTATTATCCTAAAGAAAATCAACGTTTACAGGATTTTATGATGCAAAATCACTTGGTTCTTTCAGAGTATGGACCAGGTGAGCAACCACTTAAATATCATTTTCCAGAGCGAAATCGAATTATTGCAGGACTTTGTAGAGGAATTGTTGTTGCTGAGGCTAAATTGCGATCAGGGAGCTTGATTACTTGCGAACGTGCATTGGAAGAAGGAAGAGATATTTTTGCCCTTCCTGGCAATATTTTAGATGGAAAATCATCAGGTTGTTTGCACTTAATTCAAGAGGGGGCAAAATGCATCACATCAGGAGTTGACATCATTAATGACTATCAACTTTAAAGACAGTTCTCCTATAGGAAAAAGTTTTTTATTGACACATAGATAAAAGAGGGTTATCATGTTATAAGTTTCAAAGGATCAGAAAATATAACCTTTGACAATTCTTGTATAGGAAGTGTGTTTATGGCAACTGCTACGGCAACAAAATCAAAAAAGAAAACGGGTTCTAAAAGAACTAGCAAAAAGAAAGCAAGTCCAAAGAAAAATTTGGTCATTGTGGAGTCGCCTGCTAAGGCGAAGACCATTGAAAAATATCTAGGACGCAATTATAAGGTTGTGGCTTCTGTCGGTCATATTCGTGACCTTAAGAAGTCAAGTATGTCTATTGACTTTGACAATAACTACGAACCTGAATATATCAATATCCGTGGCAAGGGTCCCTTGATTAATTCACTTAAAAAAGAAGCTAAAAATGCAAAAGAAGTCTTTTTGGCAAGTGACCCGGACCGCGAAGGGGAAGCTATTTCTTGGCATTTGGCTCATATTCTTAATCTGGATCCAAAAGCTAAAAACCGTGTTGTCTTTAATGAGATTACCAAGGACGCTGTTAAAAATGCCTTTGTAGAACCAAGGGAAATTGATATGGACTTGGTTGATTCGCAGCAGGCTCGCCGTGTTCTCGACCGTATTGTGGGGTATTCTATTAGTCCTATTTTATGGAAGAAAGTCAAAAAAGGTTTGTCAGCAGGGCGTGTTCAGTCTGTCGCATTGAAGCTCATCATTGATCGTGAAAATGAAATTAAAGCCTTTAAGCCAGAAGAATATTGGACCATTGATGGTGCTTTTAAAAAGGGAACCAAAAAATTCCAAGCTGCCTTTTATGGATTAGATGGTAAAAAGCTAAAATTATCAACTCAGGATGATGTTAAGGCTGTTTTGACTCGCATCAAGGGCGATGACTTTAATGTTGATAAGGTAGAGACAAAGGAACGACGCCGTAACGCCCCTCTTCCTTATACGACCTCATCTATGCAACAGGATGCGGCTAACAAGATTAATTTCCGTACTCGTAAGACCATGATGGTTGCTCAACAGCTCTATGAGGGCCTTAGCTTAGGTAACGCAGGCCATCAGGGGTTGATTACCTATATGCGTACTGACTCAACACGTATTAGTCCTGTAGCGCAAAATGAGGCGGCTGGCTTTATCACGGAACGTTTTGGTAGTCAGTATTCTAAACTTGGTGCAAAAGTTAAGAACGCAGCTGGTGCTCAAGATGCTCACGAAGCTATTCGTCCGTCGTCTGTTCATCATACGCCAGAAGCCATTGCCCAATACCTTGATAAGGATCAACTCAAACTTTATACTTTGATTTGGAATCGTTTCGTAGCGTCTCAGATGACAGCGGCTGTCTTTGATACGATGAAAGTTAACTTATCACAAAATGGTGTTATGTTCACGGCTAATGGTAGTCAGGTGAAATTTGACGGTTACATGGCCGTTTATAACGACTCTGATAGGAACAAGATGCTGCCAGAAATGGAAGCCGGTGATACCGTTAAGAAAGTGCTCACAACTCCGGAGCAGCATTTCACACAGCCACCTGCGCGTTATTCAGAAGCAACCTTAATCAAAACACTAGAGGAAAACGGTGTTGGTCGTCCGTCAACCTATGCACCAACGCTTGAGACGATTCAAAAGCGTTATTACGTCAAATTGTCTGCTAAACGATTTGAGCCGACAGAATTGGGTGAGATTGTCAATTCCTTGATTGTTGAGTTTTTCCCCGATATTGTAGATGTTGCCTTTACAGCTGAAATGGAAGGACGTCTAGATGAAGTTGAAATCGGTAAGGAAGAATGGCAAAAAGTCATTGACCAGTTCTACAAACCTTTTGAGAAAGAATTAGCCAAAGCTGAAGACGAAATGGAAAAAATCCAAATCAAGGATGGACCGGCTGGGTTTGATTGTGACGTCTGTGGCTCACCAATGGTGATTAAATTAGGGCGTTACGGTAAATTCTACGCCTGCAGCAATTTCCCAGAATGTCGCAACACCAAAGCTATTACAAAAGAAATCGGTGTCATCTGTCCTGTTTGTGAAAAAGGCCAGGTCATCGAGCGTAAAACCAAACGCAATCGTATCTTCTATGGATGTGATCGTTACCCAGAGTGTGAGTTTACCTCATGGGATATGCCAGTTGGACGTACTTGTCCAAAATCAGGTGATTTCTTAGTTGAGAAAAAAGTTCGTGGCGGTGGTAAACAAGTGGTTTGTAGCAGTGAAGACTGTGATTATAAAGAAGCAGTTGCTAAATAAATAGTAAAAACACTGATTTCGGTCAGTGTTTTTGCTTATCGTCATCTGTGGCTATGAAGGGATGCTAAGTTATAGTCGTTTGAATTAACTTTGATACATGGTTACTTTCGACTTGCCGTACTTCTACTCAATGAAAATCAAAAGCAGACTAGGCGACACAGATAGCAGATAGAACTGTCTTCATCAAATCAAGTTAAGAAGGTCTGTTTTTGATTTTCGAAGAGTATCAGGCACTGTCCGCGTCTCAACTCCTTGTACTGAAAGTTAATTCATTCGACTATAAATGGTCATGTAAAAAAGGTCGATAGAAACCTGCTATCTATCCCCAGAGATTATCTTTTAGCTGGTAAATGCTTAGTTGGACTTGATTGCAGACAAGAAAGCATTGATTGTTGATGTAGGCTTATGCTCTTTCAAAGAAGCAATACCAATAGGGAAAAAGGCATTTTTATCGTCGAGTGGTATCCAAACTAAATCAGGGTTATTACTATAATTTTTAAATTCTGAAGGTAGTAGTGTTACTGAATTGAGAGAACTCAGGCTATGAATCAGAATCCCCCAATCATTATGCTGAAAAATAATATTGGGTTCAAAACCAATAGAGCGACACTTTTTCATTAGAAGATCAGTTATCATGTAATCGTTACCTAAACTTGAAAAATTGACGTCTCTAAGATCATTGAATGTTAAAAAGGGAGAAGTGGATAATGGGTGTTTTTTGTGCATAACAAAACTAAGATAGTAACCTTTTGTACTAGTAAGCAGGGGTTCAATAACAATACTATCATCTACGGAGGGGAATGATAGTATTCCAATATCGAGTTTTTCTTCTTTTAATAAAGACTGAATTTTTCGAGAACCCTCCTCTCTTAAGACTAATTCAACATTTGGATGATTTGATATAAATGAAGCTATTTCTGGCATGAATTGAATTGCAATAAGCTGAGTGATACCAACTTTTAAAACCTCCTTTTTAGGTTGTCCAAGCTCTTGGATTTCTTCAATCAGATTATTGACATCTTTAACAATTAGCTTTCCTTTTTGATAAAGAATTTGTCCTGAATTTGTTAAAAAAAGTTCACGTCCGTTTTGATAGAAAAGTTGTGTATTTAATTCCGATTCTAACTTCTTGACACTTTGCGAAATGGTAGGCTGAGTTACAAATAGATTGGTAGCCGCTAGAGAGTAGCTTTTAGTCTCTGCAACTGTAATAAAATAGGTTAGTTGTCTAATATCCATAGTAATTTCCTTATTATTATTAAAATTAGTATAACATATATTGGAAAAGGCTTTCTTATTTGGAGGCAAAAAAAGATAATTTTTAAGAATCTTATATGATATTAGGATTATGATAAAATAGATGTAGAAGAATAATGATGGGAGAAGAGCGAATGAAAATTAAGATTTATGGTATTCGTGATGAGGAAAGACCAATTGCTGAAGCATGGGCAAAAAAGCACAGTGTTGAAATTTCACTGACAGAGCAACCTTTGACTAAAGATACGGTTGAAGAGGCTAAGGGATTTGACGGTGTAAGCAATTCCCAAATTTTTCCTTTGGATAAGGAAGTCTATCCACTGCTCAAACTTTTTGGCATAAAACAAATTGCTCAGCGCAGTGCCGGGTATGACATGTATGACTTAGAACTGGCTAGCGCTAATAATATCATCATTTCAAACGTTCCATCTTATTCACCAGAATCCATCGCAGAATATACGGTTATGGTTGCCATGACTCTCGTTCGGCAATTTGAAGGCATCAGACAGCATGTTAGTGAGCAGAATTTTGCCTGGGTTCCAAGTATTCGCGGTCGTGTTCTGGGGGATATGACAATAGCCGTTATCGGTGTTGGACGTATAGGTAAGATTGTTGCCAAGATTTTTAAAGGATTTGGTTGCCGTGTTGTTGGTTATGAGATTGACCCTGATAATCGGATTCCTGATATTGTTGACTATAGGAATTCAGTAGAAGAAGCAGTTAAGGATGCTGATATTGTTACCTTACACATGTACCCATCGGATTTTAACTACCATCAGTTTAATGCGGAGATGTTCGCGCAATTTAAAAAAGGAGCTATTCTCATGAACATGGCGCGTGGAGTTTTAGTTGATACGGCTGATTTGTTGGATGCTTTGGATAGTGGGCAATTAAGCGCAGCAGGTATCGATACATACGAAGCAGAAGGTCCTTACGTTCCTAAAAATTGTCAAGGCAAGGCAATTGAAGATCAACTCTTCAAGAGACTGCTGGATCATGAAAAAGTAATCTATACACCACACACAGCCTTTTATACTGATGAAGCGGTCAAAAATCTTGTCGAAGGGGGATTGAATGCGGCTAAAGAGGTTATTGAAAGTGGAACTACAAGCAATCGCGTCAATTGATTTTTTTACATAATTAATATTACGCAAAAAACTTAAACTTGTTTTTCTGAGGATTTTTGATTTGAGTCCTTTAAAAAAGGAATTTTATATTTTGTTCAGTTCTAAAAAACTTTCTTGCTAAAGAGAGACCTTAGAACTGAAGCCCTGTGTTAAACTTTCTGTCTTGAATTGTCAAATTAAGTGTACAAATTCTCCGTAAAACACTTCATACGGTGTTTTCCAGTTTAGACAATATAAAACTTATGATATAATAATGTTTCATCATATATAGAAAGATTTGTGAGAATGGTATTTCAATTGTTCTCAAAGAGGTATTAGTGATTGTCTCAATCTAAAGCAAATTACATCAATGTTATTGGAGCTGGTTTGGCTGGATCTGAAGCAGCTTATCAAATCGCCAAACGTGGCGTTCCTGTAAAGCTCTATGAAATGCGAGGAGTTAAACCAACTCCTCAGCACAAAACAGACGGTTTTGCAGAATTAGTATGTTCTAACTCATTCCGTGGGGATTCCTTGACCAATGCGGTAGGTCTTCTTAAGGAAGAAATGCGTCGCTTGGATTCTATCATCATGCGTAAGGGTGAAGCTAGCCGTGTTCCAGCTGGTGGAGCTATGGCGGTTGACCGTGATGGTTTTTCGCAATCAGTCACTGCTGAATTAGAAGCCCATCCTCTAATCGAAGTTATTCGCTGCGAAATCACTGATATTCCTGATGATGCCATTACCGTTATTGCAACAGGTCCTTTGACGTCAGATACGCTTGCTGAAAAAATCCATAAGCTTAATGGTGGTGATGGTTTTTACTTTTATGATGCCGCAGCGCCGATCGTTGATAAATCAACTATTGACATGAGTAAGGTTTACCTCAAATCACGTTATGACAAGGGGGAAGCAGCTTATCTGAATTGCCCAATGACTAAGGAAGAATTCTTAGCTTTCCACGAAGCCTTGACAACAGCAGAAGAGGCTCCACTTAATTCCTTTGAGAAAGAAAAATACTTTGAAGCCTGCATGCCGATTGAAGTCATGGCAAAACGTGGTGTCAAAACGATGCTTTATGGTCCAATGAAACCTGTTGGTTTAGAATACCCAGATGACTACGAAGGCCCACGAGACGGTGACTTTAAAACGCCTTATGCTGTTGTTCAATTGCGCCAAGATAATGCAGCAGGTAGCCTTTATAATATCGTTGGTTTCCAAACACATCTAAAATGGGGCGAGCAAAAGCGTGTTTTCCAAATGATTCCAGGCCTTGAAAATGCTACTTTTGTGCGTTATGGTGTTATGCACCGTAACTCTTATATGGACTCTCCAAATCTGCTCAATCAGACCTTCCAATCTCGAAGTAATTCAGACCTTTTCTTTGCTGGTCAGATGACAGGAGTTGAGGGTTATGTGGAATCAGCCGCAGCTGGATTGGTTGCTGGCATCAATGCTGTAAAACGCTTTAAGGAAGAAGCAGAAGTTATTTTCCCACGCACAACGGCTATTGGTAGCTTGCCATACTACATTACGCATACAGAGAGTAAACATTTCCAACCAATGAATGTTAACTTCGGTATCATCAAAGAATTAGAAGGACCGCGTATCCGTGACAAGAAAGAACGCTATGAAGCCATTGCTAAACGCGCATTAACAGATATTGAAGCATTCTTAACTGTCTAAGATTATTTGTAAAAACAGGGCGTGAGAAAGCACGTAAAGAAAGTTAGTTCTCAAGGCGTTAAGAGCTACTTTACATCAACGATTATAAGCATTTTGCAAGTCTCTTGTAAAGTGCTTTTTTATTTCCTAATTTGTAAAATTAAGCTAGACAGAAAAAAGCCATTTATGTTAGGCTCAGATAAACACCACATTTGTCTGAAAGGAACTAACATAAATGACCTATACCCATCTTACCACAAATGAACTTGTCATGATAGAGGCTTATTACAAAGAAGGAATAGCCGTTAGCCATATTTGTCAATCCCTCAAAAGATCAAGACAAACGATTCATAAGGTCATTGCTTATCTCAAGGCTGGCCACACTGCTTATGATTACTACAAGGACTACAAAGCTAACAAGAAACGTTGTGGTCGTCGTCAGACC
>NZ_KB904586.1 GCF_000380145.1 Streptococcus thoraltensis DSM 12221 | reverse complement strand
ATAAGCCGTATTGACTTCAATCTCTTTAATAGTTTGGCGCATGGAACGGATCCCATAGAAACATTGGATAAGAGGGATTTTGATGAGCATTACAGGGTCAAGACTGGGACGACCATTATCAGAACTATAGGTGTCTTCCACTAAATCATAGATGAAGTCAAAGTCAATCATNGCATCCACTTGACGAAGAAAGTGATCTTCTGGGACGAGCTGGTCAAGCGTGTAAAAGCCATATTGGTTACGGTTATAATCTGGTTTTTCTTTGTGAAACATAGCAACACCTCACAAGCGTTTTCTTTTATTATACTCCTAAAATAATCAAAAAGCCCTTAGAAAATGAATTCTAAGAGCTTTGTCTTCAATCTGAGCAAACTTAGCAGTTTGTTCTAGTGATATTGCTGTTTCTATTGTAGTTCCAGCCTATAATGAGGCATTGACCATTATCAGCTCAATTGATTCTTTACTCCATCTTGATTTTGACAACTATGAAATTATTGTGGTTGATGATGGTTCTAGTGATCAAACTCCAGAGTTATTAAAAGACTATTTTCACCTATCTCCTCATTCAAAAGACATCAACCAACACATTCTGACCAAGCCCTGTAAAGCAGTTTATAAAGGAGAAATCAATGGCATACAACTTACCTTAATCAGTAAGGAAAATGGTGGTAAGGGAGATGCTTTGAATATGGGGATTAATGCCTCTTGTTATGACTATTTTCTGTGTTTAGATGCAGATTCGATGTTGCAGGCAGATTCTTTAACCCAAATTGTGAAATTAGTCCGTCAAGACCCAACAGTGGTAGCAGTGGGTGGCTTAGTGCAGGTTGCTCAAGGGGTTAAAATTGAAAAAGGACAGGTGGTCTCTTACCATCTTCCTTGGCACATGATTCCTTGTGTTCAAGCGATTGAATATGATTCTTCATTTTTAGGGGCACGTATTTTCCTAGATTATTTGAAAGCTAATTTGATTATTTCGGGTGCCTTTGGTCTTTTCAAAAAAGATGTGGTAAAAGCTGTCGGAGGATATGATACCCAAACCTTGGGAGAAGATATGGAGTTGGTAATGAAACTACATTTTTTCTGTCGCAATAATCAGATTCCTTATCGCATTTGCTATGAGACAGATGCGATTTGCTGGAGTCAAGCGCCAACTAGTTTAGAAGATTTGAGAAAGCAGAGACGGCGGTGGTTTTTAGGTCTCTATCAATGTTTGAAAAAATATAAAAGCATTTTTGCCAATTATCGTTTTGGCGCAGTTGGGTCTATTTCCTACATGTATTATATTTTCTTTGAATTATTATCTCCTTTCTTTGAACTTTTTGGAATGGGGGTGGTTTTATTAGCCCTCATGTTTCACCAACTCAACGTTTCCTTCTTCTTTTCTCTAATTTCTCTTTATATTTTTTATTGTATTTTGATTACCCTAACATCTTTTTTGCACCGCGTTTATTCTCAAAAATTAATGATTGGAACCATGGATATCATCAAAGTCATCTATATAGCTATTTTCCGATACCTTGTTTTACATCCTATATTGACTTTAGTTAAAGTGGCTGGGCTTATTGGCTACCGTGAGCATAAGAATGTTTGGGGACAACTGAAACGAGAAATTCAGATGCAGGAATACGATAGGTCACCTTCCCAGAAAAGCTCAAAATTATAGAAGAAATAGGGCGAGTTTTTTTGAAAGGACTTCATAAAAAGCAACTCTATCTGTGAAAACATCCCTAAAACAAACACGCCAAATGCATGAAGTAAGTTTTGTTTTCAGAAATCGAAATAACATCAACCAAAGTAGTAAACTTAAAAGAAAGGTAACTACAATGATTGATGTTGTTTCTATAGAAGATATGTAAGCCCCCATAAGAAAGTATATTGAAAAGTTCCAAAGCCTTGCTTGACTCTGGAACTTTTTTCTATTGACAGTAGGAAGTAGTGTTTGTGGCAATAGTTTCTCTCGGCAAAAGTCATACAGGGGGTCGAAATGATACTGATACTCAATGCAAATCAAAAGCAGACTAGGCGACACAGATAGCCGATAGAACTGTCTTCATCAAATCAAGTCAACAACGTCTTCTTTTGATTTCCGAAGAGTATGACTAGATTTGATGTGCCAGTTAGCTAGTTCTTTCTAAGAAATAAACCGCAGTTGAGTGGATGACAGATTAGACCGTGATTTTCGCTTTCCCCCATAGGATATGAGGAAAAGCGAAGATAAATTTAGCAATAGGCACGAGTTTCTTAATGATGGTTGGCTTTGATTTAGAGAAGTCCAATCATGGATAGAAGGACAGACTGGTTAGTTGGGGAGGTTAGTGGAGATGATTAGAAAATAGATTGAAAGACAAGGGATTAATAATGGTTTTTTGGGAGGCAAGTAAAAATGATTATTTGAAAACAGTCTTACAGCACTTGAAACACGAGAACTGATAATGCCTCTAACATGTCATTTTAAAATTGTGAAGAAATTCGAGGTAACGAGAATGATTCTGTTAAGTATAAGTCGCATTTTCTTTAAAAATACGGTAAAATAGTTCTGTTACAAAACGTCAAAAGAAAAGATAAAGTTATGAAATCTATCGGAATAGGTAAGTCACATAGCAAGATTATTTTGATGGGAGAACATTCTGTTGTCTATGGTTTTCCAGCTATCGCCTTACCGTTAAAAAATATTGAAGTGATCTGCCAGTTGACACCAGCTGAACAGCCACTCAAAATGACCATTGCCAATCCCTTGATTACGGCGATTTTTGCTGCTCTAGAGTATTTGGAAATCTCTCAAGCAAAAATCAAGTATGAGATTACCTCATCCGTTCCACAAAGACGAGGTATGGGGTCATCAGCAGCAGTAGCCATTGCCGCTATTCGCTCTGTTTTTGATTACTATGAGCAGGATTTGGACAATCAAACCTTAGAGATATTAGTCAATCAGGCAGAAATCATTGCCCACACCAATCCAAGTGGCCTTGATGCTAAAACCTGTTTGAGTGATGAGGCAATCAAATTTATTCGAAACATCGGATTTTCAACCTTAGAAGTTGATTTGGGCGCCTATCTCGTCATTGCTGATACAGGCATTCATGGTCATACTAGAGAAGCTGTGGAAAAGGTCGAAGAACAAGAAGAAAAAGCCTTGCCACTACTACATGGACTCGGTCAGTTGGCCGATGCTTTTGAAGAAGCCCTTGCCGAAAAAAACTTAGAACGTATGGGCTTAGCTATGAACCATGCCCACGATTTACTAGATGGATTAGGTGTGTCAAGTCCAGAATCCAATCATCTGGTGCAGGTGGCTAGAGAAGAAAATGCTCTAGGTGCCAAAATGTCAGGTGGAGGTCTAGGAGGGTGTATCATCGCCCTCACCAACACAAAAGAAGGAGCTGAGCATTTGTCTCAAGTATTAGAAAAAGAAGGAGCTGTTAACACATGGATCGAAAACCTGTAAAGGTCAAGTCGTACGCCAATATTGCCATCATCAAATATTGGGGAAAAGCCGATGCTGATAAAATGATTCCTTCAACCAGTAGCATTTCGCTAACTTTGGAAAACATGTTCACCGAAACGCAGTTAACTCCCTTGGATAATGCCAGTTCAGATGAATTTTATATCGGAGATGTCAAACAAGGTGCTGATGAACTCAATAAAATGAGTAAGGTTCTTGACCTCTTTCGTCAAGACCCATCAGAATTTGTCAAAATTGAAACTTGGAATAACATGCCAACAGCAGCAGGTCTGTCATCGAGTTCCTCTGGTTTATCAGCCCTTGTAAAAGCAGCTAACGATTACTTTGAAGTTAATAAGTCACAAAGTGAGTTGGCCCAAATTGCTAAATTTGCCTCAGGCTCTTCATCACGTTCTTTCTTTGGGCCTTTATCAGCCTGGGATAAAAATACTGGAGACATTTATCGCGTTGAAACTGATCTCAAACTAGGCATGATTATGTTGGTTTTAAATGATCAAAAAAAAGCTGTCTCAAGTCGCGAGGGCATGAAGCGTGCTTCTGAAACCTCACCTTATTTCCAAGAATGGATCAAGCAGTCCGATCAAGATTACAAGGATATGCTGGATTATCTCAAGGCTAACGATTTTGAAAAAGTTGGGGAATTAACAGAAGCCAACGCTCTTCGCATGCATGAGACAAATCATCAGGCTCAGCCAGCCTTTTCTTATCTCACTGACAAAACTCAGGAAGCCATTGACTTGGTCAGAAACTTACGTCAATCTGGTGCAAAGTGCTACTTTACCATGGACGCAGGACCAAATGTTAAAGTGCTCTGCTTGGAAGAAGATATGGAAGACTTGGCGGCTATTTTCCAAGAACATTATCAAGTCATTACCTCATCAACAAAGGCTCTCTAAAATGAAAACAATTAGTGTTCAAACTGGCGGTAAGCTCTATCTTGCCGGAGAGTATGCAGTTTTGACTGCCGGAAAAACAGCGCTTATAAAAAATATCCCCATCTACATGACAGCTCAAGTGAGCCAAGCAACGCACCTGCAACTCAAGTCTGACATGTTTGATTATGCTGTAGATATGACAGCTGATAGGGGCTATGCTTTGATTCAAGAAAGTGTGCGTACTTTTGCCTGTTTTCTTGATAAAAAAGTGGAAAACTTGGCACCTTTTGAGTTGTCTATTTCAGGCAAGTTAGAAAAAAATGGCAAGAAATTTGGGATTGGCTCAAGCGGTAGTGTGACGGTTCTCACCATAAAAGCGCTAGCGACTTTCTTTGACATTGCCATCAGCACAGACCAGCTTTTTAAGTTAGCCTCCTATACCTTGCTCAAGATGGGAGATAATGGCTCCATGGGGGATATTGCCTGCATCGCCTACGACGACCTTGTCGCCTACACTTCCTTTGATCGCGATGCTATTTCAGCTTTGCTTTTGGAAAAATCCTTAACAACACTTTTAGATATGGATTGGGGATATGAGATTGTCACTCTAAAGCCCCAGCTAAAAGCTGATTTTTTAGTAGGATGGACAGCTCAGCCAGCCTTGTCTAGTCAAATGGTTAAAAATCTCAAAAGCCATATTTCAGCTAGCTTTCTAGAGGAAACACAAAAGCAAGTTTTACGCGCTAAAACAGCTTTAACAAAGGGTGATAAAGTTGCTTTAAAAACCTCTTTAGAGACAGTTAGCGATTTACTAGTTTCACTCAGCTCGGCTATATACACTGACAAATTATTGGCTCTCAAAGAAGCCAGTCAAGATTTGGATGGTGTCGCCAAGTCTTCAGGAGCAGGTGGTGGCGATTGTGGCATTGCCTTGTCTTTTAATTCTGAAGATACAGCCATCTTAAAAGAACGCTGGGAAAAATCTGGAATTGAGATTCTCTATCAAGAAAGTTGGTGATCATGACAGACTTAGTATTGATTAAACCCAATATAGACTATTTGGACATCATTACTGCCTATAAAAACGAATTTGCACAAGCAAATGAACCTATTTATGGTGGTGCGCATTTGGAAAATTATGTCGATTTAGTTGCTTGGATTGCCTACACTCAAGCCATCGAAACAGAAAGTGGTGTCAAAGAGGGGCGGGCACCATCGTCAACCTTTCTCTGTGTGCGTCAATCAGACCAAAAGATGGTCGGTATTTGTAATATCAGGCATCATCTGAAGCAAGATTTTTTAATTAATTTTGCCGGTCATATTGGTTACTCGATTTGTCCTAGCGAGCGGCGAAAACATTACGCCAAAAAACAATTAAAACTTGCTTTAGCTAAAGCCCACAATCTTGGCATCACAAAAGTCTTGGTAACCTGTGATGTGGATAATATTGCTTCTGAAAAAACCATTTTGGCTAATGGTGGGGTTTATGACAATACCTATGTCAACCCAGACGATCATTCCCAAACCAAACGATTCTGGATAGAGGTAAATCATGGAAACAAATCGTAAAGACGATCACATTAAATACGCCTTAAAGTACCAATCTCCTTACAATAGTTTTGACGATATGGAGTTGGTGCATCGTTCTCTGCCAGATTATGATTTGGTAGAGATTGATTTGTCAACGCAATTTTTGGGCATGGATTTTGACTTTCCTTTTTACATCAATGCCATGACTGGTGGTAGCCAAAAAGGGGCTGAAATTAATCAAAAATTAGCTCAGTTGGCAGAAGCAACAGGTATTACCATGGTGACAGGTTCCTATTCAGCAGCTTTAAAAGACCCAACGGATACCAGCTTTCAGGTCAAAAAAAATCATCCAAATCTCACCCTAGCAACCAACATTGGGATTGATAAAGACTATCAACTTGGGCTAAGAGCTGTTGAGGAGATGGAGCCTGCTTTTCTACAAGTTCACGTTAATCTTATGCAGGAACTCCTCATGCCAGAAGGAGAGAGAGAATTCCGCTCATGGAAGAAAAATCTTGCCAACTATGCCAAGCACATGCCAGTCCCCGTCATGCTAAAAGAAGTTGGGTTTGGCTTAGATTTAAAAACTATGGAAACGGCTTATGATTTAGGCTTTAGAGCCTTTGATATATCCGGTCGAGGAGGTACAAGTTTTGCCTATATCGAAAATGAGCGAGGGGGCGATCGTTCCTTTCTTAACGAATGGGGACAAACTACCGTACAAGCCCTTCTAAATGCCCAACCCATGATGGCTAAAGCCGATGTTTTAGCCTCTGGTGGTGTTCGCCATCCTTTAGATATGATTAAGTGTTTAGTTCTTGGCGCTAAAGCAGTGGGCTTATCAAAAACAGTCTTAGAATTGGTCGAAACAAAAACAATGGAAGAAGCTATTGCTACGGTTAATGGCTGGAAAGACGATTTACGCTTGATTATGTGCTCTCTAAACTGCCAAAAAGTATCGGACCTAACCAAGGTCGATTACATGCTTTATGGCAAGCTCAATCACCTTAAAAAAGAAGATATAAAAAACTAAAGTTAGCATGACTAACTTCAGTTCGGATTTAGCGACTTTAGTCTGTCTCGCTTCACAGATGCGAGACAGAGAACCCCGCTATGCAATAAAGGTGTTCAAACCTATTGTATAGCGAAAGACGAAAAAACATTCCAAAGTCAAGTTGACTCTGGAATGTTTTTTTAGTCTCTATAATTTCTGTAGTGGGTAAATTCCCATCGGAGATTAGGGCTCATTGTCAACCCACTACAGTTGACAATGAGCCCTTAAATCTAACTTTGGGGGTACAAGTCACTTTGTGGAGTTAGTACAGTCCTAGATTGACTCTGGAGTTTTTTCAACATACTCTGTTATTGGACGTTTACCTTATACCAAAATAGCTAAAAGAAATTTATTAATCTGTATCCCTTTTACGACTTACTATAAGCATTGCTGCGTTTGCAGCGAGAACACTACCTGCTAGAAGCGCAATATTTGTTTTACGCTCTCCTGTTTTTGGAAGTTGCTTTTCTTGCGATATGCTATTTTCTAATTTATCCGGAGTATTTGGTTTATCCGGAGTACTTGGTTTACCTGGAGTATTTGGTTTGTCCGGAGTATTTGGTTTATCCGGGGTATTTGGTTTATCTGGAGTACTTGGTTTATCTGGAGTATTTGGTTTATCCGGGGTATTTGGTTTATCCGGGGTATTTGGTTTATCTGGAGTACTTGGTTTATCTGGAGTACTTGGTTTATCTGGAGTATTTGGTTTATCCGGAGTATTTGGTTTGTCCGGAGTATTTGGTTTGTCCGGAGTATTTGGTTTATCTGGAGTACTTGGTTTACCTGGAGTATTTGGTTTATCCGGAGTACTTGGGTTGCATTCACAAGTACCGTATTTACCGTTAAGTCCATTGTCGCCCTTATCACCTTTATCGCCTTTGTCGCCTTTGGCGCCATCGTTCACGATAACAGAAGTCTTCTCGTTATCGGAAATAATGCCATCACCGTTTTTATCGCTTCCAGTGGTGATAGTCTTAGTGCCATCGCCGTTATCTTTGACATCAGCAAACGCAGCCACACCGTCCTTACCGTTAAGTCCGTTGTCGCCTTTATCGCCTTTATCACCTTTGGCTCCATCATTCACGATAACAGAAGTCTTCTCGTCATCGGAGATAATGCCATCACCGTTTTTATCTCTTCCGGTGGTGATAGTCTTAGTGCCATCGCCGTTATCTTTGACATCAGCAAACGCAGCCACACCGTCCTTACCGTTAAGTCCATTGTCGCCTTTATCGCCTTTATCGCCTTTATCGCCTTTATCGCCTTTGGCACCATCGTTCACGATAACAGAAGTCTTCTCGTCATCGGAGATAATGCCATCGCCATTTTTATCGCTTCCAGTGGTGATAGTCTTAGTGCCATTGCCGTTATCTTTGACATCAGCAAACGCAGCTACACCGTCCTTACCGTTAAGTCCATTGTCACCTTTGTCACCTTTGTCACCTTTATCGCCTTTGGCGCCATCATTCACGATAACAGAAGTCTTCTCGTTATCGGAGATAATGCCATCACCATTTTTATCGCTTCCAGTGGTGATAGTCTTAGTGCCATTGCCGTTATCTTTGACATCAGCAAACGCAGCTACACCGTCCTTACCGTTAAGTCCATTGTCGCCTTTGTCGCCTTTGTCGCCCTTATCACCTTTATCACCTTTATCGCCTTTGGCGCCATCGTTCACGATAACAGAAGTCTTCTCGTTATCGGAGATAATGCCATCACCATTTTTATCGCTTCCAGTGGTGATAGTCTTAGTGCCATCGCCGTTATCTTTGACATCAGCAAACGCAGCTACACCGTCCTTACCGTTAAGTCCATTATCACCTTTATCGCCTTTGGCGCCATCGTTCACGATAACAGAAGTCTTCTCGTCATCGGAGATAATGCCATCACCGTTTTTATCGCTTCCAGTGGTGATAGTCTTAGTGCCATCGCCGTTATCTTTGACATCAGCAAACGCAGCTACACCGTCCTTACCGTTAAGTCCATTGTCGCCTTTATCGCCTTTGGCGCCATCGTTCACGATAACAGAAGTCTTCTCGTTATCGGAGATAATGCCATCGCCGTTTTTATCGCTTCCAGTGGTGATAGTCTTAGTGCCATTGCCGTTATCTTTGACATCAGCAAATGCAGCTACACCGTCTTTACCGTTAAGTCCATTGTCGCCTTTATCGCCTTTGTCGCCTTTTTCACCTTTGATGGTTTTTATAGTGAACTCAGCATTTGATATTTGACCGAAAGCATCTACGTATTGTACGGTGTAAGTTCCGTTAGAATTTTCAACAATCTTTAACGAAGGTGGTCGTTTGTTAAGCGAGTAGGTGAAGACATTTCCGTTTTGTTCAATATTGAGACCATCACCTGCACGGAAGACTAACTTATCGCCACTATGAACTTTTTGATCACTTGGACCAGGGTTTGTCTCATGGACTGGATGTTGAGTACCAGTTCCGACAGTGCCAGATGTTGCTACCCAGTGAGAGTTTTTAGTTATCAGATGTAATTGAGAACCATTGATAGCATCTGTAGAGGTGTCAGAAATTTCACCCGCAGCTACATTTTTCAATTGTCGTTCTTGATCTTTAGAACCAATTGAAACTTGAGAGCCTTCTTCTCCTACTTTTCCAGCAAAGCCTGAATAGCTAATACCATTAATAGTTGCACTATCTACGGATTTTGCTGGAGCATCTGTTTTTGATTGTGCCCCCAGAGCGACTGAATTGTAGTAGCTAGCTTCAGAGTTAGCACCGACAGCAGTAGATAGTTCTTTTGCTTGGGCATTGCCTCCGATAGCAGTAGATAGATTTTCTTTAGCTTTGGCCCCGGGACCAATAGCTGAGGCATTATACCCATCAGCGTTGGCACTAGAACCTATAGCGGTAGCAAGAGTTTGCTTAGCTTTGGCTTGTCCCCCGATAGCAGTCGCGTACTCGCCTTCTGTTTTAGCGTAGTAGCCGATGTTGACACTAGAGTTACCATTTGCAGAACCTTGGTATCCGATATTGACAGCACCAACGCCATCTGCCTTGCCTCCAGCTGCGATTGCAGAATCTTTTTCAGCTGTTGTCGTGTTACCGATAGCAATAGTATTTTCACCCTTGGCTGTCGTAGACGTACCAAAGGCAATTGCACCACCTCTGTTAGAAACACCAACATTTGTTTTTGCGTTATAACCAATAGCTGTATCGTATTGGCTGGATGCTTCTGTGAGATCTCCCAACTTGAGTGTTCCAACAACACCGTCAGTAGTTTCCGGGGTTGTAGCAGCTCTAAAGGCTGAGCGTTTGAAACGAGTCGGTTGATTGCTAAGCAAGGCACGCGCAAGCGTGTTAGATGTAGCAGAAGGGAGTGTTTGTTCGGTCGTCGTATAGGTGTTTCCTGTTGTGATTATATTTTTAGGAACAACGACAGGCAGACCAGAATTTACTTGATCTGTGACGTATAAATTGCTCTCCGTTACATAGGTGATAGCACTAGAGGCAGTCATGCTTCCATCTGCCTTTGTAGCCAAACGACTAGCTTGTGAGAGAATCGTGTAGTTGCCCGGCTCAAGCGGCGTTCCTTCAATTTGTGTTGTTGCCGTATTATAGCTTAAACCAGTTGGTAACCCTGCTTGAGTAGTTGTTTGATTTTGAAGTGTCTTGGTATAGCTAAACGAGATCGCAATAGCATCTTTAGCTCCGTTGACTGTGATAGGTCTCATCAGGTGATCGGTAAAGATTGCTTGATCAGTTTTTGGCAATGCATTAATATCTAATTCAAATTTACCAGTATCTACAATAGCATTGTCAACAGTAGCCGTAACTTTTACAGTATACTGTCCAGGTTGATAAACAGTTCCTTCAATTTCTCCAGTTACGCTGTTGAATGTTAATCCAGCAGGTAACCCAGAAATTTCTTTCTCAATTCCTTGTTTCAAATAAGAAAAATTGAGAAGTGCTTGCTGTTCTGCTGAAGACTTACTTTGTTGAACAGTTACGCCTACTGGGCGAATAGCGGTAGATTCGTTAATAGATTGATAAGCTCTACCGATATTTAAGCTAAGATTTCCCTTAACACCATCACCTAGCTGTTTGATGTTTTTAGGTGTTAACTGTTCTTCTGGGTTAGTTGATACTATTGATGTTACTGCTGTAGAACCAATTCTTCTGACATAAAAATCAATATATTTAGTCTTCTTTAATTCAGAACCTAAGATAGTTTGTACATTTGACGTGCTATCGGTTAATTCATAACCATAAAGTGCCGTTTGGTTTAGATTCGCTGTTTCTGAAACGTACTTTTTAGCGGCTTCATTTTCATTTGACGGTAGAAGAAGTGCTTTAGCAGATGTTTGCGCTAAGGTTGTTACTGTACCGTCATTTTGTTGTTCGAGATAACGAACTTTATAAAAAATATGGTTATTGCTAGAACCAGTTTGTTCTGATAGGGCTACTTTTTCAGTTGTTTTAACTTCTTTTTCATTAGCAACAGTGGCTTTAGTAGCAGAAGGTTTATCAACGCTCTTTTCCACTGTGTTACTCAACTCAGCTAAGGAATGTGTTGTCTGGATATGGTTAGAGTCTTCTGGTAAATTGGCTGAGTCAGATTTGTCTGTTTTAGCTAATTCACCTTCTTTTTCGCTAGAACCATTGGTTTCTTGAATAGAAGGTAGTTCTTTCGTCAAAATAGCAGACATAGATTTGTCTGTTTCGCTATTGACTTGAGTGGTGAAACTTGCATCTGTAGGCCTACCTGCGACATTTGATGGCACAGTAGCCTCTACCTCTACTTGCGTAGCTGGTTGAAGTTGCTCTTGAGCAAGAGCAACGCTTGAAGTGAAGAGCCCAATACCGATTAATGCGGAGGCAGCCCCGAACTTAAACTTTCTGATTGAAAAGTATTGTTTCTTTTGCAAGGAATACTTGTTATGTTTGGGTTTATGCATAAAGTCCTTTGCCTTTCATAAAGATAGTGTTATAGAACCAGATAATGCTTCCAGCAGAGAAATTGCCATAGCCAGAAAGTTTTACCGTTCTATTATGTATATATTATAGATATCCTACCTATGGTGCTAGTTAATCTCAAAATAGCTTAAGTTATAGGCAAGTACTATTTGTTCGAGCCTCAACTGTAGTCCAGTTATTTCTTTTGCCAATGTTTGTTCAATATCAAATAGCCTGAAAGGGGATATCCTAATGTAAATAGTATCTCATTTATAGGGTATGATGGGAATATCTTTATTTTTTAAAAAAAAGCCTATTTAGTATTTTTTTAAAAAACAAGGTATCATATTTTATTTTTTCATTCAATTTTAATAAGTTTATTTACTTTTTTTAAAATAACTAATAAAATGTTTAATAAAATAATAAATAAACGAGAAAGAGAGTCTATATCATGGATTTGTTACTTTTAAAGTCTCTTCATAGCAGTTTAGGACTATCTGTTATCATTTTTGATAAGTCGTTTCGTATGATCAGCGAATTTTGCTCTGATAAAACAGGCTTGCTATATTACAACTACTACCAGATTTTAACTGAATTTAATCATACGGATTCTGATTTTTTATTCTACAGTGGTCCTTTTAATGAAATGTTGCTAGCCTATCAACTTCAGGAAAAATTTGTTATTATTGGTCCGTGGCGAAGCAACAATATTGATGAAACTTTTTTTAAAAACGAAATGGAAAGAGCAGAAATCTCATCAAAGGAGCAAAGCTACTTTTTTAAAAGTCTAAACACGCTTCCGTTCTTTTCTGGAGGTCAAATTAGGGAACTGCTTGTTTTAATTAACTTCTGCTTTACTGGCGTTGTAGAAGATAGATTATCTCAACCTTTACACGAATACACTGCTGGTTGGGTCAAAAGTTTTGATTTAGAGAAGATAAAACATTTTTCAAAAAATCATTACACAGCAGAATCTTATCTTTATGAATACGAATGTAAAATCATACAAGCGGTTCAAACAGGAGAACTTGAGCAGTTACAGGATGTTGTACGTTATTTAAGCAATGCCGTTGCTCCAAAGGTAAGTGGTGATATGTTACGCTCGGAGAAGAACTATTCCATAACAGTTTTTGATAGACTTTCACAAGTTGCTATTCAGTCTGGATTAGATGTTGAGACAGCCTACTTGTCACGGGACTCTTTTATCCGCGATAGTGAGCTGATGACATCGATCCCTGATGTCATCAAATTACGTGATGCATCCATTGTATTTTATACCACTAAGATTGGCGAAATCAAACAGAAGTTAGCCTCAAAGACTTCACCAACGATTATTGCTATTATCCAATATCTGGAGAATAACTTAGATAAAAATATAGAGACTTCTAAAGTGGCTGCAGTCTTTCACATGAGTGAATCTAAGATTCGAAAACTCTTTAAAACAGCAACAAACAGTACGATTCAGCAGTATGTTCTTGGTTTAAAAATAAAGCGAGCCAAAGTATTCTTAAAAGAAGGAGAACGTATTTCTGATATCGCGGACGTTCTTGGTTTTTCTAGTCCATCTAATTTCTCGCGTTCTTTTAAAAAGTTAGTTGGCGAAAGCCCCATAAAGTATAAACAAAAGTATCATACAGGCAATCACCAAGAATAAATCTACTCTCCGATACTTTATTTAAATGTGCTAAGAAATAATACTACAGGGAGTAAAAAAGCTCTTTTCTACCATTTGTCAAGTCTATCAAGGATTTAAGAGAAAAATATTTTCCAGACAGTAGCTATTTCGAGGCTGCTGTCTTATTTTTGACACTTATTTAGTTAAAAAAGGGCATGTCAAAACAACACCCTATGTTGGAAATGTTTTGATAAGGTGTTACCCTGCTAGGGCATAAACGACTTTAATGATTTTGGGTTGACGTATAATCGTAAAGTTTGTTATGCGTTAGGAGGTAATACATTGTCCTGATGAGGCGATGTATAGAGACAATTGCATGTGCTTAGTTGAAGTCATCTGCGATTGTCTTTTTCGTTTCTCATAGAAGTCTGCGATATTGTGAATACACTTGAACAGAATATAAGGGTTTTCACGTTTGGTGATGTGTTGCTTGGCAAGAAAATTCCCAGATTCATAGTGGCTAAGATCAATCCCGATAAAGGCGTTGATTTGATTGGCAGACTGAAAGCGACGCCTGTTGCTTCAAAGATAATTTCAGGATGTTGAACAGTTTTCAAATCGCCTAGCAGACGAGCAAAACCGATGGCATCACTAGGCATAGTGTAGCTATGAACTTTCTCACTATTAATCAAAATCGCTACCTCTGAACTTGCTTTACTCACAGCAATCCCAAATACTGCTTGCATGATCTTACCTCTTTTGTCTTGAATGATTCCTTGTTTTAGTGATGTCATTTTCAATACTCGACGTCAAGCGTCCCGCATACTTTGATAACATTCTCCCTGAAACAGATGTCTTGACAGTTTTTGTTACGACGTCAAGCGTCAAAAAGCCCCACGACTTAACAAGACACCTCTACTTTGACACAACGAAAAAGTAGTGAGTACTCTCTCCCGTCGAAGATTTCCTCACTACTAATCTTAGTATGTTTTTCTATATTCAAAAAGACTCCATAATCTCCGATGGGAATTTACCCACTACAGAAATTATAGAGCCTTTTTGTATAGTTTTTTGAATTAATACTCAATGAAAATCAAGTACTGTCCGCGTCTTTCGTTTCTTGTCTAAAAGTTAATTCATTTGACTATCTATTTAGATGGAAAAGACTTAGTTCATGGATTCTTGTCTCATTTTGCTGAGTAATTCTTCAGAAGTTGCCAAGTTCATGTGTTTCTCTTTTAAAAGTTCTTGGACTAATGGTCCGACTTCATTGTCTTTGGCGCCAGCTAGAAGTGCTAAGGATTTAGCATGTAATTTCATGTGTCCTGCTTGAATCCCTGTAGAGGTCAAGGCTTTTAGGGCGGCAAAGTTTTGCGCTAAACCAAGCGATACAATCAAGCCAGCGAGTTCTTTAGCGTCAGGGTTATCTAATAAATCGTAAGCGATTTGAACGGTTGGATTGAGACCTATTGAGCCACCGCGAGTGGCGATTGGCATTGGTAGGGTCATGTGTCCCTTGATAGTAGCAGCTTCTTCATCATAGCTCCAGTAGCTGAAGCCTCGATATTGACCATCTCGGCTAGCATAGGCATGAGCCCCAGCCTCAATCGCACGCCAGTCATTTCCAGTTGCTATGACTAAAGCATCAATCCCGTTAAAAATACCCTTATTATGGGTACTAGCACGGTAAGGATCGACTTGTGCTAGTTGACTAGCCATGACGAATTTTTGTGCTAGACGGTTAGCTTCATCCTTGTTACGGCTAAGGCTAGAAATACCAACCTCGCACTCAGCAGAAACTAGACTTTCTGTAGCATAGTTAGACAAGATTGCCATTAATGATTGTCCTTGAGATAATTCTTCTAAAGACGGTACTAAAGCTTCCATCATGGTGTTGACCATGTTGGCTCCCATGGCTTCTTGTGTATCAACTGAAACATAGGTAATAAGAAAGTTTTCTTTCTGCTCAAGCCATAAGTTCCGAGCCCCACCCCCGCGTTTGACGATGGAAGGGTACGCTTGATCAGCCAGATTAAGTAAAAATGCTTTTTGTTCTAAAATATTAGCGGTAGCCTTTTCAAAGTTAGGAACATCAAAGAGGGCAACTTGCCCAATCATTTGACGATTGTGGACAGTTGTCGTGAAACCTCCTGAACGTTTAATGATTTTAGCAGCGAAGCTAGCGGCAGCGACCACAGAGGGTTCCTCGGTCACCATGGGTAACTGATAGAATTTATCATTAACTAAAAAGTCAGGAGCGATAGCAAAGGGTAAAGATAGTTCAGAGACGACATTTTCTGCCATCTGATTAGCAATTTCCAAAGGTAAACCAATCTGTTTTTGCAGAATATCTTGACTCTCTTCTTCAAGTAAGCCAAATTCTCTAATCAGATCAATCCGTTCTTGTGGGCTTTTTTTGGCAAAGCCAGTCCATTTTAGATTAGTCATGTTGTTTTCTCATATAGATGCGTTGATGATTTTGGATATGTTCTAGGGCAAATCCCCCTGTATTATAAGTGTCAAATTTGGCGTTTCCTTCTTCGGTCAAATCAGCTTCCTCATAAAAGAGTTTTTCATACTCACCGATAGTAAGAGCCTGACGTTTCTCCAAGTCTGCCATGCGATTGTTGCGGAGCATTTTCCTAAAACCGTCTACCAATTGAAGAGAGAAGATTTCAGAAACGGCACCAGAACCGTATGAAAAGAGGCAAATATTGTCATTAGCTTTAAGTGTTTGACTGTTTTCTAGAAGTGAGAGCAGTCCTAAGTAGAGTGATCCCGTGTAGATATTGCCGACTTTTCGACTGTATAGGATTGAGATGTCAAAATTATCGGTCAAACGATTTTTTACCTGCTCATCCAAGTCTTTAGGCATGATTTTTTTGAGTCCTTTTAAGGCTAACTTAGGGTATGGCAAGTGGAAGCAGAAAGCAGCGAAATCAGCTAAATTAGACTGATGTCGCTTCTGGTACTCAGCCCAAGTTGTTTCTAGACTGTCTAAATATTGCTTGGTTGAGTAAATGCCATCAACAAAAGGTATTGTTGAATAGATTGGACGCCAGAAGTCATAGATGTCACGGGTTTGAGCCACGTTATCATCTGAAAAAGTGGCAATACGAGGATTTGAAGTCACCAACATGGCAACAGCTCCCGCTCCTTGAGTAGACTCGCCAGCAGATGCGATACCGTATTTAGCGATGTCACTTGCAATAACGAGAACTTTACTATCAGGATTTTTTTCAACATGCAATTTAGCATAATGTAGTCCTGCAGTTCCTGCGTAGCAAGCTTCTTTCATTTCTAAAGAACGAGCAAAGGGTTGAATTCCCAGTAGGTGATGGACATAGACACTGGCAGCCTTAGATTGGTCAATACCAGATTCAGTCGCTACGATGACCATATCAATAGACGTCTTATCCTCATCTGTCAAAATATCCTGGGCAGCCGAAGCAGCCATAGTAACGATGTCTTCTGTAATTGGCGTGATGCTCAAGGCATCAAGCATCAGACCTGTTTTGTATTTTTCAATTTTTTGCCCACGTGCTTGGGCTAATTCTTCTAAATTAAGAACGTATTGACTGGTCGCAAAACCAATCTTATCAATTCCGATGGCCATAAAATCCTTCCTTTATTATTGCTAAAAATTTTCAGGTAATTAGATTGTAACATAAAATGAAAGATTGATTGTCATTTTGATATATGATTTGATAAATCAAACTAATGGAATCGTCAATAATTATTTTTTCTAGTGGAAAAAAAGCGTAAAATTCGATAAACTATATTGGTTATAGAAAAATAAAAGAGGTGACCAAGTCCATGACAAAAGCGGATGATGTTTTTAAAGCCAATATTAAGCGTATCTTAGATGAGGGTGTCATGTCTGAACAGGCTCGTCCAAAGTATAAGAATGGGCAAACGGCTAATTCTAAGTATGTGACAGGGGTATTTGCGGAGTATGATCTAGCTAAGGGAGAATTTCCCATCACAACCTTACGCCCAATTCCTATAAAATCTGCCATTAAAGAGCTCCTCTGGATTTACCAAGATCAATCTAACAGCCTGAACGTGTTAGAAGATAAATACAATGTTCACTATTGGAATGACTGGGAAGTGGATGGAAGCCGTACTATTGGACAGCGCTATGGGGCTGTTGTCAAAAAACACGACATCATCAATAAAATCTTGAAACAATTGGAAGAAAACCCATGGAATCGTCGCAATGTCATCTCGCTTTGGGATTACGAGGCTTTTGAAGAGACAGGTGGGCTCTTACCATGTGCCTTTCAAACCATGTTTGACGTTCGCCGTGTGGACGGTGACATTTACTTGGATGCGACTCTTACCCAGCGTTCAAATGACATGTTGGTTGCTCACCATATCAATGCCATGCAATATGTCGCCCTTCAAATGATGATTGCCAAACATTTTGGCTGGAAGGTTGGAAAATTCTTCTATTTCATTAACAACCTTCATATCTATGATAATCAATTTGAACAAGCTAATGAGTTATTGAATCGTGAAGCTAGCACTTGTCAGCCACGCTTGGTATTAAATGTTCCAGATAAAACCAATTTCTTTGACATTAAAGCAGAAGATTTTGAACTAGTGGATTACGATCCAGTCAAGCCACAATTGAAATTTGATTTAGCTATCTAGTGATTTTATGTCAGCATTTTTGCTTAAATTTTGCTAGAATGATAATAGATATTAAAAAGTAGGAAGCAGATGAGCAAAGACATTATCGCCATATGGGCAGAAGATAAAAATCATTTAATTGGTCACAAGGACAGCTTACCATGGCGTCTACCAAAAGAATTAAAACACTTTAAAGAAACAACCATGGGTCAAGTATTGCTTATGGGGAGGGTGACCTTTGAAGGAATGAACCGTCGTGTTCTTCCTGGCAGACAGACTATCGTTTTAACTAGGGATAAAGATTATCAAGCTGAAGGGGTTATTGTCTTGCACTCAAAAGAGGAAGTGCTTGAATGGTTTGAAAATCAAGATAAAACCTTGTTCATTGTTGGTGGAGCTCGCATTTATCAGAGCTTTTTACCTGTATCCAATAAGTTATTGAAAACGGAAGTTGATGGTGTTTTTGAAGGAGATACCTATTTTCCTGATTATCCAGAAGCAGATTTTGAGTTAGTTTCTGAAAAATTTTTTGAAAAAGACGAAAAAAATGCATATAACTTTACGGTTAAAGAATTGATAAGAAAGGTGGCGTGAGACATGCAGCGTAGTTTATTTGGTGTTTTTACCGCATGTTTGGCGATTATCTGCTTTTTGTGCGCATTGCCAGCATTCAAAAAAAATCGATACGGCTTGGGCGTCATTTTTTTATTAAATGCCTTTACAAACCTAGTTAATACGATTCATGCCTTTTACGGCACATTATTTTAGGAGATAAGAAAAATCATGGTTGGAAATCGAACGAATGATACAATGGTTTATTGCTCTTTTTGTGGCAAAAACCAAGATGAAGTAAAAAAAATCATTGCAGGAAATGGTGTCTTCATCTGTGATGAATGTGTCGCCTTATCACAAGAAATTATTAAAGAAGAGTTGGCTGAAGAAGTTTTAGCTGACTTGACGGAAGTACCAAAGCCAAAAGAATTATTGGATATTTTAGACCAGTACGTTGTTGGTCAAGATCGTGCTAAACGTGCTTTGGCAGTAGCAGTCTACAACCACTATAAACGTATTAGTTTCACAGAAAGTCGTGATGAAGAAGATGTTGTTCTCCAAAAATCAAATATTTTGATGATTGGTCCAACAGGTTCAGGAAAAACATTCCTAGCTCAAACTTTGGCGAAAAGTCTCAATGTGCCATTTGCTATTGCTGATGCTACATCATTGACAGAAGCAGGTTATGTCGGAGAAGACGTTGAAAATATCCTTTTGAAACTGATTCAAGCGGCTGATTATAATGTAGAACGTGCTGAACGTGGTATTATCTACGTGGATGAAATCGATAAAATTGCTAAAAAAGGTGAGAATGTTTCCATCACACGTGACGTTTCAGGTGAAGGGGTACAACAAGCACTTCTCAAGATTATTGAAGGAACAGTTGCCAGTGTGCCACCACAAGGTGGACGTAAACACCCAAGTCAAGAAATGATTCAAATTGACACGAAAAATATTCTTTTCATTGTTGGTGGTGCATTTGATGGTATCGAAGAAATTGTTAAACAACGCCTTGGGGAAAAAATTATTGGATTTGGTCAAAATAATAAAAAAGTATCTGATGAGTCATCCTATATGCAGGAGATTATCGCTGAGGATATTCAAAAATTTGGACTTATTCCAGAATTTATTGGACGTTTGCCTGTTACAGCAGCACTTGAGCAGTTGACGGTTGATGATTTGATTATGATTTTGACAGAGCCTAAAAATGCGCTTGTTCGTCAATACGAAACCCTTTTGTCATACGATAACGTCGAATTAGCATTTGATCGTGAAGCCTTAGAAGCAATTGCAGCCAAAGCTATTGACCGTAAAACGGGTGCGCGTGGCTTGCGCTCAATCATTGAAGAAACGATGATGGACATCATGTTTGAAGTACCAAGTCAAGATGATGTGAAGCGTGTTCGTATTACCAAAGAAGCAGTAGATGGCACTGGTCAGCCTATTTTGGAAACGGCCTAGGAGGATTTATGGCTGAAGAACAGGTTTTAAATACCCACAATGCCTCAATTCTTTTGAGTGCTGCAAATAAGTCTCATTACCCACAGGACGATTTGCCAGAAGTTGCCCTAGCTGGTCGGTCGAACGTGGGTAAATCAAGCTTCATTAATACACTCTTGGGACGTAAGAATCTGGCACGTACGTCAGGCAAACCGGGAAAAACACAATTGCTAAATTTCTTCAATATCGATGATAAACTAAGATTTGTTGATGTTCCCGGATATGGCTATGCTAAGGTGTCGAAAAAAGAGCGTGCCAAATGGGGCAAGATGATTGAAGAATATCTGGTGACACGGGATAATTTAAGAGTGGTTGTGAGTTTAGTTGATTTACGTCACGACCCATCTCAAGATGATATTCAGATGTATGAGTTTCTCAAATACTATGAGATTCCTGTTATTGTTGTCGCGACAAAAGCAGATAAAATTCCTCGTGGTAAGTGGAACAAACACGAATCAGCGATTAAAAAAAAGCTGAATTTTGATAAAGATGATGCTTTTATCATTTTTTCATCAGTAACTCGTGAAGGTTTAGATGTTTCATGGGACACGATTTTAGATTACCTTTAGGAGAATTATGTTGATTGTATTAGCTGGAACCATTGGAGCTGGAAAAAGCTCTCTTGCCAAGGCTTTAGGAGAACATCTGGGAACAGATGTTTTTTATGAGGCTGTTGATAATAATCCTGTTTTGGATTTGTATTATGAGAATCCTAAAAAGTACGCCTTTCTTTTGCAAATCTATTTCTTAAACAAACGTTTTGAGTCTATCAAAGCCGCTTATAAAGATGATAATAATGTACTTGATCGTTCCATTTTTGAAGATGAATTATTCTTGACGTTGAACTATAAGCAAGGCAATGTGACGAAAACAGAACTCGATATTTATAAAGAATTGCTTGACAATATGATGGAAGAATTGGATGGCATGCCCAAAAAGCGTCCAGATCTTCTCATTTATATTGATGTTACTTTTGAAAAAATGTTGGAGCGAATAAAGAGACGTGGACGTTCTTTTGAACAAATTGATAGTCACCCAGAGCTATATGACTACTATCAATTAGTTCATGGAGAGTATCCAAAATGGTATGACAATTACGATTTTTCACCGAAGATGCGTATCACTGGAGATGAATTGGATTTTGTCAATTCAGAAGAAGACTTACAAACGGTTTTGAAGATGATTGAAGAAAAATTGACAAAACTTGATTTGAACAAATAAGAAAAAGCTACTGAGTTCACCTCGTAAGGGGTAATCAGTGGCTTTTTGTTTGACTATATATGGTTAACTTAACGGGTACGCATGGCAGGTATAATGTTTTGAATTAACTGTGATACACCGTCACTTCTTTCGACTTGCCGTACTCAAGTACTGTTCCGCGCCTTTCTGTTCCTTGTCCAAAAGTTAATTCATTTGACTATAAATATCAAAAATAGATTCTAGTCAACTTCTATGAACAAGTGATTGTATACTCAATGAAAATCAAAATTAAACGAGGCGATGCTGATGCAGATAGAACTGTCTTCATCAAATCAAGTCAACAAGGTTTGAATGAGATTTTAAACGAGTATGGAGTCAAACCAATGCAATTGAGTGATTTTCTGCAGTTTGCCAATCGCTCCATCAATAACAATGAAAATGATTAGGTTGAAAAACAAGTCCATCTTGGATAATTTCCCCAACCTTTTTAGGTTTCTTTGATTTTTCTATTGTTTAGAGGGGTTGTCTACATTCTGGAATGTTTGACTAATCTTTAAAATCCTGCATGAAATCATCGATGACTTCCTTGACTGTTCGAATAGCAGTTATAGGAGCAATGCCAGTACCGACAGAAATGAAACCCGCTTCACCGTTTCCCAAAACCATACCATTCAGCATGCCTACCCCACCGTTTTGTTTTTTAGCTAATTCGTCACGACTAGCACCAGCCTCATCCATGGCAACAATCTCTTTGGCTAAGCCTGTAGGGAATGAGCGATAGTAGGCTGGTAGTGTTCTAAATAGTAGTAAATCTTCAGCAGTTCCTTTGACAATCAAGTCTTTAACAGATTGGTGAGAAGGACTTTCTTTAGTAGCTAGGAAAGCCGACCCAACAAAAACGCCTTCAGCACCAAGTGCCAATGCTGCTCGAACCCCACGAACATCTCCAACCCCACCAGCAGCCATAACGGGAATGGCAATACTATCTACAATCATGGGAACAATAGAGAAAGTTCCGATTACCTTTTCAGGGACAGTTCCACCTTCATCGAATCCAGTTGCGACATAAATATCTACTCCAAAAGCCTCAGCGGCTTTAGCATCTTCAATGGTAGGATTACCAGGACGATAAACAATTTTAATACCATGCTCCTTAAGAGGGGTAAAAATCTTGTCATCTAAAATACCATTGATTAACACCACTGGCACTTTCTCTTCAATAACGACTTGAAGGATTGGCCATGTATAGGTTAAATCTGCTGACACTACCAAAGTAGAACCAAAAGGTTTATTGGTCAGTGATTTTACTGTTTGAATTTCACGACGCATCCGTTCAGCTGTTTCTTGAGGGTCACGGGTAATGGTTGTTTGCCCAGCATTTGGTCCTAGAATACCAAGCCCTCCGGCTTCACTGACTGCCGCAACAAATTCAGCATTAGTTAACCAAGCCATGGGACCTTGGATAATGGGGTATTTAATCCCTAGTATTTTTGTAATACGATTGCTCATAATCGTCTCCTTTTATTGAATGATAGTTTTAGTGTAATCTAGAAGCTACCAAAATGGAAGACGGCACTTTTTTGAGAGTAAGTACACATTTATGTACTCATTTTATAGCTTTTGTTTAAGGTGATCCTTAAACCTCTTTTAAGTAGGCGAAAAGCAATTAGTAGAATAGAAGATAGTCATTTGACTATAGATAATCAATACCGATCGTTTGATTTTTTCTTAGTAAGATTTTCCAATAAGAACAAAAGACTTGCGAGGAGCTGTTAGTTATGCTAAACTTGTTCTTGTATCAGATACAGGAATACAAAGGAGCCTTCTATGGATACAAAATTTTCTGTCGCCCTTCATATTCTAACCATGATTAGCGAAAGCAAGGAAGTGTTAAGTTCGCAAGCCTTGGCGATAAGCGTTGGGACAAATCCGAGTTATATTCGGAAAGTCATTGCCCTGTTGAAAAATGCTGGACTGATTACTTCCCACCAAGGGAAGTCGGGCTACCAGCTCAGCAAGTCTCCCAAGGAAATATCTTTGCTAGAGATTTACTATGCGACGCAGGAAGTGGACCACATCCGTCTCTTTCAAATGCATCAACATGCCAATCAGGAATGCCCTGTTGGACAGCATATCGAAGGAGCAGTAGCCCCCATTTTTACAAGTGTGGAGCAACAACTTGAAAAAGCCTTGGCAGACCAAACGCTAGAGCAGGTGATTGACAATCTCTATCAAGCAGCCAAGCAAGCTCGTATCTGACAAAATCGTCAGATTTTCTTAAAGCAAACCTATACTTGATACAGATACAAGTACAACAAAATAAAGAAAAGGAAGAAAAGATGAAAGCAGCACAACATACAACCTATAACAAAAACAATATCGCATTAACAATGGTAGACATTGCAAAACCAACAATTGCCCAAGATCAAGTGCTTATCAAGGTCAAAGTAGCAGGGGTCAATCCACTTGATAACATGATTAGCCGTGGTGAGGTGAAGATGATTGTTCCTTATAAATTGCCACAGACGGCGGGAAATGAGGTCGTTGGTGTGGTGGAAGAAGTAGGCTCAAGCGTCAAGCAATTTGCAGTGGGCGACCGTGTCTTTGGGCGTTTGCCACTTGATCATATTGGTGCTTTTGCCGAGTATGTCGCAGTAGACGCTGAGGCTCTTGCGAAGGTGCCAGAGTATTTGACAGATGTGGAAGCAGCTGCTGTTCCTCTTACGGCTCTTACCATCATGCAGGCGCTTGACTTGATGGGGGCTCAAGCAGGCAAGACTATCTTCATTTCTGGAGGTACTGGCGGTGTCGGTGGAATGGCGATTCCTATCGCAAAAGCCAAAGGCTTAACCGTCATGACGAACGGTGATGGAGCCAATGCGGAGCGTGTCCTAGCCTTGGGGGCGGATCGCTTTATCGACTACAAGACAGAAGACTATACCAAGCTCATCAAGGACGTCGATTATGTCTTAGACACACTTGGTGGGGCAGAGACTGAAAAGCAAATGTCCATTATGAAAAAAGGTGGGCACTTGGTATCCCTTCGGGCCATGCCAAATGGCGCTTTTGCCAAACGCATGAACTTGCCAAAATGGAAACAGTTCTTGTTTGGACTGGTTGGTCGCCAGTTTGACAAGTTGGCTACGAAATACGGTGTGCATTACCATTTCATCTTTGTGGAAAGCAATGGTCAGCAGTTGCAAGAAGTGGCGGACATTTTCACGAAACTCGAAATCAAGCCGTCTATTGATACTGTTTATCCATTTGAAGAAGTCAATGCAGCCCTTGATAAGGTAGCCAACGGTCGTTCACGTGGAAAAACAGTTCTCAGTTTTTAAGAGTTATAGTCAAATGAATGAACTTTCAGACGAGGAACGCAAGACGCCGGATAGTACTTGTTACTCTTCGAAAATCAACAGCAGACCTTGTTGACTTGATTTGATGAAGACAGTTCTATCTGCTATCTGTGTCGCCTAGTCTGCTTTTGATTTTCATTGACTATGAGTACGGCAAGTCGAAAGTGACGATGTATCAAAATTCATTCAAAAGACTATAGTTAGGAGAAAATGATGTCTTATATTACAACCAAAAATAACTATATACAGCTAGCAGGCAATCAGATTGCTTATCGAGAGCTTGGCAAGGGAAAGTCAGACTTGCCACTTGTGATGTTGGTGCATTTAGCAGCAACCTTGGACAATTGGGATCCAAGATTACTCGATTTGATTGCGGAAAAGCAACACTTGATTGTGCTTGATTTGCCCGGTGTCGGAGCTAGTCAAGGCAAGGTCGCACCTACCATTCCTGGTATGGCAGAGCAGGCGATTGCCATTGTGAAAGCTTTGGGTTACGAGCGGATTAACCTACTTGGATTGTCTATGGGCGGGATGATTGCGCAGGAAATGGTTCGTCTAGATAGCCGCTTGGTCAATCGCTTGATTTTAGCAGGGACAGGCCCTCGTGGGGGTAAAGAAGTCGATAAGGTGACTGGAAAGACCTTTCGCTATATGCTAAGAGCAGCTCTTGAGCGGACTGATCCGAAGCGTTATATCTTCTATAATCATGATGAACAAGGTCGTATCGAAGCAGAGAAGGTCTTGGGACGCATGGGAATGAGAAGTGCTGCTCATGCCGACAAGGAGATGAAGGTGCTTGGTTTCCTCACACAGCTAAAAGCCATTAAGCGTTGGGGGAAAGCCGCTGTAGATGACTTAAGCTATATCACGCAACCAACCTTGATTGTCAATGGGGACAAGGACATGCAGGTTCCGACTGAAAATTCTTATGATATGCATGAGAAAATCAAAGGAAGTAAACTGATCATCTATCCGAATGCGGGTCATGGCTCTATTTTCCAATATGCCGATGAATTTTCAAAAGAATTGCTAGCTTTTTTGGCAGCCTAAAGCGGACAAAATAATGCTGACATTTCCTCAAAATGAATTTTTGAAATCTACTGTTGATGAATGTTACTAGTAGATGGTAAGTCGTACCATCTGGTTTAATTGATTAGTGATGGGCCACTAGCAGTAATACTCAAAACAAATAAGAAGTCTGGGACAAGAAGATTTTTATTTTATAAACTCTTTCCTATCTATATGAGGTTGATAGGGCTATAAAAAAAGCGAACAAGATAGTTTTTTCTCTTGGACAGAATGCTATCTTGCTCGTTTTTTATGTTTTGTGTCAGGCATTTATCTTTGGCTTACAGCTTTTACTCAAATCTTCTCGTCTCAAGTGGGGACACGATTCTGGATTAGATTGCATATTACTATCAGTCAAAAACATTAACAGCTTGTCCTTAACAGTTGCTATTTTTAGCGGCTGCTATTTATTCTTGAGCATTTTAGTATTAGTGTATTTTTCACCATAAGCAACCATCAATTCTAAAATGGGTAAAAGGTCTCTTCCTTTATCAGTTAGTGAATATTCCACTCTAGGTGGTACTTCTGGATAGACACAACGGTTAATCAATTGATCGTGTTCCATCTCTTTGAGTTGTTTAGTGAGTGACCCTTGGGATAGCCCTCCGAGATGGCGCTGAATGTCACTAAAGCGTTTATCTTCATCTGTTAGATAATCTAAAATCATCAATTTCCAGCGTCCCGTCATGATATTTTGCGTATATAACAGATGAAAAATGGGTGTTGGATTTTCTAAATCTTCTTCATGAAATCCTTTTGGACAGATTTTAGCCATAGCATACCTCAATAATCGTTAATTAACCTGATTGGTTGAAAGCCTGAAAGGAATGATTTCAACACAAAAGTGTACCTGGTCGTAAAATATTGCCGTCTTCACAACTAATCAGGTCGGTGATAGACTTATTTTATCAAAAAAAGAGAAAAGAGAATAAAAAATGACTTCACAAAAACAAATGAAAATTGTCTTACAAATGGTATCAGGCTATGGTGGTGAATTTAAAACTTGGCGATTACCCAAAGCTAAGGCAGATGCCTACTCGGATATGGATCTCTATGTTGAATTGGCGCAATTAGCTGAAAAAGGGAAAATTCATGCGCTTTTTATGGCTGATACTCCAGCTTTAGTTAATGACTTAGAGACGAACACGCCCATGCATTCAATGGATCCGTTGATTGCAATGACGTCTGTAGCGCGTGCTACGTCACATATCGGATTAGTGGGAACCTTTTCGACAACTTTTAATGAACCCTATAATCTAGCTCGACATTTAAAAGCCTTAGATGTTATTAGTCATGGCCGAGTGGGGTGGAATGCCGTTACAACTTCGACTCCTCAAACAGCAGCGAATTTTGGAACCCACATTGCTAATCGTGCCGAGCGTTATGAGAGGGCTCATGAAATGATTGAAGCTGTTCAATCATTATGGGGCTCATGGGGAGAGAATGCCTATAAACATGATAAGGAAACAGGGCAATTTGCAGATAGCTCACAGATTAAACCAGTTCACTATCAAGGGCAACACCTTTCAACAATGGGACCTTTGCCAATTCCACCATCTGAACAAGGACAGCCAGCTATTTTTCAAGCTGGGCCAAGTGGTGAGGGGATAAGACTTGCGGGCCGTTTTGCTTCAGGGGTTTATGCTAATCCATTTACGGTTGAAGAATCACGTGAATATCGGGAAATACTCCGTCAAAGCGCTGTCGATCACGGTCGTTCAGCCGATGATATTAACATATTTACAGGATTTATGTTTACCATTGCCGACACACGTGAGGAGGCTTTGGCACGTCGTCGTCAACTGATGGCTTTTGACCCAGAAGAAACGAAGCAGCGTTTAGACTACTTGTCAGCTATGGTTGGTATCAATCTCAAGAGTTTGGATGTTGAGCGTCCCCTTCCACAAGGCGTTAAAGAGATGTTGCAGGCACATTGGCAAGACCCTCGTTCTAAAAGAGCAGTTGAATTGCTTAGAGAGGGGTACTCTCCAATGGATACCTTAGCTATGGGAGTAATCAACTATCATCCTGTTGTTGTTGGTACAGCAAAGGATGTCGCAGATTTTCTACAAGAATGGTTTGAATCAGGTGCAACAGACGGTTTCTCTATTGTCCCCGATTTAGCGCATGATGGAGTGAAACGTTTTGTAGAAGAGGTTGTTCCAATTTTACAGGAACGTGGTATTTTCCATAAAGATTATGAAGGAGCGACACTTCGTGAGAATTTGGACTTGCCTTATCAGTATGGCTTGAGAGAAGAATAGAATTTCAAAAAGGTAAGAGAGTTAGATCTTTTATCTTTTTTCATTTGTTGACTTTGTAAAAAATCTTTCATATAGTTGTAGTATAGTCAACTGAATTAACTTTCAGAACGAGGGACAGAAAAACGTGGACAGCACTTGATACTCTTCGAAAAATAAAAGCAGACCTTGTTGACTTGATTTGCTGAAGACAGTTCTATCTGTATTGGTGTTGCCTAGTCTGCTTTTGCTTTTCATTGAGCATGCGTACGGCAAGTCGAAAGTGACTATGTATCAAAGTTAATTCAAAAAACTATAACTAAACAAAGTCATGGGAGAGCATATGTTTCAAACTCTTTTTTCAGCTTTGGCTGTCTTTATATCGACAAGTATTGATTATGTTGTCTTACTCCTCATTGTTTTTGCTAGTTTGGGACGAAAGCAGTTTTTGAAGGTTCTCATTGGGCAATATATTGGCATTTCATTGCTTGTGATTGTCAGTCTTGTAATTGCCTATCTGTTTCATTTTATTCCAGAAGATTGGATGATTGGGTTGTTGGGGCTTATTCCTATTGCCTTAGGTATTCGCTTTGCTATGATTGATAAAGATGAAAATGATGATGAGACAGAAGAAGTAATGGCTCAGCTTCATCGAGGGAAGTATTTAGCAGTGACTGTGACAAGTCTAACTCTTGCAGCTGGTGGTGATAATCTGGGTGTCTATATTCCATATTTTTCGGGTATGTCCTCTCAAGAGGTTAGCCTAGTAATACTGGTATTTATAGTAGCCATCTTCATTTTAAATTGGCTCACTTATCAAGTGGCAGCTACATCGCTAATGAGTCGGATAGTAGAAAATCTGGAAAAATGGTTCCTGCCACTAGTTTTCATAGGACTAGGAATTTATATCCTAATCGAAAATGGTACGATTCAGCATTTTTTGGAAATCCTTTAAACAGAAGAAAAATACCAAATCCTTTGACCACTTGAAGCTAGCGAATTGCAAAAAATCAAAAAAATCGTAGAAAAGTCTTGCATTAACTTGTCAATCATGATAATATAGATGAGGTTTTAAGATAAAACTGACCTAAGACAGCAGGGGAGTTCAACTCATAAGCATCCTGCCGAGGCACAAAACGTCACTAAGATTTTTGTAACGTATTGTACTTTCGTGTCTAGGTTTAGGTGCGATTTTTTTGTGCCTAGCCCAAAAAATAAAAACGGAGGTAAAACTACTAATGAGTGAAGCAATTATTGCTAAAAAGGCTGAACAAGTCTCAGTTGTTGCTGAGAAAATGAAAGCTGCAGCATCTATCGTGGTTGTAGATTCTCGTGGACTTACAGTTGATCAAGATACTGTACTTCGTCGTAATCTTCGTGAAAGCGATGTTGAGTTTAAAGTGATTAAAAACTCAATCTTGTCACGTGCTGCTGAAGAAGCTGGACTTTCAGAACTTAAAGAACTTTTTGTTGGACCATCTGCTGTAGCATTTTCAAACGAAGATGTTATTGCTCCAGCTAAAGTTATCAGCGAATTCGCTAAAGATGCAGAAGCTCTTGAAATTAAAGGTGGTGTTGTTGATGGTTCGTTCACATCTGTGGAAGAAATCAACGCTCTTGCATCACTTCCAAACAAAGAAGGTATGCTATCTATGCTCCTTTCTGTTCTTCAAGCGCCAGTTCGCAACGTTGCATATGCTGTCAAAGCTGTTGCAGAAAAAGACGAAGACGGTGCTGCATAAGCATCTCTTCGCAACTCGTAGCCTAAGGTTACAAACATACTATATTATATCATCTATACTTGGAGGAAATTACAATGGCATTGAACATTGAAAACATTATTGCTGAAATTAAAGAAGCTACTATTCTTGAACTTAACGATCTTGTAAAAGCTATCGAAGAAGAATTTGGTGTAACTGCTGCTGCTCCTGTAGCTGCTGCAGCTGCTGGTGGTGCTGACGCAGGTGCTGCTAAAGATTCATTCGACGTTGAATTGACATCTGCTGGCGACAAAAAAGTTGGCGTTATCAAAGTTGTTCGTGAAATCACAGGCGAAGGACTTAAAGAAGCTAAAGCTATCGTTGATGGCGCACCATCAGTTATCAAAGAAGGTGCTTCAGAAGCAGAAGCTAACGAAATCAAAGAAAAACTTGAAGCAGCAGGTGCTTCAGTTACTCTTAAATAATCATTTTTATAGCCCACCAGCTTAAAAATATGATTAAACCGCTATTCTCATGAGTAGCGGTTTTTTATTTTACCTGAAAAGGGGCAAAAAAGGGGCAAACTATTGATAAAGTTTATCGAGAACATCAACGACTTGCGATTTAATATTTTTAGTAACATGGGTATAGATTTCCATAGTTGTTTTTCCGTTGTCCTTGTGTCCTACACGTTGCGTTATCGCTTTTAGGGGGATATTATGCTCAGCCAATGTACTAATTAGTGTGTGGCGTAAAATATGGGGGTGTAGAGGCTTTTTTATTGGTTCATCTAATGTTTCGTTGGCTTTTTTCATCAAGATATTTAAAGATGATTTGCCGATAGGAATACCATTCGATGAGACAAATATGAAGCCCATGTCTTTGTAGTTTGGATTAGTATGTTTTCTTAAATCATGTAGTTGGATAAACTCTTCTATGATTTCAATTTCTTTGTTGGTAAGGTCGATTACACGGATAGAGGCAGCAGTCTTAGGTGTTGATTTTACACCTTCAGAACCTTTTCTAGTCGGATCAAGAGTGCCATTTATTGTTATAGTACGGTTTTCTTTATCGTAGTTTTCAAACTTAAGAGCGCCAGCTTCACCAACACGGCATCCGTTTAGAGACATAAATTCAGCCATGCGGGCAACATAATAGCCACGGTTATAGTTTTTCATAGCTTCAAGTAATCTTTGTAGTTCCTCTTGCTCTAGATACTTGTCTTCGATACGTTCCATTTCTTCGTATGTGATTACTTTTTTAGGTAATCTTACACGTTCTATTGGATTGGAAAGAATCAACTCTAAATCTAAAGCGTAATTAAATACCATGCTTAGCACGGATTTATGCTTTCTTAATTTAATAAGATTATATGCTGAATTTGTAAAGTACTGCTGAGTATATTTAGGAGTAATATTTTTTATTTTGATTCCAGGAGCGAAATTTTTTCTGACTTCATTTACAGCGTAGATCATTGTTTTTTCAGTTGATGGCTTTATAGATTTTTTATGTAGATTCCACCAATCATCAATGATATTTTCAAACAGTAAATCAGTGGTTGTCAGATTTTGCAGTTTTTCAGCAATTTTTTCTTCTAATAGTTTTTGGGCTTCTTTTTTAGCTCTTGATGTTCTACTGTCTAAAGTGATAGATACTTTTTTCCATTTTTCTGTATAAGGGTCTTTGTATCTTTCAAAATATTTGTATTTACCGTTGGATAGTTCTTCAATCCACATTGCTTTTTACCTCATTTCTATGTTAAAATGGGTACAATAAAGAGGGCTTTTTAATGCCTGTCTTTATTGTACGATTTATTCCCTACACTCAAGCTTGCCGGCCGAGAGTGTGGGGATTTTTTGTTTATTCTTCTAAATTGTCGACAGCGTACTGAGCTTCTTCCTCGGTAAATTTATCACCATATTCAGAAATTAGTTGATCGTAAATGGCATCTGTAGACATAGCCATATTTTTTTGATAACTTTTAGCTGATTTTAGGGCATTCTTTTTATAGTCAACCTTTAGTTTGTCAACAGCGTACTGAGCTTCTTCTTCGGTAAATTTATCACCAGCATCCGAAATAAGTTGGTCGTAGATGCCTTGCTTAGACATATGCATGGTCTTAGAATAACTTTTAGCTGACTTCAAAGCATTCTTTTTATAGTTAACTTTAATGTTATCAACAGCATATTGAGCATCCTCTTCAGAAAATTTATCAAATTCTGATGTTAATTGATCATAGATGCGTTGCTTAGACATGTGCATCGTTTTAGCGTAGCTTTTAGCAGAACGAACAGCATTCTTTTGTTCTTTAGTCGCTGCATAAACAACCGTTTGTGGTTGCGAAAAAGGAATATCAACATGTGCAATAGAAGCTGTTCCTAAAAGAACGGCTGTACCTAAAATAACAAAATGTTTCTTTTTCATAACATTTCCTTTCTAGTTAGCTTTTAACGTGGATCAAACTGTTGCACATTTATTTTTTTAATTAGTCCCAAGAATTCTCTTTCCCATCACTTTATCAGCGATGTTTTTTAGTTATCCGAATATTTTCCAACAACTTCACCAATAATTCTAAAATCGCTGTCTTTCAGCTTTGGTCGGTGAGAGTTTGGGGATTTTTTGCTTTAAATTATGCTATAATATAATCAAAAATAGTAGGCAGGTGATTGATATGGTGAAAGTTAGAAAGATTCCGGTAGTTGTTGAAGCAGAGCAAGCTGATGAAGTTCAATACATCGAAACCTTAGAAGGAACGATGAAAGCATCCGCAGGCGATTGGATTATCACTGGTGTTAACGGCGAGCGCTACCCTGTAAAACCAGATATTTTTTCTAAAACTTATGAAATTCTTTAAGGTTAGACCGTTAGGGTCTGACCTTTATTTTTTTTGTAATCTCAGAGAATCGTTTATCATAGGCTTGATTAATATATTCATTAGGGGCTTTTATGAAATCACTCCATTTAACAAGCACACAGTATCTATCTTCTTCTGACCAAACATGCTTGTCATTGTCTAATGGTAAGTAGTAATTATAGCTAAATTCACTAACGGTAGTACTGTCATTTATTGCTACTACACTATGATTGTTTCCGCAAGTGAAACATGCTTGCTCTCCTCTATAAACTTCATCATACAAATCTGGTAAAATGACACCTAGAATTCCGTTCCTACCTCCAGCACTTGTGTTTGAAAGAGAGGCTTGCAATTCTCTTTTGATATAATTTTGATTAACCCAGCTATTTTCTGCACTATATTGTCCAATAAGATGTATTGTAACCGTAGAGTCTTTTAAGTAGTCTTCTCGTATTTTTCTCATGATATAGTCTTCATCATAAGATTGGATAGGTTCGTTTAAAGATTTATCAATCATATCTACATTCAGGTGATTTTGGATATATTCTTTGTATACGATATCTTGAGATTTAAACGAGATGAAACATTTATGTTTTGTCACTTTTACTCCTTTCTTTGGGCGGTATCTGTTTGTAAATTTGCCCAATTTATATTTTCACTAGAAATAATCGTTTCTGCTCTTTCAACCAATAATGCAAAAGCATCTGGTTCGTTTTTATAGACGCCTGTCTTGGTTAAAAACATATGTTTTTCTTGTTTCAAAAGCTCTGCAGTTCTCCGATAATCAATCCAGTTGTCGCGATGTTTTGATATGGATATGAAACTTTCACAAAGCAACATTCCTCCAGCACAAAGTGCAGATAGAATTTCAAAAAATGGAAACCTTGCAGTAGTCAAGATAGGGATGATAAAGCCTAAAATGACTTCAATCCTTTTAAGGCATTTATATCGTTTTTGATGATCTTGGCTTTTGGTATCGTACCATTTTATTTGGTCGTAAAGCCTTGATTCAAGATATTCTTGTTCATCCAATAGGACTCCCTCCTTACATCCCCATAATATCCCTAAATCCTTCTTTCACCATCACTTCATCAGCGATGGTTTTTCTTTTTCCGAGTAGCTTCCAACAACTTCACCGATAATTCTAAAGTCGCTGTCTTTGTCGATTGGTATATCGTCGTAGTTTTTGTTTAGACTGTGTAGAAATGCGCTATTTTCGTTGATAACTAACTGTTTGATATATGCGTCACCGTAGTATTCAAAGACACCTATGTCGCCGTCTATGAGGTCAACAGATAGTTTTACGAAAACATAATCGCCAGAATGATAGTCAGGCTCCATAGAATCACCGTATATAGGCACGACAAAATCAGCGTCAATATCTACTGGCAATTCAATTTGTTCCACTTGAACATTGTTTAGATATTGACCTGTACCAGCAGATAGTGCTTGGTCGTAGTAGTCGTAGGTGTAGTAGATGGTAGGTTCGTCTACTGTATCCGTACTGTTTTCTACTGTGTTTTGTTGGTTTAATTGCTCCGTGGTATACTCTAGAACGTTTTTCTGGCGCTCAGGGTGCAATTGTACTACTTTGTCCTTTATTGCCTGTACGGTGGCGTTATTTGCGTCTGGTGAGGTGGATAATTCTGTTAACGTTTCGCCTAGTAATGTAGATTTGGCTATTCCGAATATACTTGCCATGTGTTCTATATTATCCATGAGAGGTTTGTTACGTCCCAATTCCCAAGCTGATACAGCTGTCGGAGCAATGCCGAGTTTTGTAGCCAATTCTTTTTGGGTAAGCTTCGTTTGTTTCCTATATAGTTTAATGTTTTCAGCTACGGTGGCGTTATTTACGTGTGGTGAGGTTTCTGGCTTTGAAGAATACAATTCTACTAAATCAGACTTTTCAACTCCGAAGAAGTTAGCCATGATTTCAATTTTATCAATTCTAGGATACGTTTTAGCATTAACCCAGTCTAAAACTGTACTATATTTAAAATCTAATATCTTTGAAAAATCTTTTACATTTAATCCAAGGCTATCTAAGTGTCTTCTGATATTGCTAGCCATTATTTCTTTATTTCCTAGTGAACCGCTCATTTCTTTCACCTCCTGTGTGTTTACATTATAACGTTTAAACCGTGTTTTTGTCAAAAAATATATAAAAAAAGAAAAAAATCATTGTTTTTGTATTGACAACACGGTTAAACCGTGTTATAATTATCTTGTAAGGTTGAGAAAGGCAATCTTAGACAAGGAAACTAACAGAAAGGATTAATTAATGAAAAGTCGCCGAAGCAAAAAGAAAAAGCTTAGCAACGAACAATTGATAAACTTGATAATCGCACTCATCAACTTAATCATAACGTTACTAAACTTAATCGAAAAATTATTCAAATAGTAGACGGGGCGAAAGCCCCTAACTACTATATGCTTGTTTTCATTATACAATAAGAGGTATCAACAATGCAAGATAAAACTTATAAAGTCACTTTTTGGTCTTTGATTGCCTTGACTATCGCCGTTATCATTATCACTTTCTTAGTGTAGGAAGGAGGGCAAAATTGGAGAAGATAACATTGAAAATCTTACGTATTAAAGCAGGAATGACACAGGAAGACGTTGCTAAAAAGCTGAAAATTTCTCCCTCAACATGGAGTAAATGGGAAAATGGCAAGAGTTATCCTGATGTCCCTCAAATTGATAAAATAGAACTTTTATTTAATGTCAGTTATGCTGATATTAAATTTTTGCCAAACTAACACGGTTTAACCGCGTTAGTTGAGTTTATTCAAATAATACTAGGTTCATCAAAATTACCAAGGATGAGTAACAAAACGTTTGAAAATCGTTTATATACTACGCATATAAAAAGTTTAATCTTTTCTCTTGACAAAAGATTAAACTTATTAACCCCAGATAGGAAAGGAGAATGATATGCAGCGTATGACGATGTTTACGTTTAAGCTACCGAGTGACTTGCTAGAACGCTTGAGAGCTGAAAGCAGTAAGCGCGGTATCACTGTTGCGGGCTATATTCGTATGGTCTTGTTGCAGGAGTTAGAAGAGGAGTAGAAAAGATACACATAAATGAAAAAAAGAAAAGCTAGCTGAAGATGGTGCTAGCTTGATAGTATAAGTAATTCTTTTAGTAGTTTTTATGCTTATTATAACAAAAAGTCCGACTGCAATCGGACTCTAAACAAAAAAATATTTACTTAATTATATCACAGATTGGAGGTAAGAAATGCCAAAAGCAGAAATTACTTATAGACCTGTTGACATCAACGAAAAGGCAACACATGGTGATTACAAACATCTTTGTCAGATTTGGGAGGGTTTGACGGTTGGGACAGCTAAACAATGGGCTGCAGAAATGAGAGAGCATCCAGATTTTAGACAGTTCGTACTCAACCCAACCCACAAAATTGTCTTTATTGATTACGAGGGTTTCAAATTATTCATTAAATGGAAATCACGCAACAGATACAAATCTAGAAAAGAAACACTAGCTGAAATGTTAGAAAATATCAAATTTGAAAATCAAATAGGAGTATAAAACATGTTTAACAAAAAAACTAGAGTACAAAAGGCATTTATGCTTATTTCAAAATTTATCGACAAAGCAGATATTTCGGAACAAGAAAAAACACGTTTAAAAAATCTATTGCTTAATGTCAAGACTTATTCAGGAGTGATGTGATGAACACACAAGAATTGATTAGCGACAACAACTTTCTTCGTGATGAAAATCAACGTTTGACACAGGAGTATAACGAGTTGTACGACAAAGCAGAACGATACGACTTGCTTATCAAGTGGGGATTGGTTACGAAGACGACGTTAGATAAATTGGATGAAGCAGTTGGTTTGTAAATAAGATTTAGATAGTCCTTTGACAATTGAATATGGGTGCGTTGGAAGAAAAAAATAAAAAAATCCGTGCAAAAGTATTGACTTAATGCACGGAATAAAGTATAATAAAATCATGGTTAAGAAATTAACCAAATCCAACAGAAAGGAAGTGGAGCTATGCGAAGTCGAAAAGACAAGCGAAAAGAAAAACTCTCAACCAGTGATAAGATAAGTTTGATAATTGTCATCATCGAACTTATCAAATTGGTTAAAGAGTTCCTCGAATAAGCTTAGGACGAGACCTGAGGGCGAAAGCCCTCGGTAGTTTCGTATACTTTGATTATAGCATAGCTCCAAGCAGAATAACAATGGATAAAGATAAACGGTCATTGATTATCGCAAGTATTGCTTTAGCATTAAGTATTATAAATCTGCTACTTGATTTATTTAGGTGACAGATTTGGCAAAAATGGGGCGACCAATAAAAGCCGGTGAAAAACGTGAAAAACGCATTGAGTTCCGCTTGACACAAAAAGAATTAGACATGATAAACAAAACGGCTGAAAAAGCTGACATGACTAGAGTTGATTTGGTAGTAAAAGCGGTTGAAGAATTTGCCGACCGATTGAGGTAAAAAAAATAAAACTCTATATAACCTTCCCTCGCCAAAGTTTAGGTTATACAGAGTGCATCGCACCCATATTCATAACAAATACGAGCACGTTTTTATTATATAAAGCGTACTCTTATTTGTCAAACACACATATCAAAGAGTGCGCTTTTTGTGTACTCAAAATTGGAGGAACACATGACTAAAACTTACACATTAACTGAAGAAGAACTAGACCAATTAATTAAAGAACGTATGGCAGAAAAGCCCATCACTGAAGCGAGTCTTTTTAACACAGTTAGCTTTAATACGGATTTGTTGGAGCCTATCAATGCTAAGTATCCAGAAGTTGTTAAAAAGTTAGATAACAACACAATTCGCTATAATCCACACCCTTTGAAATCGGTATTTACTAACGTTCCAGTAACTAATGAAGTAACAAAAGAAACTAAGTATTGTAAAGTTTATCATGGTGAGATTCATAATAACATCAGACACTTAGTATTGAACATTTTTGGAAAAAAACTCAATAAAGAACTAACTAGAGACGAGTATGATTTAGCACAAGAATTCTATACCAATTTCAAGAACCTATTTTTAGAAAGCTACGATAAACGATTGGAGGAATTGACGAGATGAGACCTAAAAAATACCCTTATTCACAAAAGCGACCCTCTCCTAGCCGAGAAAGAGTCGCTAATTACAGAATCGCAATTGAAGATTTGAATGCTTTATTGCCTTCATCTTCAGATTTGCTTAAAGAAAAAATAGAAGAAACTAAGCAACGACACTTAGCATTTCTCAAACCTTGGGATTTTGAGTTTGCTCAAGACGAGCTAGAATCTCAGCTTCATGCTGAATAAGAATTTTTTGAATGTGTTCTTGGACTTCACGAACTCTCACAGGTTCGAACTTGCTACGGTCACGAACTAATTCAATGATTTCATCAATTTCCCTTTGAATGTATTGACCAGGGATGTAAGGGTCAAGCATGTGGGGCACCTCCTTTACTTTTTAATAAGGATATTATAACTAAAGAAAGTGATTTTAGAGATATGATTCAAGAACTCAATTTAAGCCCATTTTGGCTCACTGTCGTGATTTTGATAACTCTATGGCTAATGTATCAGCTCGTCAAAATACCGAGCCAAATCGACACAGAAAATACAGTAGAAAACAGTAAGAATACAGTAGAAACACCAAAATATCTAGAAAGATATGGAGCGGTGATTCAAATGCGGGGGAGATAGGAATTATGGATAACACCAAAGATAGCTATAAAAAGTACAATAAACGAAATCCTATGGTGAGGATGGAGCGCGATGTTTATGATAGATTAGTTGATTTTTGCAATGAAAATGACCTCGTCATTAGCTCAACTATTAGTCGCTTTATCAATTATTCTTTAAATAACGTTGAGATTAAGGAGGTATCTGTTCCGACTGAAGAACTCTTCATTGGGAACGAAAAACTTTAATGGCACAGAGAAGAATGTTTAGCAAAGAAATTACAACTAGCGACAAATTTGTAGATATGCCCCAATCGACTAGATTGCTCTATTACGATTTAGGAATGGAAGCTGATGACGAGGGTTTTATTGGGAATGCTCGCATGTTGAGTCGTGCTTATGGAGCCAATATTGATGATTTGAAACTACTTCAAGCTAAAGGATTCATCATTATTTTCGAAAGTGGTGTGACTGTTGTTAAAGATTGGAACGTTAACAATAAAATTCGCAAAGATAGGATTAAACCAACAATCTATACTGATGAGAGAAGCCTGCTATCCCTTGATAATAATGGTGTTTACCAACTTGACAACCAAGTGACGACCAAGTGGCAACCAAATGACAACCAAATGTCCGCCCAGTATAGGATAGGTAAGGATAGGATAGGTAAGGATAGGATAGGTGAGGATAGTGGAGGATATAATCCACCACCAAAATCAAATCTCAACTTTGGTCAATTTATCAGAGCTGAAGGACTAAAAGCAAATGACAACCACATCCAAAGATTACTTGACTATATTGGACTTGAGGGAATGGATATGGATTTGGTAAAGCTAGCAGTTATTAGAACAACCGAACAAGGAATTGTAGCGCCAGCTTATACTTTTAGCATTCTGGATAACTGGAAGAAAAAAGGTTTTACAACAGTCGAACAAGCTAACAAAGAGCAAGAAGAGTTTGAACAACAAAAATCCAAAACATCAACCACTGCTCCACAAAAAACTAACGTCCCTGAATGGTCAAATCCTGATTACAAAGCCCCAGATTTGGATAGCTTGAAAGTAGAAGTTACGGAGGATTATTCCGATGACCCAACAGCTTTTTGAAGACTATCACCGTATTATCAAAAAACATTATGGCAGGACAGCAACACAAGAGACGTTTAACAAATTTGTGGAATACACAAAAAAAGGAGAAGTTGTCGATGGTGTTAAGCCAATCATGAACCCGATTAATTTATATGCTCATGGTATTGGGATCACATCAAAAGAAGCGACAGATATTTTATTTGAAAGAGTATTAAGTAATGACAGAAACTAGAGAAATGACAGCAGTAGAAGCGAATGTACTGAACATGATTGTTAACAAAGGCACGTTTGAAGAACCAGTCAAAGCTAAACGAATTAAAGAGAAGATTGGCTTATCAAAGCGTGGACTAGAAGAAATCATTGAGACTTTGAGAGTGTTTTACAAACATCCGATTGTAGCGAAGAAAACGCAACCAAGCGGATACTATATCCCACGGAATGAGGACGAGCGCATGGCAGGTACAGCACCATATCGTAAGCAGATTTTGACAGAGCAGAATAATCTTGCAGCAGTTATGAGTGTTGACCTTAGCGAGTATTGGAAAGGTGAGACAGCATGAAAGACTTAGATTTGGTTGAGTACATGGATAAATTTCTGGACGTGAATGAGATGATTAATGAAGCTATTTTGCATTTAAGTCTAGAGAACGAAAGCGAGTTAGTGAGCGAACTTAAAGAGGTGAAAACCTTTATAAAAGAACTACACGATTACAGACTTGAAGAGGGGTGGGTGCAATTATGATTTTAGTAAATTTAGATGGGAATTACATCAATCCAGACCACATCAGAGGATTGAGCGAAAGAAACAACCATTATGGAAAAACTATTACACTTCTGTCGTTTAACACTACCGATGACAGTGAAGCTATTATCAGATTGGACATGTCGCTTGAAGATGCGCTTGAAAAACTACAAAAAGCTGAGAAAGTGAAAATTATCCGATGATGGAAATGGCAATACGAGAATACTTTGAGTTGATGGAGGAACTTGGAGACGTGATCAATCAACAAGCAGATAAAATCGCAATGCTAAGTAAGAGAAACAAAGAACTAACTGCTGAAAATTGGAGACTTAGGAAGATGAAGGGACGAATAAAATGACTAATGAATTGACTCAAAAACAAGTCACATCAAATGTGGCAACAAGAATCCAAGCAATGAGAGGTGAGGGGTTGCTAATTGCCCCTAATTACAGTGTGAGTAACGCTCTCAGCTCAGCTTACTACGCTTTAAAAAATTCTGGTAGCGGGAACTTGCTTGAAACATGTACATCAGAAAGTATTTATAACGCTTTATTAGATATGGTGACACAGGGGCTTAGTCCAGCTAAAACGCAGTGTTATTTTATCCCTTACGGTAATACAGTGAAACTTAATCGCTCATATTTTGGAACAATGAAAGTGGTGAAACAACTTCCAGAGGTTAAAGATATTTTTGCGGAAGTTATTTACGAAGGTGATGATTTTAAAATCAAAAATGAAAATGGTCGAAAAGTATTTGTCAGTCATGATACAGATTGGATGAACGCAGACAATGCTATCATCGGTGCTTATTGCATTATCGAAAAAGTGGATGGGGAAAAAATCTTAACAGTTATGACCAAAAAGGAAATCGACAAATCTTGGGCGCAAGCTAAAACAAAGAACGTCCAAAATAATTTTCCTCAAGAAATGGCAAAGCGTACAGTCATCAACCGTGCTGCTAAACAATTCTTTAATACCAGCGACGATAATGACTTGTTCATCGATGCAGTTAATAGGACAACAGAAAACGAGTACGAGGAAGACCGTCAAACTAAAGATGTGACACCGACTGAACCAGTTGAGACGCTGGGTGCTATCCTTGGAGATCCGATTGAAAACCAATCTAAACCAACTGAACTAGTTGAGGTTAAGGAAGAACCAAAAACATCTCCTAAAGATGTGACACCAGTTGAGGAATCAATTCCAACCAGTGAAGAAATGACGGAAGAAGGTTATTCAACTGATGAGGTTCCCAACTTTGAACAAGAAACTAGTGAAGTTTACGAAGAAATGAGCTTTTTTGAAGGAAATACAACTCAAATTAAGGAATAATCGACGATGAAACAACTAACACAGGAAAATTATTATCAAGATACGTCTTATCTGACTAACTCCCGCTTCAAGCGATACCAACAATGCCAAGCTAAAGCATATGCCGTGGACAATGGTAGCTGGACAGAAAATCGTGACGAGACACCGCTTTTGCTTGGCAATTATGTCCACAGCTATTTCGAAAGCCCCGAAGCTCACGAAGCTTTTTTAGCAGAAAATGGCGACAAGTTGCTTGCTAAAACTGGAAAAAACAAAGGTCATCTAAAAGCAGATTTTGTGATTGCAGAGGAGATGATTTATTCCTTAAAAACAGATGATGGGTTTAGCAGTTTATATCATGGGTATCATGGTGACGATGTCAAAAAAGAAATGATTGTCTTTGGTGACATCGAAGGCGTGCCAGTTAAAGGTAAGTTAGATAGTGTAAATCTCAGTCGTGGTTATTTTGTGGATTTGAAAACCATGAAATCTCTCTATGCCGAAGAATGGAACAATGACATAAGGAAACGTGTTCCAGCGGCAGTTAACAATATCCTTAATTTTGGCTATCACGGTCAACTCGGGCTGTATCGTGACCTGTTGAAGCAAATGACAGGGAAAGATTTCCGACCGTACATCGTTGCGGTCAGTAAGGAAAACGTTCCTGACAAGGATATTTTGAAGATAGACGACGAATGGCTAGAAGAAGGTCTAAATAAGCTGAAAGCTGACATCGTGGAAGTTTGGGATGTTATCCAAGACAAGCAGAAACCGAAAACATGTGGACGTTGCGATTATTGCAGAAGCAAGAAAAGATTGAATGCAGTAATCAGCTTGAATGATTTGATTAATAAATAACGTGCCGTGAATCACGAAAAAAGCGAACTAGAAAACGATTTGTAGTTAACGATTAAATCGAATGCTATAAGGATTTCACAAGCCCCGTCTTAGCCATATTCTCACACAATTAAAGGCGGGCTTGATTTTGATTTGAAAATGAAATTAATGAAGTTTGAGTATATCTTATCAAACACTAAACAACATAAACAGATGCTGAACTCAAATGACCGATTGCACTATTACAAGCAAGCTAAGATAACCAAGCAATTGAAATATCTAGCTAAAGCAGACATACGACCAGAAGACAAGGGTAGTTTTTCCGAGAGCTGTCCTTGTCAAGTAGTCGTAACAGTATTTAGTCCGACAAGACGACGGTTAGACCCACCAAATTTATATCCAACTGTTAAAGCTTTGATTGACGGCTATACAGAGGGCGGTCTTTGGATAGATGATAATTACAAGATTATACAACGTTTGTCTTTTGAGTATGGTGGATTGAGTGGTATCAAAGGAAAATATCGGATTGAAATTGACATTGAGGAGGTAGAGTGATGAAAGTTTATCATGGGAACGATGAGTCTCGCACATTGATTGGCGAGTGTCAGACGGACAAAGAAGCTTTTGACATCGTTGAAAAGCATATAGAGTGGACACTGCATTATTATCACTTTTGGCATAGTAACGGTGAACTTGTCATTGATTATGGTAGCTATCGCAATTTCTATTATGTTGATTTTGAGGAGTTAGAAAATGAAACATAAACCTTTTAATTTAAACCCTCTAATCCAAGCTATTTTAATCGCCTGTACGCTTTTAAGCCTATGGGTGGCACTATCTACCACAAAAGCAAACAAGGGGCTTAGAGAAGAAAATAAACGCCTTTCCGAACGTGTCACAAAATTACCTGAAGCATTTGGAGGTGTGGGGTATATTTCAGCAGTTGGCGAGGATTATATTGATGTTGTCGGCTATGGACGATTTTTGATTAACGAAGACGAAGCGCAGTTTTTGGATAAGGGCGATAAGGTGCCACAGTATATTTTGGAGAGGGGACAATAAAAAGCCAGCAAATACTGACTTATTCAAATATGAAATTGTAAAGTTGGACGACTTTTTGAAAGCTCCAAGTATCTAGTTGTGTAATTTTACTGGCGTTTCTAGCTCTATAGTCAAAGGTGTATAGCTGCATGGGATTGACAGAACCATCCACTTTATCGGATGTGATGGGAACGGAAAGTCCTCGTCTTTCTAATGCTTTTGCGCCATGAGTGATTGGACAGACAGCGACAAAACCTGTCGTTTTACTATACTTATAGCTAGAAACAACAAGAGCTGGACGGCGTTTTCGAATCTCTTTGCCAACAGCGGGGTCAAAATCAATCCAAATGATGTCTTGCTTTTGTGGGATGTACTTATCATTCATTTTCAAGCAGTGTTACCCCTTCAAAGTCATTTTCCATGATGAACGGTTCCATGTTGTCAAATGGGTTTGGGATTTTAGGTGCTAATACAATAACGCCATCAATGCCCTTGTAGACAACAAATTCTTTACCTTCATCAATCCCTAGTTCTTTAGGTATGGTAACAGCTAGTGAATTGCCGACTTTACGTGTTTTTACAGTATTCATGAGTATCCCTCCTTGCGTATACACTTAGTATACACCTTTGGAATCAAAAAAGCAAATAGTAAAAAAGACCAGCACTGGCCGGTCTCCGTGTTAATGAACATTAGCACTATTATTATATCACGATATCACGGAGGTTGAAGGTGAGTAAAGATCAAACTAGAGCAGAAGAATTATTAAATGAATTGAGAATTATTCCTAAGATCATCAAGACGCTTGCTGAAGATTCTGAGGCTATCAGAGGGGCTTTGCTAACGGCTCCGCAGTGGTCAGATATGCGAGTTACGGGAGGATTGAGACAATCGCAAGAGGATAAAAATATCAAAGTCATTGATAAAACAGAGTATCATCAAGCAGAGATTGATAAATTAATCAAACGCAGAGAAGAAATTACAAGTATTATTATGCAGTTGCCTATGATACAAGCACACATCTTAAATGTCACTTACTTAAAATGTGACAATTACGATGAAGCTATGGATTATCTAGATATCAGAAATAGAAATAAGTACTTTAAAAATCTAAGAATTGCTAAAGAAAAGCTGAATTTGATACTAGAAAATACTGAATAAATACTTAATTGATACCTCTATGGTACAAATAAGTCTGCTATTATAGTATTATCGAAATAGCGAGAAGCAACAATGGTTGAATCAGCGTATTTATTTACAGCAAAGTTTTATATTAGTCAAACCCGCTATTTTAGGAACATGAGCCATGATTGGAAAATGGCGAGGGTAGCGCCCTGAGCAAGTACGTGTGACGTCCACGTCGATACGCTATGTGCAGGTTCGATTCCTGCTGTTCCTATTGCACTTATTGCAAACTTCATATTTTATCAAAAAGCCTATTATACCCTATTGTATAAGGGCTTCTTTAATAGTATTATTAAAGAGATAAAATATAGGAGAATATTTGAATGGAATATAATGGTGAAAAGAGAATTGAGTTGCATATTTCTGGAGATGCAATGGATGATGAAAAAGGCTATGAATTAAAATATCTTATAAGAGCATTACAAAACTTTGAAAAAATATCAGAAAAAACTTATTTATTTTTGACCAGTCAGAACAAAATGACAACATCTAATAATGAGGATTTTAAAGTTTATATAACTGACATTAGAGCAGGTTCTTTTAAAGCAGATATTATCCTTTTTACTCAAACGTATATTTTACCTTTAGTTCCAGTTGTAGGAGAACATGGCGATTTAGTTTGGGAATGCGTATTAAATTCATTTAATTTTGTCAAAACTATTGCTAAAGCTAAGAAAGAAGGGAAAAGTGTGGATATATCAAACATAGGAGATAAGGCAATTGTTATAATTAATAATGGTAATGATGTTACTATTAATCAGGAATTTCCTTCGTATGTTACAGAACTAGGGCAAGAATTGGCTCCTCACTTTGGGGATATGGCTAAGTCAGTTGACCAAAAAGTAAATTCCATAAATTTCGGGACCGAAGAGGACGATTTGACTCTAAATTTAGAAAATGCCGACTTATTTAAACAGAGAACCTATCTAACGGATGAAGTATTTGAAGTAACTGGTGAAATTACTGTTTTAAATTCACATAATTACACAGGGAAAATAAAAATATCCGATAGTGAGTCGTTTAATAATGCTGAATATAAGTTTGAGGTAGCAAAAGATTTACATTATCCTGAATTCTTAAAATCGGGGGTCTTACATAAAGTTAAATATATCTGTAAAAAAAGAGTGATTTTTGATCCCACTAGTCCATTAAGTGAAAAAGTCATTGGTGTAAAAATTTTAGAAAAAGTTTGATACAAAAAATGTCACGTTTTAGAATGTGGCTTTTTATTATGTCTGAAAGGAGGTAGCGATGTCACAACAAAATCAAAAATTAATCGACGAGCTTAAAACTTATGCTTTGGATTTAATGTCGGACTGGTCTACCTCTAGAAGTAGACAGAAATCATTTATCTTAAATTATATGGCTAATGGTTTTTCAAACGCTGCTGAAGCTGCTAAAGAGGCTGGTTTTAGCGAGAAAAGTGCTCATACAACAGCGCATAAGATGTTGGGTGGGTCTGAAAAGTTCCTACATATTCCACCAGTCGTTGAAAAATTAAAATTGGCCTTTGATGAACGACAAACAGAATTATCAATTTTATCGAATTTGGAAATTGAACAGTTCTGGGCTGATGTTGTTCGTGGGAAAATCAAAGATGTTAAATTAGTTGGCGTTGGCGAAGGCGAACAGGTCGTAAAGGAAGTGCCAGCAGACTTATCTATCCGTCTGAATGCTGCTGACAAGGCGGCTAGATCTAAAGGGATGTATCAAACTAATATCGACATCACACAGCGTAATATTGATATTAAAGTAGGTGATTGGGATGCTGATGAAGACTAAGTCAAAAATCAATATTACCATTGAGTACCCTAGCCGAGTATTTAACAAGCATATTTACGATAAACTCTATGACTATGACACATTCACGGAAGTCCATTATGGCGGAGCTTCAAGTGGTAAAAGTCATGGCGTGATTCAGAAAATTGTCTTTAAATCGTGTCAAGACTGGAAGCACCTTCGCAAGGTGCTTTTTTTGCGTAAGGTTGGTTCAACCGTCTATGATTCAATCTTTGAGGACGTGAAGCAATGTCTTAGTGTTTGGGGGTTGCTAGACAAGTGCAAAGTTAATAATTCAGCGTACAGGATTGAGTTGCCAAATGGCGCTCAGTTTATTTTTAAAGGGCTTGACAACCCAGAGAAAATCAAATCTATCAAAGGCATATCAGATGTCGTCATGGAAGAAGCGTCTGAATTTACCTTAGATGATTACACGCAGTTAACGCTTCGTCTGCGTGATCGCAAGCATAAGCAAAAGCAAATCTACTTGATGTTTAACCCAGTCTCTAAAGTCAACTGGACTTATAATGCTTTCTTTGTAAAATCTCCTAAAAATACTGTTGTCTATCATACGTCTTACAAAGATAATCGCTTTTTGGATGAAGTGACTAAAGAGAATATCGAGGAGTTGGCAAACAGGAACGAAGCTTATTACAAAATCTATGCCCTGGGCGAATTTGCTACCCTTGACAAGCTGGTCTTTCCAAAGTATGAGAAAAGACTACTTAACAAGGACAAGCTGGCGCATTTGCCGTCTTACTTTGGTCTGGACTACGGTTTTATCAATGACCCTTCAGCCTTTATGCACATCAAGATTGATGATGAAAATAAGCAACTCTACATCATGGAGGAGTACGTTAGAAAGAACCTGACAAATGACAAAATAGCCGAAGCTATCAAAAGTTTAGGATATGCCAAAGAGGAAATCAGGGGAGATTCTGCTGAAAAGAAATCGAATCAGGAGTTGCGTAATTTAGGTATACCTAGAATGATTGATGTCCAGAAAGGACCAGGAACTGTTATGCAAGGCATTCAGTATCTTTTGCAGTATGACATTGTCGTTGATGAACGGTGTGTGAAGACTATTGAGGAACTGGAAAACTATACTTGGCAAAAAGATAAGAAAACGAATGAGTACATCAACAAGCCAGTAGATAGTTACAACCATTGCATAGATGCAATTAGGTACGCTGCACAGGATAGGATTTTTCAAAACAAATCCGTTAGAAAAAGGATGGAAAATGCTAAATATTATTTTTAAAGGTGACTACTTATGGAAGTGAATTTTTTAAAAGGTACACGTTTCAGTCCCCAATCCAATGATCAAATCATCATGAGAACCGAAGACTACGAGATTGTTGATTTTGAATCAGAAAAATGGATTGAGCAACTTAAACGCTATGTATCAAGGCATAAAACACAACTCGAACGATTGAAAGAGTTGAAACGATATTATCTTGGCGATAACAATATCAAGTATAGACCCGACAAGACAGATCAATTTGCAGCTGATAATCGAATTGCTAGTGATTTTGCTAAATATATTACGATTTTCGAACAAGGGTATATGCTAGGGAATCCTGTAGAGTACAAAAATGAGGATGCCGTTATTCAACAGAAAATCGAAGAATTTAGCTCAGTCACAAATGAGGAATATCACAACATTGAGTTGATGACAGATTTATCGATTTATGGTCGTGCTTATGAGTTGCTGGCTACTTACAAACAGGAAGAATCCAGTCCAGTTCAAATCAAATTATATAAGCTTGATCCGCAACAAACATTTGTTGTTTATGATGATACTCACGAAAGAAATTCGCTTTTTGGTGTTAATTATTACACAGTCGATTATGGTGATGGCCATAAAAAAGAGGTGTATGTGGTTTACACTTCTGGTGAGATTTATACTTACACTGATGATAATCAAGAAGAGCTAGGAATGCACCTAGTAGATGACGAAGAACATTTCTTCAATGGTGTGCCTATCAACGAATATAGCAATAATAGCGATCGTACAGGAGCATTTGAGAACGTATTAGATGCTATGGATGCTTATGATTTATCACAATCTGAATTGGCTAACTTCCAGCAAGATAGCAATGATGCCATTTTGGTAATTACTGGCAATCCATACACTGGTGCTGAGGAAAAAGATTTTCTGGAAGATGGTCGTATTAATCCAAATGGTCGTTTGGCTATTTCAATTGGTTATAAAAAGGCTAAGGTGCTTATTCTTGATGATAATCCTAACCCAAATGGTGCTAAACCTGATGCCTACTATCTCAAGAAAGAATACGATGCTACGGGTGCCGAAGCTTACAAGAATAGATTGGTCAAAGATATCTTACGTTTTACTTTTACGCCAGATAGCACCGATGAAAGTTTTGCAGGTACACAAACTGGTGAAGCTATGAAGTATAAACTTATGGCATCGGATAATTACAGAGCTAAAAGGGAGAGGCTCTTTAAAAGGGGGCTGATGAGACGACTAAGGCTTGCTGTCAATATTTGGAAGATAAAAGGTAGTGATTCTGTCGCTTACGACGCTATTAATCGTACATCCATTGTCTTTACGCCAAATATTCCGAAAAATAACAATGATTTAGTAACGATTGCTAAAACATTGTATGGAATGGTGAGTGATCAGACTATCTTCGAAATACTAAATCTGGTAACTGGTGTTGATGCAGAAAAAGAGATGCAGCGCTTGAAAGACCAAGAAGGCAAGAAAGAAGAACCTAGCCCTAGACTAGGAGGTTTTAGATATGTCCATGAAACGCCTTGATTACTGGCAAAATCGTATAGTTGATATTTTACGTTATGTAGATCAGACTGATTTTGATTTTTTTGCAGAACTGACTAAATTATATGCTGATGAATCAGCCCAGATTCAAAAAGAGCTTTATGCTTTTTACGGTTTATATGCTAATGAAAATGGATTAGCAGTAGAGCGAGCCATGGAACGTTTGAGAAATGAAGATTTATCTGATTATCAATCGAACGCTCAAAAATACTTTAAACAGGCTGAAAAAGACCCTGAATTATTAGAACGACTTAATGAGCAATACACATCGGCTAAAGCAACGCGTTTAGAGATGTTAAACTTGGAGTTAACGTATCGTATTGGAATACTAAATAGCAAACTACAAAAAAGTTTTGGAAGTTATTTAAAAGGTGTTGCTAAATATGCTTATCGAAAAGCAATGGGAGGTCATGCGGTCGGTATTAATACTCCAGCTATCGAAGAATTAGCAAGAACTCCGATAAATGGTCGTAATTATTCAGAAGATTTGTGGAAGCATACTGATAACTTAGCAAAGGATTTAAAAGAAACTTTGCGCCGAGGTTTCATCCGAGGTGAGAATCCTCGGACGATGGCGCAGGCTATTGCTAGTAAATATAACGTAGCGAAAAGTCGGGCTCAAACGTTAGTGCGAACTGATGGCACAGCAGTCATTGCTAATTCAGTGGCTAGACGTTATCAAGATGCAGGATTGAAATATTATCGCATTATGGTTCATCTAGATGAAAGGACAACTGAAACTTGTCGTGCAATTGCTGAAGAGGACAAGCGTTATGAGTTGTCTGAATTTAAGGCTGGTGTAACAGCTCCACCTTTTCACTATAATTGTCGGTCAGGAATTATCCCTGATGACGATGAATTGGATGCTGCATCGCTTGATTCTGTGGAAGAAAAGTCGTATAATCAAGGCATGAAGGGCAGTGGCGCCATATCTTCCAAAAGGGGAGATATTAAAAAACAACAAGATGAATTTGCTGAACGTTATTATAATCAGTTACGTAACTCGAAAAGAAATTTGGTTGTTTCTAAAATATCAAAACGTAGCGGAGTAAATAAAGAAACAGTCTATACTGCTTTAGAACATATTCTAGATAATCAGTATATGTTATGGGATAGTGAGGAATTTGAATATCGAATGAGAACTTTTTATCCTCATTACGACATGGCATTATCTCTTCAGCGTTTGATGATTGGCGATATTGTTGAGAATGATACAACGATGCTTAAACACGAAGCTTTAGAGCACTATTATATGAATGTTTTTAAAATGGCCTATGACGATGCCCACAAATTAGCTAACCAAAAATATAACTACGAGGAAGGTGATTAACTATGGCTAAAATTGATGCTCAAATGATTTCACTTTATAAAATTAAAGATACTGATAAGGAACGGCAATATTCAGCTATTAGTGGAACCAGCAAAGGAATCGCTACTGTTGATAAAACGACCTCTGTTTATAGTTATGATGGGGATAACCTTGGTAAATTCTCAGATTTTGTAAAAGATACTTTAACTCTAAGCGTCTTAAAAGGAAAAACACTACCTGACAAAATTGTCCACGGCTTTGGTTGATAATTATTTCAAGCACCATTTGGTGCTTTTTTTGTACCTAAATTAGGAGGTAATAATGAATAAACGTATTAAAAAGAAATATGCTCTTGAAAACAAGGTGGCGCAGTTAACTGCTACAAATGTGCTGCTTATGGATGCTGTCAAACGGCACACCAAATTGATTGAAAAGCTTTATCAAACCAACTCACGAAATGTTAAAGCTACTAATGAGCGATTCGACGCTGTAGAGACCTATCAGAAAATCCTTGAAGATGATATTGCTGATCTTAAGAAAAGCAGGAAAAAGAAATTTTTGAAACGTAAATAACTAACCGTATGTGATTCCATACGGTTTTCTTTTTGTCCAAAACGTGCTGACGACATAAAAAGCTGGATGGAATAGTCAGACATGACTTAAAACAAGGAGGACTGTCTTATGGCAGAAGAAACTAACAATACAGAAGTAGTCGAAAATGGAACAGTCGACACTCCAGAGACGACTACTGAAGAAAGCAAGACGTTTACTCAGAAAGAGTTAGATGATATTGTAGAAGCTCGTGTTGCTCGTGCTGTTAAGAAGGCACAAAAATATGCAGAAGAACAAATTCAAAAGGCTCAGTCGGAAGGTGAGCGTCTTGCGAAACTCTCTAAGGATGAGCGTAACAAAGAGGAACAGGCTAAACGTCTATCTGAATTGGAAAAACGTGAGCATGATTTAGCAATGAAAGAGCTAAGAATCGAGGCACGTTCGCTATTATCTGAAGAAGGCTTGCCTGCAGAGTTTTTAGATATCGTCATGGCTGATACTGCAGAATCAGTTAAGGATAATATCTCTAATCTCCGCACAGTGTTTGATGAAGCAGTTGAGAAACGTGTTGATGAACGATTAACGCAGTCTAGAGTTAAGACGGGCTCAACTGCCGGTGCAATGTCTAAACAGGACATTATGGCTATCTCTGATACAAATGAACGTCAGCGTTTGATTGCAGAGAACATGCATTTATTTAAGAAAGGATGATAGAACATGGCAGAAACTAATCTTACAACCATGAATGATTTAGGAGAAATTAAATCAATTGATTTTGTTAATAAATTCTCCACCAACATCAATGAACTTTTACAACTTTTAGGAGTGACACGTCGTGAAGCATTGTCTAGCGACATGAAAATCAAAACGTATAAATGGACTACAACTGTAGATGAATCTTCAGTTGCTGAGGGTGAAACAATTCCGCTTTCAAAAGTTACCTACGCTCCAGATAAGGAATACGAAGTAGCTTGGATTAAGAAACGTCGAGCAGTATCGGCTGAAGCTATCGCTCGCCATGGTGCTTCTATGGCTATTGATCAAGCAGACGCTAAATTGATGCGTGAAATCCAAAATAAAATCAAAACTGATTTCTTTACATTCCTAAAATCTAAACCTACTAAGGTTACAGGAACAGGTTTACAAGGGGCTTTGGCTCAATCGTGGGGGAAATTAGCAACATTCAATGAGTTCGAAGGTTCACCAATCGTCTCTTTTGTTAGCTCACTTGATGTCGCTGATTACCTTGGTAATACTGGTGTAGGTGCTGATGCTTCTAACGCTTTCGGTTTAACGCTTTTGAAAAACTTCCTTGGTATGCAAAATGTCATCGTGATGCCATCTGTTCCAAAAGGAAAAGTATATTCTACTGCAGTAGATAACCTTGTTTTGGCTTATCTCGATGTTAACTCTAGTGATCTTGGTAATCTATTTGCTGATTATACTGATGAAACTGGTTTGATTGCTGCAGGTCGTGATCGTCAATTGAATAATTTGACTTATGAATCAGTATTCTTTGGTGCTAATACACTTTTTGCGGAAGTTCCAACTGGTGTCATCGAAGCAACCATTGAAGCACCAGTAGCTAAAGTATCAGGAGCTTAAACGTCATGGATAAAAGTGGTATTTTAGGTGAAGTTAAACTCTTTAAAGGTATCACTGATAACTTACAGGATGATTTAATTTTACTGATCATTGAAGATAGTATTGATAGGATTTTAGCGGAAGCTAACAGTATGTTTGATAATACAATTACTGAGTTACCTGATTCAGTGACGTTTGTAGTCCGTGATGTAGCCATTAAACGATACAATAAACTGAATTCAGAAGGTGCGACTGCTGATTCAGAAGAAGGTAGGTCTTTTAAGTGGGAAAATTCATACTTGGACGAGTATCGCAATATTCTCGCTAACTTAGGCAGGTCTTATCGAGCGAGAGGAATTGCTAGATTTATGTAAGGAGTACTTATGATTTATAACGAAAGGGTTATTTTGATAAGTGAAAAAGAAGTTGATGATTTCCTTGGAAGTAAAAAAGTCAAAGATAAATCTCAACCAATCCCTTGTATGCGGGGTTCATTGACTAATGCAGAACAAATGGGATTATTTGGTAAATATGATTTGAATGCTTTTAAATTGTACTTGCTAGGAATCCATCGTGATTTTTCATCTATTATTTTTGATGGTCAGGAACGATTTATCAAAGGGAAAACTTATCACAAAAATAGTACGGTTATCTATTTATGAGTATTACTTACAAACTTAAAGGCCTTGGACAGTTCGAGCGAATGGTCAGACAGAAAGGCCGCGAAGCACAGGTAGCCGTTGAGTCTGAACTTAATCGCTCAAGCTTACGTGTCGAACGAAAAGCTAAAATCTATGCACCTTGGGATACAGGTTGGATGTCTAACTCTATATACAGCATGTATCAAGATGTTTTGAAGTATGTTGTAGTTAGTCCTGCTGAATACAGTATCTACGTTGAAAAAGGGACTCGTAAGATGATGGCTCAACCATTCATTCATCCTGCACTACAAGAAGAAGCGCCGATTTTGATGAAACGTTTATCGAAAATGTTTAGGAAGTAGGTGATGGCTATTACTTTTTCGCCGTCAACGTTACATTTAAACTCAATAAAAACAAGGTTGGCTCCTTTAGGGATTCCGACCCATTTTTATTTGCCTGATAGCTCTGTTTTAGAGCCTTTTTTGGTCATTGGTACAAATAGTAGCGATACCACTAAAACAGCTCAAACAGGCCTATTAATTGAAGATACAACAGTATCTATCGATATCTTTTTACCTAATGATAGTCGAACAAATGCTGAAGAAATAAAAAGTAAAGCTATGAGGCTACTTGGCAGAAATAAGCTAACAGCTAATGTATTGATGGATAACAGTATAGGTCGCGAGGTCTATCATATCTCCATTACACTAACTGAGACAATTTTATAAAAAAGGAGAATAATTAATATGGCAGTTACAATTACTACCGGTAAACCAATTGTAGGAAGTAAGATTTTTTACTTTATTCAATCGGTACATGCTAAGGTTGGTGATCCGGCAACTCTACCGGCTTATCGTACAGATGGTACAACAACTCTCGGCGGGGAGTATCTGGATGAGCAAACACAACAAGGGCGTTTGCTTGAAAAGTCAACCGATGAACACACTATTGAGTTAACAACGTATTTTGCTCCAACTGATCCATCGGTTAAAACAATTGAAGATGCATCACGTTCTGGTGATAGTATCAAAATTTGGGAAGTTATCGTTGATGAATCAGTAAAGACAACGAACGAGGAACAATTAGATGTTTATCCCGCTAAGTTTGGATATGCTAAAATTGGTGAAATTGAACGTTCTGCAGGTACAACTGATTTTGTAGAGATGAGTTATGAGGCCAATATTGTTGGCGCTTTGAAAGACGGGCAATTCCCATTGACTGAAAAAGAAGTTGCACTCTTAAACTCAGTTTATGATTATCAAAATCCTGGCGAGACTACGGGAGATTACGATTCAATCATCAAAGAACAAAATTAATATTAATGGGAGTTTAAGCGCAAAGGGTAGTGAATCTTACTGCCCTTTTTATTTTTAATTAAAAACGAGGTTACTAATGGAAATTACAGTTAAGAATGCAGTTGCTGACATCACATTTAATTATGGAATGATGTTTAAAGTTGATAAGGAGATGTCTACAGTCAATCCTCAAACTGGAGAGCGAAATAATGATGGTGTTGGTGCTTTGTTTACCAAAATTATCAATCGTTCTGATGATGGTCTTGTTTCTCTTATTCGTTTGGCTTTACCAAAGTCTGCTAAGAAGGTATCTGAAGAAGATATTGTTTCAGCTATCGGCAGTTATATTGACGAAAAAGTGGATAATGATGGACTTGATGAAGCGGAAGCTTATCGTTCTATTTTTGAAGAAGTCAAAACAGAAATGGTAGATTCTGGTTTTTTCAAAGAGAAGATTTCGACCTATATTCAAAATATGGAAAAGGCGCTACGTTACATGGAAGTTCAGGAAGACAGCGAGGACAAAGCTCTCCAAGTGGCAGCAACAGAAGAAATTATTGGTACGATGAAAAACGCACTATCTTAACGGAGTGTGCTAGTTTAGGTTTTACTGAGTTAGAAACCATCTACAATTGCAACAAATGGGAATTAAATGCCATTTTGGAAGGGCTTCATCACAAAGTGGTAACAGATAGAGAAAATCTATCTGGTTTAGCTCTCGAATTACGATACACCTTAAATGCTAAAAGTGTTAAAGAATCAAAACTCAGTAAGAAAAAACAACACGATAAGATTGTTCAAATCTTTAATCCAAAAACTAATCAAGCTCAAGCTAAATCTGATTTAGTTAAGAAGATAGAACAACTGAATAACCATTTCATGAATAAAAAATAGATAGGAGGTGATGTTATGGCGGTATTTGATGGTTCTATTTATGCTTATATTGGAGCAGATACTAAGGACTATGAAGCTGCGATGAACAGGATTGCGTCGGCTACCCAGAGAGGGTTTCAGAAGGCGCAAAATGCTGCTGTTAATAGTTCGAATGGTATTGTTCGTATGGTCGGTCAAATCATGTCTCAGCTAGCTAATAACGGACAGTCTTTAGGGCAAAGACTTGGCAAAGCTTTTTCAACTGGTGTCAATTTGTCTTTGGGACAACTACAACGGATGGCGTCTAACATCGGTCAACGTTTGCCTGATCCGATAAAGGCTGGCTTACAAAAAATGGCAGGATATGTCCAGCCCGCTTTTAACAAAATTTCTGCGAGTTTGTCTGGTTTTGCAAACAAAACGAAAATGCAGTTATCAAATGCATTTGATATCGGTAAAATACGGTCACTTTTTGCTAAGTTAGCTTCTAGTACTGATGACTTAACTGCTAGAATATCTGTTAAATTGACCGCTCTCGCTGGGAATTTTAGCAAGACCGCTAGTGGTCTACCCGCTCCTTTTGCCTCAGCTTTTAGTAAACTATCTTCACTGACGTTAAATTTTGAAAATAGTATTTCTCGTTTAGGAGCGAGATTATCAAATGCTTTAGGTGGTCAGGTTCTAAATCCTGCCTTGCAATCGTGGTCTGGCTTTTTTAGTAGTCTTATATCTAAAGCTAACAGTACAGCAGATAGGATCAGTAATAGTTTTACTGGAAAGATTGCGAGTTCTGTGACCCGTTTATCAACCAAGATGACTAGTTCCTTGAGTTCTGGCTTTTCAACCCTTGGTTCGAAGGCAACGAGTGCTTTAAATGGTATTAGTAGTAAGTTTGTTAGCGCCAGTTCAGCAGGTCAAAAGTTAGGCAGTACGATTAAAAGTATCATCTCAGCGTTTAGCTTAATGGCTATTGCTAAAAAAGGTATCGATATGGTTAAAAGTGCGCTGGATGGAGCGATTAGCCGTGTTGATACGATGAATCGTTTCCCTAAAACGATGGCTTTATTTGGCTACTCTGCGGAGCAGTCTAAATCAGCTATCGACAAATTATCTGCTGGTATCGAGGGGTTGCCAACACCACTTGACAGCGCCGTCAAGAGTGCTCAACAGTTGTCAATTACTACTGGCAGTCTTGATAAAGGAGTTGATTTAGCCCTTGCTTTTAATAATGCCATGATTGGCTATGGGGCGACAACTGAAGGTGCAGAACAGGCGCTTAGACAGTTCAACCAATCCTTAGGTTCTGGTAAAATCCAAGCCGAAGAATTTAACTCTGTCAGTGAAGCGGCACCAGGTTTGATGTCTAAAATGGCTGAATCATTCGGTTTTGGAGCAGATGGAGTACAAGAACTAAAAAGCGCTCTGTCTAGCGGTGAGATTACAGCTCAAGAATTTGCGGATAAGATGATTGAGCTTAATGATGCTCAGGGTGGTTTTGCCCAAATGGCGCAAACTTCAGCAGGCGGTATTAGGACAGCGTTTGGTAATTTACGTACAGCTGTTGTTAAAGGCGTAGCTGATATGATCAGTAAGTTTGATGAAGCTGCTAAGGCAAATGGTCTTAAAACAATTGCTGAAACACTTCAATCTTTTAAACCTGCTATTAATGGTGCTTTTAACACTGTTAACGCTTTGATTCCCAACTTGGTTGCAGCATTTGCCCGTGTCAAAGAAGCTATTAACGTTGACTTTTCTGGTTTTACCAATGGAGTCAAGGGCGCTTTTGATTTAGTTAATCGAGCGCTTGGCGAATTTGCCAAAACAGGACAGGTTACGCAAGGAACGATTGATCAAATTAAATCTAAGTTAGGTGAAATCGGACCAAAGGCCATTGCAGCATGGGCAATGTTAAATCCTGCAACAGCAATTGCAACCATTCTTCCCTTGCTATCTGGACTTGGTAAGATTGGTATTCTTTTAGGCGGTTTAGGTGCAAAAATTGGCATTTTTGGCACTCTTTTAGGAAGTGCTTTTAGTGGTGCAGGTGGCTTAATCGGTGCTTTAGCAGGTAAGATGACTGGACTAGTTGGCGTTTTTGGCAGCGCTGCAAGTACAGGTATGTCAGTGCTTGGGTCGATGACAACAGTGATGGCTAGTATTGCTAGTGTTGCCATGGCGACTATTGGACCAGCAGCTATACTTGGTTTGGTTGTTGCGGGTCTTGGTTTGATTAATAGTCAATTTGGTTCTCAGATTGATGCAATGCTTAATTTGGTAACCACTAAAGGACCTCAGATTATCCAAAATCTTGTTACAGGAATTGTTTCTCAATTGCCTGCTCTGATGGCTAGCGGTGCAGATTTGATTGCTAAACTGGCGACGACCATAGCAACAATGCTACCTGTGATTATCCAAGCGGGAGTAAGTATCATTAGCGGTCTGTTATCTGGGCTTGGACAACAAGCACCATCTATTATCAGTTCAGCACTACAAATTGTAGTTTCGTTTATCAGTAGTTTACTGACTGCAATACCTCAGTTGCTTGCGATTGGGATGAGCTTTTTAGCTAATGTTGTTGATGGAATTGTTCAAAACATTCCTCAAATAGTTGCTCAGGCGCAAAATATAATCACTAGTTTTACGTCTAGTTTGAGTCAAAACTTGCCGACTATCTTATCAAAAGGTATTGAGATTATTACCAACTTGATAAACGGTATTGTGCAGTTGATTCCTCAGTTATTACCAATTGCAGCACAAGCTATTTCTAGTTTTATTCAAGGTATTGTTTCGGCACTTCCACAGTTGTTGCAAGGGGGGATTCAGATAATTGTATCCTTGGTTCAGGGGATTATCTCGAATTTGTCAACCATTGTTCAGACAGCAGTGTCTATTTTACAATCGTTCGTTAGTGGTTTAATGCAAGCTATACCCCAATTAATAAGTGCAGGTATTCAGCTTATTGCTCAATTAGTGATGGCGCTCATCCAAGGGTTACCTCAAATCATTCAAGCAGGTATTCAGTTGATTACGGGGCTTGGTCAGGCGATGTTGGGTGCGATTCCTAGTGCGCTTTCGGGTGTTTGGGATGGCATAAAGAATGGGTTCCAAGGTGCTTTCGACTTTATAACGGGTAAGAGTAGCGAAACAACCGCTAAGGTTAGTGCTGATACAACATCGGCAGCTGCAACAGTTAACACAACCGTTTCGACTATGGCATCAAGTGTCGGGGTGAATATGGAAACATTAAGTAATAATGTTTCCACTAACATGACGAACGCCAACTTGAATGCCACCACTCAAGCGCAAAGTATGGCAACCAATGTCAATGCATCTGCAGCTAATATGTCTTTGTCTGCCCAAAATCAAACATCAGCTTTAGCGACTGGTGTTGGGGCGAACATGGCCCTTGCTAACACAGCAGCTGTTACGCAGGCACAAGATATGGCAGCTGGGGTTAATACTGCGGCGTCAAACATGAATTTAGATGCTGTCAATCAAGCGCTTAGTTTATCAAGTGGTGTTGGCACTAACATGGCAACTGCGAATTCGACAGCCACCTCTCAAGCAAGTGCTATGAACAGTGGCGTAAGTAGCAATATGTCTACAATGGCTAATAGTGCTAAAGGTTCTATGTCAGGTTTATCTAATAATGTGGCATCGGAAATGAATAAAGCAGCAAGTTCAGCAAACACAAGTGCAAACAAGATGGCATCATCTATCCAGAATGCGTTTAATAAAGCTAAATCAACGGCGCAATCAGCCATGAATGGGTTGAGTAGCGCGGTGCAATCTGGATTTAATAAGATTTCCTCAACTGTTCAATCTCAGACTAACAAGATGAACAGCACAATGACATCAGCGTTCAATCGAATGAAGTCAAATGCTCAATCAGCTATGAACGCCTTGAGTTCTTCTATTAGCTCAGGAATGAATAGAGCCGTTTCTGTAGCGACAAGTGCGGGTAATCGTATTGTTTCTATCTTTAGAAATTTAGTTGGCCAAATGGCGTCAGCCGGTGTCATGGCTGGTTCCGGATTTGCCAATGGATTAGCTAGCTCTGCTGGACGAATTTATGCTATTGCAAATTCAATAGCAAGTAATGTCGCTGCTACCATTAGACGTGCTTTAGACATTCACTCTCCATCTCGTGTAACGACTGCTTTAGGTGGATTCACCGGAGAAGGTTTTTACAATGGTATGGCTAATTGGATGGGGGCTATCAATGACATAGGTAGTGACTATGCCAATGCGGTTACTGATCAGAAATACGGTGTGGAAAGCGAGATTGTAACTTCGGCACATATAAGTAATCAGGGAGTCTCATCCTCAATCGATGCATTATCCGATGAGGTACGAAATACAACAATAAAAGAACCGATATTTGAAGTTCACAATGAACTTGTTGGTGATGAAATTTATACAAGTGTTAAAGAAAAAGAATCTAGAGAACAAACCAAAGATTCTTATTTTGTTTATGTTTAAGGGGGAAACATGGATTTACTAATCGAAAAAGGTTCGGAGATTGTAAAGCTCTCTGAGTTTGGCTTTTATCATATCGCAATAGCTGAATCATCACCCTCTACGGGCTTGTCTAGACGAAATGTTAAAGGACGCAATGGTTTTATTTTTGACGGAGTTACTTTTAATGAAAAAACTATTAGCGTATCAGCACGTATTGCAGTAGAAAACTTGCGAGCTTATTATCAAAAGATTGATGCACTTAGAGGTTTTTTATATGGTGAAACACCATTTTATATCACTAAAATAGTACCAACTAATACAGACTTATATGATTTTGAATTACCTGGCCAAAAAGAAGGTGATTTTTTAGATCAGAAAGTTGTTTTAACCAAATGGCATTATCGTCATAAAGTCGTCGTGGATGGTGATATTAGTTTTTCATTTATGGGAAAAAGTTCTCAAGGTCTTAAATATAATGTTTCGTTTAAATTTACCACGGTTGAATTGCCTTATGGCGAGACGATTCCTAAAACTATTACACTGTCAGGAGGTACAATTCCATATGCAGGGACAGCTAAGTTAAGTCAATTGGAATGGCCTTTTATCGTAGAAATGATCTCCTCAGGTAACCAAGCGGGCTTTTATTTAGAAATCGATGGAAGGCGATTTACCTATACTCAGGTTGGTGATTTGAATTCTGGCGATACATTTAAATTGACAGGAATTGAAACCCGTAAAAATGGTTCGGTTGTCAATAATAAGACTAATTACGCTTATTTTGAATTAACACCAAAAAGAAACGGAACATTGAAATATGAGACTAATTTCAATGGAACGATTAAGTTGTTAAATTTTGTTGAATTATATCAATAGAAAGGAGGGTGTTATTTGTACACGTTTTTAGACCAATTTGATAATGAATATGGTGCCATCGCAACGATTGAGATTACAAACGCTGTTAATGGCGAGAAGTCAATAAAAGGTGATATCTATTCAAATGATGCAGTACTTAATAACTTAGATAAGGGTTGGCGTTTACGGTTCCAAGATGAGTATTTTGTTATTGTATATGCGAAGCCTAAAGATGTTGGCGACAAGATTCAATTATCTTTTGACGCGGTTCATCAGTTCTTTTGGGATTTTTCAAAAAAAGTCGCTAATGAACAGTTGAAGGATGGCTCGCATACTTTCCAAGCTTATCTTGATTTTATCTTTAAAGATACTGGTTATCGCTATAATCTGGAACAAAATGTAAAAGCTTTTGAAAAACAATCTTTTGGATATAAGTCTAAATTAGCTTTATTTAACGATATCATTTCTACCTCCAGCGTAGAGTTTCAAGTAAACGGTAAGGTTGTTAGAATCCTAGAAAAAACTGGGACAGATCTATCGACAGTCGTGCGAAAAAACTTCAATATGAATGAGTTAATCATCGAAAAACATATCGGTGGTTTTATTACTTATCAAAAAGGGTTTGGAAAGTGGCATAATCCTGATGATCACAGTAAAGGTCGTCTTGAAGTTGAATACGAATCACCATTAGCGAAGGAATTCGGTCGGTTGGAAGGTGAGCCAGTTATTGATGAGAGATATACTGATACACAATCTTTGTTGGCTAGAGTTCGTCGCAATGTCGAAGATTCTTATACAATTTCCACCCAAATTGATCTTGAAGATTTAATACGAGCTGGCTATCATTACAAACAGCCTATTGCAGGCGACTACATCATGGCTATTAATGAAACACTAGGTTTTCAAGAAAAGCTACGCATCGTTTCGTTCACTAGCCGGTATGATTCCAAAGGAACTTTAATTTCCCATAAAGTCACTTGTAATGACATCGGTTCAGTCAAAAAACAATCAACGTCTTATACTAAGTTATCTAAATCAGTAAGTGAGTCTAATCAATTAGTGCAAGATGCATTAATTAAAGCTAATAAAGCTATGGTTACTGCAGATGGTAAAAATACTGCTTACTTTGGCACAGAGTTTCCTCTTGACAATCCAAAAGGAAGTTTGACTAAAGGTGATATTTTCTACCGAAAAGTCGGCGATAGAACTTTGATGTATTTTTGGAATGGCAGTGACTGGGAAGATAATCCTGTTTTAAACGATGTCGAATCTTTTAAAAAGGATATCGATTCTCAATTAAAAACAGTCACCGAAACCATGCAACGCAATGACGCTGAACATCAAAAAGGCATTGATGATTTGTTCGAAAAAGCTGGCGTCAATAAGTCGCTAGCTGATGAAGCGAAGCGAGTTGGTGAGCAAGCTAAGTTAGATGCGGCTAATGCTTTATCGAAGGCTTTAGACTACAAAAATGAAGCTATTGCAGAAGCGCAGAGACTAGACACAGTTGAAAGACAAGCAACGGAAACTAAACTGGCAACAACTAAAAGTCAAGCTGTGGCGGAAGCTGATAAATTAGTAAATGATGCAAAGACGACGCTAGAAACACAGATTTCTGGTGCTAACAAAGCTATTTCAGACGCAAAACAAGCGTTAGAAAGTCAAGTTTCTGGAATTTCTACGGAAATCTCTAAAACCAATGACACTATTAAGACTTTAGCCACTAAGGCAGATGTTGATAAGACTAATCAGCGTGTCACACAAGCCGAAAGCTCTATCACCCAGCAAGCTGGTCAAATTACGCAAAAAGCCAACCAAAGCACTGTAGATACTTTGTCAGGGCGTGTGAAAAATGCTGAAACAAGTATCACACAACAAGCTAATCAGATTGCTCTAAAAGCAAACACTACTGATGTTAATGTTTTAACTAACAGGGTTGGTACAGCAGAAGCAACTCTAAACATACACTCTAATCAAATAGCGTTAAAAGCTAGCCAGTCAGATGTTAATAGTGCGAAGTCACGTTTGCAAAATGCTGAATCGAGTTTGACCGTTCAAGCTGGTGAGATAGCACAGCGTGTCAAAACCAGTGACTTTAATCAAGCTAAACAACGACTTGCAACAGCCGAAAGTAAGATTACCCAGTTGGGAGATAAGATTACTACCGAAATCAGCAAAGTTGAGGGAAAAATTCCATCATCGATTGGAGGAAGAAATCTTCTTGCCAAGAAATGGTTTAGGAAAGGTCTTTCGAGTGAACAATTTACGCTAAAGGCTTGGGCTGAACCACTAATATCCTATAAAACCTTGAACACTGTCCTAGAAGAAGGGAAAACCTATACTCTTAGTTTTGACTGGGAAGTTATTGGGAAAAGTACAGTGTCAACGATCTTTCAGTTGACGCTAGGATTTTTGGTATACAGTCATTCACATCAAAAATCTCGTAAGGAACTTAATATTTCTCGGGCAGTTTCTATCGGGGATAAAGGACGGTTTGAATTAACGTTTGTTTGTCCGCCACTTTTTGATGACAGTAACCTTTTAGCTTATACCAATCGCTATGCCGAAGGAAGTAATATTGATTATGATACGGTGAAATTCTCCAACGTTAATCTAGTTGAAGGAACTATTGCATACAAGCAATGGCTACAACCAATTGAGGATATTGAAGAGACATTTAGTTCTGTAAGAACGCTAATTACCCAAACTGCTGAAGGTCAAGAACAGTTATCAACGAAACTGACAGAAACGCAAGGAAAAGTGACTAATGCTGAAACTAGAATCAATCAGTTAGTTAACGACGTATCTAGCAAGGTCTCACAAACTGATTTTGACAGTATTAAAAAGACTGTACAGAGTAATAGTACTGCTATTACGCAAAATAAAAACGCAATTGGACTGAAAGCCGAAAAAACCTATATCGACGGTGTAAAAACGACCGCTAGTAATGCCCTTGCAAAAGCACAATCAAACGCTCAATCCATTAGTCAAACAAAAGCTGATTTGAAGATTACATCTGATGCGGTTGCGACCAAAGTGTCCAAATTGGATTTTGATGTAGCAACTAGACGATTAACTAATGCTGAGACAACTATCAGGACTCAAGCGGGTCAAATCGAACAGAGACTGACAAAAACACAAGTAGAGCAAGCTATTACATCTAAAGGCTATGCAACAAATACCATCGTCCAAAATCTCGTCAAAGAAACGACTGATGGTTTTGAGAGAAAAATCACTGAAACAAAAGGGTTGATTCCTACAGAAATGGGTGGGCGTAATCTTATTTTAAATTATGAAAATAGGATAATTTATGAATATAACTCACCGATAAACGTCATCAGAGAGACCGACATCACAGTGCCAGAGTGGGGAGCTACAAATGCTCATAGACTTGCGCTGACAACAAGTAAGGTGGGGACATTTGGCTATATGGCATCTGGACGTACAGCGCAGTTAGGTCATCAGATGTACCTCGATGGTACTAGATATACCGGATCCATTTATCTTAAAAATAATGGCAGTACTGCTTTCAGAGTTTCTATCAATACGGTATCCTCAAAGACGGTGATGCCTGGTCAATCATTGAGGTTATCGATTACTGATAGGGGTGACTCTAAACGATATGTACAGTTTACTTTTGTCAGTGATGTTGCTAATGCTCCTATTGATTTTACTTATTGGCATCCACAAATTGAAGTCGGTGAGTTGATGAGTTCAGCTTCTCCTGCTCCAGAAGACACGATCACAACTATTAAATTCAATGAAGTCAAAGACACTGTTGACAGCCATAGTCGTACCATAGGGGATATACAAGGCAATATTAGTTCTGTCGTTATGACGGCTAGTGGATTGCTCAGTCGGGTAAATAGTACAGAGACGGGATTAACCACAGTGCAGTCACAACTTGCTGGCTCGTGGGCAGTGCGTAATCTGACCAGTTCTGGAACGGTGCTTAACCAACTAAATTTAAATCGTGATGGTTCTGTAAAGATTGATGGTAAATTAGTGCAAATCACTGGGACGACCTATATCCAAGATGGCGTCATTACGTCTGCTAAAATAGCTAATTTGGATGCGGCTAAGATAACCACCGGGACACTAAATGCAGCCAATGTTAATATCGTTAATCTCAACGCCAATAAGCTTGTTGGGCTGGATGCCAACTTTATCAGATCCAAGATTGAAATGGCAATGATTGATTGGATGAAAGGCAAGACAATCACAGCGCAAAATAACGCTATGAGAATTAATCTTAATGATGCTAATATCACCTTTAACTCAAATGCGACAATTAATTTTAATTCTGCCTACAATGCTTTAGTCAGAAGAAAAGGCACTCACACGGCCTTTGTGCATTTCAATGATGTTTCGGCATCTTCAGATGGTGGCGTAGGTAGTCTGTATGCTTCAATCGGTGTAACCTCTTCTGGTGATGGTATTAACTCTCAGTCATCGGGTCGATTTGCAGGTTTAAGGGCATTTCGTGGCGCAAGAGGTACTGAACATAATGCCACAGTTGACCAGGTCGAAATTTACGGAGATAGAATTGTCTTAAAAGACGATTTTAGCTACAACCGTGGTTTTGAGTTTCGACCAACTACTTTAAAAAATGGGGATTTTATTGATATGAATTACCTTGTTGGCGCTGTGCGTGCTCTTAGTCGATGTTGGATTCACTGGAATAATGTGTCTTGGAATCCAGCAAGTAATGATTTAAGGAATGCTGTCGTTAGAGAATATAACAATTACATGAAAGATTTATAGGAGACAAAAATATGAATGAAAATATCCAATCAAAACTAGCCATCGAAATTGCGAGTAAATCTATTACGATCGCTACTTTAGAGAGTCAGAACGAAGAATTACAGACGCAGCTTAATCAGTACATGACGAAGTCACAAAATGATGATGAGCTGATTAAAGACTTGAAAGCTAAATTGAATGAGCCGGAAGCAGTCAATGAAGTTTTGGAGGAAGACGCATGAGAGCTTGGAATGTTGTAGGAAAGTATCCCGTTTATGATGACAGCGGGAATATAACGCATATCGAAATTACGATTGCGTCAACAACTGGTGGCTATGCGACATACACAGAACGTGTTGTTGGCAATCACATGGATAAAGCAGAAGTTGATCTGGTGGAGCTTTGTCGTGAGGCACATTTTAAGTCTGAATATGCTAATCGTGCTATGGCTGAAAGTGTGCAGAAGATTGACGAAATGGAAACGATTGTCAAAGCTGCCAAGGAATTTATGGCTGAGTCTGCCGAAAAATTTAAAGCCATGCAAACAGCTCAGCTAGAACTTGTTGAGCGATTAAGCAAGGCAGAAACAGAACGTAATGATCGTTTTAAAGCGATTGAAGAGAAGTTTCAAATCTTGAACGGATCTATGATGGAGATGTTGACTGAGATTTACGCTAACACGCAAGAGAGCGAGGTTACAAAAGATGAAAACCTTGAAAACACTGATAATGTCGACGGTAGCGACAATTCTACCGCTAACTCAGAAACAGAAAAGGAGTAAAAAAATGATGGTATTATTAATAGCGATGAATATTGTAGATGAACACTTCGATTTTTCGTTCAGAGATGTTCCACGCATCTTCAAAAAACGTGTAAAAGCTCAACTTGAACTCATGGGGTATCCTGAGCTTGCGGACGATAATGTTATTAATTATGTTCCTAAGGAGGATTAAGATTTGCCAATTGAACAAGCAGAAAGAATTGCGACAAGTCAGGTTGCTTGGGCAGTTCTTTTTATTCTGCTTTTCTTGGTGGTTATTGGGTATTTAATTAGGACATCCGACAAGCGGGAGAAGAAACTGATGGATTTCCACGAGGAAAGCAAGATAGAATCTAAGCAACGTGAAGAACGTTTGATGAATCATTTGGATAAAACGACTGTCGAATTATCCACAATAACAACTACTGTCGGAGACATCCAAAAGGAAATGGTTAGAATGAGTGATCGGATGGATCATATTGAGAAAGGGAATAGAAGATGAATCAAATTACAGAAATTATTATCAGCTCTGCAATGGGAATTTTAACCATTTTAGCAGGCATTGTTGTACAATCAATTAAAAGTTACTTAATCACAAAAGGCGGCGAACGTGCTGTCAAAATTGCGGAAATTGTGGCTATGAATGCCGTTCAGGCTGTTGAACAAGTGTCTGTTGAGACTGGGTATAAAGGCGCTGAGAAGCTTACACAAGCTAAATCTGCTATCGTAGATGAGCTTTTAAAATACAATATCCACATGACAGACGCACAGCTTGATACTTTTATCGAAAGTGCTGTCAAGCAGATGAACGATGCTTGGATAAGATAAAAGGAGTGACTACATGGCTATTAACATTGAAACAGCTATTGCATGGATGTCAGTTCGGGCTGGCAAAGTGACTTACTCAATGGACTATCGAAATGGTCCAAATAGCTATGACTGCTCAAGTTCCGTCTATTACGCTCTTATGTCCGCAGGAGCTATCACCGCAGGGTGGGCTGTAAATACAGAGTATCAGCATGATTGGCTCATCAAGAATGGTTACAAGCTCATTGCAGAAAATCAAGATTGGGACGCTAAGCGTGGTGATGTCTTTATTTGGGGCAAACGTGGGCAGTCAGCGGGAGTAAATTGCTCTGCCTATATGTAATGTATAGGTACTGGGGGTTAAACGGTTGAAAGCCAAACGTAAAGTCGTGGCAGTTTCCGTACCAAAGCCGAGAAATCGGAGAGGTCTAACGACTAGAGGATTGCGTCCTCGTAAGGCTCAAGCGAGCTTGAAAAATCCCCCTCCTCACTGTTTGTAAAAACCTTTGTTATCAGTTTGTGGTATAATTAGAATATCCAAAGGTGCAGAGGTAAAGAAATGAAATCTTGTTTGAATTGTGGCAAAGAATTTGATGGTCACTTTAATAAAAAGCATTGCTCGGAAGAATGTAGAACTGAATGGCGTGAAAGACCTAGACAGTTGGTTTGCTCTATTTGTGGAAGAGAGTACACAGGTAATAGAAAATCTAAAAAGTGTCAAGAGTGTTTATACCCAAAAATCTACAAGGTTTGTCAGCAATGTGGAAAGAAGTATCTGCAAACCAAACAAAATAAAAAGACTCTATTTTGCTCTATACGTTGCATGGCTGATAGTAGAAGTAATTTAGTACATGTAGTCTGTGATGAATGCGGAAAAGAATTTGAACGCAAGCCATCTCAAATAGAGCGTAGTGAACATAATTTTTGCTCAAGAACATGTCACGTTGATTTTCAAAGGCACTCTGGCAATCCAGGTTATTATGTTAAACGAAATCGTCAGAGAGAGCATAGATATGTTATGGAGCAACATTTAGGCAGAAAACTGAAACGATCTGAAATTATCCACCATATCAATGGGAACAAACAAGACAACAGGATTGAAAATCTACAGCTTATGACACAATCTGAACATGCAAAATTACATGACAAAGAGCGTAAACGTGATGAGTTTGGTAGACTGTTATAAACATGGAGAACAAATAGTCTAAACTAACGGGAAGACCGTTAGCAGTTCATAAGAGAACGGGCTGGGTCTAGCGAACCTAGTTGAATATATTGCAGGTGGTCATACTGGTATCTTTGTTGACCCAGATAATATCATCCACTGTAACTATGCTAATAACGGTATTACTGTAAACAACTACAATCAGACAGCAGCAGCTAGTGGCTGGATGTATTGTTATGTTTACCGTTTAGTCAATCAACCCACAACAAGCCCATCAGGTAAAAACATTGATACATTGGTTAAAGAAACCTTGGCAGGCAAATATGGCAATGGAGAGGCACGCAAAGCAGCTCTTGGTAATCAATATGAGGCTGTTATGGCAGTCATCAATGGCAAAGCTACGACAAGCCAAAAGACTGTTGACCAACTTGCCCAGGAAGTAATTGCTGGCAAGCATGGCAATGGAGAAGCCCGTAAAAAATCACTTGGTAGCCAATATGATGCAGTTCAAAAACGAGTAACTGAAATCTTGAAAAACGGTACGTCATCTAATGCGCCTAAAACGGCCTCTAACAACAAAGAAGTAAAACAATCCACTCAAAGCAAAACAAGTCAATCTGAGTCAATTGGACAAGCGACAGCTGCAAAAGAAAACGGTGACCTGTCTTTCAATGGTGCTATCTTAAAAAAAGTGGTGCTGGACAAGATTTTGGTTAATTGTAAAAAGCATGATATTTTACCTAGCTACGCTATTACTGTCCTACACTTTGAGGGGCTTTGGGGTACATCGGCGGTAGGTAAAGCTGATAATAATTGGGGTGGTACGACTTGGACAGGCAAAGGAGAACGCCCAAGTGGTGTTACAGTTACCCAAGGTACAGCTCGCCCAGCTAACGAGGGTGGTCATTATATGCACTATTCAAGTGTAGATGATTTCCTTACAGATTGGTTTTACCTTTTGCGAAAAGATGGCTCTTACAAGGTAGCTGGAGCTAAAACCTTTAGTGACTCAATCAAGGGCATGTTTAAGGTTGGCGGTGCTACCTATGACTATGCTGCTAGCGGATTTGACAGCTACATTGTCGGAGTTTCCAGTCGGCTCAAAGCAATTGAGGCTGAAAATGGCTCACTTGATAAGTTTGACAAGCAGACCGTCACAGATGTCGGTCAGTCTGATAAGATTGAAGTAACCATTGAGGGAGTAGAGATTGCGATCAATGGTGTTGCCTACACCTTGACTAAAAAAACAATTTAAAAAGGAGAAAACTCCTTCGCTGAGAACTGCATCCCTAAAGTTAGACAGAAAATCTAACTTTAGGGGTGTTTTTTTGTTTTTGATATATTTTTTATTGAAATGTATAATATAAAACATTATAATATATTTAATTTAAAAAAATATATTAAAGGAGATAGAAGATGGCTGTTCAAGGTATAGATAAACTTCCTGTAAAATTGACAGAAAAAGAGGCTGTAATGCTCTACAAGAGGTTAGCAGAAGTTAATAAAGTTCTCGGTAAATTAGATGCAGTTCTGTCATCTTCGATTATCAATACATCTATTTTAAGTTTGTTATCCTACAATGAATCAGTTCAGTCAACAAGAATTGAAGGAACGCAGGTAACTTTCCATGAAATTATGGAGATAACTAGAAGTGGCGCTAAAAATTGGCAACAAAGAGAAGTTTTCAATTACAAAGAAGCTATTGATGAAGGCTTTAAAGCTATTCGTGAAGGTGATGCTATAAGTACACGCCTATTGAAAAAATTACATAAAACCTTGATGTCAGACGAAGCTAGAGGTACAACTGCAAACGGAGGAGAGTTTAGAAAAATCCAAAACTTTATAGGTCCAGATAATAAAATTGAACATGCTTCGTATATACCAATAGGGGCTAATGAAATTGCTGAGTATATGACTAATTTAGAGTTTTTTGCCAATGGCGAAACCCATTCAAGTTTGACGCAGGGCTTGGAAATTGACTCTGAGTATGTTAATTATGACAGTGATGCTTTGTTGCGAATAGCAGTAGTTCATGCACAATTTGAATCTATTCATCCATTTTTAGATGGTAACGGTAGATTAGGTCGTATTTTGATTGCCTTGATGGCAGTAAAAGAAAATCTTCTCGATTATCCTGTATTTTTTGTTAGCGAGGAGTTAGAGAAAGAAAGAATCAGATACTATAATGCCTTAAATGCTGTTAGAGGAGAAGAACCAGATTGGATTCCGTGGTTAACCTTATTTCTAAATGCTAGTGAACAGATGGCAAGGAACATTCTAAAAAAAATAAATAATGCAGATAATCATGCAAAAACAGGATTACAAAAATGCCATTCTCAAGCCCAAAAGGATGTTTGGTTAAGTACCTTTAGTCTTCCTGTTGCAACACCTAAGCAACTGGCTGATTTAACTGGATATCATCCTGCAACAGTAAAGAAATCGCTCGACAAGCTTGTTGAAAACGGGTTATTAGATAGGGATAACACCGTTAAAAGAAATATTCCTTACTATAACTATGAGTTACTTAGGGTTATTTCTAACTTTTAGTACTTTCGTACTCTCGCTGATGCGAGGGTGTTTTTTTATGGTCTAAAATACGGTAGAAATCGCACATGGAATTTACTTAGAAAATAAGAAAAACAGGTTGTTTTGAAATAAAAAAGGGGCATAAGTTGAAAACTTACTAATATTTACAAGGTAAACTAGAGTGAGGTTACTACCTATAAAACCTTATTTTATAGGATTTTTTACCTTTGAAATTGAATGAATTTGCTGATTTCAGTTACTCTTAAATTTGACAAGTTAGAATCAATATGAAGCAATACAAAAGTTAGAGATGTAACAAGGTTCACAGATTGTTGACTTATAGTTTACTATAAGTGATATAATGACATTTAGGGAGGTAGTTATTTTCATGAAAAGTAGTACATACACTATTACAGAGGTAAGTCAAAAATATCAAATCAATAGTACTACCTTGCGTTATTATGAGCGAATCGGATTATTGCCAAGAATTCCTAGGGGCTCCAATGGTAACCGTTACTTTACGAAGGAGATTCTCAAATGGCTGGAGATGATTATCTGTCTGCGGCACTCTGGTGTTACCATTGAGAAGTTAACTGAATATGCCGAACTACTTAGAAAAGGGAGTGGTACCCTTGAAGAGCGTGAGAACTTGTTACGGAATCAACTTTCTATCTTATATCAAAAACAAAAAAATCTTCAACGCTCTATCAATCGATTGGAGAAAAAGATTTCCTTGTATGAATCAGGAGAAATTGATAAAGAACTTTCATATTTTGATGAATATGCTATTTTATCCGATGAAAAGGATAGTTGGAAGGAGATTGACTGATGAAAATAGATGTATTTGCTCATGTATTATTACCTAATTTTTACGAAAGAATGCTAGCAATTGATGCTGAGCTACCTCAAAAAATGCCATTTTTGCAACATCCCCTCTTGTCGGACGTAAAGAAGAGAGAGGAAGTAGGAATTTCAGATGTGAAACAAGTTATCTCATTTGTCAATGTCAATCCAGAAGACTATCTTGAAGCGGAGCAAGCTTTGGAATTAGTTAAGGAAGCCAATCAAGAATTGTTAGATACTGTTCGCATGTATCCAAGGCAATTCTTAGGTGGAGTGGCTATGCTTGCCTTGAATAATATTGAAGGAAGTTTAGAGATTTTAGAAAACTTTGTTGCTAAGAATTCTCAGATTTTTGGAGTACAATTGTTTACTCGGCATCTTGGTCTTTCAATTGCTGATCAAACATTTAGACCGATTTTTGCGAAATGTGAAGAGTTGGGAATTCCTATTTGGCTTCATCCTGTATTTGATGAGAGAAAGCCTGATAACAATATAGTCTTTTCTTGGGAATATGAACAAAGTCAAGGCATGTTACAATTGGTTGAGGCAGGAATTTTTCAAGATTTTCCTAATATAAAAATTATTGTTCACCATGCAGGAGCTTTAGCATCTTTTTTTAGTGGACGGATTCAGTATATTTTACCTGAAAAACAAGTTGAGGATTTCCGTAAATTTTATGTAGATACAGCTATTTTAGGAAATTCAAAGGCCTTGGAGTTGACCATCGACTATTTCGGGCTGGATCGTGTGCTCTTTGGAACAGATGCTCCGCTAGGAATTGTACCTGCAGGGGCAACTCAGGTTATTGTAGAGACTATCGACTCTTTGCCATTAACTCAAGCTGACAAACAAGCTATTTATTCTAAAAATTTTAGAAAGTTAGTTAAGAAAGACTAGAACAGATGACAAAGCTAGTTGCTTATCTATCTCATTTTGAGGTTGATGGAAAAAATCGTGATGCTTTCCATCAAGTTGATGTTCACAATTGTACAAGTTTCTATGAAGATGAATAAGGATTTCTTGCTATGTACGTACTCAAAAATATTATGTTTACGAAGTCTAGTGTGACACCAGAGTAATATGAACTTGATTGAGAAACAGATTATTTTCTGACCTATGTTGCCGAGATGCAGGAGATAGTAGTGAACAAAACGTTGCTGGATTTAGAACAAATATCGTTATTTCTAAAAAGCAATTATCCTTTTCGCAGCAGCTTGTATTTGTTAGTCATCGTTGTTATACCGATACAATTAAAAGAGATTTAATAGGAGATTCTATGTCGTTTATCAAGCATAAGAAGGTAGAGCTGACTGAACTGTTTTATGATTTAGTGTATGTCTATACCATTAGCCAGTTAACCTCTATTATTCACCATGCACATCATGGAGTGGTAAGTCCTCAGTCCTTTTTTAACTTTTCGGTTGGACTGATTATATTTGTCAATTCTTGGATGGTGCAGACAGTTTATACGAACCGTTTTGGAAACAATAGTCTACGCAATATTGTGTTCATGTTTTTACAAATGATCTGTCTCTTGGTTGCATCAAGAGCGGTATCCAGTGACTGGCAGGATAATTTTTTATGGATTTTTTTGCCAATGGCTATCATTTCGTTATTACTTTTGTGTCAGTATATTCTAGAGTATTTTACAACTTCAAATATATCTGACAAGAGTCTCATTAAGCAATTTTTTTATATTTTAGGCTTGCGGTCCATAACACTTTTTGTATCTCTATTCTTTCCTTACGATGTTGGAATTTGGATTGCATTAATTGGAATTGTTTCTACATGGTTATTGCCTGGTTTGCTTAGTGATCCAAGTCGAGGATTTGTTTCAGCTGATTTACGGCCGGTAAACTTTCCTCACTTGATGGAGCGCTTGTCACTTTTAGTTATCATTACCTTTGGGGAGTCATTGATAGGAATATCAGAACATTTTAGCGCAGAAAATTTTTCTTGGAAATCTATTTTGATTTTTATCACGCTGACGAACCTCTTTATGGTATATATTGTTGAGATTGACCATCTCTTAGATGTTAGTCGAGAAGAGACAGGGATTCGAGCTATTTATAGTCATTATTCTATTCTTTTTGGACTTAGTTTGATTACTATTTCTCTATCGTTTTTTGGAAATAGTAATATAGATATTTTTTATACAACGATTTACTTCTATGGTGGCTTGGCACTATTCATTCTTGGTTTGCTACAACATAACAGATACAATAAAACTGGGCTTCAATTTCCGAAAAATAGTCTAGTTATATTGCACCTTTTACCTATTCTTGGTCTTCTAATGAGCTTGATGTTTTCAGTTTGGTCAGGAGGGATGTTAATTGTAGTTGCTACTATCATCACCTCGTTGATAATGCTACTAGCTGTACGCTTGAATATCAAAAATGGTTAGTTGATATAACTTATAGAAGAAAGCTAATTTGTTTATTCTGATTACAGGATAAACAAATTAGCTTTTTATATGGTTTTTTGAATTAACTTTAATCCATCGTCACTTTCGACTTGCCGTACTCATACTTGATGAAAATCAAAAGCAAACTAGGCGATACAGATAGCAGAGAGAACTGTCTTCATCAAATCAAGTTAACAAGGTTTGCTTTTGATTTTCGAAGAGTATCAAGTACTGTTCTGCATCTTTTCTGTTTCTTGTCTGAAAGTTAATTCACTTGACTATCTATTTTTATTGTTCGGTTTTTTATGTAATTACCTGAATTATCAAAAAATTCTATAATATCTCTTGACAATTTGAGAATCGCATATTATACTTGGTTACAATCATAAACAAAGGAGAAAAAGAAATGCTTTTAAGTCAGTTATCTACTAGTAACCAAAATACTTTCTTTAACTTTAGTTTCTTTAGATAACCGTTTGTAGCTCTTAGGTACAAACGGTGCGCAGGTTTGTATCTATGAAGCTAAAGCATTTTAACGTTGACTTGGCTGATTAGATGATTATCTAACTGGTCAGGGGAAACTTTGATAAGTGGCTTTTGAGGTAAAGTCAGTATAAACCAGTTAGAATTTCTCTAACTGGTTTTTTGTTTATGATAAAGACTTCGTGGATTTTTGGGATGGCAATCCTAGATCTTAGTAAGTGATTGATATTATTTGGAGGATTTGAAAATGAAAAAATCATGGAAAACTGTTGTTACTCTCGGAGCTACTGCACTTTTATTAGCAGCTTGTTCGCAATCTGGTGATAAGACCAGTTCAAAGGAGACGCCTAAAGTTGGGATTTTACAATATGTGGAGCATGAGTCTCTTACAGCTGCACGCAAGGGATTTGAGAAAGGCTTAGCAGATGAAGGTTATAAGGATGGCAAAAACATAAAAATCTCTTATGAAAATGCCCAAGGTGACCAAGCCAATCTCCAGTCCATCTCTGAAAAATTGGTTTCAGACAATGATTTAGTCCTTGGTATTGCAACGCCAGCAGCCCAGTCCTTGGTAACGGCATCTTCAGATACGCCTATCTTATTTACCGCTGTGACGGATCCTGTTTCTGCGAAATTAGTTAAAAGCATGAAAAATCCATCAGGAATATCAACAGGTACGAGTGACATGTCACCAGTTGAAGAACAAGTAAAATTAGTCAAAAAAGTCCTTACAGATGCTAAAAAAGTTGGTATCATGTACACCACAAGTGAACGTAATTCAGAAGTACAAGTAGCAGAAGCTGAAAAACTCTTCAAAAAAGCTAACATTAAAGTCGTTAAAAAAGGTATTTCATCAACTAATGATGTGCAAGATACGGCTAAAAGTCTGATGAAAGATGTCGATGTTGTTTTTGTACCGACTGATAATACCATCGCCAGTGCGATAACACTCCTAAGTGACTTATCAAAAGAAACTAAGGTACCAGTTGTTGGTGGTTCTGCTGATATGGTGGAAGGTGGCGTACTCTTCTCATACGGATCAGATTACGAAAAACTTGGTGAGCAGACAGCTAAATTGGCAGTTAAAGTCATCGAAGGAAAAGATGTTTCTAAGATTTCTGCAGAATACCCAGACGCCTTGAATGTTTCTGTGAATGATGACATGGCAAAAGCACTAGATATTGATGTTTCAAGTATCAAAAAAGAAAAATAGGGAAAATAGTTCAGGTCTTTTAAAAAGATTTTGAACAATTCAAATAATAAAGGAAAATGGTGTGCCAGTTATTGGTGGTTCTGGTGATATGGTAAAAGAAGGAAGTGTGATGACCTATGGTTCTAACCACCGTGCATTAGGACGCCAAACTGCCTATCAAGGTTTTGGAGAATGATAAAGTGAGTGAGATACCTACTGAATTGGCTATGAATTAAGATATGGCAAAATCCTTAAAATTGATGTTAAGGAACTAAATAACAATTGAGTGTTAGATAACTCTCCAAGATGTTGCAACTAGCCCTATAATCAAGAAGATAAAATATTTTTAAATTATTCAGAAAAATCTATTGACAAAGAAACTGTTTTAGGTTAGACTAGTAACCATCATAAAACAAGGAGAAAGAATTATGTTGAAGCAAACGTCTGCCATTATGGCTCAAGCAAACTCATATTATTACTTTGGTTTCTTTAGATAGACGTTTGTACCTTGTAGATACAAACGTTCCCAGTTTGTATCTATGAGGCTAAAGCATTTTTCGATTGTTGATAGCCGATTAGATCTTATCAGTCTAAGCGGCTATTTTTAGGATTTTATGCATGCACCTAGAAAGCCGGTTAGACTATAGTCTAACCGGCTTTTTGTTTATGATACAGTCTTTTGAATTAACTTTGGTACATGGTCACTTTCGACTCGCCCTACTCACACTCAATGAAATTCAAAATCAGACCAGGCGACACAGATAGCAGATAGAGTTGAAGTTCATCACATCAAATTAACAACCTTTGCTTTTGATTTTTAAAGAGTATCAAGTACTGTTCTGCGTCTTTTTTGTTCCTTGTCTGAAAGGTAATTCATTTGACAATAATCCACTAGCCAAAACAAAGTAGTGATTGCTTATAAAGGCGCATTTGAGTCAGATAGTAAAGGAAGGAGTTGCAATGAGAAAAAAACTAATCAGTATATTGGCTATAGCAAGTTTTACTTTAACGGCTTGTTCGCAGTCGCAGCAAGGAAAATCAGGCGAAGAAAGAAAACAAATAGGAATCCTTCAATATGTTGAATTAGAGCCATTAGATGCTGCTCGAGAAGGCTTTCTTGCAGAGCTTGAGGACAAAGGCTATCGAGATGGTGAAACAGTTGATATTCATTATCAAAATGCTCAAGGTGACCAGTCGTCCTTACCAACTATGTCAGAAAAATTATTGGCAGATAATGATTTGGTTCTTGGCATTGCGACACAGCCAGCCCAATCCTTAACAACTGTTTCCTCAAAGACCCCTGTCCTGTTCACAGCAGTATCGGACCCCGTCTCTGCTAAGATTATTAAGTCTTTTGAGCAACCGGGAGGTCGTGCTACGGGAACTACCAACATGGCTCCTGTGAGTGAGCGAGTCGCCCTGCTTCAGAAAGTCATGCCTAATCTAAAGAAGGTGGGCATCATGTACACGACTAATGAGTTGAATTCCGAATTACAGGTTAAAAAGGCTAAAAAAGCCTTTAAGGAAGCTGGTATTGAAACTGTCGTTAAAGGAATTTCATCAACCAATGACATTCAAGATACAACTAAAAGTTTGATGGAACAGACTGAAGTGCTGTTTATGCCAACGGATGGTCTCATTGATAGTTCGATTTCAATAGTAACTGATTTGTCAAAAGAGATGAAAGTGCCAGTTGTATCAGGATCAGCAGATTTGGTTGAGTCAGGTGTTTTATTCGCTTATGGTCCGAATTATGAAAAGTTAGGTCGTCAGACGGCAAAACAAGCTATCGCAGTATTGGAAGGAAAAGATATTGCAGACATTCCAGCAGAAGAGCCTGCCGGTATGGAAGTCACTGTGAATAAAGAAATGGAAAAATACTTAGGAATTGATCTCAGTCCTATTGAAGATAATTAAAGGAGAACATCATGAAAAATAATTTTAAAAAGATTTTAACACTAACTGCAGCCCTTTTAACCTTAGCAGGCTGTTCGCAAGCATCGGATGCTTCTAAGGATGCAAAACACATTGGTATCTTACAATACGTCGAATTTGAAACCTTAGACGTTGCGCGTGAGGGATTTGTAGACGAGCTAGCTAAAGAAGGCTACAAAGATGGCAAGAATATTGTGATTGATTACCAAAATTCACAAGGAGATCAAGCCAATCTACAAAGTATTTCGGAAAAATTGGTAAAAGACAACGACTTGGTGTTAGGGATTGCCACACCAGCCGCCCAAGCTCTAACAACAGCTTCGTCGGACGTGCCAGTAACCTTTACAGCTGTGACAGATCCTCTTTCAGCTAAACTGGTTAAAAGTATGAAAAAGCCAGGCGGTAATGCAACAGGGACTACCGATATGGCACCAACTGAGGAACGTGTTGCTCTTTTGAAAAAAGTAATGCCAAACTTGAAAAAAGTGGGTATCATGTACACGACCAATGAACGTAACTCAGAAGTACAAGTAAAAGAAGCTAAAAAAGTTTTCAAAAAAGAAGGCATTGAAGTTGTTGCAAAGGGTATTTCATCCACAAATGATGTTCAAGATACAACGCGTTCTCTAATGAACCAAACAGAAGTGCTTTACATGCCAACGGATAACTTAATTGATAGCTCAATCACTCTTGTGACAGATTTATCTAAGGAAATGAAAATTCCGGTATACGCGGCCAACGCAGACTTGGTTGAAAAAGGGGCGCTCTTCTCATACGGACCAGACTTTGAAGAATTGGGGCGTCAAACAGCTCGTCAAGCCATTAAAATTTTAGAAGGAAAAAAAGTTTCCCAAGTACCAGTGGAATCACCTGAAAATCTTACGGTTAAAGTGAATGATGAGATGGCTAAACTTTTGAATATTGACATGTCAGCAGTCAAAGATAAAAAATAAGAATTAGAAAAAGGAAAATAAGATGTTAGATATTGTATTATCAAGTATTTCTCAAGGACTTCTCTGGTCAATTATGGCTATCGGAGTCTTTATAACCTTCCGTATTTTGGATATTGCGGATTTGTCAGCTGAAGGTGCCTTCCCGATGGGAGCTGCGGTAGCATCAGTTGGGATCCTTAATGGTTGGCATCCCATTTTAACAACGCTTGCTGGTTTGGCTGGAGGTATGCTTGTTGGTCTAGTGGCTGGTTTTCTTCATACCAAGATGAAAATTCCACCATTGTTGACAGGGATTATCACCTTAACAGGATTATACTCAACAAACCTTTTGGTCATGGGACGTTCAAACGTTTCACTATCTATGCAAAATACTTTGGTGACGATGTTCCAAGATATGGGACTTGATAAAACTTACGCTGTTATCCTGATTGGTGTGATTTTTATCGCTTTGGTTATCTTGTCTCTCATGCTTTTTTTGAATACACAGTTAGGACTTTCGCTTCGTGCGACAGGTGATAATATTGATATGGGACAGGCTAATGGGATTAATGTTAACCAGATGAAAGTCCTTGGTTACATGATTGGGAATGGTTTGATTGCTCTTTCAGGTGCACTTTTAGCCCAAAATAATGGCTACGCTGACCTTAATATGGGGGTAGGTACTATCATTATTGGTTTGGCATCAGTTATTCTGGCAGAAGTCATCATCAAGCACTTGTCACTTGGTAAACGCCTTATCTCTATCGTTTTGGGTTCGGTCATCTATCGTTTGATTATCGTGGTCATCTTAACAGCTAATGTCGATGCGCAAATGATTAAACTGGTGTCTGCGGTTCTTCTTGCTATCATTTTATACATTCCAGAAATTCGCTCAAAACTTGGAGTGAAAGCGTCAAAATCATTAACGGAGGAAAACTAACATGTCTTTACTTAGCCTAAAAAATGTTCATAAAATTTTTGAAAAAGGAACGATCAATGAAAATCATGTCCTTCGTGGTTTAGATTTGGATGTTGAAGAAGGGGATTTCATCTCGATTATCGGTGGTAATGGTGCTGGTAAGTCAACGCTTCTTAATACCATTGCAGGTGTTGTTCAAATGGATGAGGGAGATATTTCTCTTAAGGGTAAATCTATCAAGAAAGATTCTGTTGCAGCTCGCTCAAAGCATATCAGCCGTGTGTTTCAGGATCCTCGTATGGGTACTGCAACCAATTTGACGATTGAAGAGAACATGGCTATTGCTTACCTTCGTGGTAAAAAGCGCAGCATTTTCAAAAAAGCTGTCACAGATAAAGAACGTGACCTTTTCAAAGAAGCTTTGAAAGAGTTAGGTCTTGGGTTAGAAAACCGCATGAAGACGGATGCTGGTTTCTTGTCTGGCGGGCAACGTCAAGCCCTGACCCTTTCTATGGCAACTCTTGTTCGTCCTGATGTTCTCCTTTTGGATGAGCATATCGCGGCTCTTGATCCTAAAACTAGTGACATGGTTATGGCTTTAACTGAGAAAGTGGTTGAAGAACATGCTCTTACAACGCTTATGATTACCCACAATATGGAGCATGCAATCGAGTATGGAAATCGTCTTATTATGCTCTATCAAGGTAAGATTGTCGTCGATGTCAAAGGGGAAGAAAAGAAAAATCTTACAGTTTCCCAACTGATGGATCTCTTCCATAAAAATTCTGGTCAAATGCTCAATGATGATGCGCTTGTATTGGGATAATAAAAAACCAGCTTAGTTTGAACTAGGCTGGTTATTTTGTCTAATCAACTGTAACTTGTTCTAAGAGTAAGTCAGGAGTAGTTGTGGGTAAAATACGTATACGATTGAGAGATAATAAGCCATCGGCAGCACTTGCTAAGCCTTCATTAGTTGTTAATCCTAATTGATAACCGACTTGCTTGGATAAGTCGATGGTTTCTTGGCTATATCGTCCTGAAGGGTAGGCGATTGTCATGGTTTTTTGCTTTAGCGCTTTGTCTAGAAAAGCCTTGCTGTCAGCCAACTCACTTAATTGGCTGTCACTTGTCGCCATACTTAGGTCAGGGTGGCTGATGGTATGTCCTTGAAAGGACATAGCGTACTTAGACATTTCCATCATTTGTGGGATGGTAAGGTTGCCAGAGGATTGATTTTGAACAAAGCCAGTGATGATATTATTGGTTGCTTTTGCCTTGTATTTTTTTAGGATTGGGTAAGCCTGAGAATAAAAATCAGCATTGCCATCGTCAAATGTGACCCAAACGACTTTTTTCTGTGGAAGTTTGTTTTTTGTCAAAGCCTTATAAGCCTCTTCAGGGCTTAAGAAGTAGTAGCCGTTGTCTGATAAGGTTTTGATATGCTCTTCAAAAAGCTTCGGGGCAACAATGAGATTGGCATTGGCACTTTCTTCAGGCGCCATCTCATGAATGGCATGATACATGAGAATTGGGATTTGAACGGGTTGCTCTTGCTTTTTCCAAGTGACTTTTTTAGCCTTTCTCTTTTGATTTTGCTGATGTTTTTGATGTTCATTAGCCGCAACAGTTGCATGAGATTTAACACCAAAACTTAGCATGAAGATGAGAGATAGACAGATAAAAGACAGAAAGACACTTAGAAATTTCTTCTTTGACATATAAAGCTCCTATATCTTTTTTCTCATTATACCACAAGAAAACAAGAGAAATCTTGTAAATTATCAGAAAGTTTTGCTATACTAGATGAAACAATTTAAACAAGAAAAATGAGGTGTGTTATGGCGGTGAAAATTGGCTTACTTGGATTTGGCACAGTGGCTAGCGGTATTCCTTTTTTATTGAAGGAAAATCATTCAAAGATTGCTGAATTAGCAGGAACTGATATTGAAATTGGGAAAGTCTTGGTAAAATCAACCGATGAGGCTAATCGCTTGGTCTCTCAAGGAAATGACTATGATTTTGTATACTCCATTGAGGACATTCTAGCTGACGATTCCATTGACATTGTGGTTGAGTTAATGGGGCGTATTGAGCCTGCTAAGACTTATATTAGTCAAGCACTTAAGGCTGGAAAGCATGTTGTTTCTGCTAATAAGGATTTGATTGCTGTTCATGGACAGGAGCTCATTGGCTTGGCTCAGGAAAATGAGGTCTTGTTTGCCTATGAAGCTGCGGTTGCTGGTGGCATTCCAATCCTTAGAACCTTGTCAGAGTCTTTGATGGCTGATAAAATCACTCGTATACTTGGTGTTCTTAATGGCACATCAAACTTTATGCTAACCAAGATGGTCGAAGAAAATTGGAGTTATGACAAGGCTTTAGCGAGTGCCCAAGAGCTTGGTTACGCGGAAAGTGATCCGACAAATGATGTCGAAGGTATTGATGCAGCCTACAAAGTAGCTATCTTGAGTCAGTTTGGTTTTGGCATGGCAATCGATTTCGAAGCCATTCATCATAAGGGGATTAATGTCATCAAATCAGAAGACGTTAGCGTAGCTAAGGAGCTGGGGTACGTTATCAAACTAGTCGGCGATATTCAAGAGACTGACTCTGGGATTTGGGCAGAAGTTGTTCCAACGCTCGTACCGATTAATCACCCCTTGTCAGCCGTCAATGATGTCATGAATGCTGTTTTTGTGGAATCCATTGGTGTTGGGCAATCCATGTATTACGGTCCTGGTGCAGGTCAAAAACCGACAGCAACCTCTGTCATGGCTGATATCATGCAGATTAGTCGACATATGCTGGAAGAAAAAGTGGTTAAGCCTTTTAATGCTTATCAACGTCAGAGTAGGTTGGCTAAGGCAGAAGAAGTTGTTAGCGCCTACTATTTTGCGGTGGAAGCTAGCGATGAAGCCGGTCAATTATCTCAATTAGCACAATTATTCGCTACTTATGACATCTCCTTTGAGCAGGTTTTTCAAGCGAAGAGTATTGAGGGAACGGCATTAATCACCGTTATTACTCACGATATAACAAAAACACAATTAGACGAAATAACTGCTGCAATTCAAAACTCAGATGCGTTTACTTTGCAAAATGCTTTCAAAGTTTTAGGAGGATGACATGAAGATTAGTGTACCGGCTACTTCAGCCAACCTAGGACCGGGATTTGATTCGGTTGGATTAGCTGTCAGTTGCTATTTAAGCATTGAAGTATTGGAAGAAAGTTCCCAGTGGGTCATTGAACATGATTTAGCAGGTGTTCCTTCTGACGAGAATAATTTATTAATAAAAACAGTTTTAGAAGTTGCACCTGACCTACATCCTCATAGGATCAAAATGATTTCTGACATTCCTCTTGCAAGAGGATTGGGATCGTCATCATCTGTTATCGTAGCGGGGATTGAATTAGCTAATCAACTAGGGCAGCTCAATCTATCTGACGATGATAAATTAAGCATTGCGACTAAAATTGAAGGACACCCTGATAATGTGGCACCTGCAATCTTTGGGAATCTAGTGGTGGCCTCCTACATCAACCAAGAGCTTAACAAGATTGTGGCGGATTTTCCAGAAACAGCCTTGGTGGCTTATGTCCCAGCTTATGAATTAAAAACAAGTGATTCTAGACAGGCGCTTCCACAAGAGTTATCGTTTAAAGAAGCGGTTCTTGCTTCATCGGTTGCTAACATGGCAGTAGCGGGTTTGTTGACTGGTGATTTGGAAATGGCAGGACGTGCTATGAGCCAGGATCGTTTCCATGAACCTTATCGTCAGAAACTGGTTCCAGAATTCCCAGAAATTCGAGAATTGGGGCAAAATTTCGGCGCTTATGCCACCTATCTTTCAGGTGCCGGTCCAACTGTTATGACCCTACTTCCAAAAGATAAAAAAGAAGCGTTTATACTAGCTTTAGAAAAACAGTTACCAGCTAAGGTTCTCGCTTTAGAAGTTGATCGCAAGGGAGTCGTTGTTGAACACTAAAACAGAAAAAAAGGTAATCATAGCCTCAGGTTGAAGAAAAAGTCCATTTTGGACAATCTTCAACTTTTTTTGATTTCTTAAGGTAATAGAACGTCTTAAAAAGATTTATAAGCCAACATTTTTGAGAGTAGGTAAGTAATTTACAGACGGCTTCAAGCAACAAATTGTTGCCCTTCACAAAGCTGAGAAAAAGCGTTGCGAGATTATTAAGGAGTACAATCTCGTTCCTTCAATCTTTGATAAATGTGTTAAACAAGTAATAACTAGTGGTTCGTTCAAAACGGTGGATGGTTTATATTCTAGGGGTGCTTTCTAGTCTTTTGTTCTGTTTTATGGAGGATTTTATTCCTTTAACAGAAAGAGTTTGGGATAATCTCTGGCTGCGATAGTTTTCCTAGCCTATCTTCTGGATTATCACTTTACCTGCGTATCACTAGACAAGTCAGTTTAAGCATGGGGTGACCAATCTTTGCATGACTAAAGGCATTTTTGCATGATTTTGGCAAGTGTTCTGATAAGGAGTGACTGGCTTTAGGATTCCTTGAGAGCTGTATATGGATAAGCGATAGAAGCGAGTTGTGGCTTTTATGGTCTTTTGAATTAACTTTGCTACATGATCACTTTCGATTTGACCTACTCATACGCAATGAAAATCAAAAGCAGACTAGGCGACGTTGATACAGGTAGAACTGAAGGTTATCAAATCAAGTCAACAAGGTCTGCTTTTGCTTTTCGAAGAGTATCAAACTACTATTTGCGCTTTTCGTTCCTTGTCTGAAAGTTAGTTCATTTGCGATATGTTATGCTTTATTTGCTATGTTATTCTACTTAAAGAAACTTTGTCAAGTTAGCGATTAGCTTAGTTTTTTAGAGTCTGAGGTCTCGTTTAGCCAATAGACACACTTCTTTTCTTCACACTTTAGATTTATCTTTTATTCATCTTTTATGGCTTAATCAAAAAAAGGATTTCCTTATCTAGTGATGTTGTTATGCTTTTTGGAGATAGGCTCATTCTACCAGTTAGTCTGGTCTATTTCTTGGCATTTTCTACAGTAAATTTATTGGAGGTGTTACTTTTTAAAGATGTGTTACTCATTTTATCAGGAGCCGTAACTGTTATTCTTTTATTGTTCTTTTCATCAGCTGTGCCGGGTGCCGTTTCCTCAAGGTGTCTTTGTTTGATACATCCCCAGATAATTCAATTCCTGATTACTGTAATAGCTCCGGAGAAACTGTCGTTTTAGATAATCTTCTTGGATGCGGTTTATATGAATGGCAAGTTTAGCCTTTATCATAGAATCATTGACTCTCATGAAAAATGCAAAAACTATAAATTTAATAAAAATAACACCCTTGAGTTGGTCAAAAGACCGGCTCTTTTGTTATACTTAACTTATGACAAATCAGATTGAAACAATGACTTACGAAGAGGGGTTGGCGTGGATTCATGACCAATTAAAATTTGGTATAAAGCCTGGGATTGAACGCATGAAGTGGCTGCTCAATGAATTAGGCAATCCACAAGAAAAAGTTAAGGGGATTCATGTTGTTGGGACTAATGGTAAAGGCTCAACCGTTAATTATCTACAGACAATCTTCACAGAAGCGGGTTATGAGGTAGGAACCTTTACGTCACCTTATATCATGGACTTTAGAGAGCGAATTGCCTTAAATGGTGACATGATTTCTAAAGACGATTTATTAAAACTGCTTTTTATGGTTAAGCCTTTGGCGGAGCGTTTACCGTCGGAGACAGGCTATGAACCAGCTACCGAGTTTGAAATCATCACAACCATGATGTTTCTCTATTTTGGACAGGTTCATCCAGTGGATATTGCCATAATCGAAGCTGGACTCGGTGGTCTTTACGATTCTACAAATGTCTTTAATCCCTTAGCAGTTATATGCACCTCTATAGGTTTAGACCATCAGAATATCTTAGGTCAGACTTATGAAGAAATCGCAACTCAAAAAGTGGGTGTTTTAAAAGACAAGGTTCCTTTCGTTTTCGCTGAAAATAGGGCGGAAGTGAAGTCGGTATTTTACAAGAAGGCGAAAGAGACGAACAGTCAGACCTTTGAGCTGGGGCATGACTTTAAGTTTTCGGGAAATAGTCGAGCTTTTGATTTTACATGGCAAGAGTTTAAGCTGGAAAAGCTGTCCTTGAAAATGCGTGGTCAGCATCAGGTGGCTAATGCTGGTTTGGCGCTTATGACGACCGTACTTTTGCAGGGAAAATACCCTCGGGTGACTAAAAGCCTTATTCGAAATGCTTTTGCCAAAGCTTCTTGGCTGGGGCGAACAGAATTAATGGCAGATAATCTAATGATTGATGGTGCTCATAATAATGAAAGCATAGCTGTATTGGTAGCCTTGTTAAGAAAGGAATTTGCAGATAGGAAGATTCATATTCTTTTTTCAGCCATTGATACTAAGCCTATTCAGGGGATGCTAGAGCAATTAGCTACTGTCGGTGAATTAACAGTTACGACTTTTGATTACCCAAATGCAGTTAAATTAGACAATTATCCCAGTGCTTATCCCAGAGTGGCGGATTTTAAAGAATGGCTAAAAACGTGCAACTCAGCATCAGTGGAAGACTTATATGTTATCACAGGGTCACTTTATTTCATCTCGCAAGTGAGACAGTTTTTATTAGATAAATAAATTAGAAGTTTAGGAAAAATCATGAATCAAAAAAAAGCAGAAGCAGCTGTTTATCAGCTTTTAGAAGCCATTGGTGAAGATCCTAATCGTGAAGGACTTTTGGATACGCCAAAACGTGTGGCTAAAATGTATGCCGAAATGTTTTCAGGCTTGACTGACGACCCTAAAGACCAATTCACAGCCGTCTTTTCAGAAGGGCACGAAGAAATGATCTTGGTCAAGGATATCCCTTTTTATTCGATGTGCGAGCACCATCTAGTTCCTTTTTATGGAGTGGCTCATGTAGCCTACCTACCTAGTGATGGACGTGTGACGGGATTAAGTAAGCTAGCTCGTGCTGTTGAAGTGGCAGCGCATCGTCCGCAATTGCAAGAACGGTTAACCGCTCAGGTGGCAAATGCTTTGGAAGAAGCGATGAATCCTAAGGGTGTTTTTGTCATGGTTGAAGCAGAGCATATGTGCATGACCATGCGAGGTATTAAGAAACCTGGCAGCAAGACAGTTACAACTGTAGCTCGAGGCCTTTATCAAGAAGATGGGGCTGCTCGACGCGAAGTGATGGCAATGATTAAGGAGTAATGATGGTTAAAATTGGTAAATATGAACTTGCAGGTAAGGCGCTTATCATGGGGATTCTCAATGTGACGCCAGATTCTTTTTCAGATGGTGGAAGATATGACAGTCTTGATAAGGCGCTCCAACAAGCTGAAGAAATGATTAAAGCGGGTGTCCATGTTATTGATGTTGGTGGGGAATCCACTCGTCCAGGTGCATCATTTGTAACGGCAGAAGACGAAATCAATCGTGTTGTACCTATCATCAAGGCTATCAAAGAAAAATTTGATGTCTTAATTAGTATTGATACTTATAAAACGCAGACAGCTAGGGCTGCCCTTGAAGCAGGTGCTGATATTTTAAATGATGTCTGGGCGGGGCTTTATGATGGTCAGATGATGGCGTTGGCAGCTGAATGGCAAGTTCCCTATATGCTTATGCACAATCAGGAAGAAGAAGGATATGAGGATGTCACGCAAGAAGTGATAGATTTCCTTAAAGAACGTGCACAAGTCGCACTAGACACTGGAATCGCTAAAGAGAATATCTGGATTGACCCAGGTTATGGCTTTGCTAAGTCAGCTCAAGATAATATCGATTTGTTGAAAGGTTTGGAGCAAATTACAGCCTTAGACTACCCTGTCTTGTTTGGGATTTCCAGAAAACGCACGGTGGTTTCCCTGTTAGATGGAGAGACAGATATGGTTGAGAAAGATCAAGCGACAGCTGCCTTGTCAGCCTATGCCATTATGAAAGGGGCGCAGATGGTTCGTGTCCATAATGTGGACGCTAATCGAGCCATTGTCAAAGTCATCAATCAACTGATATAGGAGTATGAAATGGACAAGATTGTTTTAAAAAATTGTCGTTTTTATGGTTACCATGGGGCATTGTCCGAAGAAAATACTCTAGGGCAAATTTTTGTGATTAACGCTACCTTGTCCCTTGACTTAAATAAGGCCTCTCTGTCTGATGACTTAGAAGACACGGTGCATTACGGCATGGTTTTTGACTGCATCAAGAATCAAGTTGAAAATCAACGATATAAGCTCATTGAACGCTTGGCAGGAGCTATTTGCCAAGATATTTTTGCTCAGTTCATCCCTGTTCAAACGATTAATATTGAAATTACGAAGGAAAATCCCCCCATCAACGGTCATTACGATGCCGTAGGGATTAGTTTGGAGCGTTACAGATGACAGTTGTTTTTTTGAGTTTGGGTTCTAATATGGGAGACAAAGTGGCTTATCTCAATCAAGCCATTCAATCCCTATCACAAGTACATGAAACGCAATTGGTAAAGGTTTCGTCTTTTTATCGAACAGCAGCTTGGGGTAAAATTGATCAAGATGACTTTGTAAATGCAGTTGTTCAGTTAGAGACCAATTTAGAAGCAATTGATTTCCTCCGAGAGTGCCAGCAGATTGAGAAGGATTTAGATAGAGTACGACACGAACATTGGGGACCACGCACCATTGACATTGACATCTTGTTGTATGGTGAGGAAACCTTTAATACCCCAGATTTAAAAGTGCCCCATCCTTTCATGACTGAACGTGCTTTTGTGCTGGTTCCCTTGGCTGAATTAACTGAGGATTTGGTGCTTCCAAATACTGGTAAAACAGTCTTGGAGGCCTTGGCTCAATTAAGCCATGAAGATGTTACGAAAATTTAAAAATTTACTGGCACATCAGCTAATTTTTGGTATAATGTAGCTTGGCTATGCCAAGTTTTGTATGTATGAGGGGATTGTGATGCTTAAAGAAATGGAAGAGGCTTTATCTGGCATTGACATTCGTGTTGATGAGCCTTTGAAAAACTATACTTACACTAAGGTTGGAGGACCGGCAGACTACCTTGCTTTCCCTCGCAATCGTTTTGAACTGATCCGTTTGGTCAAGTTTGCTAACAAGCATGGTATCCCTTGGTTGGTTCTTGGAAATGCTAGTAATTTAATTGTCCGTGATGGCGGTATTCGTGGCATGGTTATCATGTTTGACCGATTGAAGCTGACCACTATCGACGGCTATGTTATGGAAGTTGAAGCTGGAGCTAATCTTAAGGAAACAACTAAAGTAGCTCGTGAACATAGTTTGACAGGTTTCGAATTTGCGGCTGGTATTCCAGGAAGTGTCGGTGGCGCTGTCTTTATGAATGCGGGCGCTTATTGGGGCGAAATTGCTCATGTCCTTGTTTCAGCTCAAGTCTTAACACGAGACGGTGAAGTTAAGACACTTGAAGCTAAAGACTTAAAGTTTGGTTATCGCCAATCTGCACTACAAACATCTGGTGACATTGTGATTTCAGCTAAATTTGCTTTGAAACCGGGCGATTACACTGCAATCAATCAGGAGATGAAGCGCCTCAATCACCTACGTGAGTTGAAACAACCTCTGGAATACCCATCTTGCGGTTCCGTTTTTAAACGTCCGCCAGGGCATTTTGCAGGTCAACTAATTACCGAAGCTAACCTCAAAGGACACCGCATTGGAGGTGTTGAAGTTTCTGAAAAACATGCTGGCTTTATGATTAATGTAGATAATGGCACAGCCAAAGATTACGAGGATTTAATTGCCCATGTTATCGAAACCGTTGAGAAAACTTCTGGAATTACCTTAGAACGTGAAGTTCGTATTATTGGAGAATCTCTTTAATAAAAAATATCAGCTCAGAAAGGCATCTTTCTGGGCTGATTAATAGTTTAGACTCTTTAAAATGCCTCACACGAGGCAGCCAACTTACTGTTATAAATGTAAGAACTATCGTGGTGACATCACCCGGTTTAGTTTTAAATTTTGGAGTCTTAGAAAAAGTCAACGATAGTCAAATGAATTACCTTTCAGAACAAGGAACACAAAAAGACGCCGGACAGCGCTTGATACTCTTCGAAAATCAAAGTCAGACCTTGTTGACATTTGATAGACTTCAGTTCTATCTGCAGAGGTGCCGCTTAGTCTCCTTTTGATTTTCATTGAGTATAAGTAAGGCAAGTCGAAAGTGACTATGTCGCAAAGTTAATTCAAAAGACTACGATACTAAACTAAGCAAAATGACATAGTATATATTCTAGAAAATCTATGGAGGATTTATGACCATTGACTAATCCAATTATTGCCTTCAAAAATGTGTCAAAGACATTTGAGGATAGTGGTACAACTGTTTTAAAAGATATTAACTTCGAATTGGAAGAAGGAAAGTTTTACACGCTGCTTGGTGCATCTGGTTCTGGGAAATCAACGATTCTCAATATCATTGCAGGGCTTTTAGATGCCACATCTGGTGATGTTTTACTAGATGGAAAGCGTATTAATGACGTTCCAATTAACAAGCGTGATGTTCATACGGTGTTTCAATCTTACGCCCTTTTCCCGCATATGACCGTCTATGAAAATGTGGCGTTCGCTTTGAAATTAAAGAAAATTGCTAAAAAAGAGATTGATCAACGCGTTAAAGAAGCCCTTAAAATGGTGCAACTCGAAGGCTATGAAAAACGCTCTATAAAAAAACTATCTGGTGGACAACGCCAACGTGTTGCTATTGCGCGTGCGATTATCAACCAGCCCAAAGTGGTTCTTTTAGATGAACCCTTATCAGCGCTTGATTTGAAGCTCCGTACAGAGATGCAGTATGAGCTTCGTGAATTGCAACAACGTCTTGGCATTACTTTTGTCTTTGTTACTCACGACCAGGAAGAAGCTCTAGCCATGAGCGACTGGATTTTTGTTATGAATGAAGGCAAAATCGTTCAGTCAGGGACACCGGTTGACATCTATGACGAACCGATTAATCACTTCGTTGCAACCTTCATCGGTGAATCCAACATTCTTCCAGCAACAATGATTGAAGACTATCTGGTAGAATTCAATGGTAAACGCTTTGAAGCGGTTGATGGTGGTATGCGCCCTAATGAACCGGTAGAAGTTGTTATTCGTCCCGAAGATTTGCAAATTACACTACCTGATGAAGGAAAACTTCAAGTAAAAGTTGATACGCAACTTTTCCGAGGAGTGCATTATGAAATCATCGCATATGATGATCTCGGAAATGAATGGATGATTCATTCCACGCGTAAAGCCATCGAAGGTGAAATTATTGGACTGGATTTCACACCAGAAGATATTCATATTATGCGTCTTCATGAGACAGAAGAAGAATTCGATGCACGCATTGAAGAATATGTTGAAACAGAAGAAGTTGAAGATGGTCTGATTAATTTTATCGAGGAGGAGCGTCATGAAGAAAACGACTAGCTTTTTCTCAATTCCCTATTTTTTATGGGTTTTTCTCTTTGTTTTAGCACCCGTTGTCATGATTATCTGGAAATCATTCTTTGACATATCAGGTCAGGCTACTTTGGGAAATTATCAAACTTTCTTTGGTTCATGGACCTACTTAAAAATGAGTTTGAATTCTATTCTCTATGCCGGTTTGATTACCTTAGTCACGCTTTTAATTGCTTATCCGACAGCATTCGTTTTAACCAGTCTCAAGCACAAACAACTTTGGCTGATGTTGGTTATTTTACCGACTTGGGTCAATCTGCTCTTAAAGGCTTACGCTTTTATGGGGATTTTTGGTCAACAAGGTGGAGTAAATGCCTTTTTAACCTTTATGGGCTTGGGACCTCAGCAAATTCTCTTCACGGATTTTTCATTTGTATTTGTAGCTGCTTATATCGAAATACCATTTATGATTTTACCGATATTCAACGCCTTGGATGATATTGATCCTAACCTTATTAATGCCAGTCGTGATTTGGGCGCCAACGACCTTCAAACCTTTACAAAAGTTATTTTCCCCCTATCCTTGAATGGCGTCAGGTCTGGTGTTCAGTCTGTTTTTATTCCAAGTCTGAGTCTCTTTATGTTGACAAGACTTATCGGTGGTAATCGAGTGATTACTCTTGGCACTGCTATTGAGCAACACTTCCTTACCACTCAAAACTGGGGTATGGGATCAACCATTGGCGTGGTCTTGATTGCCGCTATGCTAATGATTATGTGGGCAACTAAGGAGAGAAAATCATGAAAAAATTTGCTAATATCTATTTGATTTTTGTTTTTGTTCTCCTTTATGCACCGATTTTTTATCTGATTTTCTATTCATTCAACAAGGGTGGCGATATGAATGGCTTTGCGGGCTTTACCATGGAGCATTATCAAACCATGATTTCAGATAGCCGCCTTATGCTTATATTGGCACAAACCTTCTTTTTAGCTTTTTCAAGTTCTTTGATTGCGACAGCTATTGGAACTTTTGGAGCTATCTTTATTCATGAAAGCAAGAAGCGTTATCAGAATGGCATGTTGTCAACGAATAATATCTTGATGGTGGCGCCTGATGTTATGATTGGGGCATCCTTCTTGATTTTATTTACAACAACTAAGTTTCAATTGGGATTTGCCACTGTCTTACTCAGTCACATTGCCTTCTCTATTCCTATTGTCGTTCTTATGGTTTTGCCTAGACTTAAAGAAATGAATCAAGATATGATTCATGCGGCCTATGATTTGGGTGCCAGTCGCTCTCAAATGCTTAAAGAAGTCATGTTGCCTTATTTGACACCGAGTATTATTGCTGGGTATTTTATGGCATTTACCTATTCTTTAGATGATTTTGCGGTGACTTTCTTTGTAACTGGAAATGGCTTTTCGACCCTTTCTGTTGAGATTTATTCCCGCGCCCGTCAAGGGATTTCCCTAGACATCAATGCCCTGTCTACCCTCGTTTTTTTCTTTAGTATTCTGCTAGTGATTGGCTATTATTTTATTTCTCAGGAGAAGGAGGTTAAAGATGCGTAAATTAACATCCTTTCTAACAGGTATTATTGCCATTATTGTTCTTTTGTGGGGAGCTAGTTTTATCCTGCAGAAGCAATCAGGGGACGTTTCAGATAAATTAGTTATCTATAACTGGGGAGATTATATTGACCCAGATTTGCTGACAAAATTTACTAAAGAGACTGGTATTAAGGTTCAATACGAAACTTTTGATTCCAACGAAGCCATGTACACCAAGATTAAACAGGGTGGTACGACGTACGATATTGCAATTCCAAGTGATTATACGATTGATAAGATGATTAAAGAAGACATGCTTATTAAATTGGACAAATCAAAAATAAAAGGGCTTGATTATATTGGCAAAGAATTCTTGGGGAAAAGTTTTGATCCTGCTAATGATTATTCTATTCCTTACTTTTGGGGAACCGTTGGGATTGTTTACAATAAAAAACAATTAGATACGTATCCTGAGCATTGGAACGACCTTTGGAAGTCTGAATACAAAGATAGTATCATGATGGTTGACGGTGCTAGAGAAGTGCTTGGAGTTGGTTTAAATAGCTTGGGATATAGTCTTAATTCAAAAAACAAGGCACATCTTAATCAAGTAGAGAAGAAATTAAACCAACTAACCCCAAACATCAAAGCCTTGGTTGGTGATGAACTGAAAGGCTATATGATTCAAGGGGATGCACCCATTGGTGTGACCTTCTCTGGAGAAGCCAGTGAAATGCTCTATGAAAATGAAGATTTGGTTTATGTCGTTCCAACAGAAGGCTCTAATCTATGGTTTGATAATATGGTTCTCCCTAAAACAGCCAAGCACACTAAAGAAGCTTATCAATTTATTAATTTCATGCTAGAGCCAAAAAATGCAGCACAAAATGCGGAGTATATCGGTTATTCGACGCCAAATAATGCTGCAAAGACTCTATTACCAAAAGAAATCAAGAATGACAAGGCCTTTTATCCAAGTCAAAAAACCATTGACCATTTAGAAGTTTATGACAATCTTGGACAAAAATGGCTTGGCGTATACAATGACTTGTATCTCCAAATCAAGATGTATCGTAAATAAAAAGGTTATTCAAGGACGAAGTTAGCCATTTTTAGATAATTTTTGACATTTGAAGATGAAAAAACAACATTTTACGACTTTAGGATTAACATTTTCTGATAGAGTGTTATACTTTACACATAGAGACATGTGGGAACTCTCTCTCTCTCAAAACTCTCTCCTAAAATAACTTTCTCTTAACGTTTAGGATTCTTGATTTAAAATATCAAATCACCCCATGTCTTACTTATTTCTCTCTAGTCTCAATGCTATGTTGAGGCGGATCTCATCCACTGGGTGAGATTTTTTTATTGCATTTTATAGTCAAATGAATTACCTTTCAGAACAAGGAACTAAGACGCAAACAGTACTTGATACTCTTTGAAAAGCAAAAGCAGACCTTGTTGACTTGATGTGATGACCTTCAGTTCTATCTGTATCAGCGTCGCCTAGTCTGCTTTAAACTTTATTGAGTAGTAAGTAAAGTACAGCAAGTCGACAGTGATGAGGTATCAAAGTTAATTCAAAAGACTATATTACTTCTCGATTTGTGATATGATAGTGGGAGTGATAGGAGGTAAAAATGATAAGAAGAGCAGTTATCGCCGACATTCCAAAGATTCAGGAATTATTAGGACAAATTTTGAGAGTTCATCACAATGTTAGACCTGATATTTTTAAGTCAAGTGGCAGTAAATTCTCAGAACAAGAATTACGAGAACTGATTCATGATGATCAACGTCCTATTTTCGTGTACGAAGATGAGGAAGGGAATCTTCTAGGACATATATTCCTAATCATTCAGGAAGCCAAAGGGGCAGCTATGATTCCCAATAAAACCCTTTTTATTGACGATTTGTGTGTTGATGAAACAGCTCGTGGTCAAAAGATAGGCGAAGCCTTGTATCAGTTTGCCTACCAAAAAGCTGCTGAATGGCAGTGTTACAATTTAACCCTTAATGTTTGGAACGCTAATGCGGGAGCTGTTCATTTTTATGAAAGAATGGGAATGAAACCACAAGAAATAAAAATGGAAACCATTATCAATTCTCACTTAGAAGAAGTGTAGTAGCAATGAAGAATCTTTTAGATTATGTCGCAACTATAGGGCAGACATCATTTTCTGAAAAAGCCCTGACCAGTTTAGATTTTGCCTTATTTAATGAATTGGGCTATCTATCAATCATCGAACATTTATCCAAGGAACTCAAGCAAAAGGAGTTCGTTGTCATCAATGATTTGGCTCTACTATTTCAGCAATCCAAAAAAGACATTCCATTCACTTTTCTAGACACCAAAGAACGTATCGGCCTTTTTGAAGCGGTGCTCAATAGCAAACGATATAAGAATGTAACCATTAGTCATTATGTCAATGATGTTAACACTGAGTTTGAACGTCAATTTGCAGCCATGGTCTTTTCCATACCAGAAGAAAAGTTTCATCAACTGGTTTTTCGTGGAACGGATGATAGCTTGATTGGCTGGAAAGAAGATTTTAAATTAACTTATATGCGGGAAATTCCTGCACAACGTGCAGCATCTATTTATTTAAAGGAAATCCTTCCAAGCTTGTCCGGACAAGTACTTGTTTCGGGACACTCCAAAGGTGGAAATTTAGCTGTTTATGCAGCTGCGCATTTACCAAAAAAACTGCAAGATAGGATTACTCTCATTTATATGTATGATGCTCCCGGCTTTCGTCCAAGCTTTCTACAATCAGAAAGTTATCTGGCTATTAGGTCTAAGATTGTTGCCATTAAACCGTTTGAGTCAGTAGTCGGTGTCATGTTGGAATCCGATAGAAAGCCAATAATTGTAGCCTCTAAGGATAGGGGCATGGGGCAACACCCCATGTTGAATTGGGCGATAGATTTAGAAAAAAACGACTTTGAAACCGTCACACAATTATCTCCAATGAGTCGAAAACTTGAAAAAACATTTGCGATTTGGAATAAGAGTTTGTCCCATTATGAGCTGAAAAACTTATTTGATCTCTTGTTTGATCAATTGATTGCCAGTGGTGTTACCAGTCTTAATGATTTCTCTGCGAAGAAACCTCTGGAAATGGCAAAATATTTTGAAGTTTACCGAAGATTATCCCCCAAACAAAAACGAGTCTTTGCTAAAGCATTTAATTTATTTATTCAAGCTTATCGAAGCAGCACAGTGAAGTCAGAAAAAACTAACTTATCCAGCATTCTAGCTAAATTCAACCAATTATAATCTTATAGTCTTTTGAATTAACTTTGATACATCAACACTTTCGACTTGTCATATTCATACTCAATGAAAATCAAAAGGAGACTAAGCGGCGCCTCTGCAGATAGAACTGAAGGTCATCACATCAAGTCAATAAGGTCTGCTTTTGCTTTTCAAAGAGTATCAAGCACTGTCCGGTGTCTTTTTTGTTCCTTGTTCTGAAGGAGTAATTCATTTGACTATAAAATAAGAATAAAGGGTTTTGGAGGCTATTTTCCAACCCCTTTTATTTTTATCTTTGGAAGCATTATCATCAGCAAGTGCAGTTCTAACGCTTCCAAATATGGTAGCACCACTAAGGCTATTCCCAATCATTCAGGGACTGATAGTTTTTCTTTTTTTACATGCGTTAAAGAATTTTGAATAAACATAAGTAGTGTCACAAAGTTGGCGAATAGGACACCTCGTTTAATCGCTTTTTGTTTTTTCTTATTGAAAGCTTCTTTAAAAACCTCTACGATACTACTGGTATCAATATCGGCTGTTAGCATTGACTATTTTAGACCGGTTCTTAATACTTAGGTTTCGACATAAACAACGGATGACACTATCAAATCCATTGTGGATTTTAGCGATGCTTTGCTATTGCTTGATTCTTGTCGGTAAATGCTTGGACACGGAATTTTCCAATATTTTTTTCGTAAATGTTTACTGAATCTTTCTAAAAAAATAAAAATCTTCTTTGAAAAAGGATTATGGATACTGCGATTATGTTCAGACTTGCTATTGTAGCAAGCTTCTTGTACAATAAGTGAAAAAATGGAGGTTATGCTATGAAAATGGTCAAGGGACTTTTAGTCATGGATGTTGATTCAACTCTGGTCAAAGAAGAAGTCATCGATTTATTGGGTGAGGAAGCAGGTGTCGGCGAACAGGTTGCTGACATTACCGAACGCGCCATGCGTGGAGAACTGGATTTTAAAGAAGCATTGGCAGAGCGTGTCGCTTTACTGAAGGGCTTGCCTGAATCTATTTTCGATAGGGTTTATGGTAAGATTCACTTCAATCAGGGGGCCAAGGAATTGGTTGAAGAATTGCATGCACGTGGCTACAAGGTGGGGCTAGTGTCAGGAGGCTTTCATGAGACGGTTGATGGTCTGGCTCAAGAGCTCGGGATTGACTATGTCAAAGCTAATCGCTTAGAAGTTGTTGATGGGTATTTGACCGGAAAAACGGATGGTGACGTCGTAACTAAAGAAACCAAGGTTGCCAAACTGCAAGAATGGGCTGCAGAAAATCAACTTGATCTTTCTCAAACAATCGCTATGGGAGACGGGGCAAATGATCTTCCCATGATTAAAAAAGCAGGTATCGGAATTGCCTTCTGCGCCAAACCAATTGTAAGAGAAGAAGCCCCTTACCACATAGACAAACCAGATCTGTATGAGGTGGTTGGGGTGTTGGAGCATAATAATTAGTGAATGATACCCCACACCTCAAAACTGGCGTTGTCTGCAATCTTTTTTCTGTATAATAAAAGTCTTAGAAGCACTGATATAACAGGATTTCTAAGACTTTTATTGCTCAATAATATAAAAATCAATTCCTCAATATCTTCATGTTTAAGAGGGTTTTGTGTACGTTCTGAATAATTGAATGTATATTCGATTGTTTTATTTTTTGGTGTTGAATTGGTGTTAGTTGTATACTTTATTTATCAATGTCTCAATGCGGTGGAAGATCTCTTTATGTTCACTAGTGTCAAAGATTTTAAGCATTTATGATTTAGGAATTCCTTTTAATCTCCCAACTTTAAGTATAGTCAGCATGCTAGATATCACGTCTTGTATAATTTTCTCAATTTTTTCCTCAGACTTTTGTTCCAATTCTTGTATATTCACCTCCCCATATTCTTTATCTATTTTTCCAGTAAGATAATCTATACTTATGTCGAAATAAATCGCTATATCACCGAGTCGGGAAAGATTGAGTTCTCTTTTTCCCTTTTCCCAATTAGCATAAGAGCCTTGCGATATTCCTAAAATTTCAACCAACTCTTTTTGAGTGAGGTTATTTTTTGTCTTAACTCTTTTAAGCGTTCAGTAAATGTTGCCATAATTGCTCCTTATGTCAAACTGACATTTTTAGTTGACGAATATTTCAAACTGACACGTTCAACATTTAAACGATTGACATATTTTGAAAAAATGCAGCTATCAGGAATTCTTGCTCCTCATGTTAAACAGTGCAGCATGATATGTTTCTTGAGGGGCTGTCTAATAACTATATTCGCTCCGTACATCAGATATGACAACAGGTTTTGGATTTAGCAGTAAAATTAGGTATGTTATCAAATAACCTTGCTAAACAGGTTGGAAATATCAAAAAAGAGCGTCCCAAAGTTGATTTTTGGACAGTTGAGGAGTTTCAGAAATTTATTAGCACATTTGATAAGTCTAATATTTATGATTTATTATACTTTACAACGTTTTGGTTTTTCTTTATGACAGGTGTTCGTATCAGTGAATTACAAGCTATTGAGTGGACAAAGATTGATTTTGATAATGGTACGGTATTGATAGATTGTTCAATGTATTATAAAAATCAGAAAGAATGGTATATTACAGATACAAAATCCACTTCAGGTATTAGACTGCTCTATCTTGATGATGATATTTTGGAACATTTGAAATTCTGGAAGCAAGCACAATCGCAAATAGGAAAATGTAAGTTTGTATTTTCTTTGGCAGATAGTCCACTTGTAAAATCGACGTTAAACCGTGTATTAAAAGCACATAGCGACTATGCAGGGATAAAATCTATCCGTATACATGATTTACGGCACTCTCACGCTAGTTTTATCTTATCTCTTGGAATGAATGATTTAGAAATGCAAAATCACTTAGGACATGCTGATATTAAGACAACGCTAGGTACATACTCCCATCTTCGTCTTAATGCAGGAAAGAAGTCGCTAGTCGCATGACAGGTCAAGTCGTAGTGACGGAAGATAATGTTAGACAAAGCAAGTTTAATGGCAATCAACATACGTTAACATTTGACAAGTGATTTAATTTTTGTGATAATAATTGTGCAAGAACTGTAACGAAGTCTTGGCAAAAATAAAAATACCAGAGCTCCACCTCTGGTATTTTCTTTTGTCCAATATGCAAGTTATCGGACTCAGGTTATTTGTCTTTGTCGCCTTTTTCTAGCCAGTTTCTGACTATCCACTCAGAAACGACATTACCTATGATTGTAATAAGTAAAGGTGCTAGAATAACTGTAACGAAGATTAGCAAAAACTCACCTCCAGACCAAGTTCGTTAGTGGAGTTGCGACAGGCATTATTATATCACAATTTTAAGTTATTGAAACTCCTTTTTGAGGTTTGACTAGCGTATCTGTTGAACGAAAAAAGGAGTCCTCAACGTAAGTAAGTTGATAAAAAAATAATCTGTTTTTGTTGCTAAATTGTTGTTAGAACAAATCAAAAAGCCTTAGAAATATTGATTTTCTAGGCTTTTTATACTTATTACCTCTATTCCCACTCTGTTTTAAGGGTATGGCATATAAGCGAAAATGCTGTAATATCAAGGATTTTGGAAACGTATAAAATCGAATAAATTATATTTAAAAAAATAAAAAGTGCAATAAAAGTGCAGTATTTGCACCTAAGCAGACCTGATTAAATTCGAAATGGAATTCTAAACTCAATATTCATTTAAATGATAGACGTTCATAATGAGCGTCTATTTTTTATGCTTTGAAAGGTTGTGATACTAACAAATTTTTAAATGAATAAAGTAAGCCAAAAATATTTTATGTGAGAAAGGAACGATACACTTATGGAATTAAAATATGTCATTCCCAATATGGAAAAAACATTTGGTCAATTAGAATATGCTGGTGAAGGGAATATTGAACAACGTCGAGTCAATGGCAGACCAACTATTCTCTCTCGTAGCTACAATTTATACTCAACGATTCAACGAGCAGATGATATTGTTGTCATTCTTCCCTCCGAAGCTGGCGAGAAACATTTTGAATCCGACGAAAAAGTCAGACTCATCAACCCACGTATTACCGCAGAAGGTTATAAAATTGGCAATAGAGGATTTACCAATTACATTATGCACGCAGACGATATGGTGAAAGCTTAAGAAAGGAAAGGTGAAAAAATATGAGATTAGCAGAAGGTATTGTGATTGAAAAAGACCAGACATTTGGCACATTGAAATTTTCCGCTTTACGTCGTGAGGTTCGTATTCAAAATGAAGATGGTTCGGTTTCCGAAGAAATTAAAGAACGTACCTATGACTTAAAATCAAAAGGACAAGGACGCATGATACAAGTCAGTATCCCCGCTTCTGTTCCTTTGAAAGAATTTGACTACAACGCAGAAGTGGAATTAATCAATCCTGTGGCAGATACCGTAGCGACGGCTACTTTTCGAGGGGCAGACGTTGATTGGTACGTGAAAGCAGACGATCTTGTATTAAAAGGACAGACAAAACCTCATCAGAAATATAAAAAAGAAGCGTCCGAAAGTGAAAAATAGGTGTTGCTTATGACAAACACACCATTGATTTTGAAAGAAATTCCGAAAGATGAAGCCATTTCTTTTATTCGGCAATACCATTATTCAAAGATACTCCCTAGATTGTGTAAATACTTTCTAGGGATTTTTTCAGAAGAAAAATTATTAGGCGTTGTGGAATTAGGCTGGGGTACGCAACCCCTACAAACCATACGCAAACTCTTTCCCGACAGTTCCCTTCAAACCACAGATTATTTAGAAATTGGAAAGATGTGTTTTCTTCCAGAAATGAATCAAACCAATTATTTTGGCAGTCAAGCTCTTTCAGCTCTAATTAAGTGGTTGAAAGAACATACGGACTGTCATTTTTTATATACATTGGCAGATGGAATTGAGGGAAAATGTGGCTATGTCTATCAAGCGTCCAACTTCTTTTACTGCGGGTATTTCAAGACAAGTGTCTATCGTGATAAACAGTCATGGGAAAAGATACACCCTCGAAGTGCTCGCCTTTTATTAGAGGAAAATGCTCGTTTTGAACAGGTAGAGAAAAAGCATTGGCTTTCCCAGGCATTTTGCGAATACAAAGGGATTGAGAAAATCAATGGACGCATGTTTCGCTATCTCTATCCGTTGACAAAAGAAGCGAAAAAACTGTTAGGACACACGCTCTATCGACGTCATTATTATCCGAAAGAAAAAGATTTACGCTTTGAAAAGCGAATCGCTTATCGGAAATATGAAGCCATTTCTCAACCAACTTTTGATAAACAGGCTCGTATCTACAATACACAATTATTTTGATAGATGGAAAGGAGGATTTTTATGCCATTGCTTCATGACAGAGGAAAGCGAATCAAAGCCAACGATAAGGACTTGGTCTATCATTTTGTGCTGATTTCATTGCTGATAGTTTTTCTAGTCGTTCTACTCCCTTTTCATTGGAGAACGTTACAATCGGTGAATTGGCAAACAGTTCAGTTAGATACATTTTTCTATCAACTGCATACGCCATACTTTTGGAGCAGTATTCTCACTGCTTTTTTTGTATGCGGACTCATCAGCTGGCTCTATTATCACTATCGCATAGATTCTATAAAACAGTTAGAGCACCGTCAAAAGTTAGCTCGTATGATTTTAGAAAACCATTGGTATGAAGCCGAAGAAACTCAATCAGAGGGATTCTTTAAAGACTTATCCAGCAAGAAAACCAAACAACGAATCCGCCATTTTCCTAAAATGTATTACCGAATGAAAGATGGACTGATCCATATTCATGTAGAAATCACTTTAGGGAAATATCAAGATCAGCTCTTGCACTTAGAAAACAAACTAGAAACAGGCTTGTATTGTGAATTAGTGGAAAAAACGTTGAAAGATTCTTATGTAGAGTATGTTCTACTTTATGACACCATTGGCAATCGAATTGGCATTGAAGATGTGGTAGCTCAAGATGGACGTGTCAAATTGATGGAATCGGTCTATTGGGAGTTTGATTCTCTCCCTCACATGTTAATTGCTGGGGGCACGGGTAGTGGAAAATCCTATTTTATTCTCACATTGATTGAATCTCTCCTGCATACAAATGCGAAGCTTTATATTCTCGACCCTAAAAATGCTGATTTGGCAGACTTAGGAGCGGTCATAGATAATGTCTATTACCGTAAAGACGATATGCTGGCATGTATTAGTCAATTTTACGACGATATGATTGCCCGTAGTGAAACCATGAAGCAACACCCGAACTACAAAACAGGAGAAAATTATGCGTATCTTGGTCTACCTGCGAACTTCCTGATTTTTGATGAATATGTGGCGATGATGGATATGTTAGGTCGTGATAGTGCACAAGTTATGAATAAACTCAAACAAATTGTTATGCTCGGACGACAAGCAGGCTTCTTTTTAATTCTTGCCTGTCAGCGTCCAGACGCAAAATATTTTAGTGATGGTATTCGAGATAACTTTAACTTCCGTGTGGCTTTGGGTCGTATGTCTGAAATGGGCTTCGGTATGATGTTTGGAAGCGATACACAAAAACAATTTTTCTTAAAACCCATCAAGGGAAGAGGTTATGTGGATACAGGAAAAAGTGTGATTAGTGAGTTTTATACACCCCTTGTACCAAAAAGGTATGATTTCTTAGGAGAAATAGGAAAAGTCATTCAAAAAAAGCAATCTGAGCCTGTACCGCACGAAGTGAAAGGTACAGGTTCAGACTTGCTTTGATTGGTGTGGCGTTAGCCACGCCAATCCTTTAGCCCCCTCTACCTAACAGGGGGGCACAAATACAACTGAAAACAGGCAATTCTCATCAACCAATGTTGATGGTACAAGGAATTGCGGAAAATAGGAAAGATGTAAACTCAAGGGTCATAGTTTACATCTTTTTTAGATTGGAGGTTTGCGAATGGAAAACGAAAAAATTTGGATTAAGGAATTGAAAGAAAAGCGACTGGCTTATGGCGTTTCTCAAAATAAACTGGCGGTTGCTTCTCATATTACCAGACCTTACCTATCGGATATTGAAACAGGCAAGGCAGTCCCTACTCAACAGGTGAAAGAAGATTTACTGAACGCTTTGGAACGCTTCAATCCCGATAACCCATTGGAGATGTTATTCGACTATGTACGGATTCGATTCCCTACCAATGATGTGTCTCAAATTATCGGTGAGGTTTTACGCTTGAATATGGATTATATGCTACACGAAGACTTTGGCTATTATTCTTATCCCGAACACTATCGTTTCGGTGATATTGTTGTCCTAGTCTCTCATGATGTAAGTAAAGGGGTTTTATTAGAACTGAAAGGAAAAGGCTGTCGGCAATTTGAAAACTTTCTATTGGCTCAACATCGGAGCTGGTATGGTTTCTTTCAAGATTGCATGGAACATAAAGGTATTTTCAAACGCTTGGATTTAGCCATCAACGATAAAACAGGGATTTTGAATATTCCAGAATTGGCAAAGAAATGTAAACAGGAAGAATGTATTTCCGTCTTTCGGAGCTTTAAAAATTATCGCAGTGGTGAATTGGTTCACCGTGATGAAAAACCAGACATGGGAAACACCCTTTATATTGGCTCATTAAAAAGCGAAGTCTATTTCTGTATATATGAGAAAGATTATGAGCAATACGTGAAAAATGATATTGCCTTAGAAGACGCAGAAATAAAGAATCGCTTTGAAATTCGTTTGAAAAACGACAGAGCCACTCAAGCCATGAAAGATTTGTTGGAACATCAAAATGCAGAAAAAACAGCGTTTGAGATTATCAATCGTTATATTCGCTTTGCCGATAAGGACGAAACCAAGCGACGGAGTGATTGGCAAACCAATGAACGCTGGGAATGGTTTATCGGCAAAAATCGTGGAGCATTACGCCTAACCATACAGCCAGAACCTTATTCTTTTGAACGAACATTGAACTGGTTACATCATCAAGTCGCCCCTACATTAAAAGTCGCAAGCATTTTAGATATTCTCAACGGTACAACCATTATTTCCACCATGATTCATGAAGCCAAACTGACAGAAAAACATGAGAAATTAATTGAACAACAACATCTAGGCATGGAGGATTTGATTACATGAGCCTCTTAACAGAAGAATTAAAGAAGTTAGGGTTTCAAGCGTATATACAAAATACAGGGAAATATACGTCTCTCATTATTGAGGGAAAACGGCAAGCTGGTGATACCATCTATACCTATGATTTTTACAAAGTGAGCTTTTATAAGAATTATACCAGTCGAATAACTGTTTATGGAGAGCATTTAACTCCTTTTCAATTATTAAAGCGTGTAAAAAGCTATATCTACTATCGAGAAAAATATCTTAAGGAAAGGAGGACAATCACATGAATTTTGGGCAGAATTTGTACAACTGGTTCTTGGATAATGCACAGTCATTGGTATTGTTAGCGATTGTCGTCATTGGACTGTTTTTAGGTTTTAAACGAGAATTTTCAAAACTTATTGGCTTTTTGATTATTGCTTTAATCGCCGTCGGACTTGTGTTCAATGCAGCTGGCGTGAAAGATGTGTTATTAAACTTATTTAACCGAATCATTGGTGCTTAACAGATATTTTTCATGATAAAATAGGAAGTATATATTTTGTTATGAAAGGATCCATGAATATGTTTACAAATGATCAATTTAAATCTCTTTTAATTAAAACATTAGAAAGAAAGAGCTCTTCAAATTATTATGAAGGAGGTAACGAGATTGTTTCTAAAATGAAAATATCAGAGGTAACTTTAGATGAGACTAACGAGTTTACTTATTATAAAGGATACAAAAGGGATTGGAATACGCTTTGCACCTATCTTAAAATAAGAGCTCCTTTTGATGATTTAGACTTTTTTGAAAGTCATAAAGATTTGCTTACCCAGACAGCAAGCTCCATATATGATAAACAAGGTGATAATGTATTAGTGGATACTATTTTAGTACCACTTCCAGAGAATTACGAAGTAATTAACTTTAGTCAGTTGAAAATTAGTGATGTGATTTCACAAGCTATTGAAGACGCTGAGTCTTTCATGAGTAATGGTGAATATCAACGTGCCTTTGACAGAGTTCACACTGCTTTTCATGGATATTTAATTGAAATACTAAAAAAATATGAAATTACAGTTCCTAGAGACGAAAATCTATCTAAATTATATAGTAGGATACAACAATTAATTGAAAAAGAAATTCAACCTACTGAACTTGCTGATATAGTGAAGACAACGATAAGGTCATCAAATGGAATGATTAGCTCTCTTAATGAAGCAAGAAATAGGCATTCACTTGCACATCCTAATACAAATATTATTGGAAAGAGAGAAGCAAAACTAATAATAGGTATTTCAAGTACAGTTACAGATTATATTAGCGGATACCTTGATAAGTAGCGTCATTAACTGATTGCTACTTTTTTTTTGACTATATTTTATAAAAAGGATGTGATAAGAATTGGAATTGAAAGTCTATGTGGCAAATTTGGGACGGTATAATGAAGGTGAATTAGTTGGATCATGGTTTACTCCACCAATTGATGAGGAAGAAATGGCAGAAAGAATCGGTTTAAATGAGAACTACGAAGAATACGCCATACATGATTTTGAGCTTCCTTTTGATGTGGACGAATACACGCCAATTAGTGAAATCAACCGTCTATGTGAAGCCATTCAAGAAATCGAAGGTACACCTATTTATAATGAACTCAAAGAAATTCAAGGCATGTGGTTTAGTAGCTTGGAAGAATTACTGGAAAACAAAGAGAATATTCATTGTTATAGTGAATGTGATTCTATGGAAGATGTCGCCCGTTATTATGTGGAAGAAACAGGACAACTTGGTGAAGTACCTTCTAATTTACAAAATTATATTGATTATCAAGCTTTGGGACGTGATATGGAAATAGAGGGAAATTATCTTATCACCTCTCATGGAGTATTTGAGTATTCTAATTAACATGGATTACTCTAAACTAGCAATACTGCTATAATAATTTTATACGTTCTGAATTAAGGAGGATTGTTCAATTGGTAATAATAGATGTTTATGGGAAAATAACAAAAATAAAATTGTCAGATAAATTGAAACTATATATATCTAATGTTTCTGATGACTGGAAGGAAAGCATTATAGAAGACATGTTACAAGAAATTCGACAACAAAAAGTTGACATGGCAGATAATTTGAAAAGGTATGGTAAAACATTTCAAACAGAATATTCTATATCTTATTTGAAAGAAATCGTTCACGCCAATGTTGAAGACTATACAAAATATAATTTAGATTCTATTGAGTCATGTCTTCAATGCCTTGTTGATAATATGATATGTCTATTCTTTGACTATGAATATCAGGATATGCCTTTTTTTGATTGGACAAGCAATTGCTTTGATGGTCGTTTTTGTGAAGAGGATTACGCTGAAAAAGTGATGTATTTTAGTAACTTTGTAAATCATGATATACAAAATGGTATTCATATGAACTGCATTTATACAAGTAATATGAATCCTAAAGAGCATACTAGGATATTATCAAATCTAAGTTTTAGAATTGATTCAAACTTTAAAGGGTGCAGGACTACAGACGACTACATTACGGAACTTAAAAAAATGGGCAACCGAATTGATTCTATACTAAAATCGGAAAACGATTATTACAAATTAGATTATATTATGAACGGGATATATAGTGATAATAGTTATAATCAAAATCATTATTTAAAGACTTTTACTTTGTTAGAACTTGTATTATTAAAACCAAATCAGAATACAAATGAAATTGACAAATTACTAATACCTTATCTTGATAAGAAATATGGAGAGGTTTCGAGTGAAGTAGCAAAATTATTAAGACAAATGAGAAATAAAATCGGACATGGTGATTTCAAAGGTTTTAACGAAAAAGCAGAAAAATTCGCTCAAAAATTTATGAAACACTTTCATTTTGACTATACAGAATACAGTAGATTAAATTGGGTATTACTTCATACCTGCTGTCTTTTAGATAATTTACTCAGAATAACTATTTTTCAACAATTAAAAGTCACAAAATAATTATTATTTTATAGAGCAATCACCTATTTTGATTGCTCTTTTTCTATTTTTACGGAAAGGACGTGAAGACATGAAAAAAATAAGAAGTTACACCAGTATTTGGTCAGTAGAAAAAGTGATTTATGCAATTAATGATTTACAACTCCCTTTTCCCATAACCTTTACACAAATGACATGGTTTATCGTTTCTTTGTTTGTCGTTATAATCTTTGGCAGTTTACCACCACTTTCCTTGATTGACGGAGCACTACTCAAATACTTAGGGATTCCCGTTGTCCTCACTTGGTTCATGTGTCAAAAAACCTTTGACGGGAAGAAACCCTATGGATTTTTAAAATCTATTATTACCTATGCTCTACGCCCTAAAATAACCTATGCTGGCAAACAAATACGATTAAATAAAGAAAAAATGAATGAATCAATCACGATTGTAAGGAGTGAACAATTAAATGGCACACCCCATTAAATATATCGAAGATAATCTCGTATTTAATCATGATGGCGAAGTATTTGCTTATTATGAATTAATTCCCTATAATTACAGTTTTTTAAGTTCCGATGAAAAAGTTCAAGTTCATGATAATTTCCGTCAATTGATTGCCCAAAATCGTGATGGTAAGATTCATGCCCTGCAACTAGCAACCGAATCAAGTATTCGAGCGACACAGGAACAATCGAAAAAAGAAATCACTGGACGATTAAAAGAGATAGCTTACGAAAAAATAGATGAACAGACCGAAGCGTTAGTTTCTATGATTGGTGACAATCAAGTGGACTATCGCTTTTTTATTGGTTTTAAACTCTTGCTGAATGAACAGGAAGTATCGGTCAAAAATATTGGCAAAGACATTCAAAAAGCATTTGCGGAATTCTTTCATGGCGTGAATCACAAGTTGATGGGCGATTTTGTTTCTATGCCTATGTCAGAAATCGAACGCTTTTCTAAAATGGAACAGTTATTAGAAAGTAAATTATCCAGACGCTTTCACATTCGCCCATTGGGGAAAGATGATTTTGGGTATATCATTGCCCACCTTTACGGTCAAACAGGGATTCCTTTTGATGACTACGACTACCATTTACCCAAACGATATGAAGATAAAAAAGTGTTGGTAAAGAAATACGATATTATTAAACCCACTCGCTGTTTAATCGAAGAAAAGCAACGCTACTTACGGATGGAACAGGAAGATACTACCACTTATGTGGCGTATTTTACGATTAACAGTATCGTCGGCGAATTGGATTTCCCCAATAGTGAGATTTTTTATTACCAGCAACAACAGTTCACTTTCCCGATTGATACCAGCATGAATGTTGAAATTGTTGCTAATAAAAAAGCTCTGTCTACCGTTCGCAACAAAAAGAAAGAATTGAAAGACTTGGATAGTCACGCATGGGAAAGCGACAATGAAACCAGTACCAATGTGGTGGACGCTTTAGAATCTGTCGACGAATTAGAAACCAACCTAGACCAAACCAAAGAATCCATGTACAAACTAAGCTATGTGGTACGGGTATCGGCAAAAAATCTGGACGAGTTGAAACAACGTTGTGATGAAGTAAAAGATTTTTATGATGATTTGTCTATCAAATTAGTACGACCTTTTGGCGATATGCTAGGCTTGCATAATGAATTTATTCCCTCAAGCAAGCGATATATCAATGACTATATTCAATATGTCACGTCGGATTTTTTGGCTGGTCTTGGTTTCGGAGCTACACAAATGCTTGGTGAAAATTCTGGTATTTACGTCGGTTACAATCTCGATACAGGCAGAAATATTTATCTCCAACCCAGCCTTGCAAGTCAAGGAATTAAAGGCTCTGTGACGAATGCGTTAGCGTCTGCTTTTATTGGTTCATTAGGTGGCGGAAAATCATTCTCTAACAATATGCTGGTCTATTATTCGGTACTCTTTGGCGGACAGGCAATCATTGTAGACCCAAAAGCTGAACGTGGCAAATGGAAAGAAACCTTACCTGATATTGCCCATGAAATCAATATCGTTAATCTCACGAGTGAGAACGACAATAAAGGGTTACTTGACCCTTATGTGATCTTAAAACTCCCGAAAGATTCAGAAAGCCTAGCCATTGATATTCTCACGTTCTTAACAGGCATTTCCAGCCGAGATAGCGAGAAGTTTCCTGTCCTGCGTAAAGCGATTCGGAGTGTCACTCAAAGCGAACAACGAGGGTTGTTATTGGTGATTGATGAATTGCGAAAAGAAGATACACCCATCAGCAATAGTATTGCTGACCATATCGAAAGCTTTGTCGATTATGATTTTGCCCATCTGTTATTCAGTGATGGCAATGTCACCCAATCCATTAGCTTGGAAAAACAACTCAATATTATTCAAGTGGCAGATTTGGTCTTACCCGATTCCAATAGCTCTTTTGAAGAATACACCACCATGGAATTATTAAGTGTGGCAATGCTGATTGTCATTAGTACCTTTGCTTTAGACTTTATCCACTCTGACCGTTCCATTTTTAAAATTGTTGACCTTGATGAAGCTTGGAGTTTTTTACAAGTGGCACAAGGAAAAGCTCTATCTATGCGTTTAGTTCGGGCAGGGCGTGCCATGAATGCAGGGGTCTATTTCGTTACTCAAAACGCCGACGATTTACTAGATGAAAAGATGAAGAATAATATTGGCTTGAAATTCGCCTTTCGTTCCACTGACCTAGTGGAAATCAAAAAGACCTTAGAATTTTTTGGCGTGGACAAGGAAGATGAAAACAATCAGAAACGCTTACGTGAATTAGAAAATGGACAATGTTTAGTTTCAGACATCTATGGTCGTGTAGGGGTTATGCAGTTTCACCCGATTTTTGAAGAGTTGCTTCATGCCTTTGATACCAGACCGCCTGTGCGAAATGAGGGGGAAAAATGACACAAAAACAAAAGAAATTTCTTCACTATAGTTGGATAACGCTCCTTTGTGTGGGCGTTATTTTACTTTTATTAGGCACGCTGGGCAATGCAGTACAAGCAACAGGCTTAGTTGATGAAACCATTGATACAAGCAACGAGTATTCCAAGTATGGTTTAAATCATTATCAGCTTGATTATTATGTGGACAATAGCTGGGGCTGGCTGCCGTGGAATTGGAGTGACGGCATAGGGCAATCAGTGATGTATGGACTGTATGCCATTACCAATTTCATTTGGACGATTTCTCTTTATCTTTCCAACGCCACAGGCTATTTGGTCAAAGAAGCCTACGCCTTGGATTTCATTAGTCAAACGTCTCAAGCGATTGGTGAGAACATGCAGACCATTGCAGGGATTACACCGAATGGCTTTTCCAGTTCGGGTTTTTATGTCGGCTTCCTTCTTCTTTTTATTCTGATTGTTGGAATCTACGTTGCCTATACAGGACTGGTGAAACGAGAAACGACCAAAGCTATACGAGCTGTGTTAAATTTTGTGGTGGTGTTTATTCTATCAGCTTCCTTTATTGCGTATGCTCCCGATTATATTGCGAAAATCAATGATTTTTCCAAAGATGTGAGCACTGCCAGTTTAGATATTGGGACAAAGATTGTCCTTCCCGATACGGATAGTCAAGGCAAAGACAGTGTGGATATGATACGTGATAGCCTATTTTCTGTTCAAGTCAAGCAACCGTGGTTATTACTTCAATATGGCTCAACCGATATAGAAACCTTAGGTGAAGACCGTGTGGAAAAGTTATTGGCTACCAGTCCAGATACAAACAATGGTGAAGATAGAGAAAATGTAGTGATTGAAGAAATTGAAGATCATGACAATACCTATTTAACACTCCCGAAGACCATTTCCCGATTAGGAACGGTCTTCTTTTTGTTTGTATTCAATATTGGTATCTCGATTTTTGTTTTCCTTCTAACAGGAATCATGATTTTTTCGCAAGTGCTATTTATTATTTTCGCTATGTTTTTGCCAATCAGTTTCCTATTAAGTATGTTGCCGAGTTTTGATGGCATGGGCAGGCATGCCATTACCAAGTTATTTAATGTGATTATGACAAGGGCTGGTATTACCTTGATTATTACCGTTGCCTTTAGTATTTCCACTATGCTTTATTCGCTGTCAGCAAGTTCTCCCTTTTTCATGATTATGTTTTTACAAATTGTGACCTTTGCAGGGATTTATTTTAAACTGGGCGATTTAATGAGCCTATTCTCTTTACAAAGCAACGACTCTCAAAACATGGGCAGACAAGTGTTTCGCAGACCTCGTCAAATGATGAATCGACAAACCAGAAGATTTCAACGCAGTATGAGTAAGATTTTTCGTGGAAAAGCAGGGTCAACGAAGCAAAAGACAATGACAACAAAGCAGAATCAAACCAATAAAGCTAACCATACTCGTCAAAATGAACGGACTACACCAAAGAAAGAAACAGCACTTTCCAATGTGAAAAAGCAACAAGGCGGTATCGGGCAACGATTAGGTGAAAAGACAGCCCATGTATTGGACACGAAAAATCGTCTAGTCAATAAAAGAAAGCAGGCTAAACAACAGATACAGGCGACACCAACCCATGTCAAATATGCCCTTCATCAAGGAAAAGAGAATGTCACTCATAATGTAACAGACTTTAAACAATCTATGGCAGATACCAAAGCTCAACGCAAACAACAGCGTATGAACCAGCAGGAGCAAAAACGAAAGAACATTGCTCAAAAGCGTTTGGAGCTGGATAAAGCAAAAGAAAAAAGACGAAAAGAAAACCCATCATCTCCTGTTCAGAATAACCAGCAGCATGTTCGCAAGCGTCAGCAAACCGTCACGCCTGTTTTGTCACAAAACACTAAACGTGAAAATCATCAGCGACCATTGAAAAAAGAGCAAAAACAAAAGACACCACCGAAGCAATTCAATCAGAGGAAGCTAAATAAAAGAACGGATAAGCGAGGACAACAAACATGAAGCTAAAAATAACAGTGATTTGTAGTGTGGTCTTCTCTCTCTTCTTTTTTCTCTTATTATTCCTAGTCATTTTCTTTGCAGATGATACGGACAGTGGCGAAAACAACAAGGATTCTTCTATTTCACAAGGCGGTGTGACCGTTTCACCAGAAGTGTTGGCACACCGTCCGTTGATTGAAAAATATGGTAAGGAATATGGGATTGAAGACTATGTTTCTTATATCTTAGCCATTATGCAAGTGGAATCGGGCGGTACAGCAGAAGATGTTATGCAAAGTTCCGAATCTTTGGGTTTACCGCCCAACAGTTTGAGTACCGAAGAGTCCATCAAACAAGGGGTTAAATATTTCAGTGAATTATTAACCAGTGCAGAACAACAAGGAGTGGATATAGATTCTGTTATCCAATCTTATAATTATGGCGGTGGCTTTTTAAATTATGTGAGGAGTCATGGGAAAAAATATACCTATGAATTAGCCGAACAGTTTTCTAAAGAGAAGTCGGGTGGTCAAAAAGCAGACTATCCCAATCCCATAGCCATACCTGTGAATGGTGGTTGGCGATATAACTATGGAAATCAGTTTTATGTTCAGTTGGTTTCACAATACCTAACCGACACTTCCCCAACAGAATTTGATGATGAAACCGTGCAAGTCATTATGGACGAAGCCTTGAAATACGAAGGGTTTCCCTATGTCTTTGGAGGGGCGTCGCCTACCACCTCTTTTGATTGTAGTGGCTTAATACAATGGGTGTATGACAAAGCTGGCATTTCTCTCCCTCGTGTCGCCCAAGATCAGTATGACGCTACGCAAGAAATCTCTATGGAAGAAGCCCAAGCAGGCGACCTTATCTTCTTTCATTCAACCTATAATGCAGGCACATATGTGACTCATGTGGCGATATATTTAGAGGGAAATCGCTTTTATCATGCAGGCGACCCAATCGGTTATGGCGACTTAAGCAGTCGTTATTGGCAAGACCATCTGATTGGGGCTAGACGTGTTATTCATAACTAAGAAAGGAATGAATCAAATGATTATAAAAATCGAGCGAAAAGAAAAGAAGGAGAAACCAAAGAAATCTAAAAAACCGAGCAAGCAAAGAAAAGTTCCGATGATTAAAGTTGGCACGCATAAGAAATTAACCTTTGTTTTATGGGTTTTATTGATTGGTAGTGTCGGATTTGGAATCTATAAAAATTTTACTGCCATTGACACTCATACTGTCCGTGAAACAGAAATCATTAAACAGCAGATTGTCGATACCAACCAAGTAGAAAGTTTTGTGAAATCCTTTGCGAAAGACTACTTTTCGTGGCAACAATCCCAAGAAGCCATTGATAAACGAAATGAAAAATTGACCCATTATTTGACGGAAGAATTGCAGGTATTAAATGAAGAAATGATTCGTAAGGATATTCCTACTAGTTCTAGTGTGAACGATATACAGGTGTGGCAGGTTTCTCAAGTGAATGAGAACACCTTTGAGGTACTGTTTTCTGTTGAACAAGTTATTACCGAAGACAAAGACAAGGAAACTATATCGTCTAGCTTTCATGTGGTTGTCCATATAGATGAATCAGATAATATGGTTATTATCAAAAATCCGACAATGAGTAAGAAACCTCAAAAATCGGACTACCAACCCAAACAGCTAGAAAGTGACCATACAGTAGATACAGAAACGATGGACGAAATCACTAGCTTTTTAGAAACGTTCTTCCAGCTCTATCCTACCGCCACAGAAAAAGAATTGACTTACTATGTAAGTAATCATGTGTTACCTATGATTAACAAGGAATATGTTTTCGAGGAATTGGTGAATCCTATCTTTACCAGAAAAGATAACCAAGTAATCGTGAATGTCGCTGTGAAATATTTAGATCAAGAAACAAAGGCAACCCAAATCTCGCAATTTGAGTTGATATTAGAAAAACAAGATAATTGGAAGATTGTAAAATAACAAATATTGGTACATGATTACAGATACTTTGTAATCATGTACTCTTTTTGATAAAAAATTGGAGATTCCTTTACAAATATGCTCTTACGTGCTATTATTTAAGTGACTATTTAAAAGGAGTTAATAAATATGCGGCAAGGTATTCTTAAATAAACTGTCAATTTGATAGCGGGAACAAATAATTAGATGTCCTTTTTTAGGAGGGCTTAGTTTTTTGTACCCAGTTTAAGAATACCTTTATCATGTGATTCTAAAGTATCCAGAGAATATCTGTATGCTTTGTATACCTATGGTTATGCATAAAAATCCCAGTGATAAAAGTATTTATCACTGGGATTTTTATGCCCTTTTGGGTTTTTGAATGGAGGAAAATCACATGAAAATTATTAATATTGGAGTTTTAGCTCATGTTGATGCAGGAAAAACTACCTTAACAGAAAGCTTATTATATAACAGTGGAGCGATTACAGAATTAGGAAGCGTGGACAAAGGTACAACGAGGACGGATAATACGCTTTTAGAACGTCAGAGAGGAATTACAATTCAGACAGGAATAACCTCTTTTCAGTGGGAAAATACGAAGGTGAACATCATAGACACGCCAGGACATATGGATTTCTTAGCAGAAGTATATCGTTCATTATCAGTTTTAGATGGGGCAATTCTACTGATTTCTGCAAAAGATGGCGTACAAGCACAAACTCGTATATTATTTCATGCACTTAGGAAAATGGGGATTCCCACAATCTTTTTTATCAATAAGATTGACCAAAATGGAATTGATTTATCAACGGTTTATCAGGATATTAAAGAGAAACTTTCTGCCGAAATTGTAATCAAACAGAAGGTAGAACTGTATCCTAATATGTGTGTGACGAACTTTACCGAATCTGAACAATGGGATACGGTAATAGAGGGAAACGATGACCTTTTAGAGAAATATATGTCCGGTAAATCATTAGAAGCATTGGAACTCGAACAAGAGGAAAGCATAAGATTTCATAATTGTTCCCTGTTCCCTGTTTATCACGGAAGTGCAAAAAACAATATAGGGATTGATAACCTTATAGAAGTGATTACGAATAAATTTTATTCATCAACACATCGAGGTCCGTCTGAACTTTGCGGAAATGTTTTCAAAATTGAATATACAAAAAAAAGACAACGTCTTGCATATATACGCCTTTATAGTGGAGTACTACATTTACGAGATTCGGTTAGAGTATCAGAAAAAGAAAAAATAAAAGTTACAGAAATGTATACTTCAATAAATGGTGAATTATGTAAGATTGATAGAGCTTATTCTGGAGAAATTGTTATTTTGCAAAATGAGTTTTTGAAGTTAAATAGTGTTCTTGGAGATACAAAACTATTGCCACAGAGAAAAAAGATTGAAAATCCGCACCCTCTACTACAAACAACTGTTGAACCGAGTAAACCTGAACAGAGAGAAATGTTGCTTGATGCCCTTTTGGAAATCTCAGATAGTGATCCGCTTCTACGATATTACGTGGATTCTACGACACATGAAATTATACTTTCTTTCTTAGGGAAAGTACAAATGGAAGTGATTAGTGCACTGTTGCAAGAAAAGTATCATGTGGAGATAGAACTAAAAGAGCCTACAGTCATTTATATGGAGAGACCGTTAAAAAATGCAGAATATACCATTCACATCGAAGTGCCGCCAAATCCTTTCTGGGCTTCCATTGGTTTATCTGTATCACCGCTTCCGTTGGGAAGTGGAATGCAGTATGAGAGCTCGGTTTCTCTTGGATACTTAAATCAATCATTTCAAAATGCAGTTATGGAAGGGATACGCTATGGTTGCGAACAAGGATTATATGGTTGGAATGTGACGGATTGTAAAATCTGTTTTAAGTATGGCTTATACTATAGCCCTGTTAGTACCCCAGCAGATTTTCGGATGCTTGCTCCTATTGTATTGGAACAAGTCTTAAAAAAAGCTGGAACAGAATTGTTAGAGCCATATCTTAGTTTTAAAATTTATGCGCCACAGGAATATCTTTCACGAGCATACAACGATGCTCCTAAATATTGTGCGAACATCGTAGACACTCAATTGAAAAATAATGAGGTCATTCTTAGTGGAGAAATCCCTGCTCGGTGTATTCAAGAATATCGTAGTGATTTAACTTTCTTTACAAATGGACGTAGTGTTTGTTTAACAGAGTTAAAAGGGTACCATGTTACTACCGGTGAACCTGTTTGCCAGCCCCGTCGTCCAAATAGTCGGATAGATAAAGTACGATATATGTTCAATAAAATAACTTAGTGTATTTTATGTTGTTATATAAATATGGTTTCTTGTTAAATAAGATGAAATATTTTTTAATAAAGATTTGAATTAAAGTGTAAAGGAGGAGATAGTTATTATAAACTACAAGTGGATATTGTGTCCTGTATGTGGAAATAAAACACGATTAAAGATAAGGGAAGATACTGAATTAAAAAAATTCCCCCTCTATTGTCCGAAATGCAGACAAGAAAATTTAATTGAAATAAAGCAGTTCAAAGTAACTGTGATTACAGAGCCAGACGCAAAGACGCAGAGCCGATAAAATGAGATTAATACAATCTCATTTTATCGGCTCTTTCCGTTATGTATGGATTCTTTTAATTAGTCTTCGATGTTTCTTGCTTCGTTGATACCGCTGGCTAAAGATTCCATTAAGGATAGTTCTTTGTCTGTAAAGCTATCCATGTATTTCTCTATCTGTAATCGTCGGGTGCTTTTTACCAAGTTATTAGCAGGTAAGAAAAATTCATCAACGGAAACATGAAGTAACGATACAAGGTCATAAAGAACTTGTATGCTGGGGTGTTGCCCTTTATTTTCAATATTAGTTAAGTACCGTGGGTCAATTTCAATCAATGCTCCCACTTGTTCACGAGTTAAACCTCGTTTCAATCGAGCTTCTTTAATGGCTAAACCAAAGGCTCTAAAATCATATTTATCTTCTTTTTTACGCATAGTAGACCACCTCTATACATTTTACTGTTCCTATCCAAGTGGAAACAGGTATAGAAAAACGTGTTATGTAGTTTATGAGTTCTTTTAAGAGCGCTATTATGCTTATGAATGTGATAAATCCAATCTCAAATAGAAAGGTCGCTGATTTTATTTACCCATACAACTATATAAAATTTAGTTATGCTGCTAAAAAGTAGATAAAATTGGCGACTGAATGGAGGTCACAGTCGCCATGAAAAAGATACGTCACTATCTAATTCTCTTAATTAGGTTCTTATCAAAAAAACTTACCCACCTACACTAGATAAATATGACCATCAATGTGGTTTTACAAATCGTATAGACAGAACAATTGAAGCACATGAACAGAGAAAACAATCTGTTTATGTGTTTTTTTGGCTACTTCGTGAATATCTTTTAAGATTTTTCTTCACTTATGCAACAAATCCCCCTTTCGTGTCGGGACTTAGTATGAAGGGAGATAAAGAAGTACATGCCACTCCCTTTCACGACAGAAAGGGGGTGAAAAACATGAAACCATCTTCTTTTCAAGAAACCATAGAAAATCAGTTTGACTATATCTGCAAACAAGCCATTGAAGATGAACGGAAAGATTATTTCAAACATCTAAGCAGACTGTCCAAAAAAGAAGTTTCATTTTCTGAAATAGATAACTACCTTGTCACCTCTTTTTCTACGGTTGATACGTATGTCACTGATTTTCAACTATTCACATTGTATGGATTAAGAATCAATGTTGAAAGTGATTTGTTAAGCGAAGCCTTACGCCACCTTCCAGAGAACAAGCGGAACATCATTTTACTTCATTATTTTATGGATATGAGTGATGTGGAAATTGCAGAATTACTAAATGTAAATCGTTCAACAGTTTATCGTCATCGAATAAGTGGACTAGCCATGATTAAAGAATTCATGAAGGAGTGTAAAGAATGAAAACAGCCTATCCAAGGGTTCCCTTCCCCCTCATTGTAAAGGCGACAGATGGCGACGTGGAAGCAATTAATCAGATTGTTAAACATTATCGAGGGTATACCTCAAAACGTTCTTTGCGTCGCATGACAGACGAATATGGCAATTCTCATATGGTTATTGATGAAACCCTACGTGGCAGAATGGAAACAAAACTCATCACCAAGATTTTAGCGTTCGAAATTAAATAATCTCATTTTTTCGTGGAAGCGTGTTGAACCGTTCCACGCTTCCCGATTTGGGAGGTTTGTTATTCCATCAAAGCCTACTGTATGTTCAGTATGTTTTGATAGGCTAACAAGCCAAACGTTCTTTGACAATTGAATAAAGCCAATCGAATACGTTTCGATAAGAAAAGAGCCAACGAACTAACACGCCATGATCTATGAAGATAGCGAGCGATTCATGTTAAAACTTCGTAAACAATCTTTAGCAGGATTGTTGCCATGACTTTCTTATCGTGATAATGATACTCCCGTATAGCCACAGTCCGAGCGTTAGTAGCGTCGCAGACAATGGGTACGGCTACATGAAAATCATGCAGGGGTGAAATGCCCGTGAGCTTTGCTAGAGCTGTTCGATTGCTGGGATATTCTTCTCTTGTCAATGTATTATCATAAAAATATTTGATATAATTATAGGTGAATATTGGAGTTTTCCTAGCCTATAATGGGAAAGGAGTAATAATGATAACGGTCACAAAAAAAGATTTAGTTGAGCTAGGATATGGAACTTCTTTTTCAGCAGACATCATAAAAAAAGCAAAAGAATTGATGATTACAAAAGGGCATACCTACTATCAATCTCGAAAGTTAGATAGAGTCCCTCGTGAAGCTGTTGAAGAAATTCTAGGAATTCGGTTTTCAAATGAAAACAGGTCTGAGTAGTTTTTGCACAGTAAGGAGTAAAAACTATGGTTAAAGACCCAATAAAAAAAGCAAAGAATGGAACCTATTATTTTCGTGCAAATCTAGGTTATGATTCTAAAGGAAAAAAAATTCAAAAATATCGTAGTGGATTCACTACTAAAAAAGAAGCAAGAGAAGAATATTCAAAACTACTACTGATGAAACCAGAAGAATTAAGTGAGAATAAGGATAAAATGACGTTTAATCATTATATCTTTGAAATTTTTCTTCCATGGTATAAGACACAGGTAAAGCTCAGAACATATGAAAATCGCTTACCAACTATTAAGAAACATTTCTCTTATTTTGATAAAATGGCTGTTTCCGATATTGAGCCTATTGATGTGCAAAATTGGCAACTAAAATTATCAAAGAAATGTAAGTCTTCTTATGTGAGAGCTGTTCAAGGACTATTTTCAGTTGCTATGGATCGAGCAATTGTCCTTGGGATAACCACCACAAATCCATCTAAGATTATTGGCAATGTGAAAAAGCAAAAGTCTAAAATTGAATTTTGGACAAAAGAAGAATTTGAAAAAGTAATCTCTCTAATTTATAAAGAAGATTACTATCAACACTTTTTATTTATCTCTCTGTGGTTTTTATTTATGACTGGAATGCGAATTGGTGAAGCTACTGCCATTCAATGGGAAGATATTGATTTTGACTCTGGAGTACTAACCATCAACAAAACACTTTATTACAAGAATCAATCGGATTATAGATTTGTTGAACCAAAAACAAAGGCGAGTGTTCGTCATATTGTATTAGATGAATGTACTCTAAATTATCTATCCGAATGGAAGAAAGCACAACAAAATCTAATTCAGACAGACTTTGTAATGAGCTATAACGGTATTCCTACCCAAAAACATACGCTAGCACATGCTATTGAACGCTATGCTAAGCTGGCTAGTATTCATCGAATCAGAATTCATGGTTTACGGCATTCGCATGCTTCCTTGTTAATCAGTATGGGAGAAAACCCACTCATCATTAAAGACCGTTTAGGACATGAAGATATTGAGACGACTTTAGGAACGTATGGACATCTTTATCCTAACAGTAATTTTGAGGTAGCTAACAAATTAAATGGAGCCATTTCCTTTAAAGAAGCAAAACAAAATTATGATACTTCACCAAAGAATCAATTTACTGTAGACTACTTGCGAAACAAAGAAATGAAAAAAGTGCAATAAAAGTGCAGTAAAAAAATAAGAAGAGCCAGAAACCCTTGATAAACAAGGATTTCTGGCTCTCCTACAACTACTCCCACTCAACGGTAGCTGGTGGTTTGCTTGTGATGTCGTAGACGATGCGGTTAACGTGGTCTACTTCGTTGACAATACGTGTTGAGATTTTCTTGAGAACGTCCCATGGGAGTTGTGCAAAGTCGGCTGTCATTCCATCAATAGAAGTAATAGCACGGATAGCAATGGTGTAGTCGTAAGTACGACCATCTCCCATCACACCAACAGAACGCACCCCTGTATTAACTGTGAAATATTGCCATACATCACGGTCTAAACCAGCTTTGGCAATTTCTTCACGGAGAATGGCATCTGATTCACGAACAGTTTCCAATTTTTCTTCGGTAATAGCTCCCATGACGCGGATAGCAAGTCCTGGTCCAGGGAATGGTTGACGCCAAACGATTTCATCAGGCATTCCAAGAGCAGTTCCCAAAGCACGCACCTCGTCTTTGAAGAGTGTGTTAAGAGGCTCAATCAATTGGAATTGCATGTCATCTGGAAGTCCACCAACGTTATGGTGTGATTTGATGGTTTGAGCCGTTTCGGTACCAGATTCAATAATATCAGTGTAAAGCGTTCCTTGAGCTAAGAAATCAACACCTTTAAGTTTGCTTGCCTCATCATCAAAGACATAGACAAATTCATTGCCAATGATTTTACGTTTTTTCTCTGGATCTTCAACACCTGAAAGAAGGTCTAGGAAACGTTTAGAAGCATCAACTCGGATGATATTGAGGCCAAATTTGCCCCCAAGCATGTTCATAACTTGGTCACCTTCATTTTTGCGAAGAAGTCCATGGTCGACAAAGATACACGTCAATTGCTCGCCAATTGCTTTTTGAAGGAGCACCCCAACAACGGATGAATCAACCCCTCCAGAAAGTCCTAAAAGAACCTTTTTATCTCCAACTGTTTCACGGATTTTCTCAACTTCCATATCAATGAAGTTATCCATTGACCAGTCACCTTTAGCACCACAGATATTCATAGCAAAGTTGCGGAGCATGTCGTTTNCGTATTCAGAATGACGAACTTCAGGGTGGAACTGGATACCATAGATTTTCTTATCGGTGTTTTCCATGGCAGCATATGGACAATCAACGGAGTCACCAACTAGGTGGAAACCTTGCGGAATCTCTGTAACTGCATCACCATGACTCATTAAAACAAGCTGCTGTTCAGGTGTGTTAGCAAAAAGTTCAGAATTTGATTTTAAACGAAGGTGTGATTGTCCGTATTCACGATTACCAGCATCACCAGCAGGAACAACTTTACCGCCGAGCTTATGGGTGATAAGCTGCATACCGTAACAGATACCAAGAATTGGAATCCCTAATTCAAAGATTTCTTCATCGATACTAAAAGCATCATCGGCATAAACAGAATTAGGACCACCAGATAGAACAATACCGATCGGGTTGATCTCACGAATTTCAGCAGCTGTGATTTTGTGATTCTTTAATTCTGAAAAGACTCCAAATTCACGGATACGACGTGCAATCAACTGGTTGTACTGGCTACCATAGTCAAGGACAATGATTTTTTGAACATCATTCAAAAGTGAAACGTCAGTCATGATTACCTTCCTTTTTTACGTCACATGGACATTAGTTAATTTATTCTAGCACAATTGCCTAAGTTTAGCATTAGCTTTCTTCAAAAAATAAAAGAATCACTCATCTTCGATTTATTATGATTTCTTCTCTTAAAAAATATCTTATTTATTAGAAAATATGATAAACTATTGGTATAGATGTTTTAGTTGGAAAATAAAAAGAAAGAATACTGAAAAATAATAAAGGAGTTGTGCATGATACCGGCTTACATAAGAATTCACGACAGTATCAAAAAAGGAATTGATGAAGGAAAATGGAAAATTGGTCAACGACTTCCAAGTGAACGTGATCTTTCTGAACATTTTGAAGTGAGCAGGATGACCTTGAGGCAGGCTGTAACTCTTTTAGTCGAAGAAGGTATTTTAGAGAGACGTGTGGGAAGTGGTACTTTTGTTGCCAGCAGCCGTGTCCAAGAGAAGATGCGGGGTACAACCAGTTTCACTGAAATCATCAAGTCGCAAGGAAAAATTCCTTCAACAAAATTGATTTCGTATGAGAGAAGCCATCCAAATGAGCAAGAAGCAATGCATCTCAATATCAAACCTCACTCCTACATCATCAGAATGGAGAGAATTCGTTACGCTGACCAGATTCCTGTCCTGTTCGAGGTGACCAGTGTTCCTGAAAAATTGGTTAGGGATTTTAAGAAAACGGATATTACAGAACATTTCTTTCAAACGATAACCGCACATGGTTACGAAATTGGTAAGAGCCAGCAAACCATCTCAGCCAAAGTTGCGGATGCTCAGGTAGCTGATTATTTAGAAATCAAAGAAAGTAGTGCTATTTTAGCCTTGACTCAGGTTTCTTACCTTATTGATGGACAGCCCTTTGAGTATGTTCGTAGTCAGTATGCTGGCGATCGATTTGAATTTTATTTAGAAAATAACTAGCAGAATTGTCTTAATACATCCTAGAAGCTAGTCACTAGCCTTGAATTTGTGGTAAAATAAACTTTATGGAAATTGAAAAAACCAATCGTATGAATGCTCTCTTTGAATTCTACGCAGCCCTTCTAACTGACAAGCAAATGAACTATATAGAGCTTTATTATGCTGATGATTACAGTTTAGCTGAGATTGCAGAAGAGTTCGGTGTCAGTCGCCAAGCGGTTTATGATAATATCAAACGAACTGAGAAAGTTTTAGAAGCCTATGAAATGAAACTTCATATGTATTCTGATTACATTGTTCGTAATGAAATTTTTGATGAAATCACACAGAGATATGCTGATGATGAGTATTTACAAGAAAAGATTGCTATCCTAAGTAGCATTGATAATAGAGATTGATTTGGGCATTTTTAGCCTTATCATTTTGACTAATAAGTAAGAAAGAGGATGACTAAAATGGCTTTTGAAAGCTTAACAGAACGCTTGCAGGGCGTCTTTAAAAATATTCGTGGGAAAAAGAAACTTTCTGAGAAAGAGGTTCAGGAAGTCACCAAGGAAATTCGTCTTGCCCTACTTGAAGCAGACGTTGCCCTACCGGTGGTGAAAACCTTTATCAAGCGCATTCGTGAACGTGCAGTTGGTCAGGAAATCATTGATACACTTGATCCAACCCAACAAATCATTAAGATTGTTAATGAGGAATTAACTGAAATTCTTGGTTCAGAGACTGCTGAACTTGAAAAATCACCTAAGATTCCAACCATTATCATGATGGCTGGTCTTCAAGGGGCAGGTAAAACCACCTTCGCTGGTAAATTGGCTAATAAATTAATCAAGGAAGAAAACGCTCGTCCTATGATGATTGCTGCCGATATTTACCGTCCAGCAGCTATTGACCAGTTGAAAACACTTGGTAGCCAAATCAATGTACCAGTTTTCGATATGGGGACTGAGACATCGGCAGTAGAGATTGTTAAGCAAGGTCTTGAGCAAGCCCGTCAAAATCATAATGACTATGTTCTTATTGATACAGCTGGTCGTCTGCAGATTGATCAAACCTTGATGCAAGAGCTCCGTGATGTGCAGGCTTTGGCACAGCCAAACGAGATTCTCTTAGTTGTTGACTCAATGATTGGTCAAGAAGCTGCCAATGTCGCGCGTGAATTTAACGAACAATTAAACATCACAGGTGTTATCCTAACTAAGATTGACGGTGATACGCGTGGTGGTGCGGCACTTTCTATTCGAGAAATTACTGGTAAACCAATTAAATTCACCGGTACGGGTGAAAAAATTACTGACATTGAAACCTTCCATCCAGATCGTATGTCAAGTCGTATCTTGGGGATGGGAGACTTGCTCACCCTAATTGAAAAAGCTAGTCAGGAATATGATGAGAAACGTTCCATGGAATTAGCTGAGAAGATGCGTGAGAACACTTTTGATTTCAACGATTTCATTGACCAACTTGACCAAGTTCAAAATATGGGGCCTATGGAAGATCTCTTGAAGATGCTTCCAGGGATGGCTGGGAACCCTGCCTTAGCTAATCTCAAAGTTGATGAAAAACAAGTTGCTCGTAAGCGTGCCATTGTTTCATCAATGACTCCAGAAGAGCGTGAAAATCCAGACCTTTTAAACCCAAGTCGTCGTCGTCGTATTGCCGCTGGTTCGGGTAACAGTTTTGTGGAAGTCAATAAGTTCATTAAAGACTTTAATCAGGCAAAACAAATGATGCAAGGTGTCATGTCTGGAGACATGGAAAAAGCCATGCGTCAAATGGGTATTAATCCCAATAACCTACCTAAGAATATGCCAGATATGAGTGGTATGGATATGTCTGCTCTTGAAGGAATGATGGGAAAAGGCGGCATGCCCGACCTGTCAGCATTTGGTGGTGATATGGATATGAGTCAAATGTTTGGCGGTGGAATTAAAGGAAAAGCTGGTTCATTTATGATGAAACAGGCGATGAAACGTCAAGCTAATAAAATCAAAAAAGCTAAGAAAAAACGCAAAAAATAAATAAAATATCCTTAAATCCAGTTCTTAAAAGTTCTGGATTTTTTATGGTTTATGATAAGTATTTGAATACTATATCGTCTAGTTAAAAAATCACTATTTTTGTGAAATTTTAGGTCGTTTTACTTTAAATATACATAGATTCCTATATAATAATAGTGTTTGAAAAACTTTTTAGTTTGGAGGTATCTTGCTTGACTTTCCCCATATTTCTGGAATTAGTCGAAATTAAAGCCAAAACAGCTAGTATCCTACCTTTCTTTATCGGTCTTTGTTTTTCGTCCTATTACTATGACAGCACTCATATTGACCTAGTCTTCTTGTATTTTATATCAATGGTCTTATTCAATATGTTTGTGGATGCTTGGGATAATTACAATGACTATCTTAATGCCAAGGATGATTTATACCAAAAGCAAACTAATATTATTGGGAGAGAGAACCTTTCTTTGAAGACGATCAAACGATTGATGTTTGTTCTTTTTACTTCATCTCTTCTTATTGGTCTCTATTTGGCTACACAAGTTGGCTGGCCACTCTTAGTGATGGGTGGATTTTGCTATGCTGTCGGTATCTTTTATTCTTCAGGTCCCAAACCCCTATCAAGTCTTCCTCTAGGTGAAATCTTTTCTGGTTTTACCATGGGTTTTATGATTACGCTTATTTGTGTGTATTTAAATACTTATCAAGTGTTTTCATGGCAGTTGAAGGAACTAGGTAACATTGCTTTAATTTCACTTCCTAATACACTTTGGATTGCTAACCTTATGTTGGCAAATAATCTTTGTGATTTGGAAGAAGACGAAGCTAATCACCGCTATACTTTAGTGCATTATACAGGTAAAAGAGGAGCCTTAATCCTATTTAGTATGGCAAATGTATTAGCTTTTGTATCTATAGTATGTCAATACTTTTTTGGTTTAGCCCCCTTAAGTGTTTTACTAACCCTGCTACTCATTCCATTTATCTACGGACAGAGTAAACAATTGTGGCAAAAACAGATCAAGATTGAAACTTTTCCTTGTGCTATTCGCATCTTAGCGTTGGGAGCTAGTTGTCTTGTGCTAACCTATTCAATTGGTCTTATTTTTTAGAAGGAGTCTCAAATGACAGAAGTAGTCGTTCTAGGAGCTGGTTACGCCGGTCTCAAAACTGTACGTGATTTACAAAAACAATCAGGAGATTTCAATATTACCTTGATTGATCGCAATTCATACCACTATGAAGCCACTGAGCTTCATGAAGTAGCATCTGGTAGTCACCATGCAGATAAAATTTCATTTCCTATTGTTGATGTTATTGATACTAAAAAAGTAACTTTCTTACAAGATAATGTAGAAAAAATTGATTGTGACGCTAAAACAATCCAGTTAGAAAAAACAGGTAGCATGTCTTATGATTATCTCGTTATTTCACTTGGCTTTTGTTCGGAAACCTTCGGTATTCAAGGTGTTAGAGATAATGCTCTTGAAATGGTTGATATTAACACAGCTAACCAAGTATACGAACACGTTCTATCAATGATGAAAAAATACCGCGAAACAAAAGACGCCAATCTTTTGAAACTGCTCATCTGTGGAGCCGGCTTTACTGGTATCGAGTTGGCGGGAGCTTTTGCTGATGAAAGAAAACGTTATGCTGAAATTGCTGGTGTTAAACCAGAAGAAATTTCCATCACTTGTGTAGAAGCAATGGACAGTATCCTCCCGATGTTTGATCGTGACATGGCGCAATACGCAATGGACGTTATGGAAAAACGTCATATTACTCTTATGCTTGGTGCCAAAATTAAGGAAATCCAAGAAGGAAAAGTTGTTTACACAAAAGGAGACGATGATACAACCAAGTTTGTAGAAGCTGGAACAATTGTTTGGACAACTGGTGTCAGCGGCAGTCATGTTATGGAAACATCAGGCTTTGCTCAACGCCGTGGTCGTGTAGTTGTTCAATCTGATTTACGTCATCCAAATTACGAAAATGTTTATGTTATCGGTGACGTTTCTGCCTTTATGAATCCTGAAAATGACCGTCCTTACCCCACGACAGCTCAAATCGCAACTCAAATGGGTAAACATACAGCTAAAAACTTGGCTCACCAATTAAAAGGCGAAGCAACAGAAGCCTTTACTTATAATGAGCAAGGTACAGTTGCCTCAATTGGTAATACGCATGGTCTAGGTAAAGTTGGCACGAAGTCTCTTAAAGGTTATCCAGCTTCAGCAATGAAAAAAGTTATCGTTGACAAATCACTTGTTGATATGGGCGGTTTAAAAGAACTTTTGGCCAAAGGTCGCTTTGATTTTTACCATTAATAAGGTAAAATATTGTATAGGAAAACGTTGGGAAATCCCACAGGAAAAAGGATTTCTTAACGTAAAACGTTTATTAAATTTTTCCCTGGAGGGATTTTATGACAATTGAAACTTTAGCACGTTTCCAGTTTGCCATGACAACTGTTTTTCACTTTTTCTTTGTACCTTTTAGTATTGGGACATTGATTGTGGTTGCGGTCATGGAAACTTGTTACGTGGTCACAAAAAATGAGGAGTACAAGAAGTTAGCCAAGTTTTGGGGAAACATCATGTTACTCAGTTTTGCAGTGGGTGTTGTTACGGGAATTATTCAGGAATTCCAATTTGGGATGAACTGGTCTGATTATTCTCGTTTTGTCGGAGATATTTTCGGCGCACCATTGGCGGTTGAAGCACTCTTAGCCTTTTTCCTTGAGTCAACTTTCTTGGGGCTTTGGATGTTCACATGGGATAATCCAAAGATTAGTAAAAAGTTGCATGCTAGCTTTATTTGGTTAGTGGTCTTTGGGTCACTCATGTCTGCTTTTTGGATTCTGGTTGCCAATAGCTTTATGCAACACCCAGTTGGCTACACGGTAAAAAATGGTCGTGCACAGATGACGGATTTCTTTGCGCTTATTACCAACCCTCAATTCTTCTATGAGTTTTCGCACGTTATTACTGGTGCTATTACTATGGGTGGTATTGTGGTTGCCGGTATGGCTGCCTTTCGTTTGTTAAAACGTGATACCTTAACTGATTCTGTCCAAAAACTTTACCAAAAATCACTTCGTATTGGCTTGCTGGTTGCTTTGGTTGGTTCGATTTCCGTTCTTGGAGCTGGAGATTTACAAATGAAAGCTCTCCTCAAGGATCAACCGATGAAATTTGCCGCAATGGAAGGTGATTATGAGGATTCTGGTGATCCTGCTGCTTGGACTGTTGTTGCCTGGGCAAATGAAGCAGAGCATAAACAGGTCTTTGGTGTCAAAGTACCCTACATGCTATCAATTCTGTCTTATGGTAAACCATCAGGTGCTGTAAAAGGTATGGAAACAGCCAATAAAGAGTTAATCGAAAAATATGGCGAACGTGACTATTTCCCAATGGTTAACCTACTCTTTTACGGTTTCCGTATCATGGCAGGTTTTGGTACATTGATGCTTGGTGTTTCTGTTGTTGGTCTCTGGTTAACTCGTAAAAAGAAACCAATTCTATTTGAAAAAAATTGGATGCTTTGGATTGTTGCTTTAACGACATTTGCGCCATTCTTATCAAATAGCTTTGGCTGGATTATAACCGAAAACGGACGTTATCCTTGGACTGTTTACGGTCTCTTTACTATCAAAGAAAGTGTATCGCCAAACGTATCGGTAGCATCACTTTTAACGTCTAATATTATTTATTTCTTGCTGTTTAGCGGTTTGGCAGCAGCTATGGTCACCTTTATCATTCGTGAGCTAAAACATGGTCCTGAGCATCAAGAAATCACCTTATCTAGTCCATCTAGTATTGATCCATTTGAGAAAGGAGTATATTAATGTCAGGTTTACAATTTTTCTGGTTTTTCCTAATCGGTTTACTCTTTTCAATGTTTTTCTTCTTAGAAGGATTTGACTTTGGAGTTGGAATGTCTGTTCAGTCATTAGCTCATAACGAAGAAGAAAAAGATCAAATTGTTAATACCATTGGTCCTGTTTGGGATGGTAACGAAGTTTGGCTCTTGACAGCGGGTGGTGCCATGTTTGCGTCTTTCCCATACTGGTACGCCTCACTTTTCAGTGGTTATTACCTTATCCTCTTACTTATCCTTGTTGGGTTGATTATTCGTGGTGTTTCATTCGAATTTCGTGCTAACTGTGATCCAAAACAAAAAAATCTTTGGAACTGGACCCTGACCATTGGTTCAACTATGGTACCGTTCTTCTTTGGTTTATTATTCACTAGTCTGGTACAAGGGATACCATTGGATGCTGCGGGTAATGCAAGTGCTGGTTTTACAGATTATGTTAACGTCTTCTCAGTTGTTGGTGGTGTCGCTGTAACCTTACTTTCCTACCTTCATGGTTTAAACTATATTTCCCTTAAAACAGAAGGACCAGTTCGTGAGCGCGCTCGTAACTATGCCTCACTGTTTTACTGGGTACTGTATCTTGGTCTTGTTGTCTTTGCTATCTTACTCTTTTTCCAAACAGACTTTTTCCAAAGACATACTTTGTTGACTAGTCTTTTGGTTCTCTTGATTGTTGTGTTGACAGTTATTGCACACTTTTGTGTCTTTATGAAGAAAGAATTGACTGCCTTTTTATCAAGTGGCTTTACTCTGATTGCAGTCGTAGTGCTTTTATTCCAAGGCTTGTTCCCACGCGTCATGATTAGTTCAACAAGTTCAAAATTTGATTTATTGATTGAAAATGCTTCATCATCGCCATACACGCTAAAAGTCATGTCTGTTATTGCCTTAACGCTTGTACCTTTTGTATTAGCCTATGTGGCATGGTCATATTATATTTTTAGAAAACGTGTTACTTTGCCGACCGTCAAAACTGGAGGCCATTATTAATGTTTGATAAAGCCTTAACTCGCTTGTCTGGCTTTAAACAGATTGTTGGACTGCTTGTTGGATTAGACATCCTGCAAGCTTTCTTTATTATCGGACAAGCTTATTTTTTGAGTTTATCTATCACTCGTGTCTGGGAGGGGAATCCTCTAAAGCAGCAAATCGTCTGGATTATTCTCTTTTTCCTCTGCCACTTAGGTAGACATGTCATGACCTTTTTTAAAGATAACATTTTAGATGATTTTTCAGCGAGAGAAGCCAAACTGATGCGCCAAAAACTTCTGAAGAAATTATTTGATTTAGGTCCTGTCATCGTTCAGAAAGAAGGAACTGGAAATACTATTACCATGGCTCTTGATGGGATTGATTTGGTTGAGAATTATATTCACCTCATTCTCAGCAAAATGATTAACATGAGTATCATTCCATGGATTATTTTAGCCTTTGTATTTCTTTTGGATTGGGAATCTGGTCTTACTTTACTCATTGTCTTTCCAATCATTATCATTTTTATGATTATTCTAGGGCTGGCTGCCCAAGCACGCGCTGATAAGCAGTATGAAAGTTATCAAGTCTTATCTAATCATTTTCTTGACACGCTTCGAGGGATTGATACGCTTAAATTCTTAGGTATCTCAAAGCGCTATGGCAACAGTATTTATCAGACCAGTGAAAACTTTCGTAAGGCGACCATGAGTGCCTTGAGAATTGGGATTTTATCAACATTTGCGCTGGATTTCTTTACAACTCTATCAATTGCGGTCGTAGCTGTTTTTCTTGGTTTACGTCTGATTAAGGGAGAATTTGACCTCTTGCCAGCTTTAACAGTCTTGATTTTAGCACCAGAATACTTCCTGCCCGTGCGTGATTTTTCAAGTGACTACCATGCAACCTTGGATGGTAAAAATGCCATGCAAGCCATCGGAAAGATTTTAAACCAAGACAGCATCCGTGGGCAACAAGTGGCTATCGATACTTGGAGTGCAAGCAGTCAATTGTCATTAGAAAATATTGCTATCTCCTACGAGGATAAAACAATTCTTGAAGGAACTTCTTATCAGGTTAAAGGCTTTAAAACTGTGGGTCTGATTGGGATGAGTGGTTCTGGTAAATCCAGTCTAATCAATCTAATCAGTGGCTTTTTAGATAAGCCAGCAGGAGAAATCCTTATTGATGGAGAAGAAGTGCCCAACCTTAATCAAGATGGTTGGCAAAAACAAGTTATTTACATACCGCAGTCACCGTATCTGTTCGACCTTAGCTTGAAAGCTAATATTGCCTTTTATACGCCAGAAGCGACTCTAGAAGACATTCAAGAAGCTATTCGAGTCGTTGGTTTGGAAGAGTTTGTAGAAGGGTTACCTGACGGCTTAGATACCATGATTGGTGGCGGTTCTCGCCCACTTAGTGGTGGTCAGGCGCAGCGCATTGCCCTAGCTCGTGCTTTTTTGGATAAATCACGGCGTATCATGATTCTGGATGAACCAACAGCACATTTGGATATTGAAACAGAATTGGAGTTGAAGGAGAAAATCTTGCCACTTTTCCAAAATCGACTGGTTTTCCTAGCGACCCATCGTCTGCATTGGTTGAATGATATGGATGATATTCTTGTGTTCAATGATGGTCAACTAGTAGAACAAGGTGTCTATGAAGACTTATTGGCTCAAAATGGGCAATTATATCAACTCGTAACAGCAATGGGAGGTGGTCAAGATGTTTAAATTGTCAATTTTAGAATCTTTAAAAAATGACCACTGGGTGAAGCCTTTTTTCAAGCAATATCGCAACTGGTTTTACCTAGCGCTTTTCTTAGGATTTATAACCCTCTTTAGTGGTGCAGCACTCATGTTTGTCTCAGGGCTTTTGATTTCCAAATCAGCCTCTATGCCAAGTAATATCCTCTTGGTTTATATCCCTATTGTCTTGACACGTGCATTTGGTATCAGTCGCCCCTTGTTTCGTTATCTAGAACGTTTAACCAGCCACAACTGGGTTTTGAAAATCACGTCTAAGCTACGATTAAAACTCTATCAGTCACTGGAAAAACGCGCAGCTTTCATCAAGAAAGATTTTCGTTTGGGTGACATGCTCGGTCTTTTGGCTGAAGATATTAATCACCTGCAAAATCTGTATTTGAGAACTGTCTTTCCAACACTAATTGCCTGGCTTTTATATGCCTTTATCATTCTTGGATTAGGTTATTTCTCCTGGTGGTTTGCTTTAGTCATGTTATTCTTGTTTGGGCTTTTAGTAGTTGTCATGCCGATTTATTCATTAGTCTTAAATGGTGCTCGGCAGACCAGAGAAAAAGACATCAAAAATCACCTTTATCGTGAATTGACGGATAATGTTCTCGGCATTTCTGATTGGATATTTAGCCAACGCGGGGAAGATTATGTCAGACTTCATGAAGCCAGCCAAGCCGACCTCTCAGATATTCAGGAAAAGATTAAACGCTTTAACCGAAAGCGAAATCTTCTTTTTGAAGTTATCTTTGGTCTTGTGGCAGTATTCGTCCTAGCATGGGCTAGTTACCGTTTCCCTGGCAACCATGGTGGCATGGCTAACTGGGTTGCCGCCTTTGTTTTGGCTATCTTTCCATTGGCAGACGCATTTGCTGGTTTATCAGCAGCTAGTCAAGAAACGGTCATTTATCATGATTCCATCACTCGACTAAATGATTTGGATGATGCGGTGGATCAAGAAAAGTTATCTAAAAAACTGGCGGATGAGGCGCTTGATATTGCTATTTCTAAGTTGCAATTCTATTACCAAGATAGTTCAGAGCTTATTTTGAAGGATATCAATTTGACTATTCCACAAGGTCAAAAAGTGGCTATTCTTGGACGCAGTGGTACAGGGAAATCAACCTTAGCTAGTCTTATCAGAGGTGATTTAAAAGCCAGTCAAGGAAGTGTTACGCTGGCTGGTATTGAAACTGCTGAGTTTGGTGATGCTATCGCTGATAAGATTGGTATTATGCAACAAAATCCCTATTTATTCAATACAAGCATTTTGAACAATTTGAGATTGGGCAATGACAACGCCTCCGAAGAAAAAATCTGGCAGGTTCTTGAGCAGGTCGGCTTGAAAGAAATGATTGCTAAGTTACCTCATCAATTGGCAACGCAAGTGGATGAGGCAGGTCTTCGATTCTCAGGAGGAGAGCGTCACCGTTTAGCTTTAGCACGAATATTGCTCAAACAAACGCCAATTGTTATTCTTGATGAACCGACCGTAGGTCTTGATCCTGTTACAGAGATGGGGCTTATTAACACCATCATGTCTGCTTTGAACCGACAAACAGTTATTTGGATTACCCATCATTTGAAAGGGATTGAAAAGGTTGATCGCGTCATCTTTTTGGAGCAAAGTCAACTAATCATGGATGGCAATCCCCAAGACTTGTTGTCAACTAACCAAAGATTCGCCCATCTGAAAGCAGTAGATGATGGACGGATAACACGATAAGAAAAGATGCTGGACAATATGTCCAACATCTTTTTTAAATGCTTCGTTTTAGGAGTTCCTTGGTTAATCGTGTTAGGATTTTTCGTTCTTTGTTACGCGGTAGTTTATGAATATCTTCAAGGGCTTTGTTGGTGAAACGCTGTGCTAATTCTTTGGCCTTGTCGATACCTTGATTTTCCTGGACCAAGTTTGAGACTTCCTCAATATCAGCTTGGCTTATCTTTTCTTTTTTATTAAGTAAATCCTTGAAAGCTGAGGGGTTTGTTTCCATGGCCAGTAGTAGTGGTAGCGAATAAACTCCAGTTGTTAAATCCTCTAAAACAGGCTTATTAAAACTTTCTTTATCAGCGCTGTAATCCAGAATATCATCAAGAATTTGGAAAGCCATACCAATATTATGACCGATATGGCCTGCTAAACGAATGATTTCTTTATCAGCATGTGAGAAGTAAGCTCCCTCACGGCAAGCTAAACGAAAGAGAGCGGCAGTTTTACCAGAAATGGCTCTGATGTATTCTCGAACTTTCTGGTCCTGACGATAACGAAGTTGCATTTGATCCAATTCGCCAACCAAAATTTTTTTCATGGTTTTGGCATTGACAGCCATATAAGGGGAACCATTCATGTTATTTAGAACCAAGTCAAAGAAAACAGTGAAGAGAAAGTCACCAGTATAAACAGCGATGTCCTTACCAAACTGTGATTGAATGGTAACAGTGCTACGTCTAACTGGCGAATCATCAATGACATCATCGTGGATAAGCGTTGCCATATGGAGGATTTCTAAGGAAGCTGCGATTTCTATTAGGGAAGGATCGGTTTTTGGGTTTTTAGATCCAAAACTAGTAAATAAAAAGAAAAATGCTGGTCTGAGATATTTTCCTCCAGCGTTGGTCAGAGTAACGAGAGCAGACTCTATATCGTCATTACGAACTCGAATCGATTTTTCAATTAGAAGGCAGGTTTTATTGAGATTATTTTCTAAGTCGGGATACTGTTTCCATTGAGTGGACATCGGTATCATCCTTTCCAGCTATTATACTTCATTTTACGCTAAATTAGTGAAATTCACCAGTATTATGACAGGTAAAATTTAAGAAACATGCCAACCATCAGGAAGTGATGCTTGAAATTCACGGAGTGGTTTTAGCTTGGTTAATAAATAATTTCCTGTTAAGCCAACGAAAAAACCAGAGAGAATGCCACTGAATGATAGAATTGGCAGATAATTTAAGACTAACCAAGACTGCCCAATCAAGGCAAAGACAACTAGCTGTCCGATATTATGCATGATTCCCCCCATAACTGAAATACCGATAATGCTAACACGTTTGGGTCCTAATTGCTTAATTAATAACATGGTGAGATAACTTAAAATAGTACCAGCTAAACCATATAAGAAGGTGGAAAAAGTTCCACTAAGGAAGGTGGAAACAAGCAGTCGGAAGGCAACAACTTTAGAATTATCTTTGACAGGAAGAGTAAACAGGGAAATGATAGTAACGAGATTTCCAAAGCCTAGCTTGGCACCTGGAGCAAAAGCAAAAGGAGTAGGAATAAAACGTTCAAAAAAAGAAATAACCACTGCTTGAGCAACGAGCATGGTGATGAACATTAATTTTCGATTGGAATTTGTCATAATTCTATTTTACCATAAAACTTATTTTAAAATTTTGTGAAAATAATTCCAAAGTCTATTGTTTAATACTAATTAGTTTGATATAATTGAAAACGTATTATGAATAAAAAATTAGGGGGATTTAGCTGTGACAAAAAACATCGTTGTCGTTGGTGCTGGTTATGCAGGTGTGACTGCAGCTCGCCAATTAGCTAAAAAATACAAAAAAGACAAAGATGTGTCGATTACCTTAATCGATAAAAATTCTTTCCAAACTTATATGACTGAACTGCACGAAGTTGCAGCAGGTCGTGTAGAACCTGAAGCAATCAAATACGATCTGCAACGCATCTTTAAAAAATATCCAAAAGTTAACTTGGTAACAGACAAAGTTGTATCGATTGATTACGATAATAAAAAAGTAGTTGCTGAACATCAAACGCTTTCATTTGATTACTTGCTCCTAGCTATGGGTGGTGAAGCCAATGACTTTGGAACACCAGGTGTTAAAGAAAATGGCTTTACGCTTTGGTCAATCGAAGCCGCAGAAAAACTTCACGATCATATTGTTAACTCATGCTTACAGGCGATGGGTGAGCATGATGAAGCTAAACGCCGTGCTCTTTTAACATTCACTGTTATCGGTGCTGGCTTTACTGGTATCGAAATGATTGGTGAACTTATTGATTGGGTACCAATTTTAGCTAAACGCTACAAACTTGATCCAAAAGAATTCTCACTCAAGGTTGTTGAAGCAATGCCAAACATCCTCAACATGGTAACTGAGAAAGAACAAACTAAAGCCCGTAAATACCTTGAGAAAAAAGGTGTTGAGTTGATTCTTGCAGATGGCGTTACAAGCGTTGAAAAAGATGCATTGAATCTTTCATCAGGTCGTGTTGTCCCAACTTACACCTCAATCTGGACTGCTGGAGTCAAAGCAAATACAGACACAGCAAACTTTGGTATTGAACAAGCGCGTGCAGGTCGCCTTGTTGCCAACCAATACATGGAAGCTCAAGGAAAAGAAAATGTTTATCTAGCTGGTGATGTGATGTACTACGAAGATGGCTCCCAAGAAGGTCGTCCAGTCCCTCAAATTGTACAAGCCGCTGAACAAACAGGTCATACTGCAGCGCATAATATTATCGCAGCAATTAGTGGTGGTGAAAAAGAAGCCTTCAAAGGCAAATATGATGGTTTCCTTGTCTCTATTGGTACTAAGTACACTGTTGCCTTTGTCATGGACAAATACCATGTATCGGGCTTCATTGCAAGTGCTATGAAACACTTCACTAATCTTCTATACTTCTTTACCATCCGTAGCTTTTACAATATCGGAGCTTACATGCGTCATGAATTCTTTGACGTAGCAGATGGGCGTAACATGTTTGGTAGTCACACATCAAGCAAGGGAAACCGCATGTGGTTAGTGCCACTTCGCATCTTCTACGGATCGGTTTGGTTGTTTGAAGGGGTTAAGAAGGCATTTGGTCTTTTCGGAACGCAGTCATGGTTTGGCGACAAGGTTGTCTTCCCATTTCCATGGTTACAGCAGGTAGCCGAAGCATCTTCAGGAGCTTCAGAGACAGCTGCATCATCAGAAGCAGTATCAGGAGCTTCTCAAGCAGCAGAAGGAGCAGCGCAAGCAACTGCAGAGGCTAGCCACCAAATCTTCAGCTTGAGCTATGCCTATGGTGAGGAACCAATGCAAGTCTTGAAAGAAATGCCAGATTGGTTTGCATCAATCATGAAATTCATGTTGCCAAACCAAGAAGTTGCTCTCTTCATGCAGAAAATGATGACTTGTGTTGAGATTGCGATTGGTCTTGCTCTCATTGTTGGTGCCTTTGTATGGTTGGTATCAGCTGTAACAGCAGCCTTTGTCGTCATGTTCAGCCTTTCAGGAATGTTCTTCTGGGTAAACGTTTGGTTCATTCCAGTTGCTATTGCCTTGATGGCAGGAGCAGGACGTTCGTTTGGTCTTGACTACTGGATTATGCCATGGCTCGGTCGCCTGCTTGATAAGTGGATTTACGGTAAGCCAAAACATCTCTACAGACGCTAACACAGGCCATAGGATTTCCCAAAAATCCGTGCTATAATAAGAATAAGGTTATCTTATGGTAGTTGTAATGACTAACCTGAGATAACTTTTCTTTTTAAGTTAGTTGGATAAAACTGATTATTCTACGATTGATAAGGAGTTTTGCGTGGTACATCACATTTGGGATGACTTCCCAGAGATTCAAAAAGGATTAGAATCTGTCAAATCAATTATGATCTCTGAATTATCGGTGATACATCCAGAGGTTAAAGAAAAAATTATTGCTTATATGGATGCCCCTGGAAAGTATTTACGGTCGGGCTTATGTCTCTTACTTTCTCAATCCAAGACGGGGCACATTGCAGAAGGAAAACTTTACCTTGCTGCTTATCTTGAAACCTTGCATTTAGCGACCTTGATTCATGACGATGTGATTGATGATGCAGATAGCCGTCGTGGTTTGCAAGTGATGAATAAAACATTTTCTAACCGCATTGCTATTTATGCCGGTGACTATTTATTGAGTTATGCCAATCGATTCTTATTGAAGGCTGCTAAACTGTTAGATGTCGGCGAAGAAGATCAGGCTTTGGGAAATAATAAAGTGATTGAGCGAATTCTTGCAGGGGAGTTGGCACAATTGATGAACCAATTTGACTATAAGATGACGATGAAGGCTTATTTGAAGCAAATTAAAGGTAAAACTGCCTTGCTTTTTGCACTAGCCTGTCAAGTGGGTGTTTGGGAAAAAGGAATCCCCAAGCGAGAATCCCGTTTAGCCTATAACTTAGGACTATCAATTGGTATGGCATTTCAAATTAGTGATGATCTCATTGATTATCAAATTGATGAGAAAAATTCGGGCAAACCTCGAATGCAGGATATTCAAAATGGAATCTATACGGCACCATTCTTATTTGCTAGAGAAGCTGATTATCAAATGGTTAAAGATTTCCAGTTAGATAGAAGAAAAAAATGGTCGGAAGAAGAGTTAAATACCTTTTATAATCGCTTAGAACAGACCAAAGCCTTTGAAAAGACAGAACAACTAATAAGAGCTTATCTAAGGAAAATGCAAGAGCAAAGTCAAAAACTCTTAACTGCCGACGAATCAGAACAATTGGTATCTTTCCTGTTTAAGATAATGGATAGACAATTTTAACATTATTTTCCAAAGGAGAATTGGCTTGTGCTGGTTCTCTCAGATTGAAGAAAAAGTTCATTTTGGACATTTTCTTCAATCTTTTTTCTTTGTAGCCGAAAAGCTCCTAAAAACGCTGAAATAAGAGCTTTTTTAAAAGTTTAATTCATTTGACCATATTATCTATCTCCCTGTAAGATTTCCTAAATTATCAAATTTTCAGAAGTTTAGCTACATTCGAAGAACTGGCATATGCTGGTTCTGTTTACTTATCCAGTCAACTAAAACTGAACGCTTCAAGTATTATAGTTACTGAAAAAGGAGTATAATATGTTAAAAAGAAAAGAGGTGTCTTATGAAAGTAGCTACTTTTGTACAACCGTACGAGATGACGGTAACAGAAACTGAAAAATCAAAGATTGAAGAATCAACAGATGCGGTCATTCGGGTTGTCCGTGCCTGTGTTTGCGGTTCAGATTTATGGTGGTATCGGGGGATTTCTCACAAAGAATCTGGAACTTTTGCAGGTCATGAGGCAATTGGTATTGTTGAAGAAGTCGGGAGTGATGTGACGAACGTCAAACCTGGTGACTTTGTTGTTGTACCATTTACGCATGGATGTGGTTACTGTGCAGCTTGTAAGGCAGGTTTTGATGGTAACTGCCAAAATTATAAGTCAGGTCCTATTATTGGCTATCAAGCAGAGTACATGCGCTATCGTAATGCTGACTGGGCCTTAGTAAAAATACCCGGTCAACCTGAAGATTATTCAGACGATCAATTGAAATCACTCTTAACCTTATCTGATGTCATGGCGACAGGTTTCCACTCAGCCAAGACAGCAGAAGTTAAAGAAGGTGATACCGTCGTTGTTATGGGTGATGGAGCGGTCGGCCTCTGTGGTGTTATTGGCGCTAAACTTTTAGGAGCTAAACGTATTATTGCCATGAGCAAGTACCCTGATCGTCAGGCTTTGGCTAAAGAATTCGGTGCAACTGATATTATTGAGGAACGTGGTGATGAAGCTGTTGAACGTGTTATGGAGATGACCGATGGCGCGGGAGTCGATGCTATTTTAGAATGTGTCGGTACTGAGCAATCAGTAGACACAGCCATAAAAATTGCACGTCCAGGAGCAGTTATTGGTCGTGTGGGAATTCCACAAAAAGAAGACATGAACACTAATCAGCTCTTCTTTAAGAACATTGGGCTACGAGGTGGCATTGCTTCTGTAACCACATTCGACAAGGAAATCCTACTGGAAGCTGTTCTATCCGGTCGAATCAATCCAGGGAAAGTCTTTACAAAAGCGTTTGCCCTTGATGATATTCAAGCTGCCTATGAAGCAATGGATAAGCGAGAAGCGATTAAGTCTCTGATTGTTTTTTAAAGGCAATTCCGTTAAAAAGTTGAGAAGGATTAAAGTCTCAGCTTTTTTATTTAGCCATTTAATATATAATACTTGAAAATCAAAATCAGACTAGGAAATGCGAACACAGATAGAACTAAAGTTCATCAAATCAACAAGACCTGAATTTGATTTTCAAAGAGTTTCACTAAAAATGTGATTTTCTGGAAAACTCATTGAACTAATGAATCAAGCGAGGTTAAGCACTTTCAAACTGACCATTTTATAAATTCATTGTGTGGTTTCGGTGCCAAATCCGTTGACTATACCAGTCAAAAATTGTAGATTATATACTGGGAGGAATTTATGAATAAAAAAATATCCACTAAAGTATTTATGTGGTCAGCAGGAGTGACTGTTTTATTAGTATTGCTAGGAATTGTGATTCCACAACCCTTCCAAGCAACAACACAGCACTTGAGAAATGTTATTACAACAAACTTTGGTTGGCTTTACTTGTTATTAGTAACAACAATTTTAATGTTTTGTATTTTCTTTATCGTTAGTCCACTTGGACAGATTCGTCTGGGTAATCCTAATTCTAAACCAGAACACGGTACGACATCTTGGATTGCCATGATGTTTTCAGCAGGTATGGGGATTGGTTTGGTTTTCTACGGGGCAGCGGAGCCTTTGAGTCACTTTGCCATTTCTACCCCCAATGCACCACTAGCATCACAAGAGGCTTTGGCAGACTCTTTTCGTTTCACCTTCTTTCACTGGGGAGTACATGCCTGGGCAGTGTATGCCTTGGTAGCTCTAGCCCTAGCCTACTTTGGTTTTCGTAAGAAAGAAAAATACCTCTTATCTGTTACTTTGAAACCTTTCTTTGGTGATAAAGTTGACGGTCCACTAGGAACAGTTGTTGATACCATTACCGTTCTAGCAACAGTTATTGGGGTGGCGACAACTCTTGGTTTTGGTGCTGCACAAATAAACGGTGGTTTGTCTTATGTATTTGGCATACCTAATAATCATGTTATCCAAATCATTATCATTATTATTACCACTGCACTTTTCATCATGTCAGCCTTATCAGGTCTTGGTAAAGGGGTGAAAATACTTTCGAACATCAATTTGATTTTAGCCGTTGGTTTATTAGCTTTAGCAATTATTTTAGGACCAACAGTCTCTATTTTCGATACTTTTACGGAGTCTATTGGTTTATACCTTCAAACCTTCTTTCGTATGAGTTTCCGTGCAGCAGCCTTTGACGAGGCAAAACGAACATGGATTAACAATTGGACCGTTTTCTATTGGGCTTGGTGGATTTCATGGTCACCGTTTGTAGGGGTCTTCATTGCTCGTATTTCAAGAGGACGTACAATCCGTGAATTTCTAACGGTTGTTCTTTTAGCACCAACACTTTTGAGCTTTTTATGGTTTTCTGCCTTTGGTACGCTTTCAAATACTGTTCAAGCATCTGGGGTTGATTTGACACGTTTTGCGACTGAAGAAATTCTGTTTGCTACCTTTGACCAATATCCAGTTGGTGTTGTTCTGTCAATCGTGGCTATCATCTTGATTTCAACTTTCTTTATCACATCTGCCGATTCAGCAACCTATGTTTTGGCTATGTTGACAGAAGACGGTCATTTGAACCCAACTAACCGTAAAAAATTGATTTGGGGTGTAGCCTTGGCAGGCATTGCGATTGCGCTTTTGCTTTCAGGCGGTCTAGATGCTCTTCAAAACACTTTGATTATTGCAGCCCTACCATTTTCAGTAGTCCTTGTCTTAGTTCTCTTTGCCCTTCTAAAAGAACTATATCATGAGAAAAATGAGATGGGTCTTGAAATTACGCCTGATCGACAACCTAAGAAAAATGAACCCTTCCGTTCATACGAAGATTAAAAAAATAGTCCCTGTCAATTGTAGTGGGCGACTTATAGCTAAACAGGAGAGGAGACGTTTTCGTCTTCTCTCTTTTTTATTGTGTGACTTTAGTGTGAACCGTCTCGCTTTGGAAGATACGAGACAAACAACACCCGCATAGTGGGAGCACATTGATGCTTATACAAAAAATTCCAGCTGCGTAAACAGTAAGTGAAAACTAACATCACTCATCTAGGCACTGGTTGGTGATGTGAACTGGACTTATAACCCCTATCTAACTCACCTGTTAAACAGGTAGTTATGATTGTACCTAAAGCGATGAAGGGTTTAGTTTTAACACTTTCTAAATTGTCAAACTAGTTGAACACAGTTATTCGATTCGGAAAAACTTGATAGGATGGTTGGTAACTAAACATTTCCTAGAAGTTCTATTTCTCCTACCAGCTATAGCGGATAAAAATCCTCTGACTAACCTCAGTAAGACTCATTTGCCTAGAGAATTCCTTTCGGCTAAGTTACCCATTGGAATACTGCTTTTAGTCTCTCTGCTCAGGGGAACTCAGGTTGGTGAAGAATCAATCAACATCCTGATTAGTTGAACTGGATTTCCAATTTCAAAATGGTCTCCTCCAATCATGGGGTGGAAATGCTTTATTTGACAGATGCTTCCACTAGAACAAAGTCATCTATGTTAGTCCTTTTCAGACAAATGTGGTAGCTTATCTGATCCTTAACCTCAAGGGGTTTTTATACCTAACTTAATTTTACAAATCAAACTCTTTACAACTGCCTTATAGTCAAATGAATTAACTTTCAGAACAAGGAGTTGAGACGTGGACAGTGCTTAATTTTCATTGAGTAGGCGTAGGGCAAGTCGAAAGTGGCCATGTACCAAAGTTAATTCAAAAGACTATAAAACTTGTGTTATAATAAGGTTCATAAATATTTAGGAAATAAGATTATAACAGAGCAAATCGATATTGAACATTATCATCAACTAGCCCTTCAAAAACAAGAAGTCCATCGTAAATTTCTTGCGAAACTCAAGAAAAAGCCGCCGAAAAATTTGGATAAAATCAGCAAAGAACTTCACGAACAAGTCTTTCAAGAGATTGATTGCACCAAGTGTGCCAACTGTTGTAAAGATTTAGGACCAGATTTGACAGAAGCTGATATTACCCGCATGTCAAAACTCTTTCGCATGAAATTATCAACCTTTGAGCAGACCTATCTGCGCGTGGATGAAGATGGTGACAAGGTTTTTAAAGCCATGCCTTGCCCATTTCTAGGTTCTGATAACCTCTGTGATGTTTATGATGCTAGACCCAAAGCCTGCGCAGCCTTCCCACATACCGATCGCAAACGCATCTATCAAATCAACCACCTTACCTTGAAAAACACGCTTATTTGCCCAGCTGCCTATCTTTTCGTTGAGAAGTTACGCCAACGATTAGACAACTAAGGAAAGAAAAACAATAGAAAAGTTTTGCTAAACTTGTGCCATATCCCTAAACCCACATAGTGAAGCTGCTAAAGGATGTGGATTCCATGTCTAGTTTTCACAAAAAAAGCTATTGCTAAGAGTGTTACCAAAATCTTCAGTGGACTAATCACAAGATCACCTGTGAGGAAACGTTTAACAGGGAAAAAGTGCGATTAGTTGAGGTAAAATAAATGCAATCATCAAGTGGCTGATAATAATTTTTATCCCATGACATTGAAAAGTCAAACGCTAATAGTAAGATTTTGATACAGCATGAAAAAACTTGAATGAGCTTTTTGACTAGATAAATTATGGTAGGTATCTTCGAGAAATAAGGTAGGTAGAGTTGATGCCATTCGTTGCCTGTCAATACCATATATAAGCAGTAGCCATATCAATCAAAGATTACGGAGTCATTGTGCCTGCAATAGCCTGCATTTCAGCAGATGGCGAAGAATTACAGCGATAGTAATAGATTCCCCATCATCATCTGGCTAAGTTGGAAAAACAAAGTCTAGCAGATACCAAGTGAACAGATGTTTATGATGACATCAAGCAAAAAGAAAAGTTAGTCGTAGTAAACATTCTCTCAAGTAATAGGATATAATAATATAGATGACCAACAAGTCATCAAGGAGGATTATATGGAAAATTATACACTTTCTAACGGCGTTCAAATACCCAAAATTGGATTTGGAACGTGGCAAATTTCTGATGGCGAAGAAGCTTACAACAGTGTATCACATGCCCTTAAAGTGGGTTACAACCATGTTGATACAGCTCAAATTTATGGTAATGAAGTGAGTGTCGGTAAGGCAATCGCTGACAGTGACCTTGCTCGCGAAGACATCTTCCTAACAACCAAAGTTTGGAATGACAAACATGACTACGAACTTGCGAAAGCATCTATTGATGAATCACTTGAAAAACTTGGTGTGGAATATCTTGATCTTCTCTTGATTCACTGGCCAAATCCAAAACCAATTCGTGACCATTGGAGAGAAGGAAACGCTGCTGCTTGGAAAGCTATGGAAGAAGCTTACAAAGCTGGGAAAGTACGTGCTATCGGTGTGTCAAACTTTATGCAACACCATATCGAAGCCCTTCTTGAAACAGCTGAAATCAAACCACATGTCAACCAAGTTCTTCTAGCACCGGGTTGCCCACAAGATGAGCTTGTTAAATTTTGTGAAGACAATGACATTCTTTTAGAAGCCTATAGCCCACTTGGAACTGGAACAATCTTTTCGAACGAAATCGCAAAAGAAATCGCCAAAGCAAATGGAAAAACAGTAGCACAAGTTGCTCTGCGTTGGAGCTTGCAAAAAGGCTTCTTACCACTTCCAAAATCCGTAACGCCAAAAAATATCGAATCAAACCTAAATATCTTTGATTTTGAGTTATCAGCAGAAGACCTTGCAATCTTGGATACTATCGAAGGGGTTAAAGCTCAAAAAGATCCAGACACGACTAATTTCTAAACATAATCAAAAACCAAGGTGTCTAGCATCTTGGTTTTTCTATGCCCTTAATGATTTTTTCAAAGAGCTGCAGTATGGTATAATATCTCAAAAGGAGATAAGATGACTCATTACAAATTTCTACTATTCGACCTTGATCACACACTATTAGACTTTGAGGCTGCGCAAGAGACGGCTTTAACGGAAATGCTTTTAGAGCTTGGTGTTGAGGATGTTGATGGTTATAAAGCTTACTACAAGCCTATGAATCAACGGTTATGGCGTGATTTGGAAGCTAAAAAAATCACCAAGACTGACCTAGTGAAAACACGTTTTGCACTATTGTTTGAACATTTCGGTCATCAAGTTGATGGCGAAGCTATGGCAATGCTCTATGAAAAACATATTAGTCAACAAGGTCAAACCTACCTCGGTGCCCATGAACTCTTGGAAGATTTGATTGCGACTGGTTATGAGCTTTATGGTGCAACAAATGGTATTACAGCTATCCAAGAAGGTCGGATGTCACGGTCTAGCATCAGCCCTCTTTTTAATCATGTTTTTATCTCAGAGCAAGCTGGAACAGCTAAGCCAGACCTTGCCTTCTACGATTGGATTGGCGGACATATCAAAGGTTTTACCAAAGACAAAGCCCTTATGATTGGTGATAGTCTGACAGCGGATATTCAAGGGGGACACAATGCCGGCATTGACACCATGTGGTATAATCCAAATCATCACGTTAATCACAGTGGGTTAGAGCCAAACTATGTTGTCAGTAACTATGACGATATTCGTAAGATTTTATTGCCATGAACAAGAAAAACAGAGGTCAAGCCCTCTGTCTCTGGTTGAAGAAAAAATCTATTTTGGATATTTTCTCCATTTTTTTCTTTATAGCCCAAAATATAAACTCTCAAAAAGGTTGAAATAACAGCGTTTTTGGGAGTTTTATTATTATCCGTCTTCCTGCGAGGTGTTCCGAAATCTCAAAGTTTCAGAAGGGCTACATTCTAAGACAGAGTTCAAACCTCTGCCTTTAAGTTTGGGCAATAATTAATTGAGCAAAGAAAAAAGCATCCCGTTAGGATTTCTGAGTTTATAATTAAATGTAGGTCATTGAGAAGGATGGATGGAGCCATCAAATTTGTTGGAGTCACCCTTGATAAGAAGTCCCTGTTTTTTACAACGTTTCTTGCCCATGTGTGATCGAACACACAGTGAGAAATCCATTTTACTGATTATCATTATGACGAGTTCTGCCTTTTTAATTAAGCCTACCTGTCCGAAGTGAAAGATTAAGTCTTTTGCTCAAATGCCTGATAATGAATTGCCACTTTTCTGGCTTTAACAGGTGTCATGGTACTACCACCGTACCATCAGTGTGCACTTTTACCCTCTGAAAAAGCAAGTATGACTCCTATAGTATATTCTAGATTTTTTACCAAAAAATGAAGCCATCTTTTGGTATAATAAGGTTATGAATCAACTGATTAAAAACAAGTTGGAGTTGTTGCCAAATAGCCCAGGTTGCTACCTCCATAAAGATAAAACTGGCAAAATCATTTACGTCGGAAAGGCTAAAAATCTCAGAAATAGAGTGCGTAGCTATTTTCGTGGCAGTCACGACACTAAGACAGAGATGCTGGTTTCTGAAATCGCTGACTTCGAATTTATCGTTACTGAATCAAATATCGAGGCATTGCTACTTGAGATAAACCTCATTCAAGAGAACATGCCTAAGTACAATATCAGGCTTAAAGATGATAAATCCTACCCCTTTATCAAAATAACCAATGAAACCTACCCTCGACTAATCATCACGCGTCAGGTTAATAAAAAGGACGGCGGTCTCTATTTCGGTCCCTATCCTGATGTCTATGCGGCGAATGACATCAAGCGCCTCTTGGATCGCATGTTTCCTTTCAAGAAGTGTAAAAATCCTGCTAATAAGGTTTGTTTTTATTACCACATTGGTCAATGCAATGCTCATACCGTCTGCCATACGGACAAGTCCTACTGGGATGGTTTGATTACAGATGTCAAAAATTTCCTCAATGGTCACGATGATAAAATGGTTAAGGAAATGCAAAGTAAAATGAAGACCTTTGCTGAACGCATGGAATTTGAAAAAGCAGCTGAATATCGTGACTTATTATCAGCCATCCAAACCCTTAGAACCAAGCAAAGAGTCATGAGTCAGGACATGCAAGATCGCGATATCTTTGGTTATTATACTGAAAAAGGTTGGATGTGTGTGCAGGTTTTCTTTGTTCGTCAAGGAAAATTGATTCAACGGGACGTCAACCTCTTTCCTTATTATAATGAGCCAGAAGAAGATTTTCTAACCTACATGGGACAATTTTACCAAGAGTCCAAACATATCTTACCTAAAGAGGTCTTTATCCCATCAGACATAGATGGGGAATTGGTCAAAGCTATCGTACCAAGTAAAGTCATCAAACCTCAGCGTGGAGAGAAGAAGCAGTTGGTTAATCTAGCCATCAAAAATGCCCGCGTCAGCTTGGAACAAAAATTCAATCTCTTGGAAAAAGATATTAAAAAGACCCAAGGTGCTATTGAAAATCTAGGTCGGCTTATGGGGATTGATACGCCTGTTCGCATCGAGGCATTTGATAACTCCAATATCATGGGAACTAGCCCGGTGTCAGCCATGGTAGTCTTTGAAAATGGTAAGCCAAATAAAAAAGAGTACCGAAAGTACAAGATTAAAACAGTTGATGGTCCAGATGACTATGCTAGTATGCGAGAAGTTATCCGTCGTAGGTATGAGCGCGTGAAGAAGGAAAATCTTTCAGCACCTGATTTGATTATCATTGATGGTGGTCAAGGACAGGTCAATATCGCTAAAGATGTGCTTAAAAACGAGCTCAATATGCCGATACCTGTTGCTGGTTTGCAAAAAAATGATAAACACCAGACACAGGAGCTCCTGTTTGGTGACCCCTTAGAAGTCATTGATTTACCAAGAAATTCAGAAGAGTTTTTCTTACTTCATCGCATTCAGGATGAAGTGCACCGCTTTGCTATTACCTTTCACCGTCAAGTACGGAGCAAGAATTCCTTTAGCTCAAAGCTAGATGGTATCGAAGGATTGGGACCAAAACGCAAGCAAATCCTCTTAAAACACTTCAAATCAATCACAAAAATAAAGGAAGCTAGTCTGGAAGAATTAAAATCTTTAGGAATACCAGAAAAGGTAGCCAAAAACATTGAACTCAAACTAAATACCGAAAATATGGAATAAAAAATCAGAAAAACGTCTAAGGGATTTGACATATCAGATAAGATTGTCAAAACAAAATTGTTTATTCGAATAAAATACGCTATAATATAGAATAGCAAATTTTGGAGAATTTTTATGTCTAAACATCATCGCTCGAAATCACACCGTTCGAGATCAAATGCCAACCATTGGCGGATTGCTGATTGTTTTCTAATTGGCCTATTTACGCTTATCGCAGCGACAACAACCTATCTTGTCATGTCTAATAACATTTTGAATGTTAGAGGGCTTAACTGGTTTATGGTTCTTGGATTTGTCATTGTTCTAGCCTTGGCTACTTTTTTTGTGTTAATCAGGAAGCTTCTTAAAACGACAGCAGTAGTCTTGGTTTTGCTTTCCTTGATTTCAGGGTCATTCTTATATGTCACCAAGTCAACCATTGACGCTACTAAGAGAATTAATGAGTCATCATTTTATTCCGAAGTTGAGATGTCTGTTGTAGTAAATAAAGATAGTGACATCCAGTCAATCTCTGAAGCTAAGACAGTTGATGCTCCTTCAGATATTGATAAATCAAATGTTGAAACCTTGATTAAAAACATTAAGGACAAGGAAAAGATTGACTTACCTCTAAATAAGGTTGATTCTTACCAAACAGCCTATGAAGGCATTAAGTCTGATCCTAATAAAGCCATGGTCATCAATAGTGCCTATATCCCTTTATTAGAAGATGGTAATGATGCTTTTAAAGATAAAGTCAAAACACTCTACACTTACACCGTACGAAAAGAAACTGAAAAACAGAGTAAACCGCAAAACGAAGATGTTTTAAATATTTACGTTAGTGGTATTGATACTTACGGACCAATCACGAACGTATCAAGATCAGACGTCAATATCATCATGACCATTAACCTAAAAACCAAAAAGGTTCTTTTGACGACAACTCCTCGTGATTCCTATGTCAAAATTCCTGATGGTGGTGGCAATCAATATGATAAACTGACACATGCAGGCCTTTATGGCGTTGAAACATCTGAAAAAACGTTGGAAAATCTGTACGGCATCAACATTGATTACTACGCACGAATCAACTTTACCTCATTTATGAATTTGATTGATCAACTTGGTGGCGTAGAAGTCGTAAATGATCAGGCATTTACCAGTCAGGGTTATGATTTTCCGATAGGAAAAATTTCTCTTGATTCTAAGAAGGCTTTAATTTTTGCTAGAGAACGTTACAGCCTTGAGGGAGGAGACAATGACCGCGGTAAAAATCAAGAAAAAGTAATTGCAGCCATTATTGATAAACTAACAACTTTTAAAACGATTACTAATTTTTCAAGTGTTCTAAATGGAATTGGTGATTCAGTACAAACGAATGTACCGACAAGTGTCCTTATGGACATCGCTAATAAACAACTAGAAAATAGAGGGCACTTCATGGTGACATCACAAGATGTAACTGGAACAGGCTCAACCGGTCAACTTCCTTCCTATGCAATGCCAGGTTCACAACTATACATGTATTCTTTAGATGAAGAAAGTGTTAAGAAAGCCAAAGAAAATATCGAGCAAGTGATGGAGGGGCAATGAAATGATTGACTTACACTCACATATTGTATTTGAAGTTGATGATGGTCCTAAAAGCCTTGAGGAAAGTCTATCTCTGATAGGTGAGAGCTATCGTCAAGGTGTTAGAACCATTGTAGCAACATCCCATAGACGAAAAGGAATGTTCGAAACACCAGAAGAAGTCATCCTAAAAAACTTTCAAATCGTAAAAGAAGCAGCAGAAAAACAGTATTCAGGTTTAGAATTGTTATACGGAGGCGAACTATACTACACACCAAGTCTAATTAATAAACTTGAAAAAAAATTAGTACCAACTTATAACAATCAGAGATTCATTTTACTTGAATTTAGTATGTCGACAGCTTGGAAAGAAATCCAAACTGGGGTTTCCCAAGTATTAAGATTGGGATTGACACCATTAGTTGCACATATTGAACGCTACAATGCTCTAGAATTTAATATCGAAAGAGTTAAAGAACTACAAAATATGGGATGCTATACGCAAGTAAATAGCAATCATATTTTAAAACCAAAATTGTTTGGCGATAAAGAAAAAGTCTTTAAAAAACGTGGCATCTTTTTCTTGGAAAACAATCTAATAGATTGTATCGCTAGTGACATGCATAACCTACATAGCAGACCACCTTTTATGGCTGAAGCGTACAAAATAGTACGTTCTAAAAAAGGTCGTGCAAAAGCACATGAATTGTTTTATGATACCCCCAAAATAATTATTGGCCAATAATTTAAAGGCCGAGGAGAAAAAATGCAAACATCTACTTTAGAAATCGATATTTTACAATTATTAAAGAAATTATGGAGTCGTAAATTTCTTATCTTATTAATTGCTTTGATTGGTGCTGCTATCGGGTTACTAATCAGTTTGTTTATTATTACACCTGAATACAAATCTACAACGCGGCTTTATGTTGTCAATCAATCATCAGGCACAGATAACTTGACTGTACAAGATATCCAGGCAGGTGGTTACTTGGTTAATGACTATAAGGAAATTATTACTTCTGAAGATGTGCTAACTCAAGTCATTGAAAAAGAAGGATTAGCAATGACACCGTCAAAGTTATCTTCAAAGGTTTCCGTAACTATTCCAAACGAAACACGTGTTATTTCTATCAATGTTATGGATGAAAATGCTGGAGCAGCTAGCGATATTGCCAACTCATTGCGTGAAGTAGCCTCAGAAAAAATTAAGGCAGTAACCAATGTTGAAGATGTGACAACTCTTGAAGCTGCTAAACCGGCTAACTCACCTTCTACACCAAATACAAAACGAAATATTTTACTAGGTTTTGTTGTTGGTTTGTTCTTGTCTACTATTGCTATCTTACTTCTTGAAGTACTAGATGATCGCATTAAAAGTCCAGAAGATGTTGAGGAACAAATGAAATTAACACTGCTTGGTATTGTTCCCGACATAAACCGTTTATAAGGAGAAAAGGTTAGTAATGACTAAATTAGAATTAAATAGTAAACGAAAAGTAGATATTCCAAAAACAGAAGAGTATTTTAACTCTATCAGGACAAATATCCAATTTTCTGGAAGTGATTTAAAAACAATTGTAATTTCATCCGTTCAACCCAATGAAGGGAAATCAACAACATCTACTAGTCTAGCGGTTTCTTTTGCGAATGCTGGCTTTAAAACTCTTTTCATTGATGCTGATATTCGTAACTCAGTTATGACAGGTACTTTTGTTGCGTTAGAAAAATACGAAGGCTTAACTAGTTATTTAACAGGTAATGCCGGTATTACTGAAATTTTTTGCAGTACAGACATCGATAATCTCGTGGTTATCCCATCTGGACAAATGTCTCCAAACCCTACCTCACTCTTGCAAAATAGGTACTTTGATCAACTGTTAAAAAAAGCAAGAGAGGTATTTGATTTTATTATTGTGGACTCGCCTCCAATTGGATTGGTTATTGATTCTGCAATTATTGCAAAGCAATGTGATGCAAGTTTATTAGTTGTGGAATCTGGTTCTATAAAACGTAAATTCATCCAAAAAGCAGTTGAACAATTATCTCAAAGTGGGACACCATTTTTAGGAATCATCCTTAATAAAGTTGATTTAACAATAGATAAGTATAGTTCATATGGTGCTTACGGTACTTATGGGAACTATGGGAACCACGCTAAAAAAAATAACAAGAGATCATCTAAAAAAACAAGATCACGTGTTTCAAAATAATATTAGAGTAATACGCTCTTGTTTTTAGTTGTTTTTGAGGAGACTATGGAGACATTACAAAAAATAGGATATAGATTAAGCCGAATTAATAGAAGTATAAAAAGACTGGTATTAATTGTAACTGATTTATTAATGATTTTATTCAGTACACTTTTTACTTTTTGGATTCTTCAAGACTCAAATCTAATATTTTCACAGACACATGCAATTGTATTTTCGATAATTAGTATTATTTATCTTATTGTCAGTTTTCAATTAGGGTTATTTTCTGTTTTAACACGATACACTGACTACAAGACATTAATTAATATTTCAATATCATTGTTATGTTCACATTTGGTATTATTCATATGTGAACAAATATTTCAAATGGGAATATTAATATACCGCTTTCCATTTCTTTCATTTATTTTTTCTACGGTTTTTGTTTCTACGCCTCGTATTTTATGGCGATTCATTAATGAAGAAAGATTTCAAAAGAGAAATCCCTCAGCTGAATATGTAAAAACTATCGTTTATGGCGGTGGGAAAGCAGGGCGTATTTTCATTGATTTACTAAGCCAAAGCCAAACAGATATTGATTTAATTGGTGTGATTGATGATGATCTTTATAAACAAGGAACCATCATAAATGGTGTTAAAGTACTAGGCAATCGAAATGACCTAGCTCGCCTAGTAAAAATTTTTGAAATTAAGCAAATTGTCTTAGCCATCCCCTCTTTAAATGGTTCTGACAGGGAAGCAATTCTTGATCTAACCCAAGGTTTAGGTGTTAAGTTAACAGAAGTGCCTCTGATTGAGGACACTATTTTAGGAAATATTTCTTCTCATTCGTTAAAAGAGATAGATATTGCTGATCTTCTCGGTAGAAAAGAAGTTGTGTTGGATCAATCGAGTTTGAACCAGTATTTTACGGGGAGAACTGTTCTAGTTACTGGTGCTGGTGGTTCAATCGGTTCAGAAATTTGTCGACAGGTTGCTAAATTCTGTCCTAAAAAGTTATTACTTTTAGGACATGGTGAAAATTCAATTTATCTTATCAACCGTGAATTGATTGGTTTGTATAAGGGGAAAATCGAGATTATACCTTTGATTGCTGATATTCAAGATAGGGAACTAATGTTCGATATTATGGCTACCTACAAACCTGATATTGTATACCACGCAGCAGCACACAAACATGTTCCTTTGATGGAATACAATCCTAAAGAGGCAGTGAAAAATAATATTTTTGGAACCAAAAATGTTGCTGAAGCTGCCAAAAATGCAAACATTGGTAAGTTTATCATGGTATCAACTGATAAAGCCGTAAATCCTCCGAATGTTATGGGGGCAACAAAACGTGTTGCAGAAATGATTGTAACAAGCTTAAACGAACCTGCTAAAACGCAATTTGCAGGGGTTCGCTTCGGTAATGTACTAGGCAGCCGAGGATCAGTAGTACCTCTGTTTAAGGAACAAATTGCTAAAGGTGGACCAGTTACGGTCACAGACTTCCGTATGACACGGTATTTCATGACAATACCAGAAGCCAGCCGTTTAGTTATTCAAGCGGGGCACTTGGCTAAGGGTGGTGAGATATTTGTTCTTGATATGGGTGAGCCAGTACAAATCCTAGAATTAGCTAAGAAGATGATCAAACTTAGTGGCTACACCGAGAAAGAAATACAAATTGTAGAAGCTGGTATAAGACCTGGCGAGAAACTCTATGAAGAGCTATTATCTACAGAAGAAAGAGTCAGTGATCAAATCTTTGAAAAGATATTTGTAGGTAAGGTTGAAGTGAAAAAAAGAGATGAGGTTCTAGACTTTATTTCTAACCTTGATAAGTTAGATAATGCTACTCTAAAAGAAAAACTAATCACTTATGCAAGGCAAGATTAACATTAAAAGCGGTAAATGTTTCATTTACTCCTTTTACATAATTCGATAACAGTTATCAGATTATGTAAAGGGATTACTGGGAGGTTATTGTGTATCCAATTATTAAACGTTTAATGGCTATTATTCTATCTGTGACTGCCATTATTATTTTAAGTCCAATGATGTTGTTGATTGCACTTGTCATCAAAATCGATTCAAAAGGGCCTGTTTTCTTTAAGCAAAAGCGCGTTGGAAAAAATAAAAAACATTTTATGATTTATAAGTATCGCAGTATGTATACAGATACTCCAGCTGACATGCCAACACATTTATTGAAAGATCCAAATGCAATGATTACTAAAGTTGGAAAAATACTTCGGAAAACAAGTCTAGACGAACTTCCACAACTTATCAATATTTTAAAAGGGGAAATGGCTATAGTTGGACCACGACCTGCACTTTGGAACCAATATGATTTAATTGAAGAACGTGATAAATATAAGGCAAATGATATTCGTCCAGGTTTAACCGGTTGGGCTCAGATCAATGGTAGAGATGAACTTGAAATAGATGAGAAGGCCAAATTAGATGGGTATTATGTGGACCATTTGAATTTTTTCATGGATATGAAATGTTTCATTGGAACTTTTCTAAGTGTAATAAAAAGTGAAGGCGTTGTTGAAGGTGGAACTGGGCAAAAGGATAAGGAAAAATAAATGAAAAAAGTTCTAATTACAGGCGCGAATTCTTACATAGGGACTTCTTTTGAGAAATGGTTAGAATCATCGGAAGAAGAATATAAAGTTGATACTTTAGATATGATTAATCCGAAGTGGAAAGAGTTTGATTTTTCGAATTATGATTCCATTTTTCATGTCGCAGCTATTGTACATAAAAATGAAAAAAAGATGGACCCAACCCTTTATGATAAAGTTAATAGGGATTTGCCAATTGAATTAGCAACATTGGCAAAAAGTGCTGGTGTAGGGCAGTTTATTTTTCTTAGTAGCATGAGTGTTTATGGCAATGAACAAGAAATTATTACGAAGAGCACTGTTGAAAATCCGTCAACATACTATGGAAAAAGTAAGTTAGCTGCAGAAGAAGGATTGAAGAAGTTAGAAACAGAGAGTTTTGCTGTGGTTATCATTAGGCCGCCAATGGTGTATGGACCAAATGCGACTGGAAATTACGCAAGACTTTCCAAACTCTCTAAGTTTACATTATTATTTCCAAAAATATCTAATCAAAGAAGTATGATATACATTGATAATCTACTGGAGTTTGTACGAAAATCGATAGATTTATCATTATCAGGGACATATTTCCCACAAAACAAAGAATATGTGAACACAAGCGAACTAGTTAAAACCATTCGTCAAGTCAATGGCAAAAGAACTTTATTAGTTTCCTTATTCAATCCAATTATAACGTCATTCAATAACGTCACTCAAATCAATAAATTATTTGGAAATTTGGTCTATAATCAGAATCTTTCCCAGTATGATTTTAACTATCAAATAACTGATTTTGAAACCTCAGTTCATCTTTCGGAAAAAGAATTGATTTAAGCGCAAATAACATAGGAAGTAAACATGCACGATAAGCCCTTATTAGGAAAAAAAATCCTTTTTTTCTGTCCTGCTTTTTTTGGATATGAATTAAAAATACGCGATAAAATGATTGATCTTGGAGCCGATGTTAGCTACTATAATGAACGTCCAATTGAAAAAAGTTATCAAAAGGCTTTGCTGAAGATAAATCCAAATATCTTATCACGACAAACAGAGGACTATTTTTTTAATATTTTAAATGAAGTTAAAAATATAGCTTTTGATTATGTCTTTTTTCTCAAATGTGAGATGCCGACGGAACATATTCTTGAAGCCTATCGTTTAGCCTTTCCAAAGTCTATCTTTACCCTCTATATGTGGGATTCGTTATCAAATGTCGTTGATATTAGAAAAAAATTACCTTATTTTGATAAAGTTTATAGTTTTGATTTGGCAGATAGTAAATCTCATAAGGATATCTTTTTTAGACCTTTGTTTTTTGCAGATGATTTTAAAAGAACTTTTGATAGTAAAGTAACTTATCGGTATGATGTGAGTTTCCTAGGAACTATTCACTCGGATCGATACAAAATCATTAAACAAGTCCAAGCATTTCTAGATGCTAATCGGAAATCCTACTATTTTTTTAATTTTTTACAAAGTCGCTTTATGTATTCTTTTTATTGCTTAACCAAGGCAGAATTTCGTGGAACTAAAGCGTCTGATTTTGATTTTATCAAATTATCCAGTTCTGATATTGCCGAGATAGTAGATGAATCTAAAGCCGTTTTGGATATTCAACATCCAAAACAAACTGGTTTAACCATGCGTACAATTGAAATGATTGGGATGAATAAAAAAATCATCACAACGAATGCAGCTATCAAAGAATATGATTTTTATAATCCAACTAATATCTGTGTTATTGGTCGTGATGATATTACAATTGATCCTGAGTTTTTTGAAACTACTTATGAACCTTTGTCTACCGAGATTTATGATAAATATAGTCTTAGGCAATGGGTTCTCGATGTTCTAAAATAATTAAGGTGAGACAATGAAACTACAGAAATTATGGTGGTGGTTAAGATTACAATTCCGCAAACCCTTTTTTGCCCAAGTTGGCCGATCTTCTTATTTAGCCTCTTCAATTTCACTAGTAGGAACCAAGAATATTGCCATTGGAAATCGTGTCAGAATTTTTCCAGGCAACCGGATGGAAACTTATGATGGGGGTCGTATTACAATCGGCGATAACTGCTCAATAGGTCAAAATTTTCATATAACATCAATGAAAGATAATTTAAAAATAGGAGCTAACACAACTATTCTAGGAAATGTATTTATTACTAATATCGACCATGAGTACCAAGAAATTGGGAAACATATTTTAGAGCAACCAATGGTTTATAGAGACACACAGATTGGAGAAAATTGTTTTATCGGCTTTGGAGCTTCAATTCAAGCTGGTACTATATTGGGAAAACAATGTGTAGTCGGAACAAATTCAGTCGTTCGGGGAAATTATCCCGATTATTCAGTTATTGTAGGTGCCCCAGCTAAAGTTGTAAAAATATATAACCCCGAAACCCAAATATGGGAGCGTGTATAATGATTTCAGTTATTATTCCAGCCTATAATGCCGAAAATACGATTCTTAGAGCATTGGAATCGTTAAAAAAACAGACTAGATTAGATTTAATAACAGAAATTATTATTGTCAATGACGGTTCAACAGATCAAACTGAAGAGCTTATTAATTCGTTTAAGAGTAAAAATTCTCAAATGAATATTTTAGTTATAAATCAGGCTAACTCTGGTGTTTCTGTAGCTCGAAACAAGGGACTACATGAATCAAAATCCGAATGGGTAGCACTGTTGGATTCAGATGATGAATGGTTACCTAATAAAATTGAAATTCAGTGGGATTATATCAATAAAAATTCCAACATTGATTTTATTGGAGGAAATCATATAGAGTCGCCATTAGTCATTTTAGGAAAAAAAGTGACAACATTATATAGACCATCCATCAAAGATTTATGCATAAAAGTATTCCCTCAAACATCGACAGTCCTTTTCAAAAGACAAATTTTTGAAGAAATTGGAGGATTCGATATATCTAGGTCCTATTGTGAAGATGCTCAATATTTCTATAAAATTGCCCTTAACTATAGTTATTATTATATCCCAGAACAATTAAGTATCTACGATGGTGGGAAGCAGGGATTTGGAAGTTCAGGACTATCAGCAAATATCAAAGAAATGAATAACGGAATGAAAATGAATTATTTTGAGTTGTATGAACAGAAACATATAAAATTATCATTTTTTCTATTCATTTTAGTTTTTAATGAGCTGAAATATTGGAGAAGAATATTGTTAGCAAGGTTGGCTAAATGAGTAAGAGGTTATTGATATATTTAAACAGCATGAATGCATTTGGTGGGATTGAGAGGGTTATTGCCAATCTTTCGAATCACCTTTGTAACTACTATGACATTACGATATTAGTGAAAGATGAGCCGATTTCCGCCTATCAATTGGATCAACGTATTACTCTGGACTCTTTACATGTTCCTTTAGAGATGGATATGACGTCTCGGTTTAGACGTATCCTAAGTGTTCCGGTAAATGCTATTAAATCAGTTCGAGCATTGCGAAGATATTTCAAAAATCATACTTTTGATGTCATTTATACAGCATTTCCGATGAATGGTTTAGAGATTTACCTTTCAAAAAAATACTATCGTAATAAGTTGATAGCGTCAGAACATGCATCTTATTATGCTTACAATAAGATTTATAGACTTGTTAAGCAGTATTTATACCCACGCTTACAAGCAATTTCTGTGCCAACTACAATGGATACCAATATTTATCAAGATTTAGGGTATCAAGCATTTTATATGCCACATCTGACGACATTTGCTCCCAGCCTCACTCAGCCAGAAGATACTAAAACGATTATTAATGTAGGACGTCTGACTAGTGATAAACAGCAACTCCTTTTACTTCAAATTTGGGAAAAGGTTAATGAGAAATTGCCGGGTCATGAGTGGAAATTACAGATTATTGGCAGCGGAGAAGAAGAAGAAAGCCTTAAAACTTACATTCAAACGAGTGGCTTAACCAATGTTGAAATGATTCCTCACACGACTAGAATTGCAGATTACTATAAGAATGCAGAGCTTTTTGCTTTTACGTCAAAGATGGAAGGATTTGGTATGGTTTTACTTGAAGCAATGTCCTTCGGTGTTCCTTGCATTTCATTTGATTGCCCTAGTGGCCCACGTGATATGATTTCAAATAATCAAAATGGTTACTTAGTGGAACCCTTTGATTTGGAGGCGTATGCCGAATGCATTTGCCAATATATACAATTAGATAGTTCTTCGAAGAATCGATACAAAGAAGCAGCTAAAGAGACAATTATCAACTGGGATAATGATGCAATTATTTCCTCTTGGTTAGAATTAATTTCAAAAATGGAGAAAAATAAATGAAGACGATTGCTTTTTACCTTCCTCAATTTCATGCTATTCCTGAGAATGACGAGTGGTGGGGCAAGGGATTTACAGAATGGACAAATATGAAGGCAGCCAAGCCTTTATTTGAAGGTCATCAACAGCCACGTATTCCTTTGGATAATAACTATTACGATCTCTTGGATGAAAAAACGATGGAGTGGCAGGTCAAGCTAGCTCAAGAATACGGTTTATATGGGTTCTGTTTTTATCATTATTGGTTTGATGGACACATGTTGCTTGAAAAACCAATGGAAATGATGTTAAAAAATGAAAATATCAATTTCCCTTATACTATTTGTTGGGCGAACGAGCCTTGGACCAATGCTTGGAAATCTGATGAAGATTCTAAAACCTTGATTGCACAACGCTATGGTGATGAGAAAGAATGGAAGGCTCACTTCGACTACTTATTGCAATTTTTTAATGACAAAAATTATATTACAGTTGATGGTAAGCCTTTGTTAGTCCTTTATCGTCCTGAGATTGTGGATTGTCTGAATGATATGCTTGACTATTGGCAGGGTTTGGCAATTGAAGCTGGTTTCCCAGGTTTGTGTTTTGCCTACCAGCAGGTTTCTTATTATCTTTTGGAAAATAAAGATGAAAGTCGTTTCACTTATCGCATCGAGTATCAACCTGGTTACGCCAGATATGACGCCCAGAAGAATGCTGGTGGCATGACAAGTAAGCTATTGTCCGTTAAAACAGCTATACGAAATACTGCTTCAAAGATTGATAAGACATTTGGGACCAATATTGCTGCTAATTTGACTAAATCGGGTACAAGTTTTGAAGATTATGATGAGCTTTGTCAGGCAATCATTAATCGTCATGGTGAAGATGAAAAATCAGTTGCGGGTATGTTTGTAGGCTGGGACAACACCCCAAGAAGAGGGGTAAGAGGACGTGTCTGCCTAGGATCGACACCAGAAAAATTCCAACATTATATGGCAGAACAGGTTAAAAACGTGAAAGAAACTTATTCAAATGACATGATATTTATTTTTGCTTGGAATGAGTGGGCAGAAGGTGGCTACTTAGAGCCTGATGAAGAGAACCGTTATGCTTATTTAGAGGGATTGAGGGAAAGTTTAAAAGATGCATAATCATAACAAAATTAGTCTCTCTCTACCAGTAAGTGCATGGTTGCTACTTATTACGGTCTTTTCAGGGATTGTTATCAATATTGTAGTGAATATCTTGCCACTGAGTTTGGAAGAAAAGTTAATTATTTCGTTTGTCTTTGTGATAATTGCCTATAGTCAAATTTTTTTGACCTTAAAGATACTGTATAAGAATGTCAAATTTATTCATATCTTTTTACTATTGACAATACCTTTCTCATACGGACAACATTTTATTGCACTGTTTGATAGAGATTATTTATTTCAAAATCAAGATTATCATATACTAGATGGTCTTTTAGCAGATAGCAGTATTATTAATGCTTCATTTTTTATTATATTATTCCTTATTTTATTGACATTTGGCTATATCATTGTCAATAAACAGGAGAACTATTCTCAAGAAATGATAACTAGAGAAGAAAAAACAACAGATAAAATTTTACTTTTTGTTGGGTTGATTTTTCTTGCGATTTCTTTCATTCCTGCTTTCAAAGAAGTTCTAGGACAGTATAATTTAAGTAAAACTTATTCTTATTTGGCTAGAAGAAATTTAGAACACGAAAGCAACTACTTTCAACTTTTAGGAATATCATCAAGAGATACTTATTTAGCAGAATGGTTTTTACCTAGCCTATATATGATATTAATTTCCTTGAAAACTAAGCGAGCTCGAGTGATTCCTTATTTCATTTTGTTGGGTTATAGTTCTATATATTTATTGACAGGTTCGCGATTTATTTTGTTAAAGATGACTACGGTTGTCTTCCTTATTGAATATTTTTGGCATCACTCTTTTTCCAAACAGGCCTTAAAGAAAATTTTTATATTAGCTCTTCCATTGGCAATAGTATTTAGTGTCATGACCAAGTTACGAGGGACAACAGATTACAACTATGCATCAATTGCTGACGGCTTAGCAAATTATTTTAAAAGTAGCCCGTTAAATTCAACATTATGGGAAACAGGGATTACATTTACATCAGTGAGTAACGTTATTGATAAGGTTCCCAACAGCTTACCTTTCTTTGCAGGGAAATCCTATTTGGGGGCAGTTTTAATTTTATTACCTGCGTTTCTGAGATTTGGATTTACGGAGCGCTATACTTTTACAATAAGTAGTACATTGTCTCCCCTTTATTATAGAAGTAAATTATTTGGTTACGGATCTTCTATCTATGCTGAGCAATATTACAATTTTGGATATTTATCTCTAATAATCGCCATCTTTATAGGGATGATGTTCGGGTACTTTGAAAGAAAAGTTCATCAAAATAGTTTTAAAAATAAGAGTAGTTCGTTTCTTATCTATTCCTTTATTTTAGGAGAACTTATTTATTCGGTTCGTAATGATCTCTATGCTATTCCAAGGGTGACTTTTATTAGCTTAGGAATTCCACTCATTGTAGTTTGGCTCGTTCGTGAATTAATTAATAAGAGTATGTACCATAAAGGTGACAATCAGGAGGTGTCATAAAATGAAGATATTAGTAACAGGAGCAAATGGTTTTCTTGGCTTAGGCATTGTAACAGAGTTGCTAAACCGTGGTTGTGAAGTTGTCGCGACTGATTTTGATACGAGTCGGGTTGACGATAGAGCAACAAAAGTAGCGTGTGATTTATTTGATGTTAGTGATCTCTATCACTATTTCGGTGAACCAGATACGGTATTGCACTTAGCATGGCAGGATGGTTTTATACATCAAGCAGATAGTCATATTTTGAACTTGCCAAAGCATCACCTTTTTTTAAAAAACTTATACGATAGCCCAGTGAAACAAATTGCTGTTTTAGGGACAATGCATGAAGTTGGTTTTCATGAAGGAAGTGTTGATGAAGATTCAGTATGCAAACCGTTGAGCTTATACGGTATTTCTAAAAATGCTTTGCGATTGGATGCAGAGTACCTAGATAAAAACAATCCTAAAAATTTGCAATGGTTACGTGGTTTTTATATTGTGTCAAATACAGCTCAAGGCTCGTCTATTTTCTCAAAACTCTATCAGGCAGCACAAGAAGGGAAAAAAACATTTCCATTTACTCTTGGCTTAAATCAATTTGATTTTATCGATTACCCAGATTTCTGTGTTCAAGTTGCTGCGGCTGTTTTACAATCTGAAGTTACTGGGACAATCAATATTTGTTCAGGTAGACCAGAAAAACTAGCAGATAGGGTAGAACGTTTTATTACTGAAAATCAGTTGGACATTTCTTTAGAATATGGGGCATTTCCAGACAGACCGTATGATTCGAAAGCTATTTGGGGAAATAATCATAAAATTACAGAAATTATGTCTAAGGATGCTAAGAATAGTGAGTATTTTGGAGAATAACCATGAAATTTGATACTAAGTATCTAACTTATAGAGGTAAGTTAGCGTACAAAATATTAAAAAAATTATATTTGAAAAATTCTCTAACTCGTAAATTATTTTATCAATACATTAATAGATATGAGGGAGGGCAATTCTATTCAACAACTTTGCGTAGAATTTTTAAAGAAACCAGAAATATTGATGTTCAAATTGGGAGTTATGGCTGTTTTACTGATGGTTTTCGTCCTAATGTCACTATTGGTGCATATTGTTCAATTGCCCCTGGTGTCCAGCGTTTAGTTGGAAATCATCCATATGATAATATTTCTACCTATCCATTGTTCTATAAAAAAGATTTTGGGGCGTTAACAGAGACTCGATATGACGAAAAACAGTTATCAATAGGACACGATGTGTGGATAGGTGTTAATGCAATTATTACTGGGAATGTACAAAATATAGGTAATGGAGCCATCATCGGTGCAGGAGCGGTTGTAACACATGATGTCGAACCGTATACAATTGTTGCAGGGGTACCTGCACGACAGATTGGTGTCCGTTTTTCAGAGCCTATTCAGGAACAACTGGAAAAATCCAAATGGTGGGAGCTCACTCCGGATGAATTAGCCCCGATGGCAGAGTTGGCAAATCAACCTGAAGCATTTATAAAAAAAGTCACTGAGAAGGTGAGAGACACTAGAGAATGACAGAAGAAAAGCAGCTTATAAATTATAAAAAAATAAGCACCTATTATATGATAGGAACCTTATTAAATCAAGGAATTTCATTTATTACCGTTCCTATCTTCAGTAGATTGTTAAGTCCATTTGACTATGGTATCGTAAACACTTATACATCGTGGGTTGCGATTGTTTCAATGATTATTAGCTGCGCGGTTTATATGGGGATTCGCTCAGCTTTTATTGAGTACGAAGAGAAAATCGATGATGTAATGTCTAGCCTAACCAGTTTAACCTTATTAAATGGTTGCATAGGTCTCTTGGTCAGTCTAGTGGTAATAAGCCTTGGAGTTGGGTCTCCCTTATTGATTTTACTGGGGTTGGGTAATGCGTTAGGTCAAGCTTTATTGCAAAATTATTCGATGTATCTCATGATGAGATACGAATATCAATTTAGAACATTTTTATTGATTGTACCTAATTTACTTGCGGTTATCATTTCTCTAGTAGCCGTCGTATTCCTTTTCTCGGATGTCCCTTATTTGGGAAGAATTTTGCCAATGGCTTTAACGCAACTAGCTTTTGGTATCTTTGTGACTTTCTTAGCTTATCGGAAAAGTTTAAACCTTTGGAATAACAGATATGTAACATTTGCTTTGAAAATTTCGCTTCCCTTGGTATTACATGGGATTGCGCTCAATTTACTCTCTCAGTCAGACCGTTTGATGATTACAGCCTTTAGAACAGCTAGTGAAACTGGAATTTATAGCTTGGTCTATAATTTAGGAATGCTGGCAACTGTTATTACGACAGGTTTAGATGGTGTTTGGATTCCATGGTTTACAAATCGTTTGAAGCAAGGAGAAGTTGAAATAATTAACCAACAGGTGAAGTATTATATTACATTCATGACTTTAGCGATGTCAGGATTAGTATTGGTTGGTCCAGAAATTGTAAAAATACTTGCAGATAGCAAATACTGGTCTGGTATTGCCATCGTTCCACCTATTGTATTAGCTAATTTTTTGGTTTTTGCCTATACTTTATATGTTAATGTTGAACATTACTACAAAAAGTCGGTATATATCACTTCTTATACCTTGATTGCAGCAGCATGTAATATCGCGACAAATTATTTCTTTATTCCTAAATATGGTTATGTTGCAGCAGCTTTTACGACACTGTTTTCATATGGAGTATCCTTTTTCTTGCATGCTAGATATTCAAAAATGTTAAATCCACATCTCTATCCAATGACTTACTTTGCACGACCATTTTTCAGTCTGGTTATCGTGGTTGCTATTTTTTACCTCTTTATGGACAATCCACTTGTGCGTTGGGCAATAGCGATTGTTTTAGTTATTTATGAAGCATGGTACAATCGTGAGATTCTCTTAGCACAAGTAAAAAGCTTCAAGTGAAATTGAGCAAGTAAGAATTTTGAAACAGAAAGATAAAATATGACAAGGATAATAACTTATTTAAAAAATGGTTTTCTTAATGGCTTGGTCTGTCTTTTGAATGTCTTCATTCGCAGGGACAACTCGATTATTTTGATTGGTAGTTGGATGGGAGAAAAGTTTGCAGACAATTCTCGTTTTTTGTACCAATATCTTCATCACGAAAAAAACCGTTTATCATTGAAACGCGTCATTTGGGTCACTCGAAGTGAGCAACTTTTACAAGAACTATCGGAAATGGGATATGAAGTTTACCTTTGCGGAACTAGACAAAGTTTTTACTGGCATCTAAAAGCCGGTGTCCATATTGTCTGTAATGCAATTTATGTACTGCAAAATGGTCGTTTTCAACCCGATATTGAAACCTCGCTATCTTATGGAGCAAAACGCATTCAACTTTGGCATGGCATTGCCATAAAATCTGTTGGAGCGGCTTCCAACGAAACAAAGCAAAATCATCATTTGGCAGAAAAAACTAGTATTTCATGGCTAAAAACCTTTCTTTCTAGAGGAGGATGGGCAGATTACTACTTGTTATCAACAAGTGAAAAGAACAAAGAAGACAATTATCAAATTTCACGTTGTCCTAGAAACAATATTTTTATTTCATCATATCCTAGAACATTTGAATGCCTAGAGTTGCTTCCAAAAGAGATGGATGTATTAAATGAGATAAATCAATTTAAAACTAAAATCATTTATTTACCCACTTTTAGAAGTACTTATAATCATTATCAGCATCCTTTGACAAATGAAAAATTAGTGAACTATCTTGAAGAAAATCAAATTCTTTGGATTGAAAAACAGCATTCTGCTTCTAATTTTTCTACAGCCGATTTTAAGTCGCTAAAAAATGTATATTTTTTAAATGAAAATTTTGATGTCAATGTTTTGTATGAACATGTAGACGGAGTTGTATCGGATTACTCATCAGCAGTTTTTGATGCGGTATATCGGAATGTTCCAATTGTGATGTACACACCTGATGTTGAAGAATTTAGAACAGGTGATGTTGGTCTCTTATTTGATTTAGAAGATTATTGTAGTTCTTTGATGGTGGAAACTTCAGAAGAATTACTAGATATGATTGATGATGTTCGTCAAAATTACTTTACTGATAAGCGTATTTCTGATTATGAAAGAATTATGACTCTTTTCTATGACAATCGCCAATCCACATATGAAGAATTTTGGAAAGATATTATCAGTCTTTAACAGAAAGGATTAATTATGAAACGTGTAATCACTTATGGAACATTTGATTTGCTTCATTATGGACATATTAACTTATTAAAAAGAGCCAAGTCACTAGGAGATTATCTTATTGTTGTTATTTCTACGGATGAGTTTAATTGGGTAGAAAAGCAGAAAAAGTGTTATTTCTCTTATGAACAACGTAAATCTTTAGTAGAAGCGATTCGTTATGTAGATTTGGTTATTCCTGAGACTAACTGGGAACAAAAGAAAACGGATATGCATGAATATCATATTGATACTTTTGTCATGGGAAATGACTGGAAAGGAAAATTTGATTTTTTGCGAGATGAAGGAGTAGAAGTTGTTTACTTAGATAGAACTCCCGAGATTAGTACTAGTCAGATAAAATATGATTTAAAAAAATAATTTTGAAGTACATAGGAAAAAAAGAACAGATAGACTTGATATAATCCTTATCAAAGGCTCATTGTTAACTGTAGCGGGTGACTTACACAAAAAGGGAGCATTACAGCCTTTTGAATTAAGGTTGAGACATGGTCACTTTCGACTTGCTATTCTTATTCAATGAAAATCAAAAGCAGACTAGGCGACACAGATAGCAGATAGAACTGTCTTCATTAAATCAAGTCAACAAGGTCTGCTTTTGATTTTCGAAGAGTATCAAGTACTGTTCTGCGTCTTTTTTTGTTCCTTGTCTGAAAGTTAATTCATTTGACTATAGGATAGGGAGCCAACTGAAAAGTCATTAAACTGGATGGCTTTTTATTATGCTTGAGGTAATGGAATGCTTGAAAATCAGTTGACGTTAGAAGTGAATCCTTATTCTAGTTTATATAATGCCGTTGTTTCCAAGACACGCTTTTTACGCCAGTTAAGCAGACTGTGTGATTTTGGTTTTATTGATGGATAGAGGATTTACTTGTATGAGCTTGTTTCGACAAGAAACTGTATTTGCCAACTAAAAATTGGATAGATTTAGTCAAAAGAAATGAGGTCTTATCGTGATTAGAGCATATACCATTGAAGGGAAAAGAATAGTCCCTCTCTTTTAGAGTCTCGAGATGTACTTTAATAAGCAATTTTCTTGGAAGGTTGATGTTTGGTAAGCATCCAATAATAAGAATCAAGGAGTCACTACAAAGTGGCTTTTTAAATATCGTGAAATCCTTTCCATTTCGTGGTATAATGAGGTACTGAAATTGAGAATTTCTCGCTATATTTTAGTTGATTAGGTCAGTTTTTTGACTCATAAGTAAAGGAGTATGTTTATGTCTACTATTGATTTTAAAGCAGAAGTTGATAAGCGCCGTGAGGATATGATGGCGGATTTGTTTACTCTCTTGAGTATTAACTCTGAGCGTGACGATAGTCAAGCGGATGCGCAGCACCCATTTGGACCTGGTCCTGTTAAGGCTTTGGAAGCATTCTTGGAGATTGCCAAGCGTGATGGTTATAAAACACGCAACATCGATAACTATGCTGGTGAGTTTGAATTTGGTAATGGTGATGAAGTCATGGGGATTTTTGGTCACCTTGATGTAGTTCCTGCGGGTTCTGGTTGGGATACTGATCCCTATACACCTGTTATCAAAGATGGTCGTCTCTATGCACGTGGGGCATCTGATGATAAAGGGCCTACAATGGCTTGCTACTACGGGCTTAAAATCATCAAAGAACTTAGTCTTCCTGTTTCTAAAAAAGTGCGCTTTGTGGTAGGTACTGACGAAGAGTCTGGTTGGGCTGATATGGACTATTACTTTGCGCATGCTGGTGTTGCAAAGCCTGATTTTGGTTTTTCTCCGGATGCTGAGTTTCCAATTATCAATGGTGAAAAGGGTAATATCACTGAATACCTTCATTTTTCAGGTGATAATAATGGTGCCGTCATTCTTCACAAATTTGAAGGTGGTCTGCGTGAAAACATGGTTCCTGAATCAGCAACAGCACTTATTTCAGGAGACATTAATTTTGAAGACCTGTCTGAAAAACTACGTGTCTTTAATGCCGAGAACAATCTAACAGGTGAGATTTCTCAAGATAACGATGGCAATGTGTCAATTACTGTTAATGGTAAATCTGCCCATGGATCGATGCCATATAAGGGTGTTAATGGTGCAACCTTCCTTGCTAACTTCTTGAAAGAATTAGCGTTTGAAGATGGAGCTCGCGCCTTTATTAATATCACAGCTGATGTCCTTCATGAAGACTTTGAAGCTGAAAAGCTTGGCTTAGCCCATACTGATGAAAAAATGGGTTCAGTAAGCATGAATGCTGGTGTCTTCTCATTCTTGAAAGAAGAAGCGGACAATACCATCGCACTTAATTTCCGTTACCCTAAAGGAACAGATGCCCAAACCATCAAAGCTGGTCTTGAAAAACTTGAAGGTGTTGAAAAAGTGACCCTTTCTGAACATGAACACACACCTCACTATGTGTCGGTTGAGGACCCATTGGTTGAAAAACTTCTTTCAGTCTATGAAAAACATACTGGACTTAAAGGTCACGAACAAGTTATCGGTGGTGGTACCTTTGGTCGTCTCCTAGAACGTGGCGTTGCCTTTGGTGCTCTCTTCCCAGATTCTATTGATACCATGCATCAGGCTAATGAATTCTCAGATGTTGAAGAGCTCTTCACGGCAGCAGCTATCTATGCAGAGGGAATCTACGAATTGATTAAATAAGAGTGGAAAGGGGACTAGTGAATAGTCCTCTTTTTATAATGATATAGACTTTTGAATTAACTTTGATACATGGTTATTTTCGTCTTGCCGTATTCATACTCAATGAAAATCAAAAGCAAACTAGGTAACGCCGATGTGAAGTTCATCAAAATCCAGTCAATAAGGTCTGTTTTTGATTTTTGAAGAGTGTTAAGTATTGTTCTGCATCTTTTCTATTCCTTGTCTGAAAGTTAATTTATTTGACTATATTTGAAAATTAAAAAAATTGAAACTGATTTTTAAACCAAAAAACGGTATAATAGAAATTGTTACTAATATCAGGAGTATAATTATGATTGAAGTTATTGGACCCGATTTAGCTAAATATCACCAACAAAAGTTAGGAGACTATCTTGCCGCTAATCAGAGAGACTCCAAAGATGCGGCTGTTTTTACTGGAGATTCGATTATCGAATTTTTTCCTTTAAAGAAATTTTTTGGTCGAGAACAAGCTATCTTAAATCGTGGCATTGCTGGAGTAGATACGAATTGGCTTAAAGAGCATATCAAAGAACAAGTTCTAGATTTAGAACCTGATAAGCTTTTTATTTTAATTGGAACTAATGATTTGGGGCTTGGTTATGATGATAATCATGTTCTTAACAATATCGAGACAATTTTGGAGACTGTTCAGTTTGAATCGATTGCTACCAAGGTCTATTTACTCTCGATCTTACCAGTTAGCCACAAAAAAGAGTATCAATCCAAGGTGAAAATCCGAAACAATCATGATATTCAGGCGTTAAACCGCCAACTTGAAGAACAACTTTTGGCTGAATATATTGATCTTTATCCCTATTTGCTAGATAAAGATGGTAACTTGGCTGATGAGTATACGACTGACGGTTTACACCTCAGTCAAAAAGGTTATGCTGTGATTGCTGAACAATTGAAATTATATTTATAGAATCAAAGGAGAATTCGTGAAAATTACAAAAAAAGAAGTGGGTTATATCGTTCTGACGTTCTTTCTCTGCTTTGGGATTTACCAGAATTGGGAAAGTGGTGCTGGGCTGATAAAAACCTTCTGGAATGCTTTAAAACCCTTTTTAGTAGGTGCAGGGATTGCCTACATTGTTAACATTGTCATGTATGTCTATGAAACTTGGTTTTGTAAGTTTATCAAGACGCCATTTTTATTAAAAATTAAGCGCCCCATCTCAATGATTTTGGCTTATCTGACTTTTATTTTAGTGGTCGTTTGGATTTTTTCAATCGTCCTCCCAGATTTGATTTCAAGTCTAAAAATGCTTTTGAAAATTGACACTCAAGCGGTTTCAAAAATAATTGCAGAGCTTAACGACAACAAAGTGATCAATCGTATTTTGGATGTCTTTGGTCAAAATTCTGATATCAGCTCAACCATTTCCAAATCTACACAACAAATCACTAACCAATTGCTGTCAGTTCTAACTAATGTCTTGACGTCTGTCTCTAATATCGCCTCCACAGTCATCAATGTTTTTGTCAGTCTTGTTTTTTCAATTTATGTTCTGGCAAACAAGGAAACATTAATTCGACAAGCGAGAACTTTGACAGAGCTTTATACTGGTAAATGGGCTTCAAAGATTTTCTATGTAACTGAAATCCTGCATGACCGTTTTCATAATTTCTTTGTAGGGCAAACTATTGAAGCCATTATTCTCGGCACTTTAACAGCTATTGGTATGGTTATTTTTAGTTTTCCGTACGCTGTAACCGTGGGTGTTTTGATTGCTTTCACTGCCTTAATTCCGATCGTTGGGGCATTCATTGGAGCTGGAGTGGGATTCATTTTAATTGCAACGAAATCTTTCCAACTAGCTGTCTTTTTCATCATTTATTTGGTGATACTGCAGCAGATTGAAAGTAATCTCATTTATCCTAAAGTTGTTGGGAATTCGATTGGACTTCCAGGTATGTGGGTCCTCTTGGCTATTACTGTTGGTGGCGCTGTCAATGGTATTTTGGGAATGCTGGTTGCAGTTCCAATTGCAGGGACCCTCTATCAGGTGCTTAAAGACAATGTCAAAGAAAAGCGAAAGAAACAAGAAAATCAAGTTAGACCACCGCATTATTAAATGGTTTATAAATTTTTTAAAATTAAATCAATTGGGAACTAGTTTTGCCCAACCTCTTTGAACAGACATGCCTTAATTGGCATGTTTTTAGTTTATGAAAGGTAGAGAAGAAGCACCGAATCAGTACTCGCAGGTTGAAGAAAAAGTCCATTTTGGATATTTTTCTCCAATCTTTTTTCTTTGTAGTCCAAGAAAAACTCTCAAAAATGTTGAAATAACTGTATTTCTAAAAGTTTAATGATTATCTGTCTCCCTACACAATTTTCCAAATTCTCAAATTTCCAGAGGCTTTTCTACCTTCTGAAAGTACCGAATCGGTACTTGCTTTTTTAGTTGATTAGGAATTAGCCTTATTTTAACTTTGCTATGTTGTTTCGTGTGTTTTTAAGATTGGAATAGGGTGGGATTGACTCGCAAGCAAAGATTAGTTTGTTCCAAAATCAAATGTTTACGTTTAAGATTTTTATAACTAACCACGAGTAAATATGATAGATAATAAGTTCACAAGATGGTTTTTGGTTGACTTAGGGGTGGGATTTATGTGACAATAGTTATAAAGTAGTGAAAGGGGACGTCAAAAATGATTATTGGTATTCCAAAAGAAATTAAAAATAATGAAAACAGGGTTGGGCTAACGCCAGCGGGAGTTTTGGCTTTCAAACAAGCAGGACATGATGTTTGGGTTGAAAAGGAAGCGGGTGTTGGGTCTGGCTTTTCTGATGAAGACTATCTTGCTCAAGGGGCTGATATAAAACAAACGGCTAAGGAAACTTGGGCAGCTGATATGGTTATCAAAGTTAAAGAACCATTAGCTTCTGAATATGTCTATTTCCGTCCAGATTTACTTCTATTCACTTATCTCCACCTAGCTCCAGCTCCTGAGTTAACTAATGCCTTGCTAGATGGTGGTTTAGCTGCTGTAGCATACGAAACAGTAGTTGACCGTGGGACATTGCCACTTCTTAACCCGATGAGTGAAGTTGCAGGACGTATGGCGACTCAACTGGGAGCACGTTATCTGACAAAGATTGAGGGCGGAGCTGGTATTCTTTTAGGTGGTGTGCCAGGTGTCAAAAAAGGTCGCGTAGTGATTATTGGAGGCGGTAATGTTGGTGCTAATGCAGCCCAAATGGCTGTCGGCTTAGGAGCAGACGTCACTATTTTGGATGTTAATCCAACACGCCTAGCGCAATTAGACACACAATTTGATGGCAAAGTTCAAACCTTGATGTCAAATACCCTTAATATTACAGAAGCAGTTGCAGAAGCTGATTTACTGATAGGAGCGGTTCTTATTCCTGGAGCCCGTGCTCCTAAGCTAGTTACTAAGGAAATGGTATCTACCATGAAACCTGGCTCAGTAATCATTGATGTCGCTGTCGATCAAGGTGGTATTATTGAAACAGCTGATCGAGTGACGACACATGATGCGCCTACTTATGTGGTTGATGGTGTCATTCATTATGCAGTGGCAAACATGCCAGGTGCGGTCGCAAGAACATCTACGCTTGCGTTGACAAATGCTACATTGCCTTATGCGCTTGAGTTGGCTAATAAAGGTCTTGAAACGGCAATCGCTGAAAATCCAGCTCTTCGATCAGGACTTAACATTTATCATGGAAAAGTGACTAACGAAGCAGTTGCTCAAGCCCATGATTTACCTTATCACGCTGTTTAAAAACGCTTAATGGTATGTTAGAAGTAAATGCGCTTCTAAGGATTTCAAATCACTAACACTACCCCGAAAATGAAAAGAGTCAGTGAAGTGGACTGTTAAAAGAAATTGGCATTTCGAAATTGTTCTGAGACACAGTAACGGAGAAAATCAATGAGAAAGACCGATATAGCAGTCAATTAGACTTAAGACAAAGCCTTGAGAATTGAGTTTCCAAGGCTTTTTAGTATTTTTAGGCTCATTGTCAACTGTAGTGGGTAACTTATAGCTAAGCACGAGAGGGGATCGTGAGTACAAGAGTAACCCTAAAATCTGCACGGTATGTCCGTTATTGTCAATCTGAATAGAAAATATAGTTTTTAAAATTAACTTTGGTACATGGTTTGCCGTACTCATGCTCAATAAAAATCAAAAGCAGACCTGTTGATTTGATGAATTCTAGTTCTATTTGCATCGGTGTCTTCTAGTTTGATTTTGATTTTCGAAGAGTATCAAGTACTGTTCGCGTTTCAACTTCTTGTTCTGAAAGTTAATTCATTTGGCTATAAAATGCCTCAAATCAGCATATTAAAAGTTTTTCAAGTTAACATACTAAAACATTAAACATCAAAACTGATAGTTGTCTTCCGGTCGAGAAGCTAGACAAAAATTCAGTTTTTTTGTATTATTTTTACGAATAAATAGATAGGACAATCAAAAGACAAGGGGTTTATTTTATGTATCACGTTACTATTCCAGATGAAGCTTTGCTGCCTCGTGAGCGTTTGGTTCAACTAGGCGCTGAAAAACTCAGCAATCAAGAATTATTAGCTATATTATTACGAACAGGAACGAAAAAGGAGCCTGTGATGGCTCTTTCTCAATCTATTTTATCCGAACTTAATAGCTTAGCTGATTTGCATGATTTATCATTGCAAGAGCTACAAAATATTCATGGTATCGGGCTAGCTAAATCAACTGAATTCAAAGCCATGCTTGAACTGGCTAAAAGAATTCATGCTTCAGAAAGCAAGCGTTCTGAGAGAATTATGGGAAGTCAGCAAGTTGCCAAGAAAATGATGCTAGAGATAGGAAGGCAGAAGCAAGAGCATCTGGTTGTTCTCTATCTGGATACACAAAATCGTATCATTGAACAACGAACCATTTTTATTGGTACAGTCAGACGATCTGTTGCTGAGCCACGCGAAATCCTTTATTATGCCTGTAAAAATATGGCAACGTCAATTATTTTAGTCCACAATCATCCCTCAGGTACGGTCGACCCAAGTGAGAACGATTTACGTTTCACCGAGAAATTAAAACGTTGCTGTGATGATATGGGGCTGGTTTTGTTGGACCACTTGATTATTGGAAACAGGGATTACTTCAGTTTCCGAGAAGAGTCTGATGTGCTTTAAAGGTCATTGGCAACAAATCAAATCATCACTCTACGACTAATCAGAAATTTTAGATAACACTGACATTAGATAAGGGGATTATGATGTTTGAGATGAACGAATCACTTCAATAGGTATCAGCCCGTAGAGCGTTAACTATGATTTCTCATTCATTGACTATGATCTAGGCACAAAGAAAATGCATGAAATCACTTTCTGATGACATGCATTTTTTTATATCGTCAAATGAATTAGCTTTCAGAAGAGGAAGTGAGACGCGGACAGTACTTGATTTTCATTGAGTATGAATACGGCAAGTCGAAAGTGACCATGTATTAACGTTAATTCAAAAGACTATAGTTTCACCAAATTATAGTCTTCTAGAGGTCGTCCCGCATTTTTGTTGCTATTATAACAAAGTTTTATGATAAAAAATATAGTTTTATGAAAATACGCGTTCTAAAACCGAAACTTTCTTCCTGCGTTTGTCGTGATTCACTGGTTAAATCATTAACAGTCTGATCTTGGAAAGAGTTAATCTCATCCTGATTACAATAAATAGCTTAAAAGGGAGGATTCTAGTTACCAGTATCACTAGATAAAGTAATCTGTTGGGGACAATCCAGCTAGTATTTTTCAAGGTCTCGATGAAGGCTGCCACTAAAGGCAAATTTTATTCATTGAGATCTGTGGTAAACAGTGACAACCGTTTTTTTTGTTTGAGAGTTTCAGCAAAAAGAGTGGCTTCAAATAGATTTCGTTCTTTAAAGAAGTTATTATTTTTTTAGCTTGACTTTCTTACCTATAGAAGGCTAGGTTAACATTTTGCCCACCTGATAGAGACACGGCGGGCAGCGTCAGAAATGTGAAGTCTAAGTGGCATACCAAAAGCTTTTTTGAAACCTTTCATAAAACCATGAGGAGCTAATCTCTTAAAATGCTATGTTCAGGACTAACTTGATGATTCGTATCAATTTCGATACGAAGCTGCTTAGCTATGGATTAACCTTGCTTTTGATTCATGAAGTAGAGAAGTGTTTGCAATTCGCTTGTAAGGTCAACGTATTGCACGACGACTTCTTTTGGCACAGATAGGTGGACCGGTGAGAAGCTCAAGATACCTTTAATACCAGCTTCGACTAACTGATCAGCAACTTCTTGCGCCTGAAGACTTGGAACTGTAAGGATAGCTGTTTCAATATCAGTATCTTTGAGAGTCTCTTTAATGGTAGAGATGCCATGAATTGGAATACCGTCTGGAGAAGTTGTTCCCACGATTTCATTATCATCTCGGTCAAAGGCAATAGCAATCTGCATTTTGTTGCGGTCATGGAAGCGGTAGTGCATAAGGGCACGACCGATATTACCAACACCAACTAAGGTAACGTTAGTTGTAGAGTGGTCATCTAGAATATCAGCGAAGAAATTCATTAATTTCTTAACATCATATCCAAAACCACGACGACCTAATTCACCAAAGTGTGAGAAGTCACGACGGACTGTAGCAGAGTCAATTCCCATTGCATCTGCGATTTGTTTAGAACTTGCTTTTTCAATATTGTCAGTGTTAAAACGTTTAAAAATACGGTAATAAAGTGATAAACGTTTGGCTGTTGCTTTTGGGATTGTTTTTTCAACAGACATGGCTGTCTCCTTTTCTAAGATGTATTTTGACTTTGATAAATACATCACTTGTTTAAAATGATTTTACTTACTTATTTTAAATAATCCTTGTGAAAAATGCAACTTTAATGTCTGGAATTAGTGATTTTATGTGAAAAATAAACAAATAAAAGTGGTGAAAACATTAGAACGTTTATTGTTCTAGAAAGTTACTAAAGTGAAAAGAGCGGTTTATACTTAATAAAAAATAGATGTTTCATAGTTACTGTAAAACTAGATTTATCTTTTAATCAATGAAACCGATTAAAATTGCTTTTGCACCACAAACGCTCACGAATCAAGGCTTTAAAACGCTTGATGAAGAGATGAAAAGTGTCATCCAAAAGAGTATTGAGCTGGCTTAATACTCTTTAAAAATCACATTCGAACCTTGTTGACTGGATTTTCAGAACTTTAGTGCTATCTGTGTCGGAACCGTCTAGTCTCATTTGGATTTTCAGTGAGTATAAAATCAATTCTTCATAGAAATTGAATTGAAATCCATTTTTGATTTTTGTTTAGTGTTAATTAAGGCTAGACTGATATAGTTGACAATAAAAGAGAAGCTAGGAAATACTATCCTAGCTTCATTTTTGATGGTATTATAATCTTTTGCATTAACTTTGACATATCGTCACTTTCGACTTGCCGTACTCAGGTACTGTTCTGCGTCTTTCTGTTCTTTGTTTGAAAGTAATTCATTTGACTAAAATTTAAATCTTTTTGTCAAGGGCATAAAAGAGGTTTCCGAAGTTACCAGAGTAGTCGATTTCCTCACCTTTGTATAGAACTTTTATCACAGGGAAATGGTCAGAAATACCAACCATACAAGTCATTTGGGCTTGGCGGTAGGCATCATAACTCTCATAGCTAATTTCTTTTTCTTGTTTTGCATCATTTAGATAGGTAATAATTAGCATCAAAATTTCCTCTATTGCTCTTTTTTGGTGAATACTTGACGTTCTACGAGACTATCCATTAGGAAGTAGAATTTATCTTGTAGGATTTTATGGTCGTCAGATTTAAAGATATTGACTAAACGAAGACCAGATTGGTCAGTAATATTGAGTTTAAAGCCTGTTAGTTCTTTATGAATGACGATTTTTAAGAGGAATCCTTTGCCAGAGTTGGGAACTTCCTCCAAAAGTCGACTAAGTTCATAGTGACCGACTTTGCTTTCTGAGAAGGTCAAATCTTTAAGCGTGTATTTTTTAATGTTTGGGTCAATTGTATAAGTATATTGACAATCTTTTAGTGAAATTGATTTTTCAAAAGCCATTCTAGTCTCCTAATAATGATTTTAGCAGGTTAGCCAAGCCGATGACTTCTTCTTCAGTATTTAATTCTGAAAAGCTGATTCGGATGGATTCTTGAAGTTTGGGTGAGTCATCTCCATATTTAGCAGCCAAGACATGACTGGGATCAACTGTGCCTGCTGTACAAGCTGAACCAGTGGAGACGGAGTAGCCCTGTAAATCAAGCTGGGTTAAAAGGACGCCATTGTTGGCACCCGGAAAACCAATGTTTAACACATGCGGTATCGCTTTAGCCTTACTATTTAAATAGAAATCTAGTCCAGATAACTGTTCTAAAAAGGCTTGATTTAGGCGTGTGACCTTGTTCCAGTTCTCATCTAAATGGTCATGACTATCAGCTAAAGCCTTAGTCATTCCTGCAATGCCTATGAGATTTTCAGTGCTGGCACGATGCTTATCTTCTTGCTCTCCACCGTGTAAGAGTGGGTCAAATAGCATGCGATTATTATACAGAATTCCGACACCTTTAGGTCCATGGAACTTATGAGCTGAGATGGACATGAAATCAATGCCTAATTTTTCAGGCTCTAGAAGGATTTTTCCAGCCACTTGAACAGCATCAACGTGAAAGGCAGCAGAGTGATCTTTCAATAAGTCACCAACTTTAGCAATTGGCAGCATATCTCCAGTCTCATTATTGGCATACATGAGACTGACCAGAATAGTATCTTCTCGCAAGGCAGCCCTTAGATCTTCAAGGCGAATGTCCCCATTAACTGGTTGCAGGTAGGTCACCTCAAAGCCAAAGTGTTTTTCCAAATACTCCAAAGTGTGTAAGACAGAGTGATGCTCAAGGGCTGATGTAATAATGTGCTTACCCTTTTCCTGATGGGCAAGGGCATAACCTTTTAAGGCAGTATTATTACTCTCTGTTCCGCCAGAAGTGAAGATGATATTATTTGGAGTCGTGCTTAGAAGTGATGCCACTGTCTGTCGGTACTCTCTTAATTTCTGGCTAGCCAATCGTCCGTGCGTGTGAATGCTTGATGGGTTTGCTAACTGGAGTGTCATTGCTTGTGTCATCTCAGCGATAACAGACTCTGTTAAGGGAGTAGTTGCAGCGTTATCCAAGTAAATCAAAATGTATTAATCCTCGTTGTGGTGAAATGTAAAGAGTGGGCTGAGTGGTTGGCGCTCTTGGATGCGAACAATAGCATCGGCAAACAACTCACTAGCTGTGATGTATTTTGCGTTGTTAGGGATACGTTCTTTAGACAAAACAGAGTCTGTCAAAAGAATTTCTTTGATAGGAGCAGCTTCCAGAATATCGGCAGCTCCACCTGCAAAGAGACCATGACTTGATACAGCGTAAATTTCAGTGGCGCCACCGCGTTCAACAATCTTACTTGCTTCTGCGAATGTTTTACCAGTATTTAGAATATCATCAATAAGGATTGCTTTTTTACCAGCTACATCACCAATGATGTAGCCTTCTTCACGATGACTATCGTCTTCTTGTGCGTAATCAATGATAGCAATTGGTGCATCGAGGTATTCTGCTAGGCTACGGGCACGCTTGATGCCAGAATTTTTAGGGCTGACAACAACTACATCCTGTCCTGACAAACCTTTATTGACATAATGTTCAGCAAATAATGGTGTTGTGAAGAGATTATCAACTGGAATGTTGAAGAAACCTTGAACTTGAACAGCGTGTAAATCAAGAGTTACAACACGATTAACGCCAGCTTTAACCAACATATTAGCAACAAGTTTAGCTGTGATAGGTTCACGAGATGCGGCAACACGGTCTTGTCGTGAATAACCAAAGTATGGCATAACAACAGTGATTGAATTGGCACTTGCACGTTTGCAAGCATCAATCATAATAAGCAATTCCCAAAGGTTATCATTAACAGGGAAGCTGGTAGACTGAATGATGTAAATGTCATCACCACGGACACTCTCTTCAATGTTAATCATAATTTCACCATCAGAGAACTGACGTGAAGAAAGTTTTCCAAGAGGAATGCCTGAGGCTTCAGAGATTTTTTCAGCAATATCATTATTGGATGTTAATGAAAAAAGCTTCATTTGAGGGTTGGCGTTGTTTTGTGCCATGACAAAATGCTCCTTATATAATTAGTTCCACTATATTTTACCAAAAAAACAGGAAAAATACAGGAATACTAACTAGTTAACATCTTGAAGACTAATCAATAGCAAATAGAACTAATTAGTGATAAAATTATTTTTAAATAACATTGGAACAGGAGACAAAGCATGGAGAAGATTAGAGGTATTCATCACATTAGCGCCATGGTTGGTGATTTAGAAAATGTGTTACAGTTTTATCGGGAGATTCTTAATTTAAGATTGGTTAAACAAACAGTCAATTTTGATGATAGGACTGGTTATCATCTCTATTTTGGAAGTCAATCAGCACCGCTTAGTTCTTTGATGACTTTCTTTCCTCAACAAAATAAAACAGGCATAAAAGGGACAGGTCAAGTGGGAAAAATAGCTTTTAAAATCCCAACTAATCAATTAGACTATTGGAAAAATCGACTAAAGTCCTTTGGTATCAAATATAAGGAAGGGAAGTGGTCCCAATTCAAAGCTCTTTATATTAGTGACTATGATCAATTAGAATTAGCCTTGGTTGCTTCGGCAGAAGTGTCCAATATTGCTGACATACAAGGTTTTCATGGTCTAAGTATTTACTCCAGTCATCCACGAGCTTCAAAAGAATTTTTAGAAACTAAGATGGGGTTTATAGCAGTCAAGGAAGATGAAAATTACCACTATTTAGCCATCTCAGGAGACAAGCAAGAAGAGCTACTCATTGAGAAAGAACTCTTGGAAGCAGGGGCTTGGGGAGCAGGAACAGTCCACCATGTTGCTTGGTCTTTGACGGATGAAAAAGAAGAAAGAGATTGGCGGAAGTATTTGATTAAAAATGGTCGTGATGTGACAATTCTTAGAGACCGAAAATACTTTAAATCTATCTACTTTAGAGAACCCGGTCAGGTTATTTTTGAGATGGCAACACAAGTTCCAGGGCTTACGGTTGATGAAACTAAAGAAAGTCTTGGAAAAAGCCTTCAGTTACCACAAAAATATGAATCACGTCGTAAAGAGATTGAAAACAGGCTACCTAGATTGAATTAGGGATGATTAACGATGATGATAAAAAAGAGCAGAAGTAGTTTTCTGCTCAGGTTGAAGAAAGAAGTCATTTTTGGCAATTTCTTCAACCTTTTTAGTTTTCTTGAGGAAAAAACTAAAAAGGTGCTACTATAATCAAATGAATCAGCTTTCAGACAAGAAAACGGATGAAGCGGACAGTACTTGAGTACGTCGAGTCGAAAGTGACCATGTCTCAAAGTTAATTCAAGAGGCTATAAATACTCTTCGAAAATCCACTTCAGCCCTTGTTGACTTGATTTGATGAACTTCATTCCTATCTGGCATGTCTGATTTTCATTGAGTATAAATCAACTTTTCTATGAGTTTGTTTAAGTTACAATCACGTCTTACTTTTTAATATCTTTATTGTTTAGAGGGGGTATATATATTTTTGAGCTGAAAAAGTTTTCAGCTTTTTTATCGTTTATTTTGAAGGGTGGCAACAAAGCGGGAAACTTTGCTTTTAGCGTATTTAAAACTAATATTGTGAGTGTGGAGGTAATCGTCAAAATCTTTTTGCCCTTGTTTGGCATCTTCAACTTCTAGTTCTAGTTCGTAATCGATGCGATTAGCATAGTGATTTTTATCAAGAGCAAGAAGACCAATTGGTAAGCGGGTTTCACGGCGGATAGTTGTTAAATGACCTAAAACAGATAGCCTTTCAAGAGGAATGTTTTTTTCTGTGAGGAGTTCGCTCACTTTGCAATCGGGAAATCGCCCGCTATCCATGATTTCTCTAGCTTCTTCTTTGGTTAGCTTAACGTTATATTCCATTGTGCCGACTTTTTCGGGGATTTTTAAGGTTAATTCTGCTAACTTGTCGAAGGTTCTGATACGAAGAGATAGTTTTTTAGCACGCATGTCTCCCTCAGGGGTATCAAAATAATAATTGGTCTGGGTGACAGGATTGACATGCATCAAGAGGTTTTGCAGATGATTGAACTCTGCTTTATTGAGCATGGTCTTATATTCGATTTCGAGATTACTCATAGACGGTTTAATTTCCTTTTTTGGTCTGAATATTATGTTATAATAATGATTAGATTCATTTTATAAAAAAGTCCTCTTTTTTACAAGAATGTGCCGTAAAACAAGATGGAAAGGTAGATGGGAGGGTCATCAATAGCAATGGATTGGGAAGAATTTTTAGACCCCTATATTCAAGCCGTTGGCGAATTAAAAATTAAATTGAGGGGTATTCGTAAACAATACCGCAAGCAACAAAAGCATTCTCCTATTGAGTTTGTTACTGGACGAGTTAAATCGGTAGAGAGCATTCAAGAAAAAATGGCTTTGCGAGGTGTTCTTTTAGAAAATATTGCACAGGATATTCAAGATATTGCAGGGCTTAGAATCATGGTCCAATTTGTTGATGATGTTGATGAAGTTTTACAGCTATTACGACAACGCCATGATTTAAAAATTGTTCAAGAGCGAGATTATATTCGTCATATGAAGTCGAGTGGTTATCGTTCCTACCATGTTGTGGTTGAGTATCCCGTTGATACCATTGACGGACAAAAGACTGTTTTGGCAGAAATTCAAATCAGGACTTTGGCTATGAACTTTTGGGCAACGATTGAGCATTCTTTGAACTATAAGTATCGTGGGGATTTTCCAGAAGATATTAAGCAACGCTTGGAAGTAACAGCCAAAATTGCACTTGAGCTTGACGAAGAGATGAGGAAAATTAGAGAAGACATTCAAGAAGCACAACTGCTTTTTGATCCAGCGAATAGAAGTTTAAGTGATGGTATAGGAAACAGTGATGACACAGACGAATATTACAGATAAGCCGATGAGGGTGGCGATTATCGCAAATGGTAAATATCAAAGCAAGCGCATTGCTTCAAAATTATTCAATAGTTTACGTGAGGCGCCAGATTTTTATTTGAGTAAGCAGAATCCTGATGTTGTGATAACTATAGGTGGCGATGGTATGCTGTTGTCTGCGTTTCATATGTACGAGAAAGAGCTGGATACAGTCCGTTTCGTCGGTATTCATACAGGACATTTAGGCTTTTACACGGATTATCGTGATTTTGAAGTGGAGAAGTTGATTGACAACTTGAGACACGACAAGGGGGAGAGTATCTCCTACCCTATTCTTAAAGTTAAGGTCACTCTGGATGATGGTCGGGTTTATCGCTCACGCGCCTTGAATGAAGCGACCTTGAAACGCATTGAAAAAACAATGGTTGCGGACGTTATGATCAATAAAGTTAAGTTTGAGCGTTTCCGTGGTGACGGGATTTTAGTATCGACGCCAACAGGAAGCACAGCTTACAATAAATCTCTGGGAGGAGCCGTTCTTCATCCAACGATTGAAGCTCTTCAAATGACCGAAATTTCAAGCATCAATAACCGTGTTTTTCGTACACTAGGGTCATCTCTCATTATCCCTAAGGATGATCGTATTGTTCTTGTTCCAAAACGTTTGGGGACTTACACGGTTTCGATTGATAACAAGACCTATCATCATAAAAATATCGCTAAGGTGGAATTTTACATCTCTAATCATAAGATTAATTTTGTGTCAACGCCTAGTCATACTAGTTTCTGGGCAAGGGTTAAGGACGCCTTTATTGGGGACTTGGATTCATGAGGTTTGAATTTGTTGCCCACAGACCAGGCAAGGTCAAATCCCTCTTAAAAGAGCACGATATCTCGAAAGGTCTTCTGGCGAAAATCAAATTCAAGGGTGGCCGTATCTGGGTTAACAATGAGGAACAAAATGCTATTCACATTGTTGAAATTGGGGATGTGATAGCTGTTGATATTCCTGATGAATTGCCTTATGAAAAATTGAAACCTATTGAGGCATCTCTGGCTATTGTATCGGAAGATGACCATTTTTTGGTACTTAATAAACCTTCGGGGGTTGCTAGCATTCCTAGTGTCAACCATTCTAATACCATGGCAAATTTTGTCAAAGGCTATTTCATGAAAAACAAGTACCCAAATTTGCAGGTTCACATTGTAACACGTTTGGATCGTGATACTAGCGGGCTTATGTTGTTTGCTAAGCATGGCTATGCGCATGCTCGTTTGGATAAGCAGTTACAGAAGAAGGCTATTGAAAAACGTTATTTTGCTCTTATTTCCGGTAAGGGAGAACTTGAGAAGCAGGGTGAGATCATTGCGCCGATTGCACGTGATGAAGACTCTATTATCACCAGAAGGGTTCACCATTCAGGGAAGTATGCCCACACGGCCTATGAAGTAGTAGCCTCGTATGGGGATGTTCATCTGGTTGATATTCGCCTTCATACAGGACGCACCCACCAGATACGAGTTCACTTCGCTCACATTGGTTTTCCTCTTTTGGGAGATGATTTATACGGAGGTCGTATGGATTTGGGAATTGAGCGGCAAGCCTTGCATTGTCATACCTTATCATTTTTTGATCCTTTCAGAGAAGAGAGGGTGACTCATGAACTTGGCTTGACAAATGATTTCGAAAACGTTATCATGTCATTAGAAAATAATAATAGATAGAGGTATTTTTAAATAATGGAAGGTATTCGTTCACTTTTTGGTGGTTTGCGTGAGAAGGTTGCTGGAAAACATGTTAAAATCGTCTTTCCAGAAGGGAATGATGAGCGTGTTGTTCGTGCAGCAGCTCGTTTGAAATTTGAAGGTTTGGTTGATCCAATCATCCTAGGTAAACCAGAAGAAGTAAAAGCTTTGCTAGCGAAATTAGGTTTTGAAGATCCGAAATCTGAAATTATTGATCCAGAAACTTACGAAGATTTTGAAGCAATGAAAGAAGAGTTTGTAAAAATTCGTAAAGGGAAAGCAACTCCAGAAGATGCTGATAAGATGCTTCGTGATGTGAACTATTTTGGTGTTATGTTGGTTCAAATGGGACTCGCTGATGGTATGGTATCTGGAGCTATTCACTCAACAGCTGATACTGTTCGTCCAGCTCTTCAAATCATTAAGACGAAACCAGGGATTTCTCGCACATCAGGTGTGTTCTTGATGAACCGTGAAAATACTAACGAACGTTATATCATGGCTGACTGTGCTATCAACATTGATCCAAACGCTCAAGAATTAGCTGAGATTGCAATTAATACAGCGCAAACAGCAGCTATCTTTGATATTGAGCCTAAAGTAGCTATGTTGAGCTTCTCAACAAAAGGTTCTGGTAAATCACCACAAGTTGACAAAGTAGCTGAAGCAACTAAATTGGCTAAAGAGCTTGCACCTAATCTCGCCTTGGATGGTGAGTTGCAGTTCGATGCAGCCTTTGTTCCAGAAACAGCAGCAATTAAAGCACCAGATAGCGAAGTCGCTGGTCAGGCAAATACATTTGTCTTCCCAGACCTTCAATCAGGAAATATTGGCTACAAGATTGCACAACGTTTAGGAATGTTTGATGCTATTGGACCAATTCTTCAAGGACTTAACAAACCTGTCAACGACCTTTCTCGTGGTTCAAGTGCTGATGATATTTACAAACTTGGTATCATTACAGCAGCCCAAGCACTGGAAGAAAAATAATTTTAAAAGCTGAGTTTTTACTCGGCTTTTATCGTATCAAAATGCAAGGAGTATATTATGGTAAAAACAGCATTAGTAACAGGAGCAACAGCTGGTTTTGGAGCTTCAATTGCAAGAAGCTTAGTCGCAAAAGGTTATCAAGTCGTTGGAACAGGTCGTCGCCTAGAGCGTTTAAATGCTCTAAAAAAAGAGTTGGGTGATGCTTTTGTTCCACTTCAAATGGATTTGCAATCAAAAGAAAACATTTCTGAAGCACTGGAGGAGCTTTCAGAGGCATTTCAAAGGATTGATGTACTGGTAAATAATGCGGGGTTGGCTTTGGGGCTTGAAAAGGCTAATGAAGTAAATTTCGATGATTGGGAAACGATGATTATGACCAATGTTATGGGATTAACCTACTTAACTCGCCAAATATTGCCTGGCATGGTAGAGCGTCAGTCTGGTTACGTGATTAATATCGGTTCGATTGCTGGGAACTACCCTTATCCAGGTGGCAATGTCTACGGTGCGACGAAAGCTTTTGTTAAGCAATTTTCTCTTAATCTCCGAGCTGATTTAGCCGGAACTCATGTCAGAGTAACAAATCTTGAGCCTGGTCTTGCTGGCGGAACAGAGTTTTCAAAAGTTCGTTTTAAAGGTGACGATGACAAGGCAAGAAAAATCTATGAAAAAGCTAATAGTCTTCAACCAGAAGACATTGCTAGAACGGTGGTTTGGTTGCTAGAACAGCCTGAACACATGAATGTCAATCGTATCGAAATCATGCCAACTTCTCAAAGTTTTGGTGCTCTGCCGGTTTATAAAGAAGATTAAATCAACAAGAAAATAAACGCCACGAACAATCTAGAATGTCATCCGTTTTGAAAATCAAATTCAGATCTTGTTGCCTTGATTTTATGAAGCTCAGTTCTATCTTCATTGGCGCTACCTAAGCTGATAGTTTAGTCTTTTGAATTAACTTTGAAACATTGTTACTTTCAACTTGCCGTAGTTAAGTACTGCTCGCGTCTTAGTTCCTTGTTTGACAGTTAATTCATTCGACTATATTAGTACAACAATGTAAAAGAAATACTAAAAAAGTGAAGCTGATAAGATTCAGCTTCACTTTTTTAATTGTCATCTATTTTTGTGATTTGGTGGTAGATTAGATACCATTTTTCTTTACGCCGCCAGAGGCTCATGTGCTGTTTGTTTTCCAGAGTGTAGGTCAGTAATTTAGTTTTTTGACTGATGTTTTTAACTTGGAAGTTGGTGAAGTTGGCAGGGTAAAAGATTTTCTTATCAATAACTTGGGCCTTGTTAAGAGCTTGCCCATCAGCTTCGATAGTAAAGAAATCTTCAGAGATGTATTGTTCAAAATCTGGAATCTTGGAAAGAATGATCATTTCATTTTTGTATAGTTTTTTAACCACATTTCCAAAAATTTCATCCTCAGGAATAGCAGCGGGTTCTACATGAATATCTATATCATACACTGAGAATCGTTCACTGAGCATTTTTTCAACTTGTTCTGTAATGTCATGACTTTCATAGACAGAAAGGTCTGGATTCATTTCTAGGACAATATCTAGATAAATATTACTACCGTATGTCCGGCCACGTTGTGATTTGACTGCAGCTATTTTGGGAATTTCTAAGATGGCTGCTTCATATTTCTTAAGTTGGGACTGATCAAAACCATCAGAAAGGCTAAATGTCGCCTCCATAAATATCTCGTAGGCTGTCCTTAGGATAAAGCATGTGATAATAACAGCGACTAATTTATCAATAATAGGAAAATTTAGGGAGGTCGCGATAATGGCGACAGAAGTTCCTAAAGAAGTAAGAGCATCAGAGAGGTTATCTTTTGAGGCGGCCACTAGGGCGCTAGATTTTACTTTTTTGGAAAGGGATTTATTGTAAAAATAAACACCAAACATAACAAAGGCTGAAATAACGCCAACAATAGCACCAAGGGGATCGATGGCAGTTTCTTTTCCTGAGATGATTTTTTGGATGGTTTGGATTAACACTTGAAAACCAACTAAAAACATGATGAAAGATGTAATGAGGCTGGAAAGGTCTTCAATCTTCCAGTGACCAAAGCGGTGGTTTTCATCCGCTGGTTGACTGGCTAGGTGGAGTCCAATTAAGAGGGTAACGTTTCCGACGATATCAGATAGGTTATTAAAACCATCGGCGATTAATGATGATGAATCAAGCCAGTAACCGGAAATTAGTTTTCCGATGGTAAGGACGATATAAGCAGAAATGCTAAGGATAGGACCTCGTTTGGCCAATCGTAAATTTTCAGAAGGATGTGACATGAAAGCTCCTCTATTTTTCTTAACTTAACCATTATAGCATAAGAAAAACACCAGTTTTCTGATGTTTACTTCTTATTTTTGTTTAGTGAAATATTTCTTAGTTTCACTGACGATAATAGGCGATAAGCCAAGCAATGCTATCAAGTTAGGGAAGGCCATAAGACCGTTAACAATATCTGCTAAAACCCAGATAGTTTCAAGACTGATATAGCCACCAAGAGCAATCATGATAACATACAAAATGCGATAGACAATGATTGATTTACCACCAAAGAGGAATTCGAAACAGCGCTCTCCGTAGTATGACCAGCCAAGGATTGTGGTAAAGGCAAACAGTACAAGACTAATAGTCAAAGCGATTTGACCAATATTACCGAAAACTTGTTCAAAAGCAAATTGTGTTAAGATGGCGCCATTTAAATCAGTTGACCAACCATCTGTAACGATAATGCTCAAACCAGTTAAGCTACAAATAATGATGGTATCAATAAAGGTACCTGTCATTGAAATCAATCCCTGTTCAACGGGTTCATTGGTACGAGCAGCAGCTGCGGCAATAGGAGCAGAACCCAAACCAGATTCATTAGAGAAGACCCCACGAGCCACTCCTGATTGAATGGCTAACATGAAACCCGCACCTGCAAACCCACCCAGAGCAGCTTGCCCTGTGAAGGCTGATTTGAAAATAAGGATGATACTTGGAATAAAGTTGTCAGCGTGGAAAATGATAACCACAATAGCAGCCAAGATGTAAATGCCTGCCATAAAGGGAACCAGTTTTTCAGAGACTTTTGAAATGGATTGAATCCCACCAAAGATAATGACGGCTACAAGCACAGCTAAGATAGGACTAATAATTTGTGGCGAAACGCCAACAGTGTTTTTAAGTGAATCTGTAATGGAATTGACTTGTGTAAATGTACCTGATCCTAGAAGAGCCACCATAGATCCAAAGATTGAGAAGATAACCGCTAGCCATTTCCATTTTTGTCCCAAACCATTGGTGATGTAGTACATTGGCCCACCGGCTTTTTCCCCATTTTCGTCTGTGATACGATATTTGATAGCAAGGAGTCCTTCAGCGTATTTGGTTGCCATTCCAAAGAAGGCAGCTACCCACATCCAAAAGAGAGCTCCTGGTCCACCAAGTTTAATAGCAGTAGCAACACCAACAATGTTACCAGTACCTACTGTTGCAGCAAGTGCGGTTGTCAAAGCAGCGAAACTGGAGATGTCTCCATCACCATTACTATCGTCTGAAAAAATCAGTTTAAGAGCAGTGGGGAGTTTGAAAATTTGAATAAATCCAAGTCGGCTGGAAAGGAAGATACCAGTTCCAACCAAAAGGATTAGTAACGGAGGTCCCCAAACGTATCCATCAATAGATGAAAGTAATTCGTGCATGTCTGTTTTTTCTTTCTATAATGATTATTAATGATTATTGCAAAAATTTTATAAATTGCCGCTGTCTATTATATAGTGACTTGAAATGTTTTGTCAAATAGAGAAAACACTATAGACAATAGGTAGTGTCAGTTAGTTTTTAGTAAAATAACGATTTGTTTCCTTAATGATGATTGGAGAAAGCGCTAAAAGTGCGATTAAGTTAGGGATTGCCATGAGACCGTTAACGATGTCAGCCAAAATCCAAATCAGATCAAGGCTGAGAAAACCACCAAGACTAACCATGATAACGAAAATCAAACGATATAGTGGTAGATATTTTACACCAAATAAAAATTCAAAACAACGCTCACCATAATAAGACCAACCAAGAATTGTAGTGAAAGCAAAGAGTACAAGCGAGATAGTTAAAGCCAGAATTCCCCATTGACCGAAAATTTCAGCAAAGGCAGCTTGGGTAAGAGGAGCGCCATCAAGAGACGTTGTCCATTGACCGGTTACTAATATCGTTAACCCCGTTAGAGTACAGATAATAATGGTGTCTATAAAGGTACCTGTCATTGAAATTAATCCCTGTTCAACAGGTTCGTCTGTTTTAGCAGCGGCAGCAGCGATTGGTGCTGAACCTAGTCCAGATTCGTTTGAGAAAACCCCACGCGCGATCCCTTTTTGGATGGCTTCTTTTACCACGGTACCTGTGAAACCACCGACAGCAGCGGTTTTAGTAAAGGCTGAGGTAAAAACAAGTGAGACGGTGGCAGGAACATTTTTGTAATGGAAGGTAATAACTAATAAGGCAGCCATAATGTAAAGTCCTGCCATAAAAGGCACAACTTTTTCTGAAATTTTTGAGATTGACTGAATTCCACCGAAGATAATGAGGGCGGTCAAGACACCTAAAATAGGGCTAACCAGTTTAGGTGAAACACCAAAACTATTTTCCAAAGAAGACGTAATAGAATTGACCTGCGTAAAGGTTCCGATACCAAACCAAGCAACTAAGACACCGGCGACAGCAAAGAAGATGGCTAAAGGTTTCCATTGGTGTCCCATTCCGTTTATGATATAGTGCATTGGTCCACCAGAGACTTCACCATTAGCATCCTTGCTGCGGTATTTAATCGCAAGAAGACCTTCAGCGTATTTGGTGGCCATACCAAAGAAAGCAGCTACCCACATCCAAAAAAGAGCACCAGGACCACCACTTTTAATAGCAGTCGCCACACCGACGATATTTCCTGTCCCAACTGTTGCGGCTAAGGCAGTTGCCAGAGCTGCGAAGCTGGAAATGTCGCCTTCCCCCCTATCATCAGTAAAAATGAGTTTAATGGCTTTTGGTAACTTAGTGATCTGAATGAGGTTCAATCTGGCTGAAAGGTAAATCCCCGTACCGACTAAAAGAATAAGGAGGGGTGGTCCCCAAACCAAACTATCTAGCTGAGAGAAAAAAGCAATCATAACAAACTCCTTAACCGATAGAGCGTCTATTAAACAAAAGTAAGATACGAAAAAACCATCTCTACTGAGATGGTTGTATGGTTACTAACGTAATAGACGATGATAGCTAAAAAGCCGTCACAAAACAGAACCTAAAAAACAGGTTTGTTTCATTTGGTCTTTGCCTTCTGTCCTTTTGCCTGAGAGATTGGGCATTGCCTTGCCCCTTCGGCGCCTCACTAAAGAGGTCTCTCCAGAAGTCCGTCAGTATACCAGTCCCACCTCTTAAGAGGTACCTGAGAGTTTAACTCCTTCGGCGATAGTTGTCAGACTATCTTCTCCTGATTAACATCTTTCGGTATATATTATTTTGATTTATCATAATCTAATCTATATGACTTGTCAAGTGTATTTTTAGGAAAATTTAAAAATAACATAGAAGCCGAACAATACAAGGATGTTAGGAAGAGTGGAAAATTTTTAAGAGATTTTACAAGCTAAAAATGGTAAAATATTAAATGATTTTACAAAAAGAAAGAGGACCTTATGAATCCTTTATTGAATGGAATGAATGATCGTCAAGCAGAAGCGGTACAAACTACAGAAGGACCGCTTTTAATTATGGCAGGGGCGGGATCTGGTAAAACGAGAGTTTTGACACATCGTATTGCCTATTTGATCGATGAGAAATTTGTTAATCCTTGGAATATTTTAGCCATTACCTTTACCAATAAAGCTGCGCGTGAGATGAGAGAGCGTGCTATGGCTCTTAATCCAGCAACTCAAGATACTTTAATAGCTACTTTCCACTCCATGTGTGTGCGTATTTTGCGTCGTGAGGCTGATCATATTGGTTACAACCGCAACTTTACCATCGTCGATCCTGGTGAACAACGCACGCTCATGAAACGGATTCTCAAAAACTTCAATTTAGATCCTAAAAACTGGAATGAGAGGGCTATTCTAGGGACTATTTCTAACGCCAAAAACGATCTGTTAGATGAAAAAGCCTATGAGATGCAAGCTGGTGATATGTACACGCAAATCGTTGCCAAATGCTACAAAGCCTATCAGGAAGAACTTCGTCGCTCTGAGGCGATGGATTTTGATGATTTAATCATGATGACTTTGCGTCTTTTCGACCAACATCCCGATGTCCTTGCCTACTACCAACAACGTTATCAGTACATTCACGTTGACGAGTATCAAGATACTAACCACGCCCAGTATCAATTAGTTAAATTGCTGGCGTCACGTTTTAAAAATATTTGTGTTGTTGGGGATGCTGACCAGTCTATTTATGGATGGCGTGGCGCCGATATGCAAAATATCTTAGATTTTGAAAAAGACTACCCTCAAGCCAAAGTTGTTTTATTAGAGGAAAACTATCGCTCGACCAAGAAAATTCTCCAAGCCGCAAACGAAGTCATTAACAATAACCGAAATCGCCGTCCTAAAAAACTCTGGACACAAAACGCTGACGGTGAACAGTTGGTCTATTATCGCGCAAATAATGAGCAGGAAGAAGCGGTCTTTGTCGCTTCAACTATTTCCAATATGGCGCGTGAAATGGATAAGAATTTCAAAGACTTCGCCGTTCTTTATCGGACAAATGCCCAGTCTCGTACTATTGAGGAGGCTCTGCTCAAGTCCAATATTCCTTACACTATGGTTGGAGGAACCAAGTTCTACAGCCGCAAGGAAATTCGCGATGTGATTTCTTATTTGAATGTCATTGCCAATACGGCTGATAATATTTCCTATGAGCGAATTGTCAATGAGCCTAAACGTGGTGTTGGTCCTGGAACGTTAGAAAAAATCCGTACCTTTGCAAACACTCAAAACATGAGTTTACTCGATGCTTCCGAGCAAATCATGCTTTCAGGTATCAAAGGAAAAGCAGCGCAAGCGGTATGGGACTTGGCAAATATGCTCCTAAATCTCCGAGCTGATTTGGACAAATATAGCATTACAGAGTTGGTTGAAGCTGTTTTGGAGAAATCCGGCTACCTAGAAGCTTTGCAATTGCAGAACACTCTGGAAAGTCAGGCTCGTATTGAAAATATCGAAGAGTTTCTCTCCGTAACCAAAAACTTTGATGAAACCAATGAGGATGGCTCTGATGATGAAACAGGCATTGACAAACTCGGTCGTTTCCTTAATGATTTGGCGCTGATTGCCGACACAGACGATGGAAAAGAAGAAGTTGCTGAAGTAACTCTGATGACACTTCATGCTGCCAAAGGTCTTGAATTTCCCGTTGTCTTTCTGATTGGTATGGAGGAAGGCGTCTTTCCTCTATCTAGAGCAGCAGAAGACCCAGATGAGTTGGAAGAAGAACGTCGTCTTGCTTACGTTGGCATTACACGAGCCGAAGAAGTTCTTTTCATGACCAATGCCAATACGCGGACACTCTTTGGTAAGACCTCTTATAATCGTCCGACACGCTTCCTTAGAGAGATTTCAGATGATTTACTCCAGTACCAAGGCTTGGCGAGACCGGCAAATTCTTCTTTTGGGGTCAAATACACTAAGAATCAACCGACCCAATTTGGTCAAGGTATGAGCCTATCGCAAGCACTTCAAGAGCGCAAGGCTCAGGCGCAACCTCGTTCTGCAGTTCAGCCCTACACCTCAACTAAGGAGCCACTACCATTCAAAAAATCAAGCCAATCTAAATCAGAAGAAGTTGATTGGCAAATTGGTGATATTGCCTATCATAAAAAATGGGGAGACGGCACTGTCTTAGAAGTCTCGGGCTCAGGGTCAACTCAGGAATTAAAAATCAAATTTCCAGAAGTCGGTTTAAAAAAACTACTAGCATCAGTTGCCCCCATTGAGAAAAAATAATAATTAAAGGGAACTTAGTCGATGACTAGGTTCTTTTTGAATGTAAAACCGAATAATTTAGGACAGAAGCATTAAAATAGTAGTCTTTTGAAAAGAAAAGGTTTACAATAATGGTAAAAAGTAAGAAAGGTTGGTTTTGCTAATTTTTATTAGCTAAATGACACGAAGATTACTATGAAATTTGTTTTCGATATTGATGGTACCATATGCTTTGATGGGCAGACTATCAATGAAAAAATCTTGCAAGCTCTCCAATTAGTAAAAGAATCTGGTCACGATTTGATTTTTGCTTCAGCTAGATCTTATCGCGATTGCGAAAATCTTCTAGGGTCTAAATTTTCAAAGGAAAAAGTTATCGGGCTTAATGGTGGGTTGTTTTATGATAAGGGGGAACTGGTGACCAAGTGGCATCTAGGGCAAAAGGATTTTAAAGATATTCTTTCTTATTGTAAAGAGTACAATCTCCCATATTTCATTGACGATGCTTTAAATTTTGCTGTCTCTCAGAGAAAAATGATCCCGTTTATTTCTTCTGTTGATGAGAGTGGACAAGGCAAAGAAGTAACTCTTTCTGAGATGACCTACGCCATTAAAATGGTCATTTATCTTGGAAATCATCCTGATTTGGAAGAAGACTTGCTTGTTCATTTTGAACGTTTTGATGATGTTACTGTTTCCTACCATGAAAATGAAAAGTGTCTTTACATTACACCTAAAGGGATTTCAAAAGCAGCAGCACTAAAAGAACTTGATTTGCTTCCCTATATAGCTTTTGGGAATGATAAGAATGATATTGAACTCTTTAATGAAGCCCTGTATGCTTACCAAGTAGGCAATTATCAACCTTTAAAGCAGTACAGCGATCAAGTTTTGGAGCCAACTGCGGAAGTTGTTGCAAGTACCATCAAGGATTTGCTTGAATCTTTTCAAGAGTCGAAATGACTTATATATGGTAGAGAAGTGAAATTATAACACTAATATTCAATCATTTGAAAAAATTTTATTGAAAATAGAGCATATTAATTGTTTTCTGGACGTAATAGTGTATAATAACAATATAAATTAAATGAAATGTGGTCAGTTTTAGAAATACCATTGGAAAAGCATAGAGAACGTTTTCTTTGTTTGAGTGTTATCTCTAAAAAAGTAACATACACACTCACTTAATTTATAAGTGGTCACTTAGACCATTTCTCGAGAAAGTTGTTGCATTGTTAAAATGATACTTTGATGAAGGTATCTTGTTTAGTTCACATGGAGATGTGAGTAGAAAGGGTTTATATTATGTCATTTTTATGGTCACTTATCGTTGGAGCACTTATTGGTGCGATTGCAGGAGCAGTTACTAAAAAAGGTGGTTCAATGGGTTGGATTGCCAATATCCTCGCCGGTATTGCTGGTTCTTGGGTTGGTCAATCTCTCTTTGGTTCTTGGGGACCTAGTTTAGCAGGTATGGCACTTATCCCGTCAATCCTTGGGGCAGTGATTGTTGTCATTGTTGTATCATTCGTGCTTTCAAAAAATAAATAATATTTTATAAAGGAGGAGTTATGGCAAAAGGATGGAAAGTTCTGTATAGCCTTGTCGGGATTGTACTTCTCACGGTGCTTGGGAATGTCATCTTGCTTAATCAGCGTATCTTGCGTCTTCCAGCTCTATCTTGGTTACCTGTCAATTTTCGTGTCAATAGCATTTGGCAAGAATTATTATCAAGGTATTTTCTATGGGCTGCGACTGTACTCTTTGTACTCGTGATTATTGCGATTGTAGTCGTTATTTTCTTCCCACGTCGTTATAGTGAGATTGAGCTTACCGACAACAAAGGTAAGTTAAAACTTAAGAAGTCAGCAATTGAAGGCTATGTCAAGAGTCTTGTTGAATCAGAAGGTTTAATGAAAAATCCTAAAGTAACGGCAAATCTTTACAAGAAAAAATTCAAAGTTGATGTTAAAGGTCAAGTTGTTCCTCGATCAAATGTCATTACGAATACAGAAAAACTTAAGAAAGATTTGGAAGTTGGACTCAAAGCCTTCTTTGGCGTGGAACACGATGTTGATTTCAGTGTCAAAGTCAAAGATGTTATTGAGGAAAAGACAATTAAAACTGGTCGTGTAGAATAGGAGTAAAGCATGGAAATATTTGAAAAGTACAAATACCCCATCATTGGTGGAGGGGCAGCTTTCTTCTTAGCACTTCTACTAGTGACATTCGGATTTTTTAAAACATTATTCATCTTAGTTCTTGTTGCGGCAGGTAGCTTTGCTGGTTACTTTGTTCAGGAAACAGGACTAATTGATCGTTTCTTGGAAAATTTTAAATAAATTTTAAATAAATAACTAAGTCATTATTCTTTATATATAGAAAGAGGTATATTATGGTACAAAATCATTCAGTAAACAACAACACAGTGGATCCAAAAGCTATTCGTGGTCAGCTAACTTACGAAGATAAAGTTATTGAAAAAATTGTTGGACTAGCCGTTGAACATGTGAATGGCTTACTTGCAATCAATGGTGGCTTCTTCTCAAATATCAAAGAAAAGTTAGTCAATACTAACAATGTGACAGACGGTGTTAACGTTGAAGTTGGTACAAAACAAGTTGCCGTTGATTTAGACGCTGTTGTTGAATATCAACAACACGTGCCAACTATTTTTGACCAAATCAAAAAAGTTGTTCAAGAAGAAATTACTAAAATGACTGATCTTGAAGTTGTTGAAGTTAATGTTAACGTTGTTGATATTAAGACACGTGAACAACACGAGGCTGATTCAGTAAGTCTTCAAGACCGTGTGGCAAATGGTGCACAAGCAACTGGTCAATTTGTTTCAAACCAATACGATAATGCTAAAGGTGCTGTAAGTAATGGTGTTGACCGTGTTCAAGAACAAGCTGAGCCACGTGTGAAATAATAAAGGCGCTAGCCATAAGATAATTTTAGGAGGAAGAAAGATGTCTGAAGAAAAATTCGATGCTAAAGTAGATAAAGTCTCTGGTGGCATTAAAGAAGGTCTTGGAAAAGTAACTGGTGACAAACGTACAGAATCTGAAGGTAAAGTCGAAAAAGTGACTGGTGATATTAAAGAAAAAATCGCTGACGCTAAAGATACTGTAAAAGGTGCTATTGACGGCCTTAAATCAAAAAATGACAAATAGGAATAGGTAGTATTATGACTGAAATTAAAAGTACAGTAACTTATGATGAAAAAGTGATCCAAAAAATCGTTGGTCACGCTCTTGAAAACATTGATGGGCTATTAGATGTTAGTGGAGGATTCTTCTCAAACGTCAAAGAAAAGTTAATTAATTCCGAAGATGTAACAACTGGCGTTAACGTTGAAGTTGGTAAAGAAGAAGTAGCTACTGATCTTGATGTTATCGTTGAATACGGCAAAGACATTCCTGCCATTGCTGAAGGTATTAAAGAGATTATTGCTCAAAATGTCGAAACGATGACTCATCTTAAAGTTATTGAAGTTAACATTAATGTTGTTGACATTATGACTCGTAAGGAGTTTGAAGAAGCTTCTGTGACTGTTCAAGACCGTGTTGAAGCTGGCTATGCTAAGACAAAAGAAGTGACAGCTACTGGTTATGAGCGTGCGAAAGAAGCAACAGCTGCTGGTTACGAACGTACCAAAGAAGCTGCTCAAAATGCGGGTGAGTACATTTCAGAAAAATCAGGAGAAGCTCGTGATTATGCATCTGAAAAGGCTGCTCAAGCTAAAGAGTTTACTGTTGAAAAAGCTTCTGAAGCTAAGAAATACGCTTCAGAACAAGCAGAAAAAGCTAAAGACGCTATGTCAACTGACTCATCTGAAGGTGTTACCTACACAGCTTCAGTGGATGGCGATGTAGTTGTTGCTGATTAATAGCAATAGAATAACTAATTCATCTTTAAAGGTGATTTAGTGGCGGAAGGTTGGGAGAAATCCTAATCTTTTGTTTTATATTGTGAAGTGTTGAGCGAAAAGATGAGTAGATGATGTAAGAATTTTATGGTAAGTTACGGCATTTCAGGAAAATGATAGGTTTGCAGATTGCTCCCTATTGTCAAGACTTGGATAAGGTGATAAAATCAAGTCGGAGGATAAAATAATGCGGAGAGTCAATTCAGAAGTAAAAAGTTCCAGATATCAACAAGTTGCTGTCGCAGTTGCTAAACGAATTGCTGATGGCGATTACGAAGTTGGTGAGAAATTAAAATCAAGGTCAACATTAGCAAGTACCTTTAATGTCTCTCCAGAAACTGCTCGTAAGGGGTTAAATATCTTAGCTGATATGCATATTGTCAGTTTAAAACACGGTAGTGGTGCGATTGTATTGTCAAAAGAGAAGGCTGAATACTTCTTGAAAAATTACGAAACCACTCATTCTGTCGCAATGCTAAAGAATAAAATCCGTGAAAATATTAAAAAGCAAGCTGATGAGCTAGAGGATCTTGCTGATTTAGTTGATGAGTATTTACTGCAAAGTCAATCTGTCAGCCGTAAGTATCCTTTTACGCCCTATGAAATCATTTTAACTGAAGAAGCTAGCCATTTGGGGGAATCCATTCGCGATTTAAATATTTGGCATCAAACCGGTGCAACTATCGTTGGAATAGAACGTCAAGGAACCCTCATATTGTCACCGAGTCCTTATGCGGTTTTAGAAGCAGGGGACCATATCTTCTTTGTTGGAGATGATCTCGCTTATTCGCGTTTGAAGAATTTATTTAATCTCAACGTCTGATTATCAGTTTAACCTCAAAACCAGATTTATCTGGTTTTTTACTTGCTTTAGTACCTTATTTGTATTAAAATACTAATATCAACAGAAGGAGAGCTTTTCCAATTATGGAATCAAATAAATCAGGTCATCAGTCCCTTTTAAAAGATATTGCTAGTATTTTTAAAGGAAGAGCAGTCTCTTCAAAAGCTGAAGGAGAACGCATCGCCATTATCAATATTGTTGATATAAAGGATGGACTTGTTGAATATCCCAATTTAAAAACATACGATGAGGATGAACGCTTAGTATCTAAATACTATTTACAAGCAGGTGATGTTCTAATTTCTTCCAAAGGAACTCAGCTAAAACTTGCTGTATTTGACGAGCAGTCTAGGCCAGTAGTAGCATCATCTAATTTTACGATAATCAGACCATCAGCTAAAGTTAGAGGTCATTATCTTAAATTGTTTTTTGAAACAGAAGCTGGTCAGGAATTACTAAAAGCAACTGACCGAGGAAAATCTGTTATGAATCTCTCAACCAAGGAAATCGGAGAAATTCCTGTCCCTATGTTGCCTATCGTTAAGCAGGATTATGCTATTGGTCGTTATTTACGAGGGCAAGCTGATTTCCAACGTAAGTTTGAACGTGCCAATCAAGAGTGGCAATATATTCAAGAAGAAGTGAAGCGAACACTGTTTCCATAATAAACAAGAAAGCACTGAATATCATTGCTTTTTTTGCTATAATAAAACCAAAATGAGTGAGGAGTTTGAGATGAATGAAATAAAATGTCCCCATTGTCAGACAGTGTTTACAATTAACGAAACAGAGTATAGTCAATTATTAGAGCAAGTAAGGACTAAAGAATTTGAGCATGATCTTTTGGAAAGACTGGCGTCAGAAAAACGCCTTATTGAAGAACAATCTAAAAACGCCTTACAATCTGAGTTAGGGAAAAAAGAAAAAGAAATTGCTGCTTTAGAACATCGACTAGAGACGTTTGAAAGCAATCAGGCTATTGAGTTGCAGGATGCAATGACTCAGAAGAATGAAGAAATCAATAACTTAAAACAAAAAATTGATAAACTTGCAGCAGATAATGCCTTGGCTCTAGCTCAAGCCTTAGCTCAAAAGGATAGGGAAAATCAAGATTTACAATCCCAAATAGATCTTCTTAGTTTGGAAAAAGATAGAGAAAAACAAGATGCCTTAACCCAACTTCAGCAAGAAAAAGACCAGATAGCCAATCAACTCTTACTTCAAGAGCAAAAACAGGAGTTGGATAAACAATCTTTGCTAAGTCGACACCAAACAGAATTAGCGCAAAAAGATGAACTTATCGCTTACTACAAGGATTTTAAAGCAAAACAATCAACTAAGATGATTGGGGAGAGCTTGGAGCAACATTGTGAGTATGAGTTTAACCGTCTTCGCATGACCGCCTTTCCAAATGCACAATTTGGAAAAGATAACGACGCTAAAACAGGCTCAAAGGGCGATTATATCTACCGCGAGTTTGATGACAATGGTATCGAAATCATTTCAATCATGTTTGAGATGAAAAATGAAGGTGATGAAACAGCCTCTAAAAAGAAAAATGAACATTTCTTCAAGGAATTGGACAAGGACCGCCGTGAAAAGGGATGCGAGTATGCCATTTTGGTTTCACTTTTAGAAATGGATAACGATCTTTACAATAACGGCATTGTCGATGTTTCCTACGAATATCCAAAGATGTATGTGGTTCGCCCACAATTTTTCATTCCAATCATTACATTACTGCGTAATGCAGCGCTCAATTCATTGCAATATAAGCAAGAGCTGGCCTTAGTAAAAGAACAACATATCGATATTACACACTTTGAAGAGGATTTGGATGTCTTTAAAAATGCTTTTGCTAAGAACTACCAATCAGCAAGTAAGAATTTCCAAAAAGCTATTGATGAAATTGATAAATCCATCAAGCGAATGGAGGCAGTCAAGGCAGCTTTGACAACTAGTGAGAATCAATTGCGACTAGCGAATAATAAATTGGAAGATGTGTCAGTTAAGAAATTGACACGAAAGAATCCGACCATGCGAAAGCAATTTGAAGATCTCAAAAACAAATGATATTTTGATACTAAAAGAGGTTTGCGATGCATAATACGATAGATTTTAAAAAACCAGTCGCTGATATTTTAAAAGAACATCCAGAGCTTCAGGAGATACTGGTGGATTTAGGGTTTAAACCTCTAGCAAATCCTGCTATGGTAAATACAGTTGGTAAGGTGACGAGTTTAAAGGCTGGGTCGACATTAGCTCATATCCCAATCGAAAAAATCAGAGAAACACTGATAATGCATGGATATGATATAGAGGAATAAGTTATGAGTGAAAATCGTATTGAGATACTAAAAGAGATTTTACTTGAACTTCATCATGGCGCAAGTGCTGATTCCGTTCAGGAACGCTTTAATCAACATTTTACGGGAGTCTCAGCATTAGAGGTTTCAATGATGGAACATGAGCTGATGTCCTCGGACACAGGAATCACTTTCGAAGACATCATGGGTTTGTGTAATGTCCATGCTAATCTTTTCAAAGGTGCCGTTCAGGATGTAGAAGTGGCAGATGCGGATCAAGAAGGACACCCCGTTTATGTTTTTAAACAAGAAAACCTTGCTCTTCGGGCTGCCATGCTCCGCATTCGTCGCATTTTAGATAATTTAGCTAAACCTGAAAATGTAGCATTTGCTGATCAATTAACAAAAGGTTTAAAGCACCAGATGATGCTTTTAGGCCAATTTGATAATCATTATACTCGAAAGGAAGAACTTTTTTTCCCGATTATGGAGCGTTATGGTCACGATGCCCCACCTAAGGTCATGTGGGGTGTGGATGATAATATTCGTGACTTGTTTGCTGAAGCGAAGAATGCTATGGATTTCTTACCTGACACGTCCCTTGAAATGATTAAAGAAAAATTCGAAGCATTTGCAAGTGAATTCGAAGAAATGATTTTCAAGGAAGAATCTATCTTATTGATGATCCTTTTAGACACTTTCACACAAGATGATTGGCTTACCATTGCTAAAGATAGCGACAAATATGGTTATGCTATTATTAAGCCGACGCAAGAATGGCAACCTCATAGGGAAGACTTTTTACAAACAAATGAGCAGACTGTAGATGATGTAGAGGCTAAAACACAAGAGAATGAGTATTCCAATACTAAAACTATAGAAACGGACGCAGGTACTTTATCGATTACCTTTACACCTAAGGAAAAGGAAGAGGTTATTGATAGAAACACACCGCAGCCTTTTGGGAATGGCTATTTATCGGTTGAACAAGCCAATCTAATACTTAATCATTTGCCGATGGAAATTACCTTTGTTAATAAAGAGGACATCTTCCAATATTATAATGATTATGCACCGACCGAAGATATGATATTTAAACGTAATCCCAGCCAAGTTGGGCGACATGTTGAGCTTTGTCACCCTCCAAGGGTTCTGGAAAAAGTCAAAAAAGTTATAGAACTTCTTAAATCGGGGCAAAAAGACAAGGTAACCATGTGGTTTAAGTCTGAAAAAAGAGAGATTTTTGTGCACATTACTTATGCGGCAGTACGTAACGCTGATGGAGAATTTGAGGGCGTTTTAGAATATGTTCAAGAAATCCAAGATTTCAGAGCAATAGATACAGATTTTAATAGAGATGTTTTATAAGCAAAAGTAATGAGGGTGGCGACACATAATCCTATTAATTGGAGATTCTTGTGTCTCACTCTTTTTTTGCTTTATGTTATAATAACTATTATGATTAACGGAATTATTAACCTAAAAAAAGAAGCTGGGATGACCAGCCACGATGCTGTTTTTAAACTTCGTAAAATATTACATGAAAAAAAGATAGGTCACGGAGGAACCTTGGATCCCGACGTCACGGGAGTTTTACCAATCGCGGTAGGAAAGGCAACTCGAGTGATTGAGTTTATGACAGAAGCTGGAAAAGTTTATGAGGGAGAAGTAACTCTAGGCTTCTCTACAACGACAGAAGATGCTAGTGGTGAAATGGTAGAGCGCACACCAATCACAGATGATTTAACACAAGAAGCAGTTGACACTGCTATGCAGACCTTGACTGGGCAGATTATTCAAGTTCCTCCCATGTATTCTGCAGTGAAAGTTAATGGAAAAAAATTATATGAGTATGCCCGTGCCGGTGAAACCATTGAACGTCCTGAACGTCATGTTGTTATTAAAGAATTCGTGAGAACCTCCCCTTTAGAATTTGGTGATGAATGGGTCAGATTCTCTTTCAAAGTTGCTTGCAGCAAGGGGACCTATGTCAGAACTCTTTCAGTTGATCTTGGAAAGCGCCTTGGCCTTGCCAGCCACATGTCGCGGTTGCAACGAACAGCATCTGCTGGTCTAGAACTATCTGAAGCGTATAATCTGAAAGAAATTCAGGAAATGTTTGAGAATGATGATTTGAGCTTTCTTTTACCGATTGAATATGGTGTATCTGATTTACCCTCAGTCGAATTAAGTGAAGATGATGTTGCTGAAATCCGATTTGGCAGATTTATCAAAATAGACAGTCAAAAAGAGACTCTAGCGGCTTATTATGATGACAAAGTTGTGGCAATTTTAGAAAGACGAGAAGACTTGTACAAACCAAGAAAAGTACTACTATCATGAAAATAAAAACGATACACTCTTACCAAGAAATTAGTGAAACTGAAAAAACAGTCCTTGTTTTAGGTTATTTTGACGCTCTACATCAAGGGCATAAAGCACTGTTTGAACAGGCGAAAGAAATTGCAAAGCAAAAGGGGCTAAAAGTTCTAGTATTAACCTTTCTTGAGTCTCCTAAATTAGCTTTTTGCCGATATACTCCTGATTTGTTACTCCATATTACCTATCCAGAAAAACGTTATGAAAAGTTTGAAGAATATGGCGTTGATACCCTTTATTTAACAGATTTTACCAGTGATTTTGCCAAAGTAACATCCGATCAATTCATTGATACTTATATTAAGCAGCTGAATCCGGATTCCATTGTCGTTGGATTTGATTATCATTTTGGTCACAATCGAACAAACGCTGATTATCTCTCCAGAAATTTTGAAGGCAATGTAGTGACAGTGGCGGAAGTAACAGATGGAAATCAGAAAATTAGCTCCACCCGAATTCGTGACTTAATCCAAGAAGGTAGGGTCAGTGATGCCAATAAATTGCTTGGTTATGATTTTTCAACCAGAGGAATTGTTGTTCACGGTGACGCTCGTGGTCGAACGATTGGTTTTCCAACTGCTAACTTAGCCCCCATCGATAGAACACACATCCCTTCTGACGGTGTTTACGTGACGGATGTTCTTGTCAAAGGTAAGCAATACCGATCTATGACTAGCATAGGAGAAAACGTAACCTTTGGTGGTACTGAGTTGCGGTTAGAGGTCAATATCTTTGATTTTTCAGGGGATATATACGGTGAGGAAATCGAAATATTCTGGTTGGAAAAGATTCGAGAAATGGAAAAATTCAACGGTATCGACGATTTGGTTGAACAATTGAAAAGTGACCAAGAAATTGCGATAAATTGGCAAAAAGCATAGCCAATCCACTTATTTTTTTGTATAATAAAAAAATAAGTAGATTGATTAATGAGGCGGTATATGATTACTTTATTTTTATCACCAAGTTGTACTAGTTGTCGTAAAGCGCGTGCTTGGTTAGAAAAACATGACGTTGAATACGAAGAACACAACATTATTACAAGTCCTCTGACTCAAGAAGGCTTAATGTCTATCTTGTCATTCACTGAGAATGGTACGGAAGACATTATTTCAACACGCTCTAAAGTTTTTCAAAAATTAGATGTAGATGTGGATGATTTATCAATTTCGGAGTTGATTGAACTCATCGCTTCAAATCCTAGTCTTTTACGCCGACCAATTATCATGGACGCAAAACGCATGCAGATTGGCTTTAACGAGGATGAAATCCGTGCATTTCTCCCTCGTGACTATCGCAAACAAGAATTGCGTCAAGCGACTATCCGTGCTGAAATCGAGGGAAGACATGCCCAATAACAATTATTCATACCCACTTGATTTATCCTGGAGTACTGAAGAAATGACTTCAGTGCTTCATTTTTTTAATCAGGTGGAGAAAGCTTACGAGAGTAAGGTCGATGGGAAAGTATTACTAGAAGCTTATAAGGATTTTAAAAAAGTAGTTCCTTCAAAAGGTGAGGAAAAACGTTTGGATAAAGACTTTGAGCGAGTGAGTGGCTACTCAACATATCGAACGGTTCAAGCAGCAAAATCACAATCTGAAGGGTGGGTGAAGCTTGGAAAGTAAATTTTTATTTGCAAAATCCCTGATTAAAGAAGCTGGTTTGTTTATTAAGGAAGCCATGAATCAGGATTTTGATATAGAAGAAAAAGCTGATGAAACTGACTTGGTCACCAGTTTAGACAAGCAATGTCAGGGACTAATGATTAAATCTATCCTAAAAGCCTATCCAGATGATTATTTTCTAGCAGAAGAAGATGATGTTACCCATCCGATTTCTGAAGGGAATGTTTGGGTTCTTGATCCGATTGACGGTACTGTTAATTTTATTGCACAACAAGATAATTTTGCCATTATGATTGCCTATTACGAAAATGGAGTTGGTCAGTTTGGCTTGATTTTGGATGTCATGCAGGATGTTCTTTACTCAGGTGGTGGGCAATTTGATGTCTATGCCAATGATATAAAGCTTGAAAGCTATCAACATCGTTCTTTTAAGCGTAGCCTAGTTGGCGTCAACGCTCAAATGTATTTAGAAAATACTAACGGTCTTCGAGAATTCACCAAAACTGTTCTTGGCGTACGCGTCTATGGTGGTGCAGGTATCAGTATGGCTCAAGTCATGTCTGGAAAACTTCTAGCTTATTTCTCTAATATTGCTCCTTGGGATTATGCAGCTGCAGCAATTATGGGTGAGAGACTGGGTTATTGTTTATTGACAGTAACGGGCCAGAAAGTTGATTTTAAAAATCGACAAAAGGTGATGTTTGTTCCAAAAGAAGAATTGCCAGTTATTCAAAAACTGGTCCATTAAAAAAGATTAAGAAAGTGAAGCACTGAGGGCTTCAACATAGAAGACAAAGTCCTTAGAATTAAGGTTCTAAGGGCTTTTTGATATGCTTAGGAATACCATATCAGAAAAAGAGTTTGTGAGGTATCGTATGTTTTATAAAGAAAAGCCAGACTATAGTCAAATGAATTAACTTTCAGACAAGGAACAGAAAAAGACGCAGAACAGTACTTAACACTCTTCGAAAATCAAAAATAGATGTTATTGACTTGATTTGATGAACACCAGTTCTATCTGCTATCTGTGTCGCTTAGTCTCCTTTTGATTGTCATTGAGTATAGGTAGGACAAGTCGAAAGTGACCGTGTGTCAACGTTAATTCAAAAGACTATGTCATTGCAATCAGCATGATTTTTGTAGGTCAATAGTTAGGAATTTGTTATAATATGTCTATGGAATTACCACAAGATTTTATCAATAAATACCAAGGTATACTTGGAAATGAGGCTCAGCCTTTTTTTGCGTCGTTTGACGAAACTGCTATCTCAGGTTTTCGAACGAATCCTTTAAAAGAACAACAAGTTACGTTTGATGAACCGATACCTGATACGCCGTGGGGGCATTACGGAAAAATATCTGGAAAGTCTGTTGAACACGTAACCGGATTGGTGTACTCACAGGAGCCGGCTGCTCAGATGGTTGGTCAAGTTGCCAGTCCTAAACCCGGTATGAAGGTTCTAGATTTAGCAGCTGCTCCCGGAGGGAAAACAACGCACTTATTAAGTTATTTGAACAACACTGGTCTTTTAATCAGCAATGAGATAAATACCAAGCGAAGTAAGATTCTGGCTGAGAACATTGAACGATTTGGTGCAAGGAATGTCGTTGTAACTAATGAATCAGCGGAACGATTGGCGAAAGTGTTTCCAAATTATTTTGACTTGATTGTTTTTGATGGGCCATGTTCTGGTGAAGGAATGTTTCGAAAAGATCCAGATGCGATGGCTTACTGGCATGAAGATTATCCAAATGAATTAGCCGACTTACAGAAAACTATTTTATCTGAGGCTATAACAATGCTAGCACCAGGAGGCGAGCTGGTCTATTCAACATGTACATGGTCACCAGAGGAAAATGAAGATGTTGTTTCTTGGCTTTTGGAAAGTTTTGATTATTTAGAACTCATTCCGATTAGACCAATCAACGGTATGACTGACAGCGAATTGGTTCCAGGAACTGTGCGCATGTACCCTCATCGGTTTAAAGGGGAGGGACAATTTATCGCTAAATTCAAAAATCTACGAAGCCAGTCAGGTAGCCCGAAAACAAAAAATAAGAAAAAAACAAGAGCAAGCTCTTTAACTAAAAATCAAGCCGAACTTTGGAATCACTTTTCAAATGAACACTTGGCTATTGACCTAGCCGGTTCTTACGAAACTTTTGGTGATCACCTTTATCTTCTGCCAGCTGGTCTACCCGACTTATCTAAAATAAGAATCGCTAGAAATGGTCTTCATTTGGGAACATTCAAGAAGAAGAGATTTGAACCGTCTTTTGCTTTAGGAATAGCTTTAAAGCCATCTGAGGTAGTACAGAATATAGAAATTACTATAGAACAGTTTTTGATTTATGTTTCTGGAAATCAAGTGATTTTAAATCAGAATTACCCCAACGGATGGTATCAAATCGTCGTAAATGGGAATGGTTTAGGATTTGCTAAGGTTGTTGGAAATCAGTTGAAAAACTATTACCCAAAAGGTTTACGATTTCAAGCATAACTGTTATTGAATACAATTTGATTCAAAAAGAAAGTCAGTTGATAGACTTCTTGATATAATAATTGTGTGAGTTGTCAGACAATATCAGAATGACAATTCACTGACATGTCAAATTGATTTCGCTTTTCGGAGGAAAGAAAATGAAAAAGAAAAAGCTACTCACACTTGTGGGAGTGCTTGCTGCAGTATTATTGTTCCTTTCTGGTTGTGCCAGATGGATTGATAAGGGGGAAACGTCAACAGCAGTTGGTTCGACCGCCTTGCAGCCACTTGTGGAAGCCGCGTCTGATGAGTTTAGTAAGCAAAATATTGGTAAAACTATCAATGTTCAAGGTGGTGGTTCTGGTACAGGACTTTCTCAAGTTCAATCAGGTGCCGTCCAAATTGGCAATAGTGATTTGTTTGCGGAGGAAAAAGATGGCATTGATGCCTCTAAGCTAGTCGATCATCGTGTAGCTGTTGCAGGTCTCGCTGTTATTGTTAACAAAGAAGTTTCAGTCGATAATCTTACCACAGAACAGCTACGTGATATTTTTTCTGGAAAAATTTCCAATTGGAAGGAAGTTGGGGGAAAAGATTTAGATATTTCTATTATTAACCGTGCGGCTAGCTCAGGTTCACGTGCAACATTTGATAGTGTTATTATGGGTGATACCAACGCCAAAAAGAGTCAAGAACAGGACTCAAATGGTATGGTTAAATCCATTGTTTCTCAAACGCCTGGAGCAATTTCATATCTAGCATTTGCCTATTTAGATGACAGTGTTAAAACGATGAAACTTAATGGTTTTGAACCGTCTCCTAAAAACGTGGCTTCAAATGATTGGCCAATCTGGTCATATGAACATATGTATACAAAAGGTGAGCCAAAGGCTCTAACGAAAGAATTTTTAGACTTCATGATGTCTGAAGAAGTTCAGTCAAATATCGTTGCTGGAATGGGATACATTTCTATTAACGATATGAAAGTTGAGAAAACTGCTGATGGTAAAGTCTCACCAAAATAAAGGAGTAGAAATGAAGAATCAGGAATTGGCTAAGAAATTAGTCGCACCTTCAAAAAACTCTCGTCTTGAGAAGTTTGGTAAGACCATTACTTTTCTATGTCTTGCTTTAATTGTTTTTATCGTTGCGATGATTTTGATTTTCGTCGCTCAAAAAGGTCTTTCAACATTCTTTGTTGACAAAATCAATGTCTTTAAATTTTTATTTGGTTCAGACTGGCAACCCGGTGTGAAAGGTCCAGATGGTAAACCCCTCATGGGGGCACTACCGATGATTATGGGATCTTTTATCGTTACCATCTTGTCAGCATTGGTTGCAACCCCCTTTGCTATCGGAGCAGCAGTCTTTATGACGGAAGTTTCTCCTAAGTATGGTAGTAAAATCCTTCAACCAACCGTTGAATTATTGGTTGGTATTCCTTCTGTCGTTTATGGATTTATTGGTTTGCAAATTGTTGTACCTTTCGTTCGCTCCATCTTTGGAGGAACTGGATTTGGTATCTTGTCAGGAGTGTTTGTTCTTTTTGTTATGATTCTCCCAACCGTTACTTTCATGACAACTGACAGTCTTCGTGCAGTGCCTCGCCACTATCGTGAAGCAAGTATGGCTATGGGAGCAACACGTTGGCAAACCATTTGGCGTGTCGTTTTAAATGCGGCTCGTCCGGGGATTTTTACAGCGGTCATCTTCGGAATGGCTCGTGCTTTTGGTGAAGCACTAGCTATCCAAATGGTTGTTGGTAACTCTGCTGTTGTTCCAACGTCATTGACGACACCAGCAGCAACTCTGACATCAGTTTTGACAATGGGAATCGGTAATACCGTTATGGGAACAGTTCAAAATAATGTTCTCTGGTCACTTGCCTTGGTCTTGCTCTTTATGAGTCTTGCCTTCAACACCCTCGTTAAATTCATCACAAGAGAGAGAAAGAGAAACTATGAACGCTAAAAAAATGGATAAATTAGCAACTGGTGTTCTCTACACCATTGCAGCGATTATCGTCGCAATCTTGGCATCGCTCATCCTCTTTATTTTGGTTCGCGGTTTGCCTCATGTCAGCTGGTCCTTCTTGACTGGCAAATCTTCTTCGTATGAAGCAGGTGGTGGTATTGGAATTCAACTTTACAATTCGTTATTCCTATTGGTTACAACCTTGATTATTTCAGTTCCTTTGTCAATGGGTGCAGGAATTTATCTTGCGGAATACGCTAAAAAAGGTCGTTTGACAAACTTTATTCGTACCTGTATCGAAATTTTGTCATCATTACCATCAGTCGTTGTTGGCTTATTTGGTTATTTGATCTTCGTTGTGCAGTTTGAATATGGCTTTTCAATTATTTCCGGTGCCCTTGCTTTAACTGTCTTTAACCTTCCACAAATGACGCGTACCGTTGAAGATAGCCTTCGTACGGTTCATCATACACAACGTGAGGCTGGTCTAGCGCTAGGCTTATCACGCTGGGAAACTGTTTTGCATGTTGTTGTTCCAGAAGCATTACCAGGTATTGTGACAGGTATTGTCTTAGCCTCAGGGCGTATTTTTGGGGAAGCGGCAGCCTTGATTTACACAGCGGGTCAGTCAGCACCAGCCCTAGATTGGTCAAACTGGAATCCTCTCAGTGTAACCAGCCCGATCTCACCTTTCCGTCAGTCTGAGACCTTAGCTGTTCATATCTGGAAGGTTAACAGTGAAGGAACAATTCCAGATGGAACTCTTGTTTCTGCAGGGTCAGCAGCAGTCTTATTAATCTTTATTTTGATTTTCAACTTATCTGCTCGCTTTATTGGTAAGAAATTACACGAAAAACTAACATCAGCAACCTAATAAGGAGTTCATATGCCTGAGTATAATTGGGATGAAAGACATATCATTACTTTCCCTGAGGATAATCTCATTTTATCAACCAATGACTTGCATGTTTATTATGGTAAAAATGAAGCTATCAAAGGAATTGATATGCAATTCGAAAAAAATAAAATTACAGCCTTGATTGGTCCATCAGGATGTGGTAAATCAACCTTCTTGCGTAGTTTAAATCGTATGAATGATACCATTGATATTGCCAAAGTTACTGGTGAAATCATGTATCAAGGCATTGATGTCAACGCACCAGAAATCAATGTTTACGAAATGCGTAAGCATATTGGGATGGTTTTCCAGCGCCCCAACCCATTTGCAAAATCTATTTACAATAACATCACCTTTGCACATGAACGTGCTGGTGTTAAAGACAAGAAAGTCCTTGATGAGATTGTTGAAACTTCTTTGCGACAAGTAGGGCTCTGGGATAAGGTGAAAGATGACCTTCATAAATCAGCCTTTACACTTTCTGGTGGTCAGCAACAACGTTTGTGCATTGCTCGTGCTATTTCGGTAAAACCGGAGATTCTTTTGATGGATGAGCCTGCGTCAAATTTGGACCCAATTGCAACCATGCAACTGGAAGAAACCATGTTTGAATTGAAGAAAAATTACTCAATCATTATCGTAACGCACAACATGCAACAAGCTGCACGTGCGAGTGATTATACAGCCTTTTTCTATCTAGGTGACTTGATTGAATATGATAAAACAAAAAACATTTTCCAAAATGCTAAGTTACAGTCAACAAGTGATTATGTTTCAGGACGTTTTGGATAGGAAGGAGAACGAATGACAAACCCAATTTTACAAGTCCGCGATTTGTCGGTCTATTATGAAAAGAAAAAAGCTTTGAATAGTGTGTCACTCGATATTTTTCCAAACGAAATCACAACCCTAATCGGACCATCGGGTTCTGGTAAGTCTACCCTTCTTAGAGCAATTAACCGCATGGGAGACTTGAATCCAGAATGGTCTCTAACAGGCTCTATCAGTTACAATGGACATAATATCTATAGCCCTAGGACAGATACTGTAGATTTGCGTAAAGAAATTGGCATGGTGTTTCAACAACCGAATCCCTTTCCAATGTCAATTTACGAAAATGTTGTTTATGGTTTACGTATCAAGGGGATAAAAGACAAAGCAGTTCTTGATGAGGCCGTTGAAAAATCTTTGATTGGTGCGTCAATCTGGAACGAAGTCAAAGATCGTCTTAATGATTCTGCACTTGGTTTATCTGGTGGGCAACAGCAGCGTGTTTGTGTTGCGCGTGTGTTGGCAACTAGTCCACGTATCATTCTCTTAGATGAGCCGACATCAGCCTTGGATCCTATTTCAGCAGGGAAAATCGAAGAGACCTTATACGGACTTAAAAAAGATTATACAATGGTTGTTGTGACACGTTCAATGCAGCAAGCATCACGTATTTCAGATCGCACAGGTTTCTTCCTTGATGGTAATTTAATTGAATTTGAAGATACTAAGACCATGTTTATGAAACCAAAACATAAAGAAACAGAAGACTATATTACTGGTAAATTTGGATAATCCAAATCAATGAAAGAGGTAGCCTATGTTACGTACACAATTTGAAGAAGAATTAGATAAACTACACAATCAATTTTATGCTATGGGAACAGAAGTCTTGGCGCAGATTAATAAAAGTGTTCGTGCTTTTGTTAGCCATGACCGTGACTTAGCTCAAGAAGTGATTGATGAAGATGAAGTGGTTAACAATTATGAAACAAAACTTGAAAAAAAATCACTTGAAATCATTGCCTTGCAACATCCAGTCTCACAAGACTTACGAACGGTTATTACTGTTTTAAAAGCTTCTAACGACGTTGAGCGTATGGGTGACCATGCTTCATCTATTGCTAAAGCAACCATCCGAATGAAGGGTGAAGAGCGTGTTCCTCAAGTAGAAGCAGAAATTAGCAAGATGGGCAAGGCTGTTAAACGCATGTTAGAAGATGCTCTCAATGCTTATATCAGTGGTGATGAAGCCACTGCACGTGAAGTTGCTGTTAAAGACGAAGAAATTGATGAGTATTTCAGAGAGATTCAGCATCAAGCGGTAGAAAGTATTAGGGAAAACCCTGAAGCAGCTTTTGCTGGTAAAGAATATTTCCAAGTTCTCATGTATTTAGAGCGTATTGGTGATTATGCTCGCAATATTTGTGAGTGGGTAGTCTACCTTAAAACTGGCAAGATTATCGAATTATAAATCACTTTATGATATAATTAAGGGTGTTGGATTCAACATCCTTTTCTTTTTATTTGCTTGTTATGATTAATCCTGAGGGATAATCTAACCAATTAAAAAGTTACTTAGGGAAATTCCCAGCTAATATTAAGGAGTATTATGAAAGTAGTTGAGCACTTGATTGAAACGTTTATTCCAGAAAACTATAATCTATTTCTTGATTTAAATCGTCAGGAAAAACAATTTTCAGGTAATGTTGCTATCACAGGAGAAGCACTAGACAATCAGATTGCCTTGCATCAAAAAGAGTTGCACATCGAATCTGTAAAACTAGATAATGAAACACTTACTTTTGAGGTTGACCACGAAAACGAATGTGTCCGTATTGACTCACCTGATACAGGTATTATGACGCTTGTCATTGAATTTTCGGGTAAAATCACTGACAACATGACTGGTATTTACCCTTCTTATTACACTGAAAATGGTGTGAAAAAAGAAGTTATTTCAACACAGTTTGAAAGTCATTTTGCTCGAGAAGCTTTCCCATGTATTGACGAACCTGAGGCGAAAGCGACATTTGATTTATCATTAAAATTTGACCAAGAAGAAGGGGAGATTGCCCTTTCTAACATGCCTGAGTCAAATCCAGAACTTCGTCAAGAAACAGGTGTCTGGAGCTTTGAAACAACACCAAGAATGTCTTCTTATTTGTTGGCTTTCGGTTTTGGGGACTTGCAAGGAAAAACACAAAAATCTAAAAATGGTACTGAAGTAGGAGTCTTTTCAACCAAAGCCCATCCTTTAAAATCACTTGATTTCGCACTGGATATTGCTGTTCGCGTCATTGACTTCTATGAAGATTATTTTGGCGTAGCTTACCCAATTCCATTGTCATACCATCTAGCGCTTCCTGATTTCTCCGCAGGAGCTATGGAGAACTGGGGACTTGTTACTTACCGTGAAGTTTACCTTTTGGTGGATGAAAATTCTACGGTAGCAAGTCGTCAACAGGTTGCCCTTGTCGTTGCCCATGAGCTGGCTCACCAATGGTTCGGTAACCTTGTAACCATGAAATGGTGGGATGATTTATGGTTAAACGAAAGTTTTGCCAACATGATGGAATACGTTTCTATTGATGCTATTGAACCCTCATGGAATATTTTTGAAGATTTCCAAACAAATGGTGTACCACATGCCCTCAAGCGTGATGCAACCGATGGTGTTCAATCAGTACACGTCGAAGTAAGTCACCCAGATGAAATCAATACCCTGTTTGATTCGGCTATTGTCTACGCAAAAGGTAGTCGTCTCATGCACATGTTGCGTCGTTGGCTTGGTGATGATGCCTTTGCAGCTGGTTTAAATGCCTACTTTAAGAAACATCAGTATCAAAATACAATAGGTTATGACTTATGGAGAGCCCTATCAGATGCTTCTGGTAAGGATGTTGCTGGCTTTATGAATTCTTGGCTTGAGCAACCAGGTTACCCAGTTGTGACAGTATCTGTTGAAGATGATAACTTAGTTCTCAGTCAAGAACAATTCTTTATCGGTGAAGGTGAAAAAGTTGGTCGTTTATGGCAGGTTCCGCTTAACAGCAATTGGACTGGTCTCCCAGATACACTGACTGAAGCACGCCTAGTCATTCCAAATTATAGCCAATTAGCTGCGCAAAACGAGGGCGCCCTTCGTTTAAATACTGAGAATACAGCTCATTATATTTCAAATTATAAAGGTCAAGTTTTAGAGGCAGTTCTTAATGATTTGAATGGTTTAGATGCTACAAGTCAACTGCAAGTAACCGAAGAACGTCGTTTATTAGCTGAAGGTGGCAAAATTTCTTATGCTGAGTTAGTTCCTCTCATCGAACGATTAGCAAAAGCAGACTCATACATGGTTATCTCTGCAATCAATTCTGTTTTGAACGGTCTTGATAAGTTTATTAATGAAAACAGTGAAGAAGAGGCTGCGAAACACGACTTGATTCGTCGGATTTTCCATGATAAATTTGAACGCTTAGGCTTCCTTCCAAAACCAGGAGAAACTGATGAGGACGAAATGGTTCGTCAATTAGTTTTAGCACAGTTGATTGAAGCGCGTGATACAGAAGTAACAGTGGAAGCTAGTCGATTATTTGGACAGTATCGCGATGATTTAGAGAAAATTCCTGCATCCATTCGTACGGTACTACTAGTCAATGAATTCAAATCGGCTGAAACCGCTGAACTTTTAAAAGAATATATTGACTATTACGTTAATACCAATGATGGAACCTTCAAACGTCAATTGTCTCAAGCTATTGCCAATACTAAGAGTGACGAAAATCTTTCAACTATTTTAGGTTTCTTAAAAGATAAAGATGTCATCAAACCACAAGATTTGTCATCTTGGTACGGTGCTCTTTTAAGTCACAGATTCAGCCAAGCTACAGTATGGAATTGGTCAAAAGATAACTGGGACTGGATAAAAGCAGTTCTTGGTGGTGATATGAGTTTCGATGCTTTTGTCATTATTCCTTCTCACTTATTCAAAACAGCAGAAGCCTTTGAGGAATATAAAGCGTTCTTTGAACCTCAGTTAGATGACATGGCAATTAGCCGTAATATCACTATGGGAATAAAAGAAATCTCAGCTCGACTTGATCTAATCAGTAAAGAGAAAGAAGCAATTTCAAACGCTCTTTTGCAATAAGTCAAACTCAGTCTATCTAACTAAGAAGCGGATCTAACACAGTGAAATCCTGATGTTGGATTCGTTTTTTATAAACCAAAATGGGGTAAATGAAGAGACTTTAGCTTTAGTTAAGCATACTAAATTATAATAATGAAAATGTTAGAATAATAGTGACATATCATTATTAATGACTCACGCCATACGCATGAAACAGATATTTCTGAATTATAGTAAAGATGATACTTATCTCAAGAAAATTGAAATATTGAAATTTAGAAAACTTCTTTTTCATGCTAAAAAACTTTCATGTGTTTGTCGTGACTAATGACTTATTAGGTGGCTTAGCTAGTAATATTTAGGTATAATGTAAGGACAAAGGAGAAATGCTTTATGATAAAATTACTCTTGGTTGAAGATGACTTGAGTTTATCCAATTCAGTGTTTGATTTTCTGGATGATTTTGCGGATGTGATGCAAGTTTTCGATGGGGACGAAGGTCTTTACGAAGCCGAATCTGGTGTTTATGATCTTATCTTATTAGACCTCATGCTTCCTGAAAAGAATGGCTTTCAGGTTTTGAAAGAACTGCGAGAAAAAGGAATCACAACGCCAGTTCTCATCATGACAGCTAAAGAAAGTCTAGATGATAAAGGTCATGGGTTTGAGCTAGGTGCTGATGATTATTTAACAAAACCATTTTATCTTGAAGAGTTGAAAATGCGCATTCAGGCACTGTTGAAACGTTCTGGGAAGCTAACAAACAATACACTTGTCTACGGAGATATTAGTGTTGACACTTCTATCAATAGTGTTACCGTTAATGGGGAAAATGTAGAACTTTTAGGAAAAGAATTTGAGTTATTAATGTATTTCCTACAAAATCAAAACGTTATTTTACCTAAAACACAAATTTTTGATCGCCTTTGGGGTTTTGACAGTGATACCACCATTTCAGTTGTTGAAGTTTACGTTTCAAAAATTCGTAAAAAATTAAAAGGCACAAGCTTTGCAGAAAACTTACAAACGCTAAGAAGTGTTGGCTACATTTTAAAAGATGCATAAATATATACAACAAAAAATACATTCGGACAATTTTAGTCCATTTATTCATTTCACAGCCGTTTTCACAGCGATTTTCTTTATCATGACGATTATAATCCTTCAGATTATGCGTCTTGGGCTGTATTCATCAACGGATAGTAGTTTAAAGCAGGCTAGAAATGTCACTTCAACTTATATTGATATGACCATGTTGCGTACCTACTCTTTTACGTCAGTTGAAAATGGTATTGATATTACGATTGATCCTATTAAAATTAAGCCTGATGATAATTTAGTAGCGGCATTAGATGTGATTGTTTATGACAAATATGGAAATATCCTAAATACGCTTGATGCCTATTCTAAATTTTCAAAAGTGACTTTGAAAAAATCACAGTTAAATACCATTGTTAAGCGCAAACTTTTAAACGCTTATGGACATCCTGAAAACTATCGTAGTGTTACCCTAGAAATCTCAGAACCTGCCTATCCTCAAGCTAAATATATCAGCTTTTTAGCCAGTACAAGGCAATTAGATGAAGCCTACGATCGCTATGTCAAAGTAGTGGTGACAGTTATGATGATTTTTTGGTTCATATCTGTTATCACTAGTGTTTATTTGGCAAAATGGAGTCGTAAACCTATCATTGCCAGCTATGAGAAACAAAAAAGTTTTGTTGAAAACGCCAGTCATGAATTAAGAACACCACTTACAGTTCTACAAAATCGCCTGGAAAACTTATTTAGGAAGCCAAATGATACCATTTTGGACCATAGTGAAAACATAGCGGCAAGTCTCGATGAAGTTAGAAACATGAGACTATTAACGACAAATCTTTTGAATCTGGCAAGAAGAGATGATGGTATCCATCCTGAAATAGAAGAGTTGGCGCCTTCTTTTTTCGATGATATTTTCAATAATTATCAACTGATTGCCGAAGAAAACGGTAAGAAATTGCAACCAACTAATCAGATAAGCCGTCCGATAAAATCAGATAAAACTTTGATGAAGCAGTTGGTGACAATCTTATTTGATAATGCTTTAAAATATACTGATGATGATGGCATCATAGCTATTTCAGTAGAAAATAAAGGGCGCCGATTGTTACTAAAAGTATCCGATAACGGTCCAGGTATATCTGATAATGATAAACAAAAAATTTTTGATCGATTTTATCGGGTTGACAAGGCGAGAACAAGACAGTCTGGAGGGTTTGGATTGGGGTTATCATTGGCTAAACAAATTGTTGATGCTCTTGGAGGAGAAATTTCTGTCAAGGATAATTCGCCCAAAGGCACCATCTTCGAAGTTCTTATATAGTCAAATGAATTAACTTTTAAACAAGGAACAGAAAAGACACAGAACAGTACTTGACACTCTTCGAAAATCAAAAGCAGACCTTATTGACTTGATTTGATGAACTTCAATTCTATCTGCTATCTGTGTTGTCTAGTCTGCTTTTGATTTTCATTGAGGATGAGTACAGCAAATCGAAAGTGACCATGTATCAAAGTTAATGCAAAAGCCTATAAATCGAAAGCTAAGTGCTATCTAGGTACTTAGTTTTTTTGTAGTCGGCAATAGAAGTTTTAGATAAACAAAAAGAGTCGTCATTTGACGACTCGATTCTAGATTGATTAACCAAGTTTTGCAGCAAGACGCGCTTTATCACGGCTAGCTTTGTTTGCATGGATCAAACCTTTTGATTTTGCTTTATCGATGCTTGAAGAAGCAGCGCGGAAAAGCTCTTCAGTTGGATTTGCTTCAAAAGCTTTAACTGCAGAACGCATAGCTGATTTTTGTGCTGAGTTTTTTTCGTTACGTTTAACGTTGAGTTCAGCGCGTTTGATAGCTGATTTAATATTTGCCAAAGTATTCACCTCCATATTTACTAACTCTATTATTATATAAGAAAATGATGGCTTTGACAAGCCTTTATCACTTTTTGAGGTAAATTTCATCGATTTTATGATTGTGAGATTTATGCAAGATAATATCTGCGCGATTACGTGATGGTTCGATATAATTTTTTAAGTTGAGAAGATTGATGTTTTTCCATGTGGTTTTTGCAATATCTAATGCTTCGTGATTGCTCAATTGCGTGAAACGGTAATAGTAGTTATCTTTATCTTCTTTAGCAATTAAGAGCAGTTGTGAGAAACGCTCCAAATACCATTCTTCGATATGTTCAACGTTTGCATCAATATAAATGGAAAAATCAAAATAATCAGCCATATAAAGGCGTTCATTTTGAGGATTCTGAAAAACATTGATACCTTCGACAATTAAGAAATCTGGCGCAGCAAGAGACAGCGTCTGATCGGGGACAATGTCATAAATTTCATGGGAATAAATAGGAATATCAACTGTTCCGCCATTTTTAACACTATCCAAAAAGTGAAGAAGTCGAGGCATGTCGTATGATTCTGGAAAACCTTTTCGATTAAGAATTCCTTTATCAATCAAGGTCTTATTAGGGAATAAGAACCCATCAGTTGTAACCAATTCTACTTTGCTTCTTGGATAAGTCCGACTTAATAATAATTGTAGTAACCGACTTGTAGTGGATTTACCAACAGCCACGGATCCAGAAACACCGATAATAAACGGGCGCTGATTGGGCTCATCTTGTAAGAAAAGACTTTTAGAAAAAGCTAGGTCGTCAATGCTTTTTTTGTAAATCTTGATGAGATTGATTAGTGGAAGGTAAATATCTTTAACATCCCCTAAATCAATTTTGTCATTTAAACTTCTGAGTGCCTCAAGCTCTTCAGAGGTGAGTAGTGCAGGTGTATGGCGATGAAGTTGTTGCCAATCCTGTCTAGAAATATTTTTAAAATTGATTAAATCATGAATCATAATATAAACTCCTGCCCAACATTATAACAATAAAAAAGAAAAATGAAAACAGTTTCAAAAAAACTAGTACAAAAGGAAAAACTATGATAAAATAAATAACACAGAAGCGAATAGAAAAGAGAAAAAATGGCAAACATGTATTACGAGGAAAATCCTAATAGCAGTCATGATATTCAAGAGTTGAAAGTGACACTTTTAGGAAAAAATTTCCGCTTTAAGACTGATGCAGGTGTCTTCTCAAAGAAAATGATAGATTTCGGAAGTCAAGTATTATTAAACACACTGGACTTTGAAGCTGGTGATAGCTTGTTGGATCTGGGTTGTGGCTATGGTCCACTTGGCATTGCCTTAACTAAAGTTCAAGGCGTGAAAGCTACCATGATAGATATTAATAATCGTGCGCTTGATTTAGCAAAAGAAAATGCTCAAGCAAACAAGGTAGACGTAGAGATTTATCAGTCTAACATCTTTGAGAAAGTCACTGGAAATTTTGACCATATCATTTCTAATCCCCCCATCCGTGCTGGTAAAGAGGTTGTTCATACGATTTTGGAAGAATCTTTTGACCATCTCAATGAAGGTGGAGATTTGACAATTGTTATTCAAAAAAAACAGGGTGCTCCGAGTGCCAAGGCGAAAATGGAAAAAGTCTTTGGTAATGTTGACACTCTGAAAAAGGATAAAGGCTATTACATTTTAAGGAGTGTCAAAGAATGAGAGCAGTAGATTTAATCCAAAAAAAACGCGATGGGCTTGAACTCACAACTGAAGAAATTAGTTGGTTAATTGATGGCTACGCATCTGGTCAAGTTCCAGATTACCAAATGGCAGCATGGGCGATGGCAGTTTACTTCAAAGGGATGTCAACTCGTGAAACTAGTGATTTAACAATGGCTATGGTAGCTACTGGTGATCAAATTGATCTCTCCGCTATTGAAGGTATCAAGACAGACAAACATTCAACTGGCGGTGTAGGAGATAAAGTTACCTTGATTTTGGCGCCTTTAGTAGCTAGTTTTGATGTTCCTGTCGCTAAGATGAGTGGTCGAGGATTGGGTCACACTGGAGGAACTCTTGATAAACTAGAGTCTATTAAAGGCTATCAAATTGAAAGATCACAAGACGAGTTTATCAAGCAAGTTCAAGAGATTGGCATATCAGTCATCGGACAATCTGATCAATTGGTTCGTGCGGATAAATTGCTCTATGCCCTTAGGGATGTGACAGCTACCGTAGATATTATTCCTTTGATTGCAAGTTCTGTTATGAGTAAGAAAATCGCTGCAGGTTCAGATGCAATCTTACTTGATGTTACAGTCGGCGAAGGTGCTTTCATGAAGACAATTGAGGAAGCAGAAGTATTGGCTGAAACAATGGTTGCCTTAGGAAAGGCTGTCGGTCGTAAAACGGTTGCGGTTATTACTGATATGAGTCAACCAGTTGGGCAAGCAATAGGAAATCGTTTGGAGGTGCTGGAAGCACTTGAGATTATGAAAGGGCAAGGCCGTGCTGATGTGACGCATTTCATCTGTGAACTTGCTCAAATCATGCTCAGCTTAGCTGGAAAAGACGTTGATTTGGAAACTATTTACGACCACTTGGTCAATGGCAAAGCACTGACAAAATTTGAAGAAATGGTAGCCGCACAAGGTGGTGATTTAACTGATTTACACCGTCAATCTTCAGCTGAGTTTATTACTGATATAAAAGCAGACAAGGATGGTTTTATCGAAGCATTACCTGCATTAGAATTTGGATTATTCGCTATGAGATTAGGAGCAGGGCGTGCAGTAAAAACCGACTCTCTGGATTATGAAAGCGGTATAGTGTTCGTGAAAAAAGTTGGTGATAGTGTTAGCAAGGACGAAATCGTCGCAAAAATCTATTCAAACCAAAAATTAACTGAAAATCTGCTTACAGAATTCAAAAAAAATGTTAAAATAGGTATGATCGAAAATCAACCTAAAGAAATTGTAAAAATTATATCTTAGGAGATATGTAGAATGAAAGTAAATCGTTTGATTGACCACACTCTATTAAAACCAGAAAGCACACAAGAGCAAGTTGATAAACTTATTGCAGAAGCAAAAGAGTATGAATTTGCAAGTGTTTGTGTTAACCCAACCTGGGTCAAGTATGCCAGTGAAAAATTAAAAAGTACACCAGTTAAAGTTTGTACTGTAATCGGTTTTCCTCTGGGAGCAAACACCAGTGACACAAAAGCTTTTGAAACTAAAAATGCCATCGAAAATGGTGCCGATGAGATTGATATGGTTATCAATATTGGTGCAGCTAAAGATGGAAACTTTGATTTAGTAGAGTCAGATATTGCAGCTGTTGTCCAAGCAAGTGGTGATAAGCTTGTCAAGGTCATCATTGAAACATGTCTTTTATCAGATGATGAAAAAGTTAAAGCATGTAAGGCTGCAGTTTCAGCAGGAGCGGATTTTGTCAAAACCTCAACTGGATTTTCAACTGGTGGAGCAAATGTGCATGATGTTGCTCTAATGCGTAGCACAGTGGGACCAGATATTGGTGTTAAAGCTTCAGGTGGTACTCGTTCTCTTGAAGATGTTAAACAGTTTGTTGAAGCGGGAGCTACTCGAATTGGAACATCATCTGGTGTTGCGATTGTCCAAGGAGAGTTAGCTGATGGAAACTATTGATCTCATCACTTTAGCTAAAGAAGCTAGCAAAAACGCTTATGTTCCCTATTCACACTTTCCAATTGGAGCGGCTGTTTTAACGAAATCAGGCCAAGTTTTTCAAGGATGTAATATCGAAAACATCAGTTTTGGATTATGTAATTGTGGAGAGCGTACAGCTATTTTTAAAGCAGTTTCAGAAGGTTATCGCGAGCTGGAAGCAATAGCCGTTTATGGTACAACAAAAGAGCCAGTTTCGCCTTGTGGCGCTTGTCGTCAAGTTATGGTTGAGTTTTTCGAACCGACCTCTAAAGTTATCTTAATTTCACAAAATGGTAAGACAGTCGAGATGACAGTCGAAGAGTTACTTCCATACTCTTTCACAGATTTAGATTAATCTGTTTATTGTTGACCTTTTTGGTTATTAGCTCGCAACTTAGTTGCAATATTTTTTAGGAGGATTCATTAAGATGAATAAAAAGATTGTTGGTATTGGTCTTGCATCAGTAGCTGTGCTTACTCTTGCTGCATGTGGAAATCGTGGTGGTTCAAAATCAGGCGGAGATGATGCTAAACTTAAAGTTGCTATGGTAACTGATACTGGTGGTGTTGATGACAAATCATTTAACCAATCAGCTTGGGAAGGACTTCAAGCTTGGGGGAAAGACAATGGTTTGAAGAAAGGTAAAGGATTTGACTATTTCCAATCAACTAGTGAATCTGATTACGCTAATAACTTAGATACAGCTATTTCAAGTGGTTATCAACTTGTTTTTGGTATTGGATTTGCTCTTCATGATGCTATCGAAAAGACTGCTAATGATAATCCAGATACAAACTTTGTAATCATCGATGACGTCATCGAAGGAAAAGATAACGTTGCAAGTGCAACATTTGCTGATAACGAAGCTGCTTATTTAGCAGGTATTGCTGCTGCTAAAACAACTAAAACTAAAAAAGTTGGTTTTGTAGGTGGTATGGAATCAGATGTTATCACTCGTTTTGAAAAAGGTTTTGAAGCAGGTGTAAAATCAGTTGATGATTCGATTGAAATTAAAGTAGACTATGCAGGTTCATTTGGTGATGCAGCAAAAGGTAAAACCATTGCTGCTGCCCAATACGCAGGTGGCGCAGATATTGTCTACCAAGTTGCTGGGGGAACAGGTGTTGGTGTCTTCAGTGAAGCAAAATCACTTAACGAAGGCAAAAAAGAATCTGAAAAAGTTTGGGTTATTGGAGTTGACCGTGACCAAAAAGACGAAGGTAAATACACTTCAAAAGATGGAAAAGAGTCTAACTTTGTTTTAGCTTCTACACTTAAAGAAGTTGGTAAAACAGTTGAACTTATTTCAGGTCAAGCCCAAGATAACAAGTTCCCTGGCGGTGATGTAACAGTTTATGGTCTTAAAGACGGCGGTGTAGATATTGCTACAACAAATGTTGATGAGGCAACTGTTAAAGAAATCGAAAAAGCCAAAGAACAAATTAAATCAGGTGAAATTAAAGTACCTAAAAAATAAGTCTTGAAAAGGGCGACCTTGGTCGGTCGTCTTTTTTTGAACTGAGATTTTATATCTCAGTAAAGTCCATCACCATTAGCATGGTTGATTTTAGTGAAATATAACTTCCATTGAAAGGAAACACCTTATGGCACAGAATGTCATTGAAATGAGAGGAATTACCAAAATTTTTGGTGATTTTGTCGCAAATGATAACATCAATTTGAATTTGCGAAAAGGCGAAATCCATGCCCTTCTAGGGGAAAATGGAGCGGGTAAGTCAACATTGATGAATATGTTGGCAGGTCTTTTAGAACCTACAAGTGGGGAGATTGTTGTTAATGGTCAATCTGTATCTATCGATTCACCATCAAAATCATCTCACCTTGGTATCGGAATGGTTCACCAACACTTTATGCTCGTTGAAGCATTTACCGTTGCTGAAAACATCATTCTAGGAAATGAAACCACTTCAGGCGCATCACTTGATATGAAGAAGGCTCATAAAGAAATTATGGAGCTATCTGAGCAGTATGGTCTTGCTGTTAACCCTAAGGCAAAGGTTGCTGATATTTCTGTCGGAGCTCAACAACGTGTTGAAATCTTAAAAACCTTGTACCGTGGTGCTGATATTCTTATTTTTGATGAACCAACGGCTGTTTTAACGCCTGCAGAGATTGCTGAGCTGATGGTAATCATGAAAAATCTGACTAAAGAAGGAAAATCAATTATTTTGATTACTCATAAGTTGGATGAAATTCGTGCAGTAGCTGATCGTGTAACTGTTATTCGTCGTGGTAAAAGTATTGAAACAGTCGAAGTTGGCGATACTACTTCACAAGAACTAGCGGAGATGATGGTTGGTCGTTCAGTATCATTTACGACAGCTAAAGAACCATCTGTACCTGGTGACGTTGTGTTGTCCATTGAAAGTTTGGTTGTTAATGAAAATCGTGGCGTTCCAGCTGTCAAGGACCTGTCTCTTGAGGTAAGAGCAGGTGAAGTAGTTGGAATAGCTGGTATCGATGGAAACGGTCAAAGTGAGCTAATTCAGGCTATCACAGGCTTGCGTAAGGTAAAATCTGGTCGTATTACAATTAAAGGACAAGATGCTACTAAAATGTCTTCTCGTAAAATCACTGAACTAAGTGTAGCTCATGTTCCTGAAGACCGCCATAGAGACGGTTTAGTATTGGATATGACCTTGGCTGAGAATTTTGCTTTGCAGACATACTACAAAGAACCATTAAGTAAAAATGGTGTATTGAATTACAACAAAATTAATGAATATGCCCAAAAATTGATGACTGAGTTTGATGTTCGTGGTGCCAGTGAATTAGTTCCTGCAAGAGGATTTTCGGGAGGAAATCAACAAAAAGCAATCATTGCTCGTGAGATTGATCGCGATCCAGATCTCTTAATTGTTAGTCAACCAACTCGAGGACTTGACGTTGGAGCTATTGAATACATTCGTAAGCGTATCATTGAAGAACGTACTAATGGCAAAGCAGTCTTAGTTGTCAGTTTTGAACTTGATGAAATTTTGGACTTATCTGATAGAATTGCTGTTATTCACGATGGTAAAATTCAAGGTGTTGTAACCCCGGCAACAACTAGCAAGCAAGAACTAGGTGTTCTTATGGCTGGAGGTACTATTGAGAAGGAGGAGAGTCATGTCTAAAAAAATGCAACACATTGCCGTTCCGCTTATCTCTGTTATTTTGGGACTGGTTTTGGGAGCAATCATCATGCTCATCTCTGGCTACGATCCTATATGGGGATATGAAGGCTTGTTTCAAATTGCCTTTGGCAGTGTGAAAAATATCGGTGAAATTTTCCGAGCCATGGGACCTTTAGTCCTCATCGCTCTTGGATTTACCGTTGCGAGTCGAGCAGGTTTTTTCAATATTGGTCTATCAGGTCAAGCCTATGCTGGATGGATTGCCGCAGGCTGGTTCGCCCTATCACATCCCGACTTACCACGTCCAATAATGATTTTAATGACTATCATTATTGCAGTTCTAGCTGGTGGTATTGTTGGTGCAATTCCTGGTTTTTTACGCGCCTATCTTGGTACTAGTGAAGTTATCGTGACAATCATGATGAACTATATCATTTTGTTTGGGGGAAATGCTGTTATCCAACGTGTTTTCTCAAAAGATATTATGAGAACAACAGATTCATCGATTTATGTTAGTCAAAATGCAACTTATCAGTCACACTGGCTAGGTGCTTTAACCAATAATTCACGCTTAAACATTGGAATTTTCTTTGCATTGATTGCAGTTGTTGTTATCTGGTTTTTACTCAATAAAACAATTCTTGGTTTTGAAATTCGTTCAGTTGGTCTAAACCCTCATGCAAGTGAGTATGCGGGTATGTCGGCTAAACGTACCATTATCTTGTCAATGATTATTTCAGGAGCTCTCGCTGGTCTCGGAGGTGTTGTTGAAGGGTTGGGAACATTTGAAAATGTCTATGTCCAAAGTAGTTCTCTAGCCATTGGTTTCGATGGTATGGCGGTTAGTCTCTTAGCATCAAACAATCCAATTGGAATTATCTTCGCAGCCTTCTTATTTGCTGTCCTTAACGTTGGTGCACCCGGCATGAATATTGCTGGTATTCCACCAGAGCTAGTTAAGGTTGTGACAGCTTCTATTATCTTTTTTGTCGGTGCTCATTATCTTATCGAACGATTCATTAAACCTAAAAAACAAGTGAAAGGTGGTAACTAATCATGAGTTTGATGACAATGTTGACTTTATTGGTTAGCTCAATGCTAATTTATGCAACACCTCTCATTTTGACAAGTATCGGTGGAACCTTCTCTGAACGTTCTGGTGTTGTCAATGTTGGTCTGGAAGGTATCATGGTAATGGGTGCTTTCTCTGGTATTATATTTAATTTAGGATTTTCAGATGTTTTAGGAAAAGCAACGCCTTGGGTTGCAACAATCGTAGGTGGTCTAGTTGGGGTTTTATTCTCATTGATTCATGCGGTTGCGACAGTTAATTTCCGAGCTGACCACATTGTTAGTGGTACCGTACTTAATTTGATGGCTCCTGCCCTATCTGTTTTCTTGGTTAAAGTATTGTATGGAAAAGGACAGACAGATAATATTTCCAGAGCATTTGGTAAGTTTGATTTTCCAGTCTTGTCGCAAATTCCTATTATTGGCGATATTTTCTTCAAAGGCACTAGTTTGGTAGCTTATATAGCTATTATTATTTCATTCCTTTCATGGTATATTTTGTATAAGACAAAATTTGGTCTTCGTTTGCGTTCTGTAGGGGAACATCCTCAAGCTGCTGATACCTTAGGAATTAATGTTTACCGTATGAAATATTATGGTGTCATGATTTCAGGTTTTCTTGGGGGAATGGGAGGAGCAGTATATGCTCAATCCATCTCAGTTAACTTTGCGGGAACAACGATTCTTGGTCCTGGATTTATCGCTTTGGCGGCCATGATTTTTGGTAAATGGAACCCAGTAGGTGCCATGCTATCAAGTCTCTTCTTTGGTGTTTCTCAGAGTTTGGCTGTTATTGGTAATCAGTTGCCATTTTTATCAAAAATTCCAACAGTTTATCTTCAAATTGCACCATATGTTCTTACAATTATTGTTTTGGCAGCTTTCTTTGGGCAAGCAGTTGGTCCGAAAGCTGGTGGTAAAAATTACATCAAGTCAAAATAAGTTTATTAAGAGAGAAGATTTTCTCTCTTTTTCTTTTGTTAAGATTCTTAATTTTGTAGGCTAAACGCATGACGAAAGTTTCGGTTTCAGAGAACATATTTTCATAAAAAATATAGTTTTTATGGTGAAAATTTGTTATAATAGTGATGAAAATGAGAGATTACTTATGCGATAATGTAAATTTTGTGAAAGTATTTTTAAAAATGCACGCAATCAGAAAATGTTTTCATGTATTTTCTTCCTACATTTATCGTATTAATTTTACAGTGAAAACTGGTCAGGGGATTCTCTTTTTGATATAATAGAAACCGTTATCATACACATGCATACATGCATTTTGTTTGTGATTTAACGAGCAAATAAATTGGTGTACGTTGCTGTTTGTGTTATACTTAACAAGTAAAAAAATTATATTGGAGATTTTTATATGTCTAAAATTGTTGTCGTAGGTACTAACCACGCTGGTACAGCTGCTATTAAAACAATGTTGTCAAACTACGGTTCTGAAAATGAAATCGTAACCTTTGACCAAAACTCAAACATCTCTTTCTTAGGATGTGGAATGGCTTTATGGATTGGTGAACAAATTGATGGTCCTGAAGGTCTTTTCTATTCTGACAAGGAAGAGCTTGAAAGCATGGGTGCAACTGTGTATATGGAATCACCTGTCACTCATATTGACTATGCTAAAAAAGAAGTAACAGCGATTGTTGATGGTAAAGAACATGTTGAATCTTATGATAAATTGCTTCTAGCAACTGGTTCGCAACCAATTGTTCCACCAATCAAAGGTGTTGAAATCAAAGAAGGTTCACGTGAATTCGAAGCAACTCTTGAAAATCTTCAATTTGTTAAACTTTATCAAAATGCTGAAGATGTTATCAACCGTGTTGAAAAACCTGGTATTTCACGTGTAGCAGTTGTTGGTGGTGGTTACATCGGTGTTGAACTTGCTGAAAGTTTCAAACGTAAAGGCAAAGAAGTAGTCCTTGTCGATATTGCTGACACAGTTATGGGAGCTTACTACGACCGTGATTTCACAGAATTGATGTGCAAAAACCTTGAAGACAACGGTATCAAACTTGCTCTTGGTCAAGCTGTTCAAGCTGTTGAAGGAAATGGGAAAGTTGAGCATCTCGTAACTGACAAAGAAACGTTTGATGTTGACATGGTTATCATGTGTGTTGGTTTCCGTCCTAATACAGCACTCGGAAATGGTGAACTCGAAACTTTCCGCAATGGTGCTTGGTTGGTAGATAAAAAACAAGAAACTAGCATGAAGGATGTTTATGCTATTGGTGATTGTGCAACTATCTATGACAATGCTCGCGACGATCACAGCTATATTGCCTTGGCGTCAAATGCCGTTCGTACAGGTATTGTAGCAGCTCATAATCTTGCAGGACATGAACTTGAAGGAGTTGGTGTACAAGGTTCAAATGGTATTTCAATCTTTGGGCTTAACATGGTTTCAACTGGTTTGACTGAAGAACGTGCTAAAGAAGCAGGCTTTAATGCCGCAGTTGCATCTTTCAATGACAAACAAAAACCTGAGTTTATCAAACATGACAACCATGACGTAGCAATTAAGATTGTATATGATAAAGATACACGAGTTGTTCTTGGTTGCCAAATGGTATCACGTGAAGACATGTCAATGGGTATCCACATGTTCTCACTTGCTATCATGAAACACGTGACAATTGAAGAGCTTTCACTCATGGATATCTTCTTCTTGCCACACTTCAATAAACCGTACAACTACATCACAATGGCTGCACTTGGCGCAGAATAATCATGAAAAATCGGAGATCTTTTTGATCTTCGATTTTATTATGGCTTCGATCCAGTTTTTCTCTTCGAGAAAATCAGGAAAAGCATCAGCTAAATTGGTGGTTAAAAGGTTTTAATCTTCCAATTATTTTTCTCTTGAATAATTTAACTTGACAAAACATGAAATCCCTTGCATAATTAATGTAAGCAATGAAAATACATTGAAAGGGGACCTCTTATGCAAATTATTAAACGTGATGGACAAGTCGCAGAATTTAATCCTGATAAAATTTACCAAGCCATTGTGAGAGCAGCTCAAACAGTTTATGTCATTGATGATACTTGGCGTTCAAATCTTGCTCAAGTTACAAAGAAAGTCGTTCTTGATTTAGAAGAAGCACAGGTTGAGCGTCCAACTATTAACATGATTCAATCTCTTGTAGAAAATCGTCTTATGGATGCTGGCTTTATCAATATTGCAGAACACTATATTTCTTATCGTTTGCAACGTGATTTGGAACGTAATGGCTATGACGATAAGGTTATTGTACATCTTCATTTTGAACAGATTATGTAAATATCAAAAAAGTTGGAAATCATTCCAACTTTTTTCTTTAATAAAGACTCTGATACCTAGATGTTAAACCTTTGGAAATAGCAATACGATGATCTTGTGTTATAATGATGCCTTCAATATCAGGCGTTGACTCAATCATCATCATGGCTTCAACTATTGGAAGTCCAAAGAGTTTTGTTGTCCAAATTTCGCAATCAACGGACAGGTCAGCGACAATAGTTATACTGGCCATTTCTGTATCAATGGGATAACCTGTATCAGAATCAAAAATATGATGGTAGGTATGCCCATTATGAACTAGTTTTCGTTCATATATACCAGATGTGACTACTGATTGGTTTTCAATTTTGATAATCCCTAGATTCTGTCCGCGTTCTAATTCTGGATGTTGAATACCGATATACCATTTGGCATCGGATCTTTTCTGATTGGGACCATAAACCAAGACATTTCCACCAAGATTAATCATAGCAGAAGTAGCACCTTGTGATTTTAGATAATCTATAATACGGTCTGCAATGTAGCCTTTGGCTATCGCGCCTAAATCGATACGCATGCCTTTTTTAACTAAAAGTACAGTTCCCTCATGAGGGTTAATTTGAATGTGGTGAGGATCAATTAAAGTTAAAGCGTTTTGAATCGTAGAGTGTTCTGGAACGTGGGCATCAGAAAAGCCAATTCTCCAAGCATTAACGAGAGGACCAATGGCAATGTTGAGGTGGCTTGGTTTCCCTAGGCTGTGTTTTTTACCTAGAGCAATCAAATCGAGTAACTCAGGGTGTACTTTGATAGGCTTGATACCTGCATTTAAATTGACAGCCATCAGTTCAGAAGTCTCATCGTTGGCACTAAATCTTTTATTGTAGAGGTGTAGAAGATCAATGCAGTCATTAATCAGCTTTTCAGCATTGTCACTATCAATAAGAAGATCAATTTTTGTTCCCATTAGTCGCAGAGAGTGGGATTTTAAGGTCATGATACTTAGTTTTTCTTTTTGATTTCACCATGAGGGAAGTAAGTTCCTTCTGGCATATCATTAATAAAGACGTGGATAGCTTCTTTTGGAGCTTCTGTAACTCGAGAAACTACTTCTGTTACTTCGCGTGCAAGTTGAGCTTTTTGTTCGTTAGAACGTCCTTCAAATAAATCGATTTTTACAAATGGCATAACAGTTCTCCTTTAAGTTTTTTTGTAATTAAAAATACTAACTCACTAAAGAGTTTTATTTGCCAATATTTTAGCATAAATATGAGCAATTGTCAGATTTTTATAGAAGTTTTTTAGCATATCCTAAGTCGCAATAACCCTTGTTTTATGGTAAAATAGAAAAGATATTGAAAGAAGAGGTCGATATTTTGGCACAGTTATATTATCGCTATGGCACTATGAATTCAGGGAAATCTATTGAGATTTTAAAGGTTGCCTATAACTACGAGGAGCAAGGAAAACCTATTGTCCTAATGACTAGCTCTCTTGACAATCGTGATGGATTTGGTTTCGTTTCCAGTCGGATTGGTGTGAAGCGACAAGCAGAAGTGATTACACCCGAGACTGATATATACGGCTTCATTCAAAAACAGGCTATCAAACCTTACTGTGTGCTTATTGACGAGTGTCAATTTTTGTCTAAGGCTAATGTCTATGATTTAGCACGAGTCGTTGATGAATTGGATATCCCAGTCATGGCTTTCGGGTTAAAAAATGATTTTCGAAACGAATTATTCGAAGGCTCAAAGTATTTTCTATTACTAGCGGATAAGATCGATGAAATCAAGACTATCTGCCATTATTGCTCCAAAAAGGCCACAATGGTTTTACGGATGGAAGATGGTAAGCCTGTGTACGATGGGAATCAAATTCAAATTGGTGGGAATGAAACTTATACTTCGGTCTGTCGAAAACATTATTTCAATCCCATTTTAAATCAATAATAAGCGCAGCTATTTAACAAAGGAGAAAGAAAATCAATGAATATATATGATCAATTACAAGCCGTAGAAGATCGATACGAAGAGTTGGGAGAACTTCTATCGGATCCGGCTGTCGTTTCTGATACCAAACGTTTTATGGAATTGTCAAAAGAAGAAGCTAGTACACGTGACACAGTGAGTGCCTATCGTGAGTACAAGCAAATCCTTCAAAACATTTCCGATGCAGAAGAGATGATTAAAGATGCTGCTGGGGACGCTGACTTGGAAGAAATGGCAAAAGAAGAGTTGAAAGAGTCCAAAGCATCCAAAGAAGAGTATGAAGAAAAATTGAAAATCTTGCTCTTACCCAAAGATCCCAATGATGATAAAAATATCATCTTGGAAATCCGTGGAGCTGCTGGTGGTGACGAGGCAGCACTCTTTGCGGGCGATCTGTTACAGATGTATCAAAAATACGCTGAAACTCAAGGGTGGCGATTTGAGGTCATGGAGGCATCTTATAACGGAGTCGGAGGTATCAAAGAGGTTGTTGCCATGGTTTCTGGGCAATCCGTTTATTCCAAATTAAAATACGAATCTGGTGCTCACCGTGTGCAACGTGTCCCCGTAACCGAAAGCCAAGGACGTGTCCATACCTCAACAGCGACCGTCTTAGTTATGCCTGAAGTAGAAGAAGTGGAATACGAGATTGATCAAAAAGATCTTCGTGTTGATATTTACCACGCCTCTGGTGCTGGTGGTCAGAACGTCAATAAGGTTGCGACTGCCGTTCGTATGGTTCACATTCCAACGGGAATCAAAGTTGAAATGCAAGAAGAACGTACCCAGCAGAAAAACCGAGATAAGGCTATGAAGATTATCCGTGCGCGTGTGGCAGACCATTTCGCCCAAATCGCACAAGATGAGCAGGATGCTGAACGTAAATCAACTGTCGGCACAGGTGATCGTTCAGAACGTATCCGTACTTATAATTTCCCACAAAACCGTGTGACGGACCACCGTATCGGCTTGACACTTCAAAAGTTAGATACTATTTTGTCAGGGAAAATGGATGAAGTAGTAGATGCATTGATTATGTACGATCAAACGCAAAAACTTGAAGAATTAAATAAATAATGACTTATAGGCAGTTGATTAATGAGCTTTGTGAAGCTCTTGGAACCTTTGACGAAGAAGGAGAAGCCTTAATTTTCGCATTTAAGGAAAAAAAGGGGTGGTCCACAACAGATTTTGCCTTGAATCAGGCTAAGGAAGTCACGCTAGAAGATCAAAAACTCTTAGAGGGTATTTTTGAACACTTAAAAGCGCACAAACCTGTCCAACATTATCTTGGCTATGCATACTTTAAAGATTTGGTTTTGACAGTAACTCCAAATGTCTTGATTCCGCGTCCTGAGACAGAAGAGTTGGTGGATATTATCCTAGCTGAAAATGATTCTAAACCTTTGAGAGTGCTGGATATTGGGACTGGTAGTGGTGCTATTGCTTTAGCGCTCAAAGCTCAACGACCTGATTGGAGTGTGACAGCTGTTGATATTTCAGAAGCTGCTTTAGAGGTGTCTCGCTATAATGGCGAAAAACTAGGGCTCACAATCGAATGGTTGCAATCTGATGTGTTCAATCAAGTTTCAGGAAAATTCGATATTATCGTGTCAAATCCTCCATATATTGCGGAGAAAGATAGTGCTGAAGTGGGAATAAACGTTCTTTCACATGAACCGCATAGAGCACTTTTTGCGAATAATGATGGCTATGCTATTTATGAGCAAATTATTGAGGAGGCATCTGATTTTCTCCTTGAAAATGGACAAATATACTTTGAAATTGGTTATAAGCAAGGGCAAAAGGTCAAGGAGATGTTGGAGAGAAATTTTCCCAATCGTCAGGTGTCTGTTCTAAAAGATGTTTTTGGTAAAAATAGAATGGTGGTGTTAGGCAAATGACAAGTATAGAAAATCTATCTCAAGAATTGGATAAAGGGCAAGCAGTCGTTCTACCAACAGAAACAGTCTATGGTATTTTTGCCAAAGCCTTAGAAAAGCCATCTGTGGACTTGGTTTATGAGTTAAAAGAGCGTCCATATGACAAGGCTATGAATCTTAACGTGGCTTCTTATGCAGATATTTTGGACTTCTCTAAAAATCAGCCGGTTTTTCTTGAAAAATTAGTAAAAGGATTCTTGCCTGGCCCTTTGACCATCATTTTACAAGCCAATGAAAAAGTGCCAACTTGGATTAATTCTGGTCTTGACAGTGTTGGCTTTCGCTTTCCCAACCATCCTGTTACGCAGAAATTGATTGCTGAACATGGGCCGCTTATCGGACCGTCTGCTAATAAATCCGGTCAAGAAAGTGGAAAGTATTTTAATACTATAATGCAATCTTTCGACAACCAAGTTTTGGGATATGAAGATGATGCTTTCTTAACGGGTATAGATTCAACAATTCTTGATTTATCATCTGACAGAGCTAAAATTTTGAGACAAGGTGCCATTTCAAAAGAAGATTTGTTGGCACTGGTTCCAGAACTTAACTTCTAAAAGGAGGATTTTATGCTTCGCTCTTTAACTATGGCAGATATGCCAGCAATTCGTGAGATTAATGCTATATCATTGGGCTATCCTGTGACATTAGAATTGACACAAAGGCAATTTAAAAAAATGTCAAAGAGTCCTGAACATCTTTTGATTGGATTTGAGGATGATTTGTCGCATCAAATTGTTGGTTACATACATGCTGAAGTATACGAAAGTTTGTATTCAGAAAGTGGACTAAATATCCTAGCACTATCAGTCTTGCCTGATTGTCAAGGACAGGGAATCGGCAAAGCGTTAATATTGGCATTAGAAAAACAAGCTAAAGAACAAGGATTTTCCTTTATCCGCTTGAATTCTGCTAGTCATCGGGAAGAAGCGCATGCTTTTTACCGTAAAATGAACTATAACGGTGATAAGACCCAATTACGCTTTATCAAAGAATTATGAGGTAATAATATGATTTTTGATCAAAAAGATTTTAAAGCATACGATGCTGAGTTATGGCAGGCTATGCAAGATGAGGCTGACCGTCAGCAAAATAACATTGAATTAATTGCTTCTGAAAATGTGGTTTCAAAAGCTGTTATGGCTGCGCAGGGGTCGCTATTGACTAACAAATACGCCGAGGGGTATCCAGGAAATCGCTATTATGGTGGTACACAGGCAGTTGATGTGGTCGAGAAGTTAGCCATTGAACGTGCTAAAGAGTTATTTGGTGCTAAGTTTGCCAACGTTCAACCACATTCTGGAAGTCAGGCAAATGCAGCTGCATATATGGCTTTAATTGAATCGGGTGATACAGTTTTAGGGATGGATTTGTCATCTGGTGGTCACTTAACACACGGCTCTCCAGTTAACTTCTCTGGTAAGACTTATCACTTCGAGGCCTATGGACTAAACCCAGATACAGAAGAGCTTGATTATGAAGCCATTTTAGAAAAGGCAAAAGCGGTCAATCCTCAGTTAATCGTAGCAGGCGCATCGGCTTATTCAAAAGCCATTAACTTTAAGAAATTTCGTGAGATTGCTGATCAAGTTGGTGCCAAGCTCATGGTTGATATGGCGCATATCGCTGGTTTAGTGGCAAGTGGACTTCACGATAATCCTGTGGCTTATGCTGATGTCGTAACCTCAACGACCCATAAAACACTTCGTGGACCACGTGGTGGCTTGGTTTTGACTAATGATGAAGCTCTTGCTAAGAAAATCAATTCAGCCGTCTTTCCTGGACTTCAAGGGGGACCTTTAGAGCATGTTATTGCTGCTAAAGCAGTTGCTTTTAAAGAAGCCCTTGATCCAGCTTTCAAAGACTATAGCCAACAGGTCATTGCCAACGCTAAAGCTATGGTTGCTGTTTTCCAAGAAGATGCTGAGTTTCGTGTCATTTCAGGTGGCACAGATAACCATCTCTTCTTAGTTGATGTGACAAAAGTTGTTGAAAATGGTAAAGTAGCACAAAATATATTGGACGAAGTCAATATTACCCTTAACAAAAACGCTATTCCCAATGAACAGTTATCCCCATTTAAAACATCTGGTATCCGTATTGGAAGTCCTGCCATTACCAGTCGTGGCATGAAGGAAGATGAGGCAAGGACTATTGCTAAATTGATTATCAAAACCCTGAAAAATACTGATAATAAGACTGTTTTAGATGAGGTTAGAAGTGACGTGAAAGCATTGACAGATGCCTTTCCGCTTTATGAGAACTAAAAGTCATGCTGGATTTATATTTAAAACAATTAGTCATCCACCAATTTAGTCCAAATGATACCGAATTGGTTTTGGCGCAAGCTCCCATTCAATTTACACCGCGTCTAGACGAGTATTTTCGTAAGAAAATTTCTAAAGTTTTCTCAGATGATGCTAAACGTGGACAATTTACTGAAGACCATCCTTTTTTAAACAATCTGAACGATGATTTATTAGAATCATCCATCAAAATTGCACAGCTTTGGAAAGAAGAATTTGTCATTTCTGAAGATCAAAAGACTAACGACCTTGTTTTTATTGAGTTCGATAAAGATGGTCAAACCCACTTTGCTTTCTTAAGAATCGTTCTCCGTGAGAATTTGGCACACCTAGCTGATGGTGATACTCCGATTTCTTTGACACAAAATAACTTACCAAGTGCTGCTCAGACTCCTGACGAAGCGCTGATTATCAATCAAGAAAGTAATCGTTATTATCTGATTGAAAAGCGAATCAAGCACAATGGCTCGTTTGCCAATTATTTCTCAGAAAATCTTCTTCAAGTTGAACCCGAGCAGTCGGTTAAAAAATCCATCAAAATGATGGAAAATACAGCTCAAAAGGTTGCAGAACAGTTTAATAAGGACGATTTCCAATTTCAATCAAAAATGAAGGCAGCTATTCATAAGAATATTGAGGAAGAGCAGCAGTTATCGCCTGAAAAATTAGCAGACGAGCTTTTTGATGATAATTTGACGGCTCGTTTAACTTTTGTCGATCAATTAAAAGAGACGGTGCCAGAACCGATTTCCGTGGCGGATATTGACCATAGCCGTCAGTCGAAAAAATTGGAAACCCAAAAACTATCCTTATCCAATGGTATTGAACTTTTAGTACCAAATAATGTTTATCAGGATGCTGAATCGGTTGAATTCATCCAAAATCCAGATGGTACATACTCAATCTTAATCAAAAATATTCAGGATATTACCAATAAATAATGTTTAAATTTATTAAGAGAGCGATAGTAATCGTTGTAGCTGTCGTTCTTTCTTTTCAACTTTTCAAAATACACCGAGATGTCTCTAACGTCCTTTCCTATCGTCCAATGATTGAGGAGATTTTGGCTGAAAATGATTCAACAACTAATGAGGATTTGATTTTAGCCATGATTTATACCGAAACGAAAGGACAAGAAGCTGATTTGATGCAATCGAGTGAAAGCTCAACGGGGGTTGCTAATTCTATTACAGATAGCCGAGAGAGTGTCAGGCAAGGTATCACTGTCTTGTCAGATAATTTAGAGAAAGCCTATGATTATGACACGGATGCCTGGACAGCTGTGCAGGCTTATAATTTCGGAAATTCCTATATTAATTATGTTGCTAAACATGGAGGGGAAAATACTATTGATTTAGCCAAAGACTATTCTAAAGCGGTAGTAGCTCCAAGTCTTGGAAATGAGTCAGGTGATACTTATCGCTATTATAATCCGGTTGCCCTTTTCTATGGTGGCGGTAAATTGTACCGAGACGGTGGCAACATCTATTACGCTAAACAGGTTCAGTTTAACTTGTTCTTGATTAAAGTTATGAGTAAATTCTAGAAAGGGTGCTATGACAGCATTATTTCATTATTTTAAAAGGTATCTTAAAGAGACAATCTTAGGACCCCTATTTAAGTTATTAGAAGCCTCTTTTGAGTTGCTCGTTCCCATCATTATAGCTCGAATTGTCGATCAGATTATCCCACAAAACAATGAAAATCATCTGCTTATGATGATTTTTCTGCTATTTGGACTTGCTCTTGTAGGGATAGTAGTTGCTATTACAGCTCAGTATTTCTCATCTAAGTCAGCTATTGGGTACACACAATCACTGTCTGATGATCTTTTTGCAAAGATTATGAGTTTGCCTAAGGAGAGAAGAGATAGACTTGGAACCTCTAGCTTGGTTACTCGGATGATTAGTGATACCTACCAAATGCAAACAGGAATTAATCAGTTTCTTCGGCTCTTTTTGAGGTCACCCTTTATCGTTTTTGGAGCTGTTATTATGGCTTTTACCATCAGCCCAAAGCTAACGACTTTTTTTCTGATAATGGTTGTGGCTCTTTTTGTGGTGGTTTTTGTCATGAGTCGCCTACTGAATCCTATTTATGGGAAAATCCGTCATTCCATTGATCATCTGGTTGATTTAACCAGAGAACAATTGGAGGGGGTTCGAGTTATTCGAGCCTTTGGTCGGGCAGACAGCGAAGCACAAGCCTTTCAAGATGAAAATATAAGATACAAAGACCACCAATTATCGGCAAGTGTCCTGTCGAGTTTAGTTGGTCCTTTAACTTTTATCATCGTTAATCTAACCTTGGTCGTGGTTCTATGGCAAGGGAATCTTTTGATTAATGATTCTACTTTGACACAGGGGATGCTGGTTGCCTTAATCAATTATCTTTTACAAATTCTAACAGAATTGCTCAAGATGACCATATTGGTTACCTCACTCAACCAGAGCTTTATCAGTGCCAAAAGGGTTCAAGAGGTTTTTGATAAAACCAGTGAACTTTTAGAAGCGCCATTTGAAGCTATGGAAACAAAAGGGCAAGAAGATTTGTCTATTTTAGCTGAAAACCTTACTTTTATTTATCCCAACTCTGCCAAACCATCTTTGGAAAATATTTCCTTTACTCTTCGAAAAGGAGAATTTTTGGGCATTATCGGTGGAACGGGATCTGGGAAATCTACTCTTGTTAACCTACTGGCTAACCTTTATCAAGCACAGTCAGGACAGTTGGTGATTTATGACAATGGAAAAACTCCCAAACATTTAAAAGAATGGCGTGACTGGACAGCAGTTGTCCCCCAAAAAGCTCAGCTTTTCGAAGGAAGCATTCGCAGTAATTTAAACCTTGGTAGTGACATTGATTATGCTGATGAAGATTTAAAAGATGCTTTGGACATTGCTCAGGCTAGTGAATTTGTCGAAAACAAAGAGGGGCAATTAGATGCTGAAGTTGAAGCCTTCGGTGGCAATTTTTCTGGCGGTCAGCGTCAGCGTTTGACGATTGCACGTGGATTGATTAAACAAGCACCTTTTCTCATTCTTGATGATTCTAGTTCAGCTTTAGATTTTCTGACAGAAAGTCGCCTTTTAGCCGCACTACATGAAGAGCGACGTAGAAACAATGGTCAATTAATCATGGTTTCCCAAAGGACAAGAAGTTTAAGATCTGCCGATAAGATTTTAGTCTTAGACCAAGGTTGCTTAATTGCCCAAGGTAAGCATGAAGAACTACTTGAAACCTGCCAACTTTATCGCGATATTCACTATTCTCAAGAAAGTCAGGAGGCAAAATGAAAGCAAGAAATCAGCAAACAACTCGCCAACGTTTAGTCTCAGATATGCTAGAATATTGCTGGCTTTTAGTCATTATTTTGCTTGGTACAGTTCTACAAGTTGGGTTAACCGTTTATCTGCCTGTTCTTATCGGACAAGCAGTGGATGGGGTTATTAGTCCGCATCGTCTAAGTATCATTCCACCACTCTTAGTTCAAATGATTTTTGTTATTGCCCTAAATGCCGTAGTTCAATGGATAAATCCCCTTTTGACCAATCGTTTGATTTTTTCATACATCACTGACTTGCGTGAAAAGGTTAATCATCATCTGAATCAGCTACCGATTGCAAGTATAGATCGTTTTGGTGTTGGTGATTTGGTTAGTCGTGTTACCGCTGACTCTGAGCAACTGACTAATGGTTTACTTATGATTTTCAATCAATTTCTAGTTGGTATCCTAACCATTATTGTAACGATTTTAACCATGGCCAAGCTAGATTTACTGATGGTTCTTATCGTCTTAGTATTGACGCCGTTATCGCTTTTAGTGGCTCGTTTTATTGCTAAGAAGAGCTATACCTTTTTCCAAGAACAAACTAAGGCTCGCGGAGCTCAAACCCAGTTTGTAGAAGAAGCTTTTAACCAAGAGACTTTAGTTCAGGTCTTTAACGCCCAGCCTCAGATGGTTGAACATTTCAAAAATCTCAACCATCATTACGCTAATGTTTCTCAAAAGGCTGTCTTTTATTCTTCTACGGTCAATCCGACAACTCGATTTGTCAATGCTATTATTTACGCTTTACTGACGGGAGTAGGAGCTTTTCGTATCATTCATGGTAATTTTACCGTTGGGCAATTGGTAACGTTTTTGAATTATGTTAATCAATACACCAAACCTTTTAATGATATTTCCTCGGTTATGTCAGAACTACAAAGTGCCTTAGCTTGCGCTGAGAGACTTTACACCATTTTAGATCTTCCAGCGCAAGAGGAAAATCAGCACCAATCCTTCCATGATAATCTTGCTGGCCAAGTAAGTTTTGAACATGTTGCCTTTGGTTATGAACCAGATAAACCCTTAATGAAAGATTTAAATTTAAGGATTGAAGCCGGTAGTAAGGTTGCAGTTGTTGGTCCGACAGGTGCTGGAAAGTCGACTCTTATCAATCTTCTGATGCGATTTTACGATATTGACAAGGGAGAAATTGCTATTGATGGCATTGCTATCTCTCAAGTCACGCGCCAAAATTTGCGCGATCAGATTGGTATGGTGCTTCAAGAAACCTGGTTAAAATCAGCTACCGTTCATGATAATATCGCCTATGGCAATCCGAGTGCTTCAAGAGAAGAAGTGATTACTGCAGCTAAAGCCGCTAACGCTCATTTCTTTATCAAGCAACTACCTAAAGGCTATGATACTTATCTGTCAGATGGCGGTGCTTCTTTATCTCAAGGGCAACGACAATTGATTACCATTGCTCGTGTCTTCTTGAAAAATCCTAAATTGTTGATTTTAGACGAAGCAACCTCGTCCATTGATACAAGAACAGAATTACTGGTACAGGATGCTTTTGATAGTTTGATGGAGGGGAAAACCAGCTTTATCATCGCCCATCGTTTATCAACCATTCGCAATGCTGATGTGATTTTGGTGATGGTTCAGGGAGATATTGTTGAACACGGTAACCATGAAGAATTAATGGCTAAAAAAGGCATTTATTACCAAATGCAGACAGCGCAAGAATAATATAAAACCAGCAATTCGGGCTTCTGAATTGCTGGTTTTATGATTGTTGTTCTTGTTGCAAAACACCTTTAAACCATTTCATCATAAAATTCCTTTTTTATATCATTGCATAAATCAAAAATGTGTTAGTAATAGAACTTTAAAAATAGAATGAGTCATGACAAATAGGAGCGTTTTTGATAAAAATATACAAAATAAACACTGAAAGCACAAGACAATATTGATAAAAGGACTAGGGTACCTAAATTTGACCAAAAATGATTAAATAGATAAGATTCATTGAAACTCATATGCTCAAAAATGTTCTTCAATGTAAAATTATTTGCTGGGAAATATTGTATGATCTTACTGAAGAGAGTGCCTTTTGGTAACAATTTATCTAATCCTTTTGGTAAAATAGTCACTGCTACTGAAGCAATCATTGTTACATTTGCTGAGGATGTAAGGGTAGAAAGAACTAAAGTCATACTTGTGATGACTAAAATATTTAAAAGTTGAATAAATAAAATAAGTAGGAGTACTTGAAGATTTGTGATCAGTATTGGAAAATTGAAAAATTTTAAATAAAAATTGGCTTGAATATTACCCTCCCAACCTGAAAATCCATATAAATACCAAAAAACCAATAAAACACTTGAAAAAACGGAGATGAAAATCATAAAAGAGAGTGAATAGGAAACTGCAATTTTATTGATTGTTAACTTACTGCGTCCATATTTTGTGGTAAGTATTAGCCCATCGATACGTTGATTCTTTTCTTCAGAAAAAATACCTGCAATCACAATTATGCTTACTAAAGCAATAGGAATAAAAATTGAGGTTATCGTTTTAAATAAGTCAGACCAGGAATAATATGTTGTCAGTTTAAACTTTTTAACTTGTTTGGTATCGTGATATAGCCTAGAAAGAGGTCGTATAGGGACATTCTCTATTGATATATTAGGATTTTTTGCAACTAAACTTGGTAAGTTGCTTTGATTACTGAGCATAGTGTCAGCTATATAATATGAAAATACATCCATAGGATAACTAGTAAGTTTTTCTGGACTCTTTTTATTTTCTGTATAAAATAGAAGGTAATCATTTAAGACTTGTTTGATTTTATCATCATCTAAATGACCTTCGAACTTTTTAGCTATTTTCTGATTGTATTGAATAGCCTCTCTTTTTGAAAATTTAGTCCCTGTGGCCATTTGAGAATTACCAAAATCTAGCCAAAGTATTCCAAGTACAACAACTAACAAGATAGGAATAATAAACTTAAAAATAGGAGTATTGCAAATTTTTTTAATCTCAAAGCGATATAAGTTTTTCATTAGTTACCTCTTCTGACTAGGAAAATAATTAAGATAGATATCCTCAATATGGGGGGATACCAATATTGCTCCATTAACTGGTTGGATAGGGGAAATAATTCTTAAATGAACAGTATCTGAATCAATTTTCTGATTCGAAATGATGAGATCTTGTGGCAATTTTTCAACAACGTCTGTTGCGACACTAACTTCCCAGACTTTTCCTTCAAGTTGTTTTAGATAGTAGGCAATGTTTTCATTCTCTAAAATTTTCCCCTCCTTTAAGATGATAATGTTATTAGCTATTGACTCAACATCACTTATAATATGAGTTGATAGTATTACTGTTTTTTGATTTCCTAATGAACTAATCAAATGTCTAAATTTAATTCGCTCATTAGGATCTAAACCGACAGTAGGTTCATCTAGAACCAGTAGATGTGGGTCATTTAGCAAACTTTGTGCTATTCCCAATCTCTGTTTCATTCCTCCAGAAAAGGTCTTTATTTTGTTATTTGCCTCAACTGTTAATCCAACCAATTCTAACAACTCCCAGCATTTTTCCTCTAAATTATATTTAATTCCCTTTAGAAGTCCCATATAAATGAGAAATTCCAAAGCTGTGAAACTAGGATAATAGTTAAAATTTTGAGGTAAATATCCAATCTGATCTAATAACAAGCCTCTATTAGAAAGTATGTTTTTATCATTAAAATAGAGATTACCTGATGAAGGTTTGACAACGCCACAGATGATATTCAGTAATGTCGTTTTTCCTGCTCCATTTGGTCCTAATAGTCCATATACTCCATTTTTAAGTTTCAGACTTACATGGTCAATCACCTTTTTATCAGAATAATTTTTTACGATATTTTCTAGTTTTAACATTTGATTACCTCTAAAAAACAAAAACTGCTAGTGTAAATGATTAAACTAGCAGTTTTTACTCAAAAGCTACACGAACTAGCTAAAAAATACTAGTTACTTATTTATCTTACACGGGTTTTACCGTAATGACCATACCTTGACTCATGTTCGTAGGCTCTTTGACTCGCAGTAGAAGTAAAAAGATGCCATGCACTACGATAACCACATTATAAACATTCCCAACTTGCTTCACCATTTACAGAAATTTGTTCTTCAACAGTTAATTTTTTCATATTACAGCCTCCTTTATTACTATTTAAAATATTGGAGGCGCTTTAATTTTATATTATTATTTTATCTTATATAAGAAAAAAGGTCAATATTGGATTTAGAATGGATTAATCTTTTATCATTCGAAAGTAATAGTGTCTTGGTTGGTTTGAGATAAAAAGGCTTAAAACCAATTTCTGATTATCTGTAAATTCCACAAAATCCACATCATCTTCATTACATCTTTTGTAGAACTAGGGGAGAGCCTTTGACTGACTTTTAGATAACTATTTTTTTACAATTCTAATTTCTACTGCCATTGTGAACATGTTTTAGTTTAGAAACCTTATTCCAGATGGGTCACGAATGGTAGAATTCATTTCCTGATTCAAATGTTTATATGAGGTTGAATTGTGTGGAGGTAGGATCAAGTCGTCTGAAAGACTGTTTGAAGTCGGGAATGAGAGGAACGAGGAACATTCGCCTTATACTAAAACAACGTCTTTTGAATTACCTTTGATACCTCGTCACTTTCAGTATTATCTGTGCCTTAGTTTCTTGTCTGAATGTTAATTTATTTCTATAATCCAGCAGACTAAGCCATCTGTTCCTGATAGTGATAACGTAAAGTTAAATCAGTAGTCTTCTTAAGATGTTCCATATGAGTCTTTCTAGTGTGAGTTTGAACAGTTGCCACTAGAAGTCATATGGAACTTTTTTACGCCCAAAAAGCCCTATAATCCCTGCGGTGGCATTACCCACTACAGAAATGATAGGGCTAGAAATTCGAATTTCTTCGCTTTATTGTGACCTTATTTTACAAAGTCATTAATTTCTTTTTCGATGTTAGCAACTTTTTCGTTTGCTTCATCTAAGGTCTCACCAACAGTTGCGATATAGAATTTGATTTTTGGTTCTGTTCCTGAAGGGCGGACTGCAAACCATGAATCATCTGTCAAAGTGTATTTAAGAACATCTGAAGGAGGAGTTGTTAGTTTAGTTGTTGTGCCATCAAGTGCAACAGCTTTTTGTTCTGAGAAGTCTTCAAAGAGTGCAATATCGGTTTTATTGAACTGTTTCGGAGCATTGACACGGAATTTAGACATAATGGCTTTAATCTGTTCAGCACCATCCTTACCAGACAAAGTGACAGAAATGGTTTTTTCTGCAAAGTAGCCGTATTCCTTGAAAATCTCGTCGATACCGTCAGCGAGGGTCAAACCACGAGAGCGATAGTAGGCAGCGATTTCAGCGACCATAAGAACAGCTTGAATAGCGTCCTTATCACGTACGAATGGTTTAATAAGGTAACCAAAGCTTTCTTCAAAACCAAACATGTAGGTGTGGTTACCGGTTTCTTCAAATTCTTGGATTTTTTCAGCAATGAATTTGAAGCCTGTCAAGACGTTAAACATGGTTGCGCCGTAGCTTTCGGCAATTTTAGTGACCAATTCTGTTGACACGATTGATTTAGCAAGAGCAGCATTTGCAGGGAGTGTACCAGCTGTTTTGTGAGCTTCAAGCACATACTTGGCTATAAGCGCACCAATTTGATTTCCAGAAAGATTCCAATAAGAACCGTCGGATTGACGCACTTCAACACCAACGCGGTCAGCATCTGGGTCCGTCGCAAGGAGAACGTCGGCATCAATTTCGCGACCTAATTCTTCAGCGAGTGCAAAGGCTGCTTGGCTTTCTGGATTTGGAGAAGTAACCGTTGAGAAATCAGGATCTACAGTCGCTTGTTTTTCGACGATTTGAACGGATTCAAAGCCAGCTTCAGCTAGGGAACGGCGAGCTAACATTTCTCCAGTTCCATGAAGTGGTGTGTAGACAATTTTCATGTCCTTACCATATTGTTCAATCAAGTCATGGTTGATATTAATTGTTTTTAACGCATCAAGGTAGAGACGGTCTGTTTCTTCTCCAAGAACAGTGATAAGCCCAGAAGCCTTACTTTCTTCCAAATCTGCCAATTCAACAGAGAAGGGATTATCAATTCCGCGGATATAGTCCGTGAGTGCAGATGCGTCTGCAGGTGGCATTTGCCCACCATCTTCGCCATAAACTTTATAGCCGTTAAATTCTTTAGGGTTGTGGCTAGCAGTTACCATGATACCAGCGATGGCATTGTAGTGGCGCACAGCAAAAGATAGCTCTGGTGTTGGACGGAGACTTTCAAAAACGTATGACTTGATACCATGAGCCGCCAAAACCTGTGCAGACTCAAAGGCAAATTCTGGTGAAAAATGACGGGTATCATAAGCGATAGCCACACCACGTTTTTTAGCCTCCTCACCTTTTGATTCGACCAATTTGGCTAAGCCTTCAGTTGCTTGACGGACAACAAAGATATTAATACGATTAGTACCGGCACCGATATAGCCGCGCATACCTGCTGTACCGAATTCCAAATTTGTATAGAAAGCATCTTCTTTAGTCGCTTCATCCATCCCTTCCAGTTCTTGGCGAAGGTAATCAGGAAGCTGGTCAGAAGCTAGCCATTTGTTATAAGTTTCTTGATAGGTCATAAGCAACTCCTTTTAAAGTTCTTTAAATCGTTTGAAATTTGTTCTAAACGCTTTCAATTATACCATGTTTACAGAAAAAAAACCATGAGATTTACATGGTTTTGCTTATTTTTTAAATCGCTCCAGTCTGGGTACCATAACAGAAACAAGAACTGCAGAAATAATCATCTCAGCGATAGCATTTGACGAAACGATAGCTGCGAGTAATGCCTGAATATTACCGCCATAAATCGTTGAGAAAAAGACAAAAATTCCTGAAAGGACAAATACGGTATTGGTTAAGGAACCAATCAATCCAGAGAGGGCTAAACCGACTCGATTATTGAGCCACTTATGTATGAAAAAAGGAGTAATACCGATTAAAACACGGGGAACGATGGCTATAAGAGCAGAAGTGAAATTCCCATTTTCGACAAATGGTGAAAAGAGGTAGCTAGTAGGTAGTATGATGATACTATTTGTAATAAGACTCATCAACCCCATCAAGAAACCTAAACTAGCTCCGACTCTGGGACCATACAAGATTGCTGCGATAATAACTGGGATTTGAACAAGTGTTGGCTTTATAGGGATAGGCCAAAGACTAAAAATCATATTGCTCAGAAGTTGAATGACGAGCATGACAGCGAAGAAAATAGCGATGATTGCTGTTCGGCGGGCTTTGTTAGTTTTCACAGAGTGTCTCCTCAATGGTTTTTAAAATAATATTAAGATCAGCAAGGGCACCACGTCCAACATCACCACAGGCAAGAACTGCTGATTTGGGTTCTATCTCACGATAGCCATAAGATTTTAACCGTTCGATATTGGCTTGTGTTGCAGGGTGGTCATACATCTTGGTATTCATGGCGGGTGCAAAAAGTTTTGGAATGCCAGAAGGTAACGCAAGAGCGGTTGAGGTTACCATGTTATTTGCCATTCCATTTGCTAGTTGGGCAATAGTATTAGCAGAAGCTGGAGCAAGAATGAACAAATCAGCTTCCTTACCAAGGTCAATATGATTAATGCGATCTGCTATTTTTTCCTCCATAACATCTAAATGCACAGGATTTTTAGAAAGAACTTGTAGGGTTAAGGGAGTGATAAATGTTGTAGCAGCTTCTGTCATGAGAACATGGACCTTGTATCCCAATTTTCCCAACTGACTAGTAATATCAGCCGCTTTATAAGCCGATATAGAACCTGAAACCGCCAGTAAAATCGTTTTAGTCATCTTTGATCACCTCTTTATATATTAGCTTAGCAATTTCTGTTTTAGTCGTAGCTTCTTGAACAGTATCATAGCCAACTAGCCAAGCTTGGTGATGACTGGCAGTGATTTGACTCAAATCATTAGCCAAGATAAAGTCTGCTCTGTTGTTTCTAAGGCTATCACGTGCTACCGATACTAACTCTTCCTTGGACACATCCACTAATAGTTTAAAACCAATCAACTTGATATTTGGGTTCCATCGTTTAACCTGTGAAATCAGTTTTGGTGTTTTCTTTAAAAATAAGACCTGATAATCGGATTTTGAAGAAATCTTAGTTTCAGAATTACTTTTTTCTAAAAGTTGATCTATGTCAGATGTCTGTTTCAACTCATCTAAGTCAGTCATATAAACTGGAGTATAATCAGATACAGCCATAGCATGGATTAGAACATTGTGCTGAGGTACCAATGCTTCTAAAGCCTCCTGTAAGTTAGCGACAGAAGAGATTATGTTAAGCGCTAAATGAGGATGGCTTTCTGGTTTTAAAGCCTGTTTTGTTGTAATCAATGTCACTTCGTGACCTTGATTTAGAAACGTTTCAGCAATAACTTTCCCCAATCTCCCAGTTGAATGATTGGTGATGCCACGAACAGAATCAATAGCTTCAGTTGTTCCGCCTGATGTAATCAAAATTTTCATAAGCATATTGTACTAAAAAAGCCTTAATTGGTAAACTTTTTGATTGGTTTACAAAAAAAGATAAGTTGTTGAGTTCTTCAAGATCTTGATGTATCATAGATAAGGTTAAGAATCTATAAAAGGAGCTAAGTCTTGTCCAAGTCTTTAGAAATACTCAGTCCCTTGAAGCTAAATGTTTTTGGTCTTTATGAAGATCCAAGTAAACAAACCGTCCAACCGTTTGCTTGGGCGGATACTTTCTTGCGTTATATTAGTCAGCAGCCAGAAAGTATGATCCTACATTTTTGGCCAATGGAAAATATTGTAATTTTGGGAATGCTTGATCGACAAGTGCCCTATTTTGAAGATGGCTTACAAACTATTAAGAAACTTGGTTACCAGCCGATTGTGCGAAACATTGGTGGACTAGGTGTTATTTCCGATGATGGCGTTTTGAATTTTTCATTGATTCTACCAAATGCTAATCAATTATCTATAAATGATGCTTACCTTCTCATGGTGGATTTGATTCGAGACATGTTTAATGATTTTGAAGCACTTATTGAGCATTTTGAAGTGCCGCATTCCTATTGTCCGGGAACTTTTGATTTGAGTATCAAGGGGAAAAAATTTGCAGGAATTGCTCAGCGACGAATCAAAGATTCCGTCGTTATTTCGATTTACCTCAGTGTCTACGGAGATCAGGATTTTCGTGGTCGTTTGGTCAAATCCTTCTATGAAAGTGGGATTCAGAAAGAACCGACTACAGCTAAATACCCTGATATTGACCCAGAGTGCATGGCTAATCTCTCAGACTTACTTGGTACTTCATTTAGTATAGATGATATTCAAAATAGAGCCATTCAAAGCCTTGAAAAATTGGGGATGATCAAACACCAACTGCATTTAAATCAAGACTTAATGACAACTTATGAAAAATTTTTAAACCAACATTTGAAGCGTAATGTGAGCACTTTAAGCTGATTTTTAAGATAAATCTTGCTATAATGGTATGGTTTAAAAGAATGAAAAAAGACACAAGGAGAACCCATGGCAAAAGTAGCAAATTCATTACTAATTACAAAAGAAGAAGACCTTTATAGAATTAGCATGACTCCAGAATTACAAGATGTTCTTGGCAATATCGCCTACATTGACTTCACAGAAGAAGATACTATAGATGTTGATGATAGTCTTTTGAATCTTGAAAGTTCAAAAGCCGTTATGGAATTGACAAGTCCTCTAGCAGGTACTATCGTTTCTCGCAATGAAGCAGCGGGCGCGGATCCTGATTTACTAAATCAAGCAGATGCCTCTAAAAACTGGATTGTTGTTTTATCAAATGTTGATGAAGCTGCCTATAATGCGTTAGAAGACCCTAAAAATTAAGAAAACAGAGATTTTTATCTGTTTCCTTTTTTTATTTGGGTCAAAAACGAACTTTTATCATTAAAAAAGAAAACATCATGCGTTTTTTGTTCTGGTATGATATAATATTCTTACTATCTAGAAGAGGTGTCTCATGAAATCTGATATTGAAATTGCTCAAAGCATTGAACTAAAACCGATTACGGAAATTGTTGAAAAAGTTGGTATTGGCTTTGATGATATTGAACTTTATGGAAAATACAAGGCTAAATTATCTTTTGATAAGATTAAAGAAGTCCAATCAAATGAACCAGGGAAACTGATTTTAGTAACGGCTATTAACCCTACACCTGCAGGGGAAGGGAAGTCGACCATGTCTATCGGTCTTGCAGATGCTCTCAATAAGATTGGTAAACAAACTATGATTGCCCTTCGTGAGCCATCACTTGGTCCGGTTATGGGGATTAAAGGTGGTGCAGCTGGTGGCGGTTATGCGCAAGTTCTTCCGATGGAAGACATCAATCTTCATTTTACAGGCGATATGCACGCTATTACAACAGCTAATAATGCTTTGTCTGCTCTTTTGGATAATCACCTCCAACAGGGTAACGACCTTCAGATTGATCAACGTCGTGTCATCTGGAAGCGTGTGGTTGACCTTAATGATCGTGCCCTTCGCCAAGTTATTGTTGGCTTGGGTAGCCCAGTCAATGGGATTCCTCGTGAAGATGGTTTTGACATCACTGTTGCCTCAGAAATCATGGCTATTCTCTGCTTAGCCACTGATCTCAAGGACCTCAAAAAACGGCTTTCTAATATTGTGGTCGCCTATGATGTCAAGCGTAAGCCTGTTTACGTGCGTGACCTCAAAGTGGAAGGCGCATTGACCCTCATTTTAAAAGATGCTATAAAACCAAACTTGGTACAAACCATTTATGGCACACCAGCCTTAGTTCATGGTGGACCGTTTGCGAATATCGCTCATGGTTGCAACTCAGTTTTAGCCACGACAACGGCTTTACGTTTGGCAGACTACACTGTGACAGAAGCTGGTTTTGGTGCAGACTTGGGAGCTGAAAAATTCCTTGATATTAAGACACCAAACCTTCCTAAATCACCAGATGCCGTTGTTATCGTAGCGACTCTTCGTGCTCTAAAGATGCATGGTGGAGTTGCCAAAACAGAATTGGCAGAAGAAAATGTTGAGGCTGTCCGTGCAGGATTTGAAAACCTAAAGCGTCACGTTGAAAACATTCGTCAATACGGGATTCCTGCGGTCGTTGCTATCAACGAATTTGTAGCAGATACCCCAGCAGAAATCGCTGTATTGAAAGAGATCTGCCAAGAACTCGATGTGCCAGTTGAATTAGCTAGTGTTTGGGCTGATGGTGCCGACGGTGGTATTGAACTTGCTAAAACCCTCGTTGAGACAATCGACAAAGGAGAAGCCAATTACCAACGTCTTTACAATGACGAAGATAGCTTAGAAGAAAAAGCCCGCAAAATTGTGACCAAAGTTTACGGAGGAACTTCAGTGCAATTTGGTCCGAAAGCCAAAATGCAACTCAAACAGTTTGCTGAATTTGGTTGGGATAAATTACCAATCTGTATGGCTAAAACTCAATACTCTTTCTCAGATAATCCCGCTTTGCTTGGAGCACCAGAGGGCTTCGATGTTACCATTCGTGAATTCGTTCCCAAAACAGGTGCAGGCTTTATCGTTGCTTTGACAGGTGACGTCATGACCATGCCTGGTTTGCCAAAACAACCAGCTGCGCTTAACATGGATGTTCTAGAAGATGGTACGGCAATCGGCTTATTCTAATCAAAAAGAAAGCCAGCCTTTCTTTTTGGGCTACAATAATAGAAAAACTTTTTGAGAAATTTTGCTAAAAAGTTATCAAGGAGGCATTTATGTCTATAGAAACCATTGAAACCAAACGCCTGGTTTTGAGACCTTTTATGCTTGAAGATGTGCCAGCCATGTTTGAGCACTGGGCGGGTCGTCAAGATAATATCACACATGTTACTTGGCAAGCACATGAAAATCAGGAAATTACTAGAGACGTTATCACTTCTTGGATAAAAGAAGAGCGTTCTGGCTATTACCATTGGGCCATTGTTGAAAAAGCAAATCAAACACTGATAGGCAATATCTCTATCGTTGCTTACAAAAGAGATACCAAAACTGCTGAGATTGGTTATATTTTGGGCAAAGACTTTTGGAATGAGGGCTTTATGACAGAAGCCTTGGAAGCAGTAATTGCCAACCTGTTTGAAAAAACGGACATCAATCGTATTCAAGCTGTTTTTGATACGGAAAATCCAGCTTCTGGAAAAGTTATGACTAAGGCAGGCATGTCATATGAAGGAACACTTCGTCAAGCATCGATTAATAACCGCGGTCTCGTTGATATTGCCGTCTTTGCCATTTTAAAATCAGATTATCTAAAGGAGAAGACCTATAATCATTAGACGGGCTAAGCACTCTGATGCTAAAAAACTCTTAGCCATTTATGCCCCCTATGTGGAAAAAACTGCCATTACCTTCGAACACACCGTTCCAAGTGTAGCTGAATTTAAACAACGCATCAATCAGACCCTAACTAAATTTCCTTACCTTGTTTATCAAGAAGAAGGTGAAATTTTAGGTTATGCCTATGCCAGCACCTATAAGGACCGCACAGCCTATGATTGGTCTTGTGAGGTGTCTATCTATGTTGCAGAAAATGCACGTGGTAAGCAGGTTGGAACTAAGTTATATGATGCTTTAGAAAAAGAACTGGAGATGATAGGAATGAAAAACTTCTTAGCTTGTATCACCTATCCTAATGAAGCGAGTATCGGTTTCCATCAAGATCGTGGTTATGAAAAGGTAGGGCATTTTACTAAAATTGGCTATAAATTTGAACGGTGGCACGATATTATTTGGTTGCAAAAACGTTTGGAAGACTAACACGAAGAGACTTACCAGTAAATCTCAGAAATTATCCAGCTATATCAAAAAGTGGAGCCTATGCGATTTGTCCCTTCAGTATTTGCGAAGCGTTCAGCAAAGGGGAAGGGGCGTAAAAACTCGGGTAACGTTTGATAGTCATTCTACGACGAATTTGTTGCCAATATAGGTATCAGAGATGGCGAGGGCGCTTATATTATCGGTAGTTGCAGAGACATTTAAAAAATTATTGATAAGGTGGTAGAAGAGAGATAAATTCTTTACTAATGTTTAGATTTCTGACATATTGCATTTCAGAAAAAGTGAAAAAGTAATCAATTTAAAATCTCTTTTTACCTATTTTCTGCTATAATATTTTATAGTTAATTCTAGATTGAGAGGAAAGAGACATTTACGAAAAAGAAAAAATCATAATCCTATTAGATCGTGGTAAACGAGGTTTTTTGAGAGGAATCTTTAGTCGGACAACAGTTATTGCTATTTTGTTGATTTTACAGATTCTTTTTTTTGTTGCCTCATATCGGTGGTTCCAAACTTATAAGGTTCAATTTGAAATTTTTGAAATCACCTTATCCATTGTGACAGTTTTGTATCTTATTAATAGTGATATGGATTCAACGGCTGTTATTACTTGGTTATTAATTTTAGTGCCTTTCCCAGTGATAGGTAGTTTGTTCTTGCTTTATACTAAGCAGGATTTTGGTTTCAAGGCCATGCGAGCGGGTATTCAGCGGACCATTGATGCGACTCAGCCCTACCTCATTCAAGATGGGGAAGCCGTTTTGGAGTTGAAAAATCGTCATTCTAGCAATTATAATCTAATTTCATATCTAGAAAATTCGAGTGGCCATTTCCCAGTTTATCGCCAAACTGACGTGACTTATTTTGCTTCTGGAGAAGAAAAATTCAAGGCTCTCAAAGAAGAACTCCGCAAAGCTAAAAAGTATATTTTCCTTGAGTACTTTATTATCGGTGAAGGTCTCATGTGGGGTGAAATATTAGCAATTCTTGAGCAGAAAGCTGCTGAAGGGGTTGAAGTACGTGTCATGTACGATGGGATGATTGAATTTTCAACCCTAAGTTTTGATTACACCAAACGTTTGGAAAAAATCGGTATCAAAGCCAAATCATTCGCCCCATTATCACCATTTATTTCAACGTATTATAACTATCGTGACCACCGTAAAATTTTAGTGATTGATGGTAAGGTAGCTTTCACAGGGGGGATTAATCTGTCCGATGAGTATATCAATCAAGTCGAACGATTCGGACATTGGAAAGACACAGCAATTATGTTAAAGGGTCGTGCCGTTGATACCTTTACTATCTTGTTCTTACAGATGTGGAATATCAATCAAGAAGAAGTAGAAATTGAACCGTATCTTGCCCTTCACGAACACCGTCCTAATAATGGCTTTATCGTGCCTTACGGCGATTCACCTTTAGATGGTGATAAAATCGGTGAGAACGTCTACATTGATATCTTAAACCAAGCAAGAGATTACGTCCACATCATGACCCCTTATTTGATTCTGGATGGTGAATTAGCTCATGCTTTGAAATTTGCAGCCCAACGTGGTGTCGATGTGAAAATTATTATGCCAGGTATTGCAGATAAGAAGATTGCCAATGCTCTTGCTAAAACTTACTATGCATCTTTGATTAAAGCAGGTGTCAAAATTTACGAATACACTCCTGGCTTTATCCATGCTAAAGTGTTTGTCAGTGACCGCTATAAGGCAGTCGTTGGAACAATTAATTTAGACTATCGCAGTCTCTACCATCACTTTGAATGCGCAACCTATATGTATCAGGTTTCATGTATTCCTCAAATAGAGAATGATTTTCAGGCTACACTGCTCCAAAGTCATCTTGTTAGCTTGGAGGAAGTTCAGAATCGTCCATTCATTACAAAAGCTGTCGGTACGCTAGCTAAAACAATAGCGCCACTGATGTAGCCTAAGAGAATCTGAATTTTTTTATAGTCAATAAAATTAACTTTCAGAACAAGGAGTTGAGACACGGGCAGCACTTGATACTCTTCGAAAATCAAAAGCAGACCTTGTTGACGTGATTTGACGAAGACAGTTCTATCTGCTATCTGTGTCGCCTAGTCTCATTTTGCCTTCCGTTGAGTATGAATGCGGCAAGTCTAAAGTGACGAACTATCAAAGTTAATCCCAAAGACTATATTGTTGCTATTTCGAGATAAGCAAAAATAACCTAGATTATTTTACTGTTATCCAATCATTTTCAAACATTCATTAATAGAATAAGGAGCGTACAGAACTTTATGTGGTTAATAAAGTTCTGTATTGCTCTCTTTTTGATATAATAAAAGATATTTTATCTTTCAAAGGAGGGGCAATGGCTAAACGTCGTTCAGGTAATAGTAGGATACCTATTACTCGACTCTTACCAAAAAATCACTCAAGCATCGGCCGAGCCATATTCAGTCGCGGTGCTGTTATTCTTTTGGCTATTTTATTGGAACTTATTTTCATAGGTCTTGGCTTTTTATGGTTCAATCGCGTGTCTTTAAGAGTTGTTTATCTAGAACATCTTATCGGGGCTCTGGTGGTCGTTTATCTGTTTAACAGCAAGATGGACGCCGTTTCTAAGAATACCTGGCTCATGTTAATGATGCTTTTTCCTATCTTTGGGTCTCTATTCTTTCTTTACACTAAAACTGACTTTGGTGTTAGAGATTTAAAACGCAAGGTTATCCAATACACAGACGAGGCAGGTAAACATCTCAAACAGGATGCTAAATTGCTAGCAACTATTAAAGATAATCACCCACATACCTATCAATTGGTGACCTATCTCAATAAAAGCCCTGGACATTTTCCAACCTACGAGGGTAGCCGCATGACTTACTATGCTTTGGGGGATGATTTTTTCCCAGCCTTTAAAGAAGCCTTACTAAATGCCGAATCTTATATTTTCTTAGAATACTTCATTATTGATGAAGGAGTTATGTGGGGAGAAATTCTAACCATTTTAGAACAAAAAGTTAGTGAAGGAGTCGAGGTTCGAGTCCTCTATGATGGCATGGTTGAATTGAGTACACTTAGCTATGACTATACAGATAGGATGAAAGCTCTAGGTGTTGATGCGCGTGCCTTCGCTCCGATACGGCCTTTTTTATCCACCTACTATAACTATCGCGACCATCGTAAAATCACTGTTATTGATGGGCAAGTAGCCTTCACAGGAGGTGTTAACTTAGCTGATGAATACATCAATCAGATTGACCGCTTCGGTCGTTGGAAGGATAATGCCATAAAAATCGAAGGGCAGGCTGTTCAAACCTTTAAAGCACTCTTTTTAACCATGTGGTCAACGACGAGTAATGAAGATGATTTTGGAGACTTCATGCTAGATTATCCCTCAAGCGTTGAGGCTTCTGGCTATGTTGCACCATATGGAAATTCTCCGATGAATTACCATCATATTGCTGAAAATGTCTATATTGATATTCTAAATAATGCTAAAGACTACGTGCATATCATGACCCCTTATCTTGTGATTGATAGTGAGATGATGCACGCCCTCACCTTTGCCGCTGAAAGGGGAGTAGAAGTGTCAATCATCATGCCAGGTATTCCTGATAAACCTTATGCCTTTATTTTGGGTGAAACCTATTTTAAAGAACTGCTTGATGCAGGCGTTTCTATTTATCGTTATTCCCTTGGTTTTGTTCATTCTAAGGTCTTTGTCAGCGATGATATTAAAGCCACCGTAGGGACGATTAATCTAGACTATCGAAGCTTGTACCATCATTTTGAGTGTGGTGTCTACATGTATCGTTCTGAAGCAGTTAAGGATGTGGAAAAAGATTTCCAAGAAACTTTAACAAAATGCCAGCGCGTGACCTATCTCAGTTTAAAATCAAGACCACCTTTGCGAAAACTCAGTGGTTACTTACTCAAAACAATCGCGCCTCTCTTGTAATCTGGAACCTTATATGGTATGATTAGAGTATGCGATGAGTCGATTGTGGTTTTAGCCACTATTGCGCTGGGAGGTCATTAGGCAGGAAGCCGACCTTGGTAAGTTGTGTGAACCTTCTTACCTCACTATTAAGTGCCCTAATCCTCTGTCTATAGACAGAGGATTTTTTCCTTTTTCAGACATTGCAATTTAGGTGAAAAATAGTATAATGAAAACTAAGAAATTTTTAGAAAATTAGGACTATAGTTTTCTAAAGAAGAAAAGGGGTTTACATATGGGATATACCGTTGCAGTTGTCGGTGCCACAGGCGCTGTTGGCACACAAATGATTAAAATGCTAGAAGAATCAATTTTACCAATCGATAAGGTTCGCTACCTCTCATCTAGTCGCTCAGCAGGTAAGGTACTGCAATTTAAGGGGCACGACGTGACCGTTGAACTGACTACCGAAGATTCTTTTGATGGTGTGGATATTGCACTCTTCTCGGCTGGAGGCTCAACATCTGCTAAGTTTGCCCCATACGCTGTAAAAGCAGGAGCTGTAGTGGTTGATAACACTTCTTATTTTAGACAAAATCCAGATGTTCCCTTGGTCGTTCCTGAAGTCAATGCTCACGCCATGAAGAATCACAACGGTATTATTGCTTGCCCTAACTGTTCAACTATTCAAATGATGGTTGCTCTTGAACCTATCCGGCAAAAATGGGGGTTAAATCGCATCATTGTGTCAACCTACCAAGCTGTTTCAGGAGCAGGACAATCTGCTATCAATGAGACTGAGAATCAATTACGTCAAGTTTTAAACGATGGTATTAACCCTAAAAATGTAACTGCTACCATCCTTCCTTCTGGTAGCGATAAAAAACGTTACCCCATCGCTTTTAACGCTCTTCCACAAATCGACGTCTTCACAGATAACGATTACACTTACGAAGAGATGAAAATGACAAATGAAACCAAAAAAATCATGGAAGATGATAACATTGCTGTCTCGGCAACATGTGTTCGTATTCCAGTTCTTTCGGCGCATTCTGAGTCAGTCTATATCGAAACAAAAGAAGTAGCAGCCATTGATCAAGTAAAAGAAGCTATTTCTGCCTTTCCTGGTGCTGTTTTAGAAGATGATGTTGCCAATCAAATCTACCCTCAAGCTGTCAATGCTGTCGGAACTCGTGATACCTTTGTTGGTCGAATTCGCAAAGATTTGGACCAAGAAAATGGTATCCATATGTGGGTTGTCTCTGATAATCTTCTCAAAGGGGCTGCTTGGAATTCTGTCCAAATTGCTGAAACACTTCACGAAAAAGGGCTCGTGCGTGCCACTAATAATCTTAAATTTGAATTGAAATAAGCATCAGTTCTAATTCTAAGAACTCTAATTATGGTAACCTTGCTCTTCAGCAATAAGTCTTGTCTAAAACATTCAAAACTACCCTTAGCCAACTATTTAGATAGTGACTATTTAAGATTTCTAGGTAAAAGAGAGGGAAAACATGTCAATTGAACAACTGCGAAATGCCAAAATAATCACCGCAATGGTGACACCATTCAAGGCTGATGGCTCTATCAACTACGATGCTCTGCCAAAATTAATTGAACATTTGCTTGAACATCACACAGATGGTCTTCTATTAGCCGGGACAACAGCTGAAAGTCCAACTCTAACGCATGAAGAGGAGTTAGAATTGTTCTCTGCTGTTCAAAAAATCGTAAATGGGCGTGTCCCTTTGATTGCTGGTATTGGAACCAACGATACCCGTGATTCTGTTGAATTTGCTAAAGAAGTGGCAGAATTTGGTGGTTTCGCTGCAGGTTTAGCTATCGTTCCATACTACAACAAGCCGACTCAAGAGGGACTCTATCAGCATTTTGCTGCGATTGCTGATGCTAGTGATTTACCAATTATCATTTACAATATCCCAGGTCGTGTTGTCGTAACGCTTGAACCTGAAACCATGTTACACCTTGCCCAACACCCTAATATCATCGGTGTTAAAGAGTGTACAAGTCTTGAAAACATTGCCTATCTTGTTGAGCAATCACCAGAAGATTTCTTGATTTATACTGGGGAAGATGGGGAAGCTTTCCATGCTTTAGCTTTAGGAGCAGATGGGGTTATTTCTGTTGCCTCTCATACCAACGGCGATGAGATGTATGAAATGCTAGAGGCACTTGAGCAAGGCGATATCAAAAAAGCAGCTCAAATACAACGTCACTTTATTCCAAAAGTCAATGCTTTGTTCTCGGTTTCCAGTCCAGCGCCAGTAAAAGCAGTCCTAAATCACCAAGGTTTTAAAGTAGGACCACTGCGTTTACCACTAGTTTCTTGTACGAATGAGCAAGCTAACGAGATTATAAAAGTCGTTTTAAGTCAAGAACCATCACAACCCATTAAAGGTGTTCTAAGACCAACTGAATACTAAAATAATAGAATTGGAATAAAAGAATGCTGGCTATTTAACAATAGTAGTGGGTGACTTATATTTAGGATTTGTAGAGCATTACCTAAACAGTTCCCTATCAAGTAGACAGTAAAAATAATATAGTCAAATGAATTACCTTTCAGACAGGGAGCTGAGATGCAGAACAATACCTGATACTCTTCGAAAATCAAAAGCAGACGTCGTTGACTTGATGTGATGAACTTTAGTTCTATCTGCTATCTGTGTCGTCTAGTCTGCTTTTGGTTTTCATTGAGGATGAGTAGGACAAGTCGAAAGTGACCAGGTATCAAAGTTAATTCAAAAGACTATAAAACCTTAGCTACGACCTTATTCCTTATTTCCTTAGTTCAAGTGGTAGAAGACCCTTATGCTTCATTTAATTCTTGTAAAAATAGATCTATCATCGCTCAATTTCTCCAAGGATACAAGACACTGTTTTGAAGTGACGAAAAAGCTTTTAATAGAAAAAGCAATGTTTTTATGTTCCGTTTAATACTTCCATATTATCAAGTGCAAACTGACGTGCTTATTAATAAGGAGTTGCTTTACTTTGCAATAAGTTAAGGTGGAAATGTAACGGTTGTTACTTCAGTTTATTTCTTATCTGACTTTGGTTAGGCATATCTTGGTATTTACCATTTTCACCTTTTGTCAATAAATAACGTAAAAACTCTATAATCTTTACCACGGATTTACCCACGATAGAAAGTATAGCGTCAAAAAAAGACAAACATCAAAATTAATGTCTGCCTTCAATCTGAATGAACTTCCATTGCGGAAGTTTATTTTTTAAGTTTTAGTTTTTTGATGCTTCTTGGAATTCAGGGTTTTTCCATGCTTCATCAATGATAGCTTTAAGCTCGTCTGCAGAAGCTTTCATTTTTTGTTGCTCTGCATCGTTCAACGGAATGTTGATTGGACGTACAATACCATGTGCACCAATAACAGCTGGTTGACCAATAAAGACATCTTCAACACCTGGGTATTGACCTTCTTGGAAGACTGAAAGTGGAAGTACTGCATTTTCATCATCAAGAATAGCTTTTGTAATACGAGCAAGTGCTACAGCAATACCGTAGAATGTTGCGCCTTTTTTGTTGATGATTGAGTAAGCAGCATCACGAACGCCTTCAAAGAGTTCAACCAATTCAGCTTCGTCAACGTTACGAACGTCTTTAAGGAAGTTTTCAAGGTTCACACCGGCAACGTTAGCGTGTGACCAAACCGCAAATTCAGAGTCTCCATGCTCACCCATGATATAAGCGTGAACTGAACGAGCATCAAGGTCAAGTTTTTCAGCAAGTGCTTGACGGAAACGAGCTGAGTCAAGTGAAGTACCTGATCCGATAACGCGTTCTTTAGGGAAACCTGAGAATTTCCATGTTGAGTATGTTAGGACGTCAACAGGGTTAGCAGCTACAAGGAAAATACCGTTAAATCCTGACTCAACAACTTGAGTAACGATTGATTTGTTAATAGCAAGGTTTTTACCAACAAGATCAAGGCGAGTTTCACCTGGTTTTTGTGGTGCACCTGCAGTGATAACTACGAGATCAGCATCAGCACAGTCTGAGTATTGCGCTGCGTAGATTTTTTTAGGTGATGTGAAGGCAAGAGCGTGGCTAAGGTCTTCGGCATCTCCAACAGCTTTATCGAATAATTGTGGGATTTCGATGATACCAAGCTCTTGAGCGATTCCTTGGTTAACGAGTGAGAAAGCGTAAGATGAACCTACGGCACCATCGCCGACAAGGATAACTTTTTTATGTTGTTTAGTTGCAGTCATTATCTAAACATCTCCTTAATTTTTTTGGGGCGTCTCCCCATACGACTTTATTTTATCACTTTAGAAGGGTAATGTCACGTATTTCAAAAGAATTCTAAGAAAATTAATGAAAAATTATTTAATTGATATTTCAACATTTCTGAAAACGAAATGAAATGAGGAATTAACAAACTTTCTAATAACAAGTAAAGTGTCCATTATTCACAAAAATTATGGTATAATAGTAGAGATAACGACTTAAAGAAAGAGATGAAAATGGAAGATAAAAATCTTATTAACGTCAATTTGACTAGCGAAATGAAAACTAGCTTCATTGACTATGCCATGAGTGTTATCGTGGCACGTGCACTTCCAGATGTTAGAGATGGATTAAAGCCTGTTCATCGTCGTATTCTATATGGAATGAACGAATTAGGCGTCACTCCAGACAAACCACATAAAAAATCAGCACGTATCACTGGTGATGTCATGGGTAAATACCACCCTCACGGTGACAGCTCTATTTATGATGCTATGGTTCGTATGGCACAGTGGTGGTCATATCGCTATATGCTTGTTGATGGTCATGGTAACTTCGGTTCCATGGATGGGGATGGTGCGGCCGCTCAGCGTTACACTGAAGCACGTATGAGCAAAATGGCTCTTGAAATGCTTCGCGATATTAATAAAAATACGGTTGATTTTCAGGATAACTACGATGGTAGCGAGCGTGAACCATTAGTATTACCAGCTCGTTTTCCAAACCTTTTAGTCAATGGAGCGACAGGTATTGCTGTTGGTATGGCAACCAATATTCCTCCCCATAATTTAGGAGAAACTATTGATGCCGTGAAATTGGTTATGGATAATCCTGATGTCACAACACGTGATCTTATGGAAGTTCTCCCTGGTCCTGACTTCCCGACAGGGGCTATGGTCATGGGGAAATCAGGTATTCATCGTGCCTATGATACCGGTAAAGGCTCAATTGTCCTTCGTTCAAAAACAGAAATTGAAGTGACTAAGACTGGACGTGAGCGCATTGTGGTTACTGAGTTTCCATACATGGTCAATAAAACTAAGGTTCACGAGCATATCGTTAAACTAGCTCAAGAAAAGCGTATCGAAGGTATTACAGCCGTCCGTGACGAATCAAGCCGTGAAGGAGTTCGTTTTGTCATCGAAGTGAAACGTGATGCTTCAGCCAATGTTATCCTAAATAACCTTTTCAAAATGACTAGTTTGCAAACTAATTTTAGCTTTAACATGCTAGCCATTGAAAAGGGTGTTCCTAAGATTTTGACGCTACGCCAAATCTTGGATAACTACATTGCTCACCAAAAAGAAGTTATCGTTAGACGTACTGAATTTGATAAGGCAAAAGCTGAAAGTCGTGCCCACATCTTAGAAGGTTTGCTGGTTGCGCTTGATCATTTGGATGAAGTCATTGCTATCATCCGTAATAGCCAAACCGACAGCGAAGCTCAAGCTGAATTGATGGCTCGTTTCGAATTAAGTGAACGTCAAAGCCAAGCCATCTTAGACATGCGTCTTCGTCGTTTGACAGGATTGGAACGTGATAAAATCCAATCTGAATACGATGAACTTTTGAAACTTATTGCTGATTTGATTGATATTTTGGCCAAACCAGAACGCGTTATTACGATTATCAAGGAAGAATTAGACGAGGTCAAACGTAAATTTAACGATGACCGTCGTACGGAATTGATGGTTGGTGAAGTCTTGTCTCTTGAAGATGAAGACTTGATTGAAGAAGAAGATGTACTAATCACACTTTCCAATAAGGGTTATATCAAACGTCTTGCCCAAGATGAATTCCGTGCTCAAAAACGCGGTGGTCGTGGCGTTCAAGGAACTGGGGTTAATGATGATGACTTTGTTAGTCAGTTGGTATCAACCAGCACCCACGATACAATCTTGTTCTTTACTAACTTAGGTCGTGTTTATAAGCTAAAAGGCTATGAAATTCCAGAATATGGTCGTACAGCTAAGGGGCTACCTGTTGTCAATCTCTTGAAGCTAGACGACGGCGAGTTCATTCAAACCATGATCAACGCTCGTAAGGATGATATTAAAGATCATTATTTCTTCTTTACAACCTATGCTGGTGTTGTCAAACGCGTTCCAACATCTGAATTTGATAATATTCGTCAAAATGGTCTCAAAGCCCTAACGCTTAAAGACAATGACCAATTAATTAATGTTCTGGTAACAACCGGTAAAGATGATATTATCATTGGAACCACAGCTGGTTATTCTGTACGTTTCAATGAGTCTGCTGTTCGTAGCATGGGACGTATCGCAGCCGGTGTTCGCGGGGTAAAACTTCGCAATGAGGACTATGTTGTAGGAGCTTCAACGATTACTGATGATCAAGAAGTGCTTATTGTTACTGAAAAAGGATACGGAAAACGTACGTCTGCTGAAGAGTACCCAACGAAGGGACGTGGTGGTAAAGGTATTAAAACAGCCAATATCACTGATAAAAATGGGGCTTTAGCTGGTCTTGTTACCGTCTCTGGTGACGAGGATGTCATGTTAATTACCAATAAAGGTGTTGTCATTCGTACTAATGTTTCGAATATTTCTCAAACCGGTCGTTCAACTATGGGAGTGCGACTCATGCGCCTTGATGAAACATCAAAATTGGTAACCTTTGCACTGGTTGATGCCGAAAGTGTTGGAGAAACAGCTGAAATCATAGAGACTGAGGATTAAAATGACTCAAAAAAAGAAAAATAAATTGGGTGGTTTCCTAAGAAATCTAATCATTGTTCTACTTATTGTTGTGGGAGTTGCTTTAATTTTTAATAAATCAATTCGCAATACGGTTATTGCATGGAATACTAACAAGTATCAAGTTGAACATGTTAGTCGAAAAACCATTAAAAAGAATCAAAAGACAGAAACGACTTATGACTTTGACGGTGTTCAATCTATTAGTACAGAATCCGTCCTGTCAGCCCAGATGAACGCTCAGAAGTTGCCAGTTATCGGAGGGATTGCCATTCCAGAAGTTGGAATTAACTTACCCATCTTCAAAGGGCTAGGCAATACTGAGTTAACTTATGGTGCTGGAACGATGAAGGAAAACCAAGTCATGGGTGGCGAGAATAACTATGCGCTTGCTAGTCATCATGTCTTTGGAATGACCGGTTCATCTGAGATGCTTTTTTCACCACTTGATCGTGCTAAAAATGGCATGAAAATCTATTTGACGGATAAAGATAAGGTTTACACCTATAAGATTACCAAAGTCCATGTGGTCGCACCAAGCGAGGTTGCTGTTATCGATGATCATGCTGGTCAAAGCGAGCTAACCCTCGTAACTTGTACGGATGCTCAGGCAACAGAGCGCACGATTGTTAATGCTGTTCTTGAAGGAGAGACGAGTTACAATAATGCTTCTGATGATATCCATAAAGCCTTTAACACGTCTTATAATCAGATTGTTCTCTAAAGCAATTCAAAAAGGAACTTTGTTACGGCAAGGTTCTTTTTGTTATGCAATTGACGTTATCGCTGTTTTTTTGAAACCTTTCTTTAAGATTTACATGTTATAATAATGATATAAAACTCTTTGAAATAGCATTGTACAGTATTAAATGTTCAAGGGGTCTATGGAGGAAAATATGTCTATCAAAAAACACTTAACAACGGCTGGAATTATCCTTGCTTCGCTCTCTTTTTCAAGTGGCGTTCTTGCTGAAAATCAGGTACAAGATGTCATTGACGAAAGCTATGTCCAGCCTGATTATGTACTCGGTTACTCTTTATCTGAAACTCAAAAACAAGAAACGCTTCGTTTGTTGGGTTATCAAGAAGGAAAAGATACTGACTTAAAAACCTTGAACACAAGTAGTTACGCAAAAATCATGGATGTTGCTGATGACAGTAGTTTACAGCTTTATTCCTCTGTTAAAATTAAAAAATTAGGGGCATCTAAAACCTTAAACGTTAATATTGTAACTCCTAAGAATATCACTAAAGTTACTGAAGACATGTACCGAAATGCTGCAGTCACTTTAGGTATTCAGCACGCGGACATTGAAGTAGCCGCCCCAATTCCGGTAACGGGTGAGTCAGCTCTGGCTGGTATCTATTATTCCTTGGAAGAAAATGGCGCCCAAGTGTCTGATGAAAGTAAAGGCTTGGCGCAAGAAGAATTAAATGCTTTATCAGATATTAATCAGGAAAATCAAGGGAAAGAAGGCTTCGATGCAGACAAACTCAATGTCGCTCTCACTGATATAAAGTCAGCTGTAGCACAAGCAGGAAAAGATTTAAGCAAGCAAGATGTGCAAAAAATTGTTGAAGACACTTTGAACAATTACAATCTTAAATCCAGCATGACTGAGAACCAGATTAATTTAATTGTTAATTTTGCAGTTAACTTGTCAAATAGTGGTGTCATTAACAACGGTGATTTTGTTAATACGTTATCGGATTTGAAAGATAGCATTGTTTCTAAAGCCAACGGTAATTTTAAAGGCATTGATCTTAATTTCGATGCTAATAAAGCTATTGAACAAGGGAAAAGTATTTGGCAACAAATCGTTGATTTCTTTAAAAATTTAATTGGATAAACAAGTCAAATCAGGAAGTTATTGAGTAATTTCCTGATTTTTCTATTTTTTCTGAAAATTATCTTGATTTCTATTTCTCAATGTCATATAATAGCAACTATCACTTATCAGAATTGTCTGATAATTTTTGAAAGGAGCTTGCCTATGGCAGAAAAGGTTAATTGGAAAAATCGTTTTAAAGCAATGGGACCGGGTATTTTGTTGGCTGCGGCTGCAGTCGGAGGGTCACATATCGTATCATCAACTCAAGCAGGTGCTATATACGGCTGGCAACTAGCGGTTGTTATTTTACTGGTCAATTTATTCAAATACCCATTTTTCCGTTTTGGGTCACAATATACCTTGCAAAACAACGAAAGTTTGATTGAAGGCTATTCTAAAAAAGGGAAAGGTTATTTAGTAGCATTCTTTATTATGAATGTCTTCTCAGCAGTTGTTAACACAGCAGCGGTCGGTATTCTTGCAGCTGCTATTCTTTATAATATTATTCCGAATGGATTTGGTCTATCAATTGCCCAATTAACAACTATTTTGATTGTTGTAACGCTTGGCATGCTCTTAATTGGTGGTTATCGTTTCCTTGATAAGTTCTCTAAATACATGATGACTGCCCTAACGCTAGCAACAGTGTTTGCTGTCGTCGTTGCTGTTTTCAAAAATCGTGAATTCGCACCAGATTTCGTTGCACCATCTCCATGGCAAATATCTGCCCTCCCATTTATCGTTGCTTTGATGGGGTGGATGCCAGCACCAATTGAAATTTCAGCTGTCAATTCGATGTGGATGGTTGAAAAACGTAAAACTCAAAAAGTATCTTACGCTGATGGACTCTTTGACTTCAATGCTGGCTACATCGGAACAGCTATCTTGGCATTTATCTTCCTCGCATTAGGAGCTTTGATTCAATACGGTTCAGGCCAAGCAGTAGAAGAAGCAAGTGCAGCATACATCTCTCAGTTTGTTAGTATGTACGCCAGTGCCTTTGGTAACTGGTCACGTCTCTTGATTGCTTTGATTGCCTTTCTTTGTATCTTTGGGACTACAATCACTGTTATTGATGGTTACTCACGCGCTAACAATGAAACGCTTCGTCTTTTGCTTAATAAATCCAAAGCAAGCACTAAAAGTTTGAATATTTGGATACTTACAACTGCAGTAGCTGGAATTGTTATTGTTTACTTCTTTGCAGGTGATGTGGCAACACTTATGCGCTTTGCTATGATTGCTTCGTTCTTGACAACACCAATCTTTGGTTACCTTAACTACACACTCGTTCACAATAAAGAAAATCGTCTATCACACCGCCTCAATGCTCTTTCTATCGTTGGTCTTACTTACCTTACAGGATTTGCATTATTCTTCTTAGCTAATACTCTTGGATGGGTTGGTTAAAATCGTTTTGTTACAGAAAGGAAAATCTCTATGACAGATACTAAAGAACTCCTAGTTGCTGACTTAGCAAACCAATTATTTAACGCCTTAACTTTTAAAGAACCTCTAGAAATGGCTGATTTAGAAGGCAAGGTCAATGATTATGAAACAGCTTATCAAGTTCAAGATGCTTTTGTTGCCCTTCGTCAAGAAGAAGTCCAAGGTTACAAGGTTAGCCTAACTAGCGAAGAAACACAGCGCATGTTTGATTCTGACGAGCCATTTTATGGACAAGAAACTCTGACACAATTTGTTCAAGGTCCTATCACCCTGTCCTTTTCCGATTTATTAGAACCATTGATTGAGATTGAATTAGTTTTTCGTGCCAAAGAGGATTTGTCTGTTGATGACTCTCCAGAAGACCTTCTTGAAAAACTAACCATCGCTCCAGGTATTGAGGTGCCCGATGCACGCTTTAAAAACTGGTTCCCAAAACTCAACAAATATTTGGTTGTCTCTGATTGTGCTGTTGGTGGTCGAGTTGTCTATGGGAAAGAACAGGATGTCAAAGGCAACTTTACAGTTGAAGATTTAGCCAATATCTCAGGTGTTTTAATCAAAGACGGACAAGAAGTTGATAAGGGAACTTCCGCAGACGTGCTAGGCAACCCTTTAAATTCGGTTACTTGGTTGGTTAAAAAATTAGCCAGTCATGGTAAGACTTTCAAAAAAGGGCAACAAGTATCAAGCGGTACTTTCATCATTCCACCACACTTGGAGAAAGGCCTTTATCGTGTCGATTACGGCAGTGGTGTCGGTTCTTTAGAATTAACTATCGAGTAGCAGTACCATAAAAACAGCCACATTCTAGTCACAGAATGCAGACAATCTTCTCTGAACGATAGAGTATTTGCAGATGTAAGACATGATTATCAATAAAATAGACTCTTAGAAATGTTGATTTCGTAACTTTTCTAAGAGTTTTTCTTTCCTAAAAAACTCATAACCATTCGTTTACCGGTGCTTATGAGTTGTTTCAAATAGAAGGTGCAAAAGGCTCTAGAAGTCCCATCAATTAAAAAGGTTGAAGAAAATTGTCCAAAATGAACGTTTTTCAACCTGAAATCCGATTAATGCTGGTCTTTTATTTTTTATAGAGTTTTTTATTGACTTTAGTTCTCATGGAAACTATAATGGTTTCAAATAGTTTTTATGAGAACTATTTGAAATTCAGTGATTAAAGGAAGTTAATTATGTTTCTAGCTTTAAATGAAATCAAGCACGCTAAATTGAGATACGGTCTTATATTAGGTCTACTCTTTCTAATTGCCTATCTCATGTTCTTTCTGACAGGCCTAGCCTTTGGATTGATGCAAGATAATCGCTCTGCCGTCGACAAATGGCAAGCAAACACGATATTTTTAAATAAGGAAGCCAATGACCTTTTGTCTGCGTCTAGTATCCCAGCTGACACTGTAGATAAAGTCAAAGCAGACAATGTAGCCCCCCTAAGCCAAATGGCCAGTTCAGCATGGACTCAGAAGAATCCTAAGGATGACGACAAAGAAAAAGTTTCACTCTTTGGGATTAAAGGGTCTAGCTTTTTAGCACCAAACATTACTAAAGGACGTCTCTTCAAAAATGATAAGGAAGTAGTCCTTGATCAATCCCTAGCTCAAGAAGATGACTTTAAGATTGGACAAACCCTTCATCTGGCAAGTACCGATAAGCGTTTAAAAATTGTAGGTTACACTGACAATGCCATGTTCAGCGTGGCGCCTGTGCTTTATATGAATCAGAAAGCTTTTAATCAAGTGAAGTTCGGTAAAGACAGTTCTGAATCACCCATCAACGCTGTTTTAGTCAGAGGAGATGTTTCTCAATCTCCTAAAGATTTAAAAAAATTAAGCATAGCCGATTTCACCCAAAAATTACCTGGTTATAACGCTCAAAATCTAACATTTGGCTTTATGATTGGCTTCTTGATTATCATCGCTTCAGTTGTTATCGGTATCTTTATGTACGTTTTAACCATTCAAAAAGCACCGATTTTCGGTGTCATGAAGGTTCAAGGGATTTCAAATGGTTATATAGGGGGAGGAGTCATGTCACAAACTTTCTTGTTAAGTGTTATCGGGACAGGTTTTGGACTTCTTGGAACTTGGCTCACCTCACTTATTTTGCCAGAGGCAGTTCCTTTTCAGAGTAATTGGCTTCTTTATGGCGCAATTGGTATAGCCTTGATTATCTTTGCGCTTCTAGGAACATTATTCTCTGTTAGATCCGTATCGAAAATTGATCCTCTTGTTGCCATTAGTTAGAAAGGAAAAGCATGTCAGTATTAACCTTAAAAGGAGTCACTAAGTCTTTCAAAGACGGTTCTAAAACCATAACAGCATTAAAAGAAACAAATATTCAAGTAGACGCTGGAGAATTTGTTGCCATTATTGGACCATCTGGTTCTGGAAAATCAACATTTTTAACCATCTCAGGCGGTCTTCAAACACCAAGTAGTGGTGATGTCTTGATTAATAACCATTCTTACTCAGGATTGTCCGAGAAAAAACGTTCCAAACGACGTTTTCAAGATATTGGATTTATCTTACAGGCATCTAACTTGGTTCCCTTTTTGACCGTAAAACAGCATCTGCAATTGGTTGATAAGATTAATAAATCAAGTCGTCACAAAGTAGCAGAAGGGCTTTTAAATGATTTAAGCATTTCTCATCTAGCGGATAAATTGCCCGAAGAATTGTCAGGAGGAGAACGCCAACGTGTGGCTATCGCACGCGCCTTGTACAATGATCCAGCCTTAATCCTAGCTGATGAACCGACCGCTAGTTTGGACACAGAAAGAGCTTACGATGTCGTCAAGCTCCTAGCTAAAGAAAGCAAAGAAAAAAATAAGGCAATCATTATGGTAACTCATGATAAACGCATGATTACTGAATGTGATAAGGTCTATGAGATGCAAGATGGTGTCTTGCGAGACGTTAGTGATGCCCATTAAAAAGCCTTGCTTAGCCACATGTGGTTTATAAACTATTGATATTGTTTTTATTGGTATGAAATCATTTTATACTGGCGTAGCGTGTATCGGAAGAGTCTTACCTAATGAGACACAGAACTGATTGCAAAGCTCTATTTTGATAGCGTCACCCATGTTTAGCAAAAAGATATAGAAAAGGCTTTCATTAAAAGTTAGACAATTCACATAGCCTGTGATATAATTTAAGCATAAAAAGTTTTTTGGAGGATTTTTCATGAAAAAGAAATTGATTTACGGAACATTACTGTTCGGCTCATTGCTAACACTTGCTTCTTGCGGAAGCGATACAGCTAAAGAAGCGTCAAAAACAGCTGATACAGCTAAGTCTGAAGTAAGTAAGAAAGCCGACGATGCTAAAAAAGCCGTTAAAGATGCAACTTCAGCCGACCTTAAAGATGGTACTTACAAAGCTGAAAGCGACTACGATTCACGTGGTTGGAAAGTGGTTCACACTATCACAGTAAAAGATGGTAAAATTACAGAATCAGACTTTGGTTACGAAAACAAAGATGGTGAGAAAAAAGCTGATGATGAAGAATACAACAAGAACATGAAAGCCAAATCTGGTGTTTCTTCTAAAGAAGCTACAGAGCAGTTGAACAAAGAGCTTGTTGAAAAACAAAATGTTGATGATGTAGAAGTTGTTTCAGGTGCAACACATACTTCAAGTAACTTCGAACTATCAGCTAAAGAATTGCTCAAAGCAGCAGAAGAAGGTAATACTGAAACTGTGACAATCAAATTGCCCGCAGAGTAATTGACAGATGTCATATAACGTTAGAGTGAGACAAGTCTTCATTTCGATAAGAAAGAGCTTGTTTCACTCTTTTTCTTGTGATATTCTTACTATGTAGAAAGGAAAGTGGAAGTTATGAAACGTAAAATTTGGCCATTTCTTATCCTCTTTATATCTGTATTGAGCCTGGTAGGATGTCAGAAATCGGCAAATGATAAAAATAGTTTACCCATTGTCAAGGAGCCCGAAACACGAACGGAGTCACTTTTGCACACAGTCGTTCAATTGAGTATCTACCATGAACATCAAGAAAAAGTGATGGATGAAGCCATTGATTATATCAAAGAAATGGAAAAACTACTGTCGACCAACCTTGAAGGTGCTGATGTTTATAAAATTAATCAAGCAGCTGGAAAACAAGCGGTTAAAGTCGATCCCAGAACCTTTGAAATCATCGAAGCAGCACAGGACATGTCCAAGAAGAGCAATGGAAAATTTGATGTCTCAATTGGCGCTGTCACCAATCTTTGGCGTATTGGAGATGAAGTCGCTAGAGTTCCAAGTAATGAAGAAATCAAAAATGCACTACCTTATATCAACTACAAGGATATCCAGCTAGATAAAGAGAAGAAAACCGTCTATATTAAAAAAGGGATGACTCTAGAATTAGGAGCTATTTCCAAAGGCTACATTGCTGATGGTGTCAAAAAACTCTTTAAAAAACGCAACATTACAACAGCTATTATCAATCTAGGTGGAAACGTCCTAACCATAGGGAAATCGCCTAATGACCCAAAAGGTTGGAATATCGGGGTTCAAAATCCTGACGAAGTTCGTGGTGATACCGTTGGCTCAGTTCATGTTAAAGACAGTTCCGTTGTGACGTCTGGTATCTATGAACGCTATATTGAAAAAGATGGCAAAAGGTACCATCATATCATGGATCCTAGAACGGGCTACCCTGTTGAAAATGCTATTTCTGGAGTGACTGTCTTTACAAAAACATCGCTCCAAGGTGATGAATTATCCACCTCTTTATTCCTTCTTGGTATCAAAGATGGGATGAAACTAATTGATGGCATGGCTGGTGTTGAAGCCGTCTTCATCGACAAAGAAAATGGCATCCATATCAGCAAAGGACTGAAAGATAACTTTACATTAAGAAATGAGGAGTACCACCTTGTCACCGAAAAATAATCAACTTACCCTACCCATCTTTCTTGAATTTGTCGAATTACGAACCAAAGTAGCCAGCGTCTTTCCGATGACCGTTGGTATCCTATGGTCTGTTTATCATTACCAACAGTTTAATCTTCTCAATACCGCTTTATTTATCCTAGCAGTCCTTAGTTTCGACATGTGTACTACAGCTATAAACAACACCATAGACTATAAAAAAGCTGTCGATAGGACCTACCAAAAAGAAGATAACGTTATTGGTAAGCATCATTTAGATTATAAGCAGATGGTTAATATCATTTTTATGTTGCTGATTTTCGCCTCGCTCATATCCTTGATACTCGTTTACCGAACAGACGTCCTCTTACTTCCTATCGGAGGAATTTGCTTTCTAATCGGGATTTTCTACACTTTCGGACCTTTTCCCCTCTCCCGCTTACCTCTGGGAGAGCTTTTTTCCGGTATTACTATGGGATTTGGCATTTTCTTCCTAGCGATTTTTGTGCAACATCCTAACACTTTGCTAAGTAGCCATTGGGCAGGCACCGTGATGACTATTGATTGGCACTGGATTGAGACGATTATTATATTCTGGTTGAGTTTACCACTTGTTTGTCTCATTGCTAACATCATGTTAGCAAACAACCTCTGTGATTTTGAACAAGATCTTAAAAATGAACGACAAACACTCGTTTATTACATCGGTAAAGAAAACGCTTTGCTGCTTTATACCTTATTGAGTATTATTCCTTGGGTTGTCTGGTATTTAGGTATTATCTTAGGTCAAATTCCTCTTATCGGTGTAGCAGGAGTAGTCATCATGCCTTTATATGCTAAACATCTGAAAACTTTTCGAAAAGAACAAATCAAACGTCAAACATTTGTCATGTCCATTAAAAACTTTGTGCTCTTTTCAATCATGTATCTCCTAACGATACTAATAGCCCTCATTTTCCCCTATCTATAGTCTTTTGAATTAACTTTGATACCTGGTCACTTTCGACTTGCCGTACCGTATTAATCCTCAATGAAAATCAAAAGCAGACTAGGCAACACCGTTGCAGATAGAACTGTCTTCATCACATCAAGTCAAGAAGAGCTGCTTTTGATTTTCGAAGAGTATCAGGTACTGTTTCTGCGTCTTTCTGTTCCTTGTTCTGAAAGTTATTTCATTTGACTATAAAAGCCAAAAAGACACTGATTGTTTGAAGTCAGTGTCTTTTTTCATATTATAAGGGAAGAATGAGCTCATCCTCTTGATTCTCTTGATTAGATGAGTCTTTGGTTGATTGGATTTCAATGATTAAATCGTGAGGGAGGCAGATAGATAGTTGCCCTTCTTGATTAATCCAACCTGTTTTGACAGCAATCTGATCAGGACTATTATCCTCTCTAACGCGAATACTATCCCCATCAACTTCTACAATATTGTATTGCCCTTTATCGGGATGGTAGGTTTTTTCAAAATGAGGACCACTTTCTTCAAGAGGATAGGTATCAACAACCTTCCCATGGATTTTGACCACGGCAACTAAACCAGACGACGGTGGTGTAGTCATTTTTTGATAGATTGTCCAGATAGCTGGGACAAAGGAAATGATAATAGCCAGTGTTATAAATAAATAATCAAAGGGCTTAAAGTAAGCTAGAATTTGTTTTACTTTTGTTTTTTTAGTTTTCACAATATTTATTCTAAAAGAAAAGAATGGCTTTGTAAACTATTTAAAGAATAAATTATTGTCAGACAACTATTTGTTATTCGTAAGATGATTTTACAACAACAGATTTGTAATAAATGATATACTAGTATAAAACTATAAAAATTCACAGGAGGTTAATGATGTCCTACAAAACGATTATAAAATCGCTCGACAACATCCAATCTAGGCAGGAAGAAACTTACAAATTCCTGCACCGAAATCCTGAATTATCAATGCAGGAAACCCAAACAGTAGCCTTTATCAAAGAGGAACTAGTCAAACTTGATTACCAGGTGCTAGAGATTGGTGGAGGTCTTGTTGGGATATTAGAAAACGGTGAGGGACCAACCATTCTCTTTAGAGCTGATATGGACGCTCTTCCCGTTCAAGAAGAGACAGAGTTAGACTATGCTTCTGAGGTTGATGGTGTCATGCATGCTTGTGGGCATGATATGCATATGACGGCTAGCTTAGGTGCTGCTTGGGCACTTGCCAACAATAAAGAAGCCTGGTCAGGTACTTATCTTGCTCTCTTTCAACCAGGCGAAGAAATAGCAGCAGGCGCAAAAGCAATGTTAGAAGATGGTCTTCTTGAAAAAATACCAAAGCCTGATATTGCCTTGGCTCAACATGTCTTGACCACTCCCGAAGCTGGTCATCTTGGAACCAAAGAAGGTCCATTTTTATCAACGGCAGCATCACTAAAAATCACTATCAATGGTCGCGGGGCGCACGGCTCCATGCCAAATCTTAGTATCGATCCTATCGTTATCGGATCAGCCATCGTCTCAAAATTACAGACGATTGTTGCGCGTGAAGTAGATCCTTTCCAATTCGCCGTCGTAACTGTAGGTTCTTTCCAATCAGGAAATCAAGCCAACATTATCCCGGAAACGGCAACCTTGCGTTTGAATATTCGAGCCTATGACGAAATCGTCAAAGAACAATTGATTTCAGCTATTAAACGTATTGCTATCGCAGAATGTGAGGCAGGAAACTGCGAAAAAGAACCAGACATTGAGGTTTACGATAGTTTCCCATTAACAGATAATGATGCCGAAATCACTGAACATGTGACAAACGCCTTTAAAGATCATTTTAGCGCTGACAAAGTTGTCAATTACAAACCGATGACAGCTTCTGAAGATTTTTCTGCAATCCCTAGAGCATTTGAAATTCCTTATTTGTACTGGGGATTTGGTGGCTTCACTGCCAATCAGAGTATCTATGCCAACCACAATCCGAAATTTGCGCCAGCCATTCAACCAACTCTAAGAACAGGAACAGAAGCTGCTCTAGTAGCCATCTTAAGCTATCTTGGAAATAAGTAACATGGAAGAGAATCAATACAAAATGCTAGTTAAGGTAGCTACCTTAGCCGGTATCATCATGTTAGAATCTAATGCAGAATCCTATCGTGTAGAAACCACTGTAGAACGTATTTTATCCGTCAGTCAGTTACCAACAGTAGAAGCATTTGCTAATACTACAGGGCTTTTCATCACATTGGATGGGCCAGACTTTCCAGAGCCCATTACCTATATTAAACGCATTTCTCAACGTGAAACTCACTTATCGAAAATCCATGCAGTAAATCAAATATCGAGAGATTTAATTTCAAAAGAGATTGATTTAGCAACAGCATACCATAATCTCTTATCTATAAAAAAAGATAATTATTCCATTAAAAGCTCTCATATGGCAACGATTCTTTTAGTTCTTTCCTTTGCTGTTCTTCTTGGCGGCGACTTTAACACTTTTTTATTAGCAATGCTTGCCTCCTTTTTATTGGTTTTTACTTACTACATTAGACAAATGTTTCAGCTCAATGACTTTATTTTTGGAATTTTTGCAACCATGGTAGTAGCCTTTTGTATGCCTTTTATAACCAGATTTGTTGGTGCATCTGACCGCGCCTTAGATATTACTATCATCTCTGTACTCATGCCACTTTTTCCTGGAACGGCTTTTACAAACGGTTTTCGTGATTCCTTTAAAGGTGATTATGGGGCAGGGGTAGCTAAGATTGTCGAAGCCTTAACCATAGCAGTCAGTCTAGGCGTCGGTGTTGCCTTAGGTCTCTTTATTGCGAAAGGAATCATGTCATGATATTGAGCTTTCTTTTTCAAATTCTAGGAGCATACGTTGCTACCGTAACAGCAGGTGTATTGTTAGAAGCCCCAAAACACTTGGTCTATCAAACAGGCTTTATTGGAGCAGCTGGTTATGCGGTTTATCTTTTCTTTTTAGATAAAACAGATAATGCCGTAGCAACCTTATTGGGAGGCATTGTTATCGCCTTTTTATCTCAAATCTCCGCAAGGAAACTAGCTTCTCCAGTAACCGTTTTTTACATTCCAAGTTTCTTTCCCCTTGTACCTGGTGCAGGTGTCTACCGGATTGCTTATTATTACATCCAAGATAACCCCAAATTGGCTGGCGAAAACTTGATTGAATCCGTTCTTGTTTCTGGAGCCATTGCCCTATCAATCTTCATTGTGGATTCGTTTTTAGAAATCCAAAATCATCTTAAACACACTAAACATTAGCCCACGGAGGACTATATTTTTATGAAACTTATGAAATCAATTCCAGGTGGAACCTTATTGATTCCTATGCTGATTTCAGCCATTATCCATACTTTCTCACCAACCTTTTTTAATATTGGTGGATTGACCCAAGCCATGTTTTCAGGCGATGCCATCAATTTTATTCTAGGCGCTGCGGTCTTCCTATCAGGTTGCACCTTGAAATTAAAAACCTTAACCCACGTCTTTAAACGCTATGGTGTCTTATTAGCTGCGCGTTTCATCATCAGTACAGTAGCAAGCCTTATCTTCATCAAACTCTTTGGACTTGACGGTATCTTTGGACTTAGCGCCATCGCCTTTATTTGTACCCTAACATCAATGAACCCAACACTCTTTCTAGCCTTGATGAAAGATTATGGCGACGAGAGTGACCAAGCAGCATTTGGTTTGCTTGCTGTTATGGCCTTGCCAATCATTCCCATGTTCATTTACGGATTGACCAGCCCAACATCACTTGATTTTATGCCGATCCTTTCAACCCTGATTCCACTGGTACTTGGTATCATTATCGGTAACCTTGATCATGATTTAAGCCAGCACATGGCGCCTGCTATGGGTTTTATCATCATCGTGCTAGGATGGGCTGTAGGAGCAAACATCAACCTATTTGAAGCCATGAAAGCAGGCTTGCCAGGAATCCTTATGGCCGTCTTGTATTACCTCATTGGTGCTTTACCGCTCATCTTAATTGAAAAATACATCCTGAAAAGAAGTGGCACGTCAGCAACTGCCCTATCAACAGTAGCTGGCTTATCTGCATCTGTTCCATTATTGATGGTAGCAAACAACCCAGAAATAAAAGCATACGCTTCACAATCAGCAGCCATAACCTCTTTAGTTGTGGTCTGCACAGCCATCGTTGCACCAATTTTATGCCAAAAACTTGCTGGTAAACCAAAACAAAAATAAAAGAATAACCGTAACCATAACTCCTCAGAAACGTCTGAGGAGTTTGCTCATTTTTAGATCTAAAACACCATAACTTAAAGTCACAAAGTGAGCTAATAAAGGTTAACCTGAATTCAATATAGCGATGGAAAACATTGGAGAATAATGATTTGACACCTGACGCATCAAAAAAACGATTTTAAAATATTCAGAGGTAGATTATTAGTTTGGATAGGAGCTAGAAGTTTTACACGCCGAAGCTAAATGAATAAAAAGCAATCTGGAAACGACAAGATAATCTTTAATGAATCAGAAAATAAGATAAGCACAGGTTATTAGAAACAAATTATTGACTATATGAGTCTCTACTTTAATGAGACATTTTCCAAATAATCTTTGAAAAATGTAAATCTATCTAATACATAAAAAAAGCAACCAACCGTTGCTTTTTTTATTTTTCATCTAATTCTTCCATATTATCAAGTGCAAACTTGCAAGCCTGAATCACAAAACTCGAGAAGCTAACATTTTTATTGATAAGAACCTGCTCTATTCTACCTACAAGTTCAAGTGGAAACCTAATTGTTTTTACTTCAGTTTCTTTTTTATCTGATATTAGTTTTGAAAATAGAGAACGTGTAGCGGGAGAGACATCATGGAATTTTTGGTCATTACTAAAATATTCTCTTGAAGGATTTATCAACTTCTCAGAAGCACTTTTAAATATAGCAACAGCAAGCGGTCTCCTTTCCTTTGCATCATCTATTTTAGGTATCATTTTTATTATCGTTCGTAAGCTTACAATCGGAGGTAGTGTCAACGGTTGGGCTAGTATGGTCGTAATGATGTTATTTATTGGGGGTATTCAGTTGCTTTGTTTAGGAATATTAGGGAAATACATCTCTAAAATATTTCTTGAAACGAAGAAACGACCAAGTTATTTTATTAAGGAGACAAATTTGAAATGATTAAAAAGGTGGCTACAAATACACTATTTAGATTAATTACTTTCAGTATATTATCTATTATTCCAATACTTCCTTTTATTTATAAGGGTGTTTTCCATATGGATTGGGATGCTTGGTTTCACTTCTCAAGAATATATGAGATAGCACAAAATATACAACATGGCAAATTAATCCCAGATGTTTCCTATTTTTCTTTCAATAATCAGGGATATGCCGTTAATTTCTTCTACCCCTATTTCAGCAATTATCCTATAGCTTTGTTATGGTTAGTTATCAAAAAACCAGTAACGACTATATTTGTTTTTAATATTCTATTCCATATTATAGGACTTGAAATAGCATACAAAACTTTCAATAAATTAAAGAGTGATTCTGTATTTTCATTTATATTTGCAATCATCTATATTTTTGGAGTCGGTTACTTCAATGTTAGAATGCTAAGTATGGGAACATACAATCAACAAATTGCTTTTCTCTTTTTACCACCTGCTATCGTAGGAATCTATGAAATAATCGCCGATGACTATCACAAATGGTATAGAATTGTCATTATGAGTGTCTCTTTGATTACCTTAACCCATCTTCTTACCACTTATTTGTTAGTGTTCTATTCTCTTATTTTGGTACTTTTTACAATCTTATTTAATCATCATACTGTGACATTAAAACGATTTTTTTACTGGATAATCACTGGTGCGATTATTATTCTGTCAACATTACTATTTACGTTACCACTAATCGAACAAAAAATGGCTAATGATTGGTTAGATGTTCCCGCTTTGAATCTTGGTTCTAATGGAATTATTAGTCGGAGTGTTGAATCTGTAAGCATTTGGAACCGACTGTCCACCGCATTTATGTTTCAAGATATAATTATTTTGGTATTTATCGTAACCTTAGTAATCGCAGTTTATCAAAGATTGTTCAAACATGAAAACCAAATATTATTATGGGGGATTGCAGGTATTTCTGTTCTACAATCGAACCTAATTCCATACTATTATCTTCAGAAATTTAGTTTTATTGATATGATTCAAAGTTTAAATCGATTTGACTTCTTTCTATATACCTTCATTGCTTTATTTGTGGTACTTACTTTATGCAACTATCATTTAAAAAAAACTATAAGCTATATAAACCTCATGTTGTTGTCGCTAGGTTTATATCTACTATTTTGTAGCCAAAACTTTTCACAAGAAAAAAATATTTTAAGCGGTGATATTTCTGAATTCGATAAAATAAGCTATTTTGGAACAAACGATAACATCATGAAAGGACTTTCTAATAGTAATTTTGGTTATTTTGACCAAGATGCAGGGAAAGGGTATTATCGTGTTAATGGATTTATGGATTATCGAACAAAACAACAGATAAAACAAAGACCTAATGAAAAAAATGGATTCAATATTGACAGTGGAAGTTATAAAATAAAAAACAAAGACTCATATGCGCCGATTATAAATTTTGAAGACGAATACTTTGTGTCAACTAATGATTTCATTGAGAATGCGGTTTATTTTGATGGACAGCGCAAATTAAAAAAATTTAAACAGGATAAGTTTGAGTTCTCAATTAAAGATATACCTAAAGGTACCAAAGTTGTCAGAACACCTATAACGTATCTAAAAGGCTTTAAAGTGGAAGATACCAATGGAAATCGATTAGATGGCTATAAAGATAGCAATGGCTGGTTAGCAATCAATAACCCTAATCGTTCAAAAGTGGTAATTACTTATCACAAAACAATGGTACATAAGTTGTCCATTGGGGTATCATTAACTACCTGGTGTATTTTACTATATATTTCACTTTTTACAAAAAAGACAAAAGATTTATACCTATAAAGATAGCACAAATCATTGTTATAACTTAAATCCTTAAGGTTGATTTATCAGCCTTTTTATTTTTTACTCGCCATTTATTTGTCAATAAACAACATAAACTCCCTTCAAACATCTTTCCGAAAAACTGTAATTTTCTTGAAAAACATGTGAGAGTATGCTATACTTCTATTTATAGGAATAAAGGAAAAACTATCATGAAACGTGAATTATTACTAAATAAAATCGATGAACTTAAAGACATCATGCCTTGGTTTGTCTTGGAATATTACCAATCTAAACTGGCTGTACCTTATAGTTTTACGACCTTATACGAATATCTCAAAGAATACCGTCGGTTTTTCGAGTGGTTAATGGAATCTGGTATTTCAGATGCTGAGAAAATTTCTGATATTGATTTGTCTATCCTGGAGCATTTAACTAAAAAAGATATGGAATCTTTTGTTCTTTATCTGCGAGAACGGCCGTCTCTTAATACTTATTCAACAAAACAAGGTGTCTCACAGACCACTATAAATCGGACGTTGTCAGCCTTATCCAGCCTTTTTAAATACCTTACCGAGGAGGTTGAGAATGATCAAGGCGAGCCTTATTTTTATCGAAATGTGATGAAAAAGGTTGCTACCAAGAAGAAAAAAGAAACCTTGGCTTCTAGGGCTGAGAATATCAAACAAAAACTCTTTCTTGGCGATGAAACCATGGCATTTTTAGAATACGTAGATTGTGAATATGAAAACAAACTATCTAATCGTGCCAAATCATCTTTCCAAAAAAATAAAGAACGTGACTTAGCCATTATTGCACTACTTCTGGCTTCTGGCGTTCGTCTATCGGAAGCTGTCAATCTTGATTTGAAGGATTTGAACCTCAATATGATGGTTATCGAAGTGACTCGCAAAGGTGGCAAACGTGATTCTGTCAATGTTGCTGGATTTGCCAAGCCCTATATAGAGGCATACCTAGCCATTCGTAAAAATCGCTACAAGGCTGAAAAACAAGACACAGCGCTCTTTTTAACCGAGTATCGAGGTATTCCTAATCGTATTGACGCGTCAAGTATTGAGAAAATGGTTGCTAAGTATTCTCAAGATTTCAAAATCCGTGTGACCCCCCATAAACTACGCCACACACTCGCTACTAGGCTCTATGACGCTACTAAGTCACAAGTTCTGGTCAGCCATCAACTAGGTCATGCCTCAACTCAAGTCACTGACCTCTATACGCATATCGTTAATGATGAACAAAAGAATGCCTTAGATAAGCTATAGTTTACCAAAATGTAGACGACAAACTCTCTCTTAAATGCTAAAAAATTGCAAATGTAATAAAACTTGATTGTCAGTAAAACAACTCTTAGAAATGTTGTTCTAGTAAACGTTCTAAGGGTTGTTATTTTTCCAAAAAAAGCTAAAAAGATTGGAGAAAAAGTTATTTTGAGCAATTTTTTGGTTTGATAAATTTTATTTTACACAATTATAGTTACGTCAATATATGAAAAACCTAACATTATTGGATATGCTGTTAGGTTTTTATTGAATTAGAAAATTTATTTTTTGCATAACTTTATTTACGTAAAATAACGTAAACCCCATAAATCTATTTCATAGAACACCTACGATTCGCAATCCCCTGAAAAATAAGGAGATTTTGTTCTTGGAAAACCTGATTCAAGAATACTAACACAATCGTAACAAAGCTTTTATAGCCATAGACCTCCTACTTCTTACTATCTTTCTATACCTATTAACCTAAAATTTTTTCAGTATCTACAAGTCTGTGCGAGGTCATACAAGACTCGCTATCCTTTAACTTAGCATGTAAAAAGCCACTCTAAAATGTTAAAGCAGCTTTTTTACATAACTTTATTTACGTCAATTAATTATTCTTTTTTATCAAAACTTTGGTTCCTTGATCAATCTGGCTACTTATCACAATATCAAAACCTAACCTGTCTAAAATCTGTTTAGTCATATATAAGCCTAGTCCGGTAGCTTTTTGATGTTCGTGACCATTATAACCGGTAAAGCCCTGCTCGAATAAACGTGGTATATCTTCTTTTAGTATCCCTATACCAAAATCCTGTATTTCAATACTTCGTTCATTTATGGCTATTTTTATTTCTGATTCGAAAGGGCTATACTTTATGGCATTATCAATCACTTGAGATAAACAAAATTCCAACCACTTCGCATCGGTAATCACTTCTGAGTCACCAGTCAGATTAATTTGAATTTTTTTAGCTATGCATTGACTACTGAATTTCTTAATGACAGAACTGACACTGGTTTTCAATGATATTTGGGTAAAACGATAATCGTCATTTTCTTGTTTATATTTGAGGTAGGACAGGAGGTTATTGATGTCATTTTCTAAGCGAAAAACTTGTCCCTTGAGCTCTTGTTTGCTCATTTGATTGGTTTGAATCATTAAAGACATTGCTGAGACTGGGATCTTCATTTGGTGGGACCACATCTTAACCAATCCTTCTAGGTCATCTTGTGCTTTTTTTATATCCAGAACTTGCTGCGCTTCTGCTGCTACTAATCGATTTATCAGAACTTGATAAGCTACTTCTGATGGTAATTGGGCTTTTGGTAAATCCTCGACTGCTTTTAAGTTTTCTAAAGTCAATAATTTGCGCTTGAAAGACTGATAGCTCAGAATTGACCAAAACATCAGAAATACTAGACTAACGGTTAGGCTAGTAAGAAAATAAGCGTGTGGCAGATGGTAAAGGTAGAACATGAGATGATAAGTCAGTGTTGTTAGTAAATACAAGGCGTACCACGGTCTATACTCTTTAAAATAGCTGAATATCATTTTAGAAAATACCCCACACCTCTAGCCGTATGAATATGATCAAAACCAATGCTCTTTAACTTTTTACGAAGACGGGTCATGTTAACATTCAAGGTATTGTGATCAATAAAACTGTCATCTTGCCAGAGTTTTTCTAGAAAATCTTCCTTGGCAATCACTTGCTGATCATGTGTCATCAGAATCCGCAAGATTTTAGCTTCTGTAGGAGATAGATCGATGCTTTCATGCTGGTCTGACACGACAGTACCATCTGCTAATAGCTCATAACCAGCAAAAGAAAGTTCTTCTTTGTTAAATTGTTTACTTCTTCGTAAAAAAGCTGAAATTTTTGCCTCTAAAACGTTTAACGAGAAGGGTTTCGAGATAAAATCATCACCTCCCATATTGAGCGCCATCACAGCATCCATATCATCATTGCTGGAAGAAATAAAAATAATAGGTACCGTCATCGTTTTACGAATTTCACTAGTCCAGTAAAACCCATTAAAAAATGGCAAGGTGATGTCCATGAGAATCACATCCGGTTGTATGCTCTCAACCTCCTGCTTTATATCTCGAAAATTGGTTACTGCATAGACTTGATAATAATTTGAAAAATGCTGCTTGAGAAGAGTGACAATGGTCGTATCATCTTCAATAATATAAAGTTTATCTTGCTTGTTCATAGGATTATTTTAGCAAAAAAGTGGCGAAAAATCGCCACTTTCAGGTTGAAGAAAAAGTCTATTTTAGATATCTTCCTCCAAGCTTTTTTTCTCAGTAGCCAAAAACAAAAACACTCAAAAACACTGTTATTTCAACGTTTTTGAGTGTTTAATTATTCCCCATTTCCCTGCGAGATGTTCCGAAATATCAAAGTTGCAGGGGTTTGTCTACGTTCTGAAAGTGGCGAAAAATCGCCACTTTCCCTACCTTTCGATTAAGTGATAGTAAGTTCGTCCTGTCAATCGATAAATGAGATAGTAAATGATGACAATAGTAAGAATAACTCCTCCAGAGATTTGGTAAACAAGGAGATCATTGTCAACACCAAAGAGTAAGAGCATTTGCTTGAGCATAATCATAGCTACTAGAAAATGGCAGATTGCCATGATTAAAGGCATAAAGAAGACCATGAGCGTTTGAGAGCCAATGATTTTTTTGACTTGAACCTTGGACATACCGATTTCTTGCAATATATGATAAGATTTTTGATCTTCGACACCTTCTGAATAACGTTTATAGTAAATAATCAAGGCTGCTGCTAAAAGAAAAGCTGTTCCTAATAATAGACCGGTGAAGAGAAAACCACCAAAAAGAGCATAGCCTTCGTCTTTAAAATCAACTTCTCGTGTTAGTTCCACGACTGCTTTTTCACCCTTATCATTAGTCCACACACCTTTTTTATGACTTAATTTTTGATAGTCTTTCTCCGTTAAATCTGCAAATACCTTGTAAGTTTCATGGTATCCAAAACCATCTGTGTTTGCAAACCGTTTTTTGATAGCTGTCATCTCACTTTGATTGCTGACAACTAAAACACCGGGATTATAGGTATTAACCACATCAGGCATCTTAACAGACTTAAAGTTTTTAATATTGTCATAACGTTTACCAAAAATCGTTAGTTGCTTCAGTTGGCTATCGCCTTTTTGCTTGAAAAAGGCTGTCTGATTGGCTTTTAAATCTGGTAAGTCGTTACCAAGTTTTCTAAAATCATCCTGTTCGATGAGATAAACAAATCCTAATTTACTTAATTTTGGTTGATCAATAGTCTTTTGATTAATGGTGATTTCTTTATCACGCGTCAATGGGGCAGAAATCATGGCTGTCTGATAAGCAACAAGGGCTTTATCGTCTTTATGTAATTCTGGAATAATGGTTTTTTTAGCGAATTCTTCAAAACTCGTTTTCCCTTCAAAATGCTGTATCTCAAGCTTAGTATTTCTTGGAAAGAGTTGATTAACCATATTTTCAGTATTTCCAAAGAGCGATGAAGTCGTCGCAATAGTAACAAAACTCATGACCGCTAAAATGGTAATATTAGCTAATCCTACAGCATTTTGCTTCATCCGAAAAAGCATTTGAGAAACTGTGATAAAATGCTCTGTTCGATAGTAATATGCCTTATTTTGACGTCTTCGTTTCAAGTACCAAGTCGTAAAAGATACATAGAATAAGTAAGTTCCTAGAATAACCAGAATTACTGCAATCAAAAAACGATAAATCAAAGCCAAGGCTGCTATCTTAGTCGAGGTAAAAGATAAAGCATAGCCAACTCCCAATAAAACTACAGAAAGGATAGCCATGAAAAAGTTCCCTTTAGGCTCCTGCTCTGCCTTAGCTGCCGTTTTAAATAAATCCAGAGGGGATGATTTACTAATAGCGAATAAGTTGATAAGTATTAATAGTAGGAAAATACCAGCAAAAATACCAATAACGATGAGAAATGATAATGGGGTAAATGTTAATAGTAATTTATCATAATGAATGAGGTTGACAAAAATGAGATAAAGTAGGTTTGAGAAGATTGCCGAGAGAATGCTTCCAAGAAAAATCAAGCCTATAAAAATAGTTAGTATTTCAATACTTGATATTAGGGACACTTTTTTCTTACCCATCCCTAATACATTATAAAGCCCAAACTCTTTACTACGTTGCTTTAAAACAAAACGATAACTATAAACAACCAAAATTGTTGATAATAACGTTAAGACACCCACTCCAAATCCCAAAATCATTTTTCCATGCGACATGTTATCTGAAATTGGGCTATAAAGTATCAACAAGGTTGAACATAAGGTGACATAGAGAATGGTACTGGTGATAAGAAATGGACCATAGATGTTTTTGGATTTTAGCAAATTATTCCAAGCCATTTTAAGATAAAACATGGTTATCACCTCCTAAAAGGGCATTCATAGCTAATGAAATATCTTTACTAAAGGTTTGAGGATTCTTATTTCCTCTGTAAAGTTGGTGAAAAATCCGCCCATCTTTGATAAAAAGAACACGTTTGGCATGACCGGCAGCCATAGCTGAATGGGTTACCATTAAGATAGTCTGACCAAAAGCATTGATTTCTTCAAAGAGAGATAGTAAGTCTTCTGAATTTCGAAAATCAAGCGCAGCAGTCGGTTCATCAGCCAAGAGAATATCAGGCTGATTAATCAAACTTCTAGCTACTGCTACTCTTTGCTTTTGCCCACCAGAAATTTCCATAGGACGTTTGTCTAACAAGTCTTTGATGTGTAGCTGTTCCGCTAGGGGAACGAGGGCCTTCTCCATTTGAGAATAGGGTTTGCGGTCTAGGACCAATGGCAGAAAGATATTATCTTTAATCGTTAAAGTATCTAAAAGATTAAATTCTTGGAAGACAAAGCCTAAGTGCTTGAGTCGAAAACCGGCTAATTGATTTTCTTTGATTTTGGTAATATCTTGCCCTTTCAAGTGAACAGAGCCAGAACTTGGTTTTTCCAAAGTGGCTAAGATATTCAAAAGCGTCGTTTTCCCTGAGCCAGATTCTCCCATAATAGCGATAAATTCGCCTTCATTAACCTTGAAGTCAATATCTTGTAGGGCGCGCGTTTCTGTTTTGGCAAAACGTGTGCGAAAAACTTTTTTTAGATGATTAATTTCTAATAACATGAATCATACTCCTTTTTCTATTATAGCTTAATTTTTTTGAATTGATAGCTAGGTTCTAATCTCGTTAACAGAATCATCAGCATAACTATCAGGCTTCAAAAGTTGATTTTCATAAGTTTTTACTTCACTATCCACTAACTTTGAAATTTTTAGATTCAATTAGGTGCCATCATAAAGCCTAAAACTCCTATTGACTGTGATGTAACCTGCAGAATTTTGCTCAAAATAGGGGACGTTTTCTAGTCCTTTAAAAGCCTAATTTGTAAAATTAAGCTAGACAGAAAAAAGCCATTTATGTTAGGCTCAGATAAACACCACATTTGTCTGAAAGGAACTAACATAAATGACCTATACCCATCTTACCACAAATGAACTTGTCATGATAGAGGCTTATTACAAAGAAGGAATAGCCGTTAGCCATATTTGTCAATCCCTCAAAAGATCAAGACAAACGATTCATAAGGTCATTGCTTATCTCAAGGCTGGCCACACTGCTTATGATTACTACAAGGACTACAAAGCTAACA